>NZ_SIRE01000038.1 GCF_004307995.1 Paenibacillus thalictri | reverse complement strand
TCGTCCTGAGCCAGGATCAAACTCTCCATTAAGGTTTGTTTAATATAGCTCAATTCATTGCTGACTTGCTTGTTTTACATTCACTCGTTGTTCAGTTTTCAAAGAGCAATTTTCTTGTCATTTCTTGTCGCCCTCAAAAGCGACTTCATGAATATAGCATAGACGGCTACCCAATTGCAAGTACTTTATAAAACTTTTTTTCAATCGATTATTTCGCCATATCTAGTGTGTTGATGAAAACTCAGGAAGTCGGCCTTATTCATCATGACTTGATAGATCTGGTTTATCTCAAATCCGCCAAAATCATCTACACCATATATCTATGTAAAAACTGCACACTAAACAATATGCCGTTATCGTTCGTCAATCATTGCAGCGTGCTTCAAATGCTAAAGTCGTTTTCTTTTGTAAAACGAAACGAACACACAGAAGAGCAGGAGCAGCACGGCCTTAACGCCTGCAGTCATCGCTTCGCTTGCGGTTCCTGCTTACTGCTGCGCACCCGCGCCACCCGGGCCGCCTCCCATACCGCCGCCGCTGCCTGATCCATCTCCCGAGGAAGCCGCGCTGCCGTCGAGCTGCTTGGAATAGTTGGCCGTTATTGGGGCGTAAATTACAGAAGCTTGGCTGCCTCTGCCTGATACTGCTCATACGTGTAGAACGCGGTCGGATCTTTCTCCACATACTTGGAAGTTAGATCGGACAATTGCTGTACCCGGGCCCTAAAAGCATCGTTCGACAAATAACCTTGGAGCACTTCGACATCAAGCACTTTGTCATAATCGGTTCCGTTGTTTAACTCATTAAGCATATCCAGCGGCATCTTGCCGTCGTCGGATTCCGACTTTAATCCAGTCCGGTGCAGGATTTGAGCGCCTCCAGCCAGTTCAACTCGCTGCCTGTGCTGCCGTTTGCTTTTTACAAAGCGCCGTAGGCATCGTCAAAGTTGCGTTCCAGATACGACTGGCCGATTTGCTGCGCAGGCTCAGGTTTCCTTTAGTCCGCACGGCGACATTGTTAAAATGCTTTCCGTTATAATCGACGGACGCGGTTTTAGGAAATACGGCTGTATTTATATTCTTTTCATTCTCGGATTGGGCTTTCGACGCTGTGGAAGAAATCAATGCACCCGTAGTTAGCCCATCGCTAAGATTCATATTCATCAGCATACAGCCCGTTGCCCCCAACAAGAGGCATAGGCATAAAAGGATCGCGGCGAGTTTATGTTTCATTCCGGCTCCCTCCTTTCGCTTAAGAAACGTAAGCCTACACTAAAAAGACTGGCCTTAGTCATTATCAGACCAAGGCCAGTCCCTTTGTTTTTTAATTATTGTATTGTTTCTCGCAATATGACGAAAGCTTGCGGGTGATACATTCAATAGGTTCCGTAAACGCCGGCGCCTGTAAATAAGCTAATTGAACTGTAATTGCGGGTAATCGCTTGCCTTGGGGGATGACACGGATAGGGAGAGCGCACCATTCGGATAATTTAAACACACACGATTGAGGAACGACAGTATAGCCTTCGCCCAGAGCAATCATATGCAGCATTAAGTTCATATCGTCCACCGTGCGAAATTGCTTAATATCCAGCATCTTGAACATCGGAGCGGTAAAATAACTATGCGAAGCCAGAATAGGATTATCGAAAACCAGAAAAGGCTCTTGGACTTGGCTTAATTTGCTCAGATCAGAATAGGATTCCGCCTGATTGTGACTGCTGCACAGCAGCACCGTCTCATCTTCCAGCAACACATTCAGATGTAAGCGTTTGCTAGATTTCATTTCATAACATATTCCGAGGTGTGCCCCGCCGTATTCGATCATATCCATAATCGTTTGGGAGGGCCGGGTTATAAACTTAACGTTTAAATCCGGAAATTGAAGACGAAGTTCATCGATCACCGGCTTTAAAAAAACAGGTGCGAGCCACGGATCCATTCCAATAATCAGCCGGTTTGCATTGTTCGTCACTTCTTCGAAAGAAGTATTATATTCCCCGTTAAATGGAGTCAGGACAGCGGCGGCGTTATTTAAATTTTGCAGCAGTTGGATGGCGTAAGGCAAAAAATAATACCCCTGCCTGGTCAGCTTTACCCCTTCCCAATTTCTCTCAAGCAAAGGGAACCCTAACGCTTCTTCCATGTTGCGAATCCGCGCGCTTAGTGTTGGCTGAGTTACATGCAGAAATTGGGCGGCTTTGGATATGCTCTTCTCGTGGGCAATCGCCAAAAAAGAACGCAAACCTTCCAGATTCAATTCTTCCCCCCCTTATATAAATCCAATTGTTTTTGTTCATCATAACCCATCTATTTCGCTGGCTCAACCGGGTTTTGAGGCTATAAAAATTAACGATATCCTGTTGGAGAAAAAGTCATGTTATATTTCTTATGAAAAATGCAAAGACAAAAAACACGAAAGGCTGTGAGATCAGATGACCGGCAAGCAGCTTGTCCCTTGGGATTTCAACAAGAGCAAGGCGGTTTTATTGGTTGTGGACATGCAAAATGATTTCGTAAATGAAGGCGCTATCATGGAGGTGCCTATGGCCCGCGAGTATTTACCCAATATGAGGCGTCTGCTTGAAAGATGCCGGAGAAGCGGACTGCCGGTAATTTACACAAAACATGTTTTGTACGACCACTTTGAAGTATCACCTCTTGAAACGGCCTATAATCCTTCATTAAAGACAGGCGGGATGCGGGAAAACACACCGGGTGTGGAAATTATCGATGCTTTGAAGCCGTTGCCCGGCGACATTGTCATTTCCAAGCATAGGTACGATGCGTTTTATAATACCAGTTTGGAGACCGTTATCAGAAACATCCAAGGGTTGCAAACTGCCGACACAGTAATCATTATCGGAACGGTGTCGAGCGTCTGCTGCGAATCAACTGCCCGGAGCGCATTTATGAGAGATTTCAAGGTTATATTTGTAAGCGATTGCAATGGGGGCTTTGATCAGCAATCCCACGAGGCGACGCTTTCGACCATTTCGAAAGTATTCGGCAGAGTCATGAGCAGCGAGGAAGTCATTCAGCAATTATAAAGGGGGAGACATAAATGGAACAAGCACACAACAGATGGGACAGCGCTTATGAATGGAAAGTTGTTTTGCTGCTCGCTTTGGGATTCGGGCTTGTGGGACTGGATCGTTGGATTATTACGCCGCTTTTTCCAGTTATGATGAAGGATCTCAATCTGAATTATCAGCACCTCGGCAATATTATTGCTATACTGGGGCTGGCTTGGGGCGTATTTTCCATTATTATCGGAGGACTGTCGGATAAAATCGGCCGGCGCAAGGTACTGATTCCTTCGATCATCCTGTTTTCCTTGCTGTCCGGGTTAACGGGAATGGCTGGCGGCTTAACCAGCCTGCTGCTCATCCGATGCATTATGGGTATTACGGAAGGATCGTTTTGCCCGACCAGCGTAGCGGCCACCAGTGAAGCATCTTTGCCCAAAAGACGCGGGTTTAATATGGGTCTTCAGCAAAGCACCTTTGCTTTATTTGGTCTCGGATTCGGTCCGATCATCGCGACACAGCTTCTGGGAGTACTCCCTTCGTGGCATTGGGTTTTCGTCGTTGTCGCCATTCCGGGTTTTATTCTGGCCTATTTTATGCACCGTATTATTAAGGAGCCTAAGCACATCCAAGAAAGACAAGAAACCCGCCGGCAGCCTGAAATCCAGGCAAATAAGGAAAAACACCGGTGGGTTGAAATTTTCCGCTACCGCAACATTATCCTCTGCTTGTTCGGGTTATGCGGTATTATGACTTGCATCTTTGTTCTAAGTGCAATGGTTCCCAACTATTTGACAGACTATATGAAACTCAGCATACCTCAGATGGGTTTTGTTACATCCGCTATAGGGTTCGGCGCATTCCTTGGCCAACTGGTCATTCCCGGCTTGTCCGATCGTTTCGGAAGAAAAATAGTAACCGTCGTTGCGCTGATCATAGGAATCTTTTTTATGCTGCTTTTTATAAATACGGGCGCAAACCCCTTTTCTTTGTTTTCATTGTTGTTTGCGGTAGCCTTTTTCTGCAATGGCTGCTTGTGTATGCTGGCAGGCACAATTACGATCGAGTCGGTTCCGGCTGCTCTTATTTCTACCGCGGCAGGAACGATTATCGGAGTAGGCGAAATATTCGGCGGTGGCATCGCACCATCGCTTGCCGGACTGATCGCGCTAAACTACGGTATTCAAAACACGCTTTATCTGGCTCTGACAGGTCTGGTATTGTGCTCTCTGTTATGCCTCTTCCTTAAAGAAACCGCTCCAATAAGAACGGTCAGCCGCGACGCAGGATTGCATATGCCGTAAGCAGCTTACAACAAAGCCTCCGGTAGGTTTCCCCGGAGGCTTTAAAACTTGATGAGCTTAACCTTCGCTGCCTATGAACACATAACGCAGCACAATCAGCACCGCGAGGATCCACATCAGCCAGTGGACTTTGTATTTGCCTTTGCCGGTTGCATTAGCAACGGTAGCAAGAATAACATAAGTTACGATACCAAACGAAACGCCGTTTGCGATGTTATAAGTGAATGGCATAAATACAATAGTAAAGAAAGAAGGAATTGCAACAACAAAGTCTTGGAAATCAATCTCACGAACCGATTGCATCATCAGCAGGCCTACCACGATCAATGCCGCTGCTGTAGCCGAACCCGGAATGAGCGCTGCGATCGGAGCCAGGAACAATGCAAGCAAGAAACAGATCCCTGTTGTGACGGAGGTTAATCCCGTACGCCCGCCTTCAGCAATACCCGCCGAGCTTTCCACAAACGCTGTCACGGTGCTGGTACCGACAAGCGCGCCGCCGCTGACGCCGATTGCATCGACAAGCATCGCTTTACCTACCCGCTTGGTGCCCGCTTCTTTATTTTTCATATATCCTGCACGGTTAGCCGTACCGACCAGCGTGCCGAACGTATCGAACAACTCTACGAAAGTAAATGTAGCGATAACCGTCAAAATCCCCACATTCATCAAGCCCTTAAAGTCAAAATGAGCGATGGCCAATTGGCTGAAATCCGGAACCCATGGCGATTGAGGTTTGCTTAATGTACTGAAATCAACAAGCCCCATCAACATGCCGACGATCGTAGTCAGCAGAATGCCGAATAAGATTGCGCCGCGCACGCGCAGTACCATAAACGCCGAAATCAGGATTAAACCAACTACAGCAAGGATCACGTTCGGATCCTTCAGGCTGCCCATATGAATGACAGTTTCGAAGGAAAGCACGTCCGTAAACGCATGAGCCTTGATGTCTTGTCCGGCTTCGACGGCAACCGTCATCAGACCCGAGTTTTTCAAACCGATAATGGTAATAAACAAGCCAATACCTACCGTAATGGCATGTTTCATGCTGTCCGGCACTGCAACAATCAGCAATTGACGGATTTTCGTAACGGTTAAGATTAAAAAGATAATACCCGAAATAAAGACAGCCGCTAAACCCATCTGGTATGTAAACTTGCCTGATGATGCGAGAATAACTGTGGCAAAGTAAGCGTTAAGCCCCATACCCGGCGCAAGCGCTACCGGAAAATTAACAAACAACCCCATGCAAATCGTAACTACCCCAGCGGCGATCGCCGTCGCCAGAAATACCGGGTACCAGCTCATTCCCGTGGCTCCCGAACCAAACGCGCTGAGAATGTTCGGGTTTACCGCCAAAATGTAAGCCATGGTCATAAACGTGGTCAATCCTGCCATGATCTCCGTTCTGACTGTCGTTCCGTGTTCCTTCAGTTTAAACAACTGATCCATCACAAAGCCTCCCTCATTTTTGCGAAGCAGACGCGCCCCCAAGAGCAGTAAGCGTTCTCCTTCATTGTAGCCAAAATACTGGAATTTATAAGCTTTGGAAACAACGAAAGGGCCCGGATTGTCGTAACAACCCGGGCCACATAGAAAAAGCTGCATCCGCTTGTCCGAAGACAGCAGCGAATACGCTCCTTATATGTTCGTAGCCAGATCATTTACGGTGATCTCGTAGAGACTTCCGGGCCGATTCCCGGAATTATACGAAACTGTTATTTCCTTATGCAACTAAAATAATTTTAAGTTCGTTGTCCGATCTTGTCAATATAAATTCCGAACATTCAATTGTTAAAATTACACTTATGTTCGGATAACCTTTTTAATACATCGAACATCAAACACAAAAACTTATTGATTCCAATTATCGTCAAATTTCCATTGATATTGTATAATATTAATAATATTAGAAAAATAATCCTTCTATATTAAATAGAGGGAACAAGAAAGGGAGAAAGCAAAAAATGTACTTTAAGGTTTCATCCATTATCGCGGGTATCGTTTCGCTGCTTTACGCTATTTCCTGGGTATCTTCCGCGGCTTCCGACCATGTCATGCTTTATTATAAAGAAGCCTCTGTTTTCGGCAATGTAATGGGAATTGTTCTTGGGCTTGCTTTATTTAACTTCTTTATTGCACTGCTCAAAACATTTCGAACGGAGAATTCATGATGCCGCGTAAAATGAGTATTTACTTCGGCATGGTTGGAGCGCTATGTTTCTCTATTGCCCATCTAATGAAATGGTATTCCTCGACCATCTTGTCGAATTCTAAAATCTATGTGGATGGCATCGTAGAATTTGCAACTTACGTTAATGTTTATTATTCCGTTGTTTTAGGCGCAGCGCTCTTGCTGCTGACTTTCTTTTTTATCAATTTCTCTTTTGAAATGAACCCGTCAAAGATTCGGAACCAAATGAGATCTACCCTGCGCCCTGATCAGCAATTTCATTCCCAACCTAATGTCTACTCCAGCATATTTAAATCTATTGGCGCAATAACCATTATTATAGGCCTGTTTATTGCCATTTATATTTGGTCTGACGGGATCAAGCTGCCTAAAGACCAGACCTCGGTTTTTCTATTTGGTTTAGCCCCCTTCCTCTATTGCCTAGTTGGCGGACTAACCTTTATGGGTTTCGGCGAGGTGATTAAATTAATTCAGCAAATAAGGGATAAAAATGAAAGCGCATAAGCTTATTGAGAAACGAAAAAAGCCCTCTCAAAGGGCTTTTTTCTATAGTTAAAGTATAATCATTATTTGTACGGGTTCTATTCCCACTCAATCGTGGCCGGCGGCTTGGACGTGATGTCGTACACTACGCGGTTGACGTTCTCCACTTCGTTGACGATGCGCACGGAGATTTTCTCCAGCACGTCCCACGGAATACGCGCCCAGTCGGCAGTCATGCCGTCGATGGATGTTACCGCGCGGATGCCCACGGTGTAGGAGTAAGTCCGCGAATCGCCCATAACTCCAACACTCTTCATGTTCGGGAGCGCGGTAAAATATTGCCAAATCTCGCGATCCAGCCCTGCATTCGCAATTTCCTCGCGCAAAATCGCATCGGATTCGCGTACGATATGCAGCTTGTCCTCCGTCACTTCGCCCAGCACGCGGATAGCAAGGCCCGGTCCCGGGAACGGCTGACGCCATACGATAGCCGCAGGCAAACCGCACTCTTCGCCTACCTTGCGCACTTCGTCTTTAAACAAAGTTTTCAGCGGCTCGACAAGCTTGAATTTCATATCTTCCGGCAGGCCGCCTACGTTATGATGCGACTTGATCGTCTGCGCCGTTGCGGTGCCGCTTTCCACGATATCGGTGTACAACGTGCCTTGCGCCAAAAAGGCGAAGTCGTCAAATTGCGCCGACTCTTCCTCAAATACGCGAATAAATTCGTTGCCGATAATTTTGCGTTTTTGCTCGGGATCGTCGACACCTTTTAATTTGCCGAGGAAACGCTCGCGGGCGTCGATTTTCACAACCTGCATATCAAATTTACCGACAAACGTCTCCATGACGCTTTCCGCCTCGTCTTTGCGCAGCAAGCCGTGGTCGATAAACATACAGGTCAATTGATTGCCGATCGCTTTATGGATCAGCATAGCCACAACGGAAGAATCCACGCCGCCGCTCAGCGCACAAAGCACTTTTTGGTCGCCGACCTGCTCGCGAATATCTTTAATCGTATCTTCAATAAACGTCTCCATGCTCCATTTGCCTTCGCAGCCGCAAACGTGGAACAGGAAATTCCGAATGAGTTCATTGCCATGTACGGAATGGCGTACTTCCGGATGGAATTGGACGGCGAACATTTTGCGGTCCGGGTGGCTCATCGCGGCAATCGGCGCATGATCGGTGCTGGCATCAACGATGAAGCCGGAAGGCAGCTCGACCACGTGGTCGCCATGGCTCATCCAGACGGTTTGATTTTTATCGAGGCCGTGAACAAGCGCGCTGCTATCCTTAAATTCAACCTCAGCTTTGCCGTATTCGCGCTTGGAGGCGCGTTCGACCTTGCCGTTCAACTGATGCGCGATCAGCTGCATACCGTAGCAAATGCCCAGAATCGGCAGGCCCAGATCATAAACAGCCGTATCCACCAAAGGCGAATTTTCTCCGTATACGCTAGCCGGACCTCCGGAGAATACGATTCCCTTCGGATTGAGCTGTTTGATTTTCTCCGCCGGCGTGTTATAAGGCAGCAGTTCGCTGTATACGCCAAGATCGCGGATGCGTCTTGCGATCAGCTGGTTGTATTGCCCTCCAAAGTCGAGTACGACAATCATTTCATTCGGCTTTTCCATAATTATCCCCTTTCAATCTTCCCACAAAGCAGGTGCTGCAGCTTATTATCCCCACATAAATGAATAGAGATAATTATAGCGAAGGGGAAATGGCATCGTCAAGGAACGTTTCTGCTATGCGTTTTCATTTGCCGCCACAACTCAAGCACTTGCCGTTTGGTCAGACGTTGCCCGGAAGCGGCGTCATAGCTGGCCGACTCGGCTAGCAAGGCAAATTCGATGGCTGCCCGTTTCTGCGCTTCGGATACATACGGACGGGAGGTTACGTATTCGCGCAACGTCTGGCTTACCTCCCTCGGACCATGCTGCCTGATCCACTTCCTCCATAATCGGAACAAGGTCCTTGCCGCAGGCGAGGGCTTGCCCGTTTCCGCCGGGAACGATATACCTGGCAGCGGATAAGACATAGTTCGTTTGTAGATCAGTATTCCGATAACTCCAAGAACGAACACCGCCGTCAATGACGCCGTTACCGCGGGCGTAAGCTGCTGCAGTTTCGAGCTCATGCGGTTCAAGTTTTGAACGGCGTTTTCGAACATAGCTGCGACATAGGATCCAAACGCTGCCAGTCCGGAGCGCTCTTTAGTCGAGTCGCCGGCTTTGACCACAGCGGGACTGGATAGCAGCGGGGTGTCTGAAAACCCGGGCGTCGGCTCAAAAGCCATCCACCCCGTTCCGGGAATATAAGCCTCCACCCAAGAATGCGCGTCTTTCCCGCGCACCTCCACAGTCAGCATCGTATCCGACTGCCCGGCAAACGGAGAATTTGCCTGCGAGATGACTTCACCCGGGGCAAAACCTTTCACCCAACGGGTTGGTATCCCGATTGTCCGCAACATGACCGCCATCGCTGTGGAAAAATGATCGCAATAACCCTGTTGCTGCGTAAACAGAAAATGATCGACAAAATCTTCGCCCGGAGCCGGCGGCCTTGTATTTTGCAGCGTATACGTATAGTGAGTCTGCAAATAAGCTTCTACGGCTTTCACTTTTTCGTACGTTCCGGCCGCATTCTCGGTAATCCGCATCGTCAGCTCGGAAACGCGTGACGGCAAATGCTCCGGCAGTTGAATGTATTCGTCTCCGACATCACCCAAGATGCCTGAGCCGCCCATTCCCGGTTCCGTAGCGACAGGTACGGACAGTACCTTATAGTAGCCAAGCTCGCCGGTCAGCTCCGGCAGGAACGTTCGGCCGGAGGCCGCATCCCGCCACAGCAGGCTGCCCGGAAGCGGATCGCCGCCTACGGTGCGCAGCTCCTGCGTGCCGAGGATGTCGCCGGCGGCGAACAACTGCTTGCCGACGCCCGGCTGCTGCGGCATCACCTCTTGCGCGAGCGCCTCGCCGGCAAGCGGCTGCGCCGCAGCCGTCTCCGGCGGCACGGCCCCGCCTGCGCCGGACGGCGCAAGGCGCGCATCGGCGCTGCCGCCGGGCGCCCCGCCGCCAGGGGCGGCATACGCCGCCGCTTGCGGCTGCATGCCGGCCGCCGTTGCGGCGCTGGCCGCGGCCCCGCGCGCAGCCGCTGCGATAGGCTGCGCCGCGCCGACGTGCACGAGCCGGCTCGCGCCGGACTGCCAGCCGCGGCCGTCGTAGCCGCTTTTCGCTTCGCCCCGCCAATAGGTCAGGCGGGGCGTCCGCGCGTAAAAGGCGACGGTGCCGCTGGACTCCAGCGGCGCGCCCAGCACGGCGTCGTCATCGCCGTAGCCGGTGACCGCCCGCGGCGATACCGCCGTCGAGGCGGTGTATGGCGCGAGCCGCCGCAGCGCATCCAGCGCGTCCACGCGCCAGTCGGCGCGGCTTGCGCCGGTGCCGGCCAGCTGCGCGCCGCCGTAGCCGGACGCGGCCAGCAGCCCGGCCAGCAGCAGCGCCGAGCCCAGCCAGCCGGCCGGCCAGACGCGCCGCGGCGCCAGTGCGTACAGCTGCTCCAGCCGCGGCAAGCGGACAAGCGCCTGCAGCAGCAGGCCGATGCCCATGGTCCTGATTAATGCATGTGATGTATCCAGCTCAAAAAACAGCGGCAGCACCGCCAAATACGCCATCGTCAACACAACAAACCACACCGCGTATTGTCTCTGTACGACCAGCGCCTGCACCACGCCGATCAGCAGCGCCCAACCGCTCAAAAACATCAACGTGCGGGTTGCAGGGCTAATGTCAAACGCGGAGATATGCATCATACTTACAGCATCATCCGGCATGTCCGCGATCCATTCAGACAGCCATGACAATCCGGGAAAAACGTCCGGGAAATGCAAATATCCGATGATCCCGACACAAGCAAGCAGCTTCAGCGGAACGCTTGCCCACAGAGGGACGCCGATATAATCGATCAGCAGAAACAACGCAAAAGCGATTAAAAACGGCGTGACGCTGTAAATATCGGTCACTTCCGACAATCTGGCAAGAGGCTCCATCCATTCGCGAAATAGCAGAAACAGCAGCACGGCAAGCAGTCCGTTTTGCAGCCACATGACCGCAGGAGCCGCTGACCCGACGATTTTTTCATTACGCTCCGACATATTGAGCCCTCCCATCCGCAGTTCGCCGGGAAGGCACAAAGGTGACGGAGAACCCGCAGTTTTCCAAATTGCGTATGCGCTGCCGTTCCGCCGTATCCAGCACCGGACGGCTGCTGACATAAACGATCATGAAACGCCGCTTGGCGTTTGCAGCGGTGTTTGTTTCCAGCCCAGAGGAGTTCTCCAGACGGCCCACCACCCACACGTAGCAAGTTTGCGGCGATGCCGCGCTTGTCTCCGTCCGGTACATAAGCCTCGCCGCGCTGCCGCCGGCTTTAGCCGCCGCCAGCTGCTCATAACCCGCCAGCGGCCCGACTTTAAACCGCGCGCTGCCGGACTCCGATTTCAAAGGCGTTCCGCAGGCCACCGCCAGCGACATCCCGCATTCCGCGCCGGAACGGACCACACCCGCAGCAATTCGGATGGCGTGTTCAAAATGCGGCTTATTTTGAAAGCCGCACGTATCCACGCTGACCATCAGCTTCGGGGATGCCGTCGTTTCTTCCGCTCTGCTTTTCCACCCTTCTGCTCTGGCGGAAGCGCGCCAATGAATGCGGCTCATCGGGTCCCCTTGCACATAATCGCGGATTCCGTTCATTTCCGGCGAGAGGCCAAACATCGCTTGCATCGTAACGGGTCCATCCTCGCCGATCGTGCGGTTCCATCCGCTAATTGGAAGGGGAGCCGGCAGCACGATCAGTTTTGATCCGCCGGCAGAGTCGACAACCGTTTTTTCAAATACGCCAAAGACGTCTCCGGTTACCGCCCGCAGCCGTTCAAAGCGGTAAATGCCCCTTTCCATCTTCGGCATCGTATAACGAAACGTCACGTGGCGCCGGAACCATGGAAACAACAGTTTGCCGTACGAGAGGCGTTCGCCCGAGTTCTCATGCACCCAGGTTTCCTCCAGAAGCAGCCAAACCAGCGGCAGCACCGATCCGATTCGCGCCTGGACGGTCACCTCGGCATCTTCCCCGTCGACCAGCCTCATCTTATCCACATCCCTTGCCGAAGCAAGCCCATGCAGCGACATCAGCCATGTCAGTCCGGCATAGACCAGCAGCGCCGACAAAGCGTAAAGCAGCGTCCCGGCCGGACGGCCTCCCCATTCGGCGCACACATAGGCAGCCACGCCCCACACGACAAGCAGCACACATAAGGTAAGACCGTTGTTTTTCATCTTCCTCACCTTATTTCCCGGCCGCTTGTTTGAGTACGGGAACCGCTGCCGATACAAGAGCTTGTTCTACGATTGTTTCGGCTTGCTTCCCGGTCATCCGAGCTTCCCCTGATAAAATCAGCCGGTGGGCAAGCACGGGGACGGCCATTCCTTTCACATCGTCGGGTATGCAGTAGCTTCGCCCGGATACAAAAGCTTTGCCCTGCGCAGCGCGCAGCAGCGCAATGCACGCCCTCGGACTTGCGCCGAGCAGCACCTCTTTATGGCCGCGTGTCGCCGCAGCCAGCTGTACGATATATTCTTTCAGCAGCTCATCCACATGAATGCGCCGGACCTGTTTTTGCAAAGCGATCAATTCCTCTTGCAGCAGCACGGGTTTCAACTGCTCAATCGGATCTTTCTCATCCAAGCGGCTTAACATTTCGACCTCGTAGCGTTTCTCCGGGTATCCCAATTTCAGCCGCATCAAAAAACGGTCGGACTGCGCTTCGGGCAGCGCATACGTACCCTCATGATCGATTGGATTTTGCGTAGCAATCAGCATAAACGGCTCCGGAAGCGTGTGTGTCGTGCCGTCGATCGTCACCGCTCTTTCCTCCATCGCTTCAAGCAAAGCCGCTTGCGTTTTCGGAGTCGTCCGGTTTAATTCGTCAGCCAGCACCATATGCGCCATGATCGGCCCCGGACGAAATTCGAACTGCGAAGTCTGGCGGTTGAAAATGTATACACCGGTAACATCGGACGGCAGCAGATCAGGGGTACACTGGATTCGCTTGAACGACCCGTCGACGATTTTAGCGAGCGCCCGCACCAGCTTGGTTTTGCCCGTTCCGGGCACATCCTCCAGCAATACATGGCCTCCGCAGAATAAGGCGACCAGCACGTTTTCTATGACATCTCGTTTGCCTACGATGACTTTCTCCAAATTATGAAGCATTCTTTCGAACAATGCGCTCGGCTGGTCGAATAAATACGAGTAAGTCGGCATGGATGGAACCTCCTCAATGATTTCCTATAATTATAGAGGTGGTTCAAAAAGTCATCTTTTGATCACGAAGCAGCAGAGGAAGCTTATTCGGCGTCGAATGTTGCATTCACCTTCGAAGTCCGGTGCTCCTAAAAAGGTTTGCCTAAACTCCGCTCCTCCTTCTTCAGGTTCTTGCAACCTTCTCGGTGCTGAAAAGCCGACTTTTTGAACTTTCACTTTATAGAAACTATTGATTCTAGCTTTTCCATCCTTCGCTAGTTTTAGACCCGATTCATAGACGGTTTCCGAAAGCGATATACGGATGCAGCTCGGCCGTAACCTCCCGAAGCTCATCGCCCATCGAATAAGATGCAATCCGGCTGCCGAGAAGCTCCAGCGTAGTACGCAGAGGCACCATCAACGAGCCGTTCGAAAGCTCCATCGGAGCAAGCGAGAACGTGCTGATCTTGTACTCCGGCCTCTTCAGCCTGATTTCGTGGCGCGGCAGGTCAAAATCGATTCTAGAGGAACCGTATACCACTGTTGCCGTCATTCGGGCATCATCCCACTTCACCCGCCCTCCGATCTCTTCGATCAGTCGGCGCAGCGGCACATCAACACGGTCCTGCCTGGCGATATACTCTTCACCCTTCAACTCCAGGCGCCGCTCTCCCAACTGCAGCAGCAGCGGAACCGCTGGGGGCTGAGGTTCGGACGGCGGCTGCGGGGCAGCGTCCTGCGGCCCGCTTTTGGCTTCCTGCGGCTCCAAAAGCGCTGCGTGGTCCAGCGATAAAGACAGCTGATCCTCAAACCCGGCCTCCGTATACGATCTGGCCCACTTCGGTTTCACGGCGGTAAGCACCGGCGGCTTCACGAGCGGAGACAAGACGGAGAACGTGTACCCTTTGTCCTTAAACAAATGGATCACTTCCGGCAGCGCTTTCACGGATTCGTCGTGTCCGCTGCCGTCATGCATCAATAAGATGACTTCATGGCGAAACGGGCCTTTCTTCACTGTAGCTGTAATTTCGCTGGCCTTCACTCCGGCGCGCGAAGCGTCGCCGCTATCTATATTCCAATCAAAGACGGAATATCCCGCCTGCTCCATATAATAAAAGTAAAACGGATCAAAATTGCCGTACGTGCCGCCCGGAGCCCTGACCAGCGCAGGCCGGACCCCTGCGATATCGTTTAAGATGTCTTCGGTCTTTTGGATTTGCTTCCAGAACGGGGAAAAACCCGCTCCGTACAATTCACTGTACACATGGTTATAAGAATGGTTGCCCAATGCGTGGCCTTCCTGGACAATTCGCCGCACCGTATCGGGGCGCTGCCGCGCTTCGTTGCCCAGCACAAAAAAAGTAGCCTTCACCCCTTCATCCTGTAAAATGTCGAGCACGCGGCCTGTCAATTTACTTGGACCGTCGTCAAATGTCAAATAAACGGTCGGCTCTTCCGGAGAGTTGTATTCTTTGTCCCCGCCGACATGGCTGCCGGACTTCAGCTGCTTGAATACGGCTGCCGTATCCAAATCCTCGGGTATCCCCGCATAAGCCAAAAACGGGAATATAGCAAGCAGCGCTTGAAACATCATGACCATCATCAGGAAATTCTTTTTTGCCAACCGGGTGAAGCTGCGCCGTTGCTCCATTTATACAATCCCTCTCTAAGTAGAATATTGATAGATTATATGAAAGATTGAATCCGCATATGACATGCGCCCCTCCCCCGCTTCAAGTTTCCGTAAATCGGCAAAAATAAAAGCCGCAAATCGCTTGTAACAGTTCAGCAGTGATTTGCGGCTTTTTAGATATGAAATTTTGGAGATTATCGGCGCTTTACAGCGCTTTGACGGCCTCAAGCACCTCGGTTACATGGCTGTCGACCTTCACTTTGCGCCATTCTTGCGCCAAGCGGCCTTGTTCGTCGATTAGAAACGTCGAACGTTCCACTCCCATAAACTCTTTGCCGTACATTTTTTTCAGCTTCCACACGCCGAACATTTCGCTTACCCGTTGATCCGTATCGGAAAGCAGGGGAAACGGAAGCTCATACTTGGCCGCGAATTTATCGTGCGACTTCAAATCGTCCGGGCTAATTCCCAGCACAACGGTGTTCAGCTGCGCGAACTGACCGTTATAATCGCGGAAATCGCATGATTCCTGAGTGCAGCCCGGCGTCATGTCCGCAGGATAGAAGTACAGGACGACCTTCTTGCCGAGATAATCGCTTAAAGCAATGGAGCCGCCTGTGCTGGCGGGAAGGCTGAAATCGGGAACCTGCTCATGAAGTTCTACCGTAGACATCGATGATCCACTCCTCGTCTAAAATGGCAACTCATATCATACATCTCTGGGCCCGCCCTGTCTACACGCCGCGCCGATTTTCGGCGCAAGATCATGCCGTCTTTATTTGTCCGCCGTCACCTTAAAGGCCTGAATCGATTTATTGAGGTTTTCCGTACCCGCAGGATCGGATTTAACCGCTTTATTGGACTCGATGGCTTTAACTGCGGAAATAAGCTGCTTTTCAGGCATAAGTTCTTCTTTCGTATTGTTGGAGGTCATCGCCACGATCAGGTTTTCCTCCGGAATAACAAAGATCCGCTGCCCTTCCGAGCCGTTGGCGTAAAACACATCGCTGTCCAGCCCCTCCTCGACCTGCGTTGAAAGCTTCTTCATCCACCAGAAATAACCGTAGCCCCCAAGCGTGCCGTCGTCATACTGCCGGTCTTTGTCCTTGGATATCGTCTGCTCGACCCATTTCTTCGGAATGACTTCTTTGCCGGACCATTTGCCGTCCTGGAGATAAAGAAGGCCGATCTTGGCCATATCGCGGACCGTCAGCTTGAGTCCGAACGCACCGTTCGTATGGCCTTGCGGGTCCTGCTCCCATGAAGCATCCTTAATGCCAAGCGGGGTGAACAGCCGGGTTTCCGCATAGTTCTGCAGCTTTTCGCCGGTCGACTTCTCCAGCACAATCGACATCAGATGGGCGTTGCCGTTGCTGTAATTGTAACCGGTGCCCGGCTGGCTAACCATTGGCTGGCTCAAAATGTACTGTTCCCAGCTTGGGCTGGCCATCATTTCATAGGTAGCTTTCTCCCGCGTATTGTCCCAAGCAAGCCCCGAACGCATAATCATCAGCTGTGCCAGCGTAATATGCGACTTCACGCTGTCGGCAGCCGTATCGGGAAAATAGTCGCCGACCGTCTTGTCGACACCGCTGATTTTTTTATCGCCGACCGCTACGCCGATCATTGCCGACGTAATGCTTTTGGTCACAGACTTGACCTCTTGTTTCGTATTGGCATCAACCATGCTGTTGTAGCCTTCAGCTACGATATAGCCGTTGCGCACCACAACAAAGCTATGTACGTTGTTGCCGTTCAAGCCGTCCACGAATTGAGCCAGAGCCTGCGGATTCATCCCCTGCTGCTCCGGAGTCGTTGTTTTCCATCCTGCGGTTGGCCAGTAGTCCGGCGCTTTGGCCGAGGAAACCTTTTTAACGACGGCTGCATTGTTATAGAAACGCGGATCTACCGGCTTGTCCCCGCATGCCGTCAGCAGCAGCGCAAGAGCGCTGCAATAGGCAGCCGTGCTCAGCATCCGCCGTTTTTTTATCGTAAGATGGTTCATCGCTTTTCACCTCATATTTTGACCCAATCTTTCCTTAGTGTACAAAATAATTATGAAAATAGTATGAAAATCCCAAAAAAAAGCAAGGAGCTTTTTGTAAAAAACTCCCCGCTACGAACCGGCGCCCCGATAACGCCGCAACCCTGTATTCCACACCCATAACGCCACGCCCAAAACTACGGCGCCGACCACCGGAGTCAACAGCGCCATCACGCCGAAATGCGCGCGGTCCAAAAAATACGCCGACGGATAAAAGCCGACAAAAGCAAAGGGCAGCACCCACGTCAGCAAAATTTGCAATACGCCGTTGTAAATCGTGATCGGATAACGGCCGTAATTTTGCAGATTCCACAGCAAAGCCATAATGCCGGTAGGCGCATCCGAGAAAAACGATAGCGCGGTAAACATCATGTACACGCCGCCGTAAATCATAATTGATCCGGCCACAAGCAAGACGAACACCAGCGGGTCATACCATGCGACCGACAGCTGCAGCTTGATTCCTGCATAGGCCATGACTATAAACCCGGTCAACGCGCTAAACAACGACGAAGGATCGATATTTTCCAGCATCAGCTGCATTAGATTGTGAGCGGGCCGGGTTAAGATGCGGTCCAGCTCGCCTTTGACGATATATTTCTCGCTGAAGTTCCATAGGTTAAAAAAAGTGATAAAAATGCCGTATGGCACCATAAAATAACCGTAGATGAACAAGATTTGATCCTGGTTCCAGCCATCCAGCAGCTGGGTGTGCAAAAATACGACGAGGATGAAAAACAAGTTCATGCCGTTAAACAGCAGATCGGACAACACCTCGATCCAGAAATCGGACCGGTAGGTCAGCCGTGTTTTCATATAATTGCGCAAATATTCCACAATAAGCGACATATAAAACATGGTCCATTACCCTCCCTGTACGAACAGACGCGACCGGGCCCCGTGCCACAGCCACACCATGGGGATAATCAGCACCGCAAACCAGACAAACTGGATACCTAACGCCGCAAGCGCCGACTCTCCCGATGCGGTTCCGGTAATGACCGTACCCGGCAAATACGTGATCGCCTGGAACGGCAGCAGCTTTAACAGTCCGGCGGCCCATCCGGGGAAAAACGATACCGGCACGACCAAGCCGGAGAACAAATCGACCATCACCCGTTTCATCCGCATCATGCCTTCATTGTTTTCCAGAAAGAAGGCAAACAGTCCGGTCACAATATTAATCTGCGAATTAATTAGAAAGCTGAAGAACAACATGACCAGAAACAACGCCCAGACCTTCGGGTCGGACGGCAGCTGCACCGGAAACAGCAGCGACACCAGGATCATGCCCGGTATGCTGAACAACAAGAACCGGAACGCCCCTTCGCCGAGCCCTTGCATCATTTTTACAACAATGTAGTTGTAAGGCCGGATAAATTGAATCGCCACACTGCCGTCCTTAATTTCATTGGCAATTTCGCGGTCCAGATTGTTGAAATAAAACGCCCTGGCCATCCAGGAAATAGCGACATACGTGGTCATTTGAGCGACGGTCATGCCGCCCAGCGTTTCGCTGCCGCCGTAGATCGCCTTCCACAAAAAATAATATGCGCCGATATTCAGCGCATAAATAATAATGCCGCTGTAGTAGTTGACGCGGTATGCCAGCATCATGAGAAATCTCATGCGGATAATGTCGAGATAAGCGTTAAACATGCACCGGTTCCTCCCGTACCGCTTCGACAGGTTTCGCCGCGGAGCCGGTTTTGTAAATTTCCCGGACGATATCGTCGGTATTGGTCTCGACGATTTTAATGTCTTCGATTTGCCGTCCGCCGACCACGCGGGCCAGCACCTCGGACACGCTTCCTTTCTGCTGGGGAATAAACGCTTTGGCCGTCAGGCTGTTCTCCAGCTCCCAGGCCACTTCGAGCCCGGCGGTCAAACGCTTGAGTTCCTCCAGCGATACCCGCTCGGCAAATTGGATGATGACTTCCTTGCCTTTGCCCCACGTCGCTTTCAGCTCATCAAGACTGCCGTCGTAAATGATACGTCCGTCATCCAACATGATCACTCTGGAGCAAAGCGCTTCGATATCCTGCAGATCATGGGTTGTCAGCAGAATGGTCGTCCCGTAGCGCTGATTGATCGATTTCAAGAATTCGCGGATTTCCGTTTTTACTATAATATCCAGACCGATCGTGGGTTCGTCCAAAAACAAAATTTGCGGATTATGCAGCAGCGCGGCGGACAACTCGCAGCGCATCCGCTGGCCGAGACTGAGCTTGCGCACCGGCCGGTTCAACAACTCCTGCAGTTCCAGGCGCTCGACCAGCTCATCCAGCCGTTGTTTAAAATCGCTGTCCGGAACCCGGTATACTTTTTTGAGCAGGTGGAAAGACTCAATGACGCCGATATCCCACCACAGCTGACTCCGCTGGCCAAATACGACGCCGATGCCGCGGACAAACTTCTCCCTTTCCTTAAAGGGAATGTACCCATTGACGCGAATATCGCCGGCTGTAGGCATTAAGATGCCGGTCAGCATCTTAATCGTTGTCGATTTACCGGCGCCGTTCTCGCCGATATACCCGCAAATTTCTCCTTGCGGGATTTGAAAACTGATATCCTTCACCGCTGTTACGCGGGAATACTCGCGTTTAAACAAATCACGGAAGGCGCCTTTGAGACCCTCCCGATTTTTCTGGATTTGAAATTCTTTGCGCAGCTCATGTACATCGATGGCTAACATCCGGCTTTCCTCCGTTTTGTCAAAAATTGACGCAACTTGCGATTGGTCATGCAAAGCAACTATAATTTAACTTGGGAATTTTTTTGCCACATTTGCTATCATACACGAATGATCTGCAAAGCGAAAGGAAGCCGGGCATCAAGTAAAACTTGAAGCCCCAGCAAGATTGGTGACCGCGCAAGCGGAAGTTTTTCTTGCGTGCAGAAAGTCGGCATAACAACAAACGCTGCAATGAACATCACTGCTTTCTGACACTACCAGGAAAGGACCGAGGCGAATGGCCAGAAAAATCAAATGGGTGCTGCTTACGTTTCTGCTGCTGGTGCTTGCAGTTATCGGTTATTACACTTATTATATCGTGCAGTTTGCCAACCACATTCAAAGCAAGCCAAACGACACGATGTTCCCCACGGTAAAAGTCAAAAACATTCAGAAATCGGAAACGTTCGCGCCGCCGAAATGGGAAGGTAAAGAACGTGTCAATGTGCTGCTGCTCGGCGGAGACTCGCGCGGGCTGAAGAAAAACGAAGTCCCCCGCTCCGATTCGATGATGGTGGCTTCGATCGATCCGGTTACGAAGAAATCGTACCTGTTTTCCATTTTGCGCGATACATATGTAAAGATTCCAAGCTACGGCGAGGACCGCATCAACACGGCGCTAGCCTTAGGCGGGCCTGATTTGGCGATGAAAACGGTCAGCGATCTGCTGGGCATTCCTATTCAATATTATGTCTATACGGACTTTGTCGGATTTATCGCGCTGGTTGACGCCATTGGCGGCATCGATCTCGATGTCGAAAAAAATATGAAATACAGCGATTCCGAAGACGATCACATTTACGATATCGATTTAAAAAAGGGCATGCAGCATATGAACGGCAAAACAGCGCTGCAATATGTCCGTTTCCGCCACGATGCGCTGAGCGATTTCGCACGTACGGAAAGACAGCGCAAGTTTTTGCAGGCGGTCGCGCAAAAGATGCAGACAACCTCTTCCCTGCTGAAGCTGCCCCGCATTCTGAGCAGCATCGATCCTTATATTGAAACAAATATCACGACCACCGACATGTTAAAGCTCGGTTCTCTGGCTTACGACGTCAAAGCCGACGGCATTGCCGGCGAGCAAATTCCGCCAACCGATCTGTTGGTGGAGAAAAATATCGGCGGGGCGGCGGTCATCTCAGCGGATAAAAACAAGCTGAAGGCCTACGTTCAGGATTTGTTGATCCGCGGACCGAAGACGGACAGCACCAAGCAAACGACCGCCCCTTCCGGGACCGGCAGCGTGACGGGAACACCGGCGACAAACAAAAAATAGCCTTATAGGCTTGCTGAACTTATCGGTATGGGAATATAATAAGCATCATAACCGACGGCTTTTCCCGCCGTGGAATCGCTTCTTAAGTTCACATCTTGTTTTTGCTAAAGGCAAGCCCGATCCTACATACTTGCCCTATAGGTGACGCCCATATGTATAAAGCCAATTCCGATCCCTACCCATTACCCGAAGGGCAGCTTCTAGCCTGGGTAAACTCGCAGCCTGGTATGACGTATACATTCAGCAAACAGGAAGAACGTTTTATTCATACCTTCCTGGGCGGACAACTTGCCATTCGGCTGGGTCTCGAACCTGAACAGGTCATTGGCCGCGCACTTGAACAATTTGTACCCGATACGCTGGCCAAAAGCCTGCTGCCGAATTACGAGCTTGCCTGGAGCGGCAAAGCTGCGTTATTTGTCGCGGAGCTTAACGGCATTTACTTTCAGGCTGCCTTGCAGCCTGTTTTTATCGATGGCGATGTGGTCCATGTGACCGCGACCGCCGTAGAAACGCAAGCGCGCCCTTCGGCATCTGCGGTTCCGGAGCGCGAACTGCCAAAGTCCGGCGTTTTTATATCCGGCGAACATGCGATTCACGAAGCCGAGACGGAGAAGCTGCTTACGGAGGAAATGATCCGCAGGTCGGATAAGCTGTCGGCGCTCGGGCAGATGGCCGCCGGCATCGCACATGAAATCCGGAACCCTTTAACGGCGCTGAAAGGTTTTGTACAGCTGCTGAAATCGCAGTCCCCGAATCACCCGATTTATTTCGAAATCATGTTATCCGAGCTGGAACGGATTAATTTTATCGTTACCGAGTTTATGAGGATGGCTAAACCGCAGACGGAATCGTTTCAACACCATGATCTTGCCGTCATTACCGAAAATATTGTATCGTTTATGAGCGCTCAGGCTATTCTTTATAATATAGAAATCAAAATGGTCCTCGAGCCGTCGCTGCCGCACATTTATTGCGATGAAAACCAGCTGAAGCAGGTATTTATCAATGTGCTGAAAAACGCGATCGAAGCGATGAGCGGCGGCGGTGTAATCGAATTCAAGATCAAACGCCAGCCCGGGGCCAAGCTTAAAATCGAAATTAGCGATCAAGGCCCCGGTATCCCCGAAGACCAGATCGCATTGCTCGGCAGCCCCTTCTTTACGACCAAAGAAGGCGGTACAGGGCTGGGCCTTATGGTAAGTTATCAAATCATAGAAAACCACAACGGCAAACTGTACATCACCAGCGAAGCCGATTCCGGTGCCACTGTACATATTGAGCTGCCGGAGTAAAAATCGGCATCCTCCCGCATGTCCGGCAGCAATTGATGGAGGTCCACACATGGATAAATTACATACGCATAACCGCAAGCGCTCCGAGCAGCTTTATGGAGAAGCGCTTGAACATATCGTCGGAGGGGTCAACAGCCCCTCCCGTTCTTTTAAGGCGGTCGGCGGCGGCGCGCCTGTTTTTATGAGCAGAGGGCAAGGCGCTTATTTCTGGGACACGGACGGCAACCGCTATATCGATTATTTGGCGGCTTATGGGCCGATCATCCTCGGCCATGCGCATCCGCATGTCACCGAAGCGATCTGCCGGGCGGCACAAACCGGTACGTTGTACGGGACGCCGACCGAGCTGGAAATTCATTTTGCCCGCATGCTGAAGGAAGCGATTCCGTCGCTGGATAAAGTGCGGTTCGTCAACAGCGGCACCGAAGCCGTCATGACGACCATTCGGGTTGCCAGAGCGTTCACCGGACGAAGCAAAATCATTAAATTCGCCGGCTGTTATCACGGCCACTCGGATCTGGTGCTCGTAGCGGCCGGTTCCGGCCCGTCTACGCTGGGCATTCCCGACAGCGCGGGCATTCCGGTATCGATCGCGCACGAGGTCATCACCGTGCCGTTCAACGATCCGGCGGCCCTGCAAGAAGCGCTGAACCGCTGGGGCAGCGATGTCGCAGCGGTTATGATCGAGCCGATCGTCGGCAATTTTGGCATGGTGATGCCGCAGCCGGGTTACTTGCAGGAGCTGTGCGCGGCCGCCCGCCGGAACGGCTCGCTGGTGATCTACGACGAAGTCATTACCGGCTTCCGCTTCCATTATGGAGCCGCGCAAACCTTCGCCGGACTGGCCGAGCAGGAAGCCGGGGAAGCAAGCAAGTTGTATCGCGAGATCGAACCCGATTTGACGGCGCTTGGCAAAATTATCGGCGGCGGCCTGCCGATCGGAGCTTATGGCGGCCGCAAGGAAGTGATGGAGCAGGTCGCTCCGCTGGGTCCGGCTTACCAAGCCGGTACGATGGCGGGCAATCCCGCCTCCATCGCCGCAGGCATCGCTTGTCTCGAAGCGCTCCGCGAGCCCGGTCTCTACGACCGGATGGACCGGATGGCCGCACGTCTGGCGGGCGGCCTTGGCGAGAGCGCGGCGCATTATGGAATTCCGCTGACGGTCAACCGGATCAAGGGTGCGTTCTCCACCCATTTTTGCCAGCACCCTGTCACCAATTACGATGAAGCCCAAGATACCGACGGCGAACAATTCGCCCGGTTTTTCCGCTTGATGCTGGACCGCGGCATCTGCCTCGCCCCTTCCAAATATGAAGCATGGTTCTTAACTTCCGCGCATACCGATCAGGATATCGACCTGACATTAGACGCCGCAAGGGACGCTTTTCGCGAAATGAACGAAAACAGATAAATAGGTTTTATCAGGATAATCACGAACTATTATCAGCCATTGATAATAGTTCGTTCGTCTTTCTAGAGCAGAAAATTTCGCCAATTTTCTACCTTTATTCACCAATATACACAAAAGATAGCGCTTACATGCGTGATAAATCCGTAAACTTCTATTGTATCCATGAGTTTTTCATGGTATTCTATATTTACTTTACACTTTTTTGAAAATCGGTATTTTATAAGGATTTCACGAAAAGACGGTCATGCCGTTCGCTTTTTACGGCAGAGGCCGCGTTATTTTTTTGTCTCCGATCCTGGGATGGACTGCAGGTAATATTCAGCGATAATGTATAATTATTCAATGTTTTCCTGTGTTGTAATTGAGTCCGTTTATACCCAAAAAGGACTGTTATAAATATTATAGGAGGTGACGGTCAGCCCGCTGACCAAACAAAATGAATGACGTAATGCGCAATGAAGGCCGTTTTCAACACTTGCTGTCCACTGAGCATGACAGCTGCGGAATCGTATGTATTATTGAAAAAGACGGATTCCCGTCCCGCGACAACATTCAAAAAACGATCGATGCCCTTGTGAAAATGGAACATCGTTCCGGTTTTATCAACGGCGAAGGCGACGGATGCGGAATTTTAACCGATATACCTAGAGCGCTTTGGGAAAGCAAGCTGACTGCAGCGGGCCTTGACGGCAAACTCGCGTACGATGGTCGGTTTTCGGTAGCACACATCTTCGTGCCGCGTAAGCTTGAACTGACCGTTGCTGAAATTCAACAGCACATTCGCGACATGTTCAAGCAGCAAGATGTTACTATTTTAATGGAACAGGAAAATCAAACCGACAGCAGCGTTCTCGGACCAAACGGTCTGAACGACGAGCCAACCTTCTGGCAGATCGCAGGCCTCTGCGAAAGACCGGACGTGAATGTCGCAGACCACTTATTCGAACTTCATATCGCTATCGAATCTCGCTTTTACGTGCACGTCGCTTCCTTAAGTAATGTCACAGCCGCTTATAAAGTGATGGGTGCAGCCTCGATCCTGCCCAAATATTTCAACGACACCCGCGACCCGCTATTCCAAGCTCAAGTCACGATCGGTCACAACCGTTACTCTACTAATACACAATCCAGTTTCTTCCGCGTTCAACCTTTCTCTCTGCTAGGACACAACGGCGAAATCAATACCGTCAAAAAGATGCGTTTGGAAGCCGATATGGTGGGCGTACCGCTTGTAGACGGCGGATCCGACTCCCAAGACATGAACCGCACCATTGAGACATTCATTCACCGCTTCGGCCTCAGCTTGTTTGAAGCAATGGAACTTGTATTTCCGCCGATTATTAATGAAATGAAGCAATTCCGTCCGGAACTTCAGGACTTATACGTTTATTTCCGTCAAATTTGGGGCCATTATGCTCAAGGTCCGGCCGGTATCGTCTCCCGATACGGCAATGAGTGCATTTTCAGCGTTGATGCGCTTGGTTTGCGTCCCGTATGGATGGTCGAAAGCGAAACTTCGCTGTATTTCTCCTCCGAGCAAGGCGTTATTACCGCCTCGGAAATGGTGGCCGATCCGAAACCGATCGCACCGGGCGAAAAAATCGGCATATTGCTGACACCAGGCGAGCATATTCAAGTGCTCCCGTACACCCGTGTACAAGAGCTTGCTCTTGAGCGCGCCAGCTCGCGTATCGATTTCCAAGGCATGCGCAAGCATTTGGCCGGCGACAAAAGCGGCTTGACCGACGTTGCCGTTCGCGAGGACGCGAAAATGGCCGACAATGTGTACAGCGCATTTGGCTGGGACCGCGACGGGATCACGATGATCGAAACAATGGCCGAAACCGGCGCGGAGCCGATCCGCTCGCTTGGACACGACAGCCCGCATGCCGCGCTGAACGTGGAACGCATCAACATTCCGGACTTTATTAAGGAAAGCGTTGCTGTCGTAACGAACCCGGCGATCGACCGCGACCGCGAGATGGAGCATTTCTCGACCCGGATCATTGTCGGACAGCGCCCTGTTATTTACGGCCAGCCTTCCGTCGGTCAACGTTTGGAGCTGCTCGGACCGCTTGTGCTTGAAGGTTCCAACGGGATCGACTCGGAACAAGAGATTGGCCAGATGTCCTTTGACCAATTGGTCGCATATTATTCCAATATAAGCGAGCAATCCGCCGCTGTGCTTTCGACGACGTATGCCCGCGGCACTTCCTTAGCGGCGGCGCTGGATAAACTGGCAGCCGATGCGATTGCGGCTGTTGAACAAGGCGCTCAACTGCTTGTGCTGGACGATGCCGGCGCTCACGAGAACGACCGCCTGTGGCTGGATCCGCATTTGGCCGTATCCAAGGTGGACATCGCGCTTCGCGGCGTGAAGCTTGGCTCGGGCGACAACCTGCGCCGCCACGCTTCCGTTGTACTTCGCAGCGCATCGATCCGCAGCCTGCATGATATCGCTGTCGCTTGCGGACTGGGCGCTGACATTATTTCGCCGTACGCGCTGTTTACCACCGCCGCTTCGGCACATGGCGCTTCAGCTGCACGTAAAGTACACTCCGCGCTCAGCAAAGGTTTGGAAAAAGTCATTTCGACGATCGGTACTCATGAGCTGCGCGGTTACACCCGTTTCTTCTCCGCGATCGGCCTGAAGCCGGAAGTGGCGGAAGTGCTTGATATCGTTAACTATTTAGGCAGCGAAAAAGGCGGCACCGGCTTTGCCGAGCTGGAAGCCGGCGCAGAAGCCCGTTACAACGATTTCACCAATGCCAAAGCCAAGGCGTCCCGCAACTTCCGCTTCTTCCAGCGTATGTGGAAGGCGCTCGGCGACGCAGCTTCAGGAACGGCGCCATACAGCGACTACCGCGATAAACTGCGCGAAGAAGAGAAGAAAAATCCGATTTCCATCCGTCACGTTGCGGATTTCAATTTTGCAAAAGCGTTGTCCGACGGACGTAAGCCGCTGGATCCGTCCCAAGTGGATATTGGAATCGACGGTTACTCCTTGCCGACGCTGATCTCCTCGATGTCGTTTGGCTCGCAGAACGAAACGGCTTTCCGCGCTTATGCCGAAGCCGGCGAACGCCTTAACATGGTATCGATGAACGGCGAAGGCGGCGAAATCAAAGACATGCTCGGCCGCTACAAACGGACCCGCGGCGCGCAAGTCGCATCCGGACGTTTCGGGGTCAATGTCGAGCTGGCGAACGCTGTCGCATTCCTTGAAATCAAAATCGGCCAAGGCGCAAAGCCGGGCGAAGGCGGTCACCTGCCTGGTTCGAAAGTTACGGCAAAAATCGCCGCGGCGCGTAATGCGACGATTGGCTCCGACTTGATCTCGCCATCCAACAACCACGATATTTATTCGATCGAGGACTTGGCGCAAATCATCTCCGAGCTGAAAGAAGCAAGCGGCCGTAAAGCGAAAATTATCGTTAAAGTGCCTATCGTACCGGGTATCGGCACCATCGCTGTCGGTGTTGCTAAAGCCGGCGCGGATGTCATCACCCTCTCCGGTTTCGACGGCGGTACGGGCGCTGCGCGGATTCATTCCATTACACATGTCGGCCTGCCGACGGAAATCGGCACCAAGCTCGCTCACGTCGCTTTGATCGAAGCCGGCCTGCGCCACAAAGTGGAATTGTGGTCCGACGGCGGTATGAAATCCGGCGCTGACGTTGTGAAAATGATTATGCTTGGGGCCAACCGTGTTGGTTTCGGCAGTATCGCAATGCAATCGATCGGCTGTACCACTTGCCGCGGCTGTCACCTTGACACCTGTCACGTAGGTATCGCTACGCAAATCGACTCGATGGAAGAAGCCGAAGAAAAAGGATTGCGCCGTTTCGTGCCTCGCGTGTACGACACTGCTGTTGAAAGCCTTGTTCGTTTGTTCTCCGGCATCGGCGAAGAAACCCGTGAAATCGTGGCGCAGCTTGGCTTTAAACAACTTCAAGAGCTGGTCGGACGTTCCGATCTGCTGGAGCAAACGAGCCACCTTGAAAAAATCGATCTTTCCGATATTTTGCGTCCGGCTCCGCTTGAGTTTGTTTCTAAGGAGCAATCGCTGGCCGAAAGCGAAGCAGCCGTCGCCTCCTCTGATATCAAAATCGCTGCAGGCGCGGAAGGACAACAGTTCTTCCCGGATTCGCTTGATTGGAACAGCGCCGTTGAGCGCAACTGGACAAAAGTCGATGCCGAATCGCGCATTATCGGCAGCCGCTTCTCCAGCCATCGCGTACGCGACCGTTTCGACGGCAGCTACGACAGCTTGCCTGAAGCTCGCCTGACGCTTAACGATTCCGTTCCGGGCAACGGCCTTGGGGCCTTCAACGCCAGAGGCGTGAACATTACCGTTCACGGCGGCGCAGAGGACGGCGTAGGCAAGATGTCGCTCGGCGGTAAAGTCGCCATCTTGAAAGCACCGGGCAAAAACAAACAGTACATCAACGGTTCCGTTGGTAAATCGTTTGGTTACGGCGCGCAAAAAGGCTTGTTCCTGATTCAAGGCGGCGCAGACTCCCGCGCATGCATTCGTTTCTCCGGCGCCGATGTCGTATTCGGCGGCGAAGTAACGACACCGCTGCGCGACGAGCTCGGCAGTATTGCCAGCCGCGCTAACCTGAAGGGCTTTGCTTTCGAATACATGACAAACGGCCGTGCCGTCGTTATGGGCGATCCGGGCCCATGGATTTGCGCGGGTATGACCGGCGGCGTTATTTACCAACGCATTGCTCCTGAGATGGGGCTTGACGAAGCGGCTATCAACCGCCGTATCGCCAAAGGCGCTAAAGTCAAAGTCGAGAAAATCGGGCAATCCAGTATTCGCGACTTGAACGAGCTGCTTGGCGCATACCGCGACGAGCTTGCTATCTCCGGTCAATCGGAAGCAGCGGCTAAGATCGAGCACCTGCTCTCCGATCTGGAAAGCAACTTTGTGCGGATCGCACCGGTTCATCTGCAAGCCGATCAATCGGTAGCTACCGAATAATCGAATACGTCATATGGACTATAACCCCTTGAGAGCTCGTAACCGAGCTCCAGGGGTTTTTTTCATGCGAAATTTGTCACTTTAAGGCAGGAAACCGGACATCAGGAACCGAACACATTAAAGACGAGTACGTCAATGCCTCTTAAGGAGAAATAAATGAAGACCAACCGCTGGTTTTATCGAATGCTCTTATCGTATTTGCCGGTGTTCCTTGTCTCCATTACGCTTGTCATGGTGCTGTCTTTAGCGTCGCTTGGGATTGTCTCCAAAAGAATGGCTCTGAAGATGAACGAAGCTTATACCAACTATGCCATGGAAGTAATAGACGGTACCCTGCATTCCATTGAACAGCTGATCTACAAGGAGATCGAAACCAACTCCAAGCTGAAGCAGTTTTTTTACCACTCCCAATGGGATAATACTTACTATACGATCCGCGAGCCCTCCCAGAAAATGCTGGAAATCATTACAACTATTCCAATGATCGATTCCATCTATTTAATTCGCATCGACGACAACACCGTGTTAAGTCAGAACATGTCCTCCTCCCTGGATCAGTTCGGGGATAAAGCATTTATAGAATCGATGATCGGGCGAAATTTCCCTGAGCTATGGACTTCCCGCAGAACGTTCTCCGAATTCCCCGGACAGGAGAAGCAGAAAACCGTCGTTTCCCTTGTCAAACGGGTTCCGCAAATATCCGGCGGTCAAGGAATGGTCGTCGTGAATGTCAACACGGATGAAATTGAGAAAATCATTGCCGGACTGACGCATTCGGACACCGTGTATTTCAAACTGGCCGATGGAGACGGCCATCTTCTGAACAGCAGCGGAGCCGCCGGAGATCTGCCTGCGGAAACCGCCGAAGCAGCCAAGACGCTTTCCAAAGTGAAGTCCGATTATACGGGCTGGGAAATATACAGCGGTCTCAAAAATGCAGGGCAGTTCGACTTTGTCATTCGATCGACCTACATATCGGGATTGGCCGGCATCGCCGCTCTGGTCATCGGTATGGTCTGGATTATTATCGTAACCAGGCGCAATTACAAGCCAATCGAGTCGATAACTGCGCGTATCCAGGCTTATATCGATGAAAAAAACGGCTCGCCGCTGGAATCGCCGCAAAAAGACGAATTTCAGTTTATCGAATCGACAATGGACCGGATGATCGAACAATCCCACCGCCATATGGCGGAACAGCAAAAATATATGTCGCTGAAAAGACAAAGCGATATCCGTCACTTGTTTGAAGGTGGCGAGCGGCTTCCTATTGAAGAATGGCGCACATCCGGCATATGGAACCCGGCTTGGGAACAAGGAAGCTCCATTGTTGCGTTAGTCGAAATCGACCATGCGTATACGTTTAACCGCACTTATTCGGGGCAGGACAAGCTGCTTTTCAAATTCGCCTTAGCAAATGTACTGAAAGAGATCGCCGAAACCCGCTTCAGCGAAGTATGGGCGGAATGGATTACGGACCGGTGCTTAGGGGCCGTCTATTTCGGGCCAAACGGAAACGGCAGCACGATCTTCTCGGAGCAATGCGCGGCCATGCAGGAACAATTGCGCGAGTGGACGGCGAACAACCTGCCATTCACTGTTACAATTGCGATCGGCGAAGCCGTATCTTCCCTCTCTGAGATTCCAGCTTCCTATTCCGCGGCGCAAAAAGCACTGAGCTACAAAGCGTCGTTAGGCTGTAATCGCCTCATTAACCACGGGGTCAACAACGGAAATACGGCCGGAGAGGTTTACGAGCATCTGCAGACGATCCGTACCATAGCCCGCTCCTTTATGCTCGGAGAAGCTTGGCGAGACGATCTGACACGATTGTTCGAGCAGCTTGGCGGCGGCATGTTCTCCAATGAAGATTTCCGCAGCTTGGCCGATTATTTTCAGTATCACATCCGCATGGAAGTCATGAAGCTGCCGGAAGAATATCAAGCCGTCTGGCAGCAGGTATACAGTGCGCAGCTCACCGAGCTGCTGGAGCAAAGCGAATCGTTTGGCGAGCTGCTGCCCACACTCGAGTCGCTTCTGGAAGCCGCTCACCAGGAACTGGCGCTCTTACGAGAAAGCCGCGGCAAATTTGCCTTGAGCCGTAAAATGCGCGCGTATATTGACGAACATTTCAGCAATCCCGATTTGTCACTTGTGCATTTAAGCGAAGCGTTTGGCGTATCCTCAAAATATGTGAGCCAGCTGTTTAAGGAGGAAAACGGCGAGAACTTCGTCGATTACTTGGCCTACGTCCGGATGGAGAAAGCCAAACGCCTCCTAGTGGAAACGGACATGAAGGTGCAGGATATCTCCGCCGAGGTCGGTTATATGCATACATTTTCCTTCACCCGTGTCTTCAAGAAAACGGTGGGTATGACTCCCGGCGAATATCGCAAGCAGCGGGAAGGATAAGTGTGCCTTGCGGAAAAAGGTGCTTCGGGAGGGGGTTGCCCTCCCTTTTTGCTGTTTATAGGAAAATGGTGCGGCGCCGGATTCATGTGCGTTGACCACACGCCCTGCCGTCCTGTACATTGAAAACGAATCGGGCCCGAATTTTTATTACCCCTGAACGAATGGAGGCTGAAACGCGAGTAGATGAATACGGCTCAGCAAGTTCAACATGCCCTGCAAACAAGTCATCGCATCTCGGCTCGCAGGCGGAGATTCCGTCAAAACCTGCCCCTGCTGCTGCTTTTCCTGCCGGTCGCCGCCTATTTTATCATCTTTAAATATTTGCCGATGACCGGTCTCATCATTGCTTTCAAAAACTACAACTTCGCCGACGGAATATGGGGAAGCCCTTGGGCGGGCACCGCTCATTTCGACCAGCTGTTCAGCACGCCGAAAACATTGGATGTAATCAAGAATACTCTGATGCTCAGCTTACTGAACATCTTTGTCAGCTTCCCCTTTCCGGTTATCCTGGCCATTTTGCTTTACGAGGTCAAACAGCTGTGGTTCAAAAAAACGGTGCAGACACTCGTCTACCTCCCCCATTTCCTTTCCTGGGTGATCATCGGGGGCATGGTGATGACGATTTTCTCCCAACAGTCCAGCTTTCTGAATTATTGGATTGAACGATGGGCGGGCAGCCCTTATCCATTCTTGTACAAAGAACTGTCCTGGATCGGCATATATCTCGGGTCCGGAATCTGGAAGGAAGCCGGATGGAGCGCCATCATTTATTTAGCGGCATTAACCTCCATTGATCCCAGTTTATATGAAGCCGCGAGCATCGACGGGGCCGGCAAGTTTAAAAAGATATGGCATATTACCCTTCCCGGCATCAGCTCGGTCATCGTGCTCATGTTTATTTTATCCATCGGCAAATTGATGGATGTCGGATTCGATCATATCTTCGTGCTGCAAAACAAAAGTGTGATGAATGTCGCCGATGTCATTAGCACCTACATCTATCGGACCGGCTTGCTTGGAGCCAAGTTCAGCCAAACGACAGCGCTCGGATTGTTCGAATCCGTTGTGGGACTTATTCTCGTATTGGCCGCCAACAAGATTGCCAGAATGTTTGACCGCGGGCTTTGGTGAGTAACAAGAAGGAGCGTATCCGATGAAAGACACAAAAGGCGAGAAGCTGTTTTTTGTATTCAATTACTTCATGTTATGTATCGTCGGTTTGAGCTGTCTGCTGCCGCTGATTCATACCTTATCCGTATCATTAAGCGATGCGCACGCCGTCCGATCGGGATTTGTCTCTTTATGGCCGTCGGGTTTCTCGCTTGAATCGTATAAATCGCTGATCAGCGGCACTCCGGTTGTGCGTGCGTTCCAGAACAGCCTCCTGATCACCGTTGTCGGGGTCGTGCTGAGCATGGTGTTCACCGTGATGGCAGCTTATCCGCTGGCCCGCAAAAGTTTTTATCTCCGGCGTTTTTTGACGCTGGCCATCGTATTTACGATGTTGTTCTCCGGAGGGATCATCCCGACCTTCCTGCTCATTAAGGAATTGGGGCTGATCAATTCGTATTGGTCGATTTGGCTGCCGGGACTGGTCAGCGCCTACAACATGCTTGTACTGAAAAGCTTTCTAGAGAACATACCGGCCGAGATCGAAGAGGCCGCCCGGATCGACGGCTGCAGCGAGCTGGGGCTGTTGACCCGCATCGTACTCCCTTTATCCTTGCCGGTTATTGCGGCGCTGACTTTATTTTACGGCGTTCATTATTGGAACATCTTTATGTCCGTCCTGCTTTATATTCAGAACGTGGAAATGCACAATTTAACCGTTATGGTACAGCAGATGGTGAACAGCCAGTCGCTGCTCATCGAAATCAACAAGCAGCAGCCGGACGACTTAAGCGACATCACGCCGGAAGGGATCAAATCGGCCGGAATTATCGTTATGGTGCTGCCTATGCTGATCGTATACCCTTTGCTGCAGAAGTATTTTGTCAAAGGCGTCATGATCGGAGCGATCAAAGGTTAATCGGTACCGCAATCACAAGGAGGGGTTCATATGAGAAAAAACATCGCCATCAAGTGGGTGCCGTCGGCGCTGACCGTTGGTGTCGCCATCGGTCTTGTTGTTACCGGCTGCTCGCAAGCCGGGCCGGGCAGTCCGAAAGCGGGCGAAACCTCAGGGAAAAATGAGCAGAAGGCGGAAGCGAAACGCGGCAAGCTCAGCGTCTCGATTTACGATCAAGGGCAAATTCCCGCCGAGGAAGGAACACCGCAAAAAAACCGCTGGGCGACCTGGGTGAATGAAAAAGGGCCGGTTGATGTATCGTATGTGCCTGTCGCCCGCCGGGAATCGACGCAAATTTTCAATACGATGTTTGCTTCGGGCACCGCGCCGGATCTGGTTATCGAATACGATGATATATACCGCAACAGCCTGTACACGCAGAAGCAGTTGATGCCGCTGGACGACGTGATTGACAAATACAGCACCGAATACAAAAAGCTGATGCAGGAATATCCGATGCTGAAAAAACTCGGGACCAAACCGGACGGCAAAATATACGAAATCGGCCGTGTGCAAAAAATGGTCACCAACCACGTCATGTTCATCCGCACGGATTGGCTGAAAAAGCTGAACCTGGAAATCCCGAAGACAACCGATGACTTTTATAAAGTAGCCAAAGCGTTCGCCGAGCAAGATCCCGACGGCAACGGCAAAAAGGATACCTTCGGGACAAGCCTGAGCTTCATGAGCGGTGAGAACATCCGGGAAATGTTCGGCGACGTCGGCTGGGTCGTCAAAGACGGCCAGCTGGTGCGCGATTGGGAACGGATCAAGGAGCATACCGCGTTCCGCAAAAAGTTGTACGATGAAGGCCTTGTCGACAAAGACTTTCTGGCCGACAAAAACGGCGCCAAAACGGAAAAGGACTGGGTGAACGGCAAGCTGGGCATTTTCGGCATCCAGAACGGCGTCAAAAGCACGGGCTACAAAGTATTCGAAGCGTTCAAGAAAAACAATCCCGAGGCGTCAATCATCCCTATCGAGCTGCCGAAAAGCCCGTTTGGCCAGTTCAGTCCGTATTTGGAGCCTGCGGTTCGTATGGTCGCCGCGGTTAACGCGAAAGCAAAAGATCCCGAGGCCGTCATGAAATACATCGATTTCATGATCACTCCGTCCACGATGAATACGATCAAATACGGCATTGAAGGCACTCATTCCAAAAAAGGACCCGACGGCTGTTATGTGCCGATGGACGATGAGAAATATAAAAAAGAGGTCGTATGGAATCAGTATTTCCAAGGTTTCTTCCCTTCCGTCAGAGAAGGAGACTGCGGTTCTTTCGAGAAGTCGCTTGACCCGAACAAACCGATCAACAAAGAGTTCATCAGCTTCGTTCCAATTGCGGAGAAAGCTTATCTGTCCAAGGAGCGGCCGATTCCGGATGTTACCTCGAAATTTTACTGGCCGTCGGTTCCGCAGGACATCAGTACGGTGGAAACAACCTTGTCCGATGCCATCAGCGAATTAATGATCAAAGCGGTCGTCAGCGGCTCTTCCTACAGCGTGGAGCAGGCCATTCAGGAAGCCAAGACCAACTGGGAGAAAGGCGGCGGCAAAAAGGTCGAGGAATGGTACCAGAAGTGGTATGCGGACAACAAAAACACCGCATTATTTACTAAAGATTTGTACGAAAAATAACATCAAGGAGTTGTCCATGCTGCAGCAACCGTTTCTATTTGCGGCCGCGGGCCAATCTCTGATCAAGAAGGATATGCGGGAGCATATGTCCGCAGTCGATTGCAAAGAAATCATCAGCATGTTACAAGCAGCAGATTTGTCCTTTACCAATTTTGAAGGAACGATTCAAGGCAGCTATGGCGGGTGGCCGACCAAAACCTCCGCTTTTGCCGCCTCGTCCCCTTCTGTGCTGGACACGCTGCAGGCATTCGGCTTCAACATGCTTTCCCTTTGCAATAACCATTCCTTCGATTTGGGGCCTGGCGGCATATTATCGACATTGGAAGAAATGCACAAACACCCGTTCCTTCACGCGGGCATCGGCGTCAATATGGCTGAAGCCTCGCGTGTGCGGCACAAATCGTTCGGCAAGGGCCGTGTCGCCCTTGCCGCAATCGATTTCGGCCCGCAGGCCGAGTATGTTTATGCCTTTGACGGGAACGGAGCGATCCCCTCCCGTCCCGGCAATAACAGGCAGCTTATAGCGATGAGCAGCGGGCGTCCGCTTCCCGACGCACAGGATATGCAGCGCCATTTGGACGGCATTCGGAAGGCTTCCGGGCAAGCGGACTTTGTGGCCGTTTACGCGCACAGCCATCACTGGGAGCAGGAGATGGAGATGACTCCCGACTGGATGCAAGCTTACGCGCACAGTTGTATAGATGCCGGCGCAAACATCTTTATATGTCACGGCACCCCGGTGCTTCAAGGAATGGAAGTATATAAAGAGAGGCCGATTTTTTACGGCCTGGGCAATTTTATCTTCCATACGTATCAACCGGCACGATGGCTTGAGCGAACGGGCACGAAAGCATGGGAAAGCGTTATTGTGCAATGCCGGTTTCATGCCGACGGCAATTTGCTTGGTATCACTTGCTTGCCGATCGCTGTAGGAGGCTTACCTGCCGAAGCTGCGGACGCCGCTTATTCCTATAGCGCCCCTCCCCGGCTTATGTCCGGCAGCGCAGCCGAACGGACGTTGGAGCGTTTTTCCGCCTTATCCGCCAAGTTCGGCGTCCAGGTGGAGCCCATTGACGGTAAAGCTGAAGTGCGTTGGTCGTAGCGTATGTAACTGCAAGAGGCCACTGAAAAAAGCAGCGGAGTGAGCGAAATCATGCTGGAGAAGCGCCAGCGTTCGCTTTTGTCCCCGAATTTCATCTGCCGCAAGCAGGTAAATTCAAAGAAATTCGGGGACAATTGGCGATCGGAAGCATGATTCGCTCACGCAGCGTTCACTTTTTCAGTGGCCGCAGTTCAATCTCGCACGCCTCCATACCCTCCCGGATCGCATTCAGCCGCTCCATCGTCGCCCCGTCATAGAAGCCGTAGGCCAACCCGTCAGCACCGCCTAAAGCGACAACGCGAATGCCTTTCTTGATCAAATCCGGGGTCGCCTTGGCTCTGGGCGCGATGCTGTCGATAATCGTTTTTTCTTCGCCGACCTGTCTGCGCACATTGGCCAGCCACTTGCCTTTTTGCAGCACCCGCTCCTCGTCGCCGGTCTGCTCCGCGTAATCCATAATCCGAATCGAATCGACATGACGGCCGATGTCCTTCAAGTTTTGGCCGATCAGCTCGGCCTCCTGCCAACATGTGTTGAAGCGGAAATCGACCTTGGCATTGGCCGCATGAATCGCTTCGGACAACTCCCTGAAATATCTGGTGATGGAATCGCAGCGGAATTTCAACCACTCATACAGCTCGGGATGCTCGATCAGGAACATCACCGGTGTCGAGTTGCCTCTTTGCAGCAGGTGCCAATCTTCGTTTGCTTCCAGCGTAGCCCGCTTCATAATGTCGGCGTAATGCCGCACCGTCTTGCGGATCAAGTCCCAATCCAGCCCGGCTTTACGGGCCTCCTTCTCGCAGTTTTGGCAGAAGCAGCCTCCCAGCGTTACGCCAAGGAACGGATGAAGGTTCAACTGCCCCTGGTTCAGCAGAAAGGAGCAGGTTTGAATCATATCGATGTCGTAATGCGTCACCAAATCGGTTGCGATCGCGCACATGTACGCTCTTGCATCGGGACTGTTCCAGCACAGCTGCTGGTTCGTGAAATAACCGTGCGCCGGCGGGTTGCCATAAATGTCGCGTTGGATGCAGTCGGCAAATTCGCCCCCGCCTCTGACCGAATCCAGCGGCGTATGGGAAATTTCCGCACCTGGGCTCATGCCCCGCTGGCGCAGCGAACGAGTGAACAGCTCCAGCCAGTCGACGCCCTTCAGAAACTCCCGGTCGCTGGGCAGCGGCTTGATCCGGGAATTCTTGTAAGATTCGGGATGAATCGTGAAATAACAACGGCTGTCTTCAGCCAAATACCGTTTGCGCACCGGATTATGATGGTAGTAATTATCGTGCAGCGGCCGCTTCTCATGATGCATGATCGCCAGCATATAAGCGGCGTTGTTGCCCGCATGCTGCTGCAAATTGTCCAGGATGCTTTCAATTCCCTCATCATGCATGTCCCAAGGATAAATGCCTGTCGTCAGTTCTTTCCAATACATAACGGCTGCCTCCTAAGAGCTGCGTACCCCTCTTCCCGCCAGTTGGGACGGCGGTACGCCATGAAATTTTTTAAATATTTTGCTGAAGTAATAATAATCGTTGTACCCGGTCATCCGGCACACATAATCCGCGCTATGCTCCCCGGTGCGTATGAGCTCCGCCGCCGCTTCCATCCGCAGCCTTGTCACGTAGTCGCTGAACGTATAACCCGTCACCTTCTTAAACAGCTCGCTGCAATAGCTCATATTCAGATAAAACCGTTCCGCAAGCTCGCCCAAAGCAAGCTCCTTGTTGTAGTTTTGGTTGACATACTCCAGCAGCGCCATGAAATTGCCGTTGTAATGCTGCGATTTGCCAAGCCCGCCGCTTCCCGCGCAGCACATTTGTTGCAGAACCTGCTTCATGGTGCGGCATAACGAGGGAAGACTATCGAACTTGGCGAGCATTTCTTCATAATCGAGGAAATCAAGCCGGATGGCAGACGCATCGCTCTCCAGCCTTTTTCGAATCAGGACGGCCACCTCATTCCATAAGGCAACTGCATGAGGAATGCCCAGCCGATGCTCCGCAAACAGCTCGGGGATGCCATCTACCAGATCGCTAATCTCTGCAAAGTCTTTCAACATCAGCAGTTTCTCCAGCTGCTTGGCAAAACGTTCTGCCGCCGCGCAAGCTTTAGCATTAAACTGCGCAATGCCGGGCTGACCCGTTATAAAATGTTGGGCCGCCGCCATCTCCGCTTCCTTGATCAGCGCAGGAAGCCGCTCGGCGTCTTGCGTCATGCTGCTGATACCCGTGCTGGCCCCGGGACCGCAGCGCCCGCTGTTCAGCTCGCGCCATACCTCGGCTTCCAGCATCGGGCCGCCGTTAAGCAGCAGCACCGCCTTTCCTTCTCCGATCCGAAACGTAAAGTGGTTCATTCCGCCTGGCAGACGATCTGCCGCGGAAATATCGTCTGCATCGCTCCCTTCAACAATGGCAACCTGCCAGTGTGCCCCGTCGGGATGAAAATGCAGATGATCCGACAGCTCCGCTGCACTCATGCGGCCCAGACTTAACTGTTTCAGCAGTTCCATGTGCTCAGCGGATTTCTTTTTGGCCAAATGTGACTTCAGCCTCGCCAGCAAATTTCCCGCCGCGCTTCGTTCAATCGGCTTCAGCTGATAATCAAAAGCGCCGTGCCGCAGCGCCTCCTGGGCGTACTGAAATTCCGCAAAACCGCTGATAATGATAAATTCGCAATCCATGCCCTCCCGGCGCGATTGATGCAGCAGTTCGATACCGGACATTTCGGGCATGCGGATATCCGTGACAACGACGTCCGGGTTCGTGCTGACAATCAGCTCATAAGCTTCGGCGGCATCCGTCACCTGGGCCGTAACGGCAAACCCCATCTCCTCCCATTCAAACAATTTTCTAATGCCTTCGAGGGACCAAATTTCATCGTCGACCAATATGACCTTATACATAGGCGCCCTCCGTCATGATCGCAGCCCCGGCTGAACGAACGGTCAGCCGGGGCCTATCATATCAGCTATTTTCTTATTTCCAGCCCCGCTTCGCGCATCCCCGTCTTCACCGCGTCCAGCAGTTCAAACGTCGCGCCGTCGTAGTGTCCCAGCGACAAGCCGTCCACGCCAAGCGTGCTCAGCACCTTGATGCTTTCGCGGATCAATTCCGGCGTGGCGTTCGGACGCGGCGCAAAGGCGGCGATCAAATCTTTGTCATATCCGATGCCGCGGCGTATTTTCAAAATCGTGTTTCTTTTTCTCTTAAATTTGTCGGGAGCGCCGAGCTGCTCGGTGTAGTCGGAATCCCGGACCGAGTCCAGGTAATCCTTGACCGAAGCGAAGTCCAAGCCCGCAAGCTCAGGATATCTCAAGTAGTTGTTGTACCGGAAATCCGCCTTAGGATTCGCCGATTTGATCGATACCTGAATTTCCTTAAACAGCACAGCGATCGATTTCATGCGGAACTCAAGGAACTGGTACAGGGACGGATATTCAAGCAACAGCCCGGTTTCCAGCAAGTCGCTGCCCATCAGCACATGATTATCCATCACAGAATCGAGGTTATGATAAGCCGTCGCGTAGACAAGCTGCTCCAGACCTTTCAAATCGCTGACGATGCGGTCCCAATCGTATCCCATGCCGATCGCTTTCTCCCGGCAATGCGAGCAGAAGCAGCCTCCCTTAAGCACGCCAAGCAGCGCGCCTACCTTGTTCTCCGGATCGTTTTCCATAAACCAAGGGGCTTTAACCGGTTCGCCGATGGCAAACAACATCATGCACGTTTGTACAAAATCGACGTCGTGATTTTTTACGGTATCGTAAAAAATCGCCTTCATGTATTCCTTTACATGATCGTTGTTGCAGCAGAAATGGCGTTCGATAATGCCGCCGTGAATGTTTTTTTGCAGCACGTCGGGAAACTCCTTCTTGGCCACTTCACAGTCAAAAAACGTATGGGAGATTTCTGCGCCCGTCTTCAAATTCTTTTTTCTGCCGTATTCCGTCAGTTGGTCCAGCCAGTCCGTCCCTTTCAGAAAATCGCGGTCGGAATACATCGGCTTCAGCGGCGTATTGGCGAAATTCGCTTCATCCATGCGGTAATAAATGCGGCTGTCTTCCGGCAAGTAAAACTTGCGTTTCGGATTGTGCGTGTAAAACAAACTGGTCAGCGGTCTTTTTTCCTTATGCATGATACCGACCAAATACACACTGTTCACCAAGCTGTGCTCGACCACATTGTCGACACACGTCTCCACTCCCTCATCGGCCAAATCCCAAGGATACAAGCTGGATGCGACTTCTTTGATATACATGGTTCAGTTCTCCCGTCTCTTAGTAAGATTTGATTTATAATTGAACAGCGCGGCGATTTACTTTTTGCCGAAAAATTCCTCATAGCTCTTGGCAAATTCGCCGGCCGACTTGACCACATCCGGATTATCCAGCAGTTTCTTCTGATAAGCTTTAAAATCGTCGATCGAGATCGCTCCTGTAATCGCTTTGGCTTCCATCGACGCAAACTCATCTTTTACTTTGGACCATGCGCTGCTCCATGCATCGGATTGCAGAACGTTAAACAGCTCGATTTTGGCGTCAATCTTGTAAAGCGCCTTCATTTCTTCCCTGACCTGCAGGTTGTAGGACATCGGCGCAAGCGGGCTGTCCACCTTGGCGAATTCGGCCGTCGAGAAAATAAACGGTGCGTTAAATGAGCTGTTGACTTCTTTTTTGCCTGCATCGGTCAGTGACGGGAAGCCGTCCTTCAGCGTATAATGGACGCCTTCGATGCCGAAGTTGACGAAGTTATAGTATTTCTCATCCGTAGTGGCATGAAGGAAATCGAGAATGCGCAGCATTTTTTTCTCGTCGACCTTCTTGGAAATCGCCATCCCGCCGAAATAACCCAAATCGTAAATATGGGAATACCCCTTAGGCCCCTTCAAATAAGGCAAAATCGTTACTTTGGCGCCCGGCTGCGTCTTCTGGTTTTCCTGCTCCATCCGGTATTTGTGCCATGCGTTTTTGACCAGAGTAGCGGAACGTCCCGTCATAAACATCTCTTCCTGCTGCGTGCCGTTAATCAAGGCGAATTCCTTCGGAATCGCGCCGGCCTTGTACAAGTCCCTCATATATTGCACGTAATCGGCATAATTGGTTGTTAAGTTGGCGTGAATAATGCCCCCGTTGCTGTCGCGCACCGGATCCCGGGTACCGAAACCCGCGGCGAAAAAGCCGGCGTTCGGCAGTACGCCGATCGTATCGATTTTGCCGTTGCCGTCCGGGTCGCTTTGGGCGATAACCTTCATCACCTCGGCGAATTCTTCCAGCGTCGTAGGCGCCTTCAGCTTTAACTTGTCCAGCCAGTCCTGGCGGATAAAAATCGCGGAATCCAGATTGCCGCGCGTTCTCGGCACAAAATAATTTTTTCCGCCGACCTTGCTGAGCACCCAGGCATTTTGGTTCGTATATTTTTTGAAATTGGGGTACTTGCTGAAATCCCCCAGGTACGGCGTTAAATCCCAGAAAGCGCCGGCTTTGACCGCTTTTAATATGCTTGGCGCCGTTGTGTTCGTAATTTGCATCAGGTCGGGAATGTCACCCGACGCAAGCACAAGGTCCAGCTTCTGCTGGTAATTGTCCGCAGGCACCCAATCCACTGTGTAGTTGACGTTAAACTCGCTCTCCATCTTCTTCCAGAACTCACTATCCTTAGCCGGTGCCTGGCTGTACAAGTTAGCCATGCCGCGGATAACGGCCGGATCGGGCTTCTTGCTTTCCGCCGCCGGGGCGCTTGGAGTGCCTGGGGTACTCGGGGCTCTTGGCGCATTGGTGCTCGTAGCATTACATGCCGAGAGTAACGCTGCGGCGACGGTAAGCACTGCTGCGTTGTAAAAAACCTTTCTGGCTTTTTGGTGCATAACGTAACATACCTCCCTTGGATTGGTTTATTTCAACCTCAGCCCTTGATGGAGCCGAGCATGACGCCTTTAATAAAATATCTTTGGACAAAAGGGTACACCGCCATGATCGGCAGCATTGCAAGAACAACCGTAGCCATACGCACCGTTTCGGAAGGCAGGTTGAGCAGATCGACATTGCCCGTGGTTCCAGCGCCGTTAGTCGATGCGTCGACCAGCAGCGATTTGACGTATACCTGTAGGGTCCGCTTGCTGGAGTCGGTCAAATAAATCAAAGCGTTGAAGTATGTATTCCAGTGGCCGACGGCGAAAAAAAGCGTGAGCGTAGCGATCGAAGCTTTGGATAAAGGGATAATGATCCGGAAGAAGGTGCCCAGCTCGGTGCAGCCGTCGATTTTGGCCGATTCCTCCAGTTCCTCCGGCAGCGAATCAATGAAGCTTTTGGCTACGATCAGACTCCACGAATTGGTTAGCACCGGAAGAATGAGCGACCACAGGCTATTGATGAGGCCAAGGTTTTTCACCAGCAAATAATTCGGCACAATGCCGGCGTTAAAGATCAGAGCAAAAATGACAACCCCCATAAACACGTTGCGGTGCGGCATGTTCTTTTTGGTCAAGGCGTAAGCCATCGTATAGGTAAACGCGATATTTAATGCGGTGCCGATGACCGTAACAAACAGCGTATTTTTGACCGCACTGATGAAATTCGAGTTGGAGAGGATGTACGCGTAGGAGGCAAACGACATCTTATCCGGCACGATATATAACTTAAACGGCACATACACCGCTGGGTCCGTTAACGACACGCTGACGATATAGAAAAAGGGGGCGATGCAAATAAACGAAATCAATCCGGCGGTGGTATAGATCAGCATATCGGCGACCGAAGCTTTTTTTGAATGCATAGGCATGCGCTCCTTCCTTGCGTAAGTGAGATCAATAAATGCCGCTGTGGCCCATTCGTTTGACGAGACGGTCGGACAACACAACCATAATCAGGCCCACGATGCTTTTGAAAATACCAACGGTAATCGCAATGCTGAAATTGCCTTGGTTAATGCCCTGGTTGTACGAATACGTGTCGAATACTTCGGCCACGTCCCTGACGTAAGGATTGGTCATCAGCAGCACCTGTTCGAAACCGACGTCCATAATATGGCCCAGCCTTAAAATGAACAACACGATGATGGTCGGCAATATGGAGGGAATCGTCACATGAGTAATTTTTTGCATGCGTGTAGCTCCATCTATCGTGGCGGCTTCGTACAACATGGGATCGATTTGCGTCATGGCCGCGAGAAACAAAATCGTGCCCCAGCCGATTTCCTTCCACGTATTTTGCAGAAGTATGACCCACCAGAACAGCTTCGGATTGGATAAGAAGGCGACCGGTTGACCCCCTATACTGACGATCACCTTATTTACAAACCCGACGTCCGAGGACAACATAAAAAACGTAATACCCGCAATAACGACCCAGGATAAAAAATGCGGCATATAAATGATCGTCTGGTTCAGCCGCTTGAATCTCTCGACCCGGATCTCGTTAATGAGCAGCGCGAGCAGAATGGGCGCGGGGAAGTAAAAAATGAGATTCATCAGGCTGATGACAATCGTATTTCGCAGCATTAAATAAAAATATTCATTTGCGAAAAACTCTGCAAAATATTTGAAGCCGACCCACTCGCTGCCCCAAAAGCCGGCAAACGGGCTGAAGTCTTTAAACGCGATCAGCAGCCCCCACATCGGCGCTAGCTTAAACACAACAAAATAAATAAATCCGGGAATGACCAGCAAATATGCATAGCGGTATGTGTAATACAGCTTGCGCCTGGTATTCCACTTTCGTAGAAGGGTCAGTTTTTCGCCGGTGATCGCGCTTCTCTCCGCCTGCATTCGGCTTCCTCCTTGAGCTTGTTGGCTTCGGCTTAAGTCCCTGCCGCCTTGCTTGTTTGTATTGTAATCCATCTTGCAAGCGCTTTAAAATGTACTGTTTTCGGAATTTTTAGACTAATTTCGGTTTATGTAATGGCGGGCAGCACAATCACCACTTTGGTCCCCTCATCCCGGCTGCTGTTAACCGTAACGCCAAACTTGCCGCCATATAGCAGTTTGATTCTTCTGTCGATATTAATTAGCCCGATACCGTTGCTTCCCCGCCCGACCGGCTGGCCCTCCGAGACGTCCCAAGCCGCAAAACTCGCGGCCAGCCGGGAAAGCGTCTCCGCAGGCATCCCCTTACCGTCATCTTCGATCTCAAACATCAACTTGCCACCGCTGTCATACCCGCGGACCGTCAGCACACCCGGCCCTTTCTTTTGCTCCAATCCATGGAACACCGCATTTTCCACAATCGGTTGAAGAATCATTTTGGGGATAAGGCAGTTCATAACCTGCGGTTCGACTTCACACACCAAAGCAAACCGGTTGCTCTGGCGAATCTGAATAATGCTGAAGTAGTCCTGAATGCACTCCAACTCGTCCCCTACTTTGACATCGGTATTTTCCTTAATGCTGTACCGGAAAATTTTGGCCATCGAAGTTGTGATTTCGAAAATTTCAGGCACCTCTCTGGCTAATGCGATGCTGCGGATGCAGTCCAGCGTGTTATACAAGAAGTGAGGGTTGACTTGGCTTTGAAAAGCGGCGAACTGCGCTTGTTTTTTGGCGATTTCCGCCTGGTACAGCTTCTCTTGCGAGGCTACCACCTCGCTGGTCATCGTGTCGATGTTGTCGAGCATTTTATTCATCGTCCTGGCCAGCAAGCTGATTTCATTGCGGCTATAAATCGCAAATCTCCGGGTGCTGTAATTCGAACCGAGCGAATTCATGAAATGAGCCATATGGGTAATCGGCGCGGTCATGCTTTTGTTAATTGTATAGCCGAATCCGAGCAGCACCAGAATGACGATACCGCCCATGAGCGCGCCAAAACGCTTAAGCTCCGATAAATCCTTGGTCACCTCCACATCCGGCGTAATCCCGATGATCCGCCAATTTAACGTCTCCACGGGGATTTCATAAGCCAGCGGCTTCTTGCCTCCGATAAAAGCCGCGATCGACGGCTGCTCTTTGCCTTGAACGAATCCGTCATTAATCTGCTGCACATCGGCTGGCCCGAGCCCTGCACGGTTCGAGGCGATCACGTTGTCGTGGCTGTCGGCAATAAGGAACAGCGAGTTATCGTTAGGCTTGATGCCCGATACCGTGCTCACGAAGCTGTCGGCGTTGTAGACGACAACGGTAATGAAATCTTTGCCTGACTGGTAAGAACTAAACGATTTATTCACACAGACGTAAAACGGCTTCCCGCTTTCATGACCCTCAAATATGTAATGAGTCGGCTGATTCCTCGGTATGCTGCCCTCACGGTACAATTTGGCCACTTCATTAAGTACCCAAAAGTCCTCTCTTTTGTAAGCGCCGATATTGATCATGTCGAGATCGCTAATAATAATGCCGTTGATGCTTTTATTGGACAGCAAAATGGAATCGATCATCACCTGCATATTATTTTTCAGCCGTAGCCGGTCGTCGATGTCCTGCGAATTGACAAATTGAAACGTCAGCTCGTTAAACGAGGTGATGTTGATAATATTGTTGATGTCTTTCGAATATGTTACCGCTTTCATTTCTAGCTGCTTTAAATTGTCTTTGAGGAATTGCGAATAGTTGCGCGTATTGATGCTTTCAAACCAGCTGAAATAAATGATCTGAAGCAAGATGATAATGCCGATCGACAGGCAGATGAGCAGGAGCAGTTGAGATTTCAGCTTGATGTTCTCCATCATTTTCAACATCGGTTAAGCCACTCTCCTTTGGGGGGATATTTGGTGAAAAAAAGGGCCCGCTGCAACAAGTGTGCATGCGAACCCTTCGTATCCATGTGCTGCAGCCGTGTCTGACGCCGGAGTTACGCTTTGGCTGCTTTGTATGCTTCGATGTATTGAGCGGCCTTCTTGGCGACTAACGAGTAGTCTCCGGTTTTTACCGCTTCGCTGGTCAAATCGGAACCGATGCCGACGGCGACCGCGCCCGCCTTGATCCATTCGCCAAGATTGGAGAGCGATACGCCTCCGGTCGGCATAATGTTGGCTTGCGGCAGCGGGCCTTTAACGGCCTTAATCATCGCCGGCGAGAACAGGTTGCCCGGGAACAACTTGACGATGTCTACGCCAAGCTCCAGCGCATGCTGGATTTCCTGGATCGTCATGCAGCCCGGCAGTACGGGAATCCGGTATCTGTTGCACAACGTGACCGTAGCGGGGTTCAACGAAGGGCCTACCACAAATTCGGCTCCGCTCAAAATCGCCGCACGCGCCGTTTCCGGATCAAGCGCCGTGCCTACACCGATAATCGCGTATTTGTCCGAGTCTGCAGGGGCCGAGCTGGAATATTCTTTCGCCAGCTGTTCGATCGCCCTCAGCGCAAACGGAACGGTCATCGTTACTTCGATTACTTTAATTCCGCCTGCGATCGATTGTTTCGCCATTTCGACGACTTCTTCGGGAGTTTCGCCGCGCAGTACCGCAACGACGCCTTCTCTGACCATTTGCTGTGTGATTTGCAGTTTTTTCATCGCTTATCTACCATTCTTTCCTTAAGTAATATTAACGCTCGACATGAGCTTTATTGGTCAGAAACGCTTCGACCTGCTCCCAGGTCGGAATGCCTTCCCAGTCGCCTTCCGTCTGCACGACCAGACAGCCGATCAAGTTGCCCAGACGCACCGCTTCGGCCAAGCTGTATTGCTTGAGCAAACCAACGATAAAACCCGCGCAGAAACCGTCACCCGCGCCTACCGTATCGACCACTTTTTCCGCTTTAAAATACGGAACGGCTGTCACGCCGCTTTTCTCGACGACATACGTTTCATCGTTGCCGCCTTTGACGATCGAGACGGCGTCCAACTCATTAAGACGGCTAACAATTTCGTCGAAATTGTCCGTTTGATACAAAAGCTTCAGCTCATCCAGACCGGGAAGGAAATAATCGGCTTCCTTCGCCCAATCAAGCAGCACTTCGCGCGCTTCGTCCAGCGACCACAACTTCAGCCGCAGGTTAGGGTCAAAGCAAACTTTGACGCCCGCCGCTTTGGCGATACGGATCGCTTCTCTCGCAGCAGCCCGGCTTGTCGCGCTTAATGCGGGAGTGATGCCGGTCACGTGCAAAATTTGCGCTTGACCGATGTAGTCCGCATCCAGATGCTGCGGAGCCAGCGTGCTGGCCGCAGAACCTTTGCGGTAATAATACACCGACGTCTTGCCGTTGACCACTTCGCGGAACATCAGGCCTGTCGGCGCTTCCGTCGTCTGCTCGACACGGGATACATCGACGCCTTCGCCGCGGATTTTTTTCAAAATATAATTGCCCAGCGGATCTTTGCCAAGGCGGCTGAACCAGCCCACACGGTGCCCAAGGCGCGCCACGCCAATCGCTACGTTGCTCTCCGCCCCGCCGAACAAGCTTTGAAACTGCGGTGAATATTCAATCCCTTTGGAACCGTTCGGCATCATAAGCGCCATCGTTTCGCCGAAGGTGATCATCTCCGGCCGGAACATTTGCTGTGCGTTGCGTTGCTCCATCGTTATACCCCCCTTAAACCAGGCCCCCTGCGCCTGGTTAATATTTTATCTTTTTTATTATTTACCCAGCCGTAAGGAGTTTGTCCAACGGATCGCTGCTGCGAATATTTATCCATGAGATATACAGAGGAAAGGGAATTGCTGCGGAAAGTTTACGTCCGCTTTTGAAAACCGTGTTTTTACCGCAAGGTAAATTAAAGAAACACGGTTTTCATTGGCGGTGGAGCAGCAATCTCTTTCCGTCGTATATCATTTCATGAATAAATATTCTCATATTTCCAATCGCCGGATAAACTCCTTATCGCGTCATCCACCCGCCGTCCACGCACAATACGTGACCGCTCATGTAGTCGGAAGCTTTGGAAGCCAGGAATACGACAGGACCTTGCATATCTTCCGGTGTACCCCAACGGGCAGCCGGGATGCGCACCAAAATTTGCGCGCTGCGCTCTTCGTCCGCACGTAATGCCGTTGTGTTGTCAGTCGCCATGTAGCCTGGCGCAATAGCATTGACCTGGATGTTTTTGGAAGCCCACTCGTTGGCCAGCGCTTTGGTTACGCCGGCAATCGCATGTTTCGATGCAGTATAGCCGGGAACGTTAATGCCGCCTTGGAAAGACAACATCGAAGCGATGTTGATGATTTTGCCCGAGCCTTGTTTGATCATCTCGCGGCCTACGAGCTGAGACAGGAAAAATGCCGAATTCAGGTTCAAGTTAAGCACATCGTACCAATCCTGTGCAGCGTGGTCCGCAGCAGGGGTACGGCGAATGATGCCGGCGTTATTCACAAGGATGTCGATTTTGCCCATCGCCTGCAGCGCCTGCTCAACGACGCCGGGAAGAGCCTGCTCGTCCATCAGGTTAGCGACGATCGTATGTGCTTTGCAGCCCATAGCTTCGATTTGATTTTGCGTTTCGCGGTTTCTGTCGTTGCTGGTAACGATCACGACGTCCGCTCCGGCCTGCGCCAGTCCAAGCGAAATGCCCCCGCCCAAACCAACGGCTCCGCCCGTTACTAATGCCACTTTGCCGCTCAAATCAAAAAAACTCATCTTTAGCACCTCTTGTATGTTTAATATTTAAGATAACGTTCTTTAAGGAAAGTCCCTACAACATTATAAAATAATTTCAAACATTATGCCAGACAAGCAGGCGTCAAAAAGGCGTCCTCTCAGGTCAAAATCAAAAATGAACACAACACCAGTGTAAAAAAATACATTCTCGTTGCTTGGGATACGATATAAGATATGGATAACCAAGCGAGGTTAATTCTTAAGTTAAATGGAGCGTATGAGATGAAAAAAGTGATCGGGTTGACATTGACCAGTGCACTAACGGTCAGTCTAATAGCGGGTTGCAGCAGTGGAGCGACGCCAAACGCAACATCCGGTGATGCTTCCAAAAAAAATGAAAAATTAAAGTTTTCCATGTCCATGGCAACAAGCGGAAGCAGGCTTGCCGAGAAATCGACCGATGTGAATAATGAAAAATGGGTAAAGAAATTAGAGGAACTTACGAACACGGATATTGACATGCGTATGATCCCTTTAAAAGATTTCGATCAAAAAATGTCGCTGATGTTTGCCTCAAATGACCTTCCTGACGTTGTACAGAATGTTGGAGGCGCTACCACAAAAGGGATGTCCGGCTCCGTGGAATCCGGCGTATTTATGCCGCTGGACGATCTGCTGAAGGAATATGCTCCCAACCTTATGAAATTGGTGCCGAAGGATGCCTGGCAGGAAACAAGCTTAAACGGAAAAATGTACGGCATCCCCATGTGGATGTCCACACCTTCCCGGCGCGCTTTATATATCCGAACAGACCTGCTCGAAAAAACCGGGCTTTCCGCTCCGAAGACAGTGGATGAATTCTTGAATGTGATGCGCGCCCTTAAAAAGCAAGGAGTGGCCAACCCTTATCAGATGCGGGAAAACTTCAAATACGCGGATACGCTGCTTGGGGCCTACGATGTTCTTCCTGCGCAATTTGAAATTCAAGGAGATCAAGTTGTACCGAAGTTTTTTGATTCCGAGAATATGATGAAAGCACTGCAGACGTTTAAGACGATGTTTGATGAAGGCTTGATTCCCAAAGACTTCGCTTCGATCTCCCAAACGGATTATGCGAAAAACATTGAAGCAGGCAAAGCCGGCATGTGGTCGGCGAATGCAAAAGATTTGGGCAGCTATCGCGACAAATACAAAAGTGCCATTCCGGATGCCAAAATTGAAATCGTTGCATCGCCGCGCGGACCGGAGAACTATGGAGGTCACCTCCTCTATTCGAGCGTCAATACGTCCTTTTACATCAATAACAAAGTACCCAAAGATAAAGCGATTCAGATTATTAAGTTTTTTGAATGGATGACGACACCTGAAGCAGAAAGATACTTTTCCTTCGGTATCGAAGGCGAAACGTACACCATGGAAAACGGCAAAGTTAATTTTAAACAGCCAACGACGCCGGATGCGGTTGACGATGACATATTCCGCGGCATCTTCTGGCTTGTCCACGATGGCGCGTACAATAAAGCCAAAGAAGAATTGACGGAAAACGGACGTGAGATGATTAAGGCATTGGATACGGTTGTCTCGAAGGAAGGACTCGGTTCAGTACGTTTTGTGCCTGCGCTGCAATCGACCGCCAAATTTCCGGATGTAGCGCCTCAAGCCGACGATGTGGGGCCGAAATTGATCATCGATCATATGATCAAGATGATCTATGGCAAGGAACCTATCTCCGATTGGCCGAAGGTGATTGAGGAGTATAAAAATAAAGGTGGCAATGAGATTTTGAAAGAAGCGACAGAGCGCTATAAACAAGGTACTGGCGTTATTGTTTCGAAAAATATAAATTAATTGCAACGATCATAGAAAGTATTTGTTCCTGCCCAGGCAGTCGGACAAATACTTTTCCTTCATTATTGCTCATTTTATATGAAAGAGAGGGAACACAATGACTGAATTAGGTAAGGGACGCCCCCCTTTAAAACTATGGTATGAGAAATGGACAGCCAAATGGGACGAGGCGCTGCCGATCGGCAACGGGCGCTTGGGCGGGATGATTCACGGAGCGCCTGCACAAGAGAAAATTCAAATGAATGAAGATACCATTTGGTATGGCGGACCCAAGCAAGCGAATAATCCGGACGCACAGTCGCATTTAGCGGAGATTCGCCGGATGCTCATGCAAGGCAAGCAGGAAGAAGCCGAGCATCTAAGCCGGATGGCGTTAATGTCAGGCCCTAAGTATTACAGCCCGTATCAGCCGTTAGGCGATTTGCTTGTCTGGTTTCTTCATCATCAGCTGCCTGCGGAGGCCTATGTCCGCGAGCTGGATTTGGAAACAGCGGTCGCCACGGTCAGTTATCGGATCGGCACAACCAGCTACCGGCGTGAGTATTTCAGCAGCGCGGCCGATCAAGTGATGGTCGTACGTGTAACATGCGACCATCCGGGAGGGCTGACTTGCAGCGCGAATCTGATGCGGCGGCCGTTTGACGGAGGCAGCCGGGCGATTGCGGCGGATACGATACTTATGGAAGGTGAAAGCGGCACGGACGGCATCCGATTCACCTGCGCAGTGAAAGCTGTCGCCGAAGAGGGTTTTGTCCGAACGATTGGCGATTCCCTGTCGGTCGAAGGTGCGAATGCCGTGACCTTCTTGATTGCTGCGGAATCGACTTTCCGTTCAGCGAAGCCGGAAGATGCATGTCTCGCGCGGGTAGAAGCTGCAGCGGCGGAGCGGTACGAGCAGCTAAAACGCAGCCATATCGAGGAGTATGCGGAGAAATTCAACCGGGTTTTGCTGAATATTTCAGCAGAAACCGCTGAAGTTCAGGCCAAACTGCCGACGGACCGGAGGCTGGAGCTCGTCAAAGCCGGCCATGAGGACAACAGCTTGGTCGAGCTTTTTTTTCAGTATGGGCGGTACTTGCTTATATCTTGCTCGCGTCCGGGCAGCATGGCGGCTAACCTGCAGGGCATATGGAACGACAGCTATACGCCGCCCTGGGAATCCAAATATACGATCAATATCAACACGGAAATGAATTATTGGCCTGCGGAGTCGTGCGGACTTGCCGAATGCCATGAACCGTTGTTTGATCTCATCGAACGCATGCGGCCGCATGGCCGGAAGACAGCGCAAGACCTTTATGGCTGCGAAGGATTTGTCGCGCATCATAATACGAATATTTGGGGAGAAACACGCATCGAAGGCATGCTTATTTCTTCCTCCATCTGGCCGCTAGGCGCTGCTTGGCTATCTCTGCACCTGTGGGAGCATTACCGGTACAGCATGGATGTAACGTTCCTTGCAGAACAAGCCTATCCGGTAATGGCGGAGGCGGCGGAATTTCTGCTCGCGTATATGGTCGATGACGGCCAAGGTCATCTCGTAACGGGACCGTCCATTTCTCCTGAGAACAAGTTTGTTCTTCCGGACGGGACTCGCGGAAATTTATGCATGGGACCTGCGATGGATATGCAAATTGTTCATACGTTATTCCATGCTTGTATGGAGGCGTCACATATCATCCAAGCGGATGGAACGCTTCGCCGCCGCTTGGAAGCAGCGATCAAACGGCTGCCGGACATTAGAATCGGCAAGCACGGACAGATCATGGAGTGGCTGGAAGATTACGAAGAAGCCGAACCCGGACACCGCCACATTTCCCAATTATTCGCTCTGCACCCTGGAGAAATGATTGACAAGCACCAGACGCCGGAGCTGGCGGAAGCCGCTAAGCAAACCTTACAGCGGCGACTCGCGAACGGAGGCGGCCATACGGGCTGGAGCCGGGCTTGGATCATTAACTTCTGGGCAAGGCTTGGGGACGGAGCTGCTGCATACGAGCATATCCGTAAACTGATAGCTGCGTCCACGTATCCGAATCTGCTCGACTGCCATCCTCCGTTTCAAATTGACGGCAACTTTGGCGCAACTGCGGGTATTGCGGAGATGCTGCTCCAGTCCCATGGCGGCGTTATTGAATTGCTGCCTGCCCTGCCCAAAGCAGCGTGGCAGGATGGAGAAATTAAGGGATTGCGCGCCCGCGGGGCATTTGGCATCAACATCCGCTGGCGAGCAGGGCAACTTCAGGAAGCGCAAATACGTGCCGGTCAAACGGGAACATGCCGCATTCGCTATGAACAACAGCTTTTTGTGCAATGTGAAGATGGAGCGGCAGTTGCGTTCACCAATAATGGCGCCATTGTCGAGTTTGCTGCACAGGCAGGACAAACTTATCGGGTACTCCTTGCCGAAGGAAGCTGCGATTAGATCATGGTTATACTCATATTCTGAAAAAAGGAAGGATTGCTTCAACACGAAGCTTCCTTCCTTTTTTCTTCCATGAACCCTATTTAGTCTCCGATGCTTCTCCCATCCGCCGGCATAATCATCGTTAGCTTTGTTCCTTTATCCAGCTCACTCTCAATCTTCAATCCATACTGTTCGCCGAATACCATTTGAATTCGCCTGTGAACATTGACAACACCAATCCCGCCGATTCCGTCAGGAGATTTGCTTTCCCGATCTGCCAGCCGGTTCGCATCAAGCTTTTCCCGCAGCTCCTCAAGCCTAGCTTCGCTTATGCCTGCCCCATTATCTTCGACGGTGACCCAAAAGATATGCTCATCTTCGCCCGCATTAACGCGCACATAATGGTAATCCTCCACACCATCCGGAAAGGCGTGCTTAAACACATTTTCCACAAGCGGCTGAAGTGTTAAGCGCACCATGTTCCGCAGCAAAAACTCAGGCGGAATAGCTACGTCAACCTCAAACTCCCTGCCGATTCGATGCTGCAGCACCACAAGAAAATGCAGCATATGCTTAAGTTCGTTGGCGACCGTAATTTCTTCCAAATTCGTTCGTACGGAATAACGCAGCATATACGATAACGCTTTGACGATCTCGGAGATTTCCTTTGAATCGCGGATGACCGCATAACACACGATGGTTTCCAGCGTATTGTACAGAAAGTGCGGGTTGATCTGCAGCTGCATCGACTGAAATTCCGCCTTCTGCCGTTCCATTCGGCTTTCCTTATCGCTGAGCTCAGCCTGATACACCTTGTCGACCAGCTCCGAAAGCCGGTTCACCATCAAATTGTAACGGCTCATTAGCTCAACGATTTCATCGCGATGCTCCGGGATCGGAATCGTCGCCCAGTTCCCTTGTTCCGTTTGACGCATCGCGCTTTTTAATATGCGAATGGGTCCCGTAATTGTTTTACTGAAACGGAAAGCAAGCCATAACACCAAGATTAACGTGAACAAACCGACAACAATCGTTGTGGTTCGAATCGTATTTACCGGTTTGTGCAATTCATCAACCGACATGGAGACGACCAGCCGCCAATTGCCATAGTTGGAACTCCGGCTCATAAACATCATCTCTTTACCGTCAATCTGTGCGGTAAAAGCATGAGGACCGGCTTGGAGGACCTGCTGCTTGATGGTTTCAGGCAAAGTACTGCCGACCTGCTTCACATCCGGAAGGTAAACATACCGGCCATTCTCATCAGCTATGAAAAAGTAACCGTTCTTTCCAAGCTCGATGCCTTTCCATAATTCCGCCAGTTCCGATGCGCGTAATTCAATCGCCAGAATACCCATAGGTTCCGTAGATGAAAGCCCGCGTATGCGCCGTACTAGCGTCAGCATCAAATTATTTTGATTCGGCAGGATACTGTGGTTCAGAACGCTAAGTTTGCCTTCCGGATTCGTGTTTTCTACGTAAAACTTCAGTTGCTGGCGAGTCTGCTCTTTGCTAAACGATTCGCCATTCGAATCGTTATAGAAATACATCGCATTATCGTTAAAGCTGAGCAGAAAGATGTCGGCAATTTCCGGATTGCGAATAAATGCCGGTTCAATGCCAAGCTCCTTGATCACCTTACGCAGCTCATAGTAAGGATAGCCGATTTCCCCCTGAGGGAGGTCAATGAATCGCTTTACGTCATTGCTGTTCAAAAGTGATACCATCGCCCGCTCGTAAGCGCGAATGTAAAGATCCGTATGGTGCACTGCATTTTCAACTACCTGCGACAGCTGGCTTTCCACAAGCTGGTCCAGCTCCCCTGAGGAAGTCCAGTAAGAAAAAACACCTACGCTAGCCAACGAGAGCAAAATGACGATCAGATAAGAGAGAAACAGTTTTTGAAATAAATTGAGATTTTTCATTTAATACCGATCGATAAGCGATATTCCGAAGGGGAAATACCGAATATTTTCTTAAACGTTTTCGTAAAATGCGGATAGTCGTCGTAGCCCACTTCAGATGCCACATCAACGGTGCGCATATGCGGAATAGAAAGCAGCTCGCGCGCTTTCTCCATGCGGCGATGAATTCGGTAGCTAACAAACGTTTCATTGGTCAATTTTTTGAATAAGGCACTGAAATAGGTTGGCGTGATCCCAACGATATCGGCCACTTCCTTCAAGGAAACTTCAACAGACAAGTGTGTGTCGATATAAGCCTTCGCTTCCTCCATCGGGTCTTTGAAATTACCGCGACGGGCGGTCTGAAGATCGTTTGTAAGTGTGTCCAGCCTATCTTCAAATTCGCGGAATAACTCCGCTTTGGTCGCCGCTTGAAACGGTTCGGTTACGCCGGAATGAAACGGACGTTTTTTCTCTAGGAAATTTTTCTGCAGCAGCGCCGTCACATCATGCAGTAACTCTTTTAATTGCTGAGCAGACACTTGAGCGCAGTGGTCGCGCCATTCTGCCTGCAGTTGGAGTCGTTCATCCTCCTGCAGCGACCAGATGCTTTGCTCCAGCCGCAGAGTCCACTCGACATATTTGGAAACAGGGATGTAACCGGGCGTCCGCGATTTCATTATCTGGTCAAACAGCTCGTGTAGATCGGGCGGCGTTACCGGCTTCAACAAATAATGCTTGACCCCGTAAGACAAACACTTTTGTGCATATTCGAAATCGCTATATCCGGAAATGACAACTACCTGAATATGCGGATAATGTTCGTGAATTTTCTGGCAAAGCTCCAGGCCGTCCATTTTCGGCATACGGATATCCGTAAGCACCAAGTCGGGCTCCGTTTGAATAATTCTCTCCATGGCTTCCAAGCCGTTAGTCGCCATTTCGAGGGTTTCGAACTGCTGCGAATAATCATTCGCCATCTTTGTTAATCCATTGCGAATAATGGGTTCGTCGTCTACGATCAGTAATCTCATGTTCTATCCCCCCTTCACGGATTGCTTATAACGAGTTCAAAAGCGGCTCTTGGAACAATCTTTGACATAAAAAAAGCCGTCTATTTGAGCTTACTACGTATGCACGGAGTGAGCAATAGATGAACCTTTCCTAAAGCCCATGCAGCTGCGCATAGCCTGCAACCATAAAAAAACACATGTGTCTTCAAAGTTTTCACATGGATGCCTCTCCATCGCCATAGTATGATGAATTCATGGTTCGCAGTATGGGAAGGAGAAAATGAACATGGCTTCAAAAACGGATACGTCGGGACAAGTGATATATCAGTTTACTTCTAAAAAAACCAAAAGGGCGTTTATCTTGAAATATTGGCCTCTGTATTTAATTTCCATTCCGGGGCTTTTGTATTTTATGGTCTTTAAGTACATTCCCTTGTCAGGTTCGATCATTGCGTTTCAGGATTACAACATTTTCAAAGGAATCTCGGACAGCCCTTGGGTTGGCTTTGCCCATTTCGAGCGGATGTTTGCTTATGACGAGTTTCTTATTATTTTAAAAAATACGCTTCTGATTGGTATTTACGACCTCATATTCGCCTTTCCAATCCCCATCGTATTAGCCATTTTGCTGAATGAAATCCGTATCCATGTGTACAAAAGGATTATGCAAACGGTCATCTACATGCCGCATTTCCTTTCATGGGTCATCGTCGGAGGTATGATTGTCAGCATGTTGTCTCCGACAAACGGCGTCGTAAATCATGTGCTTGGCTGGTTTCATATCGAACCGATTTATTTCCTTGGGGAAAATACTTACATTCGTTCGCTTCTTATCGGATCCGGCATTTGGAAAGATAGCGGTTGGGGTACAATTATTTATCTGGCTGCAATCGCAGGCATCAATCCCGACTTATACGAAGCCGCCGACCTCGATGGGGCGGGCAAATTTCGCCAAGTCATCTCCATCACCATTCCGTCGATCCTGCCTGTTATTGTCATTTTGTTTTTACTGCACATCGGACGATTTATGGACTTCGGTTTTGAACGCGTATTTGTGTTTCTGAATTCGCTCAACAGTGAAAATGGAGAGATTTTAGACACCTACGTCTATCGCGCAGGACTTATCGATCGGCAGTATAGCTATACTACGGCAATCGGTATTTTCAAATCGCTTGTTGGTCTGGTTATGATTATGATTGGCAACATACTTAGCAAAAAAATGACCGGCGACGGACTTTATTAATTGTAGCCGAGGAGGTTTGAGTTGTGATTATAACGAAAGGCCAGCGTGCATTCCAGCTGTTTAACATGCTTTTTCTATTGCTCATCGGACTCACGATGGTGCTCCCGATTCTGAATGTTCTCGCCCAGTCGTTCAGTAACGCCGATGCGATCAATAGCGGAGCGATCGGGATATGGCCGGTTGGATTTACGCTCGAGAATTATCATTTGATTTTGAAAGACCCGTCCATCTGGGTTGCCTTCCGCAACAGTGTGATTATTACGGTTGGCGGTACTTTGATCAACTTGGCGGCAACCGCAAGCTTAGCATATCCATTATCCAGACCGGAGTATCTTTATAGAAAACCAGCGCTCATCATGGTGCTGATTACGATGATTTTTCACGCACCGCTCATTCCGAACTACCTGCTTCTAAAAAACCTGCATATGCTGAATACCCTATGGGCGCTGATGATTCCTGCCGCCATTAGTGCTTACAATTTGTTCGTGATGCGCTCATTTTTCATGAATTTGCCAAATGAATTGCTGGATTCGGCCAGAATCGATGGCTGCGGCGAATTTCGCATGATCTGGAACATTGTGCTGCCCATGTCGAAGCCGGTCATGGCGACGATGGGCATAATGTATGCCGTTGCCAACTGGAATATGTACTCGCAGGCCATATACTACATCGACAAACGCTCGCTTATTACACTTCAAGTGCGGCTGAGAGAAATCGTCATTACGGATAATATGGGTTCGTCGGACGTCACTTCTGATATGATGACGCTCATTTCACCGGAAGGCTTGAAAATGGCGGTTATCATTATTGCAACGATCCCGATCATGCTGGTGTATCCGTTCCTGCAAAAGCATTTCATCAAAGGAATGCTGGTCGGGTCCATCAAAACATAACAATAGGTAAAAGCTTAAATCAAGCAAAGAAATTACCGCTTGTTTAAGCTTTTTTTGTTATGCTGAGAACGAAAAAAGGAGACCCTATGTACAAGAGGTCTCCTTTTGCTGAACTATGTATACTGCTTATACCGCGTCGTTACAGCTTGAAGCTGTGCAGCGATTCTTGAAGTTCCTCGGAAAGCTTAGCCAGCGATTCGGCCGAGTGACGGATTTCCTCCATGCTCGAAAATTGCTCCTGGCTTGATGCGCTGCCCTGCTCGCTGACGGCCATGCCTTCCTTGGCGACATGGCTGACCACTTCCATCGCTGCGGCGATACGCTCGCTGCCCGAGATCAAGTGGTCAATCGTGCCCTTCACGCCGGCGACTCCTGAATAGACATGATCGACCGCCGTGTCGATGTGCTCGAAGGCGACCTGCGTTTCGACCGTCTTTTGCAAACCTTGCTCCGCTTCGTACAGCCCTTTCTGCATGGTGCTGCCGATACGTTTCATTTCGCCTTGAAGCGCCGCGATCAGCTTGCCGATCTCAACCGAGGAGGCTGCCGACTGATCCGCCAGCTTCCGCACTTCATCCGCCACGACGGTGAACCCTTGTCCCGCTTCTCCCGCCCTTGCCGCTTCAATGGCGGCATTTAAAGAAAGCAGGTTAGTTTGCGTTGAAATTTCTCGAATGATGTCGATAAATTTAGTGATTTCCGACGTATTTCTGCCAAGCATGTCCACCAGCGAATCCATATCCTGAACGGCGCCGTAAATGGATTTCATCTGCTCGGACACGGCCGATACCGTAGTTGCCCCTTCCTTGGAAGCGGAAGCCGCCTGCACGACGGATTCGTATACTTTGCCGCTGTTGCGCCCGATCGAATCGATGTTTTGCCGGATATCCAACACAGCCCCGGCCGCTTGCTCCAAGCTGCTCATCTGTTTGTCCAGCTCCTGGGCCAGATGTTCGCTGGACGCAGCGATCTGCTCCGACGCCCGGGTTCCTTGCTCCGTACTGGCCAACAGCTGCTGCGCACTGGCCGAGATGGTCATCGCATGGTCCGCCACTTGGAGGACAAGCCCCCGAAGCCCTTGCAGCATCTTGTTAAACGAGCCGGTCAGACGGCCTACCTCGTCTTGGTACGGGTAGTCCCCGCTCACGGAAAGATTGCCGGCTTCCGCCTCGTTCATCAGCGCCTGCAGCGCTACTAACGGTCCGGTGATGACACGGCTGATCAGCATGCCAATGGCGATAAACAAAGCGATAGACGCCAAAGTCGACACCAGCGCAATGATCTGTGCAGTGCTCGATTCACTTTCCGTTTTTTGATGCAGCCGGTCGGCCACCTGCTCGTTGTAAGCCGCCAAATCGGCCAAGCTGGCGTTAATTTGATTGCCGATCACACTTGCCTGATTAAACATGTCATAGGCCGCCGCTTCTTTGCCCGCAGCCGCCAGCTCGATGATTTTGCCCACACTGTCCCTATACCCGGGAAGCGCGTCCTTATACTGCTGGAACAGCTTCAGCTCCTCCGCGTCCGCCGCCTGCTTTTCATAAAGCCCGACCGCTTCATTAATAGCCTCATCTTGCTTGGCCATTTTCGTCTTCAGCAGCTCGTCTTTGGTCAGCATAAACTCCAGCATATTCGCTTCATAGACGCGCATGCTCGTTTGGATCGAACCGACCCATTTGATCGGCAGCAGCCGATTTTCGTAAACTTCCCGTGTATTTGCAGCCATGCTTGTCATGTAGTAGTATCCGATAAGTGAAATAAGCACGATGAAACATACGGCAGTTACATTTAAAAGCAAAATTTTGTACCGGATATTCAAGTTGCGAATCAGGTTCATCATGCTTTTCGTAACCCCCCGTTAAAAAAGTGTCGTTATTTTCCTATAAATTGTTCATGTCGCTGCGAATTTCCTCAAGCCAACGGCGTGCAAGCTCTTCGCCTTCAGCGACCGAAGAAATATTGCTGAGCAGGCATCTGCCGTCATTATAAATGTGAATGATGTTTTTGCCTTTGCGGAGCAAGATGCCACCGTCATGATGGAGCGTCAGCCCGATGCGGCGGCTTTGGCAATAACCGATAAACCGCTTCAGAATCTCACGTATTTCCCGGGCCGGCTCCACGCGCAGCGTGTACGATTCCGTCTCCGAGCAGTATCTCACCACGCTGACGTCCTTGACAACGTCGGGTTCCTCGGCGCACGAACGTGCGAGCGACATTGCCGCTTCACGCGGATCATCGGCCTCGTAGATGCTTCTGCCGATGATGCCGAAGTCGGCTCCGGCCTCAATAGCCGCTTGCAGCGTGCCGCCTTGAGCGCCGATACCGCAGGCGATAATCTTCATATCCGGTCCAACCGTTTCCCGCATAACGCGAATTTGCTCCGGTCTTGTGCCCGGAGCTTGGATGCCGTAACAGCCTAAATAAGCCGCCATCTCGGCAAATTGTTTGGCGTGCGGCCGGGTGAACTCCAGCCCGCCCGGATGAGTCAACTCGGTGACAACAAACACGCCCATATCGTCGCCCGCCACTTCCTTAACTTCCATGATTGCGTCAGGACCGATAAACCCGTGCACCATGACCGCATCGACACCGGCATTTTTGGCGAGCCGCACGATCCGGTTGTTTGTTACGGGGACGTCGGCGATTTTGAAGTCGGCGATAATCGGCAAATCATACTTTTTCTTTAATTCCCCAATAAAAGAGAGACCCTCTTGCAGCACAAGAGGATAATTCAGTTTGATTGCATCGACAGCGTCCCGGCATTGGTCCATCACATGCAAGCTTTGCTCACGGTCCGGCGTGTCCAAGGCCAAAATAATGCGTGATTTCGGGGACTTTAAGAACATGGATACCCCACCTCTACCTTCCCGATCAGATCGTGAATATCGGTGATCTTATGGCTAATCATGTAGTTTTTCATATCGCGCAGGATGTCATTCATAGCCGTAGGATTGATGAAGCTGGCCGTACCGACCTGTACGGCGGTAGCCCCTGCCAGCATCATTTCAATCGCGTCTTCGCCGTTCATCACGCCGCCGCAGCCGATAATCGGCAGATGCGACACTTGGCTGACCTGATAAATCATACGCACGATAACCGGCTTCACCGCAGGGCCGGACAAACCGCCCATGACGTTGCCGATTTTTGGCCGGCGCGAATGGATATCGATCGCCATCGCCAGTATCGTGTTGGCTACGTTTAAGCCGTCCGCCCCGCCGTCTTGAGCAGCGATCGCGATCTCCTGAATGCTTGTGACATTCGGGGACAACTTGGCGATCACCGGCTTATCCGTCACTTCCTTCACCTTGCGGACCAGGCTGCGCGTCGCTTCCGGGTCCATGCCGAAGGCAAGACCGTTGCCCTTCAGATTGGGGCAGGAGATGTTCAACTCCAGCGCTTCTACTCCTTGCTCCCTGCTGATGATTTCCGCCATTTCCGCAAATTCATCGACCGAGTCGGCGGATATGCTGGAGATTAACGGAATGTCGTATTTCCGGTAATACGGAAGCGTGTTGGCCAAATAATACTCGATCCCTTTGCTTTGAATGCCGATCGAGTTGATCATGCCTGCCGGCACTTCGCAAACCCTTGGCGTCGCATTGCCTTTACGGGGTTCCTTGGTAATGCTTTTCGGCACAAAAGCCGCCAGCTGCCGGAAATCAACGATGTCCTCCATCTCTTCGCCAAAAGCGCCGGAAGCCGGCATAATCGGATTTTGCAGACGGAGGCTGCCGATACGGACCTCCAGGTTTAATTTCGGTTCCTTGAATTCACTCATGACAGCACCACCTGTTCCAGCGGAAACACGGGACCTTCCTTACAGACGCGAACCGTCCGCGCTACGCCTTCAGCATCGTGAATATCGCAAACGCAGGCAAAGCAGACGCCCATCGCGCAGCCCATATTTTCCTCAAGCGCAATCTCCGCAAAAATATGTTTCTCCGCAGTCATCTCCTGCAGCAGTCGGGACAAGCGCCGCGAGCCGCACGTATACGCCGCGCTGATCTCACGTTCGCTCATGATGCGTTCCAGCAAAGCGCGCACGTGCTCCACGCCGCTGGTTCCTTCCTCTTCCGTCACCACGTAGATCTGCGCCCCAAAACCTTGCAGCGTTTCGGCCGCAAGCAGATCGTTGCGTGTTCTCGCGCTGAGAATCGCCACGCTTTGAATGCCGCGCTCGGCCGCTTCCTGCGCAAGAGCCGCCAAGGTGGCGATCCCGACGCCACGGGCCAACATAAGAATCGTCCCGCTTTGGACGTTGAACGAAAAACCTTGACCGAGCGGTCCGAAAATATCCGCCTGGCCGCCCGCTTTCAGTTCAGTCAGGCGTTGTGTCCCGATTCCTTTGACTAGATATAGAAACTCCAACGTTTGGTTATCCTTATTAATGCGATAAATGCTGAAAGGCCTTCTGAGCAAGGGGAAATATTCATCGGCGCAGCGAACGTTAAAAAATTGACCCGGCCGCACTTCTTCCTGCAGTTCGGAAGCGTCGACGATCATATGCCAATAACGCTCGCTCACCTGCCGGTTAGACAATATGTTTAGCTTTGCCGCTTTCATCTTGGTTGCTCCTGTTCAGATTAGTAAAATAAGAAAGCGATTCGCCGCTGACAGCCTCGGCATATCCGAGCACCGCTTTCTCCAGCAGCTTGGCGCCGCACGCGATGTGTTCCAGCGAGCTGTATTCGTCCGGATGGTGGCTTAAACCGTCCCGGGACGGTATAAAAATCAAGCCCGTCGGACAGAGGCCCGCCATATTCATCGCGTCGTGGCCCGCTCCGCTGACCATACGAGTAAATGCGGTTCCGTCCTCCTCGCAGCATGCCGCCAAATAACCGGCCACCGCTTCGTCAAGGAGCACCGGGTCTTCGTCGCTGAGCACCCGAGTCGTTAACTTCAAACCCCTGCTGGCCACAAGCGAACGAAAAATATCGAGCAGCCGGTTATGAACCGCTTGTCGCGATTCCTTATTGGTGCCGCGAATGTCCAGCTTCAAGTTAACCCAGTCGGGAATGACATTCATCGCCCCTGGATGCACATCGCACACACCCGCCGTAGCTACTGTGCCATACTTCGTTTCCGCCAGTGCAGCTCGCTCCAGACCTGTCACAATTTCCGCTGCGCCGAGCAGCGCATCCTTGCGCAAATTCATCGGCGTCGTCCCCGAATGCGAAGCTTTCCCTTCAATCGTGACATCCAGCCGCGTAGGAGCCGCAATTCCGGTTGCTATGCCGATCGACAACCCGCTGTTTTCCAGCACCGGCCCCTGCTCGATATGAAGCTCAAAAAATGCTTTGAGCTCCTTCCCGTTCCGCCTTGCCGATTCAATGCCCGCAAAGTCCAGGCCCACTCCCGTCAGCGCTTCCGAAAATGAAATCCCCTCTTTGTCCAGAAGCTTCTCCAGCCGCTTGGCGTCCAGCTTGCCGGCCATCGCCTTGCTGCCTACCGTCGAAACGCCAAACCGAGCCGACTCTTCGCAAGCGAATGAAATCAGCTCAATCGAATGCCGTGTGACGATCCCTTTCTCATTTAAGCTGCGCACTAATTCCAAACCGGCCGCAACGCCAAGAGCGCCGTCATATCGGCCTCCCTGATATACCGTATCCAGATGCGATCCGCATGCCACCGCCGGGAGATCCGGCTGGCTGCCTTCCCGGCGGGCGATTACATTGCCGCAGGCGTCGACACGGACCGCCATGCCTTCCGCTTTGCATGATCTAATCACATATTGCTGCGCTTGCCAATGCTCCTTGGAAAAGCCAAGCCTTGTAATCCCTTGCGCTTCCGTAGCGCCAATCTCGTTGATTTCCTGCAGCGTTTTCTCCAAACGAGCTATATTCACGGTTTTCACCCCAATAACCTACTTTTTCCCCATTATAAATGACAACAAAAAGACAGTCGTTGTAGCTGAAGCCGAAAGAATACCGCTTAATTTGTCTGCTTGGATAACCGGGTAGCCCGGTATTCGGAAAAGAAACACCCCGACGCTTTAGTTCTGCATCAGAACGCAAATACGCCGGGGTAGGTGAAATCGACTAGCTTGGTATTACATGATGACTTCCTGCGATTCATGCCAGCGCAGCAGCTTTTTCTCCGCATAACCGGACAGCAAATACAGCAGTAGTCCCATTACGCTGAGCAAAATAACCGCGGTCAAAATCATGTTGATATCGTACGTCTCGCTGCCCAATATGACGAGATAGCCGAGACCCGCTTTCGCGCCGATCATTTCGCCGATGACCGCACCGGTAATCGCATATGTGGTGGATACTTTCACCCCTGACAAAATCGACGGCAGCGAATATGGAATCTCCACGGAGTAAAACCGCTGCCAGGCGTTGGCTTTCAGGATGTGCAGCAAATCCTGCATGTTTTTCTCCACCGAACGAATGCCGATAATCGTATTAACCATGATCGGGAAAAACACAACAAGAATGACGAGCGCAACCTTCGACGTCGCTCCCAGACCAAACCACAGCAGAAACAACGGCGCTATGGAAATTTTCGGCGCGATCTGGGCCAATACGATATAAGGAGTGAAGAGCCGCTCCAGAAGCACGCTTTTGGCCAGCAAATAACCGAATACAAGACCCAGCAAACAGCCGATGACAAAACCTACAGCGATCTCATACAACGTCATCCCGATATGTGTGCCCATATCGCCCATCTGCAGGATGTTCAGAAATTTGGAGAAAAACAATGACGGACCCGGCAAAATCTGCACCGGCACATGAAAGACGGAAACATAGGCCTGCCACAACAATAGGAACACGATAAACGTAACGATGATGAGGGAGGTTTTACGTCCGTATTTACTCATGGAATATCACCTGCATTACTTCAAATTCGGAACAACCAGATCCTCAGCTTTTACGTCCGTTTTAATGATATCGTATTTTTTCTGAGTATCGATTGCCGCCTGCCATCTTGCCATGTCGGCAGCGCCGTAGCCGTCTTTTTTCGTCAAATCGCTTTGCCACAAGTAAGGGATAAACACATCGTTGAAAATTTTCTCGGTGATGTCTTGTTTGCCTTCGGACGATTGCGCATACTTCTTGATCGACATGTCGATCGCTTCTTTCGCGTGGCCGTTAATAATGTAATCCAGCGATTTGTTGAGTGCTTTATTAAAACCGGTCACCGTATCTTTGCTGGAGCTTAAAAATTTGTCGGATACAACAACGACGTTACCGAAGGAAGGCAAGAAGTCGTCGGAACGAATTTCTTCCACATCGACGCCGCTGTTTTTCAGCTCAACGGTTCTCAGCATGGAGAAGGTGATCGCGTCCACTTCATCGGCGACAAGTGCGTTGACGATCGCGCCGGTACCTACGATCTTCGTATTGATGTCCTTCACGTTAAAGCCGCTTTTCTCGGCCAATACTTGCAATTGAATGTAGTTCGGGCTGCCGAAGCTGGTTACGGCAACGGTTTTGCCTTTCAAATCTTGAGGGCCTTTAATGCCTTTGCTTTTCTTGAAGATCGTCGCGCCCAGACCGTGCTGGTACGTCGTATGCACCACTTTGATCGGAATACCTTGCGATTTAGCCGTAATGACAGCGTCCGCGTTCGGGAAACCGAACTGCACATTGTCCGCAGCTACGTTCTTCACGATGCTTGCCGCATCGGCATAAACAAAGTCGACATCAAGACCTTGCTCTTTAAAAAATCCTTGCTCCTTCGCAACATACAGAGGCGCATAATACGGAACGGCAGCTCCGTCGATTTGGATCGTTACTTTCTTAACTTCTTTTGGCTTTTCGCCGCCGGCCGCAGGTGCCGGAGCCGCTTCATTGCCCGGTTTGGAGCCGCAAGCTGCAAGCACGGTAATGAGCATGACTGCAAGAACAAGGCTTACCCATTTTTTCATCTTAAAATACCCCTTTTTTTGTTAGGATTTCGACTGCCAGCAAGGCCGTTTTGCACATCTTGAGTTGGCTTTCTTCATAATCGACCAGCCATTGATTGGTGACGCGGTTGGCATGAACGACAAGCAGCGTTCCCGCATACGCCCCAAGTACGGAAGAGATCGTCAGAATCGTCTCCGACTCCATCTCCAGATTAATGACTCCAAGTGCTTTCATTTCATCGATAATATTGGCGGAATAATTCATGGGGCTAACATTACGTCCCTGTCCGTGATAAAACGAAGACGTTGTTGCGCCAATGCCGAGATGATAACGGTGACCCAATCTTTCGCATGCTTCGATCAGCGCTTGCACAACATAATGGTTCGCAACGGCCGGGTATTCCGGTCGGGCGTAATGGGAAGTGGAACCGCCGAGCCGCACGCTGCCCGTATTGATAATGATGTCGCCGCAATCGATGCCTTCCTGAATCGCTGCAGTACCGCCGATACGCAGCAGGCATTTGGCTTTCAGACGCAGCAGCTCGAGCACCGCAATTTCGGTGGAAGGACCGCCGATGCCGGTCGAACATACGGATACGGGAGTGCCGTGATAGTCGCCCGTACCTACTTTAAATTCACGATTCGAGCTTAAGATCTGATAACTGTCGAACAAATCGCCGATCAGATCGACCCGCCCCGGGTCGCCCGGAAGCAATACGCAAGGAGCTACATCGCCTTCCGCAATCCGCAGATGAGGTACTTTGGTGCCTTCGTATAGAGGGAAATCCGCTTGAATGAATCTATTGCTCAATGTATCGTCACCTCCTCTCCAGATTGCCGTTTTGCTTACTTGCCTATTTGCTTGGATTCGTGCCAGAACAAGAAGCGGTCCTCCAGAAACCCGATAAGCGCGTAAAAAATAATGCCGACAACAATCGTGTAAATGATGCTCGCAAACAGCATCGGCGTATTATAGGTTGTGCTGTTGTACACCAGCAAATACCCAAGACCGCTTTCCCCTGAAATCCATTCGGCCACAATCGAGGCGATAACCGCCTGAACCATACCTACCTTGAGACCGGCAAAAATTTGCGGCAGCGAATAAGGCAGCTCAACTTGAACGATTTTTTGCCACCAGTTTAATCCGGTTATTTGCATCAGGCATTTCATATTATAGGTAATGCTTTTTAAGCCGAAGACGGCTCCCAGCATGACCGGGAAAAACACCATGGAGATGATAAGCACCAGCTTGGACGTAAATCCGAGACCAAACCAGATGACAAACAGCGGAGCAAGCGCAATTTTCGGAGCCGTTTGCGCCAGCAAAATGTAGGGCATCAGCGCTTCTTCAAGCACCTTGACCTTGCCGATCGAATATCCGATCACATAACCAAGCACAATGCCTAACACAAAGCCGGCCAGTACCTCGCCCGCCGTGACGGAGAAGTGGTGAAGCACATTCTGACTGGAGAACATCTCGATAAACGCTTTGCCGACTTCGGCAGGAAGCGGCAGAATGAATTCGGGAACTTCAAAAGCGACGACGTAGGCGTACCATACCAACACAAGGATAGCAATAGCAACGAAGTATTCTACTACGACTCTGATCTTAGCCATCAGCCCAGCACTTCCCTTAGCTTCTTCACGTAGCTTCCGAACTCGGCTGTTTCCTTAACATCCACCTCGCGCGGACGAGGCAGGTCGATATCGATGATTTCGTCAATTTTACCGGGACGCGGAGACATCACGATGACCCGGTCCGACAAGAAAGCAGCTTCCGAAATACTATGCGTGACGAATAAAATTGTCTTTTTGGTCTCATTCCAAATCCGCAGCAGCTCGATCCCCATTTTGTCGCGCGTTAGCGCGTCCAGCGCGCCGAACGGCTCGTCCATCAGCAGCACGTCCGGATTATAGGAAAGCGCCCGGACAATCGATACCCGCTGTCTCATACCGCCGGACAACTCACGGGGATATGCCTTCTCAAATCCTTTGAGCCCTGCAAGCTCAAGCAGCTTGTCGAGGTTGGCGATGTTTTCTTTGGTCGCCATTTTTTTCACTTCCAGCGGAAACATCACGTTTTGATAAACCGTTTTCCAAGGCAGCAGCGTAGCGTCCTGAAACACGAAACCGATATGATCGGCCGACGTCTCCCATTGAATGGAGCCGGACGACGGTGTGTCCAGATTGGCCAAGATGCGCAGCAAAGTCGATTTGCCGCAGCCGGAAGGTCCGATAATGGAAATGAACTCGCTCTTCTGAACATCCAGATTAATGTGGGTTAACGCTTGTACTTCGCGCCCGCCGCTGGATTTATATATTTTATTAACGTCTTCGATGCGAATCGCAGTTGTCGACACGTGGTAAGCACCTCTTTTAGTTTTCGTCATTCTTTATCTTCAACATGCAAAATATGACTTATTTTCAGACATACAAACAGTCTATTATTTTTAGATGTTAGGTGGTATGTCTTTACGGACAAAATTTAACGATCATTTTTATCCGTGCCAATAGTTCTTTTTTGAAAATTTTTTCATTTTTATTTTCGATGTAATATAATGTGACGTGATGCGCTTTCTTGTCTCTGAACGATTAGGGGGTTTTGCCGATTCGTGTCAGATAATGAAAGTTTTCCCCATTACAGATCATTGTAAACGACATTTCCGTCAACCATGGTCAGAACCGTTTTTCCTCGCAGCCTCATCCCTTTAAAAGGCGTGTTTTGCGACTTCGAATGGAACGCATCCGGGTCGACGATCCATTCTTTAACGGGATTAATCACCGTGATGTCCGCCGCTTGCCCGACCTGAAGTTTTCCGGCTGGAAGCCCCATAATATGAGCCGGGCGTACCGTCAGCTTGGCAATCGCCTCCATTAGCGACAGCTTTCCGCGATGTACGAGACAGGTGAACGTTAACCCGACTGCCGTTTCAAGCCCGACAAGGCCAAATGGAGCTTGCGCCAGCGGAAGCGACTTTTCGTCCAGCGTATGCGGCGCGTGATCGGTAGCTATCGCATCAAGCGTGCCGTCAGCCAATCCCCGAATGACGGCTTCGACATCCTGCGCCGTTCGCAGCGGCGGATTGACTTTAGCCAAGGTGCCGCTAACAAGCGCTTGCTCGTCCGTCAGCGAGAAATGGTGCGGCGCTCCTTCGCCGGTCACCCGAACCCCGCGAGCTTTGGCCTCGCGGATCAGTTGAACGCCGCGGGCTGTGGAAACGTGCTGGATATGCAGTCTTGCGCCCGTCTCCTCGGCGAACAAAATATCCCGGGCGATGATGAGCTCTTCGCCCAGCGCCGGTATGCCCGGATCCCCCAACTGCCTGCTGACCACTCCCCGATTCAGGGAGCCGCCGCTCACCAGCCGGTGATCCTCGCAATGCGAGCTGATCGGCACATCCAGCTCGGCGGCAATGCGGAACGCTTCATACACGAGATGAGGGTCCATCACCGTCCTGCCGTCATCCGTAAACGTGACGGCGCCGGCTTGATGAAGCTTCTTTAGCTCCGTGAGTTCTTCGCCTTTAATGCCATAAGTCATCGCAGCCGAGGAATACACTTTAACAGCCGCTTGTTCCTTCGCAGTCCGCAGCACATAATCAAGCGTCTCCACCGTATCGATGGCCGGTTTAGTGTTGGGCATACATACTACCGATGTAAACCCTCCCGCAGCGGCAGCCATCGATCCGGAACGTATCGTTTCTTTTTGCGGAAAACCCGGATCGCGAAAATGTACGTGGATGTCTACGAGCCCGGGTACAACAAGCAAGCCGGTAGCGTCGATCACTTGATCCGCCTCCACCATGGATGCATCCCCGATGGTCACAATTTTGCCGTCCTCTATGACCATATCGGCCGTCCGGCTAAACTCGGTGTCCGGGTTCATCACGGTCCCATTTTTGATAAGCGTTTTCACTGGGGGTCACTCCTTGGTGTAAGTTGTTGATCAAATCGTACCAATTTCGCGTATCCCGCCGATATGTTTCACAGGACAAAAAAATAAACCGACATTCGTCGGTTCGGATAAAACTATACGTTCTCAGCCTGTAATATTTGGTGGATTTTGAGCCCAACGTGAAGCAGCAGCCTTTTTTCCGCGTCATGAACACTGCAGCCGGTCAACTGCTCGATTTTTTGCAGCCGGTATTTCATCGTATTCACATGGACAAACAACTTCTCCGCGGTTTCCGACAACGCACAGTTGTTGGCGAAATATTCCGCCAGCGTAGCGACCAGGTTGGCATTGTTGCTCCAGTCGTAGTCGGCAAGTTTGCCGACCGTCTCCGCATAAAGGGACTCCAGCTCCTTCCAATCGTTAAATTGGCTCAAAATCCGGAAGATGCCTAAATCTTCGTAATGGATGCAGCCTTTTTGACCGAGTGCCGGCCTACCCAGCTTAATCGCTTTCGACGATTCCATGTAGCCCTTATGAATACCGTCAAAGCCCTGGTAAAACCGTCCGATGCCGATGGTAAACAGCAGCTCTTCAAACTCATTTCCCAGCTGCTGCCGGATGGACTCCGCCAGATGCATAACCGGCCCCTTCTGCGGATCGCTGGTGAGCGGAAATTCACGCTTGTCGACCTCATCTTCCCGCGGGTAAAGCACAACGATCAATTCCTTGCGGATCGCCACAATAACCTTATGCACGCCGAAGCGGAAAATATCGTTCACCTTGCGCAGCAGCTTTCTCCGTTGCTCCTGTACCCATAATGCTTCATGGTCGCGGTTTTCCGTCTCTCCGCCTTGAGTGGTATATGCAATAGAAAGAATCTGATAGTTTTTGGTTAAGTCCCAGCCGAACATCTTCCCTTTCTCCAGCGCTTCCATCTTGTCCTGTACATGCCCGAGCAGCACATCGGACAAAAAGTCGTCCTTAAACGTCTGTTCGACATCGGCCTTCGTAATCGCCTTCTGAAATTCCAGCGCCATCAGCAGCACCGTCCGGTTCAGCACTTGAAAATCGAGCTCGCGGAATTCGCGTTTTGTCTGCCAGCAGGTGACGTCCCCGTACAACTCATCGTTAAGCATCAGCGGGGTTACGATACACGGCGTCATCCGGTCGTCAAACATACGCTCCATCCGGATGGAACGTTTGGCCGATTTCAGTTCTCTTTTTTGCGCTCTGTTTAAGGGGGATATGTTTCTTCCTTTGCCCAGCCTCTCCAAAGAAGGAATTTCCGAGCCGACGGTGACCAGATTGTCCGTCATCTGTTGTACAGCTTCAATTAAAGCGGGAATGCCTTTGCCGCTCATGGCGAGCTCCGAAATCCATTGAAAAAAAGACTCCATCTGCTGTTTGTCGGGATCGGACTTCTTCAGCATGATCTCCATGAGCGGCGTCATGATGTCCAGGTAAGAAACTTCGTTTTCGATTTCAATGATCGGGAGCCCGAGCCGGTTGCCGGCTTCAATGATCGCTTCGGGAATTTCCTCCACGTACCGATGGGTCTTAATCGCCAGCGCGGAGCTTCCCACTTCGTTAAGCTGCTGCACAAGCCGTCCGATCGCTTCTTTGTCGTCTTTAATGGGATACAGACTCGTCAGCAGCAGATCGTTGCCTTTCAGCCAACGAATCACATCGGGTACTTCCATAACGGTGATATATTCGATTTGCCTGTCAAGACCGCTTTGCCCGGCAACGACTTTGCACCGCAGCAGTCCTCCGATTTGCATCGCTTCCCGAATTGTTACTCCCATCGGCTTCTCCCTTTCCATACGAACATTTATAAAAGTCCATTATACACGTTTTCATGTATTATAGCTAAATTCGCGACTTATACACGCTTTATTAATCCTTTGAATTTTTATATAAAATCGAGATAATGCGTGATATTCAGCATAAAACCAAGATAGACAAGGGACTTTTATGAAAAAAACATATTGAATATATATTCATACTGTTGTATATTTAATCAATCGTTTGGAATGCTGGGAGTGAAGCTGAAATGAAAGCCAGACTATTGCTTGAAGATGGAACACTTTTTGAGGGAACCGCATTCGGCAGCGAAGGCCGATCTGCAGGGGAAGTCGTTTTTAATACAGGTATCACCGGTTACCAGGAGGTCTTGTCAGACCCGTCCTATTGCGGACAAATCGTGACTATGACCTATCCGTTAATCGGCAACTACGGCGTCAACCGCGACGATTTCGAGGCGATTCGCCCTTGGGTCAGCGGGTTTGTCGTTCGCAAACATGAGAATACGCCTAGCAACTGGAGAGCCCTGAGCAATGTGGATCAATTGCTGAAGCAATACGGTATTCCCGGCATCAGCGGCATCGATACAAGAATGCTGACGCGCAAGCTGCGGCAGCATGGAACGATGAAAGGACTGCTGACGACAGGCGCAGAAACGCTGCCGGAGCTGCATGAACAGCTCGGCGTTACAAGGCTCGCACGGGATCATGTAGCCCGTGTGTCGACGCCCCACATCTACCGCAGCCCCGGGGCTAAGGAGCGTATCGTCGTGGTCGATTTCGGCGTGAAGCTGGGTATGGTCCGCGAGCTGACCAGCCGCGGCTGCGACGTCGTTGTTGTGCCGCATAACGCCACGGCCGAGCAGATCCGCAGCTTTGCTCCCGACGGCGTGTTGCTGTCCAACGGTCCCGGAGACCCGCAAGACGTGCCTTACGCAGTAGAGACGATTCGCGCGCTGCTTGGCGAAGTTCCGCTGTTCGGGATTTGTCTCGGGCATCAGCTGTTTGCTCTGGCCTGCGGCGCGGATACCGGTAAACTTGCTTTTGGCCATAGAGGTGCGAACCATCCGGTCAAGGAGCTTGCCACCGGACGCTGCATTATTACATCGCAAAATCACGGCTATACGGTCATTGAAGATACCATCGCTTCAACCGAACTTGAAGTGACTTATATCAACAACAACGACGGCACCGTTGAAGGCTTGCGTCATAAGTATGCACCCGCCTTCTCCGTGCAATTTCATCCGGAAGCGGCCCCCGGGCCGTATGACAGCAATCTTTTATTCGATCAATTTCTCGAACTCATTCATCAATTCCAAAGCGGCCGCGCCGCTGGTCAACGTTTCGCAGCTCCGGCCAAAATTACGGAGACTCCAGTAACGCCGCCGGCCCCTGCTGCAGCTTCCGCACCTAGAGAAGGAGAACTTGTTTATGCCCAAAAATAAAGACTTGCACAAAATTCTCATCATCGGTTCGGGACCCATCGTCATCGGGCAAGCAGCCGAGTTCGACTATGCCGGCACTCAAGCTTGCGAAGCATTAAAAGAAGAAGGACTGGAAGTCATTCTGATCAACAGCAACCCGGCGACCATTATGACCGACCAGACGTTCGCCAGCAAAGTATACATGGAGCCGATCACACTGGACTTCGTGAAACAAATTATTTTACAGGAGCGCCCCGACGGGGTGCTTGCGACGCTTGGCGGACAAACCGGACTGAATATGGCGCTGGAGCTGGATAAAGACGGTATTTTGCAAAGAGAAGACGTCAAGCTGCTCGGCACCAAGCTCGATTCGATCAAAATGGCGGAAGACCGCGAGTTGTTCCGCGAGCTGATGAACAAGCTGAACCAGCCGGTGCCGGAAAGCATCATTGTAACCGATGCGGAAGCCGCCCTGCAATTTGCCGCAGAAATCGGCTATCCCGTTATCGTTCGCCCGGCTTATACGCTTGGCGGCACCGGCGGCGGTATCGCCAGCAGCGAAGCCGAACTTGCGGAGATTATCCAATCCGGCCTGCGCAGCAGTCCGATCGGCCAATGCCTGGTGGAGAAAAGCATTGCCGGCATGAAAGAAATCGAATACGAAGTGATGCGTGATGCGGCCGACAACTGTATTGTTATATGCAATATGGAAAACGTGGATCCTGTCGGCGTTCATACGGGAGACAGCATCGTTGTCGCCCCCAGCCAGACGTTATCCGACCGCGAATACCAGATGCTGCGTTCCGCTTCGATCCGCATTGTCCGCGCGCTGGGCATCGAAGGCGGCTGTAATGTGCAATTTGCCCTCGACCCGGACAGCTACCAGTATTATGTCATCGAAGTGAATCCGCGCGTCAGTCGTTCTTCTGCGCTGGCCTCCAAAGCGACAGGTTATCCGATCGCCAAAATGGCGGCAAAAATCGCCGCCGGCTACACGCTGGACGAGATTGTGAATCCCGTCACAGGTAAAACGTATGCTTTCTTTGAGCCGACGCTGGACTATATTATCGCCAAAATTCCGCGTTGGCCGTTCGATAAATTCCCGCTGGCCAATCGTTCGCTTGGCACGCAAATGAAAGCGACCGGCGAAGTCATGGCAATCGGCCGCACATTTGAGGAATCGCTGCAAAAGGCGGTTCGCTCCCTGGAGATCGGGTTATCCCGGCTATACCTGCCGGAAGCACGCGAATTAGAGCAGGAGCTGCTTGAAACCCGGCTGCGTAAAGCCGACGATGAGCGGTTGTTTCTGGTGGCCGAGGCGTTTCGCCGCGGCTGCACGGTTGAGGCGGTTCACGCGTTAACCCGCATCGACCGCTGGTTTTTGGCAAGCATTGAAGGACTGATTCAATTCGAGGAGCTGCTGCTGCCGGAAGAACTGCCGCGGGAAACGCTTCTGGAGGCCAAACGGCTCGGTTTCAGCGATCAAGCGATCGCCGATGTACGCCGCGCCGCAAATCCTTCGTACCGCCTGACAACGGCTGCGGAACTTCAACAATACCGTTATGACGAAGGCATCATTCCGGTATATAAAATGGTCGACACTTGCTCCGCCGAATTTGAGGCGGCCACGTCCTATTATTATTCGACATACGAGACGGAAAATGAAACCCCTGTGCCGGTCAAGCCTAGAATCGTTGTGCTTGGCTCCGGTCCGATCCGGATCGGGCAAGGTATCGAATTTGACTACTCGACCGTACATGCCGTTAAAGCCATTCAGGAAATGGGTTATGAAGCGGTCATTATCAACAATAATCCGGAAACGGTCTCGACGGACTTCAATATCTCCGACAGACTGTACTTCGAGCCGCTGCACATCGAAGACGTGATGCACATTATCCGTCATGAGCGGCCTGAAGGCGTCATCGTTCAATTCGGAGGACAAACTGCGATTCGCCTAGCATCCGCGTTAGCTGCGCAAGGCGTCCCTATTCTCGGAACGCCGCTGGCCGGCATCGATATGGCCGAGGACCGCAAGCAGTTCGAAGCGCTGCTGCGCCGGCTGAACATTCCTCAGCCGCAAGGGGCTACTGCGTTTTCGGTTGAGGAGGCCGCCCGGCATGCCGCAAATATCGGTTATCCGGTGCTTGTACGCCCCTCTTATGTGCTGGGAGGCCGCGCAATGGAAATTGTCCGCTCGGAGGCCGAGCTGCTCATCTACATGGAGCGTGCGGTGCATGTCAATCCCGAGCATCCTGTGTTGATCGACCGGTATATGCCCGGAGTCGAAGTGGAGGTCGATGCGATTTACGACGGATCGACCATCCTCATTCCCGGCATTATGGAGCAAGTCGAGCGGACCGGTGTCCACTCCGGCGATTCCATTGCGGTATACCCGCCGCAAACGTTGTCCGCCGAGGTCAAAGACCAGATCACCGAGATGTCGCTGAAGCTCGCGCAGCATCTGCATGTCGTCGGATTGGTTAACATTCAATATCTCGTGTCCGACGGGCAAGTGTTCGTCATTGAGGTCAATCCGCGTGCATCACGGACCGTTCCTTTTATGAGCAAAATCACTCATGTGCCGATGGCCAACTGGGCAACCAAAGTCATCCTTGGACAAAACCTGGCCTCATTCGGACTTCCGTCCGGGCTGCTTCAAGAACCGGACCACGTGTTCGTCAAAGTGCCTGTATTCTCTTTTGCCAAATTAACGAATGTGGAAATTGCGCTCAGCCCGGAAATGAAATCGACCGGCGAAGTGATCGGCATGGACGCAAGCTACCACAGAGCGCTGTATAAAGGGCTTGTTGCCGCCGGCATGAAACTGCGTTCTCGCGGAACGGTTATTGCCTCCGTCTCAGACGCGCATAAGACGGCCGCTTTGGAGCCTTTACGAAAGCTGTATCGTCTTGGCTACCGTATCATCGCTACGCCGGGTACAGCGCGTATGCTGCAGCAGGAGCATATCGCAGCAACCAGTTGTCCTGTGGAAGAGCTGATTCATTCTCTGCGGACCTTTCAGGCCGATATTCTGATCAATACGGCCACAAACGGCAAGTTATCCTCTAGCCACGGATTCCGCTTGCGGCGTGAAGCCGTCGAACTTGGGCTTACCTGCCTGACTTCGATCGACACGGTGCGAGCTGCCGCCGACGTGCTGGAATCAGTTTATTTCACGCCGTTTAGTATTAACGTGTAACAACAATAAATTGACCCGATTCTCATATGAGAAATCGGGTCAATTATTGTGAGTTGCTAATAAGAGAACAACTAGTCGGAGCCTTCCTCCGGCTTTTTTTATATTAAAAATGAGTTTATTTGACGGAGATTGACAGATTCACTCTGTACAACTCACCATTCCATTCCACCGGAGCACCTAATGACTGAGCCACAAACCGCAGCGGCACAAAGATACGTCCGTTTATGATTTGCGGTTCCGCATCCATAGTCACTGCCTCTCCATTCACCTGAGCCGTTTGACTATGCAGCCTTAAATCGATTTGTTCTTTTCCTTTGGTAATATGAAGGCTGGAATCGTCCGCATTCCATTCATATTTAGCATTAAGCCGGTTAAGCAATATCCGAAAAGGAACCATCGTGATCCCGTTTTCTATGTACCCCGTCTTATCTCCTGTCACATGCCCGTTTACGCTGATTTGAACTTGGGGCCGATCCGTCTGCTGTACAATCAGCGCATTGCTTAACAGCCTTCCGGGACTGCGCAGCAGCGTGCCTTGATAATAAAGCGCCGAGCTGGCGCCGCCATCCAAGTTAATCGCGTCGGTCATTCCCGTCTCCAGCAGCACATTGGCCATTTGTTCAATTGTGCAATAAGAGATGATACCGAGCACTAGACGACCGTTGTCGTCCACCCCGGCAAAACTCCGCACGTTCGCCTCAGAAGTTACAAGCGGATCGTTAAAGCGGTCCCGTTCAAAATCGATATCTACCTGTCCGCCTGTAAGCAGCTTAGGTCCTGCACCAATGGCAAGCTGAAGCTGTTCAATAGGCGACACTTTCTTCGAATCCAGATTGCTCACCGTTTGGTTCATGACAAACTTGTCCCCGGGCTTAATCTGCTTGGACACCTGCTCGATAGGATGATCGGTCGACAGCAGGAGAACCTTGCCGCCTTCCGGAATTCTTACAGGCTCATCGGATATAGATATTACCTTCTGATCTTGACCGATGGAGACCTTCACTCCAGGTTCGTCCGCCACGTCGCCATAATCCTTTGTAAACACCCACGCTCCACGCTCTTGATCTCCGTAATACCGGTCAACCCCATTCAGCTTAAAACCGTAACGTCCTACGTTTACGCTGCTGTCGATGGCCAGACGCTGTACCGAGGCTTCTTTATCTGTAGAAACCGTTATGGAGGTCTCTTTGTCCCCGCCATAGAACAAATCGTTGTTGTTCACCAGTATGCCGTACGGCGTCCGGTAATCAATATCTTTGGTAAACGCATCGAAAAAAGTGCCGTTAATGCCAACAACCGCCTCATTTTCCTCCATCATCTCGGTGAACGGCTGCACGCTGCCTACTTGATGGTTGGCGGCTACCGCTTTTACCTGAATCGTCGGATCCTTCAGATCGATCCGAATCAAATCTACCGTATAAAGGCTCCCATTGTAGCTTATTTTCCGCTGTTCGCGAACAATCGCTTGATCTTCGGCAAATGCCGCAGCCGCTTCATAAAGCGGCAACAGCAGCAAGACCGACATGCATGCCGCGATTTTAAAAATACTGCTCTTTCTCATGATAGTTTCTCCTCCGGAACATCCCGCATAGAATTAAAAAGACCTCCTACGCATGTGCCGTAAGAGGTCGTATTCGCTAGATGTATTTGATTTATAAAGCGTCTCAGGAGGGACTCGAACCCCCGACAACTCGCTTAGAAGGCGAGTGCTCTATCCAGCTGAGCTACTGAGACATACATTGGAGCGGGTGATGGGAATCGAACCCACGCTACCAGCTTGGAAGGCTGGAGTTCTACCATTGAACTACACCCGCACATTACAAAAGTGATAGCTGCTATCAAATAAGCGCTCTCACTGTAGGAAAATGGTCGGGATGACACGATTTGAACATGCGACCCCCTGGTCCCAAACCAGGTGCTCTACCAAGCTGAGCTACATCCCGATATACTATTTGGTGCCGGTGAAGGGACTCGAACCCCCACGGTTTCCCTCACGATTTTGAGTCGCGCGCGTCTGCCAATTCCGCCACACCGGCATAATACTTGAGAAAATAAATGGCGTTCCCTGAGAGATTCGAACTCCCGACCTTTTGATTCGTAGTCAAACGCTCTATCCAGCTGAGCTAAGGGAACATATGGAGCGGAAGACGGGAATCGAACCCGCGACCCTCGCCTTGGCAAGGCGATGCTCTACCGCTGAGCCACTTCCGCATAAAAAGAGAACATATACTAATATAATGTAAAACCCTCAACGATGCAAGCAATTTTTTTAGCGATGTTTGTTGAATCGTCTTGGAGCGGAAGACGGGAATCGAACCCGCGACCCTCGCCTTGGCAAGGCGATGCTCTACCGCTGAGCCACTTCCGCATAATGTTTAGAAAAAGTGAGCCATGTAGGACTCGAACCTACGACACCCTGATTAAAAGTCAGGTGCTCTACCAACTGAGCTAATGGCTCGTACTAAAATACTGGGGATCTAGGATTCGAACCTAGGGATGACGGAGTCAAAGTCCGTTGCCTTACCGCTTGGCTAATCCCCAATGGATTGTTTAAGAATGGGGCGATCGAAGGGAATTGAACCCTCGAATGTCGGAGCCACAGACCGATGCGTTAGCCACTTCGCCACGACCGCCATAATAATGGTGGAGGATGATGGATTCGAACCACCGAACTCGTCAGAGAACAGATTTACAGTCTGCTGCGTTTGGCCACTTCGCTAATCCTCCGAAAGACACTGGTGCCGTCGAGAGGAATTGAACCTCCGGCCTACGCATTACGAGTGCGTTGCTCTACCCCTGAGCTACGACGGCATGATTTTAAAATTCATCCCTCACAAGAATGTTACATGGCGACTTGATGTTAAATGACAAATTCGACGAATACTCTCCGTTTCACTTCGAGACTGCGTTGTATTACAAACGAAACGTTGCTTCGATGATCCTAAAGTTTCTCATCCTTTGCATAAGGATGTAAATGGCGGAGCCGACGGGATTCGAACCCGCGGTCTCCTGCGTGACAGGCAGGCATGTTAGGCCTCTACACCACGGCTCCGCGATGAAAAAAGAATTTGGTTGCGGGGGCAGGATTTGAACCTGCGGCCTTCGGGTTATGAGCCCGACGAGCTACCGGGCTGCTCCACCCCGCGTCGTTAATAAATATATATGGTGGAGGCTGACGGGATCGAACCGCCGACCCTCTGCTTGTAAGGCAGATGCTCTCCCAGCTGAGCTAAGCCTCCATAAATCTTATGTATACGCCATTCCTATGCAATCCAGGTAAAACTACGGAGAGAGAGGGATTCGAACCCTCGAGACGCTTGTGACGCCTACACGATTTCCAATCGTGCTCCTTCGGCCAACTCGGACACCTCTCCACAAGTGTCATAGCCCTATCAAGCTTCTCGGAAAAAAAGTGGCTCCCCGAACAGGACTCGAACCTGTGACAACTCGATTAACAGTCGAGTGCTCTACCAACTGAGCTATCAGGGAACGTAACGCACATGAATCCGCATAACGGTTCCATGTGCATAATTCGCTTGGCAACGTCCTACTCTCCCGAGACCCTGCGGTCTAAGTACCATCGGCGCTGGAGGACTTAACGGTCGTGTTCGAGATGGGTACGCGTGGTTCCCCTCCGCCATCGTCACCAAACATGTTTTGCTTTACGCAAAACGGTTCAGGTCTTGATCCCTGAAAACTGGATGCGAATCAACTTCAGCATTTGCTTCTTGTCCTTTGGGCCCCGAGAAAGTATTAGGAATAAGCTTCATGGCGTTACTCCACTTTTTTGGGATGTTTGGTTAAGCCCTCGACCGATTAGTATTCGTCAGCTGCACACGTTACCGCGCTTCCACCCCGAACCTATCTACCTCGTCGTCTACAAGGGGTCTTACATACTGGGAAATCTCATCTTGAGGGGGGCTTCACGCTTAGATGCTTTCAGCGCTTATCCCTTCCGTACTTGGCTATCCAGCCGTGCCTCTGGCGAGACAACTGGTACACCAGCGGTACGTCCATCCCGGTC
>NZ_SIRE01000037.1 GCF_004307995.1 Paenibacillus thalictri | reverse complement strand
CCAACTCCGATCATAATAACTAAATTATACCACGAATGAGAGAGTAAATAAGAGAAATATTGAGATATCGTGCTGTTTTATCGTTATTTTAGAAGAAGCATTTTGGGGAATTAATCGACAGTCTCCTGATGTCCGTTAAAAAGGGGGCTTCTAAACATTAGGGGTTACACAACGGTTGATGATGCACAATGGTTGGGGGATGCACAATGAATCGACAGTCTCGCTCAGTTCGTGATCTTCTAAGTCCAGAACGGGGCGCCGCCGTGTATAAAAGAAGCTTGATCATTCCTGTGGCGATACTTGGCACCATTAGCTTCTTATTCTGACAACATTGCTTGCCATCCGCCGCCCGCCGCTGGCAGGCTTTGCCCCGGCTCATCGCCCGCTGCTCCCGCCCGCCGCTGGCAGGCTTTGCCCCCGTTCATCGCCCGCTGCCCGCCGTCGCTGCCCCCCGCCGCTTATCGCCCGCTGCCCGCCGCCCCCGCCCATCGCAAGCTACTCGCCACCCCCCACCCGCAAAGACATTCCGCCGAATTGATGTTTCCAAACAATTCCACATGACTTATAATGAAGGCGAAAACGGATGATGGAGAGGTGACCTATGTTTCAGGTTCTCGTAGCGGAAGACGAAGTATGGATACGTGACGCTATCGCGGAGATGATCGACCGGCTTGCTCCCCAGTTTAACGTAGTGGGTGAAGTCGGCAGCGGCGAGGAGGCGTGGAATTTTATTCAGGAGCATTGGCCGAGCATTGTCGTCACCGATATTATGATGCCGCACCGCAACGGGCTTTGGCTCAGCGAGCAAATTCACCGGATGAGCTTGCCTATCGTCACGATGATCGTAAGCGGTTACGACAACTTCCAGTACGCCAAGCAGGCGATGCGTTACGGAATTACCGAATATTTGCTGAAGCCGCTGGAAGAGGAGGAGCTCCACGATGCGCTGAAGCGGTCCGTTCAAAAGCTGGAGGGCATGGCCGAGCTGCATGAAGGTGTGCACAAAATCCAGCATTTTATCGACCGTCTGCCCGATATGGACAGGCAGACGTTAAACGCCGAGGTGCAAGCGCTGCTTGCTTATATTTACCGGCTCAAGTCCGGTGCGCCGGGCGCGCGCAAAAGCCAGCTCGCCTTGCTGTCCGCCAAATGGAACGAGATGTTCCGCGCGGTTGATCAGGAACATACGTTCCTTCCTTTCACTGAAGAGGATGAGCAGGGAGTGCGCAAATATTTTGCCGATTTGGCGGACGCCTGGCTGCTTCGTTATCCGCAATTCGCCAATCAAAGCGTCAAAGCTTCGATCAAAAAAGTATGCGATTACATCAACGTGCATTATTTTGAAAATTTCTCCTTGACCCGTTTGGCGGACATGAGCCATCTGAGCGTCTCGTATTTCAGCACGCTGTTTAAAAAAACGACAGGCCAAACGTGTCTGAATTACATTAACGGCGTCCGCATCCAGAAAGCGAAAGAACTGCTCCACGAGCCCGATTTGAAAATTTATGAAATCGCCGATATGGTCGGTTACACCTCGCTGCCTTACTTCAACCGCATGTTTAAGCAGATCGTCGCCGTCACTCCGATCGAATACAGAAAGCGACTCGGCTTATGAAAATATGGACGATATTGCAGAGACAGTCGATCAAAACCAAGATGGTGTTGGCCTTCTTAAGCGTCAGTATTTTATCGGTGCTGCTCTCCGGGGTATTTTCCAATCTGTACTACAGCCGGGCGGCGGAGAAAGAGTTCTTCAACGTTTCGAGCGAAGCGATCAACCGTCTCAACTATCATCTTGATTATTATTACAACCAGCTTCAGCAATCGACGCTTTCCTTAATTCAGAATGACGTAGTGCAGGATTGGCTCAGAAGCGAAAGCGATGCCAACGCCGATATTCAGAACGTGGAGAAGGAGCTGCGTCGTTATTTGGCTTTAAATTATTCGGAAATTCAAGGCATGTTTCTCATTTCAAAATCACATAAAGCGGTGTCGATGTCTCAGTCGTTTGCCAAGCCAAGTCTGATTTCTGGCGAACCGTGGATCAAGCTTCCGCTGTCTCCCGTCATCCGGATCATTCCCACACATACGGCCGGCTACGAGGGAGCCGACGGCAGGCAGGTGATTTCGGTGCTGCTGCCTATCTTCGATAAAGAATCGCTGGACTTGATCGGCACGCTGATGATCGACATCTCTTTGCACGAGCTGGACCAATCGTTTAAAAGCTCGCAGCTGGGCGGTTCCGCAACGCTGTTTATTTTGGCCGACGACGACCGCATCGTCTATCATCCGAACGAAGCGTGGAACGGGCTGCCGAAGCAGCAAACCGGACTGGCCACGCTGCAAATTCCCGATCACGAGATGGCATCGCTGCAGCGTTTTCAAGGAACGGATTATTTGATCGCAAGCGCCCGCTCTCAGGTAACGGGGTGGCGTACGGTCTCGCTTGTCCGATTCGACGAGATGGCTGTCGGCATCAGCTCGGCCCGCTTTTCGGTCATACTCGCTTTAGGCGTCATTACGCTGCTTATCGTGATGATCGTACCGCTGTTGTCGAACCGCTTTGTCAATCCGATCTTAAGGCTGATGAGCCTGATGAGGCAGGTCGGCAAAGGAGATTTAAGCGTGCAGACGAAATCCGTGCCCGGGCAAGACGAGCTGCAGCAGCTGTTTTACAGCTTTAACCAGATGGTGCAGCGGCTTGACGAGCTGGTCGCCTCCAATACGAGTTTGCAGTTTAAGGAAATGCAGGCCGAACTGAGGCAAAAGCAAGCGCTGATCAAAGCGCTGCAAAATCAGATCAACCCCCATCTGCTTTACAATACGCTCGGTATTATCAAAAGCATCGCTTATTTGGAGAAGGTGCCTGCGATCGAACGCATGGCCCGCAATTTGGCCGATGTTTACCGGTATACGGCTTATTTTTCGGAGATGGAGGTGTTTCTGAAGGACGAGCTGGAGCAGCTGCGCAAATATTTGGAAATTGTGCATATCCGTTTTCCCAAGCATTTTCAGAGCCAATTTTTCATTAACGAAAAATTTCTGCAGTGCCGCGTCGTCAAGCTGATTCTTCAGCCGATTGTGGAAAATGCCGTGAAATATGCGATTGAGCAGCGGGGCGGGGAAGGCGTGGTCATCGTCAGCGCATACCAAGACAAAGAGGATCTGATCATCGAGGTAGCCGACAACGGGCCGGGGATCGACGAAACAGAGCTGCATCGGATCGAAGGACTGCTGCGGCAAATTTCCGCCAAGCTCGATCAGGACTACGGCGACCACGATTCGCTGGGCATTCCCAACGTGCACGCCAGGCTGGTGCTGAAGTACGGGGGCGAATATGGAGTGAAGATTACGACTTTTGCCGGCAGGGGCACTGTCGTTTCGCTGCGCATTCCTTTGTACCCCGAGCAATACCGGACGACCGGATAAATACGCTCAAAGCTAGGAGTCTGTCCGACGGATTTTCGTGAATATTTATTCATGCTGGTCTATGGAGGGGAAGGGAATGGCATGGAAAGTTTACGTCCGCCTTGAAAACCGTGCTTTTACCGTAAGGTAAATTCAAGAAAAACACGGTTTTCACGAGCGGTGGAATGCCATCCCTTTCCTGGAATAGCCGCACTCATGAATAAATATTCACAGATTTACTTTCGTCGGACAGATTCCTAGTGCTAGCTAAAAAAGCCAAAGGTCGGGCAAAAGTCCCTTTGATTATTGAAAAGAGGGGCCGTAATTCCGGCAAACAAATGAGCTTGCGAAATATTGGTTCGATCTATACCAAAAAGATTGATTCGGAAATCAAAAGATCGGTTGATGTATTCGTTTACATTATCGTTTATGTTGGAGATGTAACGATTCCATGATCCTTAAGGGGGAGAAGAACGAATGGTGAAAACGATGAAGACAGCCATCGCCGCATCGCTTTGTATCGGACTGCTTGCGGGCTGCTCGGGCGGTGCCGCGGATAAGCCGGCCGCAGCGGATAAGCCTGCCGACAGCAAGGCGGCGGCTCCTGCGCCGCAAAACGAGAAAATCAGCATCAACATGATGTCGATCGCTTATGAAGGCGGGGCTTGGGGAGAGAAACACCCGGTCATCGACGAGCTGAACAAGAAGCTGAACATCGATCTGAAAATCCAGTGGGTTCCGTCCGACAACTACGTGGAGAAATTGGGCACGATGGCCGCTTCCAATTCGTTTCCCGATGTATTTCGGATCAACAGCGCGGAATATCTCAAATGGCGGGACAAGGGCGTGTTTCTCGACATAGCGCCAATGTGGAAAAACTATCCGAATCTGGTCAAGGAAATCGACGCGGAGACGCTGGCGATCGGCAATCCGAAAGGCAAAACGTACGGTTTGCCGAACTGGACTCCGGAATACCGGGAAACGCTGCTTATTCGCAAAGATTGGCTGGCGAAGCTGAATCTCAAGCCGCCGACAACGGTCGATGAGCTGTATGAGGTGGCGAAGGCGTTTACGAAAAACGATCCCGACGGCAACGGCAAAGACGATACGATGGGGTATTCGTTTGCCATTGCGAACAACCGCAGTTTTACCCGCGGCGCCGACCCGCTCCGCTTCGCTTTTGGTCTCGCCAACGGCTGGAAGGAAGCGGACGGGGGCATCATTCCGTGGCAGGCGCAGACCAAAGAATTAAAGGACTTCCTGCGTTTTACGAGCAAGATGTACGCCGAAGGGCTGCTGGATAAAGATTTTGCCATCAACAAAGGTCAGGATCCGGACTTCAAATTCGAAGCCAATAAAGTCGGTTTCACCACCGTACCCGGAACCAACATCTACGATTCCGGCCTGCCGAATTTGCAGAAAGTTGTGCCTACCGCCGACGTATTGCAGCTGATGCCGCCGAAGGGACCGACCGGGCTGCAGGGCAATACAACGTATGCGACAACCAACAAGGTGGTCATCAACGCCAAGATCGACAAGAAAAAGCAAGAGCGCATCATGGCTTTGATGGATTATATGGTGACGGACGAAGGCCATAATCTTATCACCTACGGCGTGGAAGGCATTCATTATAAAAAGACAGGCGATAAATACGAGGTGCTTCCCGCTTTTGAAACGGAACGCCCGATGCTGATCAACTTCTGGTTTTTCCACCGTTTTGATCCGTTTAATACGGTTAGACCGTGGGAGGATCAAGAGAAGCCGAAGAAAGTGAAGGCGTTGTTTGAAGAAAACAAAAAATATTTGGTCAAAGACAAAGGCGCGGGCCTGTTCTCGGAAACGTCCACCAAGTCGGGGGCTTCGCTGGATCAGAAGCTGATGAGCGAGATGGTGGCGATCATTATGGGCCAGAAACCGTTGGACGCGATCGACGCGGCCGTGGAAGCGTGGAAGAAAGACGGCGGCAATAAAATTATCGAGGAAATGAACGAGCAATACAAGCTGACCAAATAAGCGGAAACCGCCGGAAGGAAAATGACGGATGAAAGCGATATCTCTCAAAGGGAATGAAGAAAGTGCCCAGGCATCGGCGCGCCGCAGCAGCATGCGCATGTGGAAACGGGGACTGCCTCTGTACCTGATGATTTTTCCCGGCTTGCTTTATTTTATCGTGTTCAAATATGTTCCGATGGCCGGGGTCGTGATCGCGTTCCAGCAGTTCGATCCGTTCGACGGGTTTCTGAACAGCGATTGGGTCGGCCTGGACAATTTCCGCAGGTTGTTTGCGGAACAGGATTTTTACAGGCTGCTGCTCAATACGCTGGCGCTTAGCTTTATGAATTTGGCGCTGTTTTTTCCCGCTCCGATTTTGCTTGCGCTGCTGCTCCATGAAGCAAGAATAGCCTGGTTTCGCAAATTTGTGCAAACGGTGATATATATTCCGCATTTCCTGTCATGGGTTATCGTCGTCAGCTTGACCATCCTGCTGTTTTCCATGCAGGAAGGGGGCATCAACAAGCTGCTGATAAACTGGGGGTTTGCGCCGATCGAACTGCTGACGGACAGCGGATACTTCCGCTTCCTGTTTGTCTCGCAGAGCATCTGGAAGGAAGCCGGCTGGAGCGCCGTAATCTTTTTTGCAGCGCTGGCGACGATCGACCCGACCTTGTACGAAGCGGCGGTTATCGACGGGGCAAGCAGGTTTCGCCAGATGTGGCATATTACGCTGCCGGGACTCAGGACAACGATTGTCATCTTGTTTATTTTGCGGGTCGGTTATTTGATGGACACGAGTTTCGAGCATATTTTACTGATGCAAAATCCGACGAATTTGCAAATATCCGACGTGTTCGACACGTATGTGTACCGGATGGGGATCGTGCAAGGCGACTTCAGCTACACGACGACGGTCGGGCTGTTTAAAGCGGTCATCGGACTGACGCTGATTCTGATCGTCAACCGCATTGCCAAAAAATTCGGCGAGGAAGGGGTCTACTAGCGATGAAAACCCATGATTTCAGAGGCCGCGCTCCCCTGTACCAGACCGTAGTGAACATCCTGCTCGTCGGCGTGCTTATCATTGTGCTGGTCCCGTTTCTGTACGTCGTCTTTGCTTCTTTCGCCACCAAGCAGGAAATTTTGGTGCGCGGCTTCTTCCTGCTGCCGAAGGTGTGGACGACAAACGCTTACGCTTATTTGATGAAAAACCAGAACTTTCTCACCTCCTTCAAAAACTCGGCGATTATTGCCGTATCGGGCACAATGATTAGCATGCTGGTCACTACGCTGATGGCTTACGGTTTGTCCAAGACGTGGCTGAAGGGCCGGAAAGTGCTCAACTTCATGGTGTTGTTTACGATGCTGTTCAGCGGGGGGATCATTCCTTTGTACCTGCTGGTCAGGGGGTTGAATTTGCTCGACTCGTTCTGGGCTTTGTATTTGACCGGGGCGGTCGCGCCGTTTAACTTGATTGTCATCCGCAGCTCGTTTCAGAATTTCCCCGCCGAAATCGAAGAATCGGCCCGGATCGACGGCTGCTCCGAATTCGGTCTGCTGTGGAGAATCGTGCTTCCGCTATCCAAGCCGATTTTGGCGACATTTACGCTGTTTTACACGGTCGATTATTGGAACTCGTATTTCAGCTCGCTGTTGTATTTAACATCGGCCGAGAAGATGCCGCTGCAGGTGTTTCTCCGTCAAATGCTCATCCAGCCGAGCGAAAATATGGGGCCGACGGTCGAAGGTTTGGAGTTCAGTCCGGCGGTTCGCATGGCGGCGGTTGTGTTCACGGCGATTCCGCTGCTGATCGTTTATCCGTTTTTGCAAAAATATTTTAACCAAGGCATGCTGCTCGGTTCGGTCAAAGGGTAAACGGGCGCAATGCAGAGGGCCGGGGGGCGGCCGCCAGCTAGCAGTCTGTCCGACGGATGAACAAATATTCACGGATTTGCTTTCGTCGGACAGACTCCTGGGCGGCGACGGGACGTACGTTCGGGCGTCGCAAGTGCAATGGAGCCGTACCCCGCCGTTTTTACGCATCAATCCAACATAAAGGAGACATTGAATCATGGAAAAAAACGTGCTTGGCACTAATGTAATTGCGCAAATCGGCATATTGGTTCACGACATTGAGAAAACATCCCAGGCGTACGCCGACTTTTTCGGCGTGGAAAATCCCGGCTGGTCGATCACGGCGGCGGTGGAAAGCGCACAAACGCAATACCGCGGGGAGCGGACGGAAGCGAGAGCGAAGCTGGCTTTTTTCAAAATGGGCTCGCTGCAACTGGAGCTGATCGAACCCGACGAGCATCCCAGCACGTGGCGGGAGTATTTGGATGAGCACGGCGAAGGGCCGCATCATATCGCGTTCCGCATCGAAGGGATGAAAGATAAGGTGGCGGCGCTGGAAGGCGGCGGTATGCCGCTGCTGCAAAAAGGAGAATACACGGGCGGCAGGTACGCGTACATCGATACGATGGAAACGCTGAAGGTCATTGTCGAGCTGCTCGAAAGCGATAAGAAGTGAGGGACCGCCCGATGGAGCATATCGAAAATTGCAATTTGGTGAAAATCGGCATCGTCGTGGACGATATTGAGCAGGCGGCAAAGCGGTATGCCGAACTGTTCGGCATTGAACCGCCGACCGTTCGCGTACCCGATCCGAACCGTGAACCGCAGCATACGGAAGCCGGTTATACGTGGTACCGCGGCAAATTTGTGCCCGGCCGCGTCAAACTCTCGAATTTGCGCATGGGCGCCGTGACGGTGGAACTGCTGGAAGCGTGCGACGAGCCGGGCCCGTGGAACGAATTCAAACAGCGGTATGGGCAAGGCGTGCATTTTATTACGTTTACGGTGCCGGGTTTTGAACGGCATATCGATTTGATGGAGCGCATGGGATACCCATTGGCTCATAAAGGCGAATACGGAAAAGGAAGATACAGCTATTTTGATACGCTGGCGCAGCTCGGCGTGACGCTTGGCCTGCAGGAGTTGGGCGAGCCGCTGGATACGCCGGTGATGCCGGCGGAGATGGAGCCGCTGCCGGATGGGTTAGTCATGCCAAAGGAGGTTAAGCCCATATGAATATCGTCATTACAGGAGCAAACCGCGGTTTGGGTTACGAATTGACGGCGGAGGCCGTGCAGCGGGGCTTTCGGGTCATTGCAGCCATTCGCGCGTCCGCGCTGGAGGGCCGGCTGCTCGAGCTGAGCGGCCGGTTCCCCGGCCAAATCGAAGCCGCCGAGCTGGACGTATGCGACGAAGCGTCGGTCGAGCGGCTGGCGGCCAAGCTGAAGGCGGAAGGCCGGACCGTCGATGCGCTCATCAACAACGCCGCGATTTTGCTGAGCCGAGGCGTCGCTTTGGAGGAGCTGGCGATGGACGACGTCATCCGCAGTTTTGAGGTGAATGTGTTCGGACCGATCCGGGTCGTTAAACATCTGCTGCCGTTGATGTCGGAAGCCGGTCCGCGGGCGATTGTCAACATTTCATCGGAGGCCGGCGCTTTGTCCAACGCTTACGGCGGCGATTACTCTTACGCTTTGACCAAGTCGGCGCTTAACATGTTCTCTAAGCAGGTCAAGAAATACGTCGTAAAAAGGGGCATCCGCGTCTACGCGCTGCATCCGGGATGGATCCGCACTGACATGGGCGGAGAGAAAGCTCCTGGCGATCCTGTCGACAGCGCGCGCGGCATTATGGATATTGTAGATGCGACCAAGGAGATTTACGGCGATCCCTTTTTCGTAAATATAAAAGGCGAGCCGATGCCGAGCTAATGACGCCAAGTTAGATAAGGAGGCAAACGAAATGAAAACCGTGTACGCGCTGGTCGGCGATTATTATCATGCCGAAGACAACATCCGGCACAGCCTGGAGCTGGCCTTGCAGCCGCTGACGGATCGCGGGGGCTTGAAGCTGGAGTACATTTCGACCGATGCGCTCGTAAGCAGTCTTGAGCTGAAGCCGGCTGCGGTTGTTCTGTTTAAGGAGGACCGGGTTAATCCCAAAGAGGGAGAGACCCGCTGGCTGACGGAAGCCGTATCGGATGCGATAACCGCTTATGTGGAAGCGGGAGGAGGGTTCGTAACATGGCATTCGGGATTAGCCTCTTACCCGCCTGAATCTTCGTTTATCCGCATGCTGCGGGGATATTTCGAATATCATCCGGCGAAACACCAGACGGTCAGCTACCGGGGCGAATTGCCGGGAAGTGAATCTCAGGCCGTTTCGTTTGACCTGCTGGACGAACATTATTTTGTGAATTGCGACGAAGCGAATACCGAGGTGTTCCTCCGATCCGAGTCGGTGGACGGAGTGTCGATCGCCGGCTGGAGGCACAGCTTCGGGCAAGGACGGATTTGCTGCCTCACCCCGGCGCACAACAAGGAGGGGCTGCTGGACAGCGACATGCTGGAGATGGTCCGCAGCTGCGTGCTGGACGTTTGCGGAGCGGGGGAAGAGGAGTAGGGCTTGATCGAGCCGATGTCGGATGAGCAGCTAGTTGCACGAAGAGATGGTGTCTGAATAGATTGTCGCTGTTTAATGAGCTAGCGGTTTCCGCTAGCTCTATTAATTGTTATATAAATAAGGCGCGACTATAACAAAGCTTCGACTTGATCTATTAATATTTTAGGATCTTTAACTGTATCAAGAATAAGTTCGCCCAGCACATGCTCCATTTTAACGTTTCTATAATGCTCTTTAAGTTCGGATAAGTTGGTAATCAACTGATTGGGCAACGGATTGAGGCTGCGGAATGCCAGTCTTTTTGACCAAATCGATTCATCGCTGCATGTACAATAAATGGTTATGAAGGTTGCACCTTTTTCCTCAATCCAGTTTTTTAATCTCAGCACATCATCAATTTGATTTAACCCATAATCAAGTATGATTGTGGCCGAGGAATCAATAACTGTTTGCAAAAAACGATAAAGAAAATCAAAACATATTCGATTTCTCTGCCCATGTTCGGCAACAAATTCAGCAACCGAATCATAAATATCATCCTTGTGCAAAACAGGGACGCTGATTCTTTTGCCTAATTCGTTTGACAATGTTGATTTTCCAGTTCCGGACATTCCCCTAAATAAAATAATTTTAGACATATGACCACCGCTCTGATTTTACTTTATTACATGTGAGCCATAGGCCAAGGCAAATATACTCCCCCCACCTAAGCTTTTTATGACGATTTTACCATATTAAGGAATGGGCTTTGAACCCGACTTATTTTCATTTCATTTGCTAAAGTCCAACTTCATAGTCCATGAAGTTCCCGATACACCATAATATTTAAATCCCAGATGATTATATAATCGAAGGGCTCCTGCATTTTCCGGGTCAACACTTAAAGAGAGCGCTTTGTACCCATCCAGTTGAGCTTGATGAATTGCAGCATCCATCAATATTCTCCCTATCCCTTGGGCCCGGTATTCGGGTAGAACGGCTATCCCTAGTTCAGGTGTATGATCGTCCACAAATCCATAACCTTGATTGTTTTCATCAAACAATCGGTACCATACCGCTCCTACAGGATGATTTTCTTTAAGTGCTATAAATACCTTATCGCCTTTTCTTCCCCATCCTTCGTTGTATTTCTTAATATTCGAAGCATTTAAAAGTTCATCTTTAGGCGGCTTATTCTGCAAAATATAGATGGACTCATACTGCATATCCATAAAGAAATCATATTCATGCTCTTCCATTGTTCTAACGGTTATGTTTACCATTCAATCACCTTTCTTAATATGCGCCAAGTGTCTTTGAGGGGGTTATGAACTCCTTATTACATGTATACTTCCGATGATTGGTTAAACATGCGCTTATCTTAATCCAGGCACTGCAAAAGGACTTCACGTACGCTGCCGGGAAAGGGTGCGATGTTCGCTTGGCGTCGCGCCGGTCCATCTTTTAAATTGCCGGCTGAAGTGGGCATTTGTTTTGTAGCCTAGCATCATCGCGATATGATCGACGGTCAGATCGGTTTGATGGAGCAGCCGTTTGGCTTCGTTCAGCAGCGTTTCGGACATGAAGGCGCGGGGCGCTTTGCCGTAAACGTCGCGGAACACACGGTTGACCTGCGACGGGCTCATTTTGACCGCTTTGGCGATGTCGTGAATCCACGTTTTCTGCTGGTCGGGTACTTGGTCGTGGTACAAGATGAACCTTACGGAGTCTTCGATCATCTCGGCGATACGCAGGGCGATCGTTTCTTTGCGGGATAACGAAGCGGAATCATGGAGCGATAACTGCTCCACCAAGGAACCGAGCAGTTCAAAAACGGCGGCATGCACCTTCATTCGTTTGGAGGCAGTCAGCGACTTGTGCAAATGCTCTACGGCCAGATCGTACAGTGCCGTTAATGCGGGTGACAGCCCGCCGACCAGCGGCGAGTAAGCTGGATAATAGACATCTTGGTACCGCTCCAATTCCTTGGAAAACGCCGTGTCATATACGCTGAAATGGACTGAAAAATAAGTGAACCCTTGCGGGCCGGCGTTTTTGCAAGAATGGGTAACTCCGGGACGGATGAACAGCAAGTCGCCCTTTTGCTGATGATAAGTTTCCCCGTTAATAATCATATCCATCTCTCCGTCCACAACCCAATGAAGCTCGTACATCGGATGTTCATGGGAACGGTAGGTCCAATGGGCATCCACCTTGCGGACGTGCAGCCCCATTAATTGAAAAGCTACACGCACGTCGGGAAGGCGGCCTAAATCAACTTGTCCGGCAGTATTAGACATGGGAGTACCCCCTTGCTCACTGGAAATGTGTATTTATTATAGCGCTTTCTTGAGCGGAAAGATATGCGCGAAATGGGTAAACGTTTTTGCAGGTTAGAGCATCGCCACCGGCCCGGAAAAGGTGGTATGGTAGCAGTACAGGCTGAGGCATGCAAATTGCAGAAATATGCGGATATCGGTAAGAAAGCAAGCCGAAATCGCGTATATTCGGCTAACCAGGAAGGCGAGTATTTTCATGTCGACGGCCAGGTCGGATATCCGTTTGTTGGCGAGTTTATCTTGGATTGCCTGAACGGCACGGAACAACACGAGACTGCTGAAAAAATGCTTGCTCGTACAAATCATTGGATAAGCACTCGCAACATGCACAGCCACTAAAGAGTGACAGTTGTATGTGCGAGTCCTTCTTTCGTTCAATGTGCTGCTTTTTCAGAGCCATGGACAAAAATATATATAACAATGCCAGCTCCGCAGTTACGCGGGGCCGGTGTTCTTTTAAGGGAGAGAAGCAGCTGCCCGCAAAAATCATGGCGTCTTGCTTACGGCTTAAAAATTGTCCTACGGACGGGTTGCTTAAGCAAGCGGATTAGCAGACCAGCTGACTAAGGGATGGGCATGGGGTGAAGAAGCGATAGCGTCCGCTTTTAAAATCATGGCCCGACCTCTTTAATCCAATTCAAGGGGCATGATTTTAATTGGCGGTCGGAACCCTAGGCTTATCCCCGGATAACGCGCCAAAAGTAACTCAGCGGCAATGTCTTAACGGTTTTAAAAACTCACAGCCGCCTTACGACGGCGGCTCCAAGACGCAGCCCCTGCAATCCTCGTCGGAGCTTGGCTTCGCAAAGCCGGGTTTGGATACGTAATTCGCAGATTCTGAACGCGCGTTTATTTTGCGGTACTGCCCCGGCGGCATGCCGGTTATTTTTTTAAACGTGCGGGTAAAGCTTTGGGCATTGCTGTAATAAAGCCGTTTGGCGATTTCGTCGACGCCGATGTCGGTTTCGCGGAGCCACAGCTTGCTTTGTTCGATTCTTTCCAGCAGCAGCAGCTCCGTAAAGGTCGTTTCGTACACTTCCTTTAATGCGTGCTTGGCTACGGAAACTGGAATGCCCAACGGCTTGCAACAGTCTTCCAGCCGGATGTCCTCCTGCAGCCGGGAGGCGAGATGGGCTTTGATTTTGTTCGCCGCCTGTTCCATCTGCAGCTGGTATTCGGCCGTCAGCAGGGCAATCAAGCTTTCTGCCTGCTGCTGCAGCGAACCCAGCCATTCATCCAGCGTAGACAGCTCCAGCAGCCTGCTAAGTGCGGGCGTGTCCGGCGGGGCGCTCAGATCGGCGGAGATTTCCCGATAGACGGACAACGTCAGGTCGACTAGCGCATGCTGCAATTTCCGGTAATCCCCTTCCGGGGCGAGCCGGCGCAGACGTTGCAGCGCTTGGGCGGTTTCCCCGATATCCCGGGAGCGGATGCTTTCGATAAAGTCGCGTTCAATACGGCGCACCTCGTCGGAAGACAACACGTTGGTTTTGGCGTTGGAAGGCTCCTCGTAGTACATAATTTGATTTGTTCCGGAAGCAAATTTCTGTTTTAAAACTTCAAGCGCTTGGGCGGAGGCGAGATGCAGATGTTTGGTTCCATGCTTTGGCCTGCTTACGCCAATCGTCACGGTGACGGGAAAATTATCGGATATGAAATGGTGAATGGTTTGCAGGTTCTGGTTGACCTGCTCCTGAAAACGCCGCTCTCCCAGTTCTTTCGGTTCTTCCGAGTCGGGGAGATAAAAGATGCCCAGCAGCTTTCCGTCGTTCAGCTTCACGGCAAGCCCCTTGTCCCCCAGCACTTCGCGAATGACACAAGCAACCCCGTAACCGAAATAAAACAGATCCCATTCGGAATACGTTTCTTTCAGCTGATTATAGTAGTCGATTTCCACGGCAAAACAACAATACGCCGTTTCGTCGTTTAAGGGCAAGCCAAGCTGGTCGCCGAGATCTTTACTGGCAATCACACCGGTTTCCAGCGCCTTGCGCACATAAGCTTCCTTCGCTTCGGGAAGCATTTCCTGCAGCCGGTGTTTGAGCTGATAGACGTGGGAGTAGATTTTTTCGAATTCATCCGTGGACCGTTTACCCGTCGTTTTGGCTCCTGAGCTGTCATCAATCAGCCTGATGATCTTGCTCCAACCGCGGAAAAACCAATGATTGCTAGCCATAACCGCCAGGATGGCGAGCACGACGGCTGCGGCTAACACGATCAGCGTCATATTGCGCAAGGCGATAATTTTGCTCAGGAATTGCTTATCGGGAACGGCCAGGCCAAAAATCCATCCGGTCATCGATGACGAAACACATGTAATCAGCATGCCGTTTTTGCTGTAGGTACGGTTCTGCTCGGCGGACAGCGACGTAATCTCCCGGTCATGGGCCAAATTGCGGGTGATGTCTTCAATGCCGGCAAACGTGCCTTTCCCGATCGGAGTTCCTTTTTTATCCATAATAAATGCAGTGCCAATCGTAGATTTATTGTCATCCGTTATGCCCAAATAATCGTAGAACAACTTCGAGTTCACATGAAACAGCAAATAATACGAAGGCCCGCTTATAAAAATCGGCAGCTTGCGGATGTACACATAAGTGGAAGCGCCGTCCGTGTTTTTCGTCAAAAATGCATAATCCGTATTGAGCAACGCGAATTCGTCAAGCAAGGACTGGTACCCCATATTATAGTCGCCAAGCGTCGGCTGCGACGAATATTGCACTTCGGTCAGCGGATCGTACAACACTACGTTGTCAACGTAGTCCAGCGAAGCATGAATGCGTACAAGCAGCTGCACAAGCGAAAACATCTCCAGCTGGTTCACTTTCCGGTCGGCAGGCTGATTGAGCCATTTCTCGAAATCGGGGATCTTCTCCATTTGAACGGCAGATTGGTTTAATTTGGTGAAATAATTTTCAAAGTTGCCTCTCGTCGATTTCAAGGACATCAAGTGAGCGTTTTCAATTTGGCTGCGGATGATATCGGAGGCTTGGGTGAAAATAATCAGTCCGATGAGCACAACGCTGAGGGACGTAAGTAAAATGTTCGCTACGGCAATTTGCATCTTTTTGGACATGACAAACATGAGCTCACTCCCCGGCATGGACATTCAATCCATATTATACCATGCGAAGCAGGGAACAGGGTAATGCCGGAGGCGGCAAAAGGCTGCATTTCGGCTTAACAATTCGTGTGAATTCGGGGAAACGGGAAAATGGTAAGTGTAACAAAAGCGCGAAACCGGCGAAAATACAATTTGTAAATTGCGGAAAAAAGCACAAAGGCTCACAATAGCATTATAACGAGCTGGCCTATGGTTTATCACGCTTAATCTCGCGTTCTATATAATAGTCACGCCCTATATGGCTGGCAATTGGACGAGCTCAATATGTGCAGAAGAGAGGGGCCTCCTATTCATGTATCGATCAAAACGAAGCAAAGTTCCTTTGCTTGCCGGCGTTTGTGCGTTGATGGCGGTTTCCGCCGCCTGCTCCGACAAGCAGGAAGGCACGGGAGCAGCGCAAGAGGCTGCTGCAAACGCACGGGAAGGTCCGGTTAATTTGAGCTTGGCTTATTATACCGGCTGGAATACGCCAAGCATCGCGCGTGAAGATAATCCTTCATTAAAATATGTGGAAGACAAGCTGGGAATCCGCATGAAACTGACCGCAGCGACACCGGAAATTTATAAAGAGAAACTCAAGGTGATGGTGGCTTCGGGCGATGTGCCGGATGCCTTTGCTTGGACCGATATGGACGATTTTATCGTCAAGATGATCAAGTCCGGGGTCGTCGTTCCGCTGGACAAATACGTCGATGAGTACCCGAATTTAAAAAAGGAAAAACCGCTGTTTTTGACCAAATACCAGGGGAGTATTTATGGGCTGACGAGCGTGCGCAACCCGGTCGCTTCGCAGGATATTCCGCTGATTCGCCAGGACTGGCTGGACAATCTTGGGCTGAAGGCCCCGCAAACGTTAGACGAGTTATATGAGGTAGCTAAGGCGTTCACCAAAAACGACCCGGACAAAAACGGCAAAAACGATACATACGGTCTGCAGCTCGGCAATATGTCGGCCGGCATATCGATCCGCGGGACGACTGGGGTCACCCAAGCGCTTGGCCTTAAGCACTTCTGGGTGAAGGAAGGCGACAAGGTCATCCCCCGCTTCGAAACGACGGCGTTTAAGCAATATTTGGCCTGGATGAGCAAGGCGTTCGCCGAAGGGCTGATCGACCCCGATTTCGCCGTATCCGACGGGCCGACGGCTGACTCCAAGCTGTTCCGCAAAGGACAGGCGGGTATCATGTTTAACTTCATGACGCGGATTTACGACTTCGAAAACAACTTTCAGAAGACGAATCCGGGAGCCAAGCTGGTGCCGCTTGAGGCAATCAAGGGCCCGAACGGAGACCGGGGCATCACCGCGCGTGTTGACCGGGGCGGCATTTTTATCTCAAAAAAAGCGGCCGACGATCCGAAAAAAATCAAAAAAATTATGGAATGGCTGGATTACGGGGCAAGTGCGGAAGGCGGAATCTTCTGGAATTACGGTGTGGAAGGCGTTCATTACAAAAGGTCGGCGGACGGCAAAATCGAACCGGATACGAAAATATTCGAACGCGATATGCCGCGTACCTTTACATTCACGCTGCCGGTGCAGTCGATCGACGAGCTGTATATTTTTCCGCAAAACACAAAAGAAGCGCAGGACATCGTCGTCAAAGGTCATAAAATGAACGAACCGTACCTGGTGATGGATGAAACGCAGCTGCTGTTCTCGCCGACTTATGCCAAATATTCCGCCGAAGCGGAGAAATTTATTCAAGACAATACGGTGAAGGCGATTATGGGCCAACTGCAAGTGAGCCAGTGGGATTCGGTTGTGAAAAACTGGTACGACCGATTTGAAGGCGAGAAGATTGTCAAAGAAATTGCCGAAGCGATGAAAAAATGACGTAAAGCGCACGACGGGGCGGATGAATCGAAGGCAAAGCGGAGTCTGCCCCGCTGGATGCACGGAAGCAAGGAGCTGGTAGCGTACAGCATGGTGGCGGCAGTGTGGAAAAGATGGAGAATGGATAAATACTTGTATATGATGGCGTTTCCCGGCATGTTTTATTTTGCTATATTCCATTATTTACCAATGTGGGGTGTTGCCATCGCATTCCAGGATTACGATCCGTTCCAAGGCGTCGCGCGCAGCGAATGGGTAGGCATGGAGCATTTTGCCCGCTTGTTTAGGCATCCTGATTTTTGGCTTATTTTACGCAATACGCTGGTGATCAGCTTCCTGAATATTGTGTTTTTCTTTCCGGCGCCGATTGTACTGGCTTTGCTGCTTAACGAAATCCGGGCGGCTTTGTTTAAAAAGACGATTCAAACCGTGTTGTATTTACCTCATTTTGTATCTTGGGTTGTCATCTGCTCGCTGACGATCGCTTTGATGAACTCCGAAGGGCTGATCACGCAGCTGGTTCATGCGATAGGGTATCCGAAGCTGCAACTGCTGATGGACAAATCGCTGTTTTGGGGTATCGTCACCGTGCAAAGTATTTGGAAGGACGCAGGCTGGGGAACGATTTTGTTTCTGGCGGCGTTGGCCGGTATCAGCCCCGAACTGTACGAGTCGGCCAAGGTGGACGGGGCCACCCGGTGGCAGATGATGCGGTACATCACGATTCCGTGTTTGATGAACACGATTGTTATTTTATTGATTTTGCGGCTGGGGCAGGTGCTTAACATCTCGTTTGACCAGTTGTACATCATGGGCAATCCGCTGGTGAAGGAGGTGGCCGAAGTATTCGATACTTACGTGTATCAGGCCGGGGTACTGCAGGGCAACTTCAGCTACGCGACGGCGATCGGTATTTTTAAATCGGGAGTTGGTTTTCTGCTGATCCTTGTTGCAAATTATATTTCCAAAAAAACAAGCGAGCATTATTTGTTCTGACGCAAAGGAGGAAGGGGATGCGACGGACCAGTCCCGCCGGCATCACGTTTGATGTTTTGAATTATGCGGGGCTTGCGCTGCTGGCTCTGCTCATGATATTTCCGTTCTGGAACGTGCTGGTCAGCTCGCTGACGGCGCCGCATCTGGTGCAGGAGGGCGGCATGATGCTGTGGCCCAAGGAGATTACCCTAATTGCTTTCAAGACGATTGTAAGCACGCCGAATTTCGTCAAAGTATTCCAGAACACGGTATTTATTACCGTGGTCGGCACCTTGCTCAGCATGCTGTTGTCGGTGATGCTGGCGTATGCGCTGTCCAAGAAAAGACTCGCCGGAGCGGGGCTGATGGTATTTGCCGTGTTTTTTACGATGATGTTTCATGGCGGCATTATCCCGTCTTATCTGCTGGTCAAAAACCTCGGCCTGATCAATTCGCTCTGGTCGCTGATCGTGCCAAACGCAATCAACGCTTTTAACATCATGATCCTGATCAGCTTTTTCCGCACGTTGCCCGAGGAGCTGGAAGATTCGGCGCGTATTGACGGCTGCAACGACTTCGGCATTTTATTCCTCATCATGGCGCCGATTTCGATGCCGATTTTGGCGACGCTGACGTTGTTTTACGCGGTGGCGCAGTGGAACATGTTTTTTCAGGCCGTTATGTATATTTCCAACCCGAGCAACTACACGCTGCAAGTTCTGCTTAGGCAGCTGCTAATCGTGCTGACCTCGGACGCCGTAGCTGCTTCGCTCAGCGAAGATGCTCCGCGCATCGGAGTGACGGTCAAGCTGGCGATGATTGTTGTGTCGAGCGTGCCGATCCTGCTGGTGTATCCATTTTTGCAAAAGCATTTTGCCAAAGGCATTATGCTCGGTTCGATCAAAGGGTGAGTCTTATATCTTTATTTAAAGGCGGTGTAAGTTTGGAAAAACAAACATCATTCTGCATTATCGGCGGCGGCGGCTTTCGGGCGCAATATTATTTGCGGATCGCGGCGGCGCTGCCCGAACGATTTCAAGTGTGCGGCATGGTCGTCCGCGACGAAACGAAAGGCCGTGCGATGGAGCGGCAGTGGAACGTGCGCACGTACCGGACGCTGGAGCAGCTGCTTCAGCATGAGCACCCGGATTTTGCCGTTGTGTCCGTCAGCTGGGCGGCTTGCCAGTACTATTTGCTTGAGCTGGCGGAGCGAGGCATTCCGGCTTTGGCGGAGACGCCTCCGGCGCCCGATCTCGCAGGTTTGCGCATGCTGCACGAAAAGCTGACCGAGAGAGGCGCAAGAGTTCAGGTGGCCGAACAATATCATCTTCATCCGATTCAATTGGCCAGAGCTGCGGTCATCCAGGATGGCGCAATAGGCGCTGTTAATCAAGCGACCGTATCCATCTCGCATCTGTATCATGGCGTCAGCCTGATCCGCAAAATGCTGGGCGTTACATTCGAAGACCTGACGATCAAAGCGATGAGTTTTGAATCCGATTGGGTGGCCGGTCCTACCCGCAGCGGCCCGCCGGCCGAAGAAAATATCATCAGGTCGCGACGCGATTTGGCTTGGCTTGATTTTGGCGGCAAACTTGGCATTTACGATTTTACGAAAGACCAGCACCGTTCATGGATTCGTTCCAATCATCTGTCCGTCAGAGGGGAACGCGGGGAAATATTCGACGACCGGCTCAGCTTGCTGAAAGATTTCCGTACGCCGCTGCACCTGCAGTTTAAGCGGATTAACAAGGGCGAGCTGGAAAACCAGGAGGGTTACTTCTTGCAGGGTATTATTGTCGGGGAACGCTGGATGTACGAGAATCCGTTTGCTCCCGCCAGATTGTACGACGATGAAATTGCGATCGCGCATTGTTTGCAGAACATGGCCGTTTATGCGGCGGGCGGGCCCGGCTTTTACAGCTTGGCGGAAGCTTCCCAAGACCACTACATAGGGATGTTGATCGAGCAGGCGATTCAATCGGGTGAAACCGTCGTATCGGAGCGGCAGCCATGGGCGGGTGAGACCTAAAATGAGTTCCGTACAGGCTCAGCCTCGTTTACGCAAAGTGTGGAAGTTCCGTTGGCTTTATTTGTTTATGTTTCCCGGCATCGTTTATTTTGTGCTGTTCAAATACGTGCCGTTATGGGGACTTCTGATGGCATTTAAAAACTACCAGCCTTTCCTCGGGCTTGTCAAAAGCGAATGGGCTGGATTCCAGCATTTTCATCGGTTGTTTGGGATGTCGGATTTCTGGATGTTGTTCCGCAATACAATCATTTTGGGACTGTACAATGTGCTTGTCTTTTTCCCGATTACGATATGTTTGGCGCTGCTGCTGAACGAAGTACGCAAGGAAATGTTCAAGCGGTTCGTGCAGACGCTTGTATATGTGCCCCATTTTCTGTCTTGGGTCGTTATTGCGGGCATTACTTATGTGCTGCTGACGACCGAAGGCGGCATTATCAACGAGCTGCTTAAGCTGCTTGGTTACGGGCAAGTCGAATTTTTGACAAGCACGGAGGCGTTTCGTCCGTTAATTGTGCTGCAGATGATCTGGAAGGATGCGGGCTGGGGTACGATCATTTTTTTGGCGGCGCTGGCCGGAGTCAATCTGCAATTATATGAAGCTGCACGTATCGACGGAGCAAGCCGCTTCCAGCAGCTGTGGCACATAACATTGCCGTCGATCCGCAGCGTTATCGTTATTTTGTTTATTTTGCGGCTGGGCAGCTTCCTGGATCTCGGCTTCGAGCAAATTTTTCTGATGCTCAATGCCGTAAACCGCGAAGTCGGCGAAGTGTTCGATACTTACGTTTACCGCGTCGGCCTGCAGCAGGGGCAGTTCAGCTACAGCACGGCGGTGGGGCTGTTTAAGTCGGCAGTCGGACTTATCTTGGTTGTTATCGCCAACAAAATCGCCAAGTGGTGCGGTGAAGAAGGCATTTATTAGGAGGAATCGGGATGTATCTCCATCGTTCCTTTGGGGAAAAGTTGTTCGAGCTGGGCAATTATATCTTTTTGGCTTTGGTTGCGCTGCTTACATTTTTGCCATTTGTCTATGTGTTTATCACATCTTTCTCGCCTGACAACACGGTGTGGCCGTCCCGGTTTTCGCTGGGCGCGTACGCATATATTTTTTCTACGAAAACGTTTGTGAAAAGCCTTGGCGTCTCCGCGTACATTACGGTGCTGGGCACGCTGCTGAGCCTGCTTACGACCTCGCTGATGGCATATTCCTTGTCTTATAAAGAACTGCCGGGGCGAAGCAAGTTTATGCTGCTTATTTTGTTCACGATGTTGTTTCAAGGCGGAATGATTCCGACGTATTTTGTCGTCAAGCAGCTGCACATGATCGATTCGTTGTGGGCCTTGATGATTCCGAACCTGATCAGCGCATTTTATCTCATTATATTGCGCGACTTTTTCGCCAATGTGCCGCATGAACTGATCGAGTCGGCCAAAATGGACGGCGCCCACGAGCTGACCGTGCTGCTGCGGATCGTACTGCCGTTGTCGCTGCCGTCGCTGGCGGCGTTTGGATTATTTTACGCGGTGGGGATATGGAATCAATATTTCAACGCCATCATGTTTATCAATTCGCCGGACAAATGGCCGGTTCAAGTGCTGCTGCGGCGTATCGTCGTGCTTGCCTCAGGGGGGCTTGGGGATAGCGGCAACAGCGGCGAGTCGGTGGCGTTTTACGGCCAATCGGTAAAAATGGCGGTGATTGTTGTGTCCACGATTCCGATTTTACTCGTCTACCCGTTTCTGCAGAAGCATTTCGCCAAAGGCGCTTTGCTGGGCTCGGTGAAAGGATAATCCCGCTCGTGCGGGTTTCCTAGATAGATGCTTCACGAAACATCATCATCCGGGAAAAGCATAATGAAGTGGAAAAAGGGACTTAAACATGAGGAGGGTTCACATGAACAAGACAAGAAAAACGCTGGCGCTTACTGCGGCGGCGGTGATGGCGGCATCGGCCGTGCTGGCTGCCTGCAGCGCTCCGAAAAGCGATGCTCCGGCAGGGGGAACCGCAGCGACGAATCCGGCAGGCAATACGTCAGGCAACAACAGCGGTAATACGGCTGCGCCGGCCAAGCCGCTTGCGGTGAAGATGCTTTTGAATTTTGACGGCAAGGACGTTCCGGTACCGGGTAACGAAGCGCAAAAAGCGATTGAAGCGTACACCAATACGAAGCTGGAGATTACCTCGATCGCCAGCAACGATTTTTGCAACAAGCTGCCCGTCATGATCGCTTCCGGCGATCTGCCGCAAATCGTCGCAAGCTGCGGCTCGCCAAGCCAATCGTATTTGATCAGCGCGGTGCAGAACGGCGCGTTCTGGGATGTCACGCCGTATATCAAGGATTACAAAAACTTGGCGCAGATGCCCCAGATCGTTTACGACAACGTCAAAATCGACGGCAAATTGTACGGCATCCCGAGATACCGCCCGATCGCGCGGTACGTCTGGTCTTACCGCAAGGACTGGCTGACGAATTTGGGGCTGCAGCAGCCGAAGACGGTGGACGATCTTTACAATATGCTGAAGGCGTTTACGAACGGCGATCCGGACAAAAACGGGAAAAACGACACCTACGGCTTGACGATGATGGTGAAAAACGACTCGCTTCGCCCGGATTTCGGGGTTGTATTTGGCGCTCCGCTATTGTGGGGCGTGAAGGACGGCAAGTTTATCCGCGCGGAGGAAACGCCGGAATATATGGAAGGGCTGAAATTCACGAAAAAGCTGTATGATGAAAAATTGATCAATCAGGATTTTGCGGCGATTGATGTGCCGAAATTCGAAGGTGATCTCGAGAACGGCAAAGTGGGAGTTATCAACGAAGCGACCAACAAAATCCTCACGTTTGATTCCCGGGTGAAAAGCCATAATCCGAACGCCGCAATCGACGCTTTTGCCATTTTGCAGGGGCCGAAGGGCACGTTTCTGGGAGGCGAACGCGGTTCCAACGGCATTCTGATGTTCCCGAAATCCAGCGTGAAGACGGAAGCCGATCTGAAGCAGCTGCTCACTTTTATCGACAAGCTTTCGGATAAACCGATGGCCGATTTGCTGGAGTGGGGCATTCAAGGCAAGCATTACGAGCTGAAGGACGGCAAAGCCGTGCGGACCAACCAGGACGCTTTCGACAACGAGATCGGCTTCCCTTACAAATATCCGCTGGAGACGGTGCCGGTGAACAATATCCGCACCGAAGGCGCGTTGGATCCGCTGACAAAACTGCAGCTGCAGCTTGAAAACGACAATACCCAATATGCGGTTGTCGATCCGACGATGACGCTGATTTCCGCCACTTGGGCGCAAAAAGGACAAGAGCTGGTGCAGATTTTGACGGACGCCAAGGTCAAATTCATCATGGGCAAAATCGACGAAAGCGGCTGGAATGCGGAGCTGAATAAATACCGCAAGGCCGGCGGCGAGCAAGTCTCCAAAGAATACGCGGAAGCGTATGCAAAAACGCAGAAGAAATAAAAGGATTGAAGGGATCATCTCCCGAAATATGTTAAATACGAACAAAAATCCCTTAAGAGGAGACAGACGCATATGATCAAAGTGGCTGTAATCGGCACTGGTGTCATCGCTAAAGCACATTTGGAAGCGTATGTGAATTCGTTTAAAGGCCGCTGTGAGGTTGTTGCGCTGATCGACATCTACGAGGACAAAGCGAAGCAGTTGAAAGAGCAGTATCAGTTGGACTGCCGCATCGTCGGCGATTACCATGAACTGTTGGACAGCACGGAGCTTGATCTGATATCCGTTTGCACGCCGCCGTATACGCATTCGCAAATTGCCGTCGATTTTTTGCGGGCAGGCAAACATGTGCTGGTGGAAAAACCGATGGCGTCTTCGCTGGAGGAATGCGACCTGATGCTGCAGGCCGCCGCAGAGTCCGGAAGCATCTTGTCCATCGTCGGACAGAATCGGTTCCGCGATCCGGTCATGAAGCTGAAGAAGCTGCTGGATTCGGGTTTGACCGGCAAAGTGGTGCATGCGCAAGTCGACTCCCATTGGTGGCGGGGACATTGCTATTACGATTTATGGTGGCGCGGCACGTGGGAAAAGGAAGGCGGCGGCTGTACGCTGAATCACGCCGTTCATCACATTGACATGCTGCAGTGGATGATGGGCATGCCGGCCAAAGTCACGGCCGTGATGAGCAATACGTCGCACGATAACGCGGAGGTGGAAGATCTTTCGGTGGCGGTGCTTTCTTACGGCAACGGAAGCCTGGCGCAAATTACAAGCTCCGTTGTGCACCATGGTGAGGAACAGCAGGTCGTGTTCCAGACGGAAAAAGCGCGGATATCCGCTCCTTGGAAGGTGTACGCTTCGGTTTCCAAGGAAAACGGCTTCCCGGTCCGCAACGAAGCGCTGGAAAACGAACTGGAGGAGCGTTACCGGACCATTCCCGATTTGCTTTACACCGGACACGCCGGGCAGATCGATAACGTCCTGTCGGCGATTGAAGACGGCTCGGCGCAAGTGCTGATCGACGGGCAGGAAGGGCGCAAAACGCTGGAATTGATTACCGCCATTTACGAAGCCGCTTCGACGGGCCGCAGCGTCGTATTGCCGCTTACGAAAGAAAGCCCGTTTTATTCGCGGGACGGCCTGCTGGCGAACGCTCCGCATTTTTACGAAAAGACGTCATCGCTTGTATCCTTTACGAATAACGAAATTACGCTGGGCAGCGATTACGGAAAAGGGTGAAACGGAAGACTCCGCAGAAGGAAGAGTGGGTGGTGTACGGTATTACACAATGAAACGCTGGTGTGATTAATCTACGACGACCCGGTCATTTTTGCTGCTTGGTTGGGAGATAACCAGAAATTCGATTTCATCGTTTGATTGATTTAACATTTGATGTGGAGTCAGGGGCGGCACTTCAACTCCTTCATGCTGATGGATGATTGATTTGATGCCGCCGACTTCTAAAGTTGCCGTTCCGGATAAAACAAAGAAAAATTGCCGGGCGTGCTGATGGTAATGCCTTACTTCCGAAGTATGGGCAGGCATCCGTTCGTGTATGACGCTGAATTCGGCGCTTTTAACCAAATGCCAGCCATCGCATACATTTCCCCAAATGTAGTGTTCGGCGTTTTGTTTGCTTATTTTCATTTTAACGTCTCCCGTCATATTGGCTTTTATGAATAATTATACAAATTAACGAATAATAATTCAAATCTAAAAATGATATGTAAAACGCCGCTTGGGACTTCAATGCTCCCGAAGCGGCGTTTATTTGATTAGACCGATATACTTACAACAGTGACATCAGCGTCCCTCAGCGTCACCGGCATTACTGGCAGCACCGGCAGTTTCCGTTTCCAAAACTTCGGCAGCCTCATCGGCTTCTTTTTTATCCGGGTTTTCCGCTTTGGCCGGAACTTCCAGCTCCAGCACGACAGGGCAATGGTCGCTGCCGAGAATATGAGCGTCGATCCCGGCGCCGGTTAAGGAAGGGGCCAGCCGGGAGGAAGCCAGGAAATAGTCGATGCGCCAACCGACATTGCGCTCCCTGATCTTCGGCATATTCGACCACCAAGAGTAAGCGTCCGTCCGGTCGGGATAAAAATGCCTGAACGTATCGACAAAACCGGCCTCCAGCAGCTCCGTCATTTTGGATCGTTCTTCGTCCGTGAACCCGGAGTTGCCGCGATTGGACTTCGCATTTTTAATATCGATCTCTTCGTGAGCGACATTGAGATCTCCGCAAACGATGACCGGTTTCAGCTCGTCCAACTGCTTAAGGTAATCTCTAAACCGGATTTCCCACTCCACTCTATAGTCCAATCGGGATAAATCGCGTTTTGCGTTGGGTGTGTATACCGTAACAAGATAAAAGGTCTCAAACTCCAATGTAATGATCCGCCCTTCGGGCTCGGAGTCCTCCTCCATACCGTAACGAACGGATATAGGTTTGACCTTAGTGAAAATGGCCGTTCCCGAGTAACCTTTTTTCTCGGCATAATTCCAAAATTGATGATACCCCTCGTAGTCCAATGAAATTTGCCCTTCTTGGACCTTGGTTTCCTGCAGGCAGAACATATCTGCGTCGGCTTGCGCAAAATAATCGCTGAATCCTTTATTTACACAGGCGCGTATCCCGTTGACGTTCCATGATATCAGCTTCATTGACGGTTCTCTCCCTTGTGGCGATGCTTGCTTCTATTCTGCAAATTTGCGGTTGTGCCCGCTTAAACTGCGCGGACAGAAGCGGCTTATACCAGTATAACATAAACGCTAAAGACGTGGATTAAACAGAGCAAGCACACTCGGCGGATGTCTCGCAATTGAATAACTTCGGCAATTTTCAATAATGACTATAGCCGTTGTTCATCGAAGTTGTTATAACGCCGATTTATTTTCCGGGAAATAAAAATTGTCTCGCTAATGAGTATTACATGTTATTGAAGTTTGTTCTACAATACAGGGATGGATATGTAAAAAAATGGATATATAAAAAGGGGTGTGAAATATGTGGAATCCCGATGAATATTTGCAGCAGCTGTACAAGCAGACGCCATCGCTCACGTTTACGGCGGGTTCTCACGCAGAGTGGCAGCAGTGGAGGGCAGCGCTCCAACAAACGCTGATCGACTCGCTTGTTTTGCCGGACAAGGGACTAAGCGGATTGGAGCCGGTTGCAGTGAACAGCAAGGACTGCGGGGATTACGTGCGGGAGCAGGTACAGCTGACAACCGCGCCGCATATGCATATGCCTGCTTATGTGCTTGTACCGAAACGTCCGCTGCGCTCCCCAGGACCTGCAGTGCTTGCTTGTCCGGGCCACGGTTACGGTTATAAAGAGCTGGTCGGCTTGCTGCCGGACGGCAGCGAACGTCCCGGGGGACCCGGGATTTACAAGGATTATCCGGTTGAACTGGCCAAGCGGGGGTTGTTGTGATCATTCCCGAACTGCTCGGATTAGGGGACAGGAGACTAAATCAGGACCGGGACAAGGATCCGAAGGAAAACTCCTGTTTCAGATTGTCCACTAACCTGCTGATGGCCGGAAAAACGCTGGCCGGTCTGCGAGTGCACGAAATGATGAGCTGCATCGATTATTTGCTATCCCGTGGGGATGTCGATGCAGGGCGAATCGGCTGCATGGGGTTTTCCGGCGGGGCATTAGTGTCGGCTTTAACGGCGGCTGTAGACGAACGTATACGTGCAGCGGTGATCAGCGGTTACGCCAATACATATGAGGACAGTATTCTCGCGAAGCCGCATTGCGCCGACAACTACATCCCCGGTCTTTACCGTTATGCGGAAATGCCGGATTTGTTCGGGCTGATCGCCCCGCGTCCGCTGCTGATCGAAGCCGGGGAGGCCGACCGCGGGTTCCCGCTGCATGGGGCGCTGAAGGCCATCAATCGGCTGCAGGCGATTTACCAGGCAGCCGAAGCTTCGGAGCATATCGCAGCCGATGTTCATCCGGGGGAACACGAGGTATCGGGGCGGCTGGCATACGATTGGCTGGAAGTTCATTTAAACGGGTAACGAAATACTCTCATAGAAATAGATTGTGTGAAAAAAAGCCCTGACTCGGAAAAGGTCGGGGCTTTTTCCGTCCGCAGCGAAACCGCTGTTTACCATTCGCAGCACGCGGGACGTTGTGCCGCCGCAATATGCCGTAATACCGGGGCAACACGTCAAGATGCCGCTTCTGGCAAGGAAAAGTCACTTCATGATTATATCGTGGAATCGGCGGATGACGCGGTTTTTATAGGTGTCTCTCCGAGGATTATAGCATTTCATCGCCGCTTCCCCGAATATAAGGGATGCGGAGCGTTGATTGCCGCCGACCAGCATTACAACATAAAGGAGAGGCTGTTACAACAATATGAAAACCAAATACGCCATATGCGGGGTAAGCAACAGAGCCGTCAAAATGTTCATCGGACCGATGGTAAACACCTTTCATCATCACGCAGAGACGGTTGCGCTGCTCGACATTGATCCGAAACGGCATGAGGTATGCAAAAGCAAGTATCCTTCCTTAGCCGATGTCCCCGAATATGGGGCGGACGACTTCCAGCGGATGGTGGCTGAAACGAAACCCGATGTCATTATCGTAACCGGGCGCGACGATACCCATGCCGGGTATATTGTAAAGGCGCTGGAGTTGGACCTTGACGTGATCACGGAAAAACCGATGGCAACAACCGGCGCGGACTGCCGCAAAATCATCGAAGCGGAAGCCAGATCCAAAGGCAAAGTGACTGTTGCTTTCAATTACCGGTATGCGCCGATTCATACAAGAATCAAAGAGCTCGTATTGGAAGGCAAAGTGGGCCGGGTGACATCGGTCGATTTAAACTGGTACATCGATACTTACCACGGAGCCAGCTATTTTAAGCGCTGGAACCGGATAAGAGCGAACTCGGGCGGTCTTTCTATCCATAAAAGCTCGCATCATTTCGATCTTGTCGGCTGGTGGATCGGCCAGCAGCCTGCGGAAGCATTTGCATACGGCCGTTTGAATTATTACGGACCCGAAGGTGAAGGGAATCCGCGGAAAACGGATGGTCGGCATTGTGAGACATGCGGTGATAAACCGGACTGCGCTTATTTTATGAGATGGTCTTCCCGCAGCAAGCAGATTGCGGTCAAAGACGACCATATTGAGATGGGCCGGGCGATGAACGGCTACAGCGAATACCGGCCCGATGCTTGCATTTTCGATTCGCAAATCGATATCGAAGACACGTATGCCGCAACGGTTCGCTACGAGCAGGGGGCGCTGCTGAGTTACTCGGTCAATTTTTCGCTGCCGTACGAGGGTTACCGCTTGGCTATTAACGGAACCAAAGGCAGGCTGGAATCGACCGAATTTCATTCGCCGTCCCGGGTGCCGTTCCCGGTGCCGGAGCAGACGATCGATTATTTCCCGCTATTTGGCTCCAAAGAAACGATTCATGTCGTGAAGCGGGAAGGCGGCCATGGAGGCGGCGATCCGGTGTTATTGGAAGACATATTCCTCGGTCCGGATCCGAAGCGCGGTTATGCGATATTGTCCGGGGCCAAGGACGGGGCTTATGCCGTAGGTGTAGGCGAAGCCGTATGGCGTTCGGTTCAGGAAGGCCGCCCGGTGAGCCTGCAGGAAGTATTGGAGGTGCGATGTTGAAAACAAACCCGACGATGTCCGGAGCTCCCGCTTTTGCCAAACGCAGTGCAAAGCTTAGAGCTTACCGGAGTCTGATTGTCAAAAACCGCTGGTTGTATGTGATGGTGACGCCGGGGTTACTGTATTTTCTGTTGTTTAAATATGTGCCGATGTGGGGCGTGTTGATCGCCTTTAAGGACTATTTGCCGTTTCGCGGATTTTGGGGCAGCAAATGGGTCGGATTCAAGCATTTCATCCGTTTTTTCAACGACCCGTGGTTTTGGCTGCTGTTCAAAAACACGTTTATACTCGCTTTTTACAATATCGTATTTTTCTTTCCGATACCGATTTTACTTGCGCTAATGCTTAACGAAATCAAATTCGACCGGTTTAAGCGGGCGCTGCAGACGGCCATTTACATCCCGCATTTTGTATCGTGGGTTGTTGTCGTCGGTATCATTTACATGTTTTTCACGACCGAAGGCGGACTTGTCAACGAATGGGTCGCAGCTGCAGGCGGCGCAAAAATCAATTTCCTGCTGTCCAACGATTGGTTCCGGCCCTTGATTATTCTCGAGGTGATCTGGAAGGAAGGCGGATGGGGCACGATTATTTTTCTGGCCGCCTTGGCGGGCGTAGATCCGACCTTGTACGAAGCGGCGAAAATCGACGGCGCTTCGCGGATCAGGCAGCTGTGGCATATTACGCTGCCGGCGATTCGCAGCACCATCGTCATTTTGCTGATTTTGCGGCTGGGCAGCTTCCTTGATTCCGGCTTTGAACAAATTTTCTTGATGCTTAACCCGATGAACCGTCAGGTCGGCGAAGTATTCGACACGTACGTGTTCAGCAACGGCATCCAGCAGGGACAGTTTAGCTTCAGCACGGCGGTTGGACTGTTCAAATCCGTAATCGGCTTGATCCTGGTGGGGGCTTCCAACTATTTGGCCAAAAAATTCGGTGAAGAAGGCGTCTACTAAACGATTTTATTTGGATGGGAGGGACGGCGATGATGAAACGAAATCCCGCTTCTTATTTGTTTGATGTGGTCAATGGGTTGATTTTGCTTGTATTTGCGATTGTTACGGTCACTCCTTTTGTATATGTGTTTATGGGCTCGTTTACGGCGTCCGAGGAATTGCTGGCGCGTGGTTTTGTGCTGATCCCGCACAAGTTTTCGCTTGACGGATACCGTTACATTTTCTCGACCAATACGATTCTGAACAGCGTTGGGGTAACGATTTTTATAACGGTGGCGGGGACGCTGATCAACCTGTTTTTTACCGCGCTGACCGCGTATCCGATCTCACGCAAAGATTTCTTGGGGAGAAAGCCGATCATGCTGATGGTCATTTTTACGATGCTGTTCAGCGGCGGCATGATTCCGTCGTTTATCGTGGTCAAATGGCTCGGGCTGCTCAATTCGTATGGCTCGCTGCTCATTCCGGGAGCGATCAGCGCGTTTAATCTGATCGTGTTAAAAAACTTTTTCCAGCAGCTGCCGGAAGGGCTGGAGGAAGCGGCGAAAATCGACGGCTGCAGCGACTTGCAGGTGCTGGTGCGGGTGGTGCTGCCGCTGTCGCTGCCGGCGATGGCCACATTTGCGCTGTTTTATGCGGTGGGACATTGGAATACGTTTTTTAACGCCATTTTGTACATCAACGATACGAACAAGTGGCCAATTCAAGTGTGGCTGCGGCAGATCGTCATTATGGCTCAAGGCGGAGTCGGCGACGCCCGTGAATTGGGCAGCGATTTTGTAGCCCCGCCGGCCGAAGTTGTCAAAATGGCGGTGATCGTTGTATCCACGGTACCGATTCTGCTCGTATACCCGTTCCTGCAGAAGCATTTCGCCAAAGGCGTGCTGCTTGGCTCCGTCAAAGGTTAAAGCGGCAGCAGCTTCTTGGGAAGCCAAATGGGATACCCCCGTGACGGTTATTGGCTGCAAGCTGCGGGCTTTGGCCGGTTCGGGTTCACATAACTGAAGGAGGAAAAAACTTGAAAATTACCGACATCATTTGCTACAAAACGGACGGTTTGTTTTATGTCAAGGTGGAGACAGACGAAGGGGTGAGCGGTTTCGGCGAATCCAGTCCGATGCGGCCGGACGTGCTGGCACAAATCATGACGACGGTCGTCAAACCGCAGGTCATCGGTATGGATCCTTTTGACGGGGAACTGATCGAAGAACGGGTCATGCGCAAAAATTACAAAATTTCCGGTCAAATGCTGGCATCGACGTTCAGCGGGCTGGAAATCGCTTTATGGGATTTGAAGGGACGTTACTTAAAACAGCGGGTGTACAACCTGCTCGGCGGTCTCTACCGTAATCGGATTCCGCTGTACGCTTCCAGCATGAGCCGCGATTTGACCCATGAGGAGGAGGCGGACAAGGTGCGGGACGCGATCAGCCGCCTTGGCGTGAAGGCGGTGAAGATCAAGGTGGGGCCGCGTTACGGCACGGGGCTGCCGGTTGATCTGGCCGACGACGAAAAAAAAGTGAAGGCGGCGCGCGAAGCGATTGGGCCGGATTGCCGGCTGATGATCGACGGCAACAGCTCGTACACGTACATTCAGGCGGTGCAGCTGTTTGAACGGATCAAACAATACGATATTCACCACTTTGAAGAGCCGTGCCCTTATTTTGACATCGAGACATATGTCAAACTGGCGCATACGCTGCCTGTGCCGATTCACGTAGGCGAGCAAGATTGGAACTTGTTTACGTTCCGCGATTTCATCAGCCGGGGCGCGTGCCACCTGTATGCCGCCGATCCGGTCAAATGCGGCGGTCTGTCAAGCGCCAAGCGGGCGGCTGCGCTGTGCCGGGCGTTCGGCATTCACTACGTGCCGCATAATACAACGCGGGGCGTCGGTTTTGCGGCGGCGCTTCATTTGGCGGCCAGCTCGCCCGAATGCAGCAGCTATTACGAATACAACATCGAGAAAAGCACGACAAGAGAGCGTTATTTGAAAGAACCGTTCCGGGTGGAAAACGGATACATCGTCGTACCGGAAGGCCATGGCCTCGGCATCGAGCTGGACGAAGAGAAGATGGAAGCGACGCTGGACGTCGTGCGTTAAGCCGACGGCAGTGTGTGGACTCATGGGCCAGTCCCACAACCGAATTGGGACTCAGGTGCAGACCCGGCGACCGGATTCAGGTCCATGGACCGGTCCGGCGACCGGGCTTGGGCTCAAACGCCAAGCCTGCCCGTCCCATCCAGAGATTGGCCGATCAACGGAATCACAAATATGGTACAATATGCGAGGAGGTTTACAATGAACACTCATTCAAGCAAGCTGAAGCAAGGTGTGGCGGTTATTGCGCTGCTGTCGGTTATCACCGCGGCATGCGGCACCCCCGAGGAGAAAAAGCAGGACAAAGCAGCGGGAGCAAGCGCTCCCGAAGGGCCTGTAACGATCAGCATGATGAACATTTACCAGTCCGCCGAGCCGCCCAAAATGGATAGCGAAGCGATGAAACTGCTGCAAGAATATACGAATACAAAGCTGAACATTACCTGGGTGCCCAACGCCAGCTACAGCGAGAAGGTGAACGCCTCAATCGCGGCGGCCGGAGAGCTGCCGCAGGTGATGCTGATCAAGGACGACCGCAACCCGGCGATTATCGAAGCGGCCCGCGCCGGCATGTTCTGGGAAGTCGGTCCGTATTTGAAGGACTACCCGAATTTGAGCAAACTCGATAAGACGCGGTTCAACAATATTGCCATCGACGGCAAAACTTACGGAATTTACCGCTGGCGCCCGATCGCCCGCAACGGGATCATTTTACGCAAGGACTGGCTGGACAATCTCGGGCTGCAGGAGCCCAAAACGATCGACGATCTGATGAATGTGTTTAAAGCGTTTACGACAGGGGATCCTGATAAAAACGGCAAAAATGACACGTATGGTTTGTCCCTGGATACGGGCGGCGCTTTATTCAGCCACTTCCTGACCGAGCTTGGCGGGCCTAACAACTGGCTGTACAAAGACGGGGCGATGGTTCCCGCATTTATGACCAAGGAATATATGGACACGATGAAACTGCTGCGCCAAATGTTCCAGGACAAAATGATCAACAGCGACTTCCCGCTGGTCAAAGACCGTATCGTGCTGGTCAATCAAGGCAAAGCGGGCGCCTATATCGGCGCTTACGACGATTTGAACGCGCGGTTTACCGATTTGTACAAAAACAACCCGAACGCGAAGCTGGACGCTTATCCGAACGTGCAAGGTCCGGCGGGCGTCAGATTGCAGGGCGGCACAGGCTACAACAGCGTGTTTATGTTCCCGAAAACTAGCGTGAAGACCGAAGCTGAACTGAAGAAGGTGCTTACTTTCATGGATAAGCTGGGCGACGAGAAAGTGATCAACCTGGTGAACTGGGGCATCGAAGGCAAACATTACAAGATGGAGAACGGCAAAGCGGCGCGGATCGACGAGAAGGTGTACACGGACGAGGTGTACAACAACCTGTTCCAGCTGATGGTATTCGATAACGAAAAGATGCTTCCCGGCAAAATCGATCCGAGCGTCGAGAAATATACGAAGTTCATCAACGACAACGAGAAATATGCGGTGATGGACCCGACGATCAATTTGATCTCGAATACGTATATGGAAAAAGGCAAGCAGCTCGACAGCATCATCGTTGACGCCCGCACGAAATTTATTATGGGCGAGTTGGACGAGAAAGGCTTCGAGCAGATGGTTGGAGATTGGCGGAAAAACGGCGGCGACAAAATTATCGCCGAATACAAAGAGCAATACGAGAAAAACGCCAAAAAATAAGCGGTGCGCGGAGAGCCTTGGGGGGCTCTCCCTTCTCCGTTTTCAGGATATTTCCGGGCAAAACGGCATCAGTCGCTCTAATGATTATTTGATTTTATCCGCTGAAGATGCATAATGACTTGTATCTTGTCTGCAGCGGGCCTCACCCCGGGAAGCATTGTAAGGAGGATATGATTCTGAAATTTACACGTTATCAAATCAAGCTGTTTTTGCTTTGCCTGCTGTTTGGCGCGATCCCGGTTCTGGTGCTGGGCGTGTTTTCGTATGTGAAATTTTCCAGCTCGATTCAAAGCAAGGTGCATTCGGGAAACGACCAGTTGCTGCTGCAAACCGAAACGCAAATTGAAAATACGCTGAAGCTGATCGATTTTTCCGTCTTTCAATTGACGAGTTCCCCGCAGATTACGGACATTTTAAAAACGAAAATTACAAACAAGGAATTTCCGCTCGTGGAAAACACCTTATCTTCGCTGCAGCGCGTACAAGTGTACGAGCTGGGCATTAAAGAAATCCAGCTGGTCAACGTTGTGGACGGCTGGGGCATCGGCAACGGCGGGTTCGCCCAGCTTACCGATATGTTGGACAAAGACCGGCTTGCTTATTATACGAACATTGAAAAACCGTCCATGTGGCTTACCGATAAAATCGTTTTTCCGCACATTGATGCGGCTGTCAACAACGTATATCTGGTGAAAAAAATTCCGTTTTTCTCCAAAAATCCGAATGGTCTGCTGGTGACCAGACTGTCCAACCACGAGTTGTTTAAGTCTTTGCCGGAAACAAGCGACCTCGGTACGATGATGATCCTTGACGAACGGCAAAATGTAATTGCTTACACGGAGAGCTCATCCGTAGGCGGCAAGGTGGCCGCTTCGCCATATGTGCAGAACATTTACGCTTCGGCGGATGCCAAAGGCTACATGGTCGGAGCGATCGATGGCAGCGAATACGGCATTACCTACCGCAAATCGGCTTATAACGGCTGGGTTTACTTATCAGCCGTGTCCATCAGCGAGATTACGCGGGAGTCCCGTTCCATCGGCTGGGTGACCTTCTGGACATGCGCCGGCATGATCGTGCTGATCTCTGCGTTATCGCTGCAAGGCGCAAGCAGGCTGTACACGCCGGTACGCCGGCTTTACCGCGCGGTGGCGGCAGGGTCCGAAACTTCAAAAGATTCGGATGCTTCCGATGAATTCAAGCTGATCGAAAGAAGGTTCGAGCATTTATCGCTCAACCAGCAGCAGCAGCGACGCCAACTGCGGCTGCTTCATCAGCAATCCAAGCAATACGTGGTCATCAAGCTGATCCAAGGCGACATACCGCCTCATGATATCAAGGAGCAGCTCGCCTTGTACGGATACGAAGCGGAGTCCCGCTGGCTGGCCGTCGCCGCCATCCAGATCGACTCTTTGCTGAATACCCGGTTCAAAGAAAGCGACCGCGATCTGCTGTTGTTCGCCGTCGGCAACATTATCGAAGAGATGGTGCCGGAAGCCCGCCGTCTTGCACCCGTCGTAATCCGGCATACGCAGGTGACGATTTTTCACGGCAATGAGGAGACGGAAGAAGCGTTTAAAGCGTTTATCGACGAAACCGTTCACCGCATCCAGGACAACGTGTCGGCTTATTTGAACTTGAAAGTGAGCGCTGGGGTCAGCAGGTCGTATCATTCCCATGAAATGACGCCACGCGCTTACGCGGAAGGCCTCGATGCCTTGAAATACCGCATGACCAAAGAAAAGGAAGCGGTGCTGTTTATCGAAGACGTGCAGCCGGAGACACAGATGGTCAGCTTCCCCGATCATCTTGAACAGCAGCTTGTCGAAGCGGTGAAACAGGCCGACGAGAACAAGGCGGTGACGTTGTGCCGCGAATTTATGCAAATTGTGGCCAACCGGGAGCTGACGCTGCATCAAAGGCAGAACTGGCTGATGAAGCTGCTGCTTGACATCATCTACATTCCCGAGCAGATGCATATTATCGTACCCGGCTTAAGCGCCGGAGATATTCCGCTGTACGAGCAGCTCAGCCAATTCCAAACGATGGATGAAATTGAAGGCTGGTTCGAGCACCATATTATCGGCCCGCTCGTCAAGGCGCTTGATCACGGCAAAGATGCGCAGTATAAGTTAATTGCCCAAGAAATCATCCGCATTATCGAAAGCGAGTTTGACCGCGACATTACGATGGAGGAATGCGCGTCGCGGCTGCATTACCATGCCAGCTACATTCGCCGGGCACTGAAAAAAAGCTGTAATCTCACCTTCAGCGATTATCTCTTGCAATACCGGATGGACGTAGCCAAGAAATGGCTGACGGAAACCGAGATGACCGTAACCGATATTGCAGTCCGCCTGCGGTATAACAATCCGCAAAACTTCATCCGTTATTTCAAAAAAGCAACCGACATGACGCCCGGACAATACCGCGAAAAGTGGAGAACTTAAGCGGATGGCCGCATGGGATTCAACCGCCGTCATGCGCGCCGGGGCGCGCGGTGGAAAAACGCAACGGTATAGCGGCCCGGCACAATTGTGCATATCCCCTTTGGAATAAACCAGCCCATGGAAGGCAGGCCTTTTCCAGCGGGGATATTTGCGTTTTTTTTCCGGTGGATCGGGGAACGTTCCGGGCTGTGTAATGATTATCGGCTGGCTTTCTGATGATTATAACGCGGAATTTTGGCGGAATTTTTGTAAGCGCATCCAAATGGCTTTCCCGTGATTGTTCCCGGTTACGTTCACTGGTGTTATGATCGGGTCAGAACCAATAGTTCCTCCCATAATGAATCCGCGGAAAGGATGGTTATCCCTTGAAAGCATCGGCGGCAACGAGCAGCTTGAAGCCGGCAGCGTCTTTCGCCAGTCAATTGCTGAGAAAACGGCTCATCAAAAATCGCTGGATGTATTACATGCTGGCACCGGGAATTTTGTATTTCTTTATTTTTAAATATGTCCCCATGTGGGGCGTGCTGATCGCCTTTCAGGATTATTCGCCGTTTACCGGTTTTTGGGGCAGCCCGTGGATCGGGTTTGAGCATTTTCGCACGTTTTTCGGCGAACCGCAGTTTTGGCAGCTGTTCGGCAATACGCTGATCCTGGCGTTGTACAACATCTTCTTTTTTTTCCCGCTTCCGATCGTCATAGCGCTGATGCTTAATGAAATCCGCAAGGAAGTGTACAAACGCACGATCCAAAGCCTGATTTATATCCCCCATTTTATCTCATGGGTTGTCGTTGTTGGGCTGGCTTACATCTTGTTTACGACGGAAGGCGGTATTTTTAATGAGCTGGTTGCTTCATTCGGCGGGGAAAAAATCAACTTCCTGCTGAACCGCGAATGGTTCCGGACGATGATTGTCGGGGAGATGATCTGGAAGGAAACCGGCTGGGGCACGATTTTGTTTCTGGCCGCACTCGCCGGCGTAGACCCGCAGCTCTACGAAGCCGCCCGGATCGACGGGGCCGGCAGATGGGGGCAGCTGCTCCACGTCACATTGCCCGCAATTCGCAGCACCATTGTGGTTTTACTTATTTTGCGGCTTGGCTCGTTTCTCGATCTCGGCTTCGAGCAAATTTTTCTGATGCTGAATCCGATGAACCGCGAGGTCGGCGAGGTGTTTGAGACGTACGTCTATGAACACGGCATTCAGCAGGGGGATTTCAGTTATTCAACGGCGGTCAATTTATTCAAATCGGCAATCGGCATTGCGCTTGTCGTTGGCGCCAATTATTTCGCCAAGAAGATCGGCGAGGAAGGCATCTATTAATAAAGCGGCTGTGCACGTACGGCATCCGGGCACAACAAGTCGCTTGACTGGAAAGGAATGAGTCTTATGAAGGAGACGCTGGGCAGCAAGCTGTTTGACATATTCAACTACGCTTTTCTCGGACTGTTCGGGTTGGCTACGGTGCTGCCGTTTATTTACGTCGTAGCCGGTTCGTTTACATCGCCGCAGGAGTTTATTAGCCGCAAAATTGTTTTGTTCCCCCATCAGTTGTCTCTGGAGGGGTACAAATATATTTTTTCCACCGACGTGCTGCTGACAAGCCTTGGGGTATCGATCTTTATTACGCTGGCCGGTACGGCGATCAATCTGCTGTTTACGTGCCTGATGGCGTATCCGCTGGCTCGCAAAGATTTGGACGGGCGCAAGTTTATCATGCTGGGGGTCATTTTCTCGATGTTGTTCAGCGGGGGCATGATTCCGACGTTTCTTGTCGTCAAGGAGCTGGGCATGATCAATTCGTTCTGGTCCCTGCTGCTGCCGGGGGCGATCAGCGCTTTTAACCTGATCGTGCTGAAAAACTTTTTCCAGCAGCTTCCCGAAGGGCTGGAGGAGGCGGCAAAAATCGACGGCTGCAACGACTTGCGCATCTTGTGGCAGATAGTGCTGCCGCTGTCGCTGCCCGCGATTGCGACGTTTGCGCTGTTTTACGCGGTGGGCCACTGGAACTCTTTTTTCCACGCGGTGCTGTACATCAACGACAACTACAAGTGGCCGATTCAAGTATGGTTAAGGCAGATCGTCATTTTATCGTCGGGGGGCTTGGGCGATTCCGGCACATTTGACGCCAACTACATCGTTCCGCCGGCGCAAATCGTCAAAATGTCAGTGATCGTCATCTCGACCTTGCCGATTTTATGCGTGTACCCGTTTTTGCAAAAACATTTTGTCAAAGGCACGCTGATCGGGTCCGTAAAAGGTTGATCTGTCCAAACATAAACTTTGGTAATGGAGGATGAGATATGTCGGAGAGCCTGACACATACCGCAGCGGTAGAAGATATGCTGCGTCTCGCGTTTGCTTCGCCAGAGCTATGCGTTGCATTTCAGGAAGTATGCCGGGAACACCCGCAGTTTGCGCAGTTCGGCGGCCTGGTTCCCGCAGACGGCGGATTGGCGCTGCGCCTGCTGGACAAATACCGGGACAATTGGGAGTCGCATAAGACGGTAAAAGAGGAGATCGGCTTCAGGTCCGCGCCGCTTGTGCCCAAGACGGCCGCTGAATCCTCGCTGGCGTTTGCGCTGGGCTGGATTTGCTACCGGGCGGCGGAGCGCGCGCTGGCGCCGGTGTCGGAGGAAGCCGCGATGTACCGGGACGCCTATGTGTTCCACCGGCTGTACGTGAACAACGACAGCACGCCGGACGCGTACCGCACGGCCGATTACGAGCGCGGCATGGAGCGGCTTCCTGCTGCTGCCGCTGTCGGCAGCAAGGAGACGGCGGAGTTTTTTGCGGCACTGCAGCAGCGGTTTTTCATCGAGATGCACACCTTTGTCCCGGACGTCGAGGACATTGAAGGCTGGTTTGACAGGCTGCATGTCAGCCTTGACGATTGGAGTGCGGGCATGGAGCGTTTCGCCGAAGCGCTGATGAACCCCGATCTGGAAAAAGCGCGGGAATATGTGGCGGGAAGCAGCTTTTACGACGACGGCGATGTGCTTATTCAAGCAGCTGCCCGGCTGCGGCGGGGAGAGCAGTTGAGCGTTGCTGAGCTGGAAGCGGCTTTGGCCGCCGAGCCGGCAAGCGAATACGCCCGGGCGGTTAAGGCAGGTTTAACCGGGCTGTTGAACGCAAGCGCGTTTTTCTCCGGGCGGCTCGACCGCGAAGCTTTTCAGGAGCTGCTGGCGGTGTAATGACTGGATTCAAATTATGAATAATAGGGGGCATATTGATGTTCATTGCGACAAATCGATCGAAGTCCAAGATCATGCTTGGCTTAGCCGGGACTATGTTTGCGGCCGCAGCGCTTGCGGGGTGCAGCGGCGGCAGTCCGGCTCCGGCAGCGCCGGGAGCGGGAAGTAAACCGCAGGCCAGCACGCCAAGCGCACCGGCAGACAGCAAACCGGCAGCGAACGCGCCGGCGAAAGACGAGAAACCTTTTGTCATCACGATGATGAATTTGTCCGTCCTTTCCGAGCCGCCTAAAGATAACGATCCGATCATTACCGCGGTCGAGAAGCTGACCAATACCGATTTGCAAATTCAATGGGTGCCCAACGGCACATACGACGAGAAGGTCAATGCGACAATCGCTTCGGGACAGCTGCCGATGGTGTTTCTGGTCGGTACCCCGCTTCCTTCCAATATTAAAAATGCGATGAAAGCCGGGCAATTTTGGGAAATCGGGCCGTATCTCAAGGAGTTTCCGAATTTGGAGAAAGCGCTCAATCCGCAGGTGCTCAAAAGCACAGCGGTCGGCGGCAAATATTATACGATCAACCGCGCCCGCTCGCTGGTCGGGGACGGCATGATTTACCGCACCGACTGGCTGAACAAACTGGGCATGAAACCGCCGACTACGCTCGACGAAATGTACCAGGTCATTAAAGCGTTTGCGACAAAGGACCCGGACGGCAACGGCAAAAACGATACGCTAGGCCTTGCCGAAGAAAAAGGGCTGCGCGGCTTCAAGCTCATCTTGGCGGCGACCGGCGGCGGCAACGTGTGGGAAGTCAAAAACGATCAAATCGTACCGGCCCATGAAAGCAAGGCGTTTACCGATGCGATGGACTGGTACCGGAGGTTGTATCAGGAGAAGCTGATTAACCAGGATTTTGCCATTACGGAGCGGGTGCAAAATATCGATAACGGCAACAAAGGGCTGTTCGGGTTCCGGCTCGGCGACAACGACTTCATCACCCGCCACAGCGAGCTGTTTAAGCTGACTCCGAGCGCCGAGCTGGACACATCCAGCATCTTGAAAGGCGTAAACGGCACAAAGCTGCTGATGGACAACGGGGTGTCGGGCAGCTTTGTTATTCCGAAGCAAACGGTGAAAACCGAAGCCGATTTGAAGAAAATTTTGCAGTACTTCGATAAACTTTCGACCAAAGAAGGGCAGAACATTTTCGAATGGGGCATCGAAGGCGTGCATTATACGATCAAGGACGGCAAAGCGGACCGCACGCCGGAGCAGGCGGCAAAATACGCTGCGGAGGTCATCCAGATGCAGCAGGCGATGCAGGTGGCCGATGGCTCCTTGGCGATGGAAGGCATACTCGATAAATATACGTCCAAATACAAGGTGGCGAAAAAGGAAGCCGCAGCCGTGGCCGACATCTTTGTCATCAACCCGGCCGCTGCATACAGCTCCCCGACGTTTGACCAGAAGCGGACCCAATTGGACAAAATTATCAGCGATGCCCGCGTCAAATACATTATGGGCGAGCTGGACGATAAGGGATGGAAGGCGGCGCTTGACAGCTGGCGCAAATCCGGCGGCGATAAAGTGCTGGAGGAGCTGAACCAGGAATACAAGGCCGACCCGAATAAGGGGAAATAACTTTTAAAAATAAGATACAAGCCGGTGAACGGAGGATAAACGATGTCGGAGAACGTAACCCATACCGCGGTCGTCGAAGACTGCTTCCTGATGATGTTTGCATCCGAGCGAATTTGTGAGGCGTTTAAAGAAGCGGGCCGCAGCCAGATCCGCTTCTCGCAATACGGCAGCGTCACGCGCTCGGGCGATAAATTTACGATTGCCCTGCTCGATAAATACCGTGCGAGCTGGCACGAACGGAAAGAGGCGGACCGCTTAAGCTACAAGCTGGCTTTTGTGCTTGGCTGGTTGTGCCACAGAGCCGCCGACCGCCAGATGAAGGTCGTATTCCGCGAAGCGGAGCCGGAGTCGCGCGAGTTCCCGACGGATTGCAGCATTTACCACGACGCTTTTATTTTTCATAAGTTGTACGAAAACAACCCGAACACCCCGTTTCGGTACCGTACCGCCCATTTTGAGAATGGCATGACGAGTTTGCCTGCTGCAGCCGCCGTCAAAGTGAATGACGCCGCAGCGTCGCTGCGCTTTATGTGGCAGCGCATGCTGCTTGGGCTGCAGACGTTTGTACCGCAGACGGCCGATGAGGCCGTATGGCTTGGCAAGCTGCACGCCAAACATCAGGAGCAGGTCATTCATCTGGAGCGTTATGCGGAGGCGGTGGTCACGCCCGATCCTGTGAAAGTGCGGCGGTTTATCGCCGACACGTGCTTCTACAGCGACGACGACCGGATCCTTCGGCTGTGCCGTGCGCTTCGTCAAGGGGAACGGCCCCTTGACGAGGAGATTGAAGCGGCATTCGCAGAGGAACCGGCCAGCCAATACGCCCAAGCGGTCAAGCTTGGCTTCGGTTATTTGCGCAGCGCCAGCGATTATTTTGAAGGGCTGATCGATGAGGAGACGTTGAAGGATCGGCTTGACGTCGGGAAAAAAGGAAGAGACGGCCAATCGGTTTAGCCGTTGTAGTATAATGGGTGTACCGGGATATTCATGGCCCGAAGTTTGTGCGGTAGGCTGGCAGCAGTACAGAATAGGTGGTGGCCGTTATGTTCAGATTCAACCGGTATTTCACAAAAATGATTGTGTTTACGATTGGAGCGAGCACGCTGCCTATCATACTGCTCGGCCTGTTTTTTTACATGAAGACGTCGGGCACGATCCAGCAGAAAGTGAACGACGGCAACATGCTTGTACTCGAGCAGACGCGGCTGCGTGTCGAGCAGGTGCTGGGAGCGCTTGATTTGCAGATCGAACGGCTGTCCGACAATCCTTACGTGACGGAAGCGCTTGACAGCGGCCTTGCTCCTTCCGGTTTCATTCTGGTGCAAAATGTGCTGAAGTCGATGTCCCAGGTGTTAACCTTCGATGTGGGCATTCGCGACGTACATCTGATCGATTTAAACCGCGGAACGATCCTGAACAGCGGCGGCCTTAACCGGCTGTCCGATGCGGAGTCTTCCAAGGTTGCCGAATATTTGCGGATGAACCGCACCAAGTTTTGGGTTGCCGAGCGTAACAGCATGCTCAGAGGCCGAAGCGGGGACAACAATTTTACGATTAACCTGGTGAAAATATTTCCGCCTTTTACCGAGAAGCCCGGCGGCATGCTGATTATTGAAATTCCCGCAGCGCAGCTGCGCAATTTTTTGGCCAAAAACAATACACTCGGCGAAGTGATGATCATGGACGAATCGTACCATGTGCTCGCCTCCCAGAATCAGCGGATGGAAGCCAACTCGCAAATGTTGGAAGCGGTTGCGGATAAGCTGCACGGTACTAGCGGGGAATCGGGTTTGTACGAAACCAGTTTCGGAGAAGAGCAGGTCGGCGTCGCTTTTCAGCGCTCCGCGTTTAACGGCTGGGCGTATATTTCCGTCATTCCGATCGATTTGATCCGCTTCGAGTCGCGGCGTACGGGATGGATTATACTCGCTACATGCGTTGTGATGCTGCTTGCCGCCGTCATTGTGTCGCTCGCCGGCTCGCAGCGCATGTATATGCCGGTGCTCAGGCTGTACCAATCTTTGTTTGCGCAGCAGGGTAAAGTCAGCGGACGGATCGACGAGTTTCATATGATCCATGAAGGTTTTGCCCGCATGCGCAGCGATCAGGTGCAGATGGCCGACCAGCTCAGAAATCATGCCCGCCAGCTGGAAGAATATTACGTGATGAAGCTGGTCCGGGGCGAGATGAAACCTACGCAGCTTGGCGAGAAGATGAGCTTTTTTGACGCTGGAGCCCAGAAGTGGAAGCACCTCGCGGCCATTGCGATTCACATCGATACGCTGGAAGGAACGCGCTACAGTGAAAGGGACAGCGAACTGCTGCTGTTTGCGGTCAGCAACATGGTCGGCGAGCTGATTCCGAAGCACGCTCGCCTGCTGCCCGTTGTGGTTGACGCCTCGCAGGTGACGGTTATTTTTGACGATCCGGAGTCGCCCGACGATTTCCGCACGTATTTGTATTCGCTGGCTAAGAGGGTGCAAGACGAGGTCGAGCATTATTTGTCGCTGCGGGTCAGCATCGGGATCAGCCGTCCCTACGACGGCTTGGCCGAGGCGAACAGAGCGTACAAGGAAGCGATGGACGCGCTGAAATACCGGGTGCTGTACGGGCAAAAAACAATTCTGCGCATCGACGACGTGCAGCCGGCGCAGTCGGTGGCGACGCAGTATCCGAAGGAGCTGGAGCGGCACATTTTTGATGCGATCAAGATGGCCGACCGGGAGAAGGTTCAGCAGCTGACGGATGCGTTTTTTGGGGAAATTTCCGGGCAATTTCATAATTATAATGACTACCAAATCGCGATGACGCGGTTTTTTGTCAATTTGATCCGGCTGCTGCAGGAAAGCGGCATTTCTCATCTGAAACCGTTGGGCTGTGATCCGCCGCTGCTGGAGCAGCTTCATGCGCTGTCGTCCGTGGAGGAAACACGGAGCTGGTTTAAGCAGCGGATCGTCGACCCGATGGTGAGCGTATTTGAAGAGCAGCGCAAATCGAGGCATCGCACCATTTCCCAAGAGGTGGTGCAGATGATCGAAGATAACTACGATACCGACATCAGCTTGGAATCGTGTTCCAATCTGCTCAATTACCATCCGAGTTATATCAGCAAGGTGCTCAGGCAGGAACTGGGCATCAGCTTCAGCGACTACTTAATGCAATATCGGCTCGGCAAAGCGAAACGTATGCTGGAGGAAACGGATATGAAAATATCCGAAATTGCGGAGCGGCTGCGCTACAACAATTCGCAAAATTTCATCCGCTCGTTCCGCAAGCAGGAAGGAATGACGCCAGGCCAATACCGCGACGAATATATCAACAAACATTATAAAAAAGCGCTGAAGTCGTAAGTTATTTTTATATAAGTTGAACCCCTGTTGGGGAAGTCCGTTCCATTCCCTTCCTCCATTGCACTCTGTTTTTCCTGATGGTCCTTTGGTTCAAATGATATAAATCGGGAGGTATTTTATTGATGGACAAAACATATACAGATTTGTCTTATTTGCATTTGGACCCGTCTCTGACGCAAGCCAAGGCGGGGGTCAGCTTGGCCGAGCTGGAGGCGGCCGCCAATTCTCCGGTGCTGGTTGTGGATATCGCTTCTCCGGTCATCATCGAATCGATGGAGCTGCTGTTTAACAACGGGCTGTATTTTCTGCGGTCTCGAGCGAAGGACGGCTCCGTTGGGGTTGCCGTGGCGAGCGAACGCGCGGCTTATTTGCACCCGCTGCTCAAGCAACTCATCATCCCGTATTTTATCGGCAAAGACGCGCGGGATTTGGAAAAGCTGCTGGACGGCGTATACGTGTATGAAAGCAATTACAAGTTGTCCGGGCTGGCGTTATGGTGCTGCATTTCGTGGGTGGAGGCCAGCCTGCTCGACATGCTGGGCCGGATTAGCGGCAAGCCGGTCGGCGATCTGCTCGGCGGGGTGATCCGAAGCGAGGTGCCGATTTATGTCGCCAGCGGGAACCGGGGAACGACGCCGGAAGAGGAAATTGAGGTGCTGCAGCGGAGAATGGCCGACACCGGGGCGAAAGCCGTGAAGTTTAAGGTCGGGGGCCGCATGAGCAAAAACGCCGACTCCATCCAAGGCCGGTCGGAAGGGCTGATTCAATTGGCGCGTAAAACGCTTGGCGATAACATCGCGATCCACGCCGACGGCAACGGCTCCTATGATCCTCCGGTCGCCATCGAATACGGCAAAATGCTGGAGGAGATCGGGGCTTTCTTTTACGAAGAGCCATGCCCGTTTGAGCATTTGGAGGACACCAAGGAGGTGGCCGACGCTTTGGTTGTTCCGCTGGCCTTTGGTGAGCAGGAGACGAGCATTCGCCGGTTCCGCTGGATCATCGCCAACGACGCGGCCCAGGTGGTACAGCCGGATTTGCAATACAACGGCGGGTTGATCCGCAATACGCGGGTTGCGAGAATGGCCGCTTTGAAGGGTATTCCTGTGACGCCGCATATTTCCGGCGGCTTCGGTTACGTCTATGTGCTGCATTATGCCTCGTACATTCCGAATATCGGTAAGTTCCAGGAAGACAAATCGGGCGTCAAAACAACAGGATTTTTATTTGCCCCGCCGATGGAGGTCAAAGACGGCATCATCAAAACGCCAACCGGTCCCGGGCTCGGAATGGATGAATCGGCCGTAAACGCCGTGCTGCGCAAAGCGCTTGTCGTGTGACGGGGCTGCCGCAGGGCAATCGCATAAGGTTGCGCAGAAGCGGGAGGGGAGAAGGGAATCTGGATCGGATGGCCCCGCAGCACCGACATAACTGCAAGCCCGATTTTGTACGATTGCCTTGAAGCCCGTGAAAAGCAGCTTCACTTCAGTGCGGGTCTATGCTACAATAGGCTGGATATTTAAGAGGTTCAAGCACAATTAAATATGGAGTGGAAACAGGTGCCTCAGTTCGCTGAGGCTTAAAAGGGAAGTTCGGTGCAAAGCCGACACGGTCCCGCCACTGTAACGGAACAGCCATAGCGATAATGCCACTGATCTATACTCATAGATTGGGAAGGCCGCCGATGGCGCTTTACATTCCGGAGTCAGGAGACCTGCCTGTTTGAACGACACTGCTTTTAACCTACGGAAGATGGGGAGGTGTTAGAGAACCGTTGTTTTTTTATGTGTAAAACAGGGGCGTCTTTACCTTATTGTATCTTTAAGGTGGAGGCGCCCTTTTTGGCGTGCTCAGGAATGTGTTGACGAAACGAAACAAACTAGCTAGAATCTAAATAGTAATTATTACGATTAAACTTCGCGAATCAGGGGGCAACATTAATGAAATTGAATCGTTTTGAACTTCGAAGTTATACCGCTCTTATTCTTGCATGTATGCTTATGGTATTGTCCGCTTGCTCATCCTCACCCAAGCAGAGCGGAACCGCCGCCCCTTCGGCGGAACCCGCCGCGGCCGGCGCTGCGTCTTCGGATATGGCGAAGGAGCAGGTGCTCAAATATGTCACTTTAAATATGCCGCGTTCCTTGGACCCGGTCCACATCGACGCTCAGCGCATCACTTCGGACGGGGTCGCCGAGCCGCTGGTCATGCTGAACGATGACGGCTCAATCAGACCATGGCTCGCCAAGTCGTGGAAAAACATCGAACCTACATTGTGGGAAGTGGAGCTGCAGCCGAATGTCAAGTTTTGGAGCGGGGCTGCCATGGACGCAGCTGCGGTAAAAGCCGCGCTGGAACGCCATCAGAAGCTGAACAAACGTGCGCCGTCCCAGATCGGCGGCGTGGAATTTATCGTCAAAGACGGGCTGCATCTGCAGATGAAGACGGCAAAGCCGGATCCCAATTTTATTTTTAAATTAAACGGATTTGCCATACATAATGCGGCCGAGGCCGATAAGTTGGGGGATAAGTTCAATACGCAGGCCGATTTGACCGGGTTTATGAAACCGGTGCAGTTTACTCCGGGCGAGTTGTTGATTGCCGAAGCATTCCCGGGTTATTGGGGCGAGAAGCCGAAGCTGCAGCGGCTGGAGGCACGGCTTGGTTCGGATGCGCAGGGCCGTTTGCTTGCTTTGAAAAACGGCGATGCCGACGCCGATATGAACGTCGAAGTTGAACAGCGGGTATCGTATGAGAAAGATTCGAAGTTTGCAACCTACTTCCCAATCGGCCAGACGACGAATTTGTGGCTGAATATGAAAAAAGTGCCTGCGCTGCAGGACAAAAACGTGCGTATCGCCTTGAATTTGGCGCTGGACCGCAAGGAACTGATCGACGGCGTCAGCCGCGGTTTTGCATCCAAGGCGACAGGTCACTTCCCGGCAGGGCTGCCTTACGCGATCTCGACCGGTGCGGAAATGGACAAAGCAAAAGCCGAAAAGCTGCTGGACGATGCCGGCTGGAAAAAAGGCGCCGACGGGATCCGCGCCAAAGACGGGCAAAAGCTGAAGCTGAAAATGCTCACCTACAGCGTGTTCCAACCTCTAGCCGTTGCGCTGCAATCGCAGCTGAAAGGCATTGGCGTGGACATCGAGCTCAATCCGGTGGAAACGACGGCTTCCAACCAAATGATGCTGGACGGCAATTTTGATACGGCGACGTATTGTTCTTGCGGCACGGCGACCGGCGACTTGGGCGGGCAGCTGTATTCCTACTACTATACCGGTGTCGCTTCGAATTACGGCGGCTACAGCAATCCCGAAGTGGACAAGCTGATCAATCAGCTGACATCCGAATTTGACTCAAACAAGCAAAACGAGCTGGCTAAACAAATTCAGACGATCGTGCAAGAAGATGTGCCGATTATTTATTTGTTCAACAACACCCGTTGGGGCGCCGCTTACAACAAAAAAGTGAAAGGCATCGATAAAAATCTGCAAACTCGGATCGTACCCGGGATGTATATTTCCAAATGAAGCTGATCCGCTATGTGGTGAAGCGGCTGCTTGTTTCGATTCCCGCCTTGCTGGGTGTAACGCTGATCCTATTTTTGATGGTCCGGTTTATCCCCGGCGATCCGGCAAGAGCGATTTTGCTGACGATGTTTGATCCCGGGGCGAATTTAAGCGATTTGGAAAAAGATGCTGAAATCCTTTATAAGCAGCTTGGGCTCGATCAGCCGCTGCCCGTTCAATACGGCGTTTGGCTGTGGAAAATCATACATGGAGATTTGGGCGTTTCCTTCCGCAGCAAAACTCCGATTATGGACGAGCTGATGCAGCGGTTTCCGGCGACGCTGGAGCTTGCCGGGGCTGCCTTGCTCATCATGCTGCTGATCGCGATTCCTTCGGGAATCGCCGGAGCGGTTTATCACCGGAGGGCGGCGGATCACGTTACCCGGGTCATTGCGCTGGTCGGCGTATCGGTGCCGAGTTTTTTTCTTGGACTTGTGCTGATGTATCTCGTATCGGTTCAGCTGGGATGGCTGCCGACGATGGGCAGGGGAGGGCTCTCGCATCTGATTTTGCCGGCGCTGACTTTGGGCGTCGGCCTTTCCTCGGTCACCGCCAGGCTGCTGCGTACAAGTCTGCTGCAGGTGTTTTCGCAGCGGTATATGATGATGGCGGAAGCCAAAGGATTATCCCGCAGAACGATCTTGTTCAAACATGCGCTGCCCAATGCGTTGTTGCCGGTATTGACATCGTTTGGGCTGGTGGTGGGAGGTTTGATTGGAGGAACGGTGATTATCGAAACCGTATTTTCTTGGCCGGGGGTCGGGCGTTATGTCGTGGATGCGATTACCGGAAGAGATTATCCTGTCATTCAAGCTTTTGTGCTGTTGATGGCTATCGTGTACATGGTATTAAATGTGGCGGTCGACGTCGCTTACCGATGGCTGGATCCGCGAGTCAGACTGGAACAGGAGGGACAGCATGGATAACCGATTCCGCCAACGTCTATTTGTCGCGCTGAAGAAAGACCCTCTGGCCGTTTTCTTATTGGCGATCCTTGCCGTCGTGATTGTCATGTCGATCGGCGGAGCTTGGTTTTCGGGCTACGATCCGCTCAAAGTGGATTATAAGCAGGCGTTATTGCCGCCCTCCGGCGATCATTGGCTCGGAACCGACAATTACGGCCGCGATGTGTTGTCCAGGCTAATGCATGGCGGGGCATCGTCCTTGGGAGCTTCGGTGCTGGCGGTCAGCCTTATTATTTCGCTGGGGTTGTTGATCGGACTTGCCGCCGGATATTTCGGAGGCTGGGTCGACATGGTGCTGACCCGGCTGATGGATGTGTTGTTTTCGTTTCCGCAGCTGGTGCTGGCGATTGCGCTCGCTTCCTTGCTGGGGCCGGGGCTGATGAGCCTGATGATCGCCGTGGCGGCGGTGGCCTGGCCGTCGTTCGCGCGGATTTTTCGCAGCTACGTATTGTCGGTGCGCAATGAAGGTTACGTGCTCGCGGCCAAAACCTCGGGTATCCCCGCCTGGAAAATTATCGGCACGCACATTCTCGGTTCGATCGCCGGCCCCATTCTTGTGCTGGTGACGTTGGATATGGGAAACATCATCTTGAGCATTGCGTCCATGTCTTTTCTTGGGCTTGGCATCCGGCCGCCGCAGCCGGAATGGGGCGCAATGCTGAACGAAGGGCGCGCTTATATCGAAGAAGCGCCATGGCTGTTCCTGGCGCCGGGCCTGACGATATTTGCCACCGTGCTGGCGACCAATTACTTGGGTGATACGCTGAAGGATGCGCTGGAACCCCGCACGCTGCATATGCCGCGTTTGTTCGAACGGAGGAAGAAGCGGAGCGGGAGCGTTGAGGCGATGGGGCAAAGCGGACGCGAGTCTGCGGCCGGCGATCAAGGGCCGTCACCCCTTGCACAGGGAACTGCGCAAGCCGCCGAAAGCGGAAGCCGGCTTCCAGCGCACACAAAACGCGGCGCAAGCGCGAACAGCGGACGCGAACGTAGCGCGCTAGCGAAGACGAGCGGCGCTGTCCCGCCGGGAGGCATGCCGTTTGCCGCCGGCGCTGCGGGCAGCAGAGGAGACCAAGCGGCGGAAAACCGCGCTTGCGTACTGTCGGCCGAAGGTTTGTGCGTGTCCGCCCGAGCTGAACGAGGCGGCAGCCGCAAGCCGATTCTCGAGGATATCGGCTTGCAGCTCCAGCGGGGCGAATGTCTTGGGCTGGTCGGCGAAAGCGGCTCCGGCAAAAGCACGCTTGCGCTTGCGCTGATGGGGCTGCTGCGTTCGCCGCTGGAGACGACCTCGGGCACGATCCGCCTGCTCGGGGCGGATACACGGTTGTGGGAGTGGAATGATTGGCGCAAGGCGCGCGGCAGCCGCATTGCGTATATTACCCAAGACCCGATGGATTCGCTGAATCCGGTTCTTACCGTCGGCGAGCAATTGCAGGAATGTCTGGCGGCTCACCGTGAAAGCGGAGCGGCTGCAAACAAATCGGAGATTAAAGCCAAAGTGTTGAAATTGCTTCAGCAGACAGGCCTCGCTGCAGAGGTTTACGGCCAGTATCCGCATCAGCTCAGCGGGGGAATGCGGCAGCGTGTTGTCATCGCGATGGCCATCGTAAATGAACCGCAAATCATTATCGCCGATGAACCGACAACCGCATTGGACGTGAGCACACAAGCGCGAATTATGGAGCTGCTGGCAACGCTTCAGCGCGAGCGCAATATGTCGATGATTTTTATAACCCATGATTTAAGGCTTGTCGCGAACATCGCCGATCGGATCTGCGTGATGAAGAACGGCCGCATGATCGAGCAGGGGGATGTGCGTTCCTTATTTACCGAGCCTCGGGAGGCTTATACGCAGCAGCTGCTGAAGGCGATTCCTTCTTTGCGGATCCCGCCGCATATTCGGCAAGCGAAATGAAGGATGCACACTTCACGGGCCTGCACGTTTGCGCCAGGAAGGCTTGAACGGAACGTGGGTGACGGTCCGGCATAAGGAGGGAGCGCAATGCTCAACATTCAAGGGTTGCACAAAAAGTATCAAGGTAAGCGGGTGCTCGATTCCGTATCGTTTTCGATCGAATCCGGGGAAATTGTCGGTTTGATCGGCATGTCCGGCTCCGGCAAAAGCACCTTGGCCCGCTGCATAACCGGGCTGGATAAAGCCGATCAGGGCAAGCTGCAATGGAACGGCGGGCTGCTATCGGACAAGGCGGTTAGAAGAAAGTCGCACCAGGACATTCAGATGGTGTTCCAAGACCCGCGGAATAGCCTGAATCCGTCTTGGACCGTAAAAAGAAGCTTGATGGAATCGCTTATCCGGTTCCATCCTTCTCTAAGCGCAAAGGCGTATGAGGCTCAGCTGGAAAGCCTGTTGAAAGCGGTTGGCCTTGACATCGATTATTTGCACCGTTATCCGCATGAGCTGAGTACCGGCCAATGTCAGCGGGTTTGTCTCGCGCGGGCGCTCGCCCCGGAACCCAAGCTGCTGGTCCTCGACGAATGCCTCTCCGCCCTGGACGTATCCATTCAGGCCCAAATGCTGGAGCTGCTGAAGGAGCTTCACCGGGTCCGGAATATGAGTTATCTGTTTATTTCGCATGATATTGCCGTTGTCGCCTCGTTATGCCAGCGAGTGCTGGTCATCGAACGTGGAGTTATTGTCGAAGAAGCGGATGTACATAAGCTGATCCACGACCCTCAGCATCCGTATACGCGGTCGCTGCTGGCCGATACGCCGGTATTTCCGGAATTTATGGAAACAGCGGCAAGCCATACGGCCGGGGGAAATGCGCTTGAGGACAAAATGGCTGAAGGTTATGAGAGGAGGCCCGTCTATGAGTACCAAAATTGATTATCCATTTCTGGAGCATAAGTACAACTTTATTACGGAAGCCCATCCGTCGCCTGCTTTAACGGCACCTTTGTCCGATTTTTTGGATGATAAAAAAGGCGAAGCGCTCATTCAGGCTATTATGCAAATTATTCGCGCCGGCAAGCCGGATATTGCGGCATTTCATCTATCCAGCTGGCTTGCGATGGTATGTTCATCCGCGCAAACTTGCTTATCGCTTTACGATATGGCGCTGCAGGTTTCTCCGGAGCGGCTGCATCTTCACATCGTCGTAACCGAAGGACGAAGAAAAGTATCGTTTCTGTTTCGCGAGAAGGAGCAGGCGTTTGTTTCCGTTGCGGAAACGGGGGGCTCCCGCGCGGAAGCGCTGCGCGCTTTTTACGAGGGGACGATGTTTCCGATATTCCGCGGCATCGCCCGCGCCTCCGCTACCAGAGAGCTTCAGCTGTGGCCGCAGATGGCGATGAGACTACACAACGAGAAAGACTACATCTTAAGCCAGGCGTACTCAGAAGACAGGATAAGCCTGATTGAGCAGGATTTTGCCGTATTGTTGAACGGGTTGAATGTAGAGGAGCTTGGCTTGCGGAAAAATCCGTTTAACGCGGAGTTTCGCTGGATCCCGGATATGCATCAACCGGAGAAGATGGCCCGACAGAAGATCGCCTGCTGTCTGGCTTACCAGACAGACACCCAACACGGGTATTGCTATACATGTCCGCGGCTGGATGAAGAAGGACGAAAGGCCAAACGCAAGAGCGTCTCCTCCTGTTAAACGCCAGGCTGCATGAGATTGCAGCCCCATGTTGTCAGTATAAGAAGTCGATAGGATGGACCCCAGTATCGTCACGGGAATCGTCACAGGAAGGATCGAGCTTCTATTATGCGTTGCGATCCGCTCTGGACATAGAACCCATCCGGATGGATAACGGACTGGGTGAGACTGTCGATTCATTGTGCATATCACCTGGCCGTTGTGCATTACCCAACCGTTGTGGATCTCCCACGTTGGTTAAGTCCTCTCTCTAACGGACATGGACGCAGCAATGTAAAGCAAATCTGAGGTTGGCTGCATGTAACGGACACCGTCGCTCTTATTCGGCCTAATATCGCGGTTTCCGCGACTTTTTTGGGCAAATAAAGTCGCTGCGGTCCGTTAAAAATGATAACCCCGATTTTTTTGCCAAATAAGCGCGCTCATGTCCGTCCTTCGTTGGAGCATGACGCTCACATGCATAAGGCCAACAAGAGCGACGAGGATGTCCGCATGCATAAGGCCAACAAGAGCGATGAGGATGCCCGCATGCATAAGGTAAACCAGAGCGATGAGGATGTCCGTTGCAGCCAGGCAAATTTCCAACGCGCGCGAATCCCGATTTAACCAAGTTGAATCGAAATCGCTCCATTTGCTGCGTTCAAGCATGTTATGGTTCCGGTTTACTCCATAATCCCGATATGATTACGTTAATTCAGCCAATATGCGATCTGATCGCTAATGCAGCCAATACACGATCTGAATAGCAGCCATGTATCGCTAACCAGACAACATCGGATTGAAGCCCGCGATACCGCTGCCTGCCATACAATGAAAAACGCCTCTTTCCCGGGTCGGGACAAGAGGCGTTTGTACGTTGTTTTACGTAAATTCCCGCGGATGACGACGGCGCAGCTCGGGCACGGCATATCCGCGGCCGGTTTCTTCCAGCCGTTCGGCGTATTGCGCCAAATGCCCCTTGGCATGGAAGGGGCCGCCTTCCTTCATCACCGTCCACAGCGGGTCGGTATCAAAAGGCATCGTCTCCATCATCGCATCATGCCATTCGTTCAGCAGATACACCGCCTCGCGGCAAAGCTCCGGCCGGGACTGCGCCAGATTAAACTGCTCATGCGGATCTTCGGCCAGATTAAACAACATCTCCTTATCGAACAAATGATACCCGTCGTGGTAGGTGCGCATATACAAGTAATCGCCGAAACGGACGCTCCGCTGGCATACGTGCGCACACTGCGAGACAACGAGGTAATCTCTGCCGCACGATTCACCTGAAGTGATCGACGGCGCATAGCTTGCGCCGTCCCATGACGGCATCGGTGTTTTGCCGAGCAGCTCGGCCATCGTTGGCAGCAGATCAAGGTGGTAGTGGAGGCCTTCGTCCACATGTCCTTGCTTCATGCCGGGCCAGCGGATGATCATCGGAATGCGGCACGTTCCTTGATCGGCGGTACCGTGCTCGCCATAAATGCCCAGCTCGCCCATATTTTCGCCGTGGTCTGCGGTAATGATGACGATCAGGTCGTCCATTACGCCCTGCCGCTCCAGTTCACGGAACAGCATGCCGATGTTTTCGTCCATGAAGCGGACGCCGCAGTCATAGCCGTCGACCATCCGCCGCAACCCTTCACGGTCGGTGAATTCCCCGGGATGGCGCGGATACCGCGGGTTCGTCGTATTGTTGTACATGTTGATTTCCCTGGCGCTGTGCGGCCCGACCTTATTTGTCGTATGCTGCTCCAGCACTTCGTCCGTGATCCAAGAGGGAAGTGGCTCATCGGCAAACGGATTGCCGTAATCTTCCGGCACGCGATACGGTGTATGCGGATCCCAATAGTTGACGTAAAGGAACCAATTGTCCTCGCTGGCATTTTTACCGATCCAGTCAAGCACGACCGGCGTCACTTCTTCCGCTGATTCCATACCGCCTTTGCCGGTGTTATGAATTTCGTTGAAGCCGGCGTAAAACGTCCATGCCGAATGGCGTTCCCCGAACGGGCTGACCAGCGCCGTCTTCATGCCGGCCGAGCGGAACAAGGCGGGGAAGCACTCGCTGGTCAGCCGGCTGCGGAAGCCGCGTTCCGCGCCTTCGTGCCTTACGTCCCCGGCGGTGCCGCCGTGTCCGACCACTCCGTTGTGAATGCCGAATTTGCCGGTCATCAGCGCCGTGCGCGACGGAAAACACGGCGCATCGGAGGTGTAATAGTTGGTGAAGCGGACGCCTTGCTCGGCGATCCGGTCGATATTCGGCGACGTGTTGCGAGGATAACCGTAACAGCCCAGGTGGTCGGGCCGCGTTGAATCGAGGTCAAGCAGCAAAATTCTCATAGTTTTTCTCCTTCATGTGTTCTGATATGGCAATGCGGCAGGCCGTCGCTATAATTTTTCCGGGCCGCGGCACATACGAATTGTAGGGTTGTGTAAATCTTTTGGTTTCGCGTGAATCTACGAGCGCGTTTGATGGTAGATGGAGCCCGTCGCTTCGCTGGCGGGTTTATCCTTTGACCGCCCCGGCGATACCGTCGACAAAATAACGCTGCAGCAGCAAAAAGATCACGACGATCGGTACGATCGCGATCGTGCCTCCGGCGGCGATTCCCGTCCAATCGACGATGTTTTCCCCCCGCAACGCGTACAGGCCGACGGCCAGGGGTCGCAGTGCCGGATTGCTGAGCGTCAGCACTAGCGGCAGCAGGAAGGAGTTCCAGGTCCAGATGAACTGCATAATGACGGCGCTGCCGACGATAGGGCTGGCAAGCGGCAGCATAATTTGCGCGAAGGTACGCACGTAACCGCAGCCGTCCGTAATCGCCGAATCTTCCAGCTCCTTCGGAATTTGCCGGAAAAAACCGGCGAACAGCAGCACAAATACAAGATGGCTGCCCCCCGATTCGGCCAAAATGACGCCCAACAGCGAGTTGGTTAAGCCGAGCCCTTTAATCAGCTCAAAAATTGGGATGATCGCAAACTCCAGCGGCACAAAGATGCTGGCGGCAAACAAGGTGACCACCCACTTTTTTCCTGTAAACGAGTACCGCCCGATCGCATAACCACACGTGGCCGTCATAAACAGCACTATCGCAATGACACATACGGTAATAACGACCGAATTCAGGAAATATTGCTCGAAATGCCCCTCCCGCCAAGCGCGGGCAAAATTGGACAAATCAAACGAAGCGGGAAGCAAGCTGAGCCCTTTGGTGAAAAATTCGTCTTTGGTTTTAAAGGAGGCAGCGACCATCCACAAGAAAGGATAAATCCAGATCAAGCAAAGCACGATTAGAGCGATATGAAGCAGTGTGCCGGACAGCGATTTTTTGCCTTTGCGTCTGGCGGCAGGCCCTTTGGAGGAGCGCTGCGCTTCCGCCGACAGGCTGGCGGCTTTGGCTTGCGTTTGTTCGGTCATGAAGCTCGCTCCTTTCCTTGCTTGCTGCGGAATTGCCTGCTCACAACCGTTTGCAGGATGGCGATGACAACAATCGTAAAAGCAAAAAACATGCCGGCAGCCGAGGCGTAGCCGAGACGCGGCAGGCCAAGCTCGCTGGAGAACGCATAACGGTAGATGTACGTCGACACGACATCTGTGGCGAAAAACGGACCGCCGTCGGTCATCGTTTTGATCAGGTCGAATACTTTCAGCGAACCCGCAATATTCAGCAGCAGGATGATCGCGCCGATCGGGGCGATCAGCGGCAGCGTAATATGGAAAAACGTCCGCGTATGACCGGCACCGTCGACGCGGGCCGCTTCGTACAGCTCGCGCGGCACGCTTTGCAATCCGGCCAGCCAATACACCATGTTGATCCCGAGGTTTTTCCACACATAGATGAGAATGACCGTAAACATGGCCCATTTGGCGTCGCTCAGCCAATTGACCGGAGCATCAAGCAAGCCAAGCTGGGTAAGCAGGAAATTGACCGCCCCGTCCGAACCCCAGATATACACCATAATAATGCCGACAATCGAAGCGGTTGTGACAACCGGCAAAAAGATAAGCGTCCGGTACCCGCCGGCAAAACGCAGCTTCGGGTTGTTGAGGATCACGGCGATCAGCAGCGCCAAGACAAGCTGAAGCGGCACCGCGCCAAGCATAAACACAAAGCTGTTGCCGTAGGCGTTCCAAAAGTAAGAATCGGCGATAATTTCTTTAAAATTGTTTAGGCCGACAAAGCTGATGTTTGAACTGAGGCCCGACCAATCAAGCATCGAATAATACCAGCTGATCGCAATCGGCCAGCCGATAAACAGCATATACATGACCAGGTTGGGAGCGATGAACAGCCAGCACCACAACTGCACGTGGCGGCGCTGCGGCTTGCGTTTGGCTGCCGGCCCGGCATGAGTGTCGGCAAGCGAGCGGATTACGGCCACAGGCATAGCCTCCTAAAAGTTTTTGTGCCAGCAAAAACTGGCGTCGAAAGCGCTGCTTAAGTTTCTGCGCCGCCGTTATTTTAAAGCCTTATATTCATCGGAGCCGTAATTTTTCATCGGATCCCAATTTGCGAATTCAAACGTTTTGGCGTCGACTTTGGCGCCTTTTTTCTGAGCGGCGTCAATTGCGGCGGCCCACGCTTTATCCAGCTGTTTGGAGAGCTCGCCAAGTTTGTTGGCCTCATCGTTCACCGCTCCTGCAGCGACTCCGGCAAGCAGCTCGCCCAGATTCGGATGCACATCTTTGAATTCGGCGAACACATCGGCGGCGGCGGGATTGGCGATCGACGGATCGGGCACGATCCGGCTGATTTGCATCGAGATGTCGTAGTATTGCTTAAGCTGCGCGGCCTTTGAATATTTCTCGTTAATGCCTTTCACGACTGAAAACGAATCGCCGGATTCGACCTTTTTCGGCTGGAACAAGTCGCTGCCGTAATACTCCTTCAAATACAACGCCGCTTCCTTCGGGTGCTTCGACTTGGCTCCAAGTCCGATCCATGCGCCCGAATTGGTCATCGGCAGCGCACCTTTCTGTCCGCTGTCCGGCAGGGGAGGCGCCATAACTCCGTAATCCAGATCGGGATTGTCTTTGTTCCACACGCCTACATTCCAAGCGCCTTGGACAATAAAACCGGCTTGCCCTTGGGCAAACAGCGCTCTTGCTTCGGGGGCGGTGATGCTCATCGTTTTCGGATGGAAGCTGCCGTCTTTGGTCATGTTTTTAAACAGTTCAAATACGTCGAGCACCGGCTTGGAATCGTATGTCGTTTTTTTCGTGACCAGACTGACCGGAGAGTTGCCGTTCAAGCCGCTTCCACCCATGGAAGACCAGTCCAATGCGGTTTGCTGCCAGCGGTTCGTCTGCTTGCCGCCTTCGATGATGCCGTAATATTTGCCTTTGCCGGCTTGAGTGATTTTTTTGGCGGCATCGCGGAACTCCGCGTACGTTTTAGGTGGCTGGGCAGGATCAAGGCCGGCCTCCTTAAACAACTTTTTATTGTAAAAAACGAGCGTACTCGGCAATGACAGCGCTTCCGGTATGGAATAGATTTTGCCGCCTACCATCGTTGTTCCTTCCAGGAACGTGCCGTCCACAAACATGCTTTTGAACGCGTCGTCCATCAGCGGATCAAGCGGCTGGAACCAGCCGTCCTTTACGAGCGTGGACAACTTCATGCCGGTAGGCACCGGGAACAGGTCGGGCGCGTCATCCGATTTGACGGCGGTGAGAACCGTGTTTTTAAACTGGTCAATGGTGAGCTGGGTGTACTGAATTTTAATGTTGGGGTATTTCTCCATAAACTTCTTGTGAAAATCTTCGCGCAGCGCCTTGGTGCTGTCGCTCCAGTCCATCACTCGCAGGGTGACCTCCTGCGTGCCTGCGCTTGGCGCGGTCTGCCCGCTCGGCGGTGCCGAAGCGGTAGGGCTCCCGGCTTTTGGCGGTTCGTTTGCTCCGCTGGTTGGAGTTGAAGACGTACATGCCGTTAAAGGGACTGCCATCATGCCAACCGCCGCTGCAATCCAACATATTCGGGTAAAAGCTTCCAACGCAATACCTCCCTTGTGGAATCGTTCCAGTTATAGATAAGCTTTGGCAACGCTTACCTTGATATTCATAGTAGCTGAAACGATGCGGCGCAATCTATGTACAGAGTTACGATATTGTGTACAAAACTACGCTCACTTTTATGAAAAATCCGCTTGAACCGCGGAATGTATTGTTATTTTGGATGTACACACTTATAGTGAAACTAACTAAAATTCAGAAGGGATGGCGCCGGCGCATGTTATGTTTAAGCTCCGTTCATTTCGACAACCGCATTCCCAATTGGCGTAAGGACATCGGCGCTACGGACACCAACGTGCTTGCTTTGGTGCTGGAAGGGAAAGTTCGATACACGTTGGCGGGAAAGTCGTTTATTTTGGAAAAAGGCGAGCTGCTGTTTTTTCCGAACGGAGTGATCCGGGCTGGCGAAAATGTGGAAGAGGACCATCAGAAAATAACGGTATTGTTCAGGCATGAGGAGGAAGACGCGCAGCAGCTGCCGCTGCTCAACGCCGAGCCATACGTGAAATGCAAAATTCGTAAATTCGAATATATGAAGCGCCGGTTCGAACGTTTGTTTTATGAAACGGTGGGCGACGGCAAATTTCAGCCATGGGTGGTCAACGGCATTTTTAACGAAATCGTCGGCATTGCTTCACGTGAATTCGAATCGGTAGAAATTGCGCCGAGCAAGCAGAAACTGGCAGGGGAACTGCAGGAATATTTGGTTTCGCATTACCGGCAGCCGGTCAACATTGAGCAAGTGGCCGCGTTGATCCACCGCTCCCCGAACTATACGATCTCATTGTTCCGCGAAGTAACGGGGCTTTCGCCGATCCAATACGTTCACCAGCTGCGGATGAAAGAAGCCTGCAGCATGCTGTCGAACTCCGACCTGACTGTGACGGAAATCTCGAATTATCTCGGGTATTACGATCATTCGTATTTTTTTCGGATGTTTAAGAAACATACGGGCGTGTCGCCTACGGAATACCGGCAATCCGGCACGACGCCGCAAGCTGCTTTCTTAAATATCAATTAATGCTGGAAGGTAAGGCGGGCCGCTGCCGTTTTATACGGTTTAACTCCCTTGGTCCTGACAGCAAACACCTGCGTTTCCGATTCACATCAGCATGTATCGTCAAGCCTTCGTCCCCCCATTTGGCCCAAGCAAACTTCCGCCAATTTGAATTTTATAAAGTAAAGAAATTAGCGGAAGTATGCAGATGGAGGGGGAGCTCATGTCCGAACCGGGGGTGTCCATAATCACATGCACGCATCAGCCCCATTTTCTCGACAACATTTTGGATAATTACCGGACTCAGCGCTACAAGCGAAAAGAACTGATCATCATTATAAATAAGGATAGCATCAATCTGAAGGAATGGCGGAAAAAAACCGCCGGTTATCCTAATGTGACCGTGTATCAAGTGCCGGAGCGGATTTCGCTCGGACAATGCTTAAATTGCGGCATCTGCAGAGCTAAATATCCACTTATCGCTAAATTTGACCACGACGATTATTATTCCCCATATTATTTAAGGGAGCAAGTCAAGGCGCTTCTGCGCACACGAAGTCCGGTACTCGGCAAGCACGCATGCCTCGTCTATTTGGCTGCAAGCCACAAGCTGATCATTCGCTCTCCTCAAGAAAAAAACAAATTTGTCAATTTCATTCAGGGTGGAACGATCCTGTTCCGCAAGGAAATCCTCAAGAACGTACGTTTCTCGGATCGCTCGCTTGGCGAAGATGTCAAATTTCTAAGGGATTGTTCCAAGAAAGGGTATCCCATTTACGCTACTTCTCCCTACAACTACGTCTACATCCGCAGAAAAAATAAAAGCACCCACACATGGCGGGTGGGCGATCGCCGGTTCCTGAGAGGCAGCCGAGCCGTTGCCGTAACCACACATTTTCGCCGTTTTGCCGTGCGCAAGCATTAAGCGAACCGGAGTCTTTACTCGCAGACACAGATTTTCTCCCCATTTTGCACAGCGAGAGATAGGGGTGGCTTGTCATTCACGTTCGGATTAACCTCGGTGTAGATCCATATATCTCAACAACTTGCCGTTATGTATGGCAGCGTTCTCCGCGCCAGCTATAGCGGCAAGATTTTTTGTGAAAATGCGGTTTTTTCTATTCGGGAGTATTGACTTTCCTGTTGTGGTAAGGTTTATGGTTAACGTAAGGAGTTCCGGCCGGAATCACTTATGAAAGGATGTCTTCGTTTGAAAATTGGGGAGTTCGCAGAATTAAATCAGGTCACCGCAAAAATGCTTCGGCACTACGACGAGATCGGGCTGCTGAAGCCAGCGGCCATTGATTCCGAGACAGGCTATCGCTCCTATACATCAGAGCAATCGCATCTTCTGAATTGGATTGTTATTCTCAAGAGCCTCGATTTTTCCTTGAGTGAAATTAAAGAACTCATCAGCGGTCCCATTGAGAGTACGATCGTCGTTCACCAATTGATACGCAAACGCATCGCCATTACCTCAGCGCTAAATGAACAGATCCAGAAGAAAATGGCCATAGACCGGCTCATCACCATCATTGAGAAAGAGGGATTTGAAATGGATAAAAAAATCGATTTGCAGCATATAGGATCGGCGGATGTGCATGAAATCAAAAAGAACATTCCCAACATGGAAATGTTTCTTGAAAACGTAGCCAATATCGTTGCTTTGTGTTCGAACGATGACAGTTTCGCGGTATTTCGGTTTGACATCAGCCACTTCAAACAAGTGAATGACGATTACGGCTTCGAAGTAGGGGACAACGTCATTGTCGCTTGTTATCAAATGATTGAATCCAACGTCCAAAAATACTTCACTCACGCAACCCTTGGCCGGGCGCATGGCGATGAATTTATCGTATTTGCCAAAGCGGGCAAGGATGAGACCAACTTAATCGCCGAAAGCATCATCAACGATATGAAGCATTTTGATTTTGCCGTTATCGGTTGTCCGAAGCAAATGGGATGTTACATCGGCGGGCTGGTCGGGCCGTTCAAAAATAAAACAAATATCCGCAACATAGTTGAAAATTCCATTGAGGTCATTGACCATGCAAGGCAAAAAGGACCTAACTCGTTTGCTATCGAATCGTACGGTGCGTAGAAGTTATATAACCGGAGATCCCCTTCACGCCGTCTGAAGGGGAGTTCTGGTTTAAACTTAACACTCAATTGTTCACGAACGATCATGCGGCTCCGCTCAAGCGCGATGGATTGGTTAACTGGTTACTCTTTTTAAAAGGTGTCGATAAATCCAATTGGGAGGTGCTGACGATGAACGAGCCTGTATTGAAAAAAGCAATGGACACGTTGGAATTTCTTAGTCAGGATGCCGAGGCCCGCCGATTATATGAAGACAGGCAGAAGTACCTGCATGATGAAGCTTCCATGATTGAAGGAGCTTTGGCTGAGGGTGAAGCTCGCGGCGAGAAGAAGAAAGCCGTTCAGATGGCCCTGGAGCTTCTTAAGCTTGGAGTGGAAATTTCTATTATAATCAAAGCCTCGGGGCTGTCTGTGGCTGAAATTATTGCTTTAAGACAGTAAAGCTAAAGTTAGCCAAGAAAAAGAGAAGCCAGTGCGTGGTAATAGCTAACGAACGGACTGGTCGATCATCGCCCGTTCTGGACATAGAACCTATCCGAATGGATAACGCGGACTGAGTGAGACCGTCGATTTATTGTGTGCATCCCTTAACGATGGAGGGGGGGGCCAGCTCTAACGGACGTGGGCGCAACTATGTAACCCAAATCTGAGGTTTGCTAAACGTAACGGACACCGTCGCTCTTATTCGGCCTAACCTCACGGTTTCCCCGGCTTTTTTTGGCAAATAAAGGCGCATATGTCCGTAAAAAATGATAACCCCGGTTTTTTTGCCACATAACGACGCTCCTGTCCGTTACGGTGGAGCATGATGTTCGCAGGTATAAGGCAACGCCAACCATGGCGACGAGGATGTCCGTTACAGACGCCTAACCAAAGATCAACTTTCACCAAGTTGTATCGAAGTCTAAGATGCCGCTTTATTTGCTGCGTTCAAGCATTTTATGGTTCCAGTTCTACTCCTCCATCATCCCGATATGATTGCGCTAATGCTGTGGCCTACACGCGTTCTGAAAACCAGCCATTTATCGCTAACCTGACACAACATTAACCTGACAACATTGCCCGCTCATCCCCGCTTACCCCTCTTTCCGGCCCTCCAGCAAATGACGTAAAAAAGCGTCAAGCAGCACGGACGGCAGCCGGTTTTCGTTGATTGCATATAAAATATACCGCTTGAAGTCGCTTTCCGGGATCGGGCGGCAGATCAGCTCGCCGCGCTCCAGTTCCCGGTGCACCGCCAGCTTGGACAGGAATGAGACGGCGTCGCTTTGGATGACCATCTGTTTGATCGTTTCCAGCGAATCGAGCTGCATCGCCGCTTGCAGCGAAACCTGGTTTGCATGCATCCATTTGGCGGTTAATTCCCCGGTGCTGGAGTCCGGGCTGTGCATCACAAACGGCAGTTTCGCCAGCATCTCCGGAGTCAGCTTGTCTTCTTGGCCCAGCTTGTGTCCGGCTGCAAACACAACGACCATTTCGTCTTCGCACAACGTATCCGCGGCCAGCGGGGCCAGTTGAAAAGGCTCGGCGGAAAATACGGCCAAATCGATTTCATGATTGACCAGCATTTCTTTGATGACGGGGGCGGTTTTCACCGTCAGCGAAACGGTAATGTGCGGGTACAGCTTGGCGAAACTGCACAGCAGCCCGGGCAGCAAATAGGTACCCGGCACGTAGCTGGCCCCGAGCTTCAGCGATCCTCTCCCCGGCACCTGAAATTCCTTGACGACCCGCTCCGCTTCATAAGCGAGGGCGTTGATTTTAACGGCATAATGGTGAAGCGCAAGACCCGCTTCGGTCAGAAACGTCTTGCCGCCGCGCGACTCGAACAACTGCACGCCCAGCTCCTGCTCCAGGCTTTTCATATGGAAGGAGACGGTGGGCTGCCGTAAATCAAGCGCGTCGGCGACGGACGTTATTTTTTTGTGGCGTTCGAGCAATTCGACGATTTTCAACTTAAGCAGATGGAAATTCATAACTTGTAAACCTCCATTCACGGGGGGCGTATTCAGGTCGCCTCATCCGACATCCGGCGGCCACATTTGCGTTTTTGCAAAAGGATAGGGGGCGACCGCCGCCACACGACGCCGGTACACGCGTTCGGGAGCCGTACGTATTGGAAATGGATCCGCCGCACATCGCTCTACTTGCAGTATAGATAAAATCTATGAAGATGAATAGATCCTATCGATAAAATTAACAGTCCATTAACCCAGCGATAACAAAGCTCGAAACTTTCTCCTGTACACTAGAACTTGTTGAGGTGTTCAAGAAGCTTGCTTTTTGAATACATAGCTTGGTACACAGACAGCAGAACATGGCAGCATTAAGGATGGGGGAAAGAAAGCGGCATGGATATTATCATTGACGGTCTGGCCAAGTCGTTTGGTCAAGTGCAGGCGCTAAAGCCGACCCGCTTGCGGATTCGCAAAGGAGGATTTACGACGTTGCTTGGTCCGTCGGGCTGCGGCAAAACGACGCTGTTACGGATGATTGCCGGGCTCGAGTCACCCGATGCGGGTGAGATCCGGGTGGGGGATGAGGTTATATTCTCATCCGGCAAGCGGGTGGACAAACCCGTACACCGCCGTAATTTCGGCATGGTGTTTCAGGACTTTGCGTTATGGCCGCACATGACCGTGTTTGAAAATGTTGCTTTTGGGTTGCGCGCTACGGGGCAGTCCAAAGAGATGCCGTCCCGCGTGCTGGAAGCGATCGAACGCGTGCGTCTCGGCGGAATGGAGAAACGTCTCCCGCATCAGCTGTCGGGCGGACAGCAGCAGCGTGTCGCATTTGCGCGTGCGGTTGTCGCCAGACCGCAGCTTGTGTTGTTCGACGAACCGCTCAGCGCGCTGGATGCGATGCTGCGGGACGAGATGCGGACGGAGCTGACAAGCCTGGTGCGCGACTTCGGTTTGACCGCGCTGTATGTGACGCACGACCAGACGGAAGCGATGTCGATGTCCGACGAAGTCGTGGTGATGAAGGACGGCCGCGTGCTGCAGTCAGGCACGCCGGAGCAGATTTACGCCATGCCCGCCCATCCTTTTGTAGCAAGTTTTATCGGGAAGTCGAACTGGCTTGAGCCGGGTAAGCGAATGATTCGTCCTGAGCACATTCGCTGGCAGCGGGAGCCGGGGCTTGAGACTTACCGGGCAACCATCCGCAGTGTAAGTTACATGGGGGACCGATACGAAATACAGCTGGATATGGGGCAGCTCGGAAGCTGGACCGCATACCACGGAACGCGGCTTTCCGCCGGCGAAACGGCGGAATTGTATGTATCGCCGCAACATATTTGCCATATCGAAAATGAAAACCAATCCAATGAAGGAGGAATTGAATATGAATATGCAATTCAATAACAAATGGAAAAACGGGGCGCTGGTGCTTTTAACAGCTGCGGTAGGTTTCGGAATGGCAGGCTGCGGCACCAATACGGGAGGCTCTAATGCCGCTTCGGGTAATGCGAACGGCGCAGCAGCGCAAAAACCGGCGGAACAGCAGACGCAGCCGGCGGCTCAACAAGCGGCTCCGGCGGCAGCGAAACCGGAAGAGAAGAAACTGAGCGGCAAACTGGTCGTGTACAGCGCAGGCCCGAAAGAGCTGGCGGAAGCGATTCAGAAAGGTTATGAAACAAAAACCGGCGTAAAAGTCGAGATGTTCCAAGGAACAACGGGGAAAATTTTATCCCGGATGGAAGCGGAGAAAGCGAATCCGGTAGTCGACGTCGTTGTGCTTGCCTCGCTTCCTTCCGCGCAAGGACTTAAGAAAAGCGGGTTGACACTGGATTACAAAGAAGCCAAAAACGCGGATAAGCTGATTCCGGAATGGTCCGACAAGGACGGCAGCTTCTTTGGTTACAGCGCGTCGGCGCTGGGTATCGCCTACAATACGAAGCTTGTCAAGACGCCGCCGAAAGAGTGGGCTGACTTGACCAAGCCGGAATGGAAAGGCGTTGTGAATATCCCCGATCCGGCACAATCGGGTTCGGCGCTTGATTTTGTCACCGGCTACTTGAGTTTGAAAGGCGACGGCGGCTGGGATTTGCTTGAGCAATACAAGAAAAACGGAGCAGCCATGGCCGGCGCCAACCAAGAAGCGCTGGATCCGGTCATCACAGGAGCCAAAAGCGTCGTAGCCGCAGCGGTGGACTATATGACTTACCAAGCCAAAGCCAAAGGCGAACCGATCGACTTGCTGTATCCGGAGAGCGGAACGGTCATCAGCCCGCGTCCGGCGGCGATTGTTAAATCAAGCAAAAACGTGGACAACGCCAAAGCGTTTATCGACTACCTGCTGTCCGACGAGGCACAAAAAATGGTTGCTGAAACCTACTTGCTGCCGGGCCGCAAAGATGTAAAAGCGAAAGACCGTCCGGGCACGGAGCAAATTCCGCAAATGAAGATCGACTGGAATTGGATGGACGCCAACGGCGATGCGGTAACGAAGAAATTTACCCAGCTTTTTAAATAATCGAAAAAGGTTGAGCTGATCATGCAAGTTTCCGGCGCCACGCCTTTGAATAAAATCGGGATGACTTTGGCATTTGTTTTGCTGACGGCGCTTGTGGTTGTCCCGCTAGTACTCATTTTCTTAACGAGCGTATATCCGGCCGACCGGCTGGATATACTTGCTCCGCTTCGTACGATCGCTCAAGGTGACTTGGCCGAAGTATTCGTAAACTCGCTGTGGGTCGGCTTATGGGTCGTCATCGGAACGACCGTGCTCGCCCTGCCGCTTGCGTGGCTGAGCGCGAGATCAAGCCTAGGCCGGCACAGATGGCTGGATATCGTGCTGCTGATTCCGTTTATGACACCGCCTTATATCGGCTCGATGGGCTGGATTTTATTTATGCAGCGCAACGGTTATATGGAGCAGTTTATGCCATGGACCGCGGCGTGGACGCCAAGCTTCTTCTCTGTATTTGGCTTGGTGCTGATCATGAGCCTGCATTTGTTCCCATTTTTGTATTTGATTTTGCGCGGGGCGCTGCAGCGAATCGGCGGCAGCCTCGAGGAAGCGGCGGCGCTGCACGGAGGCGGCTTTGCGTACCGCTTCCGGCGCGTTGTTGTGCCGCTGCTGATGTCAAGTTATGCGATGGGCGCGCTGCTCATCTTCGTGAAAACGATCGCCGAGTTCGGCACGCCTGCAACGTTCGGGCGAAAGATTGGCTTTTACGTGCTGACCTCCGAGATCCATAAATACATTTCCAGCTGGCCGATCGATTTCGGCAAAGCGACGTCGCTTGCTTCCGTGCTGCTGGGCACATGTTTGGTGCTGTGGTATATGCAGTCGCTGGTGACGCGCCGTTATTCGTATTCGCTGGTAGGCGGCAAAGGCTCGCGCGGCAAAATCGTGCTGCTCAGCGGCTGGCGTGCCGTTCTGGCTTGGCTTTATGTAGTGCTGCTGCTCGTGTTTGCCATCGGCGTGCCATATTTCTCGATCATCGCCGCATCGCTCATGAAGCTGCGCGGCGGCGGCTTGGCGTGGAGCAACCTGACCCTGCACAACTACGCGGACCTGCTGGCCTGGGGCTCCAAAAGCTTGATCGCGCTGTGGAACAGCTTCAGCTTGTCCTTGGTTGCGGCAACGATCGCCGTTATCCTGGGAACATTCGCCGCGCTGATGATTCACCGCTCGAAGACTGTGCCGCAAAGGGTTACGGATCTGCTCAGCCTGCTGCCCAACACCGTACCCGGCATCGTAATTGTGCTTGGTTTGATTCTGCTCTGGAATGCGCCGTGGATGCCCATTCCGCTGTACAATACGTACGGCATGGTCGTGCTCACCTATGTCGTTTTTTTCCTGCCTTATACGGTGCAGTACGTCAAGGCGAGCTTCAGCCAGCTTGATCCGTCGCTGTTTCAAGCCGGACGCGTGTTCGGAGCGGGCTCCTGGATGATCGCGCGGCGCATTCTGCTGCCGCTTATTGCGCCCGGCATGCTGGCCGGATGGATGATGACATTTACGATCTCGATCCGCGAGCTTGTCGCGTCGCTGCTCATTTTGCCGCCGTCGATGGAAACGTCGGCAACGTATATATTTGCGCAATTCGAGCAGGGCAAGGTGTCGCTTGGCATGGCGATGGCCGTCGTTTCCGTCGGTTTGACGACCTTGATGCTGCTCGGACTTGAAATTTTAAGCTCAAAAAGAAAGTGGAATGCCTAACATGATACATGCAACCGTGTGGGGCGGCGCAGGAGAACATGGCCGCTCCAGTTATTTTATTCGCAGCCAAGCGGTTTCGGTGTTATTTGATTGCGGCGTGAAAAAAGAAGGTGACGGCGTGTACCCGAATATCGTGCCGCAGGATGCCGCAGCGCTGACCGCCGTGTTTTTGTCCCACGCCCACGAGGATCATTCCATCGCGCTTCCGCTGTTGTACAAGTTTGGTTATACCGGCGTTGTATGGACGACGCGGGCTACGGCAGCCCAGCTTCCTCCGTATTTCGCGGCGTGGAGTGCTTACGCGGCTTCGCGTTCGGCGGAACTGCCGTACGACGAAGATGATGTTGCCGCGATCCGGTTCGCTTATCTCGACGACGCAGCGGCACCGGGAGAATGGTTCGAGGCCGGGCCTAACTTGCGGGTTTGCTGGGGACGGAGCGGCCATATGCTGGGCGCTGTTTGGCTGATGGCGGAGATGGACGGCGAGCGGGTGTTTTTTTCCGGCGATTACACCGCCGAATCGCTGCTGCTCGGCTCCGACGCCCCGCCGCAGCTGTCGGGGAAAGACGCGCCGCTGCTTGGCTTGGTGGATGCGGCGTACGGAACCGACGGCGAATCGCAGATGACCAAGCTGGAGCGGCTGGCCGAAGTGCTAGCGGAAACCGTCCGGCAAGGCGGCATTGCGCTGCTGCCCGTACCGGTATACGGCCGCGGACAGGAACTGCTGGTCTGGCTGACGGAACGGTATCCGGACCGCTGCCTGTGGGTCGAAGGGGAAATTGTGGACGGCTTGCGGCAGCTGCTAAGCAAACCGGGTTTGCTCAGAGAGGGGGCCGTAGAGCGGGCCAAGCGGGCATTGTCTTGCGGCCGATTGTACCGCATCGACAGCTTGGAGGAACGCGAGCGGGCGCTTGCTTCCGGAGAGAACGGCATCGTGCTGACGAATGATGGCATGATGCAATCGGCGAAGGCGCAGTGGTATTACCGCAAGCTGTGCGGTTCTCCGGCAAACGCCGTTGTGCTGACCGGACATTTGGCGGCCGGAAGCTTCGGCAAAAACCTGCTGGAAACCGAATCCGCCAAGGCCAATCCGCAGGAGGCGGCTCGTGTGCTGATGCTGCGCTGGAAGGTGCATCAGGGCATCGGCGATGTCAGAAGTATGCTTAACCGTGTAAACTGCGAGCATACCGTGCTTGTGCACGCATCGCGGGAGGCGACCGACCGTTTGACGGAAGCGCTTACCGGCGAAGGGTACCGCGGACTGTACTCGCTTCAGGCCGGAGACTCGTTGTCGCTTAGCCGCGGCGGGGCCATTTTTTCCTAAGCAGAGCGGCAAGAAACAAGATCGTTACCAATCCGCCTTCAATGCTGATAGCTGCATAAGGAAACCAGCGGCTGAGATACCGGTCGGTAAGCGGGCTGTTGTGGTTGAAGGGGAGCAGCGGGCTGAGGGCAAACAATATGGCGAGGCCGTAAACCCATTTGTCGTATGTTTTCATGCCAAACAGTTGAGTCGCTCCTTCCGCAACCGTATAATACAGCGTGGAGAACGTGATAAATGTTCCGGTAATAAATACGAGCAGCTGCAGCACTTCGATCCGTTCAAAAATAATCAGTTTCGTAATACGCGTAAACGTGTAGATCGGGTTTTCCAATGTACTGGCCAGTTCCGGCCCCATGACCCCGATGCTGTACAGCAGATACAACGTCATAATAAGCGAGCCGAGAATCACCGCGCTCGCTTTTACCCATAATGTGCGCCGCGGATTGAGATGATGCGGCATCAGCATGCCCATCGTGATGCAGATACCGAACCAGCTGGCAGGATATACGGAGCCTTTCAGCGCCGGGGTGAGCCCGTTTTCCATTTGCGGCAGCAGATGCTCGAGGTGAAGATAAGGTATCGAGGTGGCAAACAACACCAGTGAAGTGAACAGGGTGAGTGCGCCGATTAACTGCGCAAGCCGTGCGATCGTCTCCAGCCCCTTGAGCGCCGCCCAACCCGCACATAGGGTCATCGTGATGGAGAACACGATACGCGGCGTTTCCGGCATGAGCGTTCTGGACAGAAAATCGCTGAATATCCATAAGGCGGAAACGATCACTCCGGCAAAAAACAAAATGAACACGGCGCCGATCAGTTTTCCCGCTTTTCCCATAATGGACACCGAATATTGGACAAGCGACTGTCCGGAATACGTATTTCCCAGCCAGGCGAGAAGGGCGGCTACGTAGATGTCGATCACGGTGCCGATGGCCATCGACAGCCATAAATCCTGTTTTACTCTGGTGGCAAGCTGCATGGGAACGGAGAAAAAAGTAAGCGACGCAATGGATACGAAAATAATGAAAAAAAACTGGCTGTCGGATATCCGCGATATTTTCACCGGCGATCATTCCTTTTCTGTATAGCTGGAGCTGTCCCGCAGCAGACCGGACTTGACTAATTGGACGGAAACGGCGACTTTTGGCTTCAGCTTGCCGATCGTTTCCCCCCACTGCGGTTTCAACAATTTCCACTGCTTCGGATCTTTTCTATGGAGACTTTCACCAAAGCCAAAGATGTCGCTTTTGTACGTTCCGCATACTTTGGCGACCGTATGGGCCACAGAGGTGCGTATGAGTTCATTCAGCGCTTGTTCCAGTTTGGCCGCCGTTTTTGGGTTCGTCAGATCAAGGCGGCGCGTCGTGGTGACGATTTCCGCTTCTCCGCGTAGTTGGATCGACATGACCGGCTGATCTTCCTGCAAATCGGGCTGGATACGGGTACGAATGTTTTTCAGATTGAAGTTGATGAATGCATCCTCAGCCATGTTGAGCTGGATGCTTCCCGCCCGGGGACCGTCAGCCAGCCAATTGGTCACTTGGCTTTCCTCTGCCGTCAGCCAGCCGACCATTTTATCCCCCCTGAATATTGCCGTCTCTCCGATCCTCATAATTTCCTCCCCCTTGATGCCGGATACGGGAAACATGCCCGAGACGGAGGCCTGGAACCCGACCTGGTGTAACCGGGGCAAAAACTGGTACAGCTGCACGGTCTCGATTAACGGCTTGCGTTTTTTGCTGCTTAAATATTCCTTCCATTCATCGGCCGGGACCGACTCCAGCTCTTCTGCATGTTCAAGCGTTTCCCGCGCCGAAATGGAAGAGACGAGGACCCAACTGTTCAAGTTTTGATTCGGATCGCGCAGAAAAAAATCCATCGTACCTCCGATACCATGGCGCGCGAAATTTTCTCCGATCAGAATCACCCGCGTTTGCGGAAGAAAGACGCTTTTTTTGGCTTGCTGCTTGATCTTATCCAGCGCTTCTTCGACCGTATGGCCTTGTGTCGTATAGGTTGCGTAGGACCTTCGCTGCTGACCGCCCCCGGCCGCAACAGGCAACGTCGGATTCACGAGCTGCAAGGTAACCTGAAGCGTATCGTCATCGGAAAGATCAAGCCCGACAGCGGAAACGACAGTTAATTGATCGAGATTGATTTGACTCCAGCAGCCGCTGAGCATGAAGGAGGTGCAAAGCAAAAGGCAAATTTTTGGCAGGCGGATCCAACATCGGGCATAACGGTATGGACTCATGTTTTTATCCCCCTGTGCAAGTGATAAAATTGCCGACTAACGTTTTTTTTGCCGCAGCGTCCACCAGGGAATACGGATGAATGTTTTTTTGGCTTCTTCTTTCCTGAACGGCGCGACCGGCGATAAATACGGGATTCCAACCGACTTCAGGGATGCCAGGTGAGTGCAGAGAACCATCAGGCCGATAAAAATGCCATACAATCCGAGCAGTGAGGTGATGGCCAGCATAAAAAAACGCATCAGCCGAATGGCGCCCGATAATTCGATCGACGGAATCGTAAAGGAGGCAATCGCGGTGCCGGCTACTACGATAATGGCCGGAGAAGAGATAATTCCGGCCTTGACGGCCGATTCTCCGATCACCAGCGCTCCGACGATACTGATGGCCGAGCCGATCGTCCGGGGCATACGGATGCTCGCCTCCCGAAGCATTTCGAAGGTCAGCTCCATAATGAGCGCTTCCAAAAGCAAAGGAAAAGGAACTCCCTCCCGGGACGACAAGATGCTGCTGAGCAGCTTGGGAGGCACCATTTCGGGATGGAAAGTAAGGATGCCAACATAAAGCGACGGCAGCAGCAGCGTGAAAAAAAATCCGATCATGCGCAGCCAGCGGATAAAAGTGGCAACAGGATAAGCCAAATAATAATCCTCAGGGGTTTTCAGCAGATGAAATAACGTGCAGGGCACAATCAGGCCAAACGGAGTCCCGTCGACAAGAATCGCTACCCGCCCCTCAAGAACACCTCCGGTAATATCGTCGGGCCGTTCGGTGCTGTAAACGGTCGGAAAAAAAGAACTGGGATGATCTTTGATCATTTCTTCGATATATTGAGATTCCAGCACGGCGTCAATGTTGATGTTTTTTAAGCGGTTGCGGACTTTTTGCACAATGTCGGGCACGACGCGGTCGTGCAAATAAATCATGGCAATATCGGTGCAGGTGACGGTGCCGACTTTCATTACTTCAATACGCAGCGCTTTATTGCGGATGCGCCGGCGGATCAGCGAGCTGTTGACCTCCAGCGATTCGACGAATCCGTCGCGGGGACCGCGGGTTACAGTTGATGAAGCGGGCTCTTCGATGCTGCGCGTTTCGTAGCCGCGTGTGTCGAAAGCCAGAATCGGGGTCCCTTCTCCCGCCAAAACAAGCGTCCAACCTGCCAATAAACGTAAAAGCGCCTCCTCCACGGAATCAAGTATGACTCCCTCCGAAGTGGTGACGATGGAATGGCTGAGCAGCTCGTGTAATGGCTCCTGGCAAGCAGAGATGTGCAAATTCCGGGTTCCTGCGATAAGCGGAACGATAATGTTTTCGTTTAACGTTCTTTTTTCTGTGATGCCGCACAACCAAAGCGCAAAAACGGGAATCCGTTCCACGCCGATTCTGCATTCGCGCACGGATAAATCCGAAGTGTTGCCCAGCTCGTTTTTGATGAGCTCGAGCGTCGAATGGACGCCGCATGCCGCTTGATTCAAGGTACCACCCGCTTTCCACATGGTATAGTATGGACGACCAGAAGGCGGTTATGCATTTATTGGATACGGTGAGAAAAACTTCTTTTTCTTCATGTTTGCCGAAATCACTTGACTTCTTGCCGTGACAAGTCTGTATAATGTTGCTATTCGGCGCTTGTTCAAGCCCAGTGGTAAGCGCGGTTGCGCAGCCTCGGGCGGGTTTTGCGCCAAGCCAACATAACAAGGAGGATGGCAAAATGGATCAGGCAAAGACGCCGGGCCAAGTGTACGGCAAGCTGATCGGCTCGGGGGTACAGGCAGCGATCAGCATGAATAACGGGCTGATTACGACGGTAGCGCCGGTGGAACCGGAACAGCTGAATACCGGAACTGAGGAGTTGTGGATCGCACCCGGACTCGTCGATTTACAGGTCAACGGATTTGGCGGATACGATGTAAATTTGGCCGGCGTTCCGATGGAAGATCGGGTGGAAGCGATCAAAAACATGACACACGAGCTGCTTAAGATGGGCACAACATCGTTTTGCCCGACGATCATTACTGCGGGATACGAGCAAATTATGGACAGCATGACAGCTGTCAGGCTCGCCTGTGAATCGGACCCGCTTGTCGACCGGTGCGTGCTGGGCATCCACCTGGAGGGGCCGTATTTGTCCGGAGAGGACGGACCACGCGGAGCTCATCCGAAGGAGCACATCAAAGACCCGGATTGGCAGGAGTTTTTACATTGGAACGAAGCAGCGGGCGGAAAAATCCGCATGGTAACCCTCGCGCCGGAACGCGCCGGAGCCGTTCAAATGATCCGCAAGCTGGTGTCAAGCGGTATTCTTGTATGCATTGGACATACGGCCGCCACTCACGATCAAATCACCGCTGCGGTGGATGCCGGCGCTGCGATGTCGACACATCTGGGCAATGGCGCGCACCCGCTGCTGCCGAGACACCCTAACTATATTTGGTCGCAGCTGGCGGAAGACCGGCTGATTTGCGGGATTATCGCCGATGGCCACCACCTGCATCCATCCGTAGTGAAAGTGATGGCCCGCGCCAAGCAAGGGCGGATTGTGCTGGTGAGCGATGCGGTGCATTTGGCGGGCATGCCTCCTGGCAAATACACAACACATGTCGGCGGCGAAGTCGAACTGCTGCCCTCCGGAAGACTGCAGACATCGGCAAATCCGCTGCTTTTGGCAGGCTCCGCCGCATCGCTGCTGGATTGCGTCGCAGGTTACAGTCAATTTACCGGAGCGGAGCTTTCCGAGGCTTTCACGCTGGCGAGCGCAAAACCGGCCGAACTGATCGGTGAGCCGCAGCTGGGGACGATCGCGACAAACCGATGGGCCGATTTGATTCTGTTTGCTATAACGCCGGAAACCCGGAAAATAGAGGTTCGAGCCGTAATCAAACGAGGAGAAACGGTGTATTCAACCTCAACCAGATGAGGACTTTTTGCCCATTTTTTGAACCGGTACAAATTTATTTTAAAAAACTGTTGATTTTTCTGCCTAGTAAATTGTAATATAATAAATGTATGCGGTTTCAAAAAGAATAGGGAAAAATTAATGTTATGTATATTGACATATAAATAGCGTAAATGTAATATTGTCGTAAGAAACAAAAAAATATTATGCATTTATCAATTTTTATGTCATTTATATTTACACAAATGGGCTGGAGGGGGTCAAAAATTTTTTTCAACAAAATTTGAACCGGTTCAAATTTAGAAAGTTCTATTTGTCAGGTATTATTCGGCATTACACAATTTGAGGGGAGTGTATTGGGAATGTCAAAAAAATGGGTGTCTGGTGCATTGGTTGGAATCATGGCTTCATCGGCGATGTTGGCGGGGTGTTCAAGCGGTAAAGAGGCGGCTCCGCAAGCTGGAGCGGGAAATAGCGGTGCGGGAGACGCAAAAGCGGATACGAAACCGGTCGAAGTATCGATCTGGACAGGGTATCCGGAGCTTGATCCGTGGTTCAAAAAGATGGCCGACGAATTCAAGAAGACCAAACCTAACGTGACGGTTCAAGTATCCTCTTTCCCGCTTCGCGATTACGAGAAAAAAGTCGCGGCTGCCATCCCGGCCAAAAATGCCGCGGATATTGTGCCGATGAGCCCGAACCTGGCATTGCGTTACATTCAAGGCGGCTTGCTCCAAGCGGCTCCCGACGACGTAGGCAAACAAATCACAACAACCTCTTACGATAAAATCATCGTCGACAAAACGAAGGTGGACAATAAGACGTATGGCGTGCCTTTTATCAAAGGTGCGGGCGCTATTTTCTACAATAAGGACATGCTGAAGGAAGCGGGCCTCACCGATCCGCCTAACGTGGACAAGCTTTTGGAATATGCGCAAAAGCTGGCTAAGAAAGACGCTTCGGGCAATTTGGAAAGAGCCGGCATGAGCTTGCGTTTGAGCGGCGGCGGCAGCGGCGTGGGAGAGAAGTTCTGGAACATCCTTGCGCAGCGCGGAGGCAGCATCGTCAAAGAAGTGTCGCCGGGCAAATACAAAGCTGATTACAACACGGAAAACGGCTATCAAACGCTGAAAATGTACGTTGACATGGTGCACAAGTTCAAAACCGACGATCCGAAGGTGAAACATGACACCGAAGCGTTCCAAACGGGAGCGGCCGCATTCTACATTCGCGAATCCAACGTAATTATGGATACCAAAACCAAAGCTCCCAACCTGAACTATGGAACGGCTCCTCTGAAAGCAAATGTGGTTTCTTTGGTCAACTATTACGTCGGGGGTTCGGATAAGGCGAAAATTCAAGCGTCGTGGGATTTCATCAACTTCCTGACCAAACCGGAAAATCAAAAATCGATGGTGGCGATGAGCGGCTGGCTGACACCGCGTATCGACTTGGATATGGCTGATTTGTATAAGGACTTCCCGCAATATCAAGGATTTTTCGCCAAACAGGAACTGCAAATGTATCCCGATCTTCCCGAGTTTGACGAAATCCTGACCAAATTCGCCGACAGATTGGCAACTAAGGGTTTCACTGACGCATCGTTTGCAGATCAGCCGGATAAAATCAAAGCGTTCCTGGATGAAGCGGCTAAAGAAACAAACGACATTTTGAAAAAAGCCGGACATTTGGCCGAATAATATGAACAATACGGTGAAATTTGGAATCGTCGGCACCGGTGCAATTGCCCGTTATCATGCGGCGGCCATTAAGCTGCATTCCGAAGCGGAGCTGGTTGCGGTATGCGGGATTACGATTGAGAAAGCAGAAGAGTTTGCCGAAGGGGATACGAGCATTCGGTTGTATGACGATTATGCTAAAATGCTGGAGCTGGCGGAGATCGATGTGATCTGCGTCTGCACCCCCAGCGGCATGCATGGCGACGGCGTTGTGCTTGCCGCTCACGCAGGCAAACATGTGCTGTGCGAGAAACCGCTGGAAGTGACGGCGGAGCGGATGACGGCGATGATCCGTGCCTGCCGCAGCCGGAACGTAAAGCTCGGCTGCGTGTTCCAACGGCGGCTCATGCCCGCTATGCTGCACACGAGGCAGGCGCTGCTGGACGGGAAAATCGGCCGGCCGGTCATGGGTAACGCTTATCTGAAGTATTACCGCAGCCCCGAATATTACCAAAGCGGCGGCTGGCGCGGCACAAGAGCGCTTGACGGCGGCGGGGCCCTAATGAACCAAGGCGTTCACGGCGTCGATCTGCTGCAATACATGATGGGCGATGTGGCTTCCGTCTTTGCTTATTGTCCGACGCTTGCGCGGGACATCGAAGTTGAGGATACGGCGGTCATTACGCTCAAATTCAAAAGCGGTGCGCTGGGCGTCATACAAGGAGCGACCTCCGTATACCCGGGACAGGAAACGCGTTTTGAGCTTCACGGCGACAGAGGTACGATCGAATTCGGCGACGAGGGCTTCAAGCAGTGGAAGTTCATGGACAGCGACGAGCCTGCTCCCGTCTTCGAGGATACGCTGGGATTCGGCTCTACCAGCAGCAGCGCCCAGCAGCTGCCGGTAGCCGGGCATTATTACTACATCAATGACATGGTCGAAGTTGTCCGAACCGGACGCGAGCCGCATGTGAACGGCGAGGAAGCGCGCAAATCAGTGGATCTGATTCTTGCCGCTTACGAATCGGCCCGCACGGGAAAAGAAATAGAGCTTGCTTGAAATGCTTACGAAGTAAGTTTTGCTGCGCAAAACTTTTAGGAGGATAAAGCGATGACGCAATTAGCGATTGACGGGGGAACGCCGGTCAGAACCAAACCGTTCCCGGATTGGCCGATTTACGGGGAACTTGAGGAAAAGCTGCTGCTAGAAGTGCTGCATTCGGGTAAATGGGGAGGAACCGGCCGAATTAAGCTTCCCGAAGCGGAGCAGCGGTTTGCCGATATACACGGCGCCAAACATGCGATCAGCGTCGTTAACGGAACGGTGGCTATCACGGTGGCGCTGCAGGCATGCGGAGTAGGCCCGGGGGATGAAGTTATCATTCCGCCGTATACTTTCTTTGCAACGGCGTCCGCTCCGCTGATGTTCGGGGCGATTCCGGTATTCGCCGATGTGCAGGAAGGCTCGCTGCTGATCGACCCTGACCAGGTGGAGCGGCTGATCACGCCAAAGACAAAGGCGATCCTGCCCGTTCATATCGCCGGGCGACCTGCCGATATGACGCGGCTGAAGCAAATTGCCGACAAGCATGGACTGCGCATCGTCGAAGATTCTGCGCAAGCGGTTGGCGGCAGCTGGAACGGCCAAGGCGTCGGCACGTTGGGCGACTGCGGCACGTTCAGCTTTCAGAGCTCCAAAAATATTAACGCGGGCGAAGGCGGCATGATCCTGACCAACAACGACGAGGTCGCCGAAATGGCTTGGTCGCTGATTAACGCGGGACGGATCCCCAGCGGTGAATGGTATCAACATGAGAATGTGGGCTGGAACCTGCGCATGACCGAACTTCAGGCGGCGCTGCTTGTCGGCCAGCTCAGCCGGCTGGAGGAGCAGATGCTTACCCGTGAAAAAAACGCCGCCATCCTCACCGAATTGCTTGGCAATATCGAAGGTGTGCGAGTGCTTGATGAGGAACCGCAGGTGACGCGTCATGCTTATCATCTGTACTTGTTCAAACTGCAGCCGGATGTCGCCGCCAAAACGACAAAACGCGAGTTTTGCGAGAAGGTGGTTAATGAAGGTATTCCGCTGCATGAAGGTTATATCGCTTTGAACCAGAACAAAGCGATTTTGGAAGGCATCCGCAAATGGACCGGAGAAAGCCGTACCTTCTCTTGTCCGGTCGCCGAAGCGGCCTGTTCGCGAGAAGCGTTCTGGCTGCCGCAAAATGTGCTGCTCGGCAGCGAAGAAGATATGCATGATATTGCGCGCGCAATTCAAAAAGTCGTACAATCGATATAGGAAGCATAAGGAGAACTATGCATGATTTGGGATCGGTTAGGCGTATTGACGGATGAAGTTTCTTCTAATATATTGGAAGCCTTGGATTGGGTTCAAAGGAACGGACTTCGCCATGTGGAGCTGCGCACCGTGGACGGCGCCAATATTATGAACGCGCCGGAGGATACGCTGGTACGAATACTTAAAGAAGTGGAGCGGCGGGGGCTTTATGTCTCGGCCATCGCTTCCCCGGTATTCAAATGCGCGCTTGATGCAAGCCGGCCTGTAGCCGGAGGCGACACCTTCGGACAGCAGGAGCTGGATGTGGACGCTCATTTTGAAATGCTTGCCAAAGCGATTCGTATTGCACGTTGCTTGGGCACAAACCGGATTCGCATCTTTTCGTTCTGGCGCGAGCAAGATCCGGCAAACGTCGTGCCTGAAATCGCCGAATTGCTGAAAACCGCGGCAAAAATAGCCGAGCGGGAAAAGATGCTGCTGCTGCTGGAGAACGAGCCGTCCTGCAACGGCGGCTTTGCCTCCGAAGTCGGCAGGATCGTCCGGCTAGTCGATTCGGTTGCGCTCAAAGCGCTGTGGGATCCGGGCAATGAAGCGTATGGCGGCAAAAGCGCTTATCCCGAAGGTTACGCCGAAGTAAAAGATGTCGTCAGCCATGTGCATCTGAAGGACGCTTATGTTGATGCCGGCGGAACGCCGCGCTGCGTGCCGCTCGGATCGGGAGCCGTCGACTATCCGGGGCATATCATGGCCCTGGAAGATAGCGGGTACAAGGGACTTTATACGATAGAAACGCATTATATTCCGGCCGGCGGCACGGCAATGGAAGGAACGGAGATGACGCTTGCCGGCTTGCGGAGGCTGCTGTCTTAAGATCAGCCTCCGCGCGGATTTCTTCCGCTTAAGGGGCAGCTTCTGCAGGTTCAAGTTTTGTACGTTTTAAGGAGGCGCAAGTTTTTGAACACGACGATTTCCGATTTGGCCCGCATTACCGGGCTCGCTAAAAGCACCATCTCCGGCGTACTGAACAACAAAAGCGGCTTTTCCGAGAAGACGAGACAGAAAGTGCTCAAAGCTGCGGAGGAACACGGCTATGTGCCCAATGAAATCGCAAGAGGGCTTTCGTCCCGCTCGACGGGGTCAATCGGTTTGATTATAAAAGACATTACCAACCCCTTCTATAATCACATTACAAAAGGGGTGCAGGAAATCGCCCGCGAGCATGGTTACACCGTCTTTTTGTGCAGCAGCGGCGAGGAACACGATACGGAGATCGAGCATATCGAAGCGATGGTGCGCAAACGGGTGGACGGCTTGATTATTGCACCGCTGCTCGAGGATGTGACGTTTGACCATATTTTCGCTCTGCAGCGTCAGGAAGTTCCGTTTGTGCTGCTCGGCAAAATACCGGGTCTCGCTTGCGATACTTTCGCCTTCGACGATTATGACGGCGGGCGCCAGGTGACGGAACATATGCTGGCCAACGGGCATACCCGTATCGGCTTCGTATGCGGACTGAAAACGTCAAGAGCGTCAAAGCTCCGCTACGACGCGTTTATCGACGTGATGAACAAGCGGGGGCTGCCGGTTGATGAACGTTATGTGTTCCGTGAAGCGAACGGTTTGGCGGACGGCCAGCACATCGGCCGGCAGTTGGCCGGTATCGACGCCGAGGACCGGCCGACGGCGCTGATCTGCTTTGATGACGTGATTGCCATCGGCGTCATCCGGGCTTTTATCGAAGCGGGTTTAAACGTGCCTGACGATTTGTCCATCGTCGGTTTCGACGATATCGACTTGACGACGTTCCCGCTGACCAGCGTATCGATTCCGACCTATGAGGCGGGGAAGGCGCTGGGCTGGACGTTGTTTGATCGCATTTTTCAAAGACGTTTGACGGACTTTCAACATATTATGTTTGATCAGAAGCTGGTTGTCCGCACGTCGGTCAAAAATATAAATCCTTAAGCGGGAATGGAGACAAACGCTGTGAAACCGATAACGATTAATGAACTGACTGTATTGCCATATTCGACGCGGCAGGAGATGGGAAAAGCTGTCGCGTCCGACGTAAAGGACCGCATGCTGGAGCTGCTGCGGGAGAAAGATCAGATTACCGTCGTATTTGCCTCGGCGCCGTCGCAAAATGAATTTTTGGATGCCCTGCGCGAAGAAGCGGATATTCCGTGGGAGCGCGTCATATGTTTCCACCTTGACGAATACGTAGGACTGTCGGCCGAAGCGCCGCAAAGCTTTTCGCTTTATTTGCAGGAGAAGTTGTTCAAGACCCGCAAGCCGAAGCAATTTCATGCGATTGACGGTTTGAACGATCCGGAAAAAGAATGCGAGCGGTATTCGCAGCTTCTCGCCGCCAACCCCGTCGACATCGCTTGTATCGGGATCGGGGAAAACGGGCATATCGCCTTTAACGATCCGCACATTGCCGATTTTAACGATCCGCTGCGGGTGAAAAGCGTCCACCTTGATCTGGTCAGCAGACAACAGCAAGTGAACGACGGGTGTTTTGAGACGTTGGAGCAAGTTCCTTCTATCGCTATAAGTCTGACAATTCCGACAATTATGTCTGCATCGCATATTTTCTGTACCGTACCGGGAGACCGCAAAAAACAGGCGGTACGCGACGCCGTACACGGGCCTGTAACGGAACAATGCCCGGCTTCGATCCTGCGCAGCGCCGGGTCGTGCCGCATGTATTTGGATGCGGAAAGCGCGTCTTTGCTGTGAACGGGCTGCGTTGTGCAAATTTAAAGAAAAGGGGAGGGAGCGGATGACGGCTCATGCAAAGAAAAGATTCAAGCTGAAGGCCGGGCATTGGTTTTGCATATTGGGCTTGGGACCGATTATTGCCGTATATGCCTACTTAAGGTTCATCCCAATTTTGCGGACGATTTATATCAGCTTTTTCGAGTGGGATCTCATTTCCGTCAAAAAGCCGTTTGTCGGCCTGGATAATTATATTGAACTCCTACACAGCGAGCCGTTTCTGCTTGCGATAAAAAATACGACGATTATCGCTTTCGGCATCCTAATATTCAGCGTTCCGATCGCGATTGTCGTCGCCAGTCTGCTGCATCGCGGCATCCGCTTTAAAGCATGGTACGAAGCGTTATATTTTCTGCCCTACATTACGCCGATGGTGCCGGTGGCGGTTTCGTGGAAATGGATTCTCGATTCCAAAACAGGACTTCTCAATTATTTGTTATCGTTTTTCGGCGTTCCCAATCACGCTTGGCTGTTTGATCCGGTGCTGGCGATCGTTTCCGTCATCATGCTGACGGTATGGAAAACGATTGGTTACAACATGATCATTTTCCTTGTCGGCATGACGGGCATAAACAAGGAAAACTACGAAGCGGCCGCCATTGACGGCGCGACAGGCCTCAAATCGTTCTGGTATATCACGCTGCCGCTGCTCAAGCCGATCACCGTGTTTGTCTCCATCGTCACGCTGATCCACGGCTACAACGTATTCAGCCAAATCTACATTTTGGCTTCCGACATTCAAGGAGCCCCGGGTTATGTCGTCCGCGTGTTGGTGTATGACATGATCGAAAACGGATTCCGTTTCTACAAGATGGGTTATGCGTCGGCCGAAGCGTTTGTGCTGTTCCTGATCGTGCTGGTGCTTACAGTAGTACAAATGCTGCTGGCCAGAGACAATACGGCTTCCGGAAGGAGGAAAAAACGGTGAAACGCCAAAAGCGAATACTGGATGCGCTCTCTATGATTGTTTTGACCATTGGAGCGATTGTCATGGTAATTCCGTTTCTGTGGATGGTGTCGACGGCGTTTAAGACGCCTCCCGAGCTGAACATATGGCCGCCGAGCTTCATTCCGAAGCAGTTTAATTTCAATAACTTCAAAGCGGTGTTCGAAGCCGCGCCGTTTCATCTATATTTTCTGAACAGTTTAAAAATGGCTTCGCTGTCGGCTGTCGCCATCGTGTTTACGTCGCTGATATCCGGTTTTATTTTCGCCAAATACAAATATTTCGGGCTGACTTTTGTGTTTTCGCTGTTTTTGGCGACGGCGATCGTGCCGTTCGAGATTTACATGATTCCGCTGTATATGCAGCTGCAGCAGCTGGATCTGCTTAACAAATTCGGCGGTTTGGTGCTGCCGTATCTGGTCATGAGTTTTGGCATATTTTTTATGCGGCAAAACGTCATCCAGCAAATTCCCGATGAGATGCTGGAAGCGGCCAGAGTGGAGGGCGCTTCGGAATGGGGTATTTTCTTCAGGCTGGTCGTGCCGCTGATGGTTGCGCCGATGAGCGCGCTGGGCATCTTCTCCTTTATTGAGGCGTGGAATGCGTTTGTATGGCCGCTGCTGGTCGTCGGCGACAAGTCGATGTTTACGATGGAGCTGGGGCTGGCGATGTTCCAATCGTCGTTTTCGATCGACATGACGGTTATGTCAGCGGGTTCGGTCATTTCAGTTATTCCGATCTTGATCGTGTTTATTTTCCTGCGCCGTCACATCATTCAAAGCGTCAGCATGACGGGAAGCAAGTAATTGCAAGTACCGGGGGAGGCAGGTTGCGAGAAACCGGCCTCCTTTTAAGTGTATGCGTATAGCGATAGTGAAAATGGAGTGTGACGGGTACGGAGGCGAGAGTTGATGATCCGGATGCGGATGCCTTTGGGGCAAGCCGTGTGGGAGCGATCATCGCTATACGGGTCGGAAACGTGCTTCTGGGAACCACATACTTGGATTAGACATAGCCGGCTTGTCCGCCGGATTGGACAAAAATGACGAATGGGGGCAACGGAACATGGGGTTGCTGAAGTTTTACAGGGAACATACGGAGAAGACGCTGCTGCCGTTCTGGGAACGGGCTTTGGATCATGAGCGCGGCGGAGTGTTTACTTGCTTCAACAATGAGGGAACCGAACTGCTGAGCACGGATAAGTACACATGGTCGCAAGGTCGGATGATTTGGCTGCTCTCCCGCATGTCGGAGATGATCGGCCGGGGTCGTTTATCCGGGGACGCTGCGTCGCTGCTTGCGCATGCGGGCAAGACGGTCGTTTTTTTGCGCCGTCACGTTTTTTTGGAAAACGGCAACTGTGCCTATTTGCTGACCGAAGACGGCCGGATGAAGGAACCGATTCCGGGAGCGGGTTATGACATCAGCTTTTATGCGGATTGTTTTGTCGTGCTTGGTTTTGCCGAATATGCCCGGGTTGCCGGGGATGGGGACGTGCTCGAAGAAGCTTTGAAGCTGGGGCTGCGGATCAAAGACAGATTGGCTTCGGGCGACGGACGCAGCGAGCCGTATCCGGTACCGGAGGGATACGAGGCCCACTCGGTTTCGATGATCCAGCTGAACATGTACCAGGAGCTGGCGGATGCGCTGGAAGCGGCGGGTCATGCCGCAGCGGCGCAGATTCGCAGTTTGGCCGCGGAAGCGATGGATGCGGTGATGGGCCGGTTTTATAAAGACGGCTTGATCCGCGAAATGCTGCCGGAGCGGCAGGAGGATGCCGATACGCTGCTCAGCCGCCATATTACGCCCGGTCATTCACTCGAATGCATGTGGTTTGTAATGGCCGAGGCGGTCAAGACGGGACGCGGCGAACTGATCGGCCGGGCTGCCGAGGTGGTGGAGCGAGCCGTCGATCTCGGTTGGGACGAGGAGTACGGCGGTCTGCTGCGTTATGTCGACCGCGAAGGCGGCGTTCCGAAAGGGAAACTTGCGGGAGGACGTTACGAAGATCTGGTGCGGGATACGTGGGATATGAAAATATGGTGGCCGCATTCGGAAGCTTTGTACGCGCTGCTGCTGGCCCATCGGCTTACCGGCCGGGAAGGGCTGCTTGAACGGTATGATCGGATGAGCGATTATGTATTCCGCACGTTTCCGAACCCGGACGAATCGGTCGGCGAATGGATTCAAATCCGCAGCCGGCAGGGACAGCCGGAGCAGAAACTGGTCGCTCTGCCGGTCAAAGATCCTTACCATATTTTACGCAACATGCTGCTGGTTATCGACTTGCTGTCGGCAGGCGCCGCACAGCCAGAAAGGGAGTGAGCGCCATGCCAAGCCGCGATGACGCATATGGCGGTTTGCTGCACTTGGGCTGCGCCAAAGTTGACATTACCCCGCCGCATCCGCTGCCTTTGGCCGGTTACGGCCACCGGAAGGGCGATTTCCAGAGCGTCAAGCGGCCGATTCACGCGCGGATTTTATATTTCCGCCGTCCCGGCGGGGGAGCGGGGACTGCAGTTGAGGAGGGGCAAGCGGATGCGGAAAGCGACGCGGGTGCGGGCGGAAACTGGGGCGCGGAAGGAGACAGAGCGCCGTTTACCGGAGCGCAGTGCCTGATCGTGTCCGCGGACCTGCTTTGCTTTGGTACGGATACGCTAGCCGGGATCCGGGCGGAGTTGCGCAGCCGCTTCGGATTTTGCGACGAGCAGATGCAGTTCCATGCGACACACAGCCATTCCGGCCCGCAGACGACCAATCTGTTTACGCCGATGCTGGGCCGCGCGGATGCCGGTTACGTAGCGTTTTTGGAGCGGCAAATTATCGCCGGAGTCGAACAGGCGTCCCAGCGGTTCGAGCCGGTTACGGTGGAGAAGGGCAGCGGCTTGTGCGAGATGGGCATTTTTCGCCGGAAAATGACCGGCGAAGGTATGATGATGGCCCCAAATCCGCACATTCCGGTCGATTCGGAGGTCACGGTGCTGCGGTTTGTGGTTGCCGGCGGGCGGACAGATGAGGCGAAGAGTGCAGATGGCGCGACAATTGCTGCCCGAACGTGCGCAAGCGGAGCGGGTGACGAGATTGCAGGTGAAACCGTTGGCGTGCAAAACGCAAAAGTTGCAAAAAGTGAAGAAGATGCAAAAGATGCGGGAAGTGCAGAAAAAGCGGGCGGTGCACTATGTTCGCAGGACGCCGGATCAGTCAAAACAAAAGCGCTGCTTTTGCACTATGCCTGCCATCCGACGACTTCGGGAGACAACGACTTGTCCTCCGAGTACCCGGGAGCGGCAATGGATATGCTGGAGGAGGATGCAGGCGGCGGCATGATTGCCGCGTTCCTGCAGGGCTTCTGCGGCGATGTCCGTCCGGCGCTGGTCAAGGACGGCGCCTTCTACCGCGGCAGCGACGCGGAGATCCGGCAGCTCGGCCGCAAGCTGGCCGATGCGGTGCAGGGCGTGCTGGCGGGCACGCTGCAGCTGCTGGCGGCGGGCTCGCTGGCCGCGGCGGCGCGGCGGGTGCCGCTGGCGATGCAGCCGGCGCCGACGCCGGAGGCGCTGCGGCGGTACGCCGGGCTCGCGGGCGCGGACGCGGACGCGGCTG
>NZ_SIRE01000036.1 GCF_004307995.1 Paenibacillus thalictri | reverse complement strand
AGCCCCCCTCAAGATGAGATTTCCCAATTAGTAAGACCCCTTGTAGACGACGAGGTAGATAGGTTCGGGGTGGAAGCGCGGCAACGTGTGCAGCTGACGAATACTAATCGGTCGAGGGCTTAACCAAAACATCCCAAGAAAGTGAAGATAAGCGTTGCAGCTTATTCCGAATACTTTCTCGGGGCCCAAAGGACAAGAAGCAAAGCTTGAAGTTGATTCGCATCCAGTTTTCAAGGAGCAAATTTATTTGTCTTGGAGAGATACCCAAGTGGCTCAAGGGGACCCTCTGCTAAGGGGTTAGACTGCGTAAGTGGTGCGAGGGTTCGAATCCCTCTCTCTCCGTAGCTTTATCTTTTTTATATGGCGGTGTAGCTCAGCTGGCTAGAGCGTACGGTTCATACCCGTGAGGTCGGGGGTTCGATTCCCTTCGCCGCTACCAATTATTACATAATGACTTATTGATACGTCGTTTGTAATTGTGGCACAATATAATTTGTGTCCTCCAAATGTGGAGGCTTAGCTCAGCTGGGAGAGCATCTGCCTTACAAGCAGAGGGTCGGCGGTTCGATCCCGTCAGCCTCCACCACCATATGCCGTTGTAGCTCAATTGGTAGAGCAACTGACTTGTAATCAGTAGGTTGGGGGTTCAAGTCCTCTCGACGGCACCAGCAATTTTATAGTTATAGTGTGGAGCCGTGGTGTAGAGGCCTAACATGCCTGCCTGTCACGCAGGAGACCGCGGGTTCGAATCCCGTCGGCTCCGCCATTAACTTCCCTTGTAAAGGGATGAGAACTTATTTATACATATGGCTCGGTAGCTCAGTCGGTAGAGCAGAGGACTGAAAATCCTCGTGTCGGCGGTTCGATTCCGTCCCGAGCCACTTTTAGTTATCATGGAGGCTTAGTGAAGTGGCTAAACACGGCAGACTGTAAATCTGCTCTCTTCGAGTTCGGTGGTTCGAATCCATCAGCCTCCACCATTACATCATCGCAAGAGCCATTAGCTCAGTTGGTAGAGCACCTGACTTTTAATCAGGGTGTCGTAGGTTCGAGTCCTACATGGCTCACCATGTTTTAAAAAACACAGACCGGAGACGGTCTTTTTTTTATTTTCCGAATTCCATAAGCAGTACCATACTGAGAGGGAGAGCGCCGGCACCTTAAATGGAACTCTTCCCTTTTCTATATGGCTCGATATAAGATGAAACCGCTTAAATTTAAATTGACAACACGCAGAGAGATATCATAAAATTTTTGGTAACGTTACCAGAATGTTATTAAACCCCACTATGGAGATCTGGGCGAACAGGGTGGGGGACTAACATTTTTCCAGTTACGGACTATGTAGTGAAAAGACCGGGGCGCTGCAAGGAACAAGAAACTGCCAAATGTGTGGACCATAAAGGAGGGCATGACTCATGAAAAATCATATTCGTTGCGCGGTAATCGGTCTGGGACGGTTAGGTTATTGGCATGCGGAAAATGTAGCAGGCCGGGTAAAACATTCGGAACTGGTTTGCGTCGTAGACGCCGATTTGCAGCGGGCCGAGAAAGTCGGCAGAGAGCTGGGGGCGCCAAGATGGACCGATAACACGGATGAGGTTCTGGAAGATCCGAACATAGATGCTGTGGTTATTGCAACACCCACAGGTACGCACGCCTCGCTCATCAAAAAAGCGGCACAGTACGGCAAGGCGATTTTTGTAGAAAAGCCGCTAACTTTGCAATTGGCCGAAGCGGATGAAGTGATTAGCGCGGTGAACCAATATAATGCCCAATGCCAGGTCGGATTCATGCGCAGATTCGATCCCGCGTATGCGGAGGCGAAGAAACGTATAGCTGCCGGAGATATTGGCAAACCGATCTATTTTAAAGCGGTGTCGCGTGACCCTGTGTCTCCTCCTGCTGAATTTATTCGAGGCAGTGGCGGCATTTTTATCGATATGGCTATTCACGATTATGATCTTGCCCGTTTTCTGATGGGTTCGGAAGTCGATGCGGTCTCGGCTCATGGCTCCGTGCTGGTCTATCCGTTCATGAGAGAGCTCCAGGACTCCGATCAATCCCTCACTTATTTACGTTTTGCTTCGGGAGCTGCAGGCGATGTGGAAGCCAGCCGCAATGCGTTATACGGGTATGATATTCGGGGAGAGGTTGTCGGCACCGAAGGCACGATTCAAATCGGCTCGCTGCAGCACCATGATATTCGCGTATTGACGCTGAAAGGCAGCACCCATGATATTGTACCTTCCTTTCCCGAACGGTTTAAGGATGCTTATCAGCTGGAAATGGTTCATTTTATTGAGTGCTGTCTGCGCGGCGAGAAGCCTTCTGTTACGGTGGAGGATGGTAAAGCAGCACAGCAAATTGCCAATGCGGCTACGCTTGCTTTCCAAAAAAGGGCAGAAGTGAGATTAGCCGACTTATAACCCCCTGGGGTTTCATTTGATCCGGAAGGCAGCGTACACTCCATTTCGAGAAGTCGGCGAGTCGCGTTGATGCCCGCTTTATGGGCGTCTATATGATTACGAAAAAAGAGATGTTACCCATGTCATTATCTGGTATTGTAATAGAATGGAAACTTAAATTCTATTATCAGCAGTTTGTTGCAAAAAACGGCGGCCACAACGCATACTGCTGCTCTAGGGAGGAAAACTTATGCGAATACGGATCATGAGCGATTTTCATTTCACGCTGCGCGGTGAAAACGGAGGGGCGGATCCCTTTTTCAAGCAGTATTTGGAGCGTTATTTCCATGAGGGTCCTGAAGCCGACCTGTATGTCTCATTGGGGGACTTGACCCAAGACGGCAAGGAAGAGGAATACCGCGGCGTATTTGCCATCATCGATTCATTGGGCAAACGCGACTTGTTCCGGCATGTGCCTGGAAACCATGACCTTTTATCCGGATCGGTCCAGCAAACAGAGCAGTGGGCCAAGACGCCACAGATCGAACAAGGCTTTGGTTCCATCGAAACGGAGCAGGCGCTTTTGCTGTTTGCGAACACATCGCAGGAGATGAAACCTCTGGATTGGGGCGGACGCTTCGATCCTACAAGGATAGCGTGGCTGAAGAAACGTCTCGGGGCGGCACAAGGAAAACCGGTTCTAGTATTTGCCCATCATCCCCTCCCTCATACTACCGCTTTATCCGATAAAGAACTGCTGCGTGTGGAGCAGCCGGAGCAGCTGGTGGAAGCGATGAGCGAAGCAAGCGGAACTTGTTTCTGGTTTAACGGACACAATCATATTCAATCCATCGTTCGTCAAAATCAGTGGACCTATGTACAGTGTGCTTCCGTCGTATGTTTGCCCAGCTGGAGCGATGTTGTGATCGACGACGGCGTCTTGCGCCTAGAATGCAAGCTGCCGGATGAAGCTTTGCAGTCAGGTGCAGAGCGTGTATTGGGGCAATACGGAAGCTTCCATCGCGTAGAGCCATCCGTAGCCGCTGGAACGGAATCCGATCAAGTGTTCGAAATCGCCATTTCATAAGTTTCTCCCTGCAAATAAAGAAAAGGTATATGCCGAAATATTCGTGGCATATACCTTTTTCTATGTCGAGGTCAAGCGCAGCTATTTCAGCTTTGCGGCAACGGATTGCATTTTTTGCTCCATACTCCCGGCTTTGTCGCGGCGGTCGTCGATTTTGATCGAGGTGGAGACCCGACCGGCACCTTGCTCGAACGGAACTTCGTGAATGCGGCGGACAACCCGCAGCAGATCATCGAGTTCACCTTCAATGATGGTGCTCATTGACGTCATCTGAAAGCGTACCCGCCCTTCGGCTTCTTCTTGTTCCAGCGCCCTGTGGATGCCCGCTACATAGTCGCTTACACTGGTGGTCCCCGTTCCGATCGGAATGACCGTTACTTCTACAATGGCCATGACTGACTCATCTCCCCAAACTGCAGCTTATGCTTGTATCATACTACCCTTGACCGGCAAAATAAAGGGATCGCACACTGCCGTTTTCATTTACAACGTCAATTGGCCGCTTTGCTCCAGAATATAATCCGCCGTGCGGGCGGCAAGCGCCATAACCGTATTGGTCGGGTTGCCGGCTCCGGATGTGACAAAAACGCTGGCATCGCAAATAAAAAGATTGGGGATATCATGGGTTTGTCCGAAGGAATTGACTACGGACTGCTGCGGGTCGTCGCCCATCCGGCATCCGCCCATTAGATGGGCCGTATCGGCTATAACGAATTCCACCTGACCGCCTGCAGCCTGGAGAATCTCGCTCATCTTGCCTACGGCGTGATCGATCAGCCGCCTGTCATTATCGCCGTAGCTGAAGGTGACCTTGGCCCGCGGCAAGCCGTATTCATCCTTTTCGTCAGCGAGTGAGATCCGGTTATCCGGATTCGGGAGCACTTCGCCGACCATCGTTGCGCGTGCGTAGAAATTGTAGTTTATCGCTTTTTTGCGGAGCCCTTGGCCCCAGAGCAAGCCTGCTTGAGAATTTGAAATGCCGTGGGCAAAGCTGACGGGTCTGGCGCCATGCGCATGGAGCGTATACCCTCTCACAAAATTGGCATCCGGCATCGTTTCATAAAAGTCCTGTGTCGAAGCGAGTACCGGCGTTCCTTTGTACAAGCGCACTTCCTCCGCGAACTTCGCATACACATCGTTGCTGCTGTGCGTCATAAACGCCCGCCCCACCCAGCCGCTGCTGTTGGCGAGACCTTCCGGGTGCTGCGGTGTCGCCGAATTCATCAGCAAACGCGGCGTTTCCACAACAAAGGCTGAGAGGATGACGATACGCGCTTTCTGAACATGTTCCTGCCCTTCATGGACAAAAATAACCCCGTCCGCCCGTCCGTCTTTACCCAGCGTGACCTGTGTCACCATGCAGTTAGGCAGCACCTCCGCGCCCGCTTGGATCGCTTTGGGAATATGCACAATCAGCGTGCTGAACTTGGCGTTAGGCATACATCCCTGGTTGCAGAAGCCGCGGTTGATGCAAGGGGGCCTGTCCTCGAACGGTGCGGACAAGATGGCCAGCGGCGTAACAGAATGACGGATGCCCAGCGTTTCGCAGCCCTTCATGAAGAAGTAAGCGTTGGGGCTGAGCGGATCTCGCTCGGGATAAGGATAGGGTCCATGGAAGTTGCCCCAGGGAAAATGCTTGGGCCCGGATACGGCGATTTCTTTTTCGATTTTATCGTAATAAGGAGCCAGATCGTCGTAACCGATCGGCCAGTCTTCGGCTACGCCGTCCAAGCTGCGGGCCTGAAAATCGGCATCGTGAAACCGCAGAAAGACGCCGGTAAAATGCGTTGTCCCACCCCCAATGCCACGTCCCGAGTTATTATGGCCCATCGTCAGCGGATCGGTGCCGTCTACAATGCGGGTGTCCTTCCAGCCCAGATGCTGGGTCGACAGCTCGTCACTGGCAAAATCATTTTGCGGATCCCACATCGGCCCTGCATCCAGCACAACGACACGCATCCCCGCCTCGCTCAGTTCCTTGGCGAGTACACCTCCCGCAGCTCCGGCACCAACGATGACCGCATCCACTTCCTCGTGTTCGAATCTACGTTTCATCGCCGAGTTTCGCCTCCCAAGCATCTCTTTGGCCGGGATTTGCGGTGATGTAGCCGCGCGGATACGCCGGCCCGGCATATCCGATTTCCGACCATATGGTCGGATGGGAATAATACGCCTCCACCGACAACTGGAGCAGTTTTTTGAAAAGATCCTTCTGCGGAATCGCCGACCAGATCGATGCGGGTTCGGCTTGATCGCCGCTTATATCGGTCATCAGCGTTTTTTGCATTTCCGCATCGAGCTCGAAGAACCTTTTGGTATGCAGCGACTGGCAGGTTGCATCCACCGCCTTCAGTCCGTCGCGGATCAACTTGCCGGCCGGAGGCACGCCTGTGCCGCGTTGTCCCTCGCCCCGGCCGTCCGATAAAGTTTTATCGATATGTCCGAGCACAAACTGAATAATTTCCGCCCGCTCGTCGTCCAGCAGCAAGGAGCACCAGGAACGCAGCGACTCCGCTTCCAAGGTCGTCAAGTAACGATACGGGTTGTCCCGGTACAACCGGGCCGTTACCACCTGCCGGGTGTGCTCGTCCCAATGCTCGGCATGCATCATCACGTCGTAAGCAGGATAACGGGTGATGGTCGATAAGCCGGAGGGACTTATGGCGGTAGGATTGTTGTTTGAACTCACTTGGTTCACCTCCAGTAATAAGCAAGCAGTCCTAGTACGCCCATTGCTGTATACAACAGCGGCAGCACCACCGGCGGCCCGACCAAGAAATTGCGGGATGTGTATCCGCCAACCCGAAGCCCGACGCCGTGAAAGTGATAATAGAATCCGACAAACCCTTCCAGCACGGCGACATACATCAGTACCATAAAGGTGATGAGCAGCCACGAAGCCGGATAAAAAGCGAGCCACACACTGACCGCACATAAGAATGGGGCGGAAAGCACAGGCCCCCACATCGCCTTATGATGAAAATTTTGACGATAATGAGAGATGGTAACCTGAACCCCGATAACCAGAAAGGCTAACCCGACAAATAAAAAGATGACGCGATCCAATGACCACGCATTCCACACGGTACTCACCGCTTTCTCTATATTGTTTTGTTGCGCCCGTATCAGCCTTGCGTAAAAGTTAGCGAGCCGTAGGGCATCAGCGCAATCGATTTGGAGCGGTCGGCAGTCAGCCGGTCATACGCCGCTTGCAGCTCTGCAACCGGTTCAAAACCGAGCAATCGAACGGCTGCTTCCCCCATGCTGCTGTACAGATGAACCTTGTGCTGCCGGAGCACCTCGTCGATGTGCAATATCTTATGGGCGCCAACAACAAATTGCTTTTGCAGACGGGCGACCATATAGGCCCGATTGGGCATAGTGTCGACCCAATATTGAAAAATCCCGTTGCCAAGCATCTCCCCGCATTCCGCCGCGAGCACAATTTCTCCGCCGGGTTTTGTGACCGCCGCCGCATTTTTCAACGCCTTCAGCGCTTGATACAGCTGTGTATCCTTCGGATAACCGCCGGCCGATACGATGGTGATATCGTATTTTTTAGCCGCAGTGGAGATGAACGCCTTGCCGGCCAGCTCGGATAAAACGCGGTGGGCGGCGGCCGGTTGCCCGCAGGCTGCAGCCAAGATCCGGCGTTCATGATCGACAACCACGTTAAACAGAAAGTGAATCGGCACAAACTGCTGAGCTTCTTCCATATCCCGGTGAATCGGGTTAGCGGTTTGCCCGGGCACTGTCTTGTAAGTCAAAGACAAGGCGTGATTGCATTCAATGGAGCGGTGTGATGCTGTGCCGGGCATTAAAGCTTTCACGCCGCCCGAAAGGCCCGCCAGCGCATGAGGTTCCACGTTGCCGGTAGCGATGAGCAGATCGGCGCCCGCAACGGTCCGGTTAATTTCAACCGGGGTTCCTTGTGAAGTCGTTCCGACCGGGATGCAATCCTCGGAAAGTGCGGAATGATTAACCACGCGTACCCTCTTGTACACCGTCTCGCCTGTTAACTGTCGAAGCTCCTCTTCGGTTTGCTTGCGATGCAGACCTAAAGCGACCACAATGCGAATCCGGCTGTCGTCAATACCGCCAGCATTTAATTGATCGATCAGCGCGGGCAAAAATAAATAGCTCGGGCATAACCGGCTGATATCGCTGATGAGAATCACCGCATCCCGGCGACTTTTCGCCAATTCCGATAAAGGCAACGAGGCGATCGGATGTGCCAACGCCTCCGTTATACACAATTCGCGGTCCGGGCGAGGACCCGATGGATACGTCAAAATATCCGGCGAACGATCCGCAGGAAATGTTAAAGAAATGGCGGTTTTTCCATAAAGTAACGAAAAAATAGCGCGTCCTCCCTTCCGGACGAAGAAAATGCACAGACATTTGCAGCAGTATTTTTTTCCTTTTCCCATGAAATTATCCAATATTATTCCAGAGACTAGAAAGAAATCAGCAAGATTGCGATATATATTGACTTACATACCAGTTATATATATGAATATGAAATATTTGCGTAATGATAATGCTATACTTTCCATGGTAATCTGATGCTACAGCAAGAGCATTACCCAAACATGGGGAAATCTACTTTACTTGGAGGAATTGTTTCATGAAGAAAAGCAATTTGCTTCGCACCGCCGGAGTTACGACCGCCATGTCCTTAATGCTGACGGGAGTATTCGCCGTTCCGGCGTTTGCCGCCACCGACGATATGGACGCTGTGTCCATCGCCAAAGAAATGGTCGGCAAAGATTACAACAGCGGTTCCGCCACACCCTCAAAAGGTTTTGATGCATCGGGACTTATCTCCTACGTATATAAAATGACCAACTATAGCTTGCCGAGCAGCTTAGACGCACAATTCGCCATGAACAAACCGTTGATTAAGAGTCTGAACGATGTAAAAGAAGGCGATGTGCTTTTCTTCGGCAGCGGTTCGAAGCTGAATACCGCAGGCATTTATATCGGAGACAATAAAATCATTCTCGCCTCCAAAAGCGATGACGAAGTTATTACCCAAACCCTTACTTCCAGTTTTAAAAATGACTTCAAAGGCGCTCGCCGCGTACTCTCCGCCATGGATCAAAAACGAGTCAAACTCGTCCTCGACGCTAGAAAATACTTAGGCACCCCTTACGATTTCGGTGCCAAATACGGCCAAACGAAAACCTTCGATTGCTCATCTTTCATGAAAACCATCTTCGCGCAGAACGGTATTACACTGCCGCGCGTATCCCGCGATCAAGCGCTGGAAGGTAAATATGTGAGCAAAAGCAATCTGGAAACGGGAGATCTGGTATTCTTCACGACCAAGGATTCGAAAGGCAAAATCGGCCATGTCGGCATGTACGTCGGCAACGGCATGATGATTCATACTTACGGAGAGGGCGGGGTCAAATACAGCAGCATCAACTCCGATTGGTGGAAGGACCACTACGTGACGGCGCGCCACATCCTTAACTAGCAGACAGCGGAACCCTTGCCTGAAGCATTTAAGCGGGCAAGGGTTTTTATTTTCTGCTATGATAAGTGTAAAACCATTATTTGACGGGGAGCGGAGTTTTTAAGTCATGGAATGGGAACAATTAAAAGAGCAGCTAACTCATATATTGCAAACTAATGTCCTGCTGGAAACCCGCCCATGGGAAGATTGGCGCAGCATGGAAGCTGAAGACAAAACGAACGGTTCATCAGGCAAAAGTGTCCGTTCCGGTGAATCGGTTCATTTCTTTTTATATAAGGAAGGCGGTCAAGCCTTCTTGCTTTCGACGGCCGCGGGGGCTGTATCCCCGGTAGAGCGGCAATTGGTTGAGCTGATGATTGAAGCAAAGCGGGATCCGGATAAAAAGACGCTCCCCGTCTATTTGAACGAAGAGGAGCGTAAGGCGGGACTTCTGCGGGACTGGCTAAAGGGACAGCTGGAATCCGGCGTGACGGTGAACGTAGAGATGCCGGAATCCCTGGTTTCACAATTTTCCTTATATTCCACCAAAATTCCGATCCTGCTGTACGGCGGTTACCCCGCGGCCAAGAAGGGGACCTATCAGGAGCTGAAGAAGCTGCTCGAATCTTTCTTTGAGGCGGAGATCATCCTGATTCCTTTGATGGAGAAGGAGTGGCTTATTCTGGGCTCGGAAAAATTGCTGGCAGGCACCGGCGACGAGCGGGATAGCGATGAAGAAGAAAGCGTCGAAGACGGATTGGCGGCAATCGGACTTGGTTTAAGCGAGATGCTGGGAACAGAATGGCTCGGCGATTGCCAGGTTGCCTTGCATTATCCGATGACGCCGGCCAAATCGTTGTATACCACGGTGCTGGAGATGCGGGAGGCGCTGGTGCTTGGCAGGACGTTCCATATGAGCGAACATGTGCATCTGCCTTGGATGCTTCATTTGGAGAAGCTGGTTCACCATATTCCCGAGGAATACAAGACGGATTTTTTGGAGCGGGTGCTGAAACGGATTGATATTGTGATGGACACGGAGACGCTGACGACGCTGGAACAGTTCTTCAGTCTCGACTGCAATGTCAGCGAAACGGCAAAGCGGCTGTACATTCACCGCAATACGCTGCTGTACCGGCTGGACAAGTTTAAGCAGGAAACCGGCCTTGACGTGAGGACGTTCAACGATGCGGTGCTTGTGAAGATTGCCTTATTATTGTACAAAGTAACGAAAAGAAAGTAATTTTTTTGTGAAGATTGTGCATAGTCATAAATGGGCAGGCAAGGTAAGATGTATATATGAGAACGATACTAAATCGTAGGGGGAATTAATCCATGGCTGGCGTACGTTTAAACCATGTTGTTAAGAAATATCCGGGTAACGAGGAAGCAACGGTTAAAGACTTCCATCTTGACATTAAAGATAAAGAGTTTCTCGTTTTGGTCGGCGCATCCGGCTGCGGTAAATCAACGACTTTGCGTATGATCGCCGGTTTGGAAGAAATCTCCGAGGGCGAATTGTACATTGGCGACCGTCTCGTCAATGACGTTGCTCCTAAAGACCGCGATATCGCGATGGTGTTCCAGTCTTACGCTTTGTATCCGCATATGAACGTGTACCAAAACATGGCTTTCGGTTTGAAACTGCGTAAATTCAAAAAAGCCGACATCGACGCTCGCGTTCGCGAAGCTGCGAAAATCCTCGATATCGAGCATTTGCTTGATCGTAAACCAAAGGCTCTTTCCGGTGGTCAACGTCAGCGTGTCGCTTTGGGCCGCGCGATCGTTCGTGAACCGCAAGTGTTCTTGATGGACGAACCACTCTCCAACTTGGATGCTAAATTGCGCGTACAGATGCGTGCTGAGATCAGCAAGCTGCACAAACGTTTGGAAACAACCGTTATCTACGTAACGCATGACCAAACAGAAGCGATGACGATGGGTGACCGTATTGTCGTTATGGACAAGGGCATCATTCAACAAGCGGCAACTCCTGAAGAAATTTACAACTTCCCTGTAAATATCTTTGTTGCAGGTTTTATCGGATCTCCTTCCATGAACATGATCAGCGGCACTTTTGCTGAAGAAGGTGGAAGCCTGCGCTTTAAAGCACAAGGCTGCAACCTGGAAGTACCGGAAGGCAAAGCAAAAGTTTTGCGCGAAAAAGGTTATGTAGGCAAAGAAGTGGTGTTCGGCGTTCGTCCGGAAGACTTCCACGAAGAAGCTATCGTGATCGAAGCTTCTCCGAACTCGATCGTTAATGCGCACATCGAAGTTGCTGAAAACTTGGGTCATGAAATGTACCTGTACATTAACGGTCTTGGCAATCAAAGCTGTGTAGCTCGTGTTGACGGTCGCGCCGGCTTCAAAGAAGGCACTAACGTGAAACTTGCCATCGATATGAACAAAGTTCATTTCTTCGATAAAACAACAACACAATCCATCTTTCTTTCGTAATTTCTAGTCAGACTTAAAAAGCCAACCGCTCTGTCGGTTGGCTTTTTTTAGCATCTGAGTAAAAGCGATATTTATGCTGATAAAAGGTTCCACATCCTCTATGATCCACGTTTCCAGAGCGTTAAGCTTGACATTGTTCAAGCGGTCGATCGTCCGGACGATGCTGCTTTCTTATTTGGCAGCCAATATTTTGCTGATTTCAATTTTAATCTCGAAGAAATAAAGCGCTCTCTTGTCCTCATGGGCACGAATTCCTCGGTCATCGCTACTCTCAATTCCTTACACCTTATGGGCATGCAGAAGCATATCATTGAAAGGTTTGGTCGACGGGGCGATGAAAGGGTGAGGAGGTATTGATCATGAACAACCGGAGCGGCAATCCGGTGTTACCCGGTACGTGGGCCGATCCTTACATATTCCGGGATGGCAGCGATTATTACTTGTATCCGACCAAAGACAGCGACGGCTGGATGTACGGTAAGTTCCATGTGTTCCATTCCACCGATTTGGTATCGTGGTCGGAGCCGGCTGTGGCGTTGGATCTAGATACAGTCTCATGGGCCAAAAGCAAAGCGTGGGCGCCGTCGGTTACCAAGTTTCGGGGCTCCTATTACATGTATTTTTGCGCGGAACAGCAAATCGGTGTTGCCCGATCCGACTCTCCTACCGGTCCTTTCGTGGATGTGCTCGGCAGGCCGCTTATTTCCACAAACGAATGGCAATGCCAGACGATCGACCCGGACATATTTATCGATACCGACGGGCAGCCGCATTTGATGTGGGGGCAAGGGAAATGCTGGATCGTTGCGTTACACGACGATATGGTTACGTTTAAGGGGGAGCCGGTCTGCTTGTCCGACCGGTTGTATCGGCAATCCGGCAAGGATCCAAGTGTGTTCGACATCGAAGTGTACAATGAAGAAGCGCACCTGCAAAAAATAGACGGCCGATACGGCTGACCTGGAGCATATACGACACGAGGGACGTCAGGTACCAAGTCAGGTATGCGGTCAGTTCTTCGGTTTACGGGCCTTACGAGGCGCCGGAGTCCAATATCGTGATATGTCCTGCTGGCGAGATATCGGGAACCGGGCATGCTTCGCTGACGTTATACCAAGACGAATGGTACTTATTTTATCATCGGATGGGACAGGGGAAAACCGGCTACGACCGTCAGGTATGCTGCGACAAGTGGGAGTTTGTGCACGGCCATCCGGTCCCTATTGTTCCGACGGACGGAGGGTCATGCTGATGCGCAAACCGGTAAAAATCATTTTGGACACCGACATCGGTCCGGACTGCGACGACGCTGCCGCGCTTGCTGTGCTGCATGCTTTGGCTGATAGCGGTGAAGCGGAGATATTGGGGGTCACTCATTGCACTTCAAGCCCATGGGGAGCAGGATGTATTGATACCATCAATCGTTACTACGGCAGGCCAGACATCCCGATTGGCACGTTGAAAACGCCGGGTTTTCTGGAAGGCGAGTCTTATGAGAAGTACAACCGTACGATTTGTGAAACGTATCCGAACCGGTACCGTAAAGGAGGCGAGCCGGATGACGCGGCCCTTCTGCTTCGCAAATTGCTGGCCGCAGAGCTTGATGGGGGTGTAGTGATCGTGGCGATCGGACCGCTGCCGAATCTGAGAGGGCTTTTGCAGTCCGAGTCTGATGAAATAAGCCCGCTGGCCGGAACCGAACTGGTAGCGCGCAAAGTGTCCGAGCTCGTCGTTATGGGCGGGGCGTTCCCGTCGGGTGCGGAGTGGAATTTTCAAATGGACCCGGCGTCGGCCAAATTCGTTGTGGAGCATTGGCCCACACCAATCATGTTCAGCGGGTTTGAGATTGGGGACGCCGTCAAGACCGGGGACCGATTGTTTCGGGAAACCCCGGATCATCATCCGGTCCGGCTGGCGTATGAATTGTTTTTGGGCAAACAAGGAGGGCGCAGCAGTTGGGATTTAACCGCTGTGCTGTATGGCGTTCGCGGACTTGGCGCCTATTGGACCGCAAGTGAGGAAGGCTGTGTGTCGGTAGGGGAAGCCGGCGAGAATGAATGGGCAGCTTCTCCCCGGCGAGGACACCGTTATTTGATGCCGAAGATGGATAACGATCAATTGCAGCAAGTGCTGGAAGATTTGCTGGTGCGTCCAGCTTTGTAATAACAATTTTATGTCTGCGTGGTTGCGTCATGAGGCGCATGTAAATTCCGTAATTGACGAGATCGATGCATAGCCGGACCCGGAAATGGGGCTGCTGCCGGTTGAAGGCGCAGCCCTTTTGCGTTGGATAAGGTGCGGTTCTAGGTTCTACGGTAAAGAATCATAAATCCGTTCTGTGTACTTGGTGATGGTTTCATCGTAATTCGGGTATATATACCCCAGACTTTCAGCCACGGCTTTGGAGTATTTTCGAAAAAGCTCGTAACAAACGAACAATGACCGCCACGTGTTGGCATAGCTATTCTCCGTATAAGTGGACAGCAGATCATCCCAATCTTCGTTTGGAAGGTAGCGCTCGATAAACTTGTAATTTTTGCCCAGACTGAAGGTGTACCCGTGCTCCGATCCGATTCGCCAGGCCATCATGCGCAGCAGATTGGGGCGGGCTATTTCGTTTAGATGGTCGATAGCAAACAAAATCTCTTTCCTAGCCAGCCCCTTTACCACATAGGTGGAAACCATCCAAAACTCATTGCAGCAATCGTCGAACTCTCTTGCCGTCGGCCGTTGAATCCAATATTGACGGTCACTCGCACGTACTTCATGGCTCACGATACGATCCTTATCGAGCAGCACTTCAACTAAACCGTCGCTTTTGGCAAAATAGTCTTCCGCTTCGCCGACGGGGATCAGCGTGAGATCCAGTTTATTCCCATCTGCAAAAAGCATGATGTAAGAAAACCAGTTGCCTAATTCGGCAGGAAACAGCTCCATATCCTCCGGCTTCTGCATCATGATGCGGTCTCCGAATACATCAAGCCATTGATCGTTTGCTTTGAAGGAATCCATCTCAGTCACAAAATAAGAGATATCGTAATCTTGAAATGTATCGCGCGGAATATGCCGGTTTGTCCGCGACCCTTCCATGACGGCCAACCGGATCCGTTGATCGTTCCGGGCAAAATCAACAAACAGCTTCATCATCTCTTGCTCGTCTCTCAAGTGCATCAGCTCCCCGTTTTCATCTTCCATCCCGTAAGAGAAATCATACTGTAACTGCGTTGATCAACGTTCTTCAAGCGTATACCTATGGTATAATAGGACCATCTCATTTTATACCATGCCCTTGTATTTACGGATGAGACTCCTTTGCGGATACATTTCTGCTGCTTAACGTCTTTAAGAGGAGGAATCGCATGGCTGTCAAAATATGCAAAAGCTGCGGGGAATCGAATTCCGAGCACGCTTTATTGTGTGTAGTATGCAGTACCTCGTTATCGGATGCTCCGCTGGAGGGGACGGTTAACGCGGAGAAGCGGTTCACCGGCATCCTATCGGGTACGAGAAGCAATTGCTGGTATTGCGATGAAAAGTTGGAACCGGACGTTCTGACCTGCAAGTACTGTGGAAGTACGGTGCTGAAGCCTGCCAGAACGGGCCGATCGGGAGCTTATTATCAGGATTCCGGTGCATCCGGCAACGGATGCGCCACGGTGTTATTATTTATCGCTACGCTGCTCATTCCGCTTGTCGGACTGATCGTCGGCGGTATCTTCGCCTTCAGCGACGAACCCCACAAACGCGAAGTTGGCGTGGCATTGCTAGTATTCGCTTTGGCTGTAATTGCAATTGCTACTATAGTAGGTCTGTTCGTTGTTTAATAGCGATGAAAGCAGGGTGAGACTGGTGGCAGATTTGGTGGGAGTGTGCCGGCGCTGCGGAACGGAAGTATATTGCCGCGGCGGTTTCTTGGAAGGAATTGTCGCTGAGGGCGGAGGCGTCATTTGTTTGAATTGTGCGGAGCGGGAACCGAATGAAGGTTCAGAGGCGGAGGACGAAGGTTCCGCCTAACCGGGCTGTGGTTGATTTCAGGCCGAAATTCCATTAGGATGGGAATATTGGGACACAAAGGAGACAGGAAACGATGGCCAAAAAAACGAAGGTTTCGGAGCTGGTGGAGGCGTTTCAGCTGGAAGTGGTGTCCGGTGAAGCCGGGCTGAAGCGTCCGATCACCGTCGCCGATTTATACCGCCCCGGCTTGGAAATGGCGGGTTATTTCGAGTTTCATCCGCATGAACGGGTGCAACTGCTAGGCAAGACGGAGTTGACGTTTTTCTCCAATTTATCGCCTGAGGAACGAAAAGAACGGATGCTGCGCTTATGCAGGCCGGAAGAAACGCCATGCATCTGCGTCACGCGCGGGCTGGATGTGCCGGAGGAATTGATTGAAGCCTCGAGAGAGAAGGATTTGCCGGTGCTTCGCAGTCAAGTGGCGACGACAATTTTTGCCAGCAGACTGACCGGGTTTTTGGAAAACAAGCTGGCTCCGTCCACGACAATTCACGGCGTTCTGGTGGATGTTTACGGTATCGGTATGCTGATCACCGGAAGCAGCGGTATCGGTAAAAGCGAGACCGCGCTTGAGCTGGTCAAACGCGGCCATCGGCTTATCGCCGACGATGCGGTGGAAATCAGGCAGACGGCCGATCATACGTTGAACGGCAATGCGCCGGAGCTGATTCGGCATTTGCTGGAAATACGCGGCGTCGGTATCATTAACGTGATGACGCTTTTTGGCGCAGGCGCTATTCGCAATGTAAAAAAGATTTCTGTTGTCATCAAGCTGGAAACTTGGCAGCAGGACAAGCAATACGATCGTTTGGGCTTGGACGAGGAATTAACCCGCATCATCGATACGGACCTCCCGCTTGTGACGATTCCTGTGCGCCCGGGCCGAAATTTGGCGGTTATCGTCGAAGTTGCCGCGATGAATTTTAGGCTCAAACGCATGGGTTACAATGCCGCTCTGCAGTTTACGAACAAGCTGACGGAATCGTTGTCCGAAGATATGGACGATATGGAGTAAATCTTACGAAGCGAGTTTGCTCCGCAAACTCTTAGCAAATGCTTACGATGCAGGCTTTCCTTCGGAAAGCCCTTAGGAGGTGACGTCTTGTATTACGCTGTTGACCCGATCGCGTTTGCGCTAGGACCGCTGAAGGTTCATTGGTATGGGATTATTTTGGGCACGGCGGCATTGGTGGGATTGCTGCTGGCCATACAGGAGGGCAAAAGGTTCAAGATTCCCTCCGACTTCTTTATGGATTTGACGTTAATAGGCGTTCCTTCGGCTATTGTCGGCGCACGTATCTATTACGTTGCGTTCAAGTGGGACGATTACAAGGACAATCTGTCGGAGATCTTCAAGGTATGGCATGGCGGTATTGCGATTTACGGAGCGCTCATCGGGGCAATCATCGCTGCGGTCATCTATACCCGCCGCAAAGGGTATGCCTTCTGGCGAATTGCCGATATTTGCGCCCCGGGACTTATCGTCGGACAAGCTATCGGCCGTTGGGGCAACTACATGAATCAGGAAGCGCACGGCGGACCGGTTTCCGAAGCGTTCCTGCGCAACACGCTGCATCTTCCGAACTTTATCGTGGATCAGATGAATATTGAGGGCGTTTATTATCATCCGACGTTTTTATATGAGTCGCTATGGAATATCGTCGGCCTGTTGCTGCTGTTCGTGCTGCGGCGTCAATCATTTTTGCGGGCAGGCGAGTTGTTCTTCGGTTATTTCATCTGGTATTCGATCGGCCGCTTCTATGTCGAAGGACTTCGCACCGACTCCTTGGCGTTCACCGCCCCGGACTGGCTGGTATCGCTTATGAACGGACTTTGGTCGCCGATGACGGTATTGTTCGAAGCGGGCGACATGAGTTATGGCAATGTGAGGATATCTCAGCTGCTGGCCGTGCTGATCGTGATTGCGGCGATCGCTTATATCGTATGGCGGCGGAAAAAAGGATACGCGGAAACGAGGTATTCCGATCCGATCGTCAGTTTGCGGCAGGCAGCTGCAGCCGGAGCGGAAGCTTCGTCCGATCACAGCCATAACGCAGCAGGGGAACCGGAAACGGACGAAGGCGGTCCGAAGGAAGACCGCAGGCCGGTGGAAGGTTAATTACATCAAGACAAAGGAGCACGACATGATTCAAACGGTACTTTTTGATTTGGACGGAACGATTGTCGATACGAACGAGCTGATTATTCAATCGTTCTTGCATACATTTGACGGAATAACCAGCGAGCCGGTCACCAGGGAGCATATCATCCCGAATATGGGCCGTTCCTTAATCGACCAGATGAAATTTTTCAGCGGACGCGAGCAGGTGGACGATCTGGTCGACAAATACCGGGCTTTTAACATCGGAAAGCATGATGAGCTGGTGAAGGAATTTCCGCATGTGCGGGAAACGGTTGCTCAGCTGCACGCAGCGGGTTTAAAGCTGGGCGTCGTGACCAGCAAGGTGCGCAGAACAACCGAAATGGGGCTGAAGCTGACCGGCTTGGCGCCGTACTTCAACGTGATTGTGACCGTAGAGGACGTGCAGCGCCCTAAGCCCGATCCGGAAGGCATTCGCGCTGCGTTAAAAGCTCTCGGCGGCAGTGTGGATTCCGCCATGATGGTCGGCGACAGTCATTACGACATTAACGCGGCTCAGAATGCCGGAGTCACCTCGGTAGGAGTGGCATGGTCGCTGAAAGGCACGGAGTATTTGAAATCGTTTAAGCCTGATTACATCATCCAGGACATCAGAGAGCTGCTTTCGATAGCTGGCCTACAACAGGCTTAAGAAGGGGATGCCTGCGTGCGGAGAACGGACCGGTTTCCAGTGGAAGGACCGAATTCCTTGTGGCAAATGTACAATACGGTTAGTCCTTGGAAGGCGGTAAAAAATTTCATATGCATCCAAATCAGCCGGTATACGCCGTATCTGCCGCTCAAACGGTGGATTTACCGCCATCTGCTCGGCATGAAAGTCGGGGACCAGACGGCATTTGCGTTGATGGTAATGGTGGATGTGTTTTTTCCGGAGAAGATCACGGTCGGGGGAAATTCGATTATCGGGTATAACACGACCCTATTGACTCATGAATATTTAATTAAGGAATACCGGATCGGCGAGGTGCGGATCGGCTCGAACGTCATGATCGGCGCAAATACGACCGTACTGCCGGGGGTGACCATTGGCGATCACGCGGTAATTGGTGCCGGCTCGGTTGTTCATAAGGACGTCGCTGCTTACAGCTTTGTCGCGGGGAACCCGATGCGGGTGATTCGCGAAGATACAAGGACAGGGGAAAAGGTATGACGGTGATCTTGCACGCACAGCAGTGCCCTAGGAGGAAAAGCTGTATGCGTGTCCAATGCGTCTGATGAGCGGGTATAGGAAGGTTAGGGGAGTGTGTAAACCCCTGGCCTTTTATTTTTTTGGCTTTGGCAATAGGACAAAGCCTTCCTGATCGCAGTTGCGAATGGACGGTGGCATCCCCCGTTTTCAACAGAGAAACACCCGTTTTCTGCGCATTGACGGTGGTGTCGTTCCGTGATAAACTATCAATATTCTTTATTTTGTTAGCAAGGTAGCACATTAACTCACTAAAGCGTTTTGGGGTTTAAATTTAAGTGTTTATACGATAAGAATACGTTTCGCCGATTCTTTCTGCAAGATGCGGATAAGAAACGGCCTAATGTGGAAAATAAATCAATTATTTGGGGTGAGGTTGTGTCGAAGCCAAAAGTGTTTGAAAAACCCGCCGGCGTCAAAGATTATATGCCTGAGGCGGTTTCCAAACTTCGCCATATTGAATACGAAGTGCTGGATTGCATGGAGCGTTGGGGTTATTCGCAAATTATAACGCCGACACTCGAATATTACGATACGGTGGGGATGGCCAGCTCCACGGAGGACCGGCGATTGTTCAAGCTGCTCGACCGCAACGGTACGACGCTTGTGTTAAGATCCGACATCACCGCGCCGATCGCCCGCGTTGTCTCGTCGCTGCTGAAGGACGAACCGCTGCCGCTCCGGCTTTCGTACCATTCGAACGTATTTCGGGCGATAGAAGCCGAAGCCGGCAGAGATGCGGAGTTTTTCCAGACGGGGATGGAGCTTGTCGGCGACGCGTCTTCGGAAGCGGATGCCGAAGTGATTGCGCTGGCGGTGGCTTGTTTGCAGGCGGCGGGCGTACATACGTTCAAGATCGCTTTAGGCCACGTCGGCTTTCTGAACGGGCTGCTCAGCGAAAGATTGAAAGGCCGGGAAGAAGCGCAGACGGAGCTGAAGGAATGTTTGCTGAACAAAGACTATGTAGGATACCGCGATAAGCTGAAATCGCTCAATCTCGGCTCTGAAGCGCAGGCGGAGCTGGAAGGTCTGCTTCGTTTGCGCGGTGGAGAAGAGATCTGCAGGCAAGCGCAGCAGCTGACGGCCGATCCTGTCGCTCAAGAGGCGATCGAACATTTGTGTCAGGTGTGGAGCGTGCTGGAAGCCTACGGCGTGAGCGAACATGTGAGCATCGATCTGACGATGATCGGCGATTTTTCCTATTATACGGGCATGACGTTTGAAGGTTATGCGGCCGATCTCGGCTTTCCGGTATGCAGCGGGGGACGTTACGACAATCTGCTCGGACAGTTTGGACGTCCTGCTCCGGCGACCGGTTTTGCACTCAAAACAAACCGGATCATGGAAGTCGTAAGCAAAGGGCCGGCGGCGCTGCCGCAATGCACGCTGATCGCATATACCGCAGTGAATCGGACTCATGCGCTGCGCAGCGCCATGGATATGCGCGCAAGCGGCGGGCAGCCGGTGGAAACACGGCTGGTCAGGGATTCGGAAAGCTGGAGCGTCGAGGAGCTTGCAAGCGGTGCTTACCGTGTGCAAGGCAAACTGTACCGTCAAGTGATCGAGTTTTTGTGAAAGAGGGTGCTATAGCATGCAGGATATATTAAGAGTGGCGATGCCAAAAGGCCGCATTTATAAACAGGCGCTGAAATTGTTTCACGAAGCGGGGCTTGTCGTAACGGAGGACTTTGACGATTCCCGCAAGTTGATTGTTCCGGTGCCGGAGCTGAAGATGGAATTTATTATGGCCAAACCGGTCGATGTGCCGACTTACGTCGAATACGGCGTGGCGGATATCGGCATTGTCGGCAAAGACGTGCTGATGGAAGAAAACCGCAACGTTTACGAGCTGCTGGACCTCGGCATTGCGCGCTGCCGCATGTCGGTCATCGGATTGCCGGACTGGCAGCCGGTGCTGAACCCGCGGGTCGCTTCCAAGTACCCGAACGTGGCGTCGCAATATTTCCGCGAAAGAGGGCAGCAGGTGGAAATCATCAAGCTGAACGGTTCCATTGAGCTGGCGCCGCTGATCGGCCTCGCCGACCGGATTGTCGATATGGTGGAAACGGGCACGACAATTAAGGAAAACGGCCTCGCCGAGTTCGAGAAAATATTCGACATTACAAGCCGTCTGGTGGCCAACCGGGTGAGCTACCGTTTGAAAAACGCGCGCATCCAGGAGCTGTGCGATATCCTGCAGCGGGTCATTCCCACAGAAGGGGGCGTTAAGCGATGAGAGTGATGCCGGCAAACGAATTTTCGCTATATCGGGAGATGGAATACGGCACTCCGGAGCAAAACGAAACGGTGAACCGCATCATCGCCGAGGTGCGCCAGGACGGCGACGAAGCTTTGCGCCGCCTGTCGAAGCAGTTCGACGGCGTAGAGTTGGGCGAGCTGCGCGTCAGCGATGAAGAGATTCAGGCCGCGTACGGCAGGGTGGACGCCGAGTTTATCGCCGCGCTGCGTGAAGCGGCGGCGAATATCCGCGCGTTCCACGAGAAGCAGAAGCGGCAGTCGTGGATGGATCTGCAGCCGGACGGCACGATCACCGGCCAAGTGATTCGGCCGCTGCGCCGCGTCGGCTTGTACGTGCCGGGCGGCAAAGCCGCTTATCCGTCATCGGTGCTGATGAACGCGATTCCGGCGCAGGTGGCGGGCGTGCCTGAGATCGTGATGGTCACGCCGCCGGCAACGGCCGGGTCGGAAGGCATCGACCCGCACATCCTCGTCGCGGCCGCCGAAGCCGGCGTACGCGACATTTACCGCGTCGGCGGCGCGCAGGCGGTCGCCGCGCTCGCTTACGGCACGGCGGCGATCCGCGCCGTGGACAAAATCGTCGGCCCGGGCAACATTTACGTTGCCTTGGCCAAGCGGTACGTGTTCGGCGCCGTCGATATCGACAGCATCGCCGGCCCGAGCGAAATCGCCGTGCTCGCGGACGATACCGCAGATGCCGCCTATGTGGCGGCGGATCTGCTGTCGCAGGCCGAGCACGATGAGATGGCGTCGGCGATCCTCGTGACGCCGTCGCCGCAGCTGGCCGAGCGGGTGCGCGAGGAAGTCGCGCGCCAGCTCGAGACGCTGCCGAAGCGGGCGATTGCCGCCGCTTCGATTCGCGATTACGGCGCGATCCTGACGGTCGCCGACTTGGACGAAGGCGTCCAGGTGATCAACCGGCTGGCGCCGGAGCACCTGGAGCTGATGGTCGCGGAGCCGTTCGGCTGGCTCGGCAAAATCGAAAACGCCGGGGCCATTTTCCTTGGCCCGTACAGCTCGGAGCCGGTCGGCGATTACTTCGCCGGACCCAACCACGTGCTGCCGACCAACGGCACGGCGCGTTTCTCGTCGCCGCTGAACGTGGACGATTTTATCAAGAAATCGAGCGTCATTTCTTACAGCAAGGAAGCGCTGATGAAAAACGGCCGCAGCATCGTAACGCTGGCGCAGCACGAAGGGCTGGAAGCCCATGCGCGGGCCATTCAAATACGACTTACGAAAGAAGGGGACACTCGTGGCGGATTGGAACAATAACTTGCGCTTGCGCAAGCAGCCTTTGGAGCAGGCCGATCAAGGAGGTTTCGGCACAACCTTGTCGGGAACCGGAACAGCAGAAGGCCGCTCGGCCAGCATTGAGCGGAAAACAGGCGAAACGGATATCAAGCTGTCTTTTCAGGTCGACGGCAGTGGCATCTCGGAAATCGCCACGGACGTACCGTTCATGAATCATATGTTGGATCTGTTTACGAAGCACGGACATTTTGACTTGAAAGTGGATGCGGACGGCGACGTGCATGTCGACGACCACCATACGGTCGAGGACATCGGCATCTGCCTTGGCCAGTGCTTGCGTGAAGCGCTCGGCGACAAGAAGGGGATCAAACGTTACGCCAATGTGTTCCTGCCGATGGACGAAGCGCTGGCGCAGGTCGCCATCGATATTTCGAACCGGCCGCATCTGGAATACCGTGCGGAGTACCCTTCCGCGCAAGTAGGCACGTTCTCCACTGAAATGGTGCACGAGTTCTTGTGGAAGTTTGCGCTGGAAGCGCGTATTACGCTGCACGTGATCGTGCATTACGGCCATAATACGCACCATATGATCGAAGCGGTATTCAAAGCGCTCGGACGCGCTTTGGACGAAGCAACCAGCATCGATCCGCGCGTGAAAGGCGTTCCTTCGACGAAGGGAGTGCTGTAGCATGATCGCGATTATCGACTACGGGATGGGCAATCTGCACAGCGTCAGCATGGCGGTGGAGCGGCTGGGCTACGAAGCGGTTGTGACCAGCGACCCGCAGCGGATCATGAGCGCGTCCGGGGCGATTTTGCCGGGAGTCGGCGCTTTTGGCGATGCGATGGATAATCTCAATGCCACAGGCCTTACCGAGACGGTGCGTGACTATGCAGCCACGGGCAAGCCGCTGCTGGGGATATGCCTTGGCATGCAGCTGCTGTTCGCGGAAAGCGAGGAGCATGGCGCGCATCAGGGGCTGAACCTGCTGCCGGGGCGTGTGGTCCGTTTTCAGGGCAGCTACAAAATCCCGCATATGGGCTGGAACAAGCTCGAATTCAAACAAAGCAACCCTCTGTTCCGGGAGCTGGAAGAAGGGCACGTCTATTTTGTGCATTCGTTCCACGCTTTGCCCGAAGTGGCTTCGGATTTGCTTGCGGTTACGGATTATTACCAGCCGGTTACGGCGATTGTCGGGCGAGGCAATGTGTACGGCATGCAGTTTCACCCGGAGAAAAGCGGCAGCGTCGGCATGCGCCTGCTCGGTAATTTTTTGAGCCTCTGCGAGGTGGGAGCAGGGCAAGAGGCGGCACTGTAAAGGGGATGTAAAGCCATGTTAGCAAAACGAATTATTCCGTGTCTGGACGTGAAGGACGGCCGTGTTGTCAAAGGCGTCAACTTCGTCAATTTGCGGGATGCGGGCGATCCGGTGGAGCTTGCCGCAATTTATGACCGCGAGGGCGCCGACGAGCTGGTGTTCCTTGATATTTCGGCCTCATACGAAGGCCGGGCGACGATGGTGGAAGTGGTCAAAAAGACGGCCGGCGAAATCACGATCCCGTTTACCGTGGGCGGCGGCATCTCCAGCACGGACGATATGAAGCGGCTGCTGCGTGCGGGCGCGGACAAAATCGGCATCAACACTGCTGCGGTGAAAAATCCGCAGCTGATTTCCGACGGCTCCCGCAAATTCGGCGCGCAATGCATCGTGGTGGCGATTGACGCCCGTTTTAACAAAGAGTGGGGCGAATGGGAAGTGTACACTCACGGTGGACGCAACGCCACTGGGATCAAAGCGCTGGAGTGGGCGAAGCGGGCCGAGGCGCTGGGCGCGGGCGAACTGCTGCTGACGAGCATGGACGCTGACGGCACCAAAGACGGCTTCGACATTCCGCTGACCCGTGCGGTATCGAGCGAGGTGGGCATTCCCGTGATCGCCTCCGGCGGGGCGGGCAATGAAGCGCATTTCTACGATGTGTTTGCCGAAGGCAAAGCCGATGCAGGTCTTGCGGCAACCATCTTCCATTATAAGGAATTAACGATTCAAGGGGTTAAAAACGAGCTGAAACAGAAGGGAGTCGAGATCAGATGACAGAACAATTGTCGTTGAAACAAGAGTGGTCGGAGCTGGAGCAGGCGATCAAATGGGATGCGCAGGGTCTTGTGCCTGCAGTCGTTCAGGATGCGGTCAGCAAGGAAGTATTGATGCTCGCCTACATGAATGCCGAGTCGCTTAAGCTGACGGCAGAGTCCGGGGAAACCTGGTTCTGGAGCCGTTCCCGCAGCGAGCTGTGGCACAAAGGGGCTACGTCCGGGCACATTCAGAAAGTGCGCTCGATCAAATACGATTGCGACGGCGATACGCTGCTTGTCCTTGTGGAGCAGACAGGTCCGGCATGCCATACCGGCGATTACAGCTGCTTCTCCAAGGAAGCGGCATCGGCGGCGGATAACGCGAGCCCGGTGCAAGGCAACCGGTTTGCGATTCTCGGGGAGCTTGAGGCGCTGATTGCTCAGCGCGACGCCGAGCGTCCGGAAGGCGCATATACGACGTATCTTTTTGAAAAAGGCGTCGACAAAATTTTGAAAAAAGTCGGCGAAGAAACCGCCGAGGTCATTATCGCCGCCAAAAACCGCAGCCACGACGAGCTGCGTTACGAAGCCAGCGATCTGCTGTACCACTTGCTGGTGCTGCTGCGCGAGCAGCAGCTGCCGCTTGACGATGTAATGCGCGAGCTGGGCAGCCGGCATAAAAAATAGCCAGCCGTAAGGGCGGGGCTCTCGGGTTCATTTTCATGGAATGCAGGGCGGGTTAAGGGCATGGAGACAAGAATGGGCGGCAGCCGTCCGTGTCATCCAATGCCCTTGCTGCGCGTACACACAGCGGCATTGGGCTGCAAAGCAACAAATTGGAGAGGCGATGTTTCCGGCCGTCAAGAATATGGAATACTGTGTAGCAGGTGGCAAGTGAATTAACAATTTAGCCACATTTCCAGCCGGATACGCACACTCGAACCTATTGGAATCGTATTTTTTCATGTATAATGAGAATGGACATTATGGCATCGTAGAGATTTGTTTCGCGGCCTGAGGAAGGCTGCTTATAACTAAACCCAATCGTTTTCGGAGGTAACCATGGATACCGGCAAATTAAAGATTTTTTCGGGTTCTTCCAACCCGCGACTCGCTGAAAAAATTTGTGAGCAGTTAAACGTTAAGCTTGGCCAAATCAAGCTTTCCCGTTTCAAAAGCGGAGAAATTTATTGTCACTATGAAGAGACGATACGTAATTGTGACGTATTTCTCGTACAAACGTTTTCTCATCCGATCAACGAGCACCTCATGGAACTGCTGGTGATGATGGATGCGGCGAAAAGAGCTTCAGCCCGGACTATCAATCTGGTTTTGCCTTATTACGGTTACTCCCGACAAGAGCGTAAAGCGGCCCCGCGTGAGCCGATTTCCGCCAAGCTGGTCGCCGATCTGCTGACAACGGCAGGCGCAGACCGCGTGATGACGATTGATTTGCATGCGCCGGCTATTCAAGGTTTCTATAACATTCCGGTAGATCATCTGACAGCACAAGATCTGCTAAGCGATTATATCAAAAATAAAAACATTGACGACCTGGTCGTCGTGTCTCCGGATGCCGGCGGCGTGACCCGCGCGGAGAACCTGGCTAACATCCTGCACGCACCGATTGCTATGATGTTCAAGAAGCGCTACGCGCATAACGAAGCGGTTGTCACTCACGTTATCGGTGATGTGGAAGGCCGTACGCCAGTCATTATCGAGGACTTGATCGATACGGGCACGACCATCGTCAACGTAGTGGAAGGCTTGAAGGAGCGCGGCGCCAACGATGTGTTTATTCTCGCCAGCCATCCCGTGTTCTCCGGACCGGCGCTGCAGCGGCTGGATCATCCGAACATTCGCGAGGTCATTATCACCGACTCGATCGCAATACCGGAAGACCATTCCCCGCGCTTTAAGGTGTTAAGTGTAGCGGGACTGCTTTCCAATGCGGTGCGGATTATTGTGGACGGCGGCAGCATCAGCAAACTGTTCAAATACGGCGGCGTGTAAGTTGACATTAAGAAATGACAGTTTCGAGAGCAGAAATGGAGGTGCCTTACCATATGGAAAAGAAAAAGCAGGTGGCGAAAATCGGAAAACAGAAGATCATTTCACTTAACATGGATGCCACGTTTTTTTTCGAAAGGGCCGTGCAATCGCTCGACCGGTATCATTATGATAAGGCATTGAAATATTTCCGCCGCGCGGCGGAATTTGAGCCGGAGAATCCGGTGAATCACTGCAACTTGGCAGGGCTGCTCTCGGAAATGGGCAATTACGAAGAATCGAACCGGATTTTGCAGCAGGTGCTCGACACGATCGACCCGACGATGACCGAATGTTATTTCTATATGGCCAATAACTTCGCCAATATGGAAAACTTCGAATCGGCCGAGAACGCGATTGTGCATTATTTAGAGAATGATCCGGCCGGACAGTTCTTGGAGGAAGCCGAGGAAATGATCGAGCTGCTCAGCTACGAGCTCGAGCGTCCGACCAAACTAAACGGCATTAAGAGCCGCGAAGGCTTGTTTGAACATGACAAAGCGCGGGCTTTGCTGGAGGAAGGCAAGTTCGCAGAAGCTGTCCGCATCATGGAGAAGCTGGTTAAGAAACATCCGGACTTTACGGCCGCGCGCAACAACTTGGCGCTGGCTTATTATTATATGGGGTATTTTGAGAAATCGGTCGATATGATCAAACAGGTGCTTGAGTTGGATCCGGGCAATTTGCATGCGTTATGCAATCTGGCCATCTTCTATCAGCACTTCGGCGATAAGGAGAAACTGTCCGGTCTGCTCGGACTGCTCCGCAAAACGTACCCGTATCATCAAGATCATACATTTAAGCTAGCAACGACCATGGGGATTTTGGGCGAGCATGAATCGGCGTTGAGATTGTTTAAAAGGCTGCTCAAGACCGGTGAAGCCGGCCAGGATCCGTGTCTATACCATTATGCCGCTGTAGCAGCGTTCAACACCAAACGCCTAAACGAAGCGGAGCGTTTGTGGAAGCAAGCGGAGAAGCTGGATCCGGGTTCGGAGATTCCGAAGTTTTTCCTGAATCAGCTGCGCCGCAGCTTTGTTGAAGACATCAAGCCGATGATAAGTTACCATTATCATCTGCCGTTTGAAGAGCAGTTCCGTTTGCTGGATAAAACCGGCGACGGCATTCCGGAGCAATTGACGCGGGACCCGCTGGTGCGCTCGTCTTTTTTCTGGGCGCTGCGGCATGGAGATACCGATACGAAGCTGCAAGTAATTCAAGCGTTCAGTCTGATTGCGGATAACGAAGTGAAGGACGCCTTGCTTGAGTTTATTATAGAACCCGAAGAAGACGATTATTTGAAGAAAATAGCGATATTCGTTCTCCGCAGCATCGGCGTCGAAGGTCCGGTGACCGCGGTGATCGACAACAAACGGATGACGGTGCCGATGTCGCCATTTTCGCAAAATCTGCCGGTCTGGGAAAACAAGTGGCAGCAGGTCATGGATACGGCGATCCGGCAAATGAATAAACGCTACGATATGGTTCAGCAATACGATCTCGAAACGCTGTGGGTGGAATATCTGTCACGTGTATATCCGAACACGCCGAAGATCACCAAGATTGAAGGCTGGGCGGCGGCGCTTGAATATTTGACGGCTAAAATGCACCGCCGTGCCGTATCCTATCAAGAGGTGGCTCTGCGTTACGGGGCGTCTGTGGCGACCATCAGCAAAAATGTCAAGGCGATCGACGAGGCCTGCGGCTTAAAGCAGAAAATGACTGCGATTTTTGCCAAGCTGCCCGCGCTGGAAAATCACGATCCGGAACTGTAGACAAATTCAGATAAATGAGAGATAATATTAAAAAAGAATAATTCTAAAGAAGGTGCTGTGCAGCTTCTTTACACAGGAGGAGGAGCACTATGCATAAGGCTATTATTATCGGGACCGGACCGTCGGGACTTACCGCTGCAATTTACTTGGCCCGTGCGAACCTGAACCCGCTTGTCATCGAGGGGCCCGAACCGGGCGGACAGCTGACAACAACAACGGAAGTTGAAAATTTTCCGGGTTTTCCAGAAGGCATCATGGGGCCCGAATTGATGGATAATATGCGTAAGCAAGCCGAACGCTTCGGCGCTCAGTTCCGTACCGGATGGGTGAACAGCGTGGATATGTCGCAACGCCCGTTTAAGCTGACCATCGAAGGCGGCGAAGTGCTGGAAGCGGAATCGATCATCATCTCGACCGGTGCATCGGCTAAATATCTCGGCATTCCCAACGAGAAAGAAAGCGTCGGACGCGGCGTTAGCACCTGCGCAACGTGTGACGGATTTTTCTTCCGCGGCAAAAAGATTATTGTGGTCGGCGGCGGCGACTCCGCGATGGAAGAAGCTCACTTCCTGACTAAGTTTGCGACGGAAGTGCGCCTTGTGCACCGCCGCGGCGAACTTCGCGCTTCCAAAATCATGCAGGACCGCGCTCGTCAAAATCCGAAGATTACGTGGAGCTTAAACAACACTCCGCTTGAAGTTTTGTCCGGCGATAAAGGCGTAACCGGCCTGAAAGTGAAAAACAACGAAACCGGCGAAGAAGAAATTTTGGAAACCGACGGTTTGTTTGTGGCGATCGGCCATACGCCAAACACGAAGTTTCTCGGCGGCCAGCTCGAAATGGATGAAACCGGCTATCTGATTGTAAAGCCGGGTACGACCGAAACGAACATTCCGGGCGTATTCGCTTGTGGCGACGTTCAGGATCACCGTTACCGTCAGGCGATTACCGCTGCGGGCAGCGGCTGTATGGCGGCGCTCGATTGCGAGAAGTTCCTGGAGGAACAACCCGTGCATGACTGGAGCCAAGCATTGTAACCTATACAAGATGACAGGCTGTTTTCGCGTCCTGCGAAGGCAGCCTGTTTTTTGCCGTATTCTAGAACGGGGGAAAGTGAGCGGTGACCTCGATATTAAAGCTGCAGCAGTTGACCAAAATATTGCCTCAAGGGGAACGGCCTATTTTGTTTGCCAATGTGAGTGCGCAGATTGACGAGCCGCAATCGATCGCGCTGCTTGGCGCTTCCGGACAAGGAAAAAGCACGCTGCTGCGGATGATGGCCATGCTGGATGTCCCCGATGAAGGGGAACTTCATCTGCACGGAACTCCGGCAAGCGCTTGGGTGCCCAAGGAATGGCGGATGCAAGCCTGCTACGTCGCTCAGCAGCCGGTGATGCTGCCGGGTACGGTGGAGGATAACCTGAAGGCAGCAAGCCGCCTTCATAAGCACAGCTTCGACCAAGAATTGGCGAGAGAGTTGATGGGCGAGCTGGGACTATCCGGTATGGACTGGGGCAAGCGGGCCGGTGATTTATCCGGGGGAGAAAAGCAGCGGGTTGCGCTGATTCGCTCGTTGCTGCTCAGGGCGCCCTTATACCTGCTCGATGAAACGACTTCCTCGCTGGATGCGCACAGCAAACGGGCTGTCCAGCGGCTGCTTACGGCATGGCAGGCCAAAGAATCGTGCACCATGATCTGGGTGACGCATGATCTGGATGAAGCGCGTGCCGTCAGCCAGCGTATCTGGTTTATGGCCGACAGGGTGTTATGCGAAGATGCGGAGACAAATGAGTTTTTTGAACAGCCGGCTACGGAGAAGGCTCGGAGGTTTCTGCAAGCGGCAGGCCGGCACTAGGAGTCTGTCCGACGAAAGTAAACGGGTGAATATTTTTTATGAATGCGGCTATTGCAGGAAAGGGATGGCATCTATAAGGAGTATAGTTTTCTTAAGTGGGAGAGAAAACCGATGTCCGCATTGGCGTTAGGCTTTACGCTTGTATTTGTTGTCATTACCATGTGTGTGTCGTTATGGCAGAAGCTTGGTTTGGAGAAGGATATTGCGGTTGGCACGATCCGCTCGGCCGTTCAGCTTCTGGCGGTCGGATATGTGCTGCAGTTTGTTTTTTCAACGGAACAGCCGCTGCTGCTGGTATTGATTGTTGCGGTCATGATTACGGTTGCCGCCTGGAATGCCGGTATGAGGGGAAAAGGGCTGCCCGGCATCCGCTGGCGAATTGCGCTCGCCATCACAGTAACCGAGTTGATGACGATGGGGCTGCTTCTAGGCCTCCGGATTATCGAATGGACGCCGCAATATATGATTCCGATCAGCGGTATTACGATCGGCTCGGCGATGATTGTTTCGGGATTGTTCATCAATCAGATGAACCGCGAGGTTCAGTCGGTTTCAGGGGAGATCGAAGCGCTGCTGGCCCTTGGCGCTACACCCCGGCAGGCCATTCACGAGTCGCTTAAACGTTCGGTCAAATTCAGCATGATCCCGACCATCGACGGCATGAAGACGGTTGGCCTTGTGCAGCTGCCGGGAATGATGACGGGTATGATTGTAGCCGGAGCCAGCCCGGTGGAGGCTGTGCGCTACCAAATTTTGATTATGTTTGTGTTGTCCTCCTCCGCGGCGATGACCAGCATTTTGCTCGCTTTAGTCAGCTACCGTCTGTGGTTTACGAAAGAGCATCGGCTGCGGCAGCGAGCAGATTAAACAGAACTTTCCAGATTTGTGCGGTGGCGCCGCTGGCGTTTTCAGGAAGTTATCTTGACTGCCCCAAATCTTAAGCTTATAGTTGGTAATGGAGTACTACGCGATTATTATGTATGAGGTGACCATTGTCATGGGAGAAAAGATTTTTGTTGGGGTTGACTTGGGTGGAACCACCATTAAAGTAGGTATTTGCGATGAAGGCGGTAATCTGCTGCAAACCTACGAAGGACCGACAGGGACCGAACACGGCTCCGAAGTGGTGCTCGAGAACATCGCACAATATGTGCGCAAGCTGGTGGCCGAATCGCCATACGAATGGGAGCAGATTGCGGGCATTGGCGCGGGCATTGCAGGTTTTATGGACATCCCCCAAGGCTTCATCAAATTATCTCCTAATCTAGGCTGGCGCAACGTGCCGGTGAAACAAATATTGGAAGAAAAGCTCGGTAAAACCGTAAAAATAGACAATGACGCCAACGTGGCTGCGCTTGGAGAAGCGTGGAGCGGAGCGGGCAAAGACGTGCCGATCGTTGTATGTTATACGCTGGGCACAGGCGTCGGGGGCGGCATTATTTTTAACAAGCACGTTGTGCAAGGTTTCACAGGTATGGGCGGCGAACTCGGACATATGATGATTGTACCGGACATTGAAGCCATTGAGTGCGGCTGCGGCAAGAAGGGCTGCCTGGAGACGGTTTCTTCGGCAACCGGCATCATTCGGATGGCGAAGGAAGCCGTAGAACGCGGCGATCATACATCGCTGGCGCTTGTGCCGAATATTATGGCTAAGGACGTATTTGACGCGGCCAAATCGGGCGACGAGGTTGCGCTTCGCATCATCGACCGTGCGGCGCTGTACATCGGTAAATCGATGGCGCTGGTATCCGTTATTGTCAATCCGCAGCGCTATATCATTGGGGGCGGCGTTTCGAAAGCCGGAGATATACTGTTTGAGGCGATTCGCAAATATTTTCATATGTTTACACAAGAAGCGGCCACCGAAGGTGTCGATATCGTTCCGGCGATCTTGGGCAACGATGCGGGGATTGTCGGCGCAGCCGGCTTAAATCTGCATGGCTAACCCCGTGACTAAATATTCATCCGCATCACCCTCCCTTCGGGCTTCTCGCCGACTTATCACATTGAATAATGGGGGAACCGGACAATGGAAGACATACATTCTTTAGGCAAGCTGGTTATTATCACGGGCATGTCGGGAGCGGGAAAAACGATTGCCGTGCAAAGTCTAGAAGATATGGGTTTTTTCTGCGTCGACAATCTTCCTCCCGTGCTTATTCCCAAATTCGCCGAGCTGATCGAGCAATCGAAAGGCAGAATCGGCAAAGTGGCGCTTGTTATCGATCTTCGAGGCAGGGAATTTTTCGATTCCTTGTCCGAATCGTTGCGTTACTTGAAAGAGAACTACACGCTTACTTACGAAATCCTGTTCTTGGACGCTACGGACAATACGCTTGTCCAGCGTTATAAGGAAAGCCGCCGCAGGCATCCGCTGGCTCCGCAGGGAGCCCCGCTGGAAGGTATTCAGCAGGAGCGGAGACTGCTTGAGGAACTGAAGGGTCTGGCGACACAGGTCATCGACACCTCCAGTTTGGCGCCAGCGCAGCTGAAAGGGAAAATTACGAACCGGTTTACGAATCTCGAATCCAACGTCATTTCCATTAATGTCATTTCTTTTGGTTTTAAGTACGGCGTGCCGATCGACGCAGACTTGATTTTTGACGTGCGTTTTTTGCCGAACCCGCATTATGTGGAGGCGCTGCGCCCGAATACGGGGCAGGACTCGGATGTATATGAGTACGTGATGAAGTGGGGCGAAACGCAGGAGTTTTTGACGAAACTTGTCGATTTGCTGCAATTTCTAATGCCGCAGTATCATAAGGAAGGTAAAAGCCAGGTGGTTGTAGGGATTGGCTGCACGGGCGGCAAACATCGCTCTGTGGCGATTGCCGAATATTTGGGCAAGGTGCTGGGCAGCAGCGAAACCGAAATCGTGCGGGTGAGCCATCGTGATGCCGAGCGCGACCGAGTCGAGGTGAAGAAATGAGCCGGCCGCCAAGTAAGCCAAGGCGGCCGCGTGTCGTCGTCATCGGCGGCGGCACCGGACTGTCCGTCATGCTGCGTGGTCTTAAGGAGCGCCCGATCGATATTACGGCGATTGTTACCGTGGCCGATGACGGGGGCAGTTCCGGCATTTTGCGTTCCGAGCTGCAGATGCCGCCGCCGGGGGATATTCGCAACGTGCTGATCGCACTCGCCGATGCGGAACCGCTGCTCGCGCAGACGCTCCAATACCGATTTCCTGCCGGTACGGGTTTAGCCGGCCATAGTTTGGGCAACCTAATGTTGGCGGCAATGTGTGATATTTCCGGCGATTTTGCTACCGGAGTTCGGGAATTAAGCCGTGTGCTTGCCGTGCGCGGGCGCGTGCTGCCTGCCGCCTCCCATGCGATTGTGCTGAAAGCGGAGATGGAAAGCGGCGACATCGTAGAGGGCGAGTCTAAGATCCCGCTGGCCGGGGGCGCCATCAAACGTGTGTTTATCGATCCTCCGGACGTATCGCCGCTGCAGGAAGCGGTGGAGGCACTGCAGGAGGCCGATGCGATATTGGTCGGTCCGGGGAGCTTATACACAAGCATCCTCCCGAACCTGCTTGTTCCGCAAATTACACAGACCATCATGGAATCGCAGGCGGTGAAGGTGTTTATCTGCAATGTCATGACGCAGCCGGGAGAGACGGACAATTACTCCGTCAGCGATCATTTGCGGGCTGTCCGGGACCATGTCGGATGCGATCTGTTCGATTATGTGATCGTTAACAACGGGGAAATCCCGCCGCAGGTACAGGACCGTTACGCCGAGAAAGGCGCTCGCGTGGTGCATCTCGATCTTGATGAGGTGACGAAGAAGGGGTATAAGGTCATCGCCGACAAGCTTGTTTTATTCCGCACTTACCTGCGTCACGATGCGGATAAATTAAGCCATCATATTTACCAGTTGGTGGAGAGCTGGATGCTGAAGAAAGGGTGATTCGTGTGTCTTTCGCAGCTCAGACGAAAAAAGAGCTTACACAATTCCAGGCGGAAGCCTGCTGCGAAAAAGCCGAGCTGGCTGCGCTCATCCGGATGAACGGGACGGTTCAGCTGTCCAATCAAAGGATTGTGCTCGACATTTCCACGGAAAACGCGGCTATCGCCCGGCGCATCTATTCTTTGCTGAAAAAGAAGTTTGAAGTGCATACGGAGCTGCTTGTCCGGAAGAAAATGCGGCTCAAAAAAAATAATGTCTACATCGTGCGGGTACCCGGCAAGGTACAGGAAATTTTATCGGATTTGAAAATTGTATCCGAGGGCTTCATGTTTACACCCGGTATCGACAAGGAGCTTATTAAAAGCCCATGCTGCAAAAGATCGTATTTGCGGGGCGCATTTCTGGCTGGGGGCTCGGTAAATAATCCGGAAGGGTCCTCCTATCACCTCGAAATCGCATCCAGCTATGAGGAGCACAGCAAGGCGCTGTGCGATCTGGTCAACAAGTTTGATTTGAACGCCCGCTGCATCGAACGGAAGAAGGGCTTTATTTTATATATTAAAGAAGGCGAGAGGATTATTGAGTTCTTAAGCCTGATCGGGGCACATCAAGCGCTGCTGCGGTTTGAAGACGTCCGGATCATGAAAGATATGCGCAACTCGGTAAATCGGCTGGTGAACTGCGAAACCGCAAATCTCAATAAGACGATCGGGGCCGCTGTCCGGCAGATTGATAACATCAAGCTGATTCAGAAGGAATACGGTTTGCACAACTTACCAGATAAACTTCGGGAGGTGGCGGAAATCCGACTGAAGTACCCCGATTTGAATTTGAAAGAGGTCGGCGACATGCTTAAGGGAGCCGTAAGTAAATCGGGAGTCAATCATCGGCTGAGAAAAATCGACGAGTTGGCGGAAAAGCTGCGAAAGCCTTAAATTTTTCTAAAAACCGCAAAATTTTGTGTCTGAGCTCATTTTTTCTAGTGTATTGCTCGGAAAAATGCTATAATAGATGAAAATTCGCTTTATTCGTGGTAAACGCACCTAAGCATATAGTTAATCTGTCAAAAGCTACTTAAGTAACGTAGGGGGTATATACGGCATGTCGAAACGCCCAGTTGTCGTGAAGTTGAAAACAGGTCTTCATGCAAGACCAGCGGCGCTCTTTGTCCAAGAGGCGAACAAGTTTTCTTCGGAGATTTTTGTAGAGAAAGACGAGAAGAAAGTAAACGCGAAGAGCATCATGGGGATCATGAGCCTTGCGATTAGCACAGGTACGGAAGTTTACATTAGTGCGGAAGGTTCGGACTCAGATCAGGCTGTAAACGCTTTAGTCGCACTTGTCAGCAAAGAGGAATTGGAGAATCAATAGGACATCCGGAAAGCTTCCTTGTGGAAGCTTTTTCTAGCTGGACCAATGCCATTTTATTCATGTCTGAAAAGCTTCAAGACAGCGCAACCTTTTTCATAACACCGCGTCTATTAATGCGGGTCGTTAAAGTAGAAAAAGGTCGGACGCTGTCTTTTTGCTTTTCATGACCACAGATAGAAGCGCGTATAAAACGTGCCGATCTTAAGGAGAAGAGTGTAGTGAAACAATTAAAGCGGGAATTGTCGGTCATCATGATTATTTGCTTGCTTACGCTGATGTATGGAATGCCAGCGGCTCAAGCGGCGGTCTCATCCAGTACGACCTATATTGTATTGTACGTCAATAAGGCGGATGCGTTTGTAGGCAGCGAGAAAGTTACGTTGGATGCGCCTGCAACGATCCTAAAGGATAAGATGTTCGTGCCGGCGAAATTTCTGGGCGACACGATGGGCATGAAGGTGGAATGGAACGAGACATCGCGCGACATTACCATGGCTACGCCAGGCTTCAACATCGTGTTGAATGCGGATAAGAAGTCGGTGTGGATTAACGGATTGATGACGCCATTCGACGATGTAGCGGCGATTGTAAACGGCAGGCTGATGGTTAAGCTGACTTGGCTTGCGGATTATATGGGCGCACGTTATACCTATAACGATGAGCTCAAACGTGTAGATATTATTTATACGAAGGCGCCAACCTCGATTTACAATACAGCGACCAACCAGTCCAAACCGGTCGCCAAGTTTTCGTTTGCCAAAGAATCTTACCGTATGGGCGAGCCGGTCAAATATGTTGACTTAAGTTATGATCCGGATGCCGAGGGCATCGCCAAATACGAATGGACCGGCAATCAAGAAGCGTTCTTCCAGGCAGGCACATACCCCGTTTCATTAACCGTTACGGACGGGCATGGCAATAAAAGCGAAACATACACCCGCAATATTGTGATTGAAGATAAGGAATTCTTGAGCGCGGTTGAGTATCCGATCTACATGAAGCCGCCGGGAACGTTTATTAAGACCGACTGGAGCATGCTGTGGGGGCATTTCTGGGATTTGCCCGAACTGCCGAAGTCGGCTACCGCAGATGCCACACGCCCCGTTCTCGTCAGCGACAGTCCGGAGGAGTTTACGGAGAAGGGTATCTTGTACCAGGATAAAATCAACGGCAAGGCGCGTCTGTACGCCGATCATGTGAATGGGACGAAGGACAAGCTGACGCTGGCGATTATGGCCACCAACAAGACGAATAAACCGGTTACGATCAAAACGACCAACAAAGGCGAAGTATGGCCTTCGGTATACGCGAATCTGATTGGCAACGAAGCGACGGTAGATTTCCTGATGAATGATCCGCTCAAAGAGTCGCTTACCGTGCCGGTCAATCAAACGTTTATTTTCAAACAGTTCCCGGATTTCTACCCGGGTCAAGGCATTAACCTGTTCTACGATGTGGAAACCGACGGCGAGCTGCAGATGTCGTTTGTTGCGACCGATGCGATAACGGCCACTACGCTGCAAACATTGCCGCTGCTGCCGTTTACCGGCCATGTGCGCGGCACCTTCCCGGTATCGCAGGTGAACTGGAACATCGACGCCACCTCATTTACGAAGCCGTCGCGGCTTGTGATTGGGGATAATAAATCCGATCCGTTCCAGCCGGGCTTCGACCCGCAGCGCAATCAGAAGGTGACCAACGACGGAAACTACGGGGTTGTATACAAAATCCACTCCGACCAGCCGCGTAAAATGGCGATCATGATTTTGGCCAAAGGCGGCGTGTTTAAGGGGCCGTTCAAGATTAACGGAGAAATCCGGCTTGTCCCGGAATCGGGAGTGCTGACGCCGTTTGACAACATGCAGATCTTAGCCAAAACGACCGGTAAAGAGAAATCGCTGGATATTGAATTTTCTCCGCCGGCCGGCTCCGCTTTCCCGATTGACTTGATTTTTTACCCGCTTGAAGATAAAGAATAACATCGTTCCGGATGCCGCCGACGTGCAGTATCCGGATTTTTTATTGTAATAAAAATTTAATACGGCTAAAGTGCAACCTTTTTACAATATTAACCGTCTTAATAGTAGGTGGAGGTGTGTTGATATGCTGGAGCTGTATTGGAGTTGTTTGGCCGTTGGTGCGCTTGTTGCGGTTGCAACCGTCTTGTTCGGCGATGTGCTCAGCAATGCGCTGCATGGCATGCTCGACTTTATGTCGGGAGACCATCTTCACGTCATGCAGCCGATGGTGCTGTTCGGAGGGATCACGGTGTTTGGCGGCGCGGGCATTTTATTAAGCCGTTACAGCGTGTTTACGGCGGTGCCGGTAGTGCTGTTATCGGCGGCAAGTGCGATAGCCGTGTCTTCGCTTGTGTACTTCCTGTATGTCAAACCTATGCGCGGCAGCGAAAGCTCGATCGGGTTCTCGCTGAACGACCTGGTGGGGCAAATCGGCGAGATCTCCGTTCCCGTCCCTGCACAAGGCTGTGGCGAAGTTATTTTTATTCTGGGCAGCACAAGAACGAACCAGATCGCCGCAAGTTTTGACGGGGATGAAATTGAATCCGGGGCGAGGGTCGTCACCGTTGAGGTGAAGGATCATGTCGTATATGTCACCCGGTTTGAACAGCACGCATAGGAATTACCTGTTTTAACGAAATTGGTGAGGATACTAGAAAAGAGGAGATGATGTGCAGATGGTACCAGATGCGTTATTTGTTCCTATCGTCGTTGTTGCAGTTATTATTGTTTTTGGCCTGGCCTTCTGGGCCCGGTACAAAACGGTCAGCCCGGACGAGGCCATGATTGTGACCGGCTCGTTTCTTGGATCGAGCAATGTGCTGACAGATGACACGGGACGCAAAATTAAAATCGTCCGGGGCGGAGGCGCGTTCATTCTTCCGATTTTTCAGCAGTCTCAATTTTTATCGCTGCTGTCCCATAAGCTCGATGTATCGACTCCGGAAGTATACACGGAGCAAGGCGTTCCGGTTATGGCCGACGGCGTGGCAATTATAAAGATCGGCGGAGCCGTAGAGGACGTTGCTACGGCGGCAGAGCAGTTTATGGGTAAGCCTACGGAAGCGCTGAAAGGAGAAGCGCAGGAGGTACTGGAAGGGCACTTGCGTGCGATACTCGGATCGATGACCGTGGAGGAAGTATACCGGAACCGGGATAAATTCGCCCAAGAGGTGCAGAGTGTCGCGGCGAAGGATTTGAAGAAAATGGGACTGCAGATTGTCTCTTTTACAATTAAAGATCTTCGCGACAAAAACGGGTACTTGGATTCCTTGGGTAAGCCGCGTATTGCCGCCGTTAAGCGGGATGCGGACATTGCGCAAGCGGAAGCGGTGCGGGACGCCCGGATCCAGAAAGCGCGGGCTGAGGAAGAAGGCCAGAAAGCTGAGTTGCTCAGGGATACGAACATTGCCGAAGCGCAAAAGGCGAAGGAGCTTAAAGTCGCTTCTTTCAAAAAAGACCAGGACATGGCCAAGGCGGAAGCGGACCAAGCTTACTATATTCAAGAAGCTCGCTCCAAGCAAAGCGTAGTGGAAGAACAGATGCAGGTGGAGTTGGTGCGAAAGGAGCGGGAGATCGATCTGGAGGCGAAAGAAATTTTGCGCCGCGAGAAGCAATACGACTCCGAAGTCAAGAAAAAAGCCGACGCCGACCGTTATGCGGTGGAGCAAGCGGCGGAAGCGGAGAAAGCCAAACGATTGCGCGAAGCGGATGCGCATCAGTACCGCATTGAAGCCGAAGCGCGGGCGATGGCCGAACAGAAGCGGCTGGAAGGTTTGGCGATCGCGGATGCCGAGCGGGCCAAAGGTACGGCGGAAGCGGAAGTCATACGCCTGCGCGGTCTGGCGGAAGCGGAAGCGAAGCAGAAGCTGGCCGAAGCGTTCGAGAAGTTCGGCGAAGCGGCCGTGCTCGATATCATCGTGAAGATGCTGCCGGAGCTTGCAGGACGGATCGCCGATCCGATCCGCTCGATCGACAAGCTGACCGTCGTAGATACCGGTCACGGAGAAGGAGCCGCCCGGGTGAGCAACTACGTCACGTCGTTGATGGCTACCGCGCCGGAGATGGTTAAGGACGTCAGCGGCATCGATGTCGGGCAGTTGATGAAGCGGCTGACGCAGCCGCAGGAGCGGACGATAACCCGCACGACGCCAGATCAGGTGCAGCCTCCCGCGGCGCCAACGGAATCATAAGTTAGTAGAACCGATTTTTTCGATAAAAGGACCGCGGTCTCCGCTTTTATAGTGGAAACTGCGGTCCTTTCGTTTGAGAATCGCAACATTTCAACGACATGCGGACACTTTTGGGACAAGGACAGCCTTTTCCGTACAGATTGGCGGCAGCCCAATTTCTAAAGAATCGCTCAAATTTGCTGGCAGGTACTGACGTTAAGGCCAAGTCCCGATTATAATAGGTCAGAGGCGAGAAGATTCCCATCATCATGGATGATACAAGGGTGGAGCGGAGCGCATCAAACAACGGTTATACACATAGCCGATCATATAAAGTGAATTGTACATAAGCAGGGGGAAGATCATATGCACCCAAGAAAAAACAGACTTATGCTCTGGTTATCGCTGTTTGCTGTGCTCTTAAGTTTCATTGTCCACATTCTTGAAAGGGGATTTGGCCTTTTTGATTATCACAATACGTCCGGACTGCATACGGTGCATGCGAGCGCCGGCATGTCCCCGGTTGTGTTGAACATATTGCTCATTGTGCCGGCAGCGCTTTATGGGAGCTGTTTGTTCCTGTACGCCCGCATGCAAAAGGATCACCCGGCTATTCCTTACCTGATCGCGGCGGGAATGACATTTTCCAGTATCTCGATTATTGCCGGAAGCGGCGGCGGCACGGAATTTCATTTTTCCATATTTATGGTGATTGCGACTATTGCCTATTACGACAACATTCGACTCGTGATGCTGATGACCTCATTGTTTGCCGTTCATCATATCGCGGGGTTCTTTTTATTTCCGGAGCTAGTGTTCGGAACTTCGGTCTCACTTATGATGCTGGCGGTACACGCCGTTTTCTTAATATTGACCTCACTGGCTACCTCGCTGCAGATCATATCCAAAATGAAGATCACAAGAGCGTTGGAAACGGATCGGGAAGAGAAGCAGGGAAGGCTGGTTAAGGTGCTGGATAGCGTCAAGATCCTCTCTAATGAGCTGGAACGCTCGTCGGTGACCGTTTCGGCAAAATCGGCAGCAACGATTCGCATGAATGAAGAAATGAACATGTCGTTTAGAGAAGTCACCGGCGGGCTGGAGGCGCAAAGCGAATCCATCGGCAGCATTGAGCATAATCTGCAAGGCATCAACCGGATGATTGCCCAGACGGCCTATGCCTCCAAGGAGATGAAGGAGCGGGCGGAAGTGAGCGGAGCGATGGTTTCGGATAATGACCGCAGTATGAAAACGTTGTTCGAGCAGATCGTCTTTGTTGCTAACGTGACCCAATCTGTCAAAACGACCATATCGGCATTAAACGATTCGGCCCAGCGGGTAGAAACCATTATCGCCACCGTCCAGGAGGTCGCCAACCAGACCAATCTGCTGGCGCTTAACGCCGCTATTGAAGCGGCAAGGGCCGGGGAGCAGGGCAAAGGGTTTGCCGTTGTGGCCACGGAAATTCGCAAGCTGGCGGAACGCAGCAGCCGAGCTACCCAAGATATTCAAGAGATTTTGTCAACGATTCAAGAGGAGAGCGCATTTTCGGTGGAGCAGATTGAAGAAAGCAAGCAGGCAACCGATCTGTCGGTGACAAGAGCTCAGGAAACGATAGCCGGGTTTGAACGGATGAACCAGGACTTGGACCAGATCATTCAGTTGATGACTCAACTGGACGAGTCCATCGCGCAGATCGAATTCAGTTCCTCCAAGATTTCAGGCGAGGTGGGCAGTATTTCTGCCGTTACGCAGCAAAGTGTCGCTGCTATGGAGCAATTGTTTGCCGTCAGTGAAGCGCAGATGAGTTCCTCTAAGGAAGTAGACCGCGAAATCGTCCAGCTGAAAGAAATTTCCCAAACGTTATATAGACAAATATAAGTAACGGCCTTGACCCATATAAAAATCCCGGTGCTCCGTTGATGGAACGCCGGGATTTGTTATTGTGGCCTGGCTTAAATTTTCTCGATCACCTTGTCGATCAAGCCGTATTCTTTCGCTTCGGCCGCCGACATGAAGTTGTCGCGGTCCGTGTCTTTTTCGATCCGTTCAAACGGTTGTCCGGAACGCTCGGCCAAAATTCTGTTCAAGTTGTCGCGCATTTTCAAAATCCGCTTAGCGCGAATTTCAATATCGCTGGCTTGACCTTCCGCTCCGCCGAGCGGTTGGTGAATCATGACTTCGCTGTTAGGCAGCGCCAACCGTTTGCCTTTTGCGCCGGCGGTGAGCAGGAACGCTCCCATCGAGGCAGCCATACCTACACAGATGGTAGATACATCCGGTTTAATGAATTGCATGGTGTCATAGATCGCCATGCCGGAAGTAATCGAGCCGCCAGGGCTGTTGATGTACAAGTGGATATCCTTGTCGGGATCTTGCGCAGCCAAGAACAACAGCTGGGCAATAATGGAGTTGGCGACGACATCGTTAATCGCGCTTCCCAAAAAGATGATACGGTCTTTCAGCAAGCGGGAGTATATGTCGTATGCACGTTCTCCTCTTGCGTCCGGCTCAACAACCATTGGAATGAAATTCATAGCGGCGTCCTCCTTGATAGGGGTGTATGGTGTAAAAAGGTTGATTTCTGGTGATGCACTTATCATACCGAAAAAAAATCCAAAGGTCAAGAAAGGTCAAACCATGTCGAAAAAGAAAAGCTTCTGCTTGAAGCTTTAAGTGTTGGCATGCATTTCGAGTGGGTTGAGCCAAATTGCTTGTCTTATTCAGAAGCTTGGGCTTTCGGCCAGGGATTTATACTATTTGCAAAATAAAAAAACCAGCTTACGCTGGTTTCGTTGTTAAGTGTAAAGTAATGGCGCGCCCGTAAGGAATCGAACCTTAATCTCAGGCTCCGGAGGCCTACGTCATATCCATTGGACCACGGGCGCATGTTCTGTGAAAATTTGTGACAGCAAAAGTAATTATAAGATAAGCCTAATAAAAATGCAAGCATAAATCTGTAATTGCATAATTCTGCACTAACAATGAATCTGCAGCGGCAGCCCATTTGTTTGTGAAAATGTGCACTTTCATTGCAAATTATTTTTCAGTTAGCTATAATAAAACCGTAACAAAAAGTTGCTAAAAGAGTTAGCAATTATTTTTTTGGATGATGTGGGACCTAAAATGCAGTATCGGGACACAAAATGACCAACGAGAGGTTAAAAGCTTTCTCAAATGGTTATGCTGTTAACTCGGGGGCCACGGCAACGATAAAAGCAACACGGAGTGTGCTATGAGAGAAATTCTCGATATTCAAAAGCAACTGCTCCCCGATTTGACGGAAGTGATGAAGAAGCGGTACACCATTCTGCATCACATTATGGTTTCCGGATTAATCGGGCGCCGTACGCTGGCCGGCATTATGAAGACGACCGAGCGGATTCTTCGCGGCGAGGTTGACTTTTTGAAGGAACAAGGTCTTCTGGAAGTGGAAAGCTCGGGTATGCGGATCAGCGAGGCCGGCCGGCAGCTGCTGGAACGGATCGAACCGTTGGTCAAGGATTTGTTTGGGCTTACCGATCTGGAGGAACGAATCTCCCGGCAGTTTGGCCTGAAGCAGGTCGTTATTGTACCCGGCGATTCGGATGTTTCGCAGCACACCAAGAAAGAGCTTGGCCGAGCGGGAGCCACTTTACTCCGTAAGCTGGTCAACAAAGACGAAGTGATCGCTGTTACTGGCGGATCCACGATGGCTCAAGTCGCAGAGCATTTGACGTCGTCGACGTCGATGAAAGGCTGCTGGTTTGTGCCCGCACGGGGCGGACTTGGGGAAAGCGTTGAGCTTCAGGCGAATACGATTGCCTCCACGATGGCCAAGAGGACCGGCGCCGAATACCGGCTGCTGCATGTGCCGGATCATCTCGGCGAAGAAGCTTACCAGTCGCTCATTCAGGACAAAATGATCCGCGAGCTGCTGGATTTTATCCGCAAAGCCCGTATTGTGGTGCATGGGATCGGGGACGCTATGGTAATGGCTAGGCGTCGGAATGTAGATCCCGAAACAACAAGCAGTCTGCAGGAAAAAGGCGCGCTTGCCGAAGCGTTCAGCTACTATTTCGACAAGCGGGGGAACATCATTCATAAGATGCCGACGCTGGGGCTGCGTATTGAAGACATTCAGAGCATGGATGCGGTAATCGGCATAGCCGGAGGCCGCAGTAAAGGAGAGGCGATTGCTTCAGTGCTCCGCTTTGGGCACGAGGATGCGCTTGTTACCGATGAAGCCGCCGCTTTGGAGATTTTGAAATACGGTTCATCATGATAGGCTTCATTGCCTGTCTTGACATATAATATATTTTCCTAGGAGGAAACCAATCATGGCAGTAAAAGTTGGTATTAACGGTTTTGGCCGTATCGGCCGCAACGTGTTCCGCGCAGCGCTGAACAATCCGGATGTGGAAATTGTCGCAGTAAACGATCTCACTGATGTTAACACACTGGCTCACCTGTTGAAATACGACACCACTCATGGCAGATTGAACGGTACCGTTCAAGTTGCTGAAGGCGCATTGATCGTTAACGGCAAAAACATCAAAGTTTTCGCTGAGCGCGACCCAGGAGCTATCGCATGGGGCGAATACGGCGTTGAAATCGTCGTTGAATCGACTGGTATTTTCACAGCGAAAGAAAAAGCAGAACTTCACTTGAAAGGCGGCGCGAAAAAAGTTATTATCTCCGCTCCGGCTACCAATGAAGACATCACGATCGTTATGGGCGTTAACCAAGACAAATACGATCCTTCCAAACACACGGTTATCTCGAACGCTTCTTGTACGACAAACTGCTTGGCTCCATTCGCTAAAGTATTGCACGAAAAATTCGGTATCGTGAAAGGCATGATGTCCACGATCCACTCCTATACAAACGACCAGCAAGTGCTTGACCTGCCGCACAAAGACTTGCGCCGTGCTCGCGCTGCTGCTGAGAACATCATTCCTTCCACAACGGGTGCCGCTAAAGCTGTAGCATTGGTACTGCCGGAATTGAAAGGTTTGCTGAACGGTGGTTCCTTCCGCGTTCCGACTCCAAACGTATCCGTTACGGATTTTGTTGCCGAGCTGAAAGTCAACGTAACAATCGACGAAGTGAACGCAGCGTTGAAAGAAGCTTCCGAAGGCGCAATGAAAGGCATCTTGAACTTCACTGACGAGCCGCTCGTATCCAGCGACTTCAACGGCGACCCTGCTTCCTCGACGATCGACTCCTTGTCGACTATGGTTGTAGGCGACAACATGGTGAAAGTGGTTTCCTGGTACGATAACGAGTGGGGCTACTCCAACCGTGTCGTTGACCTCGCTGCATTTGTTGCTAAACAAGGTCTATAATAGATTTGTCATATGCTGGTTGAAAAAGGGAGAAGCGACTTCTCCCTTTTCCTGTAACAGGGGTTTGGTGAATTGTGCTCCTTCGGCGGTTGGGGGGCGATGGGGGTATACCTCCGGCTTCCAATTGAAATTTTTTCATATGAACTTCAATCTTTAGCGGTATGAAAAAAATTTCAAAAGAAGCACGCTCCGCTCTCCGGTACACCCCCATTCGCCTTCAGCTACCTTCTGCTAGGCCCACAAAAACCAAAACCCTGTTACACAGCTACATAAACGATGGAGGGGATTCTATGAACAAGAAAAGCGTTCGCGATGTAGAAGTATCCGGCAAACGCGTATTTGTGCGCGTTGATTTTAATGTGCCGTTGGAAAATGGTAAAATTACAGACGATACCCGTATCCGGGAGACGCTCCCGACGATTCAATATTTGAGCGAGCGTGGCGCAAGAGTGATCTTGGCCAGCCACTTGGGCCGTCCGAAAGGACAAGTTGCCGAGGAGCTGCGCTTAACGCCTGTAGCGGCACGTTTGTCCGAGCTGCTGGGCAAACCGGTAGCCAAAGCCGACGAGGCGATTGGCGATGCGGTTAAAGCGCAAGTAGCGGCTTTGCAAGATGGCGAGGTGCTGCTGCTTGAAAACGTTCGCTTCTATGCGGGCGAAGAAAAGAACGATCCGGAATTGGCCAAAGCTTTTGCCGAGCTGGCTGATCTGTACGTCAACGATGCTTTCGGCGCAGCTCACCGCGCACATGCTTCGACAGAAGGCATCGCTCACCATTTGCCGGCCGTATCCGGTCTGCTGATGGAGAAAGAGCTCGATGTGCTTGGCAAAGCGCTCAGCAACCCGGAGCGTCCGTTCACAGCTATCGTGGGTGGAGCGAAAGTAAAGGATAAGATCTCGGTTATCGAGAATTTGATCAAAATTGCGGACAACATCATCATCGGCGGCGGCCTGTCCTACACGTTCTTCAAAGCAAGAGGTTTAGAAATCGGAAAATCGCTCGTCGATAACGACCGTTTGGAACTGGTTCAAGAGTTCGAACGTCAAGCCAAAGAAAAAGGCGTGAACTTCCTGCTTCCGGTTGACGTCGTGGTTGGCGACGCGTTCAGCAACGACGCTAATACGAATATCGTGCCGGTTGACCAGATCCCTGCAGACTGGGAAGCTTTCGATATCGGGCCGAAAACACGTGAGCTGTATGCCGAAACGATTGCTAATTCGAAGCTTGTCGTATGGAACGGACCGATGGGCGTATTCGAGCTCGAGCCTTATAAACAAGGCACGCTTGCGGTGGCTGAGGCCTGTGCGGCTACTTCCGGTTACACGGTCATCGGCGGCGGCGATTCCGCGGCAGCGGTTGAGAAGTTCCATCTTGGCGACAAAATGGACCACATCTCCACAGGCGGCGGCGCTTCGCTCGAATTTATGGAAGGCAAGGCGCTTCCGGGCGTTGTTGCATTAAACGATAAGTAATCGATTGAGAGAATTTGAATATAGAAAGGACGGATCCAAGCTATGAGAAAACCGATTATTGCCGGCAACTGGAAAATGTTTAAAACCGTTCCGGAGGCTCTTGCTTTCGCGGCGGAAGTAAAAGGCAAAGCGGAAGTCGACGGAGTGGACAGCGTGATCTGCGCGCCATTCACGAACTTGCCTGCTTTGGTGGAAGCTTTAAAAGGAACACAAGTGAAGGTCGGCGCGCAAAATCTGCATTTTGAAGACAACGGCGCGTTTACCGGCGAAATCAGCGGTTTGATGCTGAAGGAGCTTGGCGTGGAGTATGTCATTATCGGGCACTCCGAGCGCCGCGCTTATTTCGCGGAAACCGACGAGATCGTGAACAAAAAGGTACTCGCAGCGTTCAAGCACGGTCTGACTCCGATCGTTTGCGTAGGCGAAAAGCTCGAAGAGCGCGAAGCCGGCCAAACAAAAGACGTTTGCCGCGTACAAACGCTGGGCGCATTCGAAGGCGTATCCGCCGAGCAAGCGGTACAAGTTGTCGTTGCATACGAGCCGATTTGGGCGATCGGTACAGGCAAATCGTCGACAGCCGACGACGCTAATGAAGTCATCGGTTACATCCGCGAGCAGTTGGCCGGCAAATACGGCGCAGCCGTTGCCGACGCGATTCGCATCCAATACGGCGGCAGCGTCAAGCCGGGCAACATCCGCGAATACATGCAGCAATCGCACATTGACGGGGCGCTTGTAGGCGGAGCGAGCCTGGAACCTGCTTCCTACATTCAGCTGGTCGAGGGGGCCAAGTAAGATGGCTAGACCAAAACCGGTAGCATTGATTATTTTGGACGGCTTTGGCTTACGCGGAGATCTTCAAGGCAATGCGGTAGCACAAGCGAAAAAACCGAACTTCGACCGGTATTGGTCGACATTCCCGCATACGACGTTAACGGCTTGCGGTGAAGCGGTCGGCTTGCCTGAAGGCCAGATGGGCAACTCCGAAGTGGGTCATCTGAATATCGGCGCAGGGCGTATCGTATATCAGGACTTGACGAGAATTTCCAAATCGATTCGCGACGGCGAATTTTTCGATAATGAAACGATTCTCGGTGCGATCCGTCATGCCAAAACGAACGGCAAAAAGCTGCATTTGTACGGCCTTTTATCCGATGGCGGCGTACACAGTCATATCACTCACTTGTTCGCACTACTTGAAGCATGCAAAAAGGAAAGCTTCGAGAACGTGTACATCCATGCGTTCCTGGACGGACGTGATGTCGCTCCAGACAGCGCCAAAGGGTATATGGAGCAGCTGCTGGCCAAAATCGATGAGCTCGGCGTAGGCCGTATCGCGACCGTGCAAGGGCGTTATTATGCCATGGACCGCGACAAACGTTGGGAACGGGTCGAGAAATCGTACCGCGCTATGGTGTATGGCGAAGGCCCGCAATATACCGATCCGATGAAGGCGATTGTCGAGTCGTATGAAAAGTCGGTATTTGACGAGTTCGTGATGCCTACGGTCATCGTGGGAGCAGACGGTAAGCCGGCTGGCCTTGTTGAGTCGGGCGACGCCGTCATTTTCTTCAACTTCCGGCCGGACCGTGCGATTCAGCTGTCCCAAGTATTTACAAACAGTGATTTCCGCGGTTTCGATCGTGGAGACAAAGCTCCTAGCCAACTGTATTATGTATGCCTCACGTTGTTCAGCGAGTCGGTTGACGGATTTGTCGCTTACAAGCCGAAAAACCTCGACAACACGCTGGGCGAAGTGCTCGTTCAGAACAACCTGAAGCAGCTGCGTATCGCCGAAACGGAAAAATATCCGCACGTGACGTTTTTCTTCAGCGGTGGGCGGGACGTCGAGCTGCCGGGTGAAACCCGGATTCTGATCAATTCGCCGAAGGTGGCGACCTACGATCTGCAGCCGGAAATGAGCGCATATGAAGTGGCTGAAGCCGCTGTGAAAGAAATCGAAGCGGAAAGACAAGACGCGATTATTCTGAACTTCGCGAACCCGGATATGGTTGGACACTCCGGTCTGCTTGAGCCGACGATCAAAGCGGTGGAAGCGACGGACGAATGTTTGGGCAAAGTCGTTGAAGCTATTCTGGCCAAAGGCGGAGTGGTCTTGATTACAGCCGACCACGGCAATGCCGATGTCGTCACGAACCCGGACGGAACGCGCAATACGGCGCATACGACAAATCCGGTGCCCTTCATTCTGACCAAAAAAGATGTTACACTAAGGAACGATGGCATTTTGGCAGATATTGCTCCGACGATTCTAGCGCTGCTGCAGGTTGACAAGCCTGCTGAGATGACCGGCTCTTCGCTGATCTGATCGAGTATGGTTCGGGCAATCACGGCTTCGAGAACACAAATCATTTTAAGTAACTAACTATTAAAGGAGTGTACATTTCATGACCATCATTTCTCATGTTTATGCCCTGGAAGTATTGGATTCCCGCGGCAATCCGACTGTTGAAGTAGAAGTAACGCTGGAGTCCGGTGCACGCGGACGCGCGATTGTGCCTTCAGGCGCATCGACCGGAGCATATGAAGCCGTTGAGCTTCGCGACGGGGACAAGTCCCGTTACCTTGGTAAAGGCGTTCTGAAAGCCGTTGAGAACGTGAACGATCAAATCGCACCGGAAATCATCGGCATGGACGCATTGGACCAAGTCGGCATCGACAAACGTATGATCGAGCTCGACGGCACGCCAAACAAAGCCAAGCTCGGCGCTAACGCGATTCTGGCCGTTTCCATGGCCGTAGCGCGCGCAGCGGCTGAAGCTTTGGACATTCCTTTGTACGTATACCTCGGAGGATTTAACGCCAAAACATTGCCGGTTCCGATGATGAACATCATCAACGGCGGTGCGCATGCCGACAACAACGTCGACGTGCAAGAGTTCATGGTGCTTCCGGTAGGCGCTCCTTCCTTCAAAGAAGCTCTTCGTACAGGCGCGGAAATTTTCCACAACCTGAAATCCGTTCTGAAGGAAAAAGGCCTTAACACGGCTGTTGGTGACGAAGGCGGCTTTGCACCGAACCTGGGCTCCAACGAAGAAGCGATCCAAACGATCATTTCCGCAATCGAACGTGCAGGCTACAAACCGGGCGTTGACGTATTCCTTGGTATGGACGTTGCTTCCACGGAGTTCTTCAAAGACGGCAAATACCACCTCGAAGGCGAAGGCAAATCGTTTACTCCTTCCGAGTTCGTTGATCTGCTTGCTTCCTGGGTAGAGAAATATCCGATCATCACGATCGAAGACGGCTGTTCCGAAGACGATTGGGAAGGCTGGAAGCTGCTGACCGACCGTTTGGGCGGCCAGGTGCAATTGGTTGGCGACGACTTGTTCGTAACAAACACCGAGCGCTTGTCCCAAGGTATCGAAAAAGGCATCGGCAACTCGATCCTCGTGAAAGTAAACCAAATCGGTTCCTTGACGGAAACGTTTGACGCGATCGAAATGGCGAAACGCGCTGGTTACACAGCGGTGATCTCGCACCGTTCCGGCGAAAGCGAAGACAGCACGATTGCCGACATCGCCGTAGCAACCAACGCTGGCCAAATCAAAACCGGCGCTCCATCCCGTACGGACCGCGTAGCGAAGTACAACCAATTGCTCCGCATCGAAGACCAGCTTCAATCGGTTGCTCAATATGCCGGCAAAAAAGCGTTCTACAACTTGAAAAACTTTAAATAATATAGATAATGGGAATGAGAGGGGATGACGAACGTCCCCTCTCATTTTTAGTATGCGTCGGCAGCGCTCCGGCGGCGAGGGGATGAACCAAGGAATGAGCAACTGGCTGAAGACGATATTATTTTTGCTGGGTTCCGCCTTTTTGACGCATTTCATCCCTTTCTCATCTTTCTTTCGCAATTTGGACACAATGGTACATGAATTCGGCCATGCTGTCGTTACGCTTGCCTTATCCGGCAAAGTGATGTATATCGAGCTGTACGGCGATCATAGCGGTGTCACTTATTCGTCTGTCTCCTCCAGCTGGAGTCTGATTCCGATTTCGCTTGCCGGGTACATGACGGCTTCGCTTTTCGCCGTGTTCCTATTCCACTCCTACGCCAAAGGAAAGCAGCGGCTCGGGCTGCAGATTATGACGTTAATTGCCCTGATCAGCTTGATTTTGTTCGTGCGTAATCAATTTGGCATGTTGTGGCTGATCGGCTTTATTATTCTTAATGTGCTTGTCCTGGCTTTTGGGGCCAAATGGATCCGCAACTTCTATTACCTGTTGCTTTCGTTTCTAACGCTTGAGGAGTCCGTTTTCGGGGCGTTGTCGCTGGTATTGTACGCCTCGACGAACCCGGCGAAGGCGGGTGATGCCTCCAACTTAAGCCGCATGACGGGAATTCCTTCGATCGCGTGGGCGGTGCTGTTCTCGTTGTTCGCTTTATGGTGCGCCAAGCTGGCGATTCAGGCGTTTGCCGGCACTAGGAAAACGCAGAGCTCGCAGGGGGCCAGAGGATAGCCGCGCCGACCGGAACGTTATTGCAAGGGGTTCGTTGGCGGTGGATGTGACGCTTGGCGTGACATCCAGTTTTTCCCGATGGTACAAGTTGTGTTTGTCCATTTAATGTGATAAAATGTGAATACTGTCTGTTTTCAGGGACTTCTTCTGCACTAGGGGGTGGAACATAATGGAAATCGCATTGAAAGTGATCTTGATTATAGCATCGCTTGGTTTGATTGCTGCAGTTCTTTTGCAAAAAGGAAAAAGCGCGGGCTTATCGGGTGCTATCTCGGGAGGCGCCGAGCATTTGTTCGGTAAACAAAAAGCGCGTGGACTGGAGCTGTTTTTGTCTCGTTTGACGATGAGCTTAGCCGCCGCATTTTTCATATTAGCCGTTCTTGTCGCCTATTTCGTGCCGACGAATCAGTCGTCGATCGATCTTACGACACCTCCGGCAGCGTCAACCCCGGATACTGGGGCAGCGACGCCTCCGGCAGCCGGCACAACAACTACGCCACCAGCTGCAGGTACAACAACGACACCGCCAGCAACAGGAACCACTACAACGCCTCCGGCGGCGACGCCTGCACCGGCAACCGGTACAACGACGACACCTCCGGCAGCGGGAACAACAACGCCTCCGGCGACAGCAACACCGCAAAAATAAGAAAACTTCTGATCGAAGCCCTTTTAACGAAGCGCATTCGTGCCATACAGGAAGCTTTTCTTGCGGATTAGATGGTTAGCGCCTCAGGCATATCATCTGATTCTATACGAAACGACAGCAGGACAATGGCTCCTGCTGTTTTTTTATTCCACGGCAAGGGCCAGGCTTTGATTTCGCTAAAATCGGTTATACTGTTAATACTATCGGTCCGGGCCCACATTATTGCATATGCTTGCACATATCATAAAACACGTGAAACGTGAACGTTAATTGAATAAAGAAGGATGGTGACCCTGTGATAGATGATGAACAGCTTCTTAGCTTTATGCGCGAGACGGCGTATAAGCCGATGACCTATCAAGAGCTAGAGAAGCATTTTGGCATTGAAAGCGCAGAGGAATTTAAGCAGTTTTTAAAGCTGCTGAACAAAATGGAGAATGAAGGGCTTATCTTAAGAACCCGCAATGAGCGATACGGTGTGCCGGAGCGTATGAACCTGCTGCGCGGCAAACTGCAGGCGCATGCCAAAGGATTCGGCTTTCTGCTGCCCGACGATAAGGATTATCCGGATGTGTACATTCACGCCAACGATATGGCCGGAGCCATGAACGGCGATATAATCCTGGTTCGGATTACGTCGAAAAGCGCGAGCGGAGGCCGGATGGAGGGCGAGGTCGTGCGGGTGGTGAACCGTGCGAATTCGCAAGTGGTGGGCACGTTCCAGAACCACGATACGTATGCTTTTGTCATACCCGACGATAAACGGATTGTGAGAGATATTTTTATCCCTCTGGAGAAGTTTCATGGAGCGATGGACGGGCATAAGGTCGTCGTTAACCTTGTGCATTATCCGGAAGGACGGGCGGCGGCCGAAGGGGAAGTTATCGAGATTCTGGGCCATCGCAACGATCCGGGCGTTGATATTATCTCGATTATTCGTAAGTACCAGCTGCCGGAGGCATTTCCCGACGAGGTGATGGAAGAAGCGGAGACGGTGCCGGAGTCGATCGGACCCGATTTTGATTTGAGCGGCCGAAGGGATTTGCGGCATAAGCGTATTGTCACGATCGACGGCGAAGATGCGAAGGATCTGGACGATGCGGTCAATGTGGAGCGGCTGCCTAACGGGAATTATGTGCTCGGGGTGCATATTGCCGACGTCAGTTACTACGTTCGCGAGAATTCGGCGCTTGATCGTGAAGCGTACAACCGGGGCTGCAGCGTGTATTTGGTGGACCGGGTGATACCGATGCTGCCGCATCGTCTGTCTAACGGAATCTGCTCGCTGAACCCTCAAGTGGACCGGCTCACCATGTCGTGTGAGATGGAATTTGACGCTGGGGCCAACGTGGTTCGGCATGACATTTTTACAAGCATGATTAAAACGACCGAACGGATGACTTATAAAAATGTGCGCATTCTGCTGGAAGGCGAAGATACCGAGCTGATGGAGCGGTATGCTCCATTGCTGGATGATTTTCGTCTGATGGAGGAGCTCGCGCGGAAACTGCGGCATAAGCGGATGCGCCGCGGCGCGATTGACTTTGATTTTCAAGAATCCAAAATTCTTGTGGACGAAAACGGCAAACCGACGGATATCGTCAAAAGGGACCGTACGATCGCGGAACAAATTATTGAGGAATTCATGCTGGCCGCCAATGAAACGGTTGCCGAGCATTTTCACTGGCTCAAGGTGCCGTTCCTTTACCGGATTCACGAGGATCCGGATACGGAAAAACTTCAGCATTTTATGGAGTTCATTACGAACTTCGGTTATATCGTGAAAAGCAAAGGCAACACGCTGCAGCCGAAGGCGCTTCAGTCGCTCCTGGAGGAAATCAAAGGGACGAAAGAAGAGACGGTGATCAGCACGGTGATGCTGAGATCGATGAAGCAGGCGAAATACGATGCCCAGAATACGGGGCACTTCGGACTTGCCGCGGAATTTTATTCGCATTTCACCTCGCCGATCCGCAGATATCCCGATCTGATTATTCACCGTGTAATGCGTGAGGTGCTGGAGCAAGGCTCTTTGTCGGAAAAGCATTACGATTATTTGGCCGGACGTATGGACGATTATGCCAAACAATCGTCGGAGCGTGAGAGAATCGCCGTGGACGCGGAGCGGGAGACCGAAGCGCTGAAGAAGGCGGAATACATGCTCGATAAAGTCGGAGAAGAGTTTGAAGGCATTATTAGCAGTGTGACTAGCTTTGGCATTTTCGTAGAGCTGGAGAATACGGTGGAGGGGTTAATTCGGCTCAGCGATCTGACCGACGATTATTACCACTACCATGAAGCGCAGCATGCTTTGATCGGCGAGCGCACTTCGAAAATATACCGGCTCGGCGACGAAGTGAAGGTACGTATAGCCCGGGTTAACATGGATGAGCATACGATCGATTTTGAGATGGTCGATATGAAGCCGCGGCAGAAAAAAGTCGGTTTCGGGTTCGGCGGCGATACCTTCAAACCGGTGCGTGAGGCTCAACGGGGTGGAGATAGAGCTCGCAATGGCCGCAGCGCAAGAAGTACAAGCGGCGGCCGAAGCGCAGGCGGCAGCCGGAGCGGAGGAAGCGCTGCAGCCGGGGAATTTAAAGGCCGCCGAAACAGCGGCAAAGCTTCCAGAAGCGGCGGCGGTGAATATGCGGCGGGAGCAGGCAAAGACGCCCCGCGTGAGGGCGGCGGTGCCGGTACAAGGCTGTCGGCAGCGTCCGGTAAACCCGGAGGCAGACGTAAAGGCGCGGCTGATGCAGCGGGCAAAAGCGGCGGCGGCCGGAGAGGCCAAAGCAAAAGCGGGAAAAAAGATTTTATCGGCGCTTTTGTAAGGAAGAAGAAAAAGTAAGGGTTTGAGTTACAGGATTTAAAGAACGATCTACTGGTGGCTGGAAGGTTGTCGGAAGAATCTCAATTAATTCAATCCGATCCGGGATATTCTCAATCGATTGCGGCCACTGGTTTGCATCTAGAGTTCTATCGAAATAATATGGTGCTGCTTCGTATTATGGTAACTGCAGTGAGTCGTGGTCCGACCACCGCCATGCGATACTCTCGTATCGTTGCCGGCCGTTGCCCGAAGCCGATGACTTCCAAATGTACGCGCCGTGCAAGGCTTGGCCATTGAGTCTTTTTTTATAATGAAATTGTCCGGCGTAAGAGCTTGATTTATTGGGCGGCAGTTGATACAATTTACTCCAATCCAAATTTGACTTGATTGAGGGTGGTTTCATGGTCAAGAAAGCGGATGGCAAGGTGCTCGCCCAGAATAAAAAGGCTTCCCATGACTATTTCATCGAAGAAACCTATGAATGCGGCATGGTGCTGACCGGCACGGAGATCAAATCGCTGCGTTTGGGCAGAGCGAACATTGGCGACAGCTTCTCGACGATTCGTAATGGCGAAGCATTTGTCCACAATATGCATATCAGCCCATTCGAGCAGGGGAATCGCCACAATCCGAGCGATCCTACGCGGGCCAGAAAGCTGCTGCTGAAGAAGAGGGAAATCAGCAAGCTGCTTGGTCTGGCTAAGCAGCAGGGCTACACACTAGTGCCACTGAAGGTGTACATCCGCAACGGCTATGCGAAGTTGCTGCTCGGTTTAGGACGCGGGAAGAAGCAGTTCGACAAACGCGAAACGGAAGCAAAGCGGGATGCGCAGCGCGATATCCAACGGGCGCTTCGCGAGAAGCAGAAGGTGGCGCGGTAATCCGGTTTTCTTTTGCCAAGTTTGCCATCAGGTTGATCTGTACAGCGGCTCAACTTGTGATATAATAAGTAAGCATCAAATTTGCAGCTGGCATGACGACAGTAGCTATGATGCTCTTTCTATCTCGGGGACGTTTTTGGATTCGACGGGGGTAGTTCGAGCATGAGTAGCGGGTAGTGGGGAGCGTCCGCTTCATCAACGCTAACGCCTATTAAATGGCAAACAACAACAAAACTACGCTTTCGCAGCTTAATAACCTGTGAGCGTGCTTCTGCTTAGCATCGCCCATGTGCTAGGATAGGGGCTCAACCTTAGTGGGATACGCCGTTTGGTCTCCGCCTGGGGTCAAACGGAAGAAGACAATCAGGCTGACCCAACGCGTAGCCGGTTACGGGGCGACGCTCGGGTGACATCAAAACTGTGACTACACCCGTAGAAGCTTATGTGGCGTTATCTTCGGACAGGGGTTCGACTCCCCTCGTCTCCATTTAAAATGAACGAAACGACAGCCATTAGCCGCTGTCGTTTTGTTTTTTGTATACATGGTGGTTCATGAAACCGCGATGCTAAAGGGTTTGTTGCTGTTCTGGCTTTGAATACATAAAACTTCGGACACTATGCATTGGGGTTAGCTCCATCGTCACCAGTTTTGATGTCCCCAAAGCGACGCCCCGTAACCGGCTTCCTCTTTGTCAGCTTGTTTATCTTCTTCCTTGTTTTGCTAATATTAATTACAGCGATGAGAGTGTTTTTTGTACGATACCCCACCTACCGGCGTGTTGGCTAATAAAAAGAAAAGATACAGCGTACCATGAACTATACACTGTCCACTTGATGTGACTATCGATTTCTGCAATTTTTCTGAGAAAGGGCTGACATTCTTACTTTTCAGTTCATTCTTGCCTTGCACCAACAAACATGCCAATGAACAATGGATTTAGGCATCGAACGAATGATTGTTCAGCGATCCCACAGGATTAACTCTATAACAAGGAAACCATCCTTTATTTTGTAAACCTACTCTGTAAATATCAAATGAGAATAAATATTATCTGGAAGAACAAAGATAAGAGCGTCGATTAAACTGACACTCTTATCCGTCTGTATTATTTTTACATGGACTCTACATGAGCATCTCTAATATATCCAATATTTCACCTAACACTACTATGACCATGGTAATGAATACTGTGAGAAGCAAACCAACGACACCAATGCCGCCTTGCTGACGTATTCGTTTTTCACGTTCCGCTTCGTTTAATATTTTGGATTTTACATGCTCTATCTTCCCTTTTGCGTGGCTGTAGTACATGCGGTTTCCAAAGAAGCCCATTACAAGTGGAATCACAAAAAGTGAGATCGAAAATATAGCAAAAGGAAAAAATTTACGCAAAAGGTCACTTATTGCTTCACTTGAACTATAAGTAATAATTACTAAACCTATGAGGATTAAAAGAATATGGACAAGGAAGACAATCAGTAGATTAAGGTACATCTTGCGATAGACTAACCAGAGAAATCCACAGAAACAAGCCGCCCAGTTCCATCCTTTATCCCTGAGCTTCCATTTCTTTAGGTAAAAATCCGCATTTCTTCCGATAAATGTACGAAACTCCTGTTCCTCACTCGACAGTTGATTGTATCTGGAAGCTTGATTCATATTGTTGTTTGTATTGGGCGAACTTGCACTTTGCGAAATGTCATTCGCTTCAACTTGAATCCGGTTTCCGCACGAACGGCAAAAGATATCGTCATTTTGCACTTCCTTACCGCACTTTGGACAGTACATGCTTTCCGCCCCTTATAAGTTAATTCGACGGATCGCCTTGTTTTCGTCGTCATACACAATGATATTGCCTTGACTGTCGAAGCTCAATTGACTGATTTTCTTGATGGGGATGCCGTCGTTGTAAGTCAAGTCTTTGCCGTCGATGAAGGTTGTCAGTTTTCCATCAGTAGTTAGTTCGTAAATGGTTGTGCCGCTGGAAATATAAAACTTGCCCTTATTGGTACTGATAGTATCGAATTCTATATTGCCGATCGTCTTGATTGTCTCAACTTGACGCGGGAAGAGATGAACTTTAGACAGGGTATTATTACCCGTTCCAAAAGTGAAGATATCTGTTTCTGTAATAATGCCTTCTGCTACTCCACTCAGGTCAACACCTGTTTTATCATTTCTACTTGCGATTACATCGGATGTATGACTATCAAGAGAGCTTTTGTAAATAAAATCACCAAATCCGATTTCTTTGAAGAACATGGTATTGGGATCACTGAAGGCAACAAAATTACTATAATCGCTGATCCATCCTGAAGTGCTCGTTTCAATAGAATTCAATTTATAAACGACGCTATGAACGGAAGGACTGATCTCGAAAATGTTTCGATGGTAGCGATACTCCCTATCAGAGGATTTTGTAATTCCCATTAAATACAACTTGTTACTGGTGATATTATAAGCAAGCCTGGTCGGCTGAAATTTGGTGTAATCGAAGTGAATTACATTCTTCCCCTCTTGCGAGTACTCCCAATTGAATTGACTATCGATAGTCTTGAATGTCTCAAGAGTTCCGTTTGATTTGTTAAACTTACGAATCTTTTTCTTGCTACTATCAAGAACGTATACATTATCGTCCTTATCGACAACCATGTTGTCAACCTGATTAATCTTTGCCTGATAAACAGGCCCATCCACATCACCCGTTCCTGTGCCGCCTACAAGGGTATCAACGCTAAACTTAGCCGCTTGTGATGGTTGTTGTGATTGGTTCGTAGTTGTCGGCGTGGTTGTCTTGGGAGCCGGTTGCGGATTCGTCGATGGTTGCGTTACAGGTGCTGTAGGCGTTGTGGAAGAGCCTCCTTGCCCTCCGACTCCCTTATTATCATTCCCATACAGAAAAGCTCTGTAAAGCAAAGCTGATGCCTCTGCCCGAGTTATGGTTGCCTGTCCTCTGAATGTTTCATCGGGGTAACCGCTAACCAGTCCTTCTTTGACGGCGATTGCAACATAATCCTTCGCACTTTCACTAATACTCTCGAAATCCTTGAACATCGGTTCTACTGCCGCCCGATTGGCAAGTCGAGTGTCGTATCCCTTTAACCTGACGATGGCAACGGTAATGTCCTCTCTGGTCGCAGGAGTATCTGGGTTAAAGTTATACTGACTATTAGCCAGCCGGTAGCCGGTCATATAGTCTTTTACAGATTCAACGAACGGACTTGCCCAATTGGAAACAGGAACATCACTAAATGAAGCGTAGTTGACTTTAGCCGGTTTGATGCCAGATGCTTTGACGATGATCGTAGCAAATTCAGCTCGCGTGATTGTATTTTCCGGTCTGAATTTATTGTCTACGTAGCCTTCGATTACTTTCTTCTGAACCATGTTAGCAATATAATTATAAGCCCAATACGTTTGTGGCAAATCGGTAAATGTCACATATGGGGTTGATTGAGGTGCATTTTTAAGTTCTTCTCCATACTCAATTGGTGCGGATAACGCTTGTCCGGTCAATGCAATGGTCAGTACACCCGTCATAAGTGCTGATGCAAGTTTTTTCTTGTTCATGTGGTTTCCCCCAAGTAGTATAGAATGTGAAATCAATAATTTACAATGATGTCGCGGTGAAAAATCATATTTATTGTTTCCGGTTAAGCAATCATCTCCTTGTATGTAACTGACGCAATCCATGTGCTTTTGAATACAGTCACCCTCTCATTGAGTAAGTTGTACTAAGTGGAAGTTCATTCCAATGCGACTATTATACTACACACTACTCTTATACGTTAAGTTTATATTTCAACGATGATAGTATTCGAGTCCCATTCATTCTCTACTAATCTTTAGTAGAGGTGATCGTCATGTTTGATTTCAAAAAAATGGTTGGTGAACGAATTCGCAGTATTCGGAAAACCAGAGGACTGACACAGGAAAGATTAGCCGAACTATCCGGCCTTAGCTTTACGTATATAAGTGATGTTGAAAGGTCGAGTCGTAACATCTCTCTGGAGTCGCTGGGTCGCATTATTATCGCGTTAGGAATCAAGCCTGCCCAGTTGTTCGAAAATACCGAGGATGTTGAAGATCATTCTGGTGCAGACGTTACACGTACCAAAATCGAATCCTTGAATGCGTTACTCGCCAATCGTCCAGTTGAAGATGTGGACTTCATCATAAAAATGACACAGGAATTTACGAATACGGTTGATCGGAGAATACGGTCACAATGAGATGAATACTGCTCAATTTGCCTATATGGCAAAAAAATCATATATAATTTTTCTCGGTACCTCCATACATAATTGAAGTACCCCCGGTTGGCGTTTCATGCCCCACCCGGGTCAAATAGGGATGTAATCTGTCGTAACAGACAGGTTGCATCCCTTTTTTGTTTCTATTACCTTGTTTGACAGCGAGGAAATGGATGGTGAGAGGCGTCCTGATTGAAAGTGAGGTGAATACAGATGAACAATTAAAATATTACACTTATCGTCGTTGTATTTGAGTTTGCGGTGATGTTCGAGAGAGCAGTACAAATTGCTGATGGAGGAGATTTTGGATGCAGATTAGGATTTGCTTGGCAAAAGAAAGAACATGCGGTCGGACAACTATAGAGGGAACATGGCTGACTCTTCCCGTGAGTCGGGATGAATTGGAACAGGCTATGCAACGCATTGAAGATAACGATACAAAATGCCTGATAGTCGATTTCGATGCTCCATTCATCATTGATAGATACGATGATGTATTTGCAATCAATGATGCCGCCGCTGTGCTCGGTCAATATGATTATCGGCTTGTATATGCGTTGTGCGGGTGTACTGAAGGCGTGGATCAAGTAATTCACATCTTGAAAGGCGGACATTACGTTGTGTACTACGATGTGGGTAGTCTTCGTGATGTTGCTGATGAATTGGTGCGGTTAGGATATTACGGCTGCGTTCCTGCCGGTATAACGCGTTTCATCGATTACGACAAAATGGTAGCTGAATTGGAAGAAGCAGGCTGGCACATGCAGTATGAGATTCGTGTTGCTGTTTTGCCGCTGTTGTAGGCGATTGGTCGCGATACATTTTGAGAGTTGGTATGTGAGCAGTTGAATTGTCTCAGGTTTGCCGTACGATTGAAATCCTAGTTTTTAGTCTATCGATAAACCGTTACTGCCTGCTTGCATTAAAGCGGGTTATTTGTGTTTGCATTTGACAGTGATAAATTCATCGGTTGTGAGATTAACCGGAGCAGTGAAAGGAGGTGAGCACATGGTTGAAAAATGCGGATTGCCTGAGGAATTAACAACTGTCTTGAAACAACTTGTGATGAACGGCGGCATTCGTATGGCGGGCATATTGCTGTACTCATATTGTCGTCGGATTTATCAGGTTGATGATAGTACAGCGGCTCGATGGATGACGGCATACTTTCATCGGGAGTTTCCACAACAGTTACAACGGCATCAGATGCAGGTTGCAAAAACAAAAGGTTGATACATTGTTCTATTTCAGTAGAGTCATGGAGGTAGGCGAATCCACAATGAACTTTCAAACATTCAAATGCAACAGCCAGAAGCAGTATCTCGGATTCTGTGAGCAAAAAGGATACATTTACAGCGTTCCGATTGACGCTGAAAAGTATGCTGTCGTCGCATTGCAGAACTCGAAGGTTACTGTTCTTATCAGTTTTACCGCTCAAATCCGAAGGTAGGCGACGTTGTTTGACATCGATCAGACGGTGCTTGTGATGTGCTGCAGTATAACGCTTATTGGGATTAAGTTCCATTGTATGAAGGGAGGTGATAAGCATGGCAAAGATGCATGAACTAATGAAGAAAAGAAGCTTTCTGCGATCATTGATGAAGTCGATGGATAAAGATGCCCCACTTCATACGGAAGAAGGGAAGACCTATTGTCAGATTCTAGTCCGTACTGCACTAATTCAGCTTGATATCGACAGTCTACAAAAAGAAAAAGCCGCCCGATAACGGAGCGACTAAGAAAAAATAACATTGTATTTATATTATCCAATTTCACCAAATCTTGCAACTGGAGGAGTCGCCGCGGCTTCTCTTTTTTGCATTTATTAATGGAGGCTGCCCAAATGAATTCATATGAGTTGTCATCAATCAAATCCCTGTTCGCTGAAACACTCGCAGAAAAAACCGGCTCCTATATCATTGAAGAAATATTCTCCCGCTTCCCGTCTCTTGCTGAGTTGATGGATGTTACGGAGCAAGAATTGCTGAACATCAAAGGCGTTGGCCCTCGCAAAGCCCATCAAATCATGGCCGCTCTGCAATTGGCAAGAAGGTTAAATATACCATCCGGTTCTCCGTTCATCATCCGCAGTCCGAAAGATGCCGCTGATTATTTAATGCCTGAATTGCGGTATCTTCAGCAGGAACGATTCTGCCTTCTTCATCTAAATACCAAGAATCATCTGATACAAAAAGACATCATATCTATTGGAACTTTGAACAGTGCGATTGTTCATCCAAGAGAAGTATTTCGTGCTGCAATAAAACGAAGCAGTGCTTCTATCTTACTGGCACATAATCACCCAAGCGGCGATCCAAGCCCTTCACAAGAGGATATTTCTTTAACAAAACGTCTCGTCGAGGTTGGGGAAGTTGTCGGGATTGAGGTTTTGGACTCTCTCATAATTGGCGATAATCGATTTCTTAGTTTGAAAGAGCAAGGGCTAATGTGACAAACCATTACAAAAATCGCTTATCGAAACAGTTGTGACATGTGATGTGATGGATAGCGATGGCGACGATTGTCTGAAATATGGCATCGCCATGCTATCCACCATACACACCCATCCATTTACAAATGACTTTCGATCAACCGTCTTAATATTATTCCCATAAATACATTTTGAAAGGATTGATTCTCACTATGAAAGATCGTCAACTACCTGTAGTCGTTGAAGTAATTGAGACACGATTGGTACAAATGAAATCTATGCTACCATGGTCTGCACGTTTAAGTAAAGAAATCATTGAGTTGGACTCAATAGACGGAAATCACAAATATGTTATCGTCGTTAGCGACAATAAACATGATTCAACACAATCCATCTGGATTAATTGGTTCGAGCGAATCACCGGATGGAAAGTCAGGTTATTTGATTCATTATTGACTACCGGCCCTCTTCTGTTGCTCGATAAGATTCATAAGAAAATATATTTCCGCAGTGACCTTCTACGGTTGTCTTTTACACAGTTTATCGAGTTGTTGAAACAAATGGCTGATACAATCATTCATGATACATCATCAGCCATTCAGAAGCTTCAAGAGAGCGTTATAAAGTGGTCAACCACCCTTCCTTTCTCTGTTCAACATTACGAAACTATCTCAGCCAAGATTACTACAAATGGTCTGCGTTTACCTGCATCATTTAAGCTGTCTGCGAATGATTTCTATGTTTCTCTCATTACATGCGACAATGAAATTTTCTTGCGAACTGCAAATTTCAGTTTTATGGCGATAGTTGATGCTTTGTTGCCATTATACGCAATTGAAGTGATGATCCGGTTCAATGGCGTACATTTAGAAATTCAGATGCCAAAAGAAATTCGCGAGGCTCTGGTCGCTATGGAAACCATTCAGTTGACAGTCAAGAAGTTGAATTAGAATCACTATATTGAATACGAAAATATGGTTGGCGTCGATTTTCTTGTTCGCAACATTCTACAAGGAGCTACCATTGCTGGAGGCTCTTTCCTGATTGTTAAGAACCTCGATTAGCGTCGATTGATGTGCTAGTTCTGAAAACATCCCCTTCCGTCCCCTAAAGGGGAGACGCAAAGGATTACCACCCTTTGCATTCCCGTCACTCGGCGTGAGCCAGCCCTTAGCTAACGCTAAGGACAATATTCAGTGTCAGCGTGATGAGTCGTCATATCAACCCTAAAATGCACTCGCTCTGCTCGGGGTTGACATGACTTGAGTAACATCGAACAAGTGATCTTCTTCACCTAAGCGATCATTGGCTTTACACTACATTTATACTACAGATCAATGGAGGCTAACATGGTAACAACGATAGACGTATCAGCATTCATCTATAATCTCCACGGGAAGCCATCGTTTGAGGTTGTAAAACAATGGTTTACTTTTCAACGTAAGGTTCTCTTTGATTTATACGGCAACTTCTTTGATGATAAAGATAGGTTTAGAATCTATTTGTACCTGTGTAAGTTCTATAGTGTGAAAGATAATCTCTCTATGTTGAGTAAACAAAAGATCAATGTTGACTTGGGATATGCGACACTAGCCGCTAATTCGACGAAGTTGAATAACTACTCACCAATAGTTGATGCTGTATTGGATAGCTTGGAAGCAGAACATTTTATTCAAAGAAGAGGAATTAGTATTCGGTCTTCATTCAGATGCTCTTTGTTAACTGCTCCTGACTATAATCCTCAAACACAGAAGTTCACAAGTAATGCAGATATTCCATGCAATCATGCGAATCTAAAGGGTATTAATCATGGTTTCATCATGGTCCCTACTAAAGCTGTAACTAAGGAACGACTACGTAACACTCCTGGTACGAGGCAAACGTGGAATGATCGTAGATTGAAATTTCTTTTAATGTTGTATGCTCATTGCCATATTGAATATTTCGGCGGGATAGATAAGCGTATCGTATCAATCAATCCTGCTGGGAAGATGAGTTTAGACGAAGGTTTCTGCTATAATCTAAACGTATCTCCCAGTGCAGCTCTGACAACGATGGAGTGGTTACTACGCAAAGGTGAATTTGTCCCGGTGAGATGCTACTTTCTTAGAGGCGTGTACTACGGTGATGTTGGAAAGTGTAAGCCAAACCCTGACTTGAAAGAGCATATTATACTTCGTCCCAAATATTTGATAAAGCATACGTTTGACTCTTTAGAAATGAAGAAAATTAAAGGCAGGATGTTCATATGAAAAAGCCTCTTCGCACATTATCAGTGTTGATTGACCCTACCAGCGTTAAGATTGAGCATGACGCTTCTTCGTATTTAAAGATATACGACGCACCACGAGCTCAATCGTATCCACATGAAGAACGAGGTGTTTGGAACGATATCAACGTGCTTCAATACATCCCGATGATGGATTTTCAAGCGAAGATATCAATGATATTTAGATCGGCGATAAGAGAGGTAGGGTACCAGTTGCCGCTGCTCGGCATATATAATGTTGAAATATCAATCGAATCGTCAAGAAACATTAATGGACGCCAGTTGCTTTTAATAATGAAATCAATATTGGACGGTATAAACAAACTTGTCGTAGCATCTGATCAATTTATTAACAGTGCTGCTATTGGGCATTCCTTCAAGGCATCTACGAAAAGAACAGCAATATCGCAGTCCCCTGACCTAGTTACGATTGAGCTGTATGAGGTGGGCGGCGGCGGTAATCAAAAACTTATTCATAGTGTGCGAGAAAGGTTTTATTGTGAGCCAAAGGTCGAGCCGCTGTTCTTAGACTGGGGTCATTCTTATTTTCCGCTCGAATACCAATATACCGATCCTATTATCGATGGGTTACAGAAGGATGGTATGCAGATAGCTGTCGGCGGGCCGATGCAAGTTCAAATGTCATTTCAACTATCAGATATGAGCAAAGACATCGACAACATGGCAATCTTCTACTATGCGATCCTAGAAGGTACAGGTCTGCGAGACGACGACGTATACTCTATTCGATTGAAGAAGACTAAATCGGCTACCGAGCACACGGAGATAGAGCTTTTGTAGAAAACTCGTATTTTACTCGTACGGGACGAAAACCCCGCCGCAGCCAGGATGCATGGATAAATCGGAGTGGAAGACTACCGACTCTCATAGAGAGGCACAACGTCGAAAATCGATCTGACTTAGATCGGTTTTTTTATATTGCAATCTAAATATTAAAAGGGGAGCAGAGAATGAACGTCGTTATCTACTTAAGGGTATCATCCGAGCAACAAGCAGAGAAGCAATTATCCATTCCGGCCCAACGTGAGGCATTGCAGAAATTCGCTGAGGAGAGGGGCTGGAGGATCGTAGATGAATTCGTCGATGAAGCGAGATCGGCGAAGACTGCAGATCGTCCTGATTTTCAAAGAATGATTGCCGACGCCCAAAAAACCGACAGAACGTTTCAAGCCGTCCTAGTTCATAAATTTGATAGGTTCAGTCGAAGCCGTGAAGATCACGTTGTTTACAAAGCCCTCCTGAAGAAGTTGGGTGTTTTTGTTTTTTCGGCAACAGAACCAACTGAGCCTGAAACTCCGCACGGCGTTCTTCTTGAAGGAATGCTTGAGGTTATCAGTGAGTGGTATAACGTCAACTTGAAATTCGAAACGCTAAAGGGCATGCGAGAGAATGCAGAACAAGGTTTCCATTGCGGCGGCAGAGCTCCGTTCGGTTATCGTCTGCATCGTAATGGCAGCAAAGTGAACTATATTCTTGGCCCGGACATCGAGGTAAGTATCGTAAAGCAAATATTTCAGTTAGCGGCCGCGGGCAATGGAGGCAAGAAGATAGCACGTATCTTGAACGAGCAAGATGAATCCGGTGTAAAGGTTTGGCGACCATCTACTGTGCTTTCAATTATTGATAACTACGCTTACTGCGGTCATCGTATTTGGAACAAGAAGTGCGAGGTAACGAAAACGAAGAATCCCAAGGAGGATTGGATTATCAAGAAAAATGGTCATCCAGCGATTATTGATGAAAAGTTATGGATTGCAGCACAGTCAGCAGTGAAGTCTCGTAAGATCATGAAATGAGTAGCATGATGTTCGACGCAGGTATGCCTAACGGTATGCCTGCTTTTTTTATGTCCAAAAACCATAATACGAAGGAGTTGTTTACTATGAAAGTAGTTTGTTATGTTAGGGTTTCATCTGATCGTCAAGCAGAAAAGGAGTTATCAATCCCCGCTCAATTGAAAGCTATTCAGCAGTATTGCCGCGAAAAAGGCTGGACTATCGTTCATGAGTTTGTAGAGAAAGGACAATCAGCTAAGACGGATGATCGTCCAGAGTTTCAAAAGATGATTGCGATGGCTAAACGTGCCAATCGTAATTTCGACGCTATCGTCGTCCATAAGTTCGACAGGTTCTCTCGGAAACGCGACGACCATGTTTTTTATAAAGCATTGCTTGGTCAGATTGGGGTTAAAGTGATTTCAATGACAGAGCAGACAGAGGATAATACGCCGCAAAATGTGCTGCTTGAAGGAATGCTTGAAATCGTATCGGAGTTCTTCAATGCGAATCTGGCTGTTGAAGTTCGTAAAGGAATGACTCAGAATGCGAAGAAGGGCTATAGCAACGGCGGCACACCTCCGTATGGCTATCGAACAGAACATATTGCATTAGGAAATCAGAAGACAAAGGCAGTATGGGTTCCCGGCCCGCGTGAAGAGATAGATATTGTTCGTTTTATATTCAATCAATACGCTCTTGAGGATAAGGGCTATCATAAGATTGCTTCCGCATTGAATGAGCTTAAAGTGCCGACGCAGAAAGGACGAATGTGGTCAACCTCTACGATTCGAGCCATTATTCATAATGAATCGTACATCGGCAGGAGAGTATGGAACAAACAAGAGTATCAAACGAAGGGTGTAAAGTGGCGTGATCGCTCAGAATGGGTTGTAACGGAAAATGCCCATCCAGCGATTATTACCGTCGATCTATTTGAAGAATGTCAGGAGAAGTCGAAGAAACGGCATAATGGAGGCGGCGTGGTTCATACGGCAGTTGGAACTGCATCGGTATCACCCTACTGGCTCCGTGGAATCATGGTATGTGATAAGTGCGGTTCTAAGATGATCGGCAATGTTACATCAGCAAAAACGGGCGGTCATAGATACTATGTATGCGGCGGTTTCCAACGAAAGGGTAAAGAGTTCTGTTCCTATGTATCGTGGCGAAAAGAACGAGTTGAAGAGATAGTTACGAACAAGTTGCGTACGACGCTTCTTCGTTTATCAATGGATAACCAGCTTGAAGAAGAGATTCTACATTATCACAATGAGAAGAACAAACATGTCGTTGTCAGGCTCTCTAATGTCGATGCTGAAATTGCATTTCTAACTCGGCGGATCCAATCAGTGGAACAGGACGTTCAGGCCGGCAAAGGGAAGCCGTACCATCAGGAAATGCTTGCGGAGATGAACCAGGAGCTTGCGGATAAGCATATTGAGCGTGAGGTACTGGCATCACAGGTTGAGCATGTGAATTTGCCAGAGAATTATGTTACGTCGGTGAAATATGATATTCAGACACTGATTGGTTTGCTGGATGCAGATGTGCAGAATCCCGCGTTGTTGCATCCGATTGTTGGGAAGTATGTTTCGACTGTATATATACAGCGAGAGACAGGAAAGCTGTTTTTAACGATTCAATTTAAGGTAAGTGATATTGTACTATACGAAAAGATATTGGTTACAGAATTTAGATAAATTGTAAGCTGTTCAGTCGACAATCGTTTTGACAGCCAGCTATCGATATGAGAACATATCATTGAGTCAAGCATCTCATAATGGAGGGGCTGGTAAGGTTGTCGGCTGAGCTTCGTATAAATATTCAAGGTAAAAACCCGCCTGTATGGGCAATAGGCGATCAAAGCGGATCATACTTTTCATATTACGAGAATGAGCACGGCGAGCAGTGGGTAGCAAAGATAGATGATGGATTTCTGCGGATTTCAGGAATTGAGCTCGAATGGGAACAACTCCAGCTTACGGTTGAAGAAGCGATAGCAGAGAATAATCGTATTGTTGACCAGATAGTTGCAGGTACACTGATGCAGTCGAAGGATATTCCTGAAAGCGTTGGCAAGGCTTATTTGGAGATCGCGGAGTCCCATCGACGGGGATATCAAGGCGAGCTGCCACTGGCACATCTTATATTTGGATCAGGTGAATTGCTGTGGTTGGCGTCTGTGCTTAATACGGCTATTTCAAGGATGAAGTAGTATTTTGAAAAGAATGTGTAAACAAGGGCGGGATATTGTATGCAAGACGATTGGCGTGAAGAGACAAAATTGAGATTGAAAAATTCTGCCTTGTACCAAGCACTAGTTTCAAAGTGCCGAAGCGAAGATACGGATCATGTTGTCGTCCTCGTAGATGATGTTTGTCACTACTCTTATCAAAAAACAAAAACAATTCTCAGATATATGGGTGAATTTACACTTCACGATGGAGATCATCTATTTAGGGTTTTAGGTTTAATGGAGAAACTTATCTCAGAAGAAAACATCGTTAAGTTATCAACTCCAGAGTTGCTATTGCTCATTTTAAGTGCGTTTCTTCATGATATTGGTATGGCACCGGATGAAAAGCATGTTATTTCATGGCGAAAAGTATGGGACGTTAACCCTAAGTTTGAAAACGATTGCGAAGAAAAAGAATATTCTCAGTTTAAAAGATTTACCTTGGCTAGACCAGATAGAATGGAAACAGTAGAGGAACTTGTTGGCCAAGGAGACTACAGTAAAGCAGACTTATTAAAAGGTTATTTAATATCTGATTATATTAGAGAAACGCATTCGTTTCGTTCGAAAGAAATAATTGCTCGGGATTGGGCGGGCAAAATTAAGTATAAGGATACAGATTTAACGTGGGAAATCTCAGAGATATGCTTCAGTCATAATGAAAATGCTTTGTCTTTACTGGAATTAGATAGGTGGCTTTTGTGTGGACAAGGTGCTTACGCATGCCTGCCTTTAGTTGCAGTTATCTTGAGACTGGCTGATATATTAGATTTCGATGCTAAGCGTACTCCAGCAGTTTTATATTCGCACTTAGCAGTTAAACACCCTGTATCTTTAGAAGAATGGAATAAACACAGGGCAATCGAGTCTTGGCTGATAAGTAATACATGTATTCAATTCCATGCAAAGTGCACGCATCCTGCTATTGAAGCTTCGATACATGCATTTTGCAATGTAATAGATTTTGAGCTTAGCGTAAGTAATAATATCGTATCTACTATTAATGAGTTTCATCGTGGTGTGCATAGAGATCTAATGATGCAAATACCATTTAGTGTTGATAGGACTAAAATCACAACTAAAAAAGATATTTATGGTAAGCCGCTCTACTTGTATAGAGACACTCAATTTAATCTTAGTAAAAGCCAGGTAATTGATTTACTGATGGGAACTAAACTATACGGCGATCCAGAAGTTGCCCTAAGAGAACTAATACAAAACTCTATTGATGCATGTTTGTTGAGACAAGCATTAGAAAAACGTTGGGGGAATTTTTATTCTCCTGAGATAATCGTAAAATACAGCGAGGAAGAACATCAAGATGTACTTGAAGTAATAGATAACGGTACTGGTATGGATCAGGATATTATTGATAGATATTATTCAAGAGTTGGTTCATCCTTTTATAAATCATCAGATTTTTACGACTTGAAGGCTGAAACGAAAGCGGATTTTAATCCTACCTCAAGATTCGGTATTGGGATATTGTCGTGTTTTATGGTCAGTGATACTCTTATTGTTGATACCAGAAGGATTTATGGACCTCATGATTCTAGTGAGCCGATTAGTTTAACTGTTGAAGGACAAGAAAGCATTTTTTTAATCAAGAAAGGTGAGAGACGTACTCCAGGTACTTCAACTAAATTAGTTTTAAGAAAAAATAAGAATCCATGGGATAGAATGACCGATGAGGAATTTATAAATTCCGTAGTAAATGTAGTCCCGAATCCACCATTTAAAATAATAATTCAGAGCAATAGTAAAGTAGAATCTCGTGACGAAAATAGCTTTAAAGATATAAAAGTAGACTCCATAGAAGACGATGATTGGCAAGAGCATGAGAATATACGGAGAATAGAGTTTACAATAGACGATAAGGACAACATAGGTATTGTGGGTCTTGTTGTAGTCTACCTTCTGGAGGATCAAGGAAAGCCAGTAGAGCAAATAGAATTGTTAACAAAGAAAGTAATAATAGACGAAAAATCATATGAATTAAAAAAATCATACTCTATGGGTAGCAATGATATTGATATGCATTCGACGTCCATTGGAGTGAATTCAGAAAATGAGATTAAGCAAACCTCAAATTATAGAAGTGTAGTAGAATCTAAGTCTAGACTTTCTTTGCACGGAATCGAAATTCCAACAACGCTGTTTCCTGATTCATGGAGAGTACAAAAAAATCAGGTGCGAATAGAGTGGCCATTAACAGTACTATTAGTGATTGATGTTTGCGGTATTAGAGACCTTGATTTAAACTCATCAAGAACACAAGTAATATATAGCGATAAATGGTATGAATTTGAGGAGCAATTGGCATTCGCCATTTGCAACGCAATTGCGAGTTCAGTTGGTTCTAGCTATTGGAATTCGCTAAAAGGAATTTTGTTGAAAAATGCTAAAAGTAAACAATTTATTAGTGGATTGGAAAGAGTAAATAGGTAACTCGTTGAATGTTATTTTATGATGTGCAACGGTAGCGGTTGAATTATAGTAGGAGGTTGAGAGTTGGAAGGGTTGAAGCCAATTAATGTTTTTATCGATTCATCGATTTACATTTCAAGAAACTTTAATTTCAAAGATCAACTGCTTGGACAAATAGCAAAGTTGGCAAATGAAAATCATATAAGACTCTTTATTACAGAAATAGTCGTGAATGAATTAATGAACAAAATAAACGAAAAATCTAGAGAAGTTAAATTAGCGTTAGAATCACTTCGTAAAAAAGGTATGATTCTTCGTCATGTATCACAATATAACGCAATCTTTAACAGTGTTTTAAGTAACTCGATTAACTCAGTCATTGAAAAGAATTTTGATGATTTTAGGGAAATTTCAAAAATATCAACTGTTTCAGTTGATTCTGTGTCGATAAGTAAGCTATTGAATAGTTATTTCCAAGGGACTGCTCCATTCAGCGATAAAAAGAAATCGGAGTTTCCTGATGCCATCAATTTAATGGCACTAGATAGTTGGTGCAATATTAACTCTGAACAAATGTATGTAATTTCTTCAGACAATGATTTGGCGAATTATTGCGAAAATAATTCAAACTTGCATCATATAGAAACTGTTGACTTATTTTTAAATCTAGTGACAAGTACTGACGAGTTCAGACATAATTTTGTTGTGAATTTAGTGGGAAAACACTTTGAAAATATTGAAGAAATTATTAGTCGTGATTTTCCTGATCGGGGATTCTCCGTGGAAAATGAGGATGGTTATGTTGAAAATATTGAAGTTTTGGGTGTTGAATTAGAAGATGACGTGAATGTTATTGAATTGGGAAAAAATAAGGCAACCCTTCAATTTGAAGTAAGAGTTAACTTTGAGGCAGAAGTGACCTATACAGATTATGAGAACTCTATTTTTGATAAAGAAGAAGGGAAATATCTTTTTGAAAAGGAGGTTGAACTTGAAGTCGAGACCGATGTTTTAATACCTGTGATAGTTCAAATTGATTTTAATATATCTGACGAAAACGAATACAATGTGATTAGCTGTAAAATAAATGACGACCAGGATATTTCGTTTATGTTTTATGGAGAAGATTACAATTAAAAATTTGAGCATTAAATATGAACATGATTAGTGGGGAGCATCCGCTTCATCAACGCTAACGCCTATTAAATGGAAAACAACAACAAACTACGCTTTAGCAGCTTAATAACCTGTGAGCGTGCTTCTGCCTAGCATCGCCCATGTGCTAGGATAGGGGCTCAACTTTAGTGGGATACGCCGGTAGGTCTCCGCCTGGGGTCTACCGGAAGAAGACAATCAGGCTGACCTGAAGGGGAGCCGGTTACGGGGCGTCTCTAGGGTGACATCAAAACCGTGACTACACCCGTAGAAGCCTGTGTGGCGTTATCTTCGGACAGGGGTTCGACTCCCCTCGTCTCCATAAGTAGTACCAGAAGGGATGTCCGCTGAGGGCATCCCCTTTTGTTTTCTTACTACGTTGTGGTTGCTGAAGCCTTGCTACCACTGAGTTTTCAGGCATCTGCTAACGGTATCTGGACTCATTGTGATATTCATAGTATGCTTCATTGTCTTCATTAAAGAAGATGATGCCATGGGGAAATTCAAGAGTGGCTGTGGTTGTGCTTTTTTTGGGTTGCTGTTGCTCATATCCATAGTGGTTGTTATCATGTTATCCCTTATGGGACGTTAAATAAAATAATAAACAATAGGCGAACCAGGAGGGATTACGTTTGAAACAGGTATTTATTGGGCTTGTCATTTTGGCTGTCGCTGCTGGATGCAGTCAGGAGACGGATCAAAAGGGGAGTTTGTCCAATCAAGCTTCTATCCAGCAAGGCAAGCAGCTTTCGGAGCAGGAAAAGATCATCGCCGTGCAAAAGGCCAAAGAAGATTTCATATCGGAATTTAAGGTTCCAGAAGCAAATGTGGGTGAACCTCTCCTCTATGATTTGAACAATGACGGTCAGGATGAGATCATCATATACACCGTCAAGAAGACGTTGATGGATAAAGCAGATGTCTACGTGTCTGTATATAATCCGCAGACAGGAGTCAGAACTGTTTCCAAAAAGTTTGATGATAACGGTTCGGCAGTATCGGTATTCAAAATAAACAATCCTTCGTACAAGAAGGCTCTTGCTGTCGTAATGTACGGAAATGGTGGCTATCTGGCTGAGGTCTTTACGGTTAAGAAGAATGAGATTGTTAGTATTGATCACGTAGCATCTCAATTTCACGACACTAACGTGATAGCTGATGTGGATCAGGATGGATACGAGGAATTCAAAGGATTTGAAAATGAAAGTGATAACGGCTCAAACAGGGTTCCCCTCTCAGCAGGCTTCGTCAATGAGATTGTTTTTAAATGGGACGAGAAAAGTAAAAAATACAATGCCAGTACGTTTGGCGAGGATGGCATGCAGGATACACAACGCGGCCAAACTTCTGAATTGGCACCTGAAAAGGCTCTACAGATATTACAGACCGCATATAAACTTCAATTGTCATGGACAGGGCCTAAGTCCGAACAGGAGGCGAGGAAGTTCATGCGACCATTCTTCTCTAATAATTTTACCTATGAGTTTCTGAATGATAACATGGGCAAATCATCTGGCAGTAAAGGCATTATTCCCAAGTACAGCCAAAGCGATGACACACGCTGGCTACTGCCTTCATATACAAAAGCTGATTTGCAGCTATCGGATGATAAAACGACAGCTACAATCACTCAGTCTATCGAACGCAATGTGGAAGGAAGAATCTATACAGTTCAAGCAACGGTGGTTCTCGTGAAAACGAAGTATGGCTGGAAGATTGACAAGCTTACGTATTCTGACGCCAATAAAGTGGATACGTTGACGCGACTGAAAGGAAAGTGGAATACTCCGCCAAGCAAAAGCGAATTATTACAGGACGTATCTATTGAATTTAAACTAAGCGATAAGAAGAATGGAGTTATGGTCAGTGCCAATCTATTCGGTACGGAAAGCATGGACTTTAAGGTTCTGTCCTTCGATGATACAAGCATTTTCTTTGAGTACAAGGATGGTAACAAAAGCGTACCAGCTATCATTCGCTTTCTGGACGATAACCGTATTCGCTTCACCAGCGATATGGGAACAGACATGATGCTGGGCAGAAGCAAATAGGTCAATCAGTCGAGCATATCTAGGTGTGAAACAACGGCGGGGCGTAACGATCAAGAGAGTGTAGGAGATCGAGGAAATGATATTGAATGGATGAGTATCTATATCGCCAGTTGTTCTTCCAAGGAAGAAATTTGCTGAATCATAGGGAATAATGAAGCAAGGATTCCAAAAATGGTATTTTTGTCCTATAATCGTATATAGGCATAAGGAAGGGTGTTGCCTGGCGGCGCATCCCTTTTTTATTTAGGTAGGTGGCATATGATTAACCATTCTATTCATTGGCTTTCTTCTGGTCCTATACAGTTTCCTAAGCTTCCCTTCGGCTCCGTAGGTTGGATGCTTACAGGCATTCTTGTTCTTAGTGTGATTGTATCCATCTTGGAACAAACGACTATAGGGAAGAAGCAGCAGCGAAAGAAGCGCAGATCAACGACTAAGAAGATAACTGTACCAAGGCGTACTTTAAGAAATCCAAAAACTGATGAAGCTATCCTAGCAAGCAAGCTTTCTGACTTGTCTGGAGCTGAATTTGAACGGCTTCTTGCTCTATACTTCCGTGATCAAGGGTACACGGTTCATGAGGTTGGAGTCGGTGGCAATGACGGCGGTGTGGATTTGGTCATTATTGATAGACGCGGCGAGAAGACAGCAGTACAAGCTAAGTGTTATGCCGATCATAACTCCGTTCCTGTTCAAACTGTGCGTGAACTGGTCGCGGCGAAAAGGAATCATGACTGTATTCTATCGCTGTTGGTAACAACTTCAGATTTGACAAGGCCAGCGAAGAAGGAAGCAGAGCAATTCAAAGTGGATTATTGGCATGGAGGGCTTGTAGAGCAGAAGCTTAGGGCATGGGGGAAGTGGCAACCTGGGAAGAAGGTTCCGCGGCAAGCGTCTATAGCTAGATCGGATATTATGAAGGCTCATAAGGAAGTGGCCGCGGCAGCCACCTCGATGACATGCAAATGTGGTGCTCTCATGGTTAAAAGGTTGAGCAAACAGGGTGAGGAGTTTCTTGGATGTAGTAAGTTTCCGTCTTGTAGACATACAAAAACCATATAGGCACGCTATTAAGTGCGACTTAAGTTATGCAAAGGAATTTATTGTAGAGTCATTCAGAAGGAAAAAAAGCTTGAAACCATAGGAAAGATAGGTTCGAAATAGGAGGTGAGATGTTTGTCGCGTAGCATTGAAGAAATCCTTTCTCATAGAACTGATATTTCTAAATATGTAGTCCATCTAACAAAAGCTAGAGACGGGAAAAGCGCTAGGCAAAACCTTGTGTCAATTATCAAAGATGAGATTATTCATGGCTATAACCATCATTGTCTCTTCTCTCCAAAGCTTAGAAGAGAAGATATCGCTCTTCAAGATCGGTTCAACGTCGTGTGCTTTACGGAAACACCTTTGGATAAGATTCATTTATTGACCAGCATATCAGGAAGGAAGGTTGATCTGGAAGCATATGGTCTTGTGTTCAAAAAAAATAAGATCAGAGAATCCCGTGGTAATCCAGTGTTGTATGTATATGATGAAAACACGCTTATGATTAATTACCTGCACCAGCAATACGACGAATTTATCAGGGCTTATAACGATGAAGGTGACCTAGGACATTTCTTTACCTTGGGAGCAATTATCAATATCGTTAAAAAAGGCCATGACTTTCATTGGGAAAGGGAATGGCGTGTAAGACGAAAAATAAGGTTCAATTTAAGTTCTGTATTTGCTGTAATCGCTCCATCCGCAGAACATGAAAGAATTCGGAAAGCAGTTGGAACAGACGAAATCAAATACATACCGTTCGTTGACGCTAGATGGAATACTGAGGAAATGCTTGATGAAATCGCCTGTTATATGTGGAGGGATTTACAACCAGAGTAATCTTTAATCATTATGTTAGGAGTGGTCGAATGAAGGTTACTAGTAGCAATGGGAATCCTATACTCTCTCTCGACGACTGGTTTACATTTGCACCACCAGCCCGTGGTGAACTGCACTGGAAGGATGGGCGCAGCGCAAAGGAACTCGCTAAAGCATGGATGACTACTAATGGGCCGAGGATACCCTTGGACTTATCCGATCTGTTTATGTCACAGCCAGATGTTGATGGCTTTCAACCAGAATGGGCCGTTCCAGAATATGAGACAAAGCTGGATGATTTCAAAGGCAGCGGTCGTAATCACGATATGATTGTCATAGGAAATGCGAACGGGAAGAAAACGCTAGTTGCCGTCGAAGCGAAAGTCGATGAGACGTTTGGAGACATCGTGGATGATTATGTTACCAAAAGCATAAAATCCAATCCGAACTCTAAAGTACCTGATCGCATCAAGCAACTATCTTCTGCGATATTTGGAACTACTGATATAAGATTGCTTCGATATCAGCTTATCCATGCGGTTGCAGGAACGCTGATAGAAGCAAAGAATCAGAATGCAGCACAAGCGATATTTATCATTCATGAGTTTGTACCATTTGGTAAACCATCGAAGAAAGCAAAACAAAATGAAGAAGCATTACAGTCATTTGTAAACTTGCTAACGGGTAATCCACTTACGACTAGAGAGCTTATCGGTCCACTGTATCTTCCAGGTGGAAAGTTTGTTTCCAAAGATATACCGCTTTACATAGGTAAGATTGAAACAGTTATTGGTATGAATCAGTGGCAGGTGAGTGTAGCAGCGGAGGCTATAGCAGCAGCATTATTTGCAAGAGCTGGATATGATGTTTCTGTACAGTATGGTGCAAACCAACCTGAATACGACTTGATGGTAGCTAAAGGCGACAAGATGCTTAAGGTTTCTGTTAAAGGCAGTCAAGATGGCGGTTGGGGGCTTACACAATCTTATATGTCTGATAAGAACTACTACGCGGCAGCAGACGCCTGGTGCAGAAAACATAAGCCGCGCACGATAGTTTGTCTCGTTCAGTTCAAAGATGTTCCGATAGAGAAGATGCCGAGAGTGTATCTTGCTATTCCTCAAGATATTGCAGACCATCTAAAGAAGAGTGCAAATGGTCGTGGAGAGACCATTCTGTATGAGTATAAGGAATGGACTGATAGGGCGTTCGGCGCGGGAACAACTGATAAGATACCTGATAACTGGAAGTTTACTGAAAATAGAATCAAGGAAATGTATTTGAAAGCTTAGGTAGAGCGAATCCCAAGACGGACTGTAAAAATCATTGTTTGAACGAATCATTGAATAGGAATATAAAGGGAAGGTATTGAACTCGAGTGCAACTGCCAATATCAAAGCCGTACGAGGTATGGAATGAAGAAGACTTACGATACCTTTGTTCCGAACGAATTGCGGAAACGCAAAGGCTAGATTATAAAAAAGAACTAAAGCTCGATCCGCCGCGTGAACGTCGTGAACTATTAAAGGATGTGACGTCATTAGCAAATTCATCAGGCGGTATTATTATTTATGGTATAGAGGAAAGCAAACATCCTGATTTAGGTTCTATTGGTTCAAGTCTTAATCCCATTAGGGACGCAGCCTTAATCGATATAGCCAATCGAGTTGTCAGAACACATATCTCTCCAGCACTTGAAGTTTACTTTCATTCCATTCCTGCAACAGATGGTGGATATTATCTGTTGGTGTATGTACCTCAGAGTATATTTAGGCCGCATGCTATTGTGTGGGAAAAGCGCTTGGACTACTACATTCGGCGTAATCAGGACAACTTCCCAATGACTGAATCAGAGGTAAGGGATATGTACCGTGATGCTTCTAATAGTCAACTGACACTAAAACAACGTTACATGGACTTGGATACGAATAATGGACAATATCCTTGTTGGAAAGTGTTATCAATGCCTGTAGTCCCTGGGATTGAGTTGTTAAATACGCTTACTATTCGTGGACAAGATCTTACGACTTCAAAGTACATTAGTATGTTCGGTGGTTCCAACATTCTTCAACCAAATGTAGATTACTTTGAAGAACGAAGGATGGGCCAGAATATAGAGGTTCTAACCAGATTGTTTCGAAATGGTGAGTTTCTATTGTCAGAAACATTCCCGACTTCGGCCAAGTATACCATTCATATATTCGAACTATATCAACTGTGGTATTCAGCATTAAGATATTTTGATGAATTATACGAAAAATATGGCTACTATGGGCCTTTACGTATATGGTTGGAGACCCGTGGTCTCATTTATGACAATATTCAAGTCGGCTTGGAGTGGGGATATAATTATCAATGGAAGTACAAAAGAGATCATATCCTTACATGGGTTGATACCAAGGTTGAAGAACTGATCGATCCAGTTGAGGTCATAAATAAATTAATCAGGTATTTTGCACAAGGTTGCGGTGCGGATGTTACAGAACAAAAGCTTATGGAGTATGAAACGAGAATTAGTAGCTACCGAAGATGATGGTAGGTATCTTCATTGATTGGAGGTGTCAAATGGTCGTACTATTGAATGAAGAGGACCAGCAGCGTATTCACTCGCATCTGAACAGGGCTGAGCGGCCGCAGAACGATTTGTTTGATTCTTATACTGCTCTATGGTCGGCGTTTAACGTTATGTACGAAGCGCTACGACCAGAGATGATTAGCAGTGGCAAAAAATCCAAAGATTTATCTGAGCGCAGTATGGCTAAGTACTGTGCTAAGAAGCTTGAGTATGCTACTTGGTCTCGATTGTTTAATACTACTAAGTTGGATAAACTACTCAGTATTGCTCCAATATTCAATGAACGAGATTGGATACGGGAGGCCAAGATAAATATAACAGAATACAGTAAGCTTGTTGATTCTATTGCAATCGCTAGAAGCAACAATAACGATTGTTTTGGTATTGAACTTTTAGAAGCATTGATTGATTTTCTTTACGTTATTAGATGTAATCTCTTCCATGGGTTTAAAACACCAGAACTTCCGCGAGATCAAGAAGTTCTGGGTGCAACTGAGCCGTTGTTACGTGAAATCGTATTTAAATTGAATGAGAAGTTTAGCTGATCTAGTCTCGATAGGTTCTTTCTTTAAGAAAGACTGAATAAGCCATACAGTAGGAATGCTAGTGATCACATCCATGATCACGAATCCTAGATTATTGACGGATATTCAAAGATACAAAAAGACAGACCGAAGTCCGAAAACCCGCATGGCAGTAAGCTTTCGGACACTTCGGTACATTGCAGGACACCGCGCATACCACACTGGCAGTGATGAGATAAGACCAGATGAAAGACCGCATTACAGTCGGCATGATTTTGGCAGGCAGTATACCCGTGAAACCAGACCAAAATCGCCCCGTTGGCGGATCTCTATGTATTTTTAGGGATTTTCAACAACAATCGGCAGGATATTCCAATATTAAGCATTTTGACCTATAATCAAATATAGGCATAAGGAAGGGTGTTGCCTGATGGCGCACTCTTCTTTTTGTAAATGTGTATAAGCTCAGACGATCTATTTCATAGTCAAGGTTCATCCAGTTGAGACTAATAAATATTTGATAAAGGTGGTCACTCCTATGTCTGATTTTGATCAAATACCTTTTGCGGCAGAATTTGCTGAGAACCCTGAGCCAAGATGCCCTTGTATACTTCTCTTAGATACATCAGCCTCAATGAATGGTAATCCTATAAACGAGCTAAATAATGGACTCGTCGCATTTAAAGATGAACTAATGGCAGATAGTATGGCAGTCAAAAGAGTTGAGGTAGCTGTAGTTGGATTTGGTCCTGTACAGGTTATATCGGATTTTCAAAGTCCTGACTTGTACTATCCACCCACACTAATTGCTAATGGAAATACACCTATGGGCGGCGCAATTGAACAAGCAGTAGACATGTTGAATTATCGTAAAGAAGTATATAAGCAAAATGGTGTGTCTTACTACCGCCCTTGGATATTTTTAATCACAGATGGGGCACCTACGGATAATTGGCAAAGAGCTGCTTCATTAGTGAAGGAAGGAGAAGCTTCGAAATCATTTATGTTCTTTGCAGTTGGCGTGGAAAACGCAGACATTAGTACATTAAGTAAAATTTCTGTCAGAGATCCAATCAAGCTAAAAGGTTTAAGATTCCGAGATTTGTTCTCGTGGTTGTCAAATTCACTGAGTTCTGTTTCTCATTCAGCACCAGGAGATCAGGTCCAGCTTCAAAATCCAGTTACACCAGAAGGCTGGGGGACTATCTAGTGGCAACATGGAGGTATGCCAACGTATCTGTCATTGGGACCTCTCACGAAAAAAGCGGAAAACCTTGCCAAGACTCATCTGCTTGTGAGGTACTGAATGACTCGAATGGAGAACAAGTATTGGTAGCCATAGCCTCTGATGGTGCGGGAAGTGCTCAATGCTCAAACATTGGATCAGCTCTGGCCTGTTCTTTGTTTGTGGACGAGCTACGAGCATATTTGGAGACAGGGAACGAGATAAAGAAACTGACGAAAGAATTTTATGAAGAATGGATACTGAGGTTCCAAAGTGAAATACATGCCAGAGCAACGGCAATGGAACTACCAGTCCGTGAATTTGCCTGTACTTTTATCTCCACAGTAATTTCTAATGAGACAGCTGTGTTTGCCCAGATTGGCGACGGGGCAATTGTTGTAGCTTCACCCGATGATATCGATACGTATACTTGGGAGTTTTGGCCCCAGCAGGGTGAATACGAAAATACAACTTACTTTGTAACGGAAACAAGGGCAAAAGAAAAGCTGCAGTTCAGTATCCATACTGGAAAAGTAACTGATGAGGTTTCGCTTTTCACCGATGGCTTGCAACGCTTAGCACTCCATTATCAGTCTCAGAGCGCTCATACACCATTCTTTCGTCCTTTTTTTAATGCGCTTAGGACACAAACAGAAGCGAAAATGGACAAGTTCGTGACATCATTAGCTGCGTACCTTTCGTCAAACCTAATTAATGATCGTACTGATGATGATAAAACACTTATTTTGGCTACACGAAGAAGCCTCTCTTCGAATAAAGTTGATATATGAAGATAGTCACAAGCGCGATCATTGGTAACGGAAGAGCTGTCTATCTAGGAGATGAACTGGGCAGAGGTGGAGAAGGCTCCGTATACGAAGTGAAATCGGACTCAACAGTTGTTGCAAAAGTTTATCATCAATCAATTAGCGTGCTAAAGCAAGAGAAAATAAAGACAATGGTTGGCTTGAAGAATGAATCACTACTCGGCTTTACCACCTGGCCAGTAGATGTTCTTCGGAATAGTAACAATCAGATCATTGGATTCTTGATGCCTAGGTTGGCAGGAAAAGCAATACATAGTTTGTATAGTCCAAAAACTAGACTGAATGAATTTCCTAAGGCGACGTTTCCGTTCCTTATTCATACTGCGGCCAATTTAGCTCGTGCATTCGCAACTGTACATGAAAGTGGTCATGTTATTGGTGATGTCAATCACGGGAACTTTTATGTAACTGATAAGGGTACAGTTATGATCGTTGATTGCGATAGTTTCCAGATTGTATCTCACGGGACTCAATACAAGTGTGAAGTTGGTATCCCAATGTATCAACCACCTGAGTTTCAGAGTATCTCTTCGTTTAGGGATGTTGACCGAACGTACAATCATGATAATTTTGGCTTGGCAGTATTTATATTTCTACTGTTATTCATGGGCAGGCATCCGTTCTCAGGTAGGTATCTGGGTCCAGGAGATATGCCGATTGAAAAAGCAATTAAGGAATTCAGATTTGCATACAGTAACTCTGCCGCGGCAAAGATGATGCAGCCTCCTCCAGGCACACTCACATTAAAAGCAATGCCCTCGAATATTGGAACCTTATTTGAGAGAGCGTTCTCTACAGAAGGTACAGGGCAGGGGCGCAGGCCAAGCGCTAAAGAATGGGTTGCAGCCCTTAGTAGTATGGCTGATCAGATAAAAAGATGCCCTCACAAAGAAGAGCATAGCTTTCCTAACATATTAGGTTCGTGTCCTTGGTGCGAACTCGAAGGGAAGACAGGTGTGGTTCTTTTTCCAACGCTTGTAGCATTGAGCAATCAATCTCTCAGTACGTTTAGATTGGAAACGGTATGGGCTCAAATTGTAGCAGTTTCTTCGCCAGGTGTGGCTCCTGCTTTACCTATAGTGTCGATAAAAGGTATAAATCCATCTCAAACAGTAGTTGTGCAAGCGAGAACTAGGAAGAGAAAGAAATACTTATCTGTCGTTCCTTCGATTCTAGGTGTAACGCTGTTATTCTTATACCCTGCTGGATGGATTTTCATAGTGTTAGCAAGCTTTATTTTTACAATAGCATTAAGAGACAGTGACGGTAGTCAGTTGAAGCAAGAACTAAACCAAAAGTATAAAGAGGCAGAGCAAGCTTGGAATCAGTTATCAACAAGATGGGCGAGGGAAGCAGGATACGAGGCATTTTCTAAAAAGATGAGTGAACTGGAGAATGCGAGGCGAGAATATCAAGGGCTTGTCAGTCAGAGGAACGAGAGGATAAAGAAACTCGAATCGACGCAGAAGAACAGACAATTGTATGCATATCTTCAGCGGTTCAGAATTGAAGATGCCAAAATAGAAGGTATCGGTCCTAGTAGAAAAGCCACGCTTGAATCGTTTGGTATAGAAACAGCAGCTGATATTAATGTCAATGCGATAAGACAAGTACCTGGGTTTGGACCATCGTATACAAGGAAGCTAAGCGAGTGGCGCAATAGGGTAGAACGAAATTTTGTGTTTGATCCTAAGCTAGGTATACCTCAATCGGATATAGCTAACGTAGATCGTGAAATTGCTGCGAAGAGAAAAAAGCTAGAACAAGAATTGCTTGCAGGCCAGTCACAGTTGACGCAAATTTCAAATCAAATCAAGGTTAGAAGAAATGCCATTTGGCCTGAATTGGTGAACAGTGCTAATAGATTGGCTCAAGCTGATGTTGATCGTAAGGCATTGTAGAGGATTATTGTACTTTACTTTCGTGATCAGGGTTGTACGTGAGAGAAGTTGTTGTAGACGATAATGGTGAAGTAGAACTTGTAATTATTGAGGCAGCGGCAAGAAAATCGCTGCTCAAGCTAGGAACTAGGTGGACCATAACTTAATTTCAGTGATGACTGTGCGTGAGCTTGGGGTCGCCAAGACGATCATGATTGCATATTGTCGTTGCGTGTCACTACATCTGATCTAGCACTTCCTTCTAAGAAAGACGCAGTAGAGCAAAGACTTAGATCATGATTAAACAAGGGGGAAAAGATGGTTGGTCAATCTTCAAGTTCATTAGATAGGGCTATCCGTACTTTTGAAGCGGCAGAAGCTAACTTAGGTAAGCTTGAGCGGATATGGGAACAAGTACGCGGGATAATATCTGATGGTCTGGTGATTAATTCATCACCCATGGAATATGATGATCTTCGCCGTTCTTACAGTCATATATTAAGCCATCTTCCTAAGATCGATGATTGGAAACCAAGCGCGGAGCCATATGATCTTTTCAGTATTTTGCAGAACCGAATTGATGCTAGGGAAATTGATGAGATAAGTGCCATTTATTCAATTGAACAATGGATTGAGGAGCCAGGGACTGAGCTGAAAGAATATCGGTTTAGGTTTGACCTTAAGAGAAGGAAACTCATACGAGATGCTGTGTCTAAGATGTTTAACGAGATAAATGTTATTCTGGCTGAGCTAAAGGAGACTTATGGAAACGAAGAGGATTACATAAAGCTTAATGATACTCATGAATGGAATCAGCTTAATGATAGAGTCAGGGAACTTAACACTCTTCTTGGAAGTAGTGTATCCCGTCCACAACGCTGGAATGACTTATTAAAACATCTTTCTACTGGTGAACTAGGTGGCTTAAAAGATATTATCCGACATGATTGGCCTACTGTAAAAGACTCGTTAATGAAGAGTCTTTACGATCAGAATGATCCAATCCCAACAGGTATTGAAGATCTATCCAATCTTGTTGCAGAAAAACCAAGTGGCACAGTTGTCACAAAACTAAATTGGGATAGGCTACTTCCAGATGAGTTTGAAAGATTGATATATTCCCTTATCAGTTCTGAAGACGGCTACGAAAACCCAGACTGGTTAATGCACACCAATGCACCTGATCGAGGACGTGACTTATCTGTAACACGAGTCCTTAAAGATGGTTTGAGCGGTGTTATTAGACGCAGAGTGCTGTTACAGTGTAAGCATTACCTTACAAAAAGCATTACTCCTACCGACGTTGCTTTGCTCAAGGATCAGATCAAACTTTGGGAGCCACCGCGTATAGATGTGGTTGTGTTTGCTACTTCTGGAAGGTTCACAGCGGATGCCGTTGCTTCAATTGAGAGACACAATCAATCAGACTCTGCTCTTGCGATAGAAATGTGGCCAGAGAGCCATCTTGAGAATCTGCTAGCTAAGAGGCCAGCACTGATCGCAGAGTTTCAACTAAGATGACATGATTCAAGAGGCTGCCATTTAAGACGCAAATGAGGGAGAAGATAAGTTATGGGTTTCTATACCGAAGCGGCAGCATTAGCATTGAACAATTCTAAGACAATTGAAGACATTAGATTGATGTATACAAGTTGTGTAATAAACATGCCTGGGAGTAATGAACATCGAGTATTGCTTTATGAGGACGGCAGTACTTTTTATCACAGAATATTTATTGGTAGTACTGAACTCGCTGATATACATAAGGGAAAAGCTTTTATTTTTGTAAAGACAAGGGAGTTCAATAGGGAGGACGTAACCGATATTGAATCCTTTGTAGAGAGTAATACTCAATCCGCAATACTCAAATTAAGAAAATTGGCTGAGGGCATATAGCGGGGTTTCATGGAATCTAGATCTGATGCAGTGATTCTCAAAGTTATTAAGCTGAAGAAATGATACTGGGCATGAGGAAGTTGGTCTGAAGTTAGTCGTAACTAGTACAGTGGACTGTACATGAGCTTCTAGTGGCGAAGAGGAACCATGATTGCAATCTTACGCTGTTTAGTCACTACTTCCGATCTAACGAATCTCGCAAAGAAGGAAGCAAAGCAATTTAAGATTGATTACTGGCATGGGGCTTTAGTTGAGCAAAAGCTAAGAGCATGGGGTAAATGGCAGATGAGTAATAAACCATGCTCCATAGAAAAAAGAGCTGAGACAGCAGCAAAGTCAAAGGTAGCAAAAATCAAGCAGGAGATCGCGGCCACCAGAACTGTGACATGTAAGTGTGGTACAAAAAAGCTAAAGAGGAAAAGTAGGCAGGGTGACGAGTTTCTGGGTTGTAGCAACTATCCTAGATGCAGATACACTAGGGCAATATAATTAGAAATGGGGTGGTGGTCAATAGATGAGCTATTTGTATGGTTCACTCTTTGAAGAAGATTATTTAGTGCGCACTTTAGGGGCGCTTGCCAACTCTCCAGATATTGCACTTACTGAGCTTGTAGCTAATGCATGGGATGCGGGTGCATCGCGAGTAAACATAACGATACCCAATGAACTATTTGATGAGATTAGTGTTGAAGATAATGGCAGTGGGCTCACTCCAGAAGAATTTCGAAAGCGATGGATGACTCTAGGATACAATCGTCTTAAGTATCAGGGAGATCAAGTGAAATTCCCACAATCTGCTGATGTGATATTCAGACGCGCATTCGGAAGAAATGGTGTCGGCAGGCATGGGATGCTTTGCTTTTCGGATGAGTATCTAGTTGAAACTGTTCATGAAAGTGGTGTTGGTTCTGGGTTTGTTGTTTCAGTTTCAAGCGGACAACAACCTTTTACTCTTAAAAAAGAGGAGCGTATACACAGACATGGACATGGGACGATATTAAGAACGAAAGTAGAGCGCAATTTACCTGACGCTAGAAAGGTTCGTGAATTGCTCTCAGCTCGATTCCTTCAGGACCCAAGATTCCAGATCACAGTCAACGGTTGTTCTATCGAGATGATGGAACATAAGGGACTGATTGATACTAAAAGAATAATAGTAGCCGAAGAAGTCTCTCTTGAGATCGTGGTAATCGACTCATCTAAGGCGGCTAAAACATCACGTCAACATGGAGTTGCCTTTTGGGTAGGTAATAGACTTGTTGGTGAACCAAGTTGGACACTAGGTGACTATTCTATAGATGGGCGGACTTCTTTCGCAAAGCGGCATACTGTTGTTGTAAAAACGAATGATTTGTTTAATGCAGTATTACCAGATTGGTCTGCATTTAAGAGGTTGCCCATCATCGATGAGGTATACAGGATAGTCGCTTCCAATATAGAATCCTACTTTAGACAATCAATGAAGGAAAGAATAGCGGAAACACGGTATGCTGTCTTACAAAAGCACAGAACAGAGTTATCACAATTGCCTGCACTTGGTCAATCTGAGGTTTCACATTTTGTCGAACAGCTGACTGATGAACATCCAACAATTCAACTTGAACATCTATCCGCAGCTGTTCATGCAGTCATTCAACTTGAGAAGTCTCGTAGTGGTGCAAGTTTGATTCACAAGCTATCGATGCTGTCTGAAGAAGATATCGATGGTTTAAACCAATTGTTAGATGATTGGAGCGTCAAAGATGCATTGTTTGTACTTGATGAGATCGATAAAAGACTCCTGGTGGTAGAAGCATTGTCGCGATTTTCAGAAGATTCAGCAACAGATGAGCTAAAGACACTCCATCCTCTAGTTCTCCAAGCGAGATGGTTATTTGGTCCTGAATTCGATTCGCCTCTGTATACATCGAATGTTTCTTTGACTACAGCTATGAAACAACTTTTCAACAAGAAGGCAAGTAAAGATGCCTTTTATAATGCACGCAATCGTCCAGACATTATAGTAATTGAGGACTACTCTACACTATCTGCTGTATGCTCAGAAGAATTTGACGACAATAGCGCCCTACTTAAGATGAAGCGTATTTTGATTATAGAGTTAAAGCGCGGCGGGTTTCCCATTGGTCGCGATGAGATGTCACAAGCTTTTAACTATGTAGAGGACTTGTTGAATTCAGGTTACCTTGACGGCAATCCATTTATTAATGCTTTCGTTGTAGGGCACAAAATTGATAATAAGATTGCTAACACTCGAATACGCAAAGTAGGGGAGAACCCCGAAACGGGTAGAGTTGAAGCAACGACATATGGACAACTGGTACGGACTGCGAAACAACGCTTATTCCGACTTAAGGAACAATTGGGCGACAGATATAAAGAGTATACGGATTCAACTTTAGTACAAAAAGTACTCAACGAACCAGTCCAATTAGAGTTACTTGAGGGGACGGAGTCGGCGTGATCGCTGTATATCTCCTAATCATAGAATATGTGCTAACCGAGGGGAACAAAGTGTACGTTGCTACGTGTACAAATTAACGTGAATGCTATTACCAGCGGCTTGCAGATTGCGAATGAAAATAAAAAAAGCTGAATCATAAATGTTGTCTCGGCTACGGTACGCGAACTGAAGCCTTCTGTTGGGGTGTGGGAGTTATTCAGTGAAGCTGAAGTCGGAGTAATAATGAAGGATACTGATCAGTATTTTAGCTAAGTAAGAAGGCATGAATTTGTTCACGAAGAATAGATCATCGTACATCCTTGGTATTGAACTGAATCAAGGAAACGTGGAGAGCATATATGAGATTGTCTTCAAAAACTTTGGAAGTGAGTGGGGGGATACGTGTGGCTGATACAACTGATGACTATAAGAATAGTGTTCGAAGATTCCTCAAAAGCAATAGTGTTATTGAAACGCTTCTAGGCAATATAGAGATTGGTAAAGAGATAGGTCAGGGTGGTAATGCATTAGTATTCAATGCAGTTTGGGGAAGTGGTGAGGTTGCGGTTAAGGTGCTAGCTGAAGATTCTACTAAGAAATCCTCAAGATATTTGAGATTCATTACAGAGGTTAGAGAGATTATCAAATTGTCCCAAACACGAGCTGTTGTCCCCATTTATCATGTCGGAGAGATAACAATAGAAGAAAGCACATTTCCATATATGGTTATGAAGAAATACCCTTGCACTTTAAACGAATGGAAGAAGCATAACGACTTGTCTGAATTAAATGAGCTAACTAATGTGATTGAGCAGCTAATTTATTGTATAGAGGTCATTCATCAGAACAACATCGTTCATAGAGACATTAAGCCTCAAAACATTCTAGTAGATGAGAACAACGATATTGTAGTTAGCGATTTTGGTATATCTTGGTTTGACCCAAACCACTATGAACGTCTAGTTAAAACTGAAAAGAAGGATCGATTGGCCAACTTTGGTTTTTCTGCCCCAGAGCAGTTCCAATTGAATCCCGATCCAAAACCGACAATGGATTTGTTTGCATTAGTGTGAATGCTAATCTAAATTGTGACCACCCTGCAGGGGTTCGCTCATCAAAAAAATGACCACCTGAGCATCACTTTCCTGTAACCTTGGAGTTGCTGAGACAACAAGGGATACAGGAGGAAAGGGA
>NZ_SIRE01000035.1 GCF_004307995.1 Paenibacillus thalictri | reverse complement strand
AAGATTAGTCATGTTTAATATGTGGCGGCAGTCTATGACGTTAATTCTCGTCAAAGGTTGCCGCTTTTTTGGTACAGGTAATTGCAACCGCATGGGAGTGAAGATGACTTTCTGCTAGTAAGGAGTGTGCCGCGGCGCCTCTTCATTGTATTAGAAATGTTTTGTTTATTTTCATTAAATAAATGAGGTGTACTTTATGAAACGCGGAACAACACTTTTTTTGAAGACGGCTGTTATTGTTATTGGAATCCCCATTCTCGCTGTGTGCATATTTTTAATGCCTAGAATTGGGGATTTTGCTGGAGAATTGTATCCAGAATTGGCGTATATGAAATCTCTCGTTTTGATCGATATGTACGCAGCAGCGATTCCTTTTTATTTTGCTCTGTATCAAGCATTTAAACTTTTAAGTTATATCGATAAGAACCAAGCGTTCTCGGAACTTTCGGTAAAAGCTTTAAACAATATAAAATACGGTGCCATCACAATCAGTACCTTGTACCTGCTAGGTATGCCGCTTTATTATCTCATGGGAAAGAAAGTTGACCCGCCAAGTTTCATACCGATGGGATTGCTCCTTATTTTCGCCTCTCTGGTGATCGCCGTTTTTGCCGCTGTTCTCCAGCGACTTCTACAAGAAGCCATTGATATAAAATCAGAAAATGATTTAACGGTCTGAGGTGGAGCATATGGCCATTATGATTCATATTGATGTGATGTTAGCCAAGCGAAAAATGAGCGTAACGGAGCTTTCGGAGAGGGTTGGCATTACTATGGCGAATCTTTCCATTCTGAAAAATGGGAAAGCAAAAGCGGTTCGTTTTTCAACATTAGAAGCGATTTGCAAGACTTTGGATTGTCAGCCTGGTGATATTTTGGAGTACAAAAGCGACGAAGACATTCAATAAAACAGACAACCAATATTTAATAATCGCAAAGGGTTGAGAAAAGGGGAGCTAAGTAGCTTTGCCGCCTGCATACTGCGCACCGGCCGCTGTGAGCGATGCCTGCCGCCAGTTGATCATCGACCACAGCTTTGGAGTTACGGACACAACCCGGGATTACTCGTGCACAGCAGCCGGGCATAAGTGGGATCCTGCAGCGCAAGCTCGGTGAAGTAGTTGGCAATTTCGTGATTGGCGGCGACAGAGCCCTTTTGGAAAGGCAGCTCATGGCTTTTTTTGGTGTGTAAATAGGTGTAGGTTTGGCCTGTTTTCGGAGATTTATAGAGAATGGGCGGCAGCTGCGGGACGAGATCAAACGGGTTGTGAATTCGATGCCGGTCGAATATTTGGTTAAAGGCGCCGGAAAATTCAGCGTTCCCCACACGAGGTGAAGCATACGTATAAACGATAGGATCGCTGAAGCCGCTATTCACTGCGGTGTCAACGGCGCACAGATGGGCAAGTGCACCGCCAAGGCTATGCCCTGTAATATAAAGCGGCTTATGGCGGGGAAGCGACTGTAAGGCTGACATGACGGTTGGCCGAGCCGACTCGTAAATCCCGAGAAACCCTTGGTGCACGGAGCCGCTGTTCTTCGCATAGGGAAACGCGCTTTGTCTGGCGATTGCATCGGATATCCAGTCCGATTTGGTATTCGTTCCGCGAAATACAAGGACGATCCGGTCCGCTGACTCGGCGATAAAGCCGAACGGTTCTTTCCTGCCTGTAAACGACGCGGCTTCAAATTCCGTAACCAACTGGTAACGACGCGGCAGAACAAAGGTTCCATCGGCGCTTTCAAACTGTTGATAGCTTTGGCTGCAAAGTGCGGACAATAAAATGGCGGTTTGGATATCGAACACATTCTTGCTCATAGATCTTCCTCTTCTGCTCACACATGTTTTATGTATGTATATGAAAATGATGGGCATAAGTCCACGGGCATATGCCTAATTTAGTGATGCCTTTGATCCAAGCTAGGCCCATCGAAATTGCAGTTTGCCTTGCAGGAGCAATTATCGCCAGCATCCGAAAGGAATTTTGAACAAATGAGAGAAAATTCTGAAAATATTTCTCTTTATCAAGAATTACGGCCTTTCAAACGGATATATGTGGGTTGAGATGATGAACAATCTACTTTAAACTGGTAGATACCAGGCACATGATAGAATCCTAAAGGAGGTAATACGATGAAGATTCAATCTAATACGATGTCTGTAATCAAGTTGCCCTTTTCTGCGATTCAAAATGTGATGATGTTTCAAGGGTTCCGTAAGATTATTTTTAACCAACGTTTTGTGTATCGTGCCAGATTTGACGACACTTCTACAAGAAGGTCATACCGCTTAATGATTCCAGTTCAAGACCACGATAACTTCACTTGCTCTGTTAAGGTTGCCGATGCATTTTTTGAAGATAAGGGTTCGATTCCTCCCGAGGTTGTTGGAGCAGCAGAATGCAAATTAAATGAAGTCAACGCTTATCTAAACGATGAGCGGGAAAAACAAAATCGAAACGATAGATTTGTGCCACGTCAAACTGGCGGCATGGCGCCGAATATGGAGGAAATGATCAAGTTAGGTAAAGAGATGGCGGCTATGAAAACAAATCAAGAGTTGCGTGAAACGGGTCAAATTCCCGACCCCATTCAGTAAGCGTATACTTTTTGAAAAGTGCCTGGTAATGTCTTATAGAAACGATAGTTGAGGAGCTTGCTTACCGCGGCTCCTCTTTCATTTTGATTGGTTTAGATTTTATTGCCACTATGATAATTGTCACAGCAGCTTTTCGCTGCTATGATATGATGTAAAGACTAAAAATGCGAGGTGGATATATGTTATACTCCAAAATTGTTGTTGCCTACGACGGTTCCGAGATTTCAGACAAGGCGCTTGATTCTGCCATCAAGATGGCTAAACTCAATCATTTCGCCAAGTTAGAAATCATTCATGTCATTAATATTCCTGCGTTTGTAATGGGAGAAATGGTTATTACTCCACCTGTCAAAGATGAAATCGAACTTTTTGATTATTCCGAGCAGGTCGTCGGTAAAATAAAGACGCAGATCCAAGATTTATCGAATACGAACATTGAAATCAGACAGGGGAGTCCTGCCAAAACGATTCTGAGCTTTGCGGAGGAGAAGGCAGCAGATCTCATTATTATCGGCAGCAGGGGGCTGAATAGCTTCGGAGAGTTTGTTCTTGGCAGCGTAAGCCATAATGTAGTTCAGCATGCCAAGATTCCTGTACTGGTTATCAAATAGGAAGAATAAAACGGTGTACAAGCCTTCTCTGACATTTCCAAATTCATGGAAGTGGAGAGAAGGTTTTTTGTGTGCCAAAAAATCCCCCCTAAACATGTCAAAACTTGATCCCAATGCAGCTCAAACGATCATCAAGCAGATTAGAGGATGGAAATGTCTCAAGCGAAGCGGCTATCCCTTCAAGTGGTCTTCCCTATATTTGGATGGCGGGACACCTTCGATTTGTTTGAAAATTTTACTGAAATAAAAAGCGTCGTCGATCCCGATTTCACGCGCAATTTCCTGAATCGGCAACTTGCTTTCCTCCAGCAAATGTTTGGCCCGCTGAACGCGCAACTGGTGGATGTAATGCACGATGTTCATGCCGGAATGCTTTTTAAACTTGGCTTATATATTCGTAGCTGCGGTTCAATTTTTTTTCGATCATTTCTTTGGTCAAATCCGTTTGGTAAAAGTCATGCAAAAAGTTTACCATTTGCCGGTATATGTTGTAGGATCCGGGCGGCGTCATCGTTTGGAAGTTTTGCTCCAGCAGGTCGGTTGAAATCATTTCAAATATTTTGCATAGGTGTTGAGTTAGCCGGAAGCGGAAATAGCCGACCGGGTGTTTCATTTCGTTGTCCAGTTCCTCAAAATAGTTTAATATTTTAAACCGTTGGTTTGGCTTAAACCGGCGCGGAATTATTAACTGATCGGCGTCGCTTGTTGTTTGGGTTCGCAATTCGTTTTTTTCGGCATGTAAAATTTTATATTCACTGATCGGTTTTGTCGAGGTATCCAGTTCCTTTAACGGGGGATCGGATGAGAACTGCACCCAGAAAAAAGCCGACGCGCCCTCCGGTTTTCTCCATCCCATATGGCGTTCCCACGGATTCAGCAGAAACGTTTCCCCGGCCTCCAATATAAACTTTTCGTTTTCTACCTGCCAGTAAACAGGCCCTTCCGAAACCATAATCAATTGATAATAGGGGTTATAATGATAGGAATAAAATGTAGGATAAAAAGTCATAATCTATAAATCGTCGATGTTGTTTCTTCTTTCTGACTGGTACATTGGTTCTTATACAAAACCAACTATACCTGGGAGGCAAAAGTATGGGAACCATTAAATTGAATGAAAGCGAATATTACCGTAAAATTTACGGTGGCTGGCTGGGAAAAAATATAGGCGGTACATTGGGGTATCCGGTCGAAGGCAAAATGGAGCTGCTCAACCTGACGTATTATCCCCAGCTGTCGGAAGGGCCGCTTCCTAACGATGATTTGGATTTGCAAATTGTTTGGCTGCACGCTTTGGAGCAATACGGCGTCCGTTTGACGGCCGCGGAGCTAGGGCAAGAGTGGATGGAGCATGTATTTTTCCCGTTTGACGAATACGGTTACGGTTTGGCCAACATGCGCAGAGGTTTGGTTCCGCCGGTAGCTGGCTGGTTCAACAATCCGTTTACGGATTGTATGGGGTCGCCGATCCGCTCCGAAATTTGGGCAATGATTACGCCCGGGTGCCCTGGAGTTGCGGCCTATTACGCTTATCAGGACGCAATTGTTGATCATGCCGGGGGAGAAGGCGTGTACGGCGAAATGTTTTTTGCTGCTATTGAAAGCGCTGCGTTTTTCGAATCGGACCGCGACCGGCTTATTCAAACCGGTTTGACCTATATTCCGGCTGAATGCCGTACGGCCAAAGCGGTTCGCGCGTTATTGGAATGGCACAAGGAAGGGAAAACGTGGACGGAAGCTAGAGAGCTTATCCTTAAGCACCACGGGCATCCTAATTTTACGGATGCGCCGCAAAATATCGCCTTTACGCTGCTCGGCTGGCTGTACGGCGAAGATTTTGGCGACGCCATCCTGAAGGCGGTCAACTGCGGTTATGACACCGATTGCACAGCCGCCACATTGGGGGCGATTCTCGGCATCATTCTCGGGCCGGAGAAGCTGCCCGAGCGGTGGTTAAAGCCGGTGGGCGACCGGATTGCCGTAAATGCGCCGATCAAAGGTTTTCCGATTCCGGAAACGTTGGACGAGCTTACGGCGCGGACGCTTAGAATCGGCAAGGAGGTCGCAGCAGTGTGGAACATTCCCATCGAATTCGGAGCGGAGAAATCGTCAGATGAGCTGCCGCCGGAGCTTATCGATTATTACGATCCGCGATGGCTTTGGCAATACAGCTTTCAAGCCAACCGCTACTTGCTGCCGAAGGGGACGCGCAACAACCTGGGACTTGAGCTGATCGTCGATTACGGCGCTCAAGGACCGTCCATTGGCAGAGGACAAAAGAAGGAAATCGCCGTAACGTTGATCAATCGCTCGACCGAAACATGGGAAGGACTATTGAGGCTCGCCGTGCCTGAAGGCTGGCAAGGGCTTGCGGAAGAAACGCTTCATCTTAAGCCCGATCAAGAGCTGTCATGGAAGCTGCAAATAGTCTCAAATGAGGAAATGAAACCTTATTATCCTCTGCAGCTTGAGGTAGTGCGTCATCATGACGGGCATTTCTGGAACGCGGAAACGGTTCCGTTTTATTTGGTCAGCGCAACGCATTGGAAGCTGCGCGGTCCCGCCGATAGCGAATGGCAAGCGGCTGTGCTGCCTGGCAACAGAATCGATTTTGCCGGCGTTTTGCAGACCTCCGAGGCAGGGGTATACAGGGCGGCAACAACCTTGTACATCCCGGAAAGCCGGCAAATCCGGCTGATCACGGAAACGGCCAGTCCGGTTAAAGCGTACCTGAACGGAAAATTGATCATTCAGGATGATCAAGAAACTGAGTTTATGCCTGCCTTCCATCGGGCAACGCCTTCCAAGCTGGCGGAACTTAAGCTTCCCGCCGGCGAGCATCTGCTTGAGATCGAAGCGGAGAAGGGGGACACACCCCTGGACTTGTTTGTGCTTCCGGTATCGCTTAAATATACGAAAACACCAGGTCCTTATTTCTTCTACGCTGATGTGTTGTTTACTTGATTACACAGCAAGATCTTAATTATTTTAGGAGGCGAAATACCTGTGCGAGTAGATGCCCATCAGCATTACTGGAAACCGGAGCGCGGAGATTATGGTTGGTTAACGCCGGCTACAGGCATTTTATATGCCGATTATTTACCGGAGCAGCTGCACGATCAATTACAACGTTACGGGTTTGATTGTTCGGTAGTTGTACAGGCGGCGCCAACGATGGAGGAGACGGAGTTTATGCTGTCTCTTTATGACAGCTACGACAACATAGCCGGTGTTGTCGGCTGGCTTGACCTGGATTCCCCGGATTTTCCGGCTCATTACAACCGCTTCCGCGGGCATGAAGGTTTTGTTGGCTTCCGGCCGATGATTCAAGACTTGCCGGAACCATGGATTTTGCGTCCGCAGGTAATGAAAAATTTGGAGCTGGTCGAGGCCGACCGGTTTCCGGTTGATTTGCAGCTAAGACCGCGCCTTCTACCTTATATGCTGGAAGCAATGCGTTCATTGCCCGAACTAACCGCCGTTGTTGACCATATCGCTAAGCCGTTTATAGCCGAAGGCGTGATGGAGCCGTGGAAGACGCAAATCGCGGAACTGGCTTCTTACCCAAACATGATGTGCAAGCTGTCCGGGCTAGTAACGGAGGCGGATCAGACATTGTGGAAGCCGGATGATTTGGCTCCTTATGTACACCATGTCGTACAGGTGTTTGGCATGGAGCGGGTTATGTTCGGCAGCGACTGGCCGGTATGCTTGTCTACATGCAGCTACGGCGAAGTTGTTGAAGCGCTGTTGAAAGCCCTGCCGGAAGGGATCCGCACGGATGGCTACGAGGCATTGTTCGGCGGCAATGCAATCCGCTTTTACAAGCTCAAGGCGAATGGAGAGGCGGACCAATCGTCTTTATCGAAGAAAGTAAAGTAGAGTAAAGAACTGAAATTTCATTGGAGGGCGTAAGCCCTCCTTTTACTTTTCCATATAGTGTCGTGTCCATAGTGTTTTTCATCTTGACGGGACTCCATATAGTGTCCTAAAATAAAGACACCGTTTGGTGTAATTTCTTTTCAGAGGGAGTGGGTGATGATGAGCGCAGTTGCACAGACACGGGATGTCTATTATGCCGTGGCCGATCCGACCCGGCGTGAAATTATTCGATTGCTAGCGGATGCGGAAGAATTGCCGCTCAATCGGTTAACTCCGCATTTTGCAATGGGCCGAACCGCAGTCTCTAAGCATTTGACAATTTTGAAGGAAGCCGGCATCGTAAGTGAGCGTAAAGTCGGCCGTGAGACGCGAAACCGTCTCAATCCCGCACCGCTGAAGGAGCTTCAGGATTGGTTGTCGTACTACGAGAAATTTTGGAAACAAAATATGGCTCGTCTGGACCAACTTCTTAAGGAGGAAGAGGAATGAAGCAAGATCTGTCGACAAACCGATTGTCGGCCACCGTTTTCAGTTCTGAAGGGAGCCGGTCCAAGGGTGGGATGGCGTCATCCATTGCGAAGTGCTGGAAGTCGTAGAGCTGCACCGTTTGTCGTATACTTGGGATGGCGGTGGAGAGAACACTACGATCATTTGGACATTGCAATAAAATAAAGACGGAACTGTTCATCTGCATCTTGATCAAACCGGGTTCAGCATAGTTCAAGCGCTCGGGGGCAAAATACGGCTGGACGAGCATGTGTGGACAACTTGAAAAAGTATTGGTTGTATAGTAATGCTATTGATATAAAAAAAGTGATAAAAGGAGCGATAAAAATGTCCTATATCGTTGATTTTAAAAATGTGTCTACTGTGGGTTTAGAATCTTCGCCTGTAGCCGATGCGCTTGCTGGTTTGCGCGCGAATGAAGCTCGTTATTTCATGAACAAGTACAAGCATGAATTTACAGTGGTACCCGCTAACGAAAGCCAGGAGACTCTTGATTATGTGAACCGAATTTTGAAAGAAGAACGTGGTATTGAGTTTGCGGCCAAACCTCTGGAAACGTCGCGTCTTCAAGTGGAAAATATCAAATGGACATTCGTCTTTTACGAAGATGGTCTTGCAGTCAACGTCCTGTATACGGTTGATGACCCTAAGAAGCGGGCCGTTGGTTTCAAGCTTTCTGAGGGGATGGAGGTACCAAAGGAGTTAGAAGAGAAGAAGTTTAAGTTTGCTCGACAGAAGTCCAAACTAGCTGGAACCATTCGAGGATCGTTTTTTGTAATTAAGAGAGAATATTAAAAGAAGCAAAGCGTAGGCATAGCGGTGGATCCGATATTTCGTTCGCAACACCACGCAACACCAGATTGCGATAATGGTATACGCTATTTAAACAACACATAAACATCATGGGGGCCGCCGCGAGATCGATATCGGGTGGCCTATTACGTTTTTTTCCTGACAGAGTAGGTCGTCATTTGCGCTGGATGGCCAAACTTTTTATGGGCACCTTGTTTGTGAAGTATGGTTTTTGGATGAATCCAGTAGTATCCCTGTTTGTTCTGCAATGACACGTGGCGGTAAAGGCATTCCATTCCTGAACCACCATTCCACTGCACTCACGACAACCACGCCAAAAAATTGCAGAAAAACATCCTCACTTAAACCTTGATTTTTTCCTTCGGTTACGTTGACATCAACCTTCTACTCTTGGATGACCAAATCAAGAAATCGACCCCCTCTTAAATAATAGGCAATTTTGGATGGTTTGTTGAGTAATCCACACAACACGAGGAATTGATTATTGCAAGCTTTTTGTTTCTGTTTAGAATTATAAACATGAGTTTTACAAACTATCAAGTTTTACTTCCGGCGGCTGAGCTGGTCAATAATAATTGTATTGACTTGGAGTTAACTCCAAAGAGTAAACTGCTCATATATCATCTGGAAAAATAAGGAGTGATTCGGCGGATGGAATACGTAAAACTAGGGAATACCGGCATGGATGTATCCCGGATTTGTCTTGGTTGTATGGGGTTTGGTGTGGTAGAGCGCTCGTTTCATAAATGGATACTCGACGAAGCGAGTATCGTAGGCCATCAGTGATGAGCACAGTGGAACGCTTATGGACGAAGCCGTTTATTCTCATGACGGCAGGAAACCTGTTTCTGTTTGTCGCTTTTTACATGCTTTACCCGACGTTGCCGTCGTTCATCAAACAAATGGGCGGCAGCGAATCCCAGGTCGGTTTGGCGATGGGTACGTTTGCGCTGTCCGCCGTTATTTTTCGTCCGTTAGTCGGCGGGCTGCTGGACCGCTTTGGCAGGCGTCCGTTTATCGTGAGCGGGTTGCTTCTTTTCACCTTCGCGATGTATATGTATGGCTGGGTCGGGGGAATTGTCGTTCTGATCGGGCTCAGAATCTTACACGGGTTGAGTTGGGCATTATCTACTACCGCCATGATCACTTCGATTACGGACACAATCCCGGCAGCCCGCCGCGGCGAAGGAATGGGGTGGTTTAGCACGTCCATGACACTGGCGATGGCGATCGGTCCGATGTTCGGTATATGGGTGACGCAGAACCATTCGTACAGCACTCTGTTTTTATTCGCCGTCGGCCTTTCTGTAGTGGCGCTGCTCCTCACTTTTGGTGCAAAAATGCCTTTCCGACCACAAACGGGCACAAGAAAAATGGAATTATACGAAAAATCGGTCTTGCCCATTGCGGCGTCGGTCTTTTTTCTGTTTATTTCTTACGGAGGTATTACCACCTTTGTTCCGCTGTTCGCCGGCTCAATCCAGGTCAATTCCGGTGCCTTCTTTCTGACCTTTGCTGCAACGCTTGCGCTCAGTCGTCCCATTTCGGGGAAACTTTCTGATCGGTTCGGCGAGATGGTTATTATTGCACCTTCACTTGTGGTTACGATAGCTGCCATGATTGTCTTGAGTGTCTCGACCGGATTAGCCGGTGTGCTGGTATCGGCAGTTCTGTATGGTATCGGCTTTGGTTCCGCGCAGCCGGCTTTTCAATCGGCAACGATACTATTGGCCCGAGTGGACCGCAAAGGGGTGGCCAACGCTACGATTTCGACTGCTAATGATCTTGGCATCGGGCTGGGTGCGATCATGCTGGGCTGGGTTTCCCAGTATGCTAGCTATCAGGTATTGTTCGAGGTAAGTGCCGTGTCCGTTGGGATTTCTTTGATCCTTTTCTCGGTTTTTGCTAAACGTGTATCGAAAAACAAAGAGCAGCGTAAGGGTGAGGATTCTAGTGCTTTCGATGAAAATGAATTTGAGAAATTCACGTAGTACGAATCGAAAAAGTGACACATTAGCAGTAACGCCCCGCTTAAATGCGGGGTATTATTTTTAATAAATGTCGATGGATAATTATGGTACAATAATTGCGAAACGTTTAATAATAGGGCATTTAAGATGTTCACACCGCATATTCCTTCGGAATAAAACTAACAAATTCCATGGAGGTTTTGAAATGTTACTGAAGGATTTAATAATGGGTTTGGATGTATTGGAGGTCTGCGGGAACTCGGATATAGGTATAAGCGGTATTGCATATGATTCGCGAAAAGTAAGACAGGGGGACATATTTGTTTGCATTAAAGGTTTTTCTGTTGATGGACATGACTTTATAAACGCTGCGCTTCGAAACGGCGCAACAGCTCTTCTGGTTGAGCAAGAAATAAACGTCCCTGAAAGTATTACAGTCGTCAGGGTAAAAGACACTAGATATGCGATTGCATATATTTCGAATATTTTCTTTGGCCAGCCTTCAAATCGTCTTGACATTATCGGTGTGACAGGGACTAAAGGTAAGACTACAACGACGTTTATGATAAAATCCATACTTGAAGCCGCAAGACAAAAGGTTGGACTAATTGGTACACTCGGGACACGTATTGGGGATGCAACGATTCAAACAGAAAGAACAACTCCTGAGGCATACGACCTTCAGTATTTATTTTCCGAAATGGCCGATAAGAATGTTGACAGCGTGGTTATGGAAGTGTCTTCCCAGGGCCTTGAGCTTCACAGAGTAAGCTGTTGCAATTTGGATATTGGAATCTTCACAAACCTATCCCAGGACCATATATCACCGAACGAACACAACTCAATGGAGGACTATTTCAACGCAAAACTCAAGCTTTTCAAGATGTGCAAAACGGGCATCGTTAATATAGACCATCCGTATGGAGAAGAAGTAATTCAAAAGGCTGAGTGTAGAGTACTCACTTATGGGATTGATAAAGATGCAGACATAAAGGCTTTAAATATTGTATCCAATAAAAGCTATGTTGAATTCGACCTGCAGAGCCCATGGGGAGAGAGAAGGATTAAAGTAAGCGCGCCTGGAAGATTCAGCATATATAACGCCCTTGCGGCTATAGGTGCCAGTGGCGTCCTGGGAGCTTCAACCGATGATATGGCAGAAGGCCTGGAAAAAATAAGCGTCCCGGGAAGAGCCGAGGTGATCTACACAGGTAACGGCTTTGCGGTTTTAACGGATTATGCCCATACTCCTGACAGCCTTGAGAACATACTGAAAACCATTAAAAACAGTTCGGAAGGCAGGGTGGTGTGTGTATTCGGTTGTGGTGGCGACAAGGATAGGATAAAAAGGCCGCTTATGGGTGAAATCTCCGGAAGGATTGCGGATTTTACCATAATTACTTCCGACAATCCCCGTACGGAGGAGCCTTACGCTATTATCAGGGAAATTGAAGAAGGTATAAAAAAGACAGATGCTGAATTTATAGCCATTGTAGACCGTAGGGAAGCTATCAAATACTCTATCCTGAATGCCAAACCCGGGGATATCATAATCCTGGCAGGCAAGGGTCACGAGACATATCAGATTTTTAAGGATAAAACCATTCATTTTGATGAGCGTGAAGTTGTAAAAGAAATTATTGATGAGTTAGATAAAGTTTTAAGAAAGGGTGATTTTCGATAGAAATGGTTAATACATATATGATAAGATGGTTTTACGAGGAAATACTGTCATACGTTATCAGTCCGATTTAATGTATGAAGGGGATGGTTGTTATGGAACCAGGAAGACCGTTCGTCGATGAAGCAGATCAAGCAGACATTGATAAGAACAAAGGAATCGCAATCTTATCGTACATCATATTTTTTATTCCTCTGCTTGCCGCCAGGGACTCGAAGTATGCGATGTATCATGCGAATCAAGGTTTGCTTCTGTTTTTAGCTGCAATAGTCATCAATATCGTAGGGGCGATCATTCCCTTACTCGGATGGCTGATCATTACCCCAATAGGGAACCTTGCCGTGCTTGTATTTGCCGTTTTGGGTATCATTAATGCAGCGAAGGGGGAACTGAAGCCGCTGCCGCTCATCGGAGGCATTCAAATTTTAAAATAAGCAGGCTGCACCCCAATCTGTCCGCGAGACGATCATTAATAAATTAAAGCCGACGATTCCTTAGAACAAGGAACGTCGGCTTTTTTTTGAGCAATTTTTTGATTCTGCCGGGAATTTTAGTGAAGGCTTAGCCGGTGTTAATCTGCATGGTAACATGGGGTTCATCGATAAAACCGGTTCGATTGTCATTGAACCGGAATACCTGAACGTCTACAAACATGGATTCATTGACAAGACCGGCTCTCTTGTCATTAAGCCGATCTACGATTATGCGACTGACTTTATCGATGGTCTCGCTTTTGTTGCCAAAGATGGACAAGGCTATCTGATAGACCGCTCTGGTACTGTGATAAGAGAGAGAGCTTATAACAGTATTGAGAAGTTCAGTGAAAACGTACTTCAAGTTCGGTCAACCGAGGCCAGCAACTACAAGCTGGGCCTTATCGATAATGCAGGCAATGTCATCGAGGAACCCGTTTACAAGACGATAGGAAAATTAAACGAAGGACTAGCTAGTTACTCCTGAGAAAATCGTATTTGAAAAAGGCTACTTCTCTCAGTATGACTTTTACATTAGGGATTCCCATGGAATTCCATATTGTTGCTTTATTTGATCATTTGGGCAGCTCTCCTAAAGTTCCCTTCTTAGATAATAGGCAATTATAGATGGTTTGTTCAGTAATCCACACAACACGAGGAATTGATTATTGCAAGCTTTTTGTTTCTGCTTAGAATTATAAACGTGAGTTCACACTTATAAAGAGTATTGGCGAATATGAGTTTTAAGGAGGATGCAATTCATGGATACATGGTCGATAGCGGACCTGCAAAAGATTTCTCAAGCTGATGACCTTCACATCTCGCCATTCCGTGAAGACGGAGTAACCTACGGCACCCCGACATGGATTTGGTCCGTTGTGGCTGGTGATTCACTCTATGTACGGGCCTACTACGGGCAGAACTCCCGTTGGTATCAGGCAGCAATACGACAAAAGGCGGGTCGAATCACTGTTGCTGGCATGACGAAAGAAGTCACTTTTGAACCGGTCGAGGGGCAGATCAATGACCTCATCGATGATGCGTACCGGGCAAAATATAAGGGCAGCCCTTATCTAAACTCGATGATCAGCACGCGAGCCCGTTCTGCGACAGTAATGGTTGTGCCGCGCGAAAACAAATCCTGATCTACACAAACTGCAAACAGCGTAAGTGCATGAAATCGACAATCCACGACCGATGCTGCATCCGAGGCACAAACTTCAGTTGGGATAAGACCTTTCCCCGAGTGACCATGAATCAAAGAAATACGCAGCCTTTCACGAATGTGCCAGGCTGGGCAGCCGAGATCACCCAAATGAGGAGCTTTCAAAATGAATGTAAAGGCCAATAACCATCCTGTCCTATTTGCCTTGATGTTATCCGCCTTTTCTGCATTAGGGCCATTTACGGTCGATATGTACCTTTCATCGCTTCCACAAATGATGGATTATTTTAGCACAAATGCATCTATGATCCAAATGAGCTTAACTGCCAGCTTGTTAGGATTAGGTATAGGGCAGCTTGTCGCAGGCCCATTAAGCGATGTTTATGGCAGACGAAGGCCTTTGTTAATTTTCATGGTTCTCTATTTACTGATTTCTATGGGGTGCGCCTTTTCACCAAACATCGGTATTTTTATTATCCTGCGCTTCATTCAGGGATTTGTCGCCTCCGCAGGACTTGTCATTTCCCGTGCGATAGTTCGGGACCGGTACAGTGGAGTAGAGATGGTTAAATTCATTGCATTGTTGACGATGATTAGTAATATCGCTCCATTAATTTCCCCTACTGCCGGAAGTGCGGTAAGTACGTTCACTTCATGGAGCGGCGTGTTTATCTTTTTAGGTTTTTTAGGGATTTTTCTAACGGGGATGACCGTGTGGGGAATTAAAGAAAGCTTGCCGGCTGATCGACGTGTTCCGGGCAACTTTATGGAAGTGCTAAGGAACTATGGTTCCTTGCTTCGGGATCGGGGCTTTATGGGGTATGCTCTTGTCAATGGCATCCTGTTCTCCGGTGTGTTCGCTTATGTAGCCGGTACTCCGTTTATTTATCAAAATATGTATGGCATTTCACCCCAACTGTTTTCGGTTCTATTTGCCTTAAATGGTCTCGGTATCATTTTAGGATCACAGTTCGTTAAACGGCTAGCCGGACGGATGGACGAGCGCCGTATTTTTCAGATCGGGTTGCAGTTAGCTTTTATCACAACCGCTGCCATCCTGATTGTTGTTTTATCTCATGGGCCATTTTTCCTTTTGTTTATTTCGATCTTCTTGTTTGCAGCATCTATAGGAATTATTGGCCCCGTTTCGTTTACGTTGGCTATGGAGTCACAAGGGCATATTGCAGGGAGTGCCGCCGCCATATTAGGCACTTTGCAATTTGCACTAGGAGCGGTCACTGCTCCCCTTGTAGGGATCGCAGGAGAAAACTCCGCATTGCCTTTTGGAGTCACAATTTTCATGACAAGTATATTGGCTGTCATCTCTTATTTAATCTTGGTTAAAAGGCCGGCCTTAGCTTCACAATAAATGCCTGTAATTGGGGATTACAATGCTAAATGTTACACTGAATAATGGTTTTGAGATGCCGATACTCGGATTTGGGGTTTATCAAATTGATGATGAAGATGTATGCGAAGAATCAGTTTGTAACGCACTAATGGAAGGTTACCGATTTGATTGATACAGCTGCTGTTTATAAGCGGTCGGCCGCGCCATCAAGCGGTGTGGCGTACCTAGAGAAGAGATATTTGTTAGAACAAAGCTTTGGATTCAGAATGCAGGTTATAACAATGCACAGAAATGCTATCAATAGCTGAAAAATATCATAAATCTGTGGCTCAAGTGGCTTTACGTTGGTTGATACAAAGAGAAATTGTTGTGATTCCAAAGTCCGTTCATAAGGAAAGATTCATCGAAAACTTCAATATCTTAAACTTTGAATTAAGTGGGGAAGATATGGAGCTTTTTCCGGCAGCCCGGTACGTTTAGTAAGCACCTATATTTCAATGATGTTGGATCTTGCCGAAATCCGAGCTTGATCGTTCATTAACCGGGATTAATGGACGATCAAGTGTGTCTGAATGGTTCTGTGTACAAAACAGATTCTGCCCAATAGGAAGAATTCACGAAAGCGACAAAGAATTATGACAGGATCATGAGAGTTAGCTGAGAAACGGAACTTAATAACTTGGTTGATTTCAACTATTGTTTCAGGCTTCTTACTTCTTGGGTTTTCGCGGCGCGGCCTGCTGACGTAATTTTGGGAAAAGACTTCATAGTCTGCTTTTAAAGCTTGCTCCAGAAACCATAGGAATATAATTCCATTTATTATATAATAATACGAAATGGAGGGGATATTTTTTGGATAATGATACTAATCTTGAGAATATTAGAAAAAAGCAAGAAGAGACTCGAAATCAGTTTTATGGAATAAAAAGGAAGGAGGGAAGAAAAGAGGAAAGGAAAGTGGATTCAACTTTAATGACCAGTGATGGAGAAAATGCTGTAGCTAAAATCATTAGAATAATAGCTATTGTGGAGATGGTTTTAGGGCTAATAGTTGGATACAAACTCGCTAATAGTGAAATTGCAAATATCCTTCATACTAAATCAGGTTTCCAATGGAGTGTGGCATTAACTTGGTGGATTTCAACTATTGTTTCAGGCTTCTTACTTCTTGGGTTTTCTGAAATTGTTAGACTGCTGCATGAAATCAACAATAAAGTTAAATAAAAAGCATTGAGATTCTAGTAAAAATCGCGAATAATGTACTTCAGACAAACCGCTGAGAGAAGCACGATCAGATTAAGAGATTGCTCCCGATCTGACCTTCATGGAAGCCTCGGTGGGGAAGCATTGAAGCTAGGTGGCAAGCTGGCCATGGTTTGCCTGACAGCCTTCTGAACTTAAACAAATATCAGTCATTCAAAATTTTCCAGTATTTAGGTGGAAAATCCTGCGAACCTAACCGCGTCGCGGCCGGCAGCAAGCTGCCTTAAGGTTCTCAGTGGAAGAAAGCGTTTATAAAATGCTTTTCTATCATGTTCTATTGTCGATTGACAAGAATATAGTCCGATAACGATCCGCGTAAATCGCGGCTTTTTTATTTTATCGGTACGAATTCTTGCCATAAGTGAGAGTCAAGAATTTGTACCGATTACCGCGGCGCAAAATAATTCTTTACATTGGATATTATTCATCTACCGACGATGAATGTAGTTTTGGGTAAGGTAGTTCTGATTTTATTGATAAGGTCAAAACCAACACACCGGAAGAGCGCGCGTAAACATAAAGGGGCGGTCCTATAAGCCATAAATATGGCAGAGGGATGGCCCCTTCGCTGTTTTGTAAAACAAAAAAGTCAGTGAGCAGATGTAGATAGGATGCGAAGACAAGACCCGGAACAGTCGAATCATATTGGCGGGCGAAGCCGTATGACCACATGAAAAATGGACGGAGAACGTCGACGTTAACGTTTTGGAGCCGCCGTATGCGGATAAGCATGTACGGTAGTGTGAGAAGTCGCGGGTTAACCGCCCTTACCAACTCGATTCATTACTCGCTGCTCCTGCTGTTTCTGAACTGGGTGGGAGCTATCCCGTAATATTTACGGAACGCTCTGGTAAAGGAATACAAGTCCGGATAACCGAGCGACAAAGCGATTTCGGTTACGGACAAGTCGGTTTCGGTGAGCAAATTCGCCCCGTTCCTCATACGCAATCTTTGCAGATATTGCAAGGGCGATATGCCGAGCTTCTCCGAGAACATGGAGGAGAAATGGGTGCGGTGCAAGCCGACGTGTTTGGCTACCTCCTGAACGGTTATGCCTTCGGCGTAATTCAGGTTCATAAATTTCTCACTATCTTGTATCCAGGCAAGTTGGTTTACCGTAGGCTTATTCTGCTCGCTTGCCGCCGCCAGCTGCGAGAACAGCCCGTACATGAAGCTGATGAACTGCAAATACTGGCTTTCATTGATGATGAGACGGCGAAATATATGGAGTAGCTCCCGGATCGTGCCGGGCAAATCGGGCAGGGCGGCGCCACACAAATATGGCTGCTGCTCGGTTACTCCGATATAACGAAGCAGCGAGCCCGTTCCCTCCCCATCGAAGCCGATCCAAGCCATGCGAAGCTTCGGATTCTCCGGATCGACCTTGTAATGGAACGTTTTGTTCGGAAACAAGCAGAACAAGTCGCCTTTGGTCAATGTGATCTGTTCGCCGTTAACCGCGTAAATCACTTGTCCCTCAAGTACAAAATGAACATTGTAATATCGAATTTGGCGAGGGCCGGACTGATAGTTCGGCTTCGCGATCATTCTGCCCGCATGGAGCGGCCATATCCCGATAGCTTTCTCCTCGGCGGTTGGCGTGTAGTATAAGAACTCCGCATTTTCACTCGGGAAGTCTTTCAAGCCCCGCATACGCATCCCTCCATCTGCTGCAAGTGTAACCCACGCACTACAAAATGACAATACATAGTACATATTGATATTCATCTCCAACCGCTTCTCCCTTACTATGTAAAGGAACGAGCTTACGCATCGTCCCAGGATCGAGATTTGCATAGAGGAGGTTCTTTTCATGAAGCAATTGACCGCAGTATTGATAGGCGCCGGCGCCAGGGGAGCGGGCAGCTACGCCCCGTACGCACTTAAATATCGTCACGAATTGAAAATCGTAGCGGTGGCCGAGTCCGATCCGGAGCGCAGGAACCGCTTCGCCGACACATACGGAATTCCCGCGGAGCATCGGTATGAGTCGTGGGAGACGATTTTGGCCGAGCAGAAGCTAGCCGATATCGCCATCATCTGCACCCAGGATCGGATGCATTACGAGCCGACCATTCAAGCGCTGAACAAGAAGTATCATGTGTTGCTGGAGAAGCCGATGTCGCCGGACCTGCGCGAGTGCATCGCGATGGAGAAAGCGGCGAAGGAGAACGACCGACTACTGACTGTTTGTCACGTGCTGCGGTATACGCCGTTCTGGAGCACAATCAAGCAAATCATCTTCGACGGGAATATCGGCCAAGTCGTGTCGATCCAACTGAACGAGAACGTCGGCTACTGGCATATCGCTCACAGCTTCGTTCGCGGCAATTGGAACAATTCGAACACGTCGAGCCCGATGATTCTCTCCAAATCGTGCCACGATATGGATGTGCTGTCGTGGATTATGGATCAACCATGCACAAGCGTCAGCTCCTTCGGATCGCTGATGCACTTCCATTCGGGCAACGCGCCGAAAGACTCCACGGAGCGATGCCTCGACTGCCCGGTACAGTCGACATGTCCGTACGCCGCAACGAGATTTTATTTAAGCAGCGAGTTTAAAGGGTGGGCGCGCCACTTTACGCATGAGTTGACCGAGGAAAAAATTATTCAAGGGCTGCGCGAAACGAATTACGGACGCTGCGTCTACCGAAGCGACAACAACGTCGTCGACCATCAGGTGGTCAATATGGAATTCGCGAACGGGGCAACGGCAATGTTCAGCATGTGCGGATTCACATTCGAGCAGGAACGTCGCATTCAGGTGATGGGAACGCGCGGGGAACTTCGCGCCGAGGGCGACAAAATCACTTGGTTCGATTTCCTTACTCATCGGAAGACGGATGTGACGATTCCAAGGCAGACGAGCGGACACGGCGGGGGAGACGACGGCGTCGTCGGCGGCTTTCTGAAGGAGGTCTCCAGCTACAACGGTCAAGAATCTCTCACGTCGGCCTCGGCTTCGGTGCGCAGCCACTTGATGGCGTTCGCCGCGGAGAAGTCGCGCTTGAACGGCGGCAAGGTGATCGAGCTGGCATCCTTCGCCGATCAATTTAGTTGAGTTATGCTGGTGTAAAAAGCTGTTCATGCATGGGAGGAGGGGCACGGCGTGGGAGACGCAAGCAGCCCTTTGAATGGCTGCTTGCGTTTTTTAAGCCGACGGATAGCAGATAATCGTCTTATAGATTTCTTTGTCATCCGACAGATTCGTATATGTGTGCGGACGACCGGCAGTGAAATGAACCGCATCGCCAGGCCTAAATGTGTGCCTCTCCTAGGCAATGGATATTTGCAGCTTCCCTTCGACCATCAAAATGTACGCTTCAACTCCGTTATTACTTTCCTTGAAAATGAGGTGGGGGGATGATCCAAGATTGCGCTTCCTACCAGATGAAATTGGATTATGTACCCGCTTTGCAATCTGAGTTGCTAAATAAAAGGCACGAACCCAGAAACCGAGCCCTGAAAACTCGTTGATTCGTGGTTATATTTGACCTAATGCGACTAACCCTTACGTTGTGAGTTTTCTTTTGCCTCCAAACTTAAGGACAAATTCAAGGAATTGATGGCGAAGCTTCATGCGGATCTGAAGGGGCTTCTAGCGATGTGCAGCAGCCTGACGTAGGTTCCGTTAAGACCGAGAATCCTCCTTCCGATCCAGCACAAGAGGAAGACAACAGTTAGGCTCTGTTCAGCGCCCTGATCCTTGTTGCAGTAAGGTCGATGTGAGAAAGGCTCCAACAGGAGGCATCTCTTGGCTTGTCGTGGGAGGTCCAGTGAGCTCGACATCTGTTGTAGCAATCCAGGTCCCGCGCTCGCCTGCTTGTATTGAGGGGGGCTTCATCACGAGCTGTCCGCTTAATATATAATGGCGAGTTCGAATGGAAGGGTCATCGAAAAGAACTAAATGTCCCGAATACGAAGCATACGGTGATTCCATTCTGATTTGTTTCGTTCCTTCATCCCAATTCCCATGAATCTGAATTTCGGTGCCTCGAAAATTAATTGTACCCGTTACAGTGTTGCCTGCAACTGAATTGATGTTAAATGTACCATAAACGACGGGTCTACCTCCTGCTGTGGTTTGAATACCCCAACGTGAAGGGGACGGAATACTAGCCATGTTGATCGCTCCTATTAGGTATTTATCATTCCGAATACATCTTATGTGGGTGTTTCCCCATTGGTCTGTACGAATGCCTATAGCGGCAGTCTGGAGTGTGGTGCTGATGAGCGTTGTCATGGGCAATGACCTATACTAAACAGATTCTGCCCAATAAGAAGAATTCACGAAAGCGACAAAGAATTATGACAGAATCATGAGAGTTAGCTGAGGAACGGCATTTAAATGACTTGATATGGTAACCTAAAAGTGAAATTACTTAGAGGGGGTGTTACCTTCATGCGATTCCAAAGCAATGTGGTTAGTGTCGAACCGATTCCAATCTCAATGACTAAGGTGCTCTTTGAATCGATTAAGATTGGCATTATTAAATCGAACCTCATTGCGATGATAGCGGGGCTTAGCATGGCGATGTTCGTTCATAAGATACCATTCTTCGATAAAATAGGAAACATGACATTGGCTTTAATCGGAACAGTTTTTGTGATTGGAGCAGCCGGTATCTTTAATAATTTATACGACCGCGATATCGACACTATAATGGAGCGGACAAAAAATAGACCGACCGTATCTGGCATCATTGACGTCTGGAGCGGATTGTTCATCGGGGGCTGGATCGCGGTCGGCGGTCTTATTGCGCTGTATATTGCTTCTCCGCTTTCCGCTTTCCTTGGCTTTCTAGGGCTATTTATCTATGTCGTGCCTTATACGATTTGGACGAAACGCAGAACAATCTATAATACGGAGGTTGGCAGCTTGTCAGGAGCGATGCCTCCTTTAATCGGTTGGGCCGCGATCTCGCCTGACATTTTACATCCCGGTGCCATTGCGTTGTTTGTGTTAATGGTCATTTGGCAGATGCCCCATTTTTACGCGATTGGGATTCGGCGCATGGAGGAATATCGTGCGGCCAACATCCCGATGTTGCCAGTCGTCAAAGGGATTCGGAGAACGTATGTGCAGATGAACGCTTATCTGGTTGCGCTGTTCCTGAGTAGCTTTTTGTTCTGGTCCTTTAATCCTTACATCGCCGTGGTCAACGCGATCTTAAGCTTAGGCTGGTTAATTCTAAGCATCAACGGTTATCGTCGGAAGCAGGAGGACAAGTGGGCCCGTTCGATGTTTATTTTTTCGCTGAATCACATTACTGTACTGCTAGTGATGATTGTAGGCTACTCCATAGGTGCTCCTTTATTTTAATAGGAATACGGCGTGGAATAAGCCAATAAGCCAAATTATGCCAAGGTCAACTGAGGTCTGAAAAGAGGGAATTACCGAGTTTTGATTGTCCGTTTCTTGTAGCGTGGGCGTTAACAAACAAATTAAAAAGCTGCTGGCGCAAACCGGCAGCTTTTTAATTTGTTTGTTTTGTAGAGAGAGGGTTATGTTTCTAGTCTTTTATCGCTATATGTTCTTGACCTCCGACATCATCATCAGTTGTTAGCTCGCTCGGGGGAGAAGAGTCTAATAATAATCCATTTCATCGTTAATATCTCGAATATCCCGTGGAACAGTACATTTTCTCACCAAAATCAGCACTGGTTGAAAAATGAGTTTGGAAAGTTCCAATAAATGAAGAACGCTACAAGAGCGTTGAACTAACGGGCAGGCTAGTGAGTGATAGTACATTTGAGATGCCGAGGGACGGGCAAAAAAGTTGAGCTACAGTATCCATCGGTAACCTCAACTCGTTAGAGTAGTAACCAATTGAAAGAATGTTTAAAAATAAGTGTTGCATGCTTCTGAGTGGAAGGATAGAATTGGAAAAATAATATTCAGGAAGATGTTCGGTTGTACTCTGAAAAAGGGAAAGGAGTAGAACTAAAATGCCTGAGTCAGGGTTCCGTAGATTGGAGCGTTAATTTTATTATCACATAATGGATGGGAGAGTATTATGTATCCAATTAAATTGGTTTTGTTTGATCTAGATGATACACTTTTACACTTTGCCGACTATTGGGAAAATAGTGTTAAGGACGCGTTCAGAAATCATTTTTTCACCAGTGAAATGAATAGTAACGATTTATTTGAAGTCTTTAGTAATGTAGAACAATTCTTAGTAAAGAAATTAGATAGCAAACAAATTTCTTTTGACGAATATCGAACTAAACGTTTTCTCTATTCTATGGATCAAATGGGGAAAACAACGGATGTAGAAACGGCAATTAACTTTGAAATGTTCTACCAATCAATAAGTAAAAAGCATATGAAGCCTAATGTGATGATAAACAAAACCATTAAAGATCTTAGTAATTATTATCAAATAGGAGTATTGACGAATGGAAGCAAAGGGTGGCAAAATGATAAATTGGAGGCAATCGGATTAGACGGTATCATTCCAAAAGAGTATGTGTTCATATCCGAAGTTATCGGCTATGAAAAACCAAGCCCAGAAATTTATCATTATGTTCTAAGTATGACTTCTTTACCACCAGAACAGGTACTTGTCGTGGGCGACTCTTGGACAAATGATGTTGCGGCTCCAATACAAGAAGGGTTGAAAGCTATATGGTTAAATAAGAAGAATTATCAAGTACCTCAAGAGCCTCGCCCTCTAGCAGTGATTACCGAAATAGAGGAGTTACGTGCGATTTTGTTGTCACACGTAGGGGACAGTCCCCTTGATTGAGTACCTTATTCGCGCTATTCCGCTAATGGATACGATAGATCAATACAAATATAAGAAGGATACCGCGGGAAAGATCAGGCGGCCTCGCTAGGCCAAACGGGCAGTTTACTTCAAAAGTAAGAATGATTTGTAATATAATTGAAATCATCTCTTCACCTTGCATTAATAAATGTAGCCTATAATAAGAGTTGACCCCCTTTTTAAATATAAATCTTAGCCCCACAGCCCGTTGCTGTGGGGCATTTTTTTACCATTGAAGTAACGGGCAGATTTACGACAAAGTGGGCTTAAGTATTACGCATTCATGATATAATTGTTATGTAAGAGGGGGGGTTAGGATGAACAGTATAAAATCGCCCGGAGGTTCAATATATCCCTATTATTATAAGGGTGGGGAGATCCACTGTCTTAAATATGGAAGTTTTTACGCGAACAAAGATTCCTTGTTTGCTTTGATGAAAAAGGAAGAAGAGTTTATCCTGGATAAGAAGCGACGAATAAGCATTTGGGTCGATTTCTATAAAACCAAATTGACAAATGAGGTAATCACTGAGTTTGTAAATAGCATTTGCCGGCTAGCTCCCTCCATAAGTAAATTATCAATAGTAGGCTGCTCTACTATTGCAAAATGGAAAATACTCCGCCAACTAAAAAATACAAATGAATTACTCCCATTAAAGTTCTTTGTCGATCCAGAAGATGCAAAAACTTGGCTTGTATCTGAGAGGATTCAATGAATGTTCAATGAACATTGAAGTAACGGGTACGATAGCACAGAAAATACATCAGGGGACCGCAGCGGGTAAGATTCGGGGCGACGGCCCCATTAAGCTATCGGGCAGCATGCCCTTATTACTTTTATTACATAATGAGGGATTATTATCCTCAAAGGCGAATGTTGATTTATATAAATTTGTTACGGAGCTCTGTAGATGAGCGAGTAATGATGCAAAGGGATGTTCTTGTCATCCGACTATTGTCGGGTGACAAGAACATTATCTTATTAATTGCCGCATAAATGGCGGCTTTTTTGATTTATGGGATAAAGTTCTTGTCAAATTTCAATGACAAGAACTTTATCCTATTCCCGACGGTGGTTACATAACATCATATTGACGAGTTTTGTGCCGAAAAGCTTATTCCGAACAACTTCCTTTAAGGGAGACGGATATGGCGACGCCGAAGGTGACGAATGCCGCTTTCCACAATCCGCTGAGCTCGCTGGATCGGATCGTGTTCGGGTCAAATCCGTACACGGTTGGTACCGCCTACTTCGATAACATCACGATAACGACTCCGTAACGGCGGAGCGGCAAGACACGAGCCTCTTGAAGCAGAAGGATCCGGGTGGCAAGCCAGGACCGCTTCCTTTAGGGGGTTTTTATTTCCAATCCCAATAAGCGTATAATGAAGTTATCCCATAATGGATTGGAGAGTGCAGTCATATGCAATATCGTAAATTAGGCAAGAATGGCCCGGAAATATCGGCCATCGGGTTCGGCTCTTGGGCAGCCGGCGGAGATTGGGGAGGCCAGGACGATCAGCTTACTGCAGAAAGCGTTCGTGCCGCGTTAGATGCCGGGGTTACCTTTTTTGATACGGCACCGGTATATGGAAAAGGGCATTCCGAAGAAGTGATAGGCCAAGCCTTAAAGGGCGACCGCAGCAGGGTAGTTCTCGCAACCAAGTGTGGCATGGTGTGGGATGAGAACCTGAAGGTTTCCAAGAACGGCTCCTACGCCTCCATCCTTCGGGAAGCGGAAGATTCCTTGCGTCGCCTAGGTACCGACTATATTGATCTTTATCAGATGCACTGGCCGGATACGGATACGAAGGCCTCTGCGGAAGAAACGATGCGCGCCATGGACAAGCTGGTCCAGGACGGGAAGGTCCGCTATGTAGGTGTGAGCAATTACAGCATTCCGCTGCTGGAGGAATCCCTTGCGGTCCGCCACGTCGATTCCCTGCAGCCTCCCTATTCGATTCTTAGACCGGCCATCGAGAAGGAAATTTTGCCCTACTGTCAAGAGAAGGGGATCGGGGTAGTTTCCTACAGCGCGCTAACCTCGGGGCTTCTGTCCGGTAATTATACCTATGAGACCAAGTTCCCCGAAACGGATTGGCGGTCGCGGAACAAAGCTCACACGGTGGACCTGCGCAGCAACGTGGATCGTGCGGAGAAGCTGAAGGTGATCGCGAATGGGCTCGGCCTCACCCTTCCGCAGCTTGCCGTCGCGTACGTCCTCGCGCATCCGGCGATCACGAGCGCCATCGTAGGTGTCCGAAAGCCGAGCCATATTCTCGGTGTGTTACCGGCAACGGAAGTGAAGCTGGACGAAGCGACGTTAGCGGAAATTCGCGCGATCGCCGCAAGCTGAACGGGGTGTTCCTTACTCCATCAGTGTACTAGCCGTTGCTGTCACTCTTAGCGAGCGGGACGGGGCGGCGCACCGCGTGGCAAGTATACTGGAAGTGAGTAGGTTTCAAAATGTTCAGTCATTTCCATTCCGGGCAACCTCACTTATACTTGAGGGTAGAACGAAAGTGAGGAGTGACGGGTCATGGAATATGGTAGATTGGGTAAGACCGGGCTGAATATTTCGCGGATTGGCTTAGGCTGCTGGAATTTTGGGAGCAGCAATCCGCGGTGGGGAAAGCCAGGCAAGGTAGATGCTGACGCGGCGGTTAACATCATTCATCAAGCTATCGATAAGGGAATTAATTTTTTTGACACGGCTAACCGTTATACCGGCGGGGAGTCCGAGGAGATTCTCGGCCGAGCGATCCGGGGGCATCGCGATAAGCTCGTCATCGCAACGAAGGTGCATGGCCAATTGGGCCCGGGGCCTAATGAAAGCGGCCAATCCCGGTATCACATCATGCGCGAGGTCGAGAGCAGCTTAAAGCGGCTGAACATCGATTGCATCGACTTGTATCAAGCCCATGGGGTGGACTTGAATACGCCGATGGAGGAATCGCTTCGTGCGTATGACGATCTGATACGCCAAGGGAAAGTGAAATATATCGGTTGCTCCAATTTCCCGGCCTGGGTTCTTATGAAGGCGCTGTGGGTGAGCGATGTCAATAAACTGGCCAGCTTCGTCTCGGTCCAGCCGAACTACAGCTTGACGAACCGAGCCATCGAGAAGGAGCTGCAGCCGATGTGTGTGGATCAGGGCATCGGGATGGTGCTCTACAGCCCGATGGGCGGCGGGATCCTCACCGGGAAATACGAGGAATCCATTCCGGAGGGCAGCCGCGGGGCGGAGGAGCCAGTGGTGGCCGAGCGGGCAAGGCAGTTCCAAAACGGAGTCAAGGTGCTGCGGGGCATCGCCGAGGAGCTGGGCAAGACACCGGCACAGGTCAGCTTGAACTGGATTATTCATCGTCCGGCCGTTTCCTCTGCAATCATGGGAGTTAGCCGCACCGGGCATCTGGACGATAACCTCGGAGCCGTCGGCTGGAGGCTGTCCGAGGAGCACGAAAAGCAGCTCGATAAAGCCTTCCCGGCAGGCTGAGTCCGGAGAGCTTCACGCAAACCGAACCCCACTGGTTTCCCTGTGAGATCAGTGGGTTTGCTTTTTACTGTCGCGCCACGGTCAGTTCCTCTTTCGTGTTGTCGGGAATGGGATGAAGTTCTTGTCATTTATGACAAGGTCTGACAACACTGTGAGGAAGTCGGATCTTCAAGTCTCTCTGGAACCATAATGTCCAATGACACAAAAATGCCTACATTGTAGTAATGTGACACAAAATCACCCACATTATAGACTCCAGGATAATAACGAGAACCGCGTGTAGACTCTGAGACTATCCCCCTCCGACTATGACATGAACATTATCTCATTGTTAGAAGAAAATAAAGTTCTAGACTGGAAAATAGAGTGTTTGACTGAGAAAATAAAGTATTAGATTGGCGATGCTTTATTAACGGGCAGTTTAACACAATGATTTTGGCAATACCATTCGCTATGGAAAGACGTCTTGACTTACAGTTCACTCTAAGTCCTATACTTTCATTAAAGTTATACAAAGGAAACCGCTAATCCAATACTGGGGGAGGCAAAATGAATTACACAATTGGACAGTTGTCTGAAATGATGAATATTTCCACTTATACATTACGCTACTATGAAAAGGAAGGGCTATTGCCCTTTGTAAAGCGTAATAGTAATGGAATACGAGTGTTTGATGAATCGGATTTTGAATTTCTACACGTCATTCATTGTCTAAAAAAGACGGGTATGTCCATCAAAGAAATCCGGACATTCATTGATTGGACGAAAGAAGGAGACGCATCAATTCAGAAAAGACATGACATGTTTCTGGAAAGAAAGAGGGAGGTCGACAAGCAAATCGCGGAATTGGAGCTTTACCGCGAATGTATTGAATTTAAGTGCGGGTATTATCAAAAAGCTTTAGAAGCAGGTAGTGAGGATGTACATCGAAACAGTGATGGGCCAGAATCGAAGATGCCACTAGGTAACTTAACTAAATTCAATAATAGGAGGAATCCATGATGAAGGTTGTTGTAATTGGTGGGCGTGGACATATTGGAAGTTACTTAGTACCCAAGTTAGTTAAGGCGGGACATCAGGTACTCTGTGTTTCACGCGGGATAAGTAATCCATATAAGAATGATCCTGCTTGGAATGAGGTAGAGCAGGTTGTATTAGATCGTGAAAAAGCCACAAGTGGAGAATTTGAAAAGCGAATAGCTGCATTAAGCGCCGACATAGTAGTAGATTTAATTAACTTTTCGGTGGAAAGTACAAAAAGTATGGTTGAGTCTCTGGGAAGTACAAACTTATCTCATTATCTATTCTGTTCTTCCATATGGGCACATGGGAGAGCAACGAATTTGCCAATGAGAGAAGACCAGCCTAAATATCCATTGGATGAATACGGAACGCAAAAGCTAAAAAGTGAACTGTATCTACATGAACGCTTCCGCCAAGAAGGATTTCCGGGGACAGTAATTATGCCCGGTCAAATATCAGGCCCGGGATGGAGTATTATTAATCCTGTGGGAAATGCAGATTACATGATATTTGACAAAATCCGGCGTGGAGAGGAAATCGCCATTCCTAATTTTGGGATGGAGACATTGCATCATGTACATGCAGATGATGTTGCACAGGTTTTTTATAACGCAATCGTACACCGAAAAGCCGCACTAGGTGAAAGCTTTCATGCTGTTGGAGATGAATCCATTACTTTGTTTGGATATGCGCAAGCGATGTACCGCTTTTTTGGAAAGGACGAGAAAATAAAGTTCCTTCCGTGGAATGAATGGTGTGACATTACAAAGGACAAAGAGCATATTGAGAAGACATATCTTCATATCGCCCGCAGCGGCCAATTCAGCATTGAAAAAGCAAAAAGTCTCATTGATTATCGGCCAAGACATACTCTTTTGGAGACAGTTGAAGAAAGTGTTTCTTATATGGTGGAGCATAAATGGTTTGAACGGGGCTAGAGACTATTAAGCGTGGTATCACCACAACAAGCCACTCCTGACCTTAATTGCTAGGTTATGAACAGTGGCGCTAACGGGAAACGTTAGTTGAAATGAAACAGCGACAATCTAAGACTATATTTTCTCGTCCTTGGCTGTCGCTGCTTCTATTTCTAAGAGGCAGTCTAATACTTATTTTATGGAGTCTAACGGGTTTGGCGATTCGAATTGCCGCGTAGAATATGTAGATCCAGTCTAGCACTTTTTACCAAAAGTGCGGAACAATGTTTGCAGAGAATCAACGGGGCACCTCAAAGAGTTCTTTTGTTGCCTCCTGATATTACAAGAGCTCATTCAGGTGCAGGGTGGATTACGAACATTTTGTACCATTTTTTTGCTCCCTCCGCCGATGTATACGTAATGCCAACGTTGGGACAACATGTACCGCACACTCCTGAACAAAACCAATGGATGTTCGGAGACATTCCAGAAAGCAAAATTCTTGTCCATGACTGGATCAACGATTGCAAGACATTGGGAACTATACCAGCGGATTATGTAAAGGACATTTCCGGCGGAGCGGCGGATTGGGAAATCCCCATCAGCATTAATCGGCTCGTATTGGAAGGCAATTGGGATATTATTTTGAACATCGGGCATGTAGTCCCTCACGAGGTACTGGGTTTTGCAAATCACAATAAAAATTATTTTATCGGACTGGGAGGCAAAGATACGATCTGTGCCTCGCATATGGCTGCCGCTTGCTACGGGATCGAAAACAATTTGGGAAGCCTTGTAACCCCGCTCAGACATTGCTTTAACAAAGCGGAATCGGAATTTTTGTCTCATTTGCCGGATACCTACATTCAGGTCGTGATGAAATACAACGAACAAGGAAAGCTTGTACACAGCGGTTTTTATTGCGGGGACGATTTGGATACGTATTTACTTGCTGCTAAGCAATCGAAAAACGAGAATATTACGATTGTTCCTCCATTGAAAAAAGTAATTGCCGTTATGCAGGGAGATGAGTTTTTCAGCACCTGGGTAGCTAACAAGGCAGTCTATCGGACGAGAAAGGCGATGGCTGACGACGGTGAGCTAATTATTATAGGACCCGGACTAAAGCGGTTCGGAGAGCAGGATGTGGTTGATAAGCTCATTCGCAAATACGGGTATGCCGGAACGCCGCGTGTTCTTGAACAATGGAAGAACAATGAAGATTTAAAGGATTTAACTCATGCTACGGCTCATCTCATACACGGCTCCTCAGAAGGCAGATTTAAGATTACTTACGCTCCAAAGTATTTAACCAAAGAAGAAGTCGAGTCGATTCATTACAATTATCTCGATTTTGAAGAAGCGATGGAACTCTATCCTCCGGATAAGCTCAAAAATGGCTTTAATATATTAGAGAACGGAGAAGAAATCTATTTTATCAGCACACCTTCAGCGGGTTTATGGACAACCCGAGAAAAACTAAATCAATAACGATGCGGCTGCGTTAAATGAAGGTGAATTGAAGAGATGTTTACATAAAAAGGCATGTTCCTCTATGTGGAAAATAATGCTTCCAAGCCCGTTTTTAATGTGCTACATTTAATATAATTCGTAACACTCGTATACATTTTTAAAGTAAGACCGATTTTTTTTGCCCATCTCGTGCTACGATTTTTTTTATTTGTGTTACGAATAAAAGCAAATAGATTAGCAGTGGAGGAGGGTTATGAATTTTGATAAAACGTTTTTTCCATTTTACCAAGTTAAAACAGATGGAGCTTATGGGGGTATTTTGCTTTTTTTGTGACTAGCCGTATGGTCAAGTGTAATCCAATTATTCCGATTAGGAGTGAAGCAATTTATGTTCAGATCGATAAAATTACTTTCATTAACTGCACTCGTTTTTTGTTTAATTATCTCGGGCTGTACTCCGTCGGCCAAAGAAACTCCAGCATCATCCCAAGCTCAAGATCAGCTTGTCATGTCTGTTGGTTCAGAACCGGAAAATGGTTTTGACCCTGTTGCCGGATGGGGAAGATACGGTTCCCCCTTGTTCCAAAGCACGCTATTCAAGCGGGACAGTCAAATGAAGATCGTCAACGATTTGGCGACAGGTTATGAGGTAAGCGACGACGGACTGTCATGGACCGTGAGGCTTCGAAAAGATGCGAAGTTTTCCGACGGCAAGCCGGTCACCGCACCGGATGTAAAGTTTACGTTTGAAACGACTTCGAAAAACGGCTCTGTGATTGATCTCAGCAAGATGAAAAATGTCGATGCCTCAGACGACTATACGGTCAAATTTACGTTAAAAGAGCCGCAATCCACCTTCCTTTCGATTCTGACTACCTTGGGTATTGTACCCAAACACGCGTATGGCAAAGACTATTCCCAAAAGCCTATTGGGTCGGGACCCTACAAGCTGGTGCAGTGGGATAAAGGACAACAGGTCATCGTGGAAGCAAATCCCGAATATTACGGGGCAAAGCCTTATTTCAAAAAGCTGACGCTGCTGTTCCTGGGCGAGGATGCCTCGTTTGCCTCCGCTAAAGCGGGCAAGCTGGATGTCGCTTATATTCCGTCCGCGTTCAGCAAGCAGTCGGTTGCAGGAATGAGAATCGAAGACTTAAAAAGCGTAGATAATCGCGGAGTTATGTTCCCTTATGTCAAGTCGGGACAAAAAACAAAAGACGGTTACCCGATCGGTAACGATGTAACGGCAGATATCGCGATCCGCAAAGCAATTAATAAAGTAATCGATCGTCAGGCACTCGTAAAAGGAGTATTGGATGGCTACGGCACTCCGGCCTATTCGCCAAATGACGGTCTTCCATGGTGGAACCCGAAAACCGTTATTACTGACGGCAATGTAAATGAAGCAAAAAAAATTCTCGCGGACGCAGGATGGAAAGAAAGCAGCGAAGGTGTTTTGGCAAAAGATGAGCTAAAGGCCCAGTTTAACTTGATTTATCCTTCCGGAGATTTGACGCGCCAATCGCTTGCCCTAAGTGTAGCGGATATGGTGAAGCCGATCGGCATCAAAATCAATGTCGCAGGCAAAAGCTGGGACGAAATCAAGACATTAATGTATTCCAATGCGATTCTTTTCGGTTGGGGCAGTCATGACCCGCTTGAAATGTACAATATTTACAGCTCTAAATACCGTGGAGTGGATTATTACAATTCGGGTTATTACAGCAATCCGAAAGTTGACGAATGGATGGATAAAGCAATCAAATCCCGTACTGAAGAAGCTGCCATGGAAAATTGGAAGATGGCACAATGGGACGGCACTACAGGGACAAGCGCGCTAGGCGATTCGCCGTGGGCATGGCTTGTCAATATCGATCATCTGTATTTGGTCAAAGATAAGCTGGATATCGGTAAGCAGCAAATTCACCCTCACGGCCATGGCTGGCCGATAACAAGCAACATTGAAGAGTGGAGATGGAAGTCTTAAACTTAGCAGGGGGATCAGGTCATGCATAACGTGGGCGTATATTTGGGATGGAAGGCTGTCCGGTTAATCCTGCTTTTATTTGCAGTTAGCCTGGTTTCGTTTATACTCGTCAGTAATTCCCCCATAGATCCGGTTCAAGCATACATAGGCGCCGACATGATGAGAGTAAGCCCGGAGCAAAGATTGCAAATAACAGAATACTGGGGTCTGGATAGACCGCCTATGGAGCGGTTTATCCATTGGGGAACGGCGCTGCTGCGCGGCGATATGGGCACATCGATGATTTATCGGCTTCCTGTTACAGAGGTCATCAAGGAAAGGTTTATGAGTTCCGTTTTGCTGATGAGCACAGCCTGGATGTTATCGGGCATCATCGGTTTTTTGGCGGGCATTATCGCAGCAGTAAAAAGAGATACTTGGATAGACAGATTAATTAAATGGTATTGTTATACACTTGCTTCTACACCTGCATTCTGGATGGGATTATTGCTGCTTATCGTTTTTTCCGTATGGCTCGGTTGGTTTCCCATCGGTCTGGGAGTGCCGGTCGGTGTGTTATCTGAGCACGTCACATGGGGCGAACGGATCTATCACATGATCCTGCCTGCGCTTACCTTAAGTGTAGTGGGTATTTCTACGATGGCTTTGCACACTCGTCAAAAGCTCATCGACGTTTTATCCAGCGAATACGTCTTGTTTGCCAAAGCAAGAGGCGAGCGGGGCTTCCGCCTTATTATCAGACATGGTCTCCGAAATACTGCTTTACCCGCCGTTTCCGTTCAATTTACCGCTTTTAGCGAGCTTTTTGGGGGAGCGGTATTGACGGAACAGGTATACTCGTATCCAGGATTGGGGCAAGCGACGATTGAGGCTGGGCTCCGGGGGGACGTTCCGCTTCTGCTTGGTATTGTCCTTTTTAGCACATTGTTTGTTTTTACCGGAAATTTCGTTGCCGATTTGCTTTATAGATGGGTTGATCCGCGGTTTCGGGAAGGAAGGGCGCTATGAACACCGTAACAGCGAATACAATCGACAAATCCGGGAAAGGCTTTCGTTTTAACCGGAGACACCGATTACTGGGAGTAACAGTGACGGCAGCCGCTTTCGTTTTGGCTACTTGGGTCGGCAGTTTTATGCTTCCCGCCGATCAATTATCGACTCATTTCGAAGGCCGTAACTTGCCTCCTTCTTTTGAACACCTGTTCGGAACGGATTGGCTTGGCAGAGACATGTTTGTTCGTACGGTCAAAGGACTTGCCTTAAGTATGGGAGTAGGAATGACGGCAGCCACCTCTAGCGTGTTCATTGCCGGCCTGCTCGGGCTAATGGCCGCAACGATGGGAAAAACGGCAGACCGGATCATTTCGTGGCTTATCGATCTGTTTTTGAGCGTTCCTCATCTGGTCACTCTGATCTTGATCGCATTTGTGAGCGGAGGCGGTCTGAAAGGAGTCATTATCGGAGTGGCGCTGACACATTGGCCAAGTCTTGCTCGCGTCATCCGGGCGGAAGTGCTGCAGCTAAAATCGGCAGAGTATGTGCAAGTTTCCAGACGCCTCGGAAAAACCCGCTGGTGGATTGCGGTGCGGCATATGTTGCCGCATATCGTTCCGCAGCTGTTTGTCGGGCTGCTGCTGCTTTTTCCGCATGCGATTTTGCATGAGGCCTCCATCACATTTCTCGGTCTTGGCTTATCGCCGCATCAGCCGGCTATCGGGATTATTTTGTCGGAATCGATGAGATATTTGTCGACGGGCATGTGGTGGTTAGCATTTTTTCCTGGAATATGCTTGCTTGTTATCGTTCGGTGCTTTGACATCATAGGAGATCACTGTCGAATGTTATTCGATCCGCACCATGCTCACAAGTGAATGTCTCAATCTCTTTGGAAAGGAGAATGCCGATGCTTGAGGTCGTCGATTTGTCCATCTCATTTACGCAATATGCTAAAGGCCTGCAGCAGAAAACGGTTCAAGTCATTCAAGGGTTGGATTTAACAGTACATGCCGGCGAGCTTGTCGCCGTAGTCGGTTCGAGCGGTTCGGGGAAAAGCCTGCTGGCGCATGCCATTATGGGCATACTGCCGGATAACGCCACGATGAGCGGCTCCTTGATATTTGACGGCAAACCGTTGAACTCTGAACGCCAGGCTGAACTGCGGGGAAAGGAGATCGCTCTGGTGCCCCAATCAGTCAATTATTTGGACCCGCTGATGAAAGTAGGGGCTCAGGTGCGCTACTCGGTTCGAGGCGCTGATGCCGCATCTGAGCAGCGAAAAGCGTTTGAACGGTACCAATTGGCTCCTTCTGTGGAGCAGATGTTTCCGTTTCAGCTGTCCGGTGGGATGGCCCGCAGAGTGCTAGTTTCTACGGCCACCCTTAGCGGCGCACGGTTGATCATCGCCGACGAGCCGACTCCGGGACTTAACCCCGAGGTGCTGCAGGAAACGTTGCAGCAATTCAGGGAGCTAGCCAACCAAGGCTGCGCCGTTCTACTCATTACCCATGATATTGAAGCGGCGCTGCTCATAGCAGACCGTGTTGCCGTTTTTTATGCGGGGACAACGGTGGAAATAGCTGCAGCAAGCGATTTTACAGGAGACGGAGATCATCTTCGCCATCCTTACAGTAAAGCATTATGGAGAGCATTGCCTCAAAACGGATTCATCCCTATCCCAGGGTCACAGCCGCTGCCTAACTCGCTGCCGCTTGGCTGCTTGTTTTCTCCCCGCTGCGAGAAGGCAACAGCGGAATGCTTTGACACCCGGCCCAATATGCTGCCTATTAAGGGCGGATCGGCGAGGTGTTTCCATGTATCTTGAGGGGAATGGTCTTGGCTACTCTTATCGTAAAGGAAGTTGGATTTTTAGAGGTAAAGAGCTTGTGATCGCTCCCGGGGAAGTTGTCGGTCTTGAAGGTCCTAGCGGCTGCGGCAAGACGACGCTGGCCCGCCTGCTGGCCGGCTATGATAAGCCGCATGAAGGAAAAGTCGCGTTAAACGGCGAGCCTCTGCCGGAACACGGCTATTGCCCGGTTCAGCTGGTATTCCAGCATCCCGAGAAAGCAGTGAATCCCCGGTGGTCGATGCAGCGCATTTTGCAGGAAGCAGGGGAGATTGAACCGGGAATCTTACGCTCTCTGGCCATTGAGGATGTATGGCTTTCCCGCTGGCCGAACGAGCTTTCCGGAGGGGAACTGCAGCGATTTTGCGTTGCGAGAGCTCTTGGTCCTGGCACCCGCTTTCTGATCGCCGACGAGATGACAACGATGCTCGATGCAATTTCGCAGGCACAAATATGGACTACCGTAATAGAAGTTGTGCAAAAACGAAACCTCGGCGTCCTTGTGATCAGTCATGAGCGGAATCTGGTTCGCAGACTTTGCAGTCGGGTTATCCAATGGAATGAGCCGTCGAAGTGAAGCTTCCTAAACATAAAGATTGTCCTCGAACTGCCGTCATTGATCTGTCTTTTGATCAAAGACGGCTGTTTGTTTGAACTTGCAAATACTCCGAAGTGGACCGCACACATATTATCAGGATTAAAAATAACCATATTATTACATATAAATATAATTTTGTATTAATGATTAACCGAAACTCGGGGCATGCCACAATTTTTCTGATGAAATGACTCGATCGAGTCAGACTATTTTGCTTGCAAACGACTATGATAGAGAGAAAAGCATGAGTGGGGGCCAACATCCACACGGAGGTGTTTGATGAAATGAACATGAAGCGAGTTAAGTCTGTAATTAGCACATTGATTGTGATGGTTAGCCTTTTTGCGGCAGCACCGTTTGCTTTGGCAGCGGAACACGATCACAATCATGGGACCGAAAATGCTGTGGCTGCTGGTTCGGATTCAGGACTAATCAGCGTCAGCGCGATATCGGCATTAACAACGATTGTTGCAGCAGCCACCTTAATTATTCGGCTTCGGGCAAGCGCACCCAGGCTTAGCAAGATGACGGCGATGATGGCGTCTATGGCTGTAGCGATGATAACAGGATTGATTGGCGGAACGCTTCTCGGAATCTGGCTGCAATCTTTATTCTTCTCTACGGTATTCGGTGTAACAATCGGTGTTGCAGCGGGAATGCTGGCCGGTCAAACTCATAGCTGGCTGGCCGTGCTAGACGGCATGTTGTCCGGTGTGATGAGCGGTATGATGGGGGCTATGTTGGGAGTGATGATCTTGCAGGAACATCCCTTGCTTATGATCTTGTTTATGGATGTAATTATGCTGGTAGCTGTCGGCAGCTTGTATCAAGCCATTGCAGCTGAAGATAATCAGTCTGAATGGCAGGATCAGCAGCTTAAAACTGCAGAGCGCACGGGAGCTGAATAAATTCCTTGACGTTCAAAATTTGTTCAATTATTAAATTCACACTTGGTTTCCAAGCTGTGGGTTTTTTAATGAACAAAGTGAGTCAAGCCAGTCCCGGAATGCTAGAATATAGCCCCTTTGAGTTATTGTAATGAGAAGCCTTCTCGCTATAATAAAAAAGGGTTGAGAACAAATATGAAGGGAAATGGATGATGGAGAAAAATAATTACAACCGTTTTTGGAGATGGCATTTTTACGCAGCCCTATTTATTACACCGCTACTGATTACGTTAACATTAAGCGGTATCGGGTATCTGTTTTATACTGATGTGGAAAACAACGTGTACAAGCATGAATTTTTCGGCAAAAGCACCCAAACGGAACAACTGACGATAGATCAGGGGATTGAGAAGGCCAAGATGACCTTCAAGGATTATTCGGTTTCAAAAGTTAGTTTGCTGGAGGCTCCATACAATACGCGTTTAACGATGACCCATAAAGATGGCAGTCAAAAATACGTATTTTTAGATGCAAACTATCAAATTGTCGGCAGCCAAAACCCGGAATATACATTTTCCAATGTGATGAGAGCGGTACATAGCTCACTTTTTGTAGGGGGGACCGTTGTCAACTACTTGGTTGAATTGGCCGCATGCTGGGCCATTTTCCTGCTGCTTTCCGGTATTTACATGACATTCAAAGGCAGGGCGTTAAAGAAGGAAGCAAATCCGACCCAGCGGCAAAAAAATCTGAAATGGCATGCGCTCATTGGAACCATCATTACAATTCCAATGGTAATTATTATTTTTACCGGCCTGCCTTGGTCGGCCTTTATGGGCGATTTTATTTACTCCACCGCTCAAAAGCATCCGTCAATCGGGATTCCTCTGTTAAAGCAAAAACCGCCTACTTCGGATATGAACGAAATTCCTTGGGCTACCCGCAAGAACGAGCTGCCGACATCCGGCGATGCATCCCATGCCGGGCATAACGACATGGCGCATATGGAAAATATGACAAATCGCAGCGGAATGATTACGCTTGAGCAGTTGATGAACGAGGTGAACAAAGCGAATATTTCCAAGCCCTATTCGATTATTTACCCTAATGACGAACAAGGTGTTTATGTCGTTTCCAAAGGAAGCAATTCGGGTGTGACGGGTTTAGATGTCAGCCCGTATGATGAAGTCACAACGTATTTTGACCAATATAGCGGCAAGTTAATTTCGAAAGTAGGTTTTGAAGATTACGGGATTTTAGGAAAATTGTACACGTGGGGAATTCCGCTGCATGAAGGCCACTTATTTGGCTGGCTCAATAAAACATTAAATCTTATTGTTTGTCTTCTGTTCCTGCTCGTTATTTTCTGGGGCTTAAAAACGTGGCTGATCCGCAAAAAGAAAAACTCGTTGTCTGCTCCGCCAAACCTATCCGGCAAGTTATCCATCGGGTTCATTACTTTCATGGTGTTATTGGGCTGCCTGATGCCGCTATTTGGCATTTCCTTAATTTTGGTTGTGCTGATTGAAATCATCATTTCTTCCAAAAATAAATTGCAAAACGCAAATATCGCCAAATAAATGTACTAGGCAAGGAGCGGGGATTAGATTTTCCCGTTTCTTTTTTTATTTTGAGTTGAAAAGTAGGGTTCCATAAATCAATTGATGTTCAAATACCGACTGTAAATGGCTCTATGGAGTCATAGTCAGTTCAATCAACATATCGTTATTATGGAAATACAACAGTTCTCAAAGGAGTGAATCATATTTTATACAAACATCTGAAAAGCTTAATCCTGATCATTCCAACCTTGACCATCGGCTTGTGGGAGTATATCCGGCATTCGTTTCTACTCCCTTACATATCCATGGAGCTTGGAAATTGGCTTGCTCCGTTGCTCGTTTTTTTCGTGACGATGACTCTGCTGCGCCATCTGTTTTCTATGATTGAGGAACTGCAGGAGGAACTACAGAAGGAGAAGGCAGTAAAAGCCGCATTGGAAGAGCGGGAGAAAATTGCTCAAGAATTGCATGACGGTATCGCACAATCATTATTTTTGCTATCCGTGAGGGTGAACCGCTTGGAGCAAAACGAAACAAATGTGCAATCTGAGGAAGTGAAGTCGGCTTATCACGGCTTGCGAAAGACGATTCATGAAGTGAACGATTACGTACGGCAGGCAATCGCAGGCTTACGTTATCCCGTCAACCCGGCTTCCAAGCCGTGGCTTGAGTCTGTACAGCACTTGAGCGAAGAGTTTCAACAGGACACAGGAATATCTGTTCATCTAGATTGGACATTGTCCGAGAACCGTATATCCATGAAGGAGAAGGTGGAACTGTACTCTACGATCAGGGAAGCGATGATTAATGCCTATAAGCACGCCGGAGCCTCGAATCTGTGGATTAGGGGAGAGGATCGAGAGCAGAACGGCTGGCAATGTGTCATTCGCGACGATGGGAGAGGTTTTGCGAGCGATGTCGGCAAAGAAACGGAAACGACCGGCGGCTTCGGGCTGCTTATGATTCGGGAGCGTGCCGCCGCCCTGAATTGGCGCTTCGGCATCAACCGTGAGCTTGAACAAACGATTGTCAAAGTCGGAAAGGAGGATCTTTCATGACGCAGCCAATACGCATTATGCTGGTGGACGATCATGCGCATGCCCGTGAAGCGATGAGAGACATTATTGAGGTCGACGGTTCCTTCGAAATCGTGGGTGAGGCGGGGAACGGGTTGGAGGCGATACGAATGGCGGAATCGAGCATGCCTGATCTGATATTGATGGATATCCGGATGCCCGAATTGGATGGATTAGAAGCAACAAAAGTCATCAAAGAAAAGTTTCCGTACGTAAAAATCATCATGGTAACGGTGTCCGATGACATTACTCATTTGTTCGAGGCGATTAAACGGGGAGCACAAGGTTATTTGCTGAAAAATTTAAGCCCCGCCTCTTGGCACGAATATTTGCGGGCGGTTGCCTTCGATGAAGCGCCGATGTCCAGAGAGGTCGCGGTTCGATTGCTCCAGGAATTTACATCGATCAAGACAAGCGTTCCCGAGAAATCCCCGCTTACGTCGAGGGAAAAAGAAATTTTGGAATGCGTTGCGCGCGGAAGCTCCAACAAGGAAATTTCGGAGGATCTTGACATATCCGAGCATACGGTCAAGAACCATCTGAAAAATATTTTACAAAAGCTGCATCTGGACAATCGCGTTCAATTGATGCGGTATGCTTACGAGAAAGGCTGGCTGCGATCGTAAGAACTAAGAAGACGTATCCGTCTGTTCCTATATTTGCTGCGGCGCAAATCGCCGGAGCGATGACGCTTCACCAATTCGTAACAATAATGACTCCATAGAGTCATGCCCGGGCAGGCGAATCTGACTATGCTTAAGAAGAATAATCACTCATTTTCGATTCGGAGGTTAACGTACATATGAAACACATCCGCTTAAAGAAACAAATGGCTGTCTTTTCACTCGCGACTGCGCTGCTGCTCGGCTCGGCGCTGCCGATATCCGCTCACGACGGCTGGTCGCAAACGAATTCGCCGGTCTTGGCGCAAGGGCAAGTCGCCTATGTCGATCTGCTGCTCGGCAACCATTCGAACGAGCATAAGAGCTACCGGATCACCGGACAGTGGAACAAAGACTCCGCTAAGGTATACGTAGTGACTCCGTCCGGGCAGAAAGCGGACATTTCCAAGTCGCTATTCTATTCCGGCGAGGCGGCTACCCAAACGGAGCCGGCTGTCAATAACGGATTTATCGCTTCGTTTTCCTCGCAATCGCCAGGCGCCTATATTATAAGCGCCGAGTCGGATTCCGTATCCAAAAGCGGTGCCGCGCCAAGCCGTTCGCTGCGCAGCGCCAAATCATTCGTAGCGGTCAGCGATATTGCGACACCCGGCCGCATAGAAGCGCTGAAAGGCTTTTCCAAGGCGGTAAGCACAGATCGGGCCGAATGGGTGCCGGCGTTTAATCCTGCGGCTGCCACACCCGGCAAGCAAGTAAGCGTCCAGCTCTTGGTCAAAGGAGTTCCGCAAGCCGGTGTGACCGCTTCACTCATTCGACGCAGCAATTCGGAAGCTCAAGAGTGGAAGACGGATGACGAAGGTAAAGTTACTTTCACTTTAGGGGAAGCCGACTATTATTTGTTGAGAGCAAGCATCACGGATGAGAAGGAGAAGAAGGAAGGCGAATACGCACAAACGAGCTACTCGGCTACGATGACATTCTCCGTTCAGAACGAAGCGGCTTCTTTACCAACCGGGAATGTGAACCCTATGCCTTACATTTATGTGAACGGCAAGCTGACAGAAGAGGGAAACGCTTCATTCTCCGACGGAACAACGGTTGTTACGGCAGACTTCGTCCGCGCCAACATCGATCCGGCCTATAAAGGAGCGGCTTCTGTAGCGCTTCGCACAGCTGCCGAGCAAGCAGGAGCTTCTGTTGAATTTCTCCCGGCCGTAGCGAGCACCCGCGCTGCCGTACTCGTCTATACGAAATAACATTGCCAGGCAAGATGAGCCGTGGGACATTATGTTCAGGTTCCGCTTGCCTGTTCGCTTCACAGCACAAGAAAGGAGGAGCGAGCCGGATGTATCGATGGTTAGTGAGCCTCCTGCTTGCGACAGGGCTTCTGCTGAGTTTCGCATCGGGAGCAAGTGCGCATGCCAATATGGAACGTTCGTCTCCATTGGCCGATGCGGAGTTAAATGAATCGCCTAACGAGATCAGAATTAAATTTACCGAACCAATTGATCCCAAGTTTGCTGATCTAAAAGTGGAAAACGCAGCAGGTACGGCCGTAAAGGGGGAGATTCGCTCAGAGCAAAACATATGGCTAATTTACAAAATCCCTAAGCTGAATAAAGGCGTCTATACAGTTAAATGGCAAGTGCTTTCCGTGGATACGCATGTGACGGACGGCTCCTTCCGCTTCTCTATAGGCGAGCCAATAGCCAAAGAAGTTTCCGTCGGCGCGATATCACTCGATCCGCCAAGAAAAACATCGTCCGTAAGCGCTGCCGAGAGAGCGGCGAACGATTCCCAATCTGCTCAGAGCTTGCCTCAGTCCACTGAAACAAACGCGCAGCCGGGGCAAGAGGAAAGTCGGCAAGTCTCGGCTGCGCCATCGACAGCGGATATGGCTGAGACGAATACGTTACCTGCGGCAAAGTCGGAACTTCAGGATAAGCCCGAATCGATAGTAATGCTGGAAAAGTCAGTGCGGACAGATTCGGCACCAAGCTTGGAACAGTCGAACAAGCCGGAGAAGCTAGCGAAAGAAAACCGTGCTGAAGCGGCTGCCGAAGCTGGCTCCGTCTCGGATAAGCTTGCCGCTGAAGCGGAGGGGACGAGGGCTGTGGAGCCCGGGCAAGCGCAACAAAAGCAGGCCTCAGGAGCCGATGCGCTCGCAGGCACTAAATCTGCTCCTGCCGCAACTGCCAGGACAAGTGCGACGCGCGCTGAAAATACGTCAGCGGATAAGTCGGAGAATGCAGTGCCGCCAGCGCAAACCGCTTCAGCATCTGACGCTCACGCGGAGCATATGCATCAGCATGAGACGGATTGGCGCACGACAGCCCGCCAATGGCTGAGAATAATCGAAGTGCTGACGGCCGTCGCCGTATGCGGTTTTCTCGCTTACCGGTATTGGATATGGCCAGCCACGCGTCGTGAGGCGCCGCTCGGTTTCTCCATCAATGTCGAGAGGCGTCTCATAGGAACTGCCGCCGTCGTCAGTTCGGCGACCGGCTTCCTTACGGTATGGATGCTTGCCGAGCAGCTCAATGGTATCGGAATGTATACAACATCGGAGCGAATCGCAACGCTGCTGTCGTCCACATGGATCGGTACTGCGGCATGGCTACGGCCCGTCCTGGCACTGCTTATGTTCACGTTAACTTGGAGCGCAGAGCAGGATCGTTCTTACGGAAAATGGATCAAGACAACAATGGCGGCGGTTTGGGTGGCATTATTCCCGTTGACAGGTCATGCGCTCGGCGCTACAGAAGGCGCGATGGCGGCCGTCATTTCGCACCTGACTCACATAGGATTTTCCGGGTTATGGTTCGGCGGACTTTCAGGAATATTCGCTTCCACCTTCGTGCGCAAACCAACAAAGCAGGATGTCGCCAACTGGTATGACATGATGAAACGGTTTTCGCGATTCGCGTTGCCATCGATAATTATTATAGGCGTAACCGGTGCGGTACTTGCCATTATGCGGCTTCACCTGTTATCCGAGCTCGTCGATAGCCGATACGGGCGGCTCGTGATGATCAAGACGTTCATTCTGCTGTTCGTTGCAGTCATAGGTGCGCTTCATCGTAAGGTGTGGATGCCCGGCATCGAGCGCTCAATGAATGAAGGAGATCCTGAACGTGCGCTTGGCCGCAGTATAAATGGCCTGAGAATCGAACTTATGCTTGCGCTTGCGGCTTTTGTCATTGCGGGCGCACTATCTACGACATCTCCACCTTCTGCAGTTAGCGGAACGCTCGGAGAGCCGGTCTACTGGCATGTCATGGGGGATCGCGCTCATATGTCACTGCGCATCAAACAAGATGGATCGGATAAACAATCCGCTAAACTGGATGTGTGGCTTCCAACCGGGGGAGGATCGCCGGTTCAACCGACGTTTACATATTATAGGAAGGCTACTCCCGAGGAGGCGCCGCTTCAAGTACCGCTGACTTTGACGGCAAGCGGCCCCGACCCTTACGGGTTTGAAGGCTTTGACAAATACACATATGACTCCACCGGCGGACGATTATTTAATCAGAGCGGAGAGTGGCAGTTGAATATCGCGTTTTCGGATTCGCAAGGATTTCTTCATCAATATGAGAAGACGATTGAAATTCCGTAAGCCTGGGTGCAGCCCCCCTGTCTTATCCGTAACAGGTGGAGAATCCTGCACGGGTGATCGATTTCATTAAGGAAGGAGCGGAAATATGGATGGATCTCGGATTGCTCATAGAAGCTTATGGGTTCAGAACCGTATTCAGTCCTGAGCTTGCCGTGATGACATTGCTGCTGGCCTTGTTCTATTGGAAATACGGACGTGAGGACGTATCCGGACTAGGTTCGGCAGGCTTTGCACTAGGCATTTTTTTGTTTTATTTTGCGCTCGGGGGACCGTTAAACTTGCTTGGACATTTTTGGTTCAGTATACATATGCTGCAGCAATCGATCCTATATCTGGTCGTCCCCCCGCTCATTCTTGCAGGGCTGCCAGCAAAGTTTTATTCACGTACGTTGCAGATACCGGTCGTGCGCAGCGTCATAGCGGTAGGGGGGAATCCGATTGTCGCATTGCTTCTGTTTAACGGACTGTTTTCCTTCTACCATGTGCCTGTTATTTTCGAAGCCGCCATGTCGAATTATGCGCTGCACAACATGCTGCACATACTGCTGCTTGTTACGGCGTTTGGATTGTGGTGGCCTGTTTACTGCCTAGCCGGTCGGCAGATGCTCAGTCCGCTGAAGAAAATTGGATACATTTTTCTGAACGGTCTCATGCTAACTCCTGCTTGCGGTCTAATCATTTTTGCGAATGAACCGCTATATGCGATTTATACCGGCGATACGCATTTGCTATGCTTACCGTTCTACTCTCTGACGGTCAACCAGAAACCTTTCGAGCTTCCTTGGCTTACGCAACTAGCAGATCAGCAACTTGGCGGCGTCGTCATGAAGATCGTTCAGGAAATTTCATATGGCATCATGTTGGGTTATGTATTTTTTCAGTGGTTTAGAAAAGAAAATGCAGATGATCAAGACGATCGTCTGCCAGAAGCAGCCATTTAATTTATGATCCGGTTAATTGCCAGATCATTTTTAATATCGTCTCGTTGTCCATATCTTCACCCATTGGGAACACTTTGCGGATTTTCCCGGTTTGATCAACCAGGAATAGCGAAGTAACCGTATGAACAAACGAGCCGTCCTGCATTTTTTGCACTAAAACTCCAAAGTCGCGCGCCGTATCGCCCGTCTCTTTCTCCGTGCCCGTCAGAAGGTTCCAGCCGCTATAGTCGATGCCCATACGGTCTCCGTAGCTTTTGAATACCTCGGGTGTATCCTTGAGCGGATCAAACGTAATCGAAAAAAACTGAACCTTGTTTCCCCAAAGCCCCTGAGCTTTCAGCTTGTCCTGCAGCTTGACCATATTGTAAGTTGTCATCGGGCATATGTCAGGACAACTGGTAAACAAAAATTCGACCAGTCGCACTTTCCCATCAGTATGTGACAAACGGACAGGTGTTCCTTTCAAATCAAGCAACGAAAAATCCGGCGCTTGCTTAATGGTGGGAAGTGGGGGGCCTTGCCGAGTCGACCAGCTGTACACGCTGATGCCGATCATAGCGAGCAGAATAACAACCGTTATTCGAAATCCGTAACGTTTAATCAAAATCATTCTAAACTCCTTTTCGCCAACAATATTCATATTTGCGAACATTATAACACGGGTCTCTGCAGGTCCGTATGACTCAGGAGAGCTATAACGAGGCTTTTTCCGCTTGCTAAAGGATCATGGTTCACAGCCTGTTCATAAATGTCCGTGTATTTGACTCTTGAGGGTCATTGGTCTTTGTTCGGAAACGGATATAATAATGAGCAAAGACGAATGGCAGGAGGTTAACATCATGCAAAAACGGAATGTGGATGGGATCAAACAGTTCAGCAAGCTGAAAACAAGAACGGCTATCGCGAAAGCGGAAGAAGCGATCGACCGGCTGCTCAAAAACAATATGAAGGTCAATTTTAATTCGGTATCGCTGGAAGCAGGCGTTTCCAAGCCGTTCTTGTATACGCAGTCTGCGCTCCGCATCCGAATCGAGGAACTGCGGATCAGAACTGAACGCTGGGGGCAATCTGCCGACGTTAAAAGCCGATATTTGGAGCTGGAGAACGAGAGGCTGCGAAGTCAGATTAGTAAACTGGAGAGAATGATTACAAAATTGAGAAATGCGTAAATATTTAAAGTAAACAATGTGCTTGTTCAACTATATGACATAATATTAGCTTTTTCGGGTCATTTTGATTTGAAATGGCTTCGGTATAATAATCCTTGTTTCCGAGCAAGGATTATTTTTTTGTAGACAAAAGGAGAGTGAATGTATTGCAATTTCCAACAATCGACTTCGGATGGCTTGGCAACGGCAACCTGATCGGCATGATGGCCGTCATTCACGTCATGATCAACCATGCGGTTGCCATAGGCGGTTCGATCCTGATGGTATCGATTGAGTTCGCTGCAGTGCGAAAAGAAAACGTCAGGCTTGAAGCGTACGCAAAGCGGCTGAGCAAATGGATTCTAATCATTACGACGACAGCAGGAGCAATGACCGGAGTAGGCATCTGGTTTACGACCACAGTCATACTCCCTAACGCGATCGGATCGCTGCTGCGCATTTTCCATTGGGCCTGGTTCACGGAATGGCTCGTGTTCGTATCTGAGGTGGTGCTGCTGTTGACGTACTACTACACTTGGGACAGCTGGAAAGGTGACAAAAAGAAGCTGCATTTAAGAACGGGCGTGGCTCTGTGCGTCATGTCTTGGTTTACGCTTGTCATTATCACAGGGGTTCTCGCGGCGCAGCTGAATCCCGGCAACTGGGTTCAGACGCTGTCCTTCTGGAGCGCCTTCCTAAATCCGACCTGGGTTCCGTCAACACTGTTTCGCACCTTCGCGGCGATTACACTGGGCGTCGCCGTCTTGACGCCGCTTAACCGCTGGTTTGTCAAGCATCCGCTCGATCATGCGGCCGTGCTGCGCATCTACGGAAAATGGCTTATCGTTTCCGTACCGTGTATGCTTTTGTCCGGCTGGTGGTACTTGCGAACACTGCCAGACCAGGCTCAGAAGCTTGTAGTTTGGGCAACGGGGATGAGCGACTTTACTTTCGGCGTCATCAATGCGGTCGGGCTGCTGCTCATACTTGTGCTTGGCATTATGCAGCTGGACGGACGTACAAAGCATCCGGTCATCCTGTCGCTCTTCACCGCGGTCTTCTCACTGCTGCTTATCACGGAGTTTGAAATTGTACGGGAAAACATCCGCAAGCCATACGTCATTTACAATTACATGTACGCCAATGGCGTTCTGAAATCGGAAGTCGAGAAGTTTAAGAAGGAAGGCGCTTTATCTCAAGCGACCTTCTCCAAAGTGAAAAACGTAACGGCAGAGAATAAGTTGGAAGCGGGCGAGGAGTTGTTCCGCATGCAATGCATCGCTTGCCATAGCATAGACGGACCGAGGAAAAGCCGCGTCATGACGGAGCGGGCTAAAGGATGGAGCGAAGAAGCGCTCGCCGACTTCATTCCGCAAATGCACACGGTCAGACCTGTCATGCCTCCGTTCGCCGGAACGGACGAGGAAGTCAAGGCGCTCGCAGCTTATATTCACAAGATGGTCTCGGAGAGGAGCGATAATCCATGAACCGGTATTTAGTGACGAATTCCCCAGTACCTAACGAGTTGGGACTTGCCATACCTGGAAATCTGCCTTTCTTCGAGGTTCTGCTAGTGGTGGCGTTTGTCCTGCACATCTTATTCGTCAATATTTTGGTGGCGGGCTCGGTTTCGGCCGTCTATAACGAGGTGATTGGCATCGTCAGGAAAGACGCGATTGCCGATAAGTTTGCCTATCTGCTGGCCACCCAGGTTTCCATCGTAAAAAGCATTGCCGTCGTGCTTGGCATCGCGCCGCTGCTTATTATTAGCACAATCTACACACAGTTTTTTTATCCATCCACGATTCTGATCGGCAAAATGTGGCTGATGCTTATTCCGTTGCTGATTGTGGCGCTCCTGGCCTTGTATGCCTACAAATTCAGCTGGGAGAGGCTAAAGGAACGCAAGAAGCTTCACCTATCCTTCGGTATCGCCGGCACGCTGATTTTGCTGTTCGTTCCGCTTCTGTTTATAACAAATGTTGTTTCCATGCTTTATCCTGAACTGTGGGAAACGAGTAGAGGCTTCTGGCGCTCGTTGTTCGCTTATCCGACGATTTGGCAGCGGTATATGCACTTTACGGCCGCAAGCTTCTCGATGCTGGGCATATACCTCGTCTGGTGGTCAAGCAGGGCAGGGAAGAGGCACGGCGAGGAAATTGCTGCACAAATTGCTGCACACGGCAAAACGTTCGGCAAAGCGATTGCTGCTGGCTTTACGATTGCTCAGCTTGCGGCGGGACCTTATCTGCTGCTTAGCATGAGCCCTGTCGTTCGCCGCGCCTTCATGGGCGGATCGCTGTTGCACACCGCTCTGCTAGCAATAGCGATTCTACTTGCAATCGTACTGTGCGTAATGCTTGTCCGGCTGGTTAAGACGGACAACCGCCAGCTGTTCCGCAATTCCGTTATCGTGCTGCTTGTCGTGCTCTCGCTCATGAGCTGGATTCGCCACGAGGTCAGGGAAATCCAATTGGAGCCTTATATGGAGCAGTCGCCACGAAACGTACAGCCGTAAGCAACCGCTCCAATACGGGGCGCCTGCAAGCAGCAGTTTGTACGACAAGAAATCCATACAGCAGAAAGCCGAAAATTCCGTACCAAGGAGTTTTTGGCTTTCTCTGGCTTGCTGAACACCATTTTGCGATCAGAATCAAGGCACATTGAGCCGACTCTGTTCCGGTTATGTGGAAGTGTCCCCGAATGATAGCATGGTCGATTCCTCAGGTTTTGCCGCTTGTTTTTGCCCTGGCGTCTGGCGATGGTGCTGCGCTACAGGGAAAAAGGAACTGCTTCAAGCGAATGCAGGCTGCAGATTCCGGCATATTGGAATAAGGCGAGCCATTGTGTCAGCATTTTGACACAGCAGTTGGCCTGCATTCCGGGAACCAGACGGGTCGTCGGAAATATTTAAATTTTCTTTGAAATCAACAAAATACAACGGCTAGCGGCTAACTGAATGCCTATACTAGTTATTGAGTGCTGATCAGATGAAGAGAAGAGCATGCTTCGCGTCGCATCGAGAATAACAGCATGGAACGAAAGGAGACTTGCGATTTGGATACGGATACGGTGTTGTGGAGCAGACTGTTGACAGGCTTGACTTTGACTTTCCATGTAATATTTGCAACTGTTGGCGTTGGAGTTCCAATGATGATTGCAATCGCCGAGTTTGCAGGCATCCGCAAAAAAGATCCTCATTACATCTTAATGGCCAAAAGGTGGACGCGCGGATTTGTCATTTCCGTGGCGGTTGGCGTGGTAACCGGCACGGCTATTGCTTTGCAGTTGGCGTTGGTCTGGCCCAACTTCATGCAATTGGCGGGCAACGTCATCGCGCTGCCTTTGTTTATGGAAGTGTTTGCTTTCTTTTTTGAAGCGATTTTCCTCGGGATTTATTTGTATACGTGGGAACGGTTTCGCAACCCGTACACGCATTGGGTGCTCACGTTTCCCGTTGTCATAGGAGCGGGCATGTCTGCGTTTTTTATTACAACGGTTAACGGATTTATGAACCAACCGGGCGGCTTCGTAATGGAAAACGGGCAGTTTGCGGCGGTTAATCCGGTGGAAGCCATGTTGAATACGGCGACGCCGTCAAAGGTGCTTCACGTATTGTCCTCGGCTTACTTGACAGGGGCGGCGCTGTTGGCGGGAATCGCCGCTTATACGATTTTGAAAAATGGGGAGTCGCCCTATTATAAGAAGGCTCTTAATCTGATGATGTCGGTGGTTCTCGTTTTTGGCGTGTTCTCCGCACTTGCCGGAGACGTATCGGCCAAGTTTCTGGCAAAACATCAGCCGGAAAAGCTGGCTGCGGCGGAATGGCATTTTGAGACGGAAAGCGGAGCCGATCTGCTGTTGTTAGGCTGGCTCAATGCGGAGAGAAAAGTCGTAGGAGCCATTCGCATTCCGAAAGCGCTCAGTTTTCTGGGCTTCGGTGATTGGAATGCCGAAGTAAAGGGGCTTGAGGAATTTCCGATGGATGAACGTCCGCCGCTGGCCGTTCATTATTTGTTCGATTTGATGGTGGGTATCGGATTTTTCGTGATCGCGGTTGCTTTGCTTTACGCACTTTCGGTTTGGCGGAGTAAGGGCAACGCGCACAGCAAGCGGCTGCTTTGGCTAATCGTTTTTTGTACGCCGCTGTCGTTCCTGGCTATCGAGCTGGGCTGGTTTTATGCAGAAATCGGCCGCCAGCCCTGGATGATCCGCGGTTATTTGCGGGTAGAGGAAGCGGCCACTGCTTCGCCGAACGTACGGCCCCTCTTTTTTGTCTTTCTGCTGCTGTATATCGTGCTTGGCACTCTCTGCGCCATCGTGCTGCGGCGATTATTCCGCCATAATCCGGCGGAAGCGGAGCTGGAGAGACATCTTGGCAAGCTGTCAGACCAGGCTGGAAAGGTTGAACCGACATGATCAGTTATGAATTGCTCGGTATTGCTGTGCTGTGGCTGTTTTTGTACGGTTATTTGATCGTGGCTTCCGTGGATTTCGGCGCCGGATTTTTCGCTTATTACGCCCGGCTGACCAAACGGGATCACATGATCAATCGGCTGATTTCGCGTTATTTGTCGCCGGTATGGGAAATTACCAATGTGTTTTTTGTGTTTTTCTTTGTCGGCATCGTCGGCTTTTTTCCGAAAACGGCTTATTATTACGGCTCCGCGCTGCTTATTCCCGGAAGCATTGCCGTCATTTTGCTGGCGATTCGCGGCTCCTTCTACGCGTTTGAAAATTACGGTTCGAAGGAAAACATCGTGTACCTGTTTCTGTACGGAGCGACGGGGCTTCTGATTCCCGCTTCGCTGTCGGTGGCTCTGACGCTTTCGGAAGGCGGGTTCATCGCAGAATTCGGAACCTTGGTCAGGCTGCAGTATATGACGCTGTTCACCAGCCCGCTGTCTTGGAGCATTGTCGCGCTGGCAATCGTATCGGTGCTGTTTATCAGCTCCGCTTTTCTATGCTTTTACGCTTCGCGGGCCGACGATCAGCCGGCCTTGAACCTGATGCGGACATACGCCTTATTCTGGAGTACGCCGACGATTATTGCCGCTTTTACGGCGTTTATTTATCTCAGTCAGCATAATGAGCGGCATTTTCAAAACATGATGGGCTTATGGTGGCTGCTGGCGCTTTCCGTTGGCTTCTTTATGCTCGGCATTTGGCTGCTGTATGACGGACGGCGTTACGGACTCGCCTTCATCAGCATCATGCTTCAATTTTTTTGCGCTTTCTTTGCTTACGGTATCGGGCACTATCCATATATCCTTGATCCCTATATCACCATTCAGGAGGGGGCGACCCACGAATCGATGGGCTTCGCGCTGGTGATCGCGTTTATAGGCGGTTTGTGTTTGCTGGTGCCGTCGCTGATCCTGGTGTTCAAGCTCTTTCTCTTCGACGCGGATTACGTCAAAGGAAAAAAATAACGCAACAGTCGGGAACCACAGTTTACACAACGGAATCAAGCAACAGGAACGGGGAGGAGAGTTGTCATGAAGCGTAAATCCGGCCTGCTGCGGTCCCAGATCTCAGAGCTGCGAATATGCCTTGCGTGGCTGGGAGTGTTATCGCTGGCGCTGGGAGCGGCGATCGTCGGCCAGGCAGCGCTGTTTGCGGAGATAGTCGAGCGGATATTGGCGGAGGGTGCCGTCTTCCAGGGGATTTTCGCTCCGCTTGCCGCTTTGGCGGCGGTGATGACGCTGCGTGTATTGCTGTCGCACGGCAACGGACGCCTTGGTTTGCATATGGCAGCCGAGGCGAAGACGTCACTGCGTGCCAAGGTGCTGCGCAAGCTGACCGGCGGTACGCTGCAGGCTGCCTTGGACGGACGTGCAGGCGGGAAGGTGAGTCTTACGCTGGATGCAGTTGACGAGGCGGACAGTTATTTCAGCCAGTATGTGCCGCGTATGATGGAGACTGTGCTCATTCCTCCGATTCTTTTGGTCGCCGTTTTTACTCAGCATGCCTTTTCAGGGCTGATCATGCTGCTGACCGCGCCTTTTATCCCGATTTTTATGGTGCTGATCGGCATGCAAACAAGAAAAAAATCGGAGGATAAAGTGGAGCAGCTGGCGGTGTTCTCAGGTACCTTTCTTGATTCACTCCAGGGACTGGCAACGCTGAAGCTGTTCGGGCGGACGGAGGAGCGGCAGCGGGAAATCGAGCGCAGCAGCCTTGGCTTTCGCGATGCGACGATGGGCATTTTGCGGGTTGCGTTTACCAACTCGCTTATGCTGGAATTAATCGTGATGCTGAGCATCGGATTGCTTGCGCTGGAGCTGGCGCTGCGTTTGCTTGTTTACCGTTCCCTCGCTTTCGGGCCGGCGTTTTTTATTTTGCTTCTGGCTCCGGAGTTCTACAGTCTGCTAAAAAACATGGGTACGGCTTTTCACAGCGGGCGCACGGCGATGGGGGCAGTGCGCAAGGTGGAGGAGCTGCTGGAGGAATCGGCAATGGGGCAAGAAAATGAAGCAGTGGACAGCGGAGCAAGTCCGCGTGACGCTGAGGTGCGTTACGGCGGCACAAGCCGGCCGGAGCGCAGCGGGCAAGCGGGTTTCCCCGCTGACGAAATGGCGTGGAACCGTGAGCCACCCCTGATCGAGTTAAGGCAGCTGTGTTTTCGGTATAAGCCCGGCGGATTTGCGCTAGCCGCCGATACGGCTAGCATCGCGCCGCGCTCGCGGGTCGCAATCGTCGGCAGCAGCGGATCCGGTAAAACCACCTTGCTGCATCTGATCGCCGGGTTGCTGCGGCCGCTTTCGGGAGCTGTGCTGGTGAACGGCCGTCCGCTCGCCGACTATGCGGAGGAAACATGGTATCGGCATATTGGCTATATTACTCAGCATCCTTATATTTTTGCCGGAACTTTTGCAGAAAATGTGGCGATCGGGGCTGACCGCGAGGTTTCCCGCGCCGAAATTGCCGATGCCGTTGGGCAGGCGGAATTGACGGGGCTTGCGGCCGAATGGGAGTACGGCTATGACACGATGGTCGGCGAAGGAGGACGGGGCTTATCCGGGGGTGAAAAACAGCGGTTGGCGTTGGCCCGGGCATTCCTGAAGCGCCCGTCCGTTATTTTGTTTGACGAGCCGACCGTCGGTCTTGACTTGAGTACCGAGCGCATTTTGCAGCGGTCGATGGACGAATTGGCCAAACAAGCAACAATGATCACGGTGGCGCATCGGTTGTATACGATCCGTCATGCCGACCTTATTTTGTATATGGAGAACGGCGTGCTGCTGGACAGCGGCCGCCATGAGGAACTGATGCGGCGTTTGCCGCAGTATGCCGAGATGGTGGAGGTTCAACGGAAGGGGGGATTGCAGTGAAGGAGCTGAGCTTGCTGAGCTACGCGCTGATCCGGGAACGCAAAGATATTGCCATTGCCATCGTCGTCGGCTTTGTGGCCGGCGCCGGCGGAGTGAGCTTGTTTGCCGGCAGCAGCTATTTGATCGCACAGACAGTGTTTGTCCCGCCGCTCTATACCTTGATAGTACTGATTTCGGTAGTGAAGCTGCTCGGGTTGCTCCGGGCGTTTGGCCGGTATGCGGAACGGCTTTATTCCCATCGCGCAACATTTTCGATATTGAGCCGGTTGCGCAGCTCGTTTTTTGCCAAGCTGGTTCCGCTTGTCCCCGGGAAGCTGGGCGCAATGAGAAGCGGAGATTTACTGGCGCGTATCGTTGGCGACATAGAGACCTTGCAGCACTTTTTTTTGCGCGTCGCTTATCCTCCGCTTGTTTTGTCGATGGTGTTTCTGTCCACAGTTTTGTTTGCTTCCTTTTTTTCGCTGTGGGTCGCTTGTGTGCTGGTGATTGGCCTGCTGACATCGGCTTTTGTCATCCCTGCGCTGGTGCTGCTCGGTCAGCGCAGGCTACGCAGCCGCGTTCGGATGCAGAGAGCCTCGCTGGCAACCGAGGTAACCGAAGCGCTTTACGGATACCGCGACTTGAAGGTATACGGGCTGATGGGCAAAAGGGAGCAGCGGTTGCAGCAAGCCGCGGCTGAGCTGACCGACGGGCAGCAGGCAGCAGCCCGCCATTTGCTGCGCGGCCAGTCGCTGCATGGCCTGGTCACTATGCTGGCGGCCTGGTGTGTGCTTGCGACAGGCGCCGTGTTGGTGACGGACGGATCGTTGGCTGCCGTCTTTCTGGCTATGCTGGTTATGGCGACCCTCACCTTGTTTGAAGAAGCGGCAGCCTTGGCGACGCTCCCGCTGTATAAGCAGGACAGCGAGCACGCTGCCGGGCGGCTGGCCGAAACGTTTGGCGAAGCTGAAGCGGCGCCGTCCCCAACGTTTGAAGCGCTTCCCGTTCAGCATGCTGTTGCGGTTGAGTTTCGCGGCATATCTTTCCGTTATGCGGAGCAATGGCGTCCTGCGCTGCGCGATATTACGCTCCGAATCGCGGCGGGATCAAAGACGGCGATTGTCGGGCCAAGCGGCGCAGGTAAAACAACGTTATTCGAGCTGATACTCAAACTTCATACGCCAAGTGAAGGCGAGGTCAGGTTGAACGGTATTCCAACGGCGCAGCTGGACGAAACATCCATATGGCGATCGGCCCATGTGATGCTGCAAAACAGCCATTTTTTTCGTGGTACGATCCGTGACAATCTGCTGCTGGACGAGGAACGCCGGAACGACGAGGAGCTGCTGGGAATTTTGCACGACATGCAGTTGCCGAACCGCTCGCTAGAAGATCCGGTCTACGAAAGAGGAGAGAACTTGTCCGCAGGCGAAAAACAGCGTCTCGCCTTGGCCCGAATGCTGGCCAAAAACGGCCGTTTCTGGCTGCTCGATGAGCCGACGGCTTCACTGGACGCTGTAACGGAGCAGCGCATATTCCGGAATTTGTTCTCGCGGGCGGCCAACGATACGCTGATTTTGATCTGCCACCGGCTAAGCGGTCTGGAAGCGATGGATCAAATCGTGGTCATCGATCAAGGGAGGGTGGTCGAATCGGGCAGCTTCCCGCAGTTGATGGAGAATAAGGGATATTTTTATGAGATGAAGTTAATCGAGCAGCAAGTCATTGGAGATAACGGATAAACGGCTCGGAATGCAGCAGCGGCTGAAGCGGATTAGCCCGGATTTGTCCGTAGTCATTCCGCACGAAAACGGGGCAGTGGCTATTGCTAGGATCCTTCAGATTGTATAAAAATGCTCTTACCGGGCAAAGAAAACGCCCCCCCGCATTTTGCTGAAAGTGCGAAGGGGGCCTTGTGCGTGTCAAACCGGCTGATTAACCAAAAAAATCCTTTGCCGCCAACTGATTGAGTGTTACCATTCCGACCAGCGAGCCGTTTTTAACGACGGGTAAGCCGCTTATTTTCTGCTGTGTCATGAGACGAATCGCTTCGCTAACGGAGCTGCCTGCATCAACCTTGTAAACGGAGGTACTCATTAAGTTCTCTACAGGCATGGAATCCGCTTGCTTCTCCGCATAGCCGCGGATCGCTAAATCTCTCTCCGTCACAACTCCGACCAACTGTTCATCCTTCACGACGGCAAGAACCCCGGCTTGACTGTGCTTCATAACCTGCGCGGCCTCGAATAAGGAAGCTTGAAGAGCGATGCTCGGCACTTCCTTCAACATAACTTGTTCGATGATCTGCTCATTCTTTAATACCTGATACATTCCCATAATCTTATCATCGGCGATCTGTCGGACTGCCTCCGGGATGGGGCACTCGTAATCAAGACCATGCGGGAACGTAGCTTTCCCCATATACACCGCTTCTATGCGCAATATAGCATCCGGGGATTCCAGCTTTCCCTTCACCGCACGAGTGTTAATACGTAAATAGTACACGTCTTCGTCCGAATGCTCTTGTATTTTGTAATCATAGGTGGCTCTTGTATACTCCCATTGCCACCTGACAAAGCCAAGCTTGGACGAGGTACCGTCCAAATAAGCCAAATCCGTTTCAATCCCGTGAATTTGCGTGTTTTCAATAATCATTTATAACTCCTCCATATTCATTTACATCATCCCGTATGACCGGCCTTCTAATCATATCGAAATGCTTCAGCGATGAAATGACTCCTAGGTGCTAGTTGGCGCTTACTCTAAAGAGAACGGCAGCATAATTCAACTATTAGACACACTTTGCAGGCGGGTAGCCCTATCATTCGCCAATCGCCCGGCTTGCCGAGGCTTCTCGATCTCTATTCGCTTCGGAGAAGCTGCCGCCTTGATCGGACAATCCGACTCCGGGAAATCCACGATCGCATTGATGCTACAAGCTGGGGAGTGTCGGCGAGTAGCGGTACTCCCATATAGCGGAATAAATGCAACGAGAAACCCCCGTTTGTCGTCGTTGAAACTGTGCCAGCGGGATGGGAGCTATTGAAAGCATCCGTTGGTAAATTTATCCTGCCGGTTCAATTCCACTTGCTACAAAAGGGGGTTGTCCGTTTTTACATAGAAGAGAAATTACTTTTTCTCCGCCAGCCACTTGGCCAGATTGACAAGTTCTTCATCCTTCAGTGTGCTTTTGAAAGAAGGCATGCCGCCTTTGCCGTTTTGAAGCACCTTATAAATTTGCTGATTGCTCAGCTTTCCGCCGACCTTCTGCAGATTCGGCCCGATCTTGCCTTCCAAATCGTTGCCGTGGCAGGCGATGCAGGACTGCTTGTAGATCGCTTCGGCCGCTTGCGCGTTAAGCGGCGTGTCGGGAAGGGCAGGAGCAGCGGCTTCCTGTTTTGCCTCGTTGCCATGGTTGCCCGCCTGCGTGAACAAAGTAACGATTCCTACAATGCACGCCACTCCGCACAGCGCTGCCATAGACCATTTATACATAGTAATCCACCTCCGATTTCGACACGATTATCCTAGCATCCACGTTCACTGCTTGTATATAGCTCTATAGTGTCATGCCATGCGATATTTGTGGAAAAAATGTGGCGGGATTTAATGACCGTGCATTTGGAGATATATGGTATATTTAAGGACATTTCACAAAAAATTCAGGTGCATAGCCCTATAGAGTCATGGAAACCGACTGGAAGCGTTATACAATCAAATTGATATTGCCTTTGTCTGACAGAGAGGTCAATCAAGGAAAAGAGGAATTTGCCGATGAAGCTGCATCAGAGAAAGATAAGCCGAAGTATGAAAATAGGCTGGTGCGTCATGTTGGCGGCCGTCATATGTTTGACAGGCTGCACCTCCGCCGACAAGCAGTCGGGTCAAGCAGCGCAGCCGAATCCGGCGACGGAGACAAGCAAGACAGCCGATAATAAGCAGCTGACCCTTATACACAGCCTACCGGTAGATACGCTTGACCCGCACAACGGCTGGACAGCGCTTAGAGCAGGAGTTACGGAAACACTGGTTCGTCTGGACGACAATATGCAGGTTTCGCCTTGGCTTGCTAGCAAGTGGGAGGCGAAGGGGCCGTCCACGTGGGTATTCACCTTGCGCGACAATGTCGAGTTTCAGGATGGCACCAAGCTCGACGCCATAGCAGCCAAAGCCTCTTTCGAGCGTGGCATCGCCGACAGCAAAGCGTTGGCTGCTTCTTTAAAAATCGCTTCCATCGAAGCGAAAGGCCTGGAGCTGACTTTCCAGACCAAAGAGCCGCATCCCGCTTTCCCGACGGAGCTTGTACACCCGACGGCAAGTATTATGAGCGTCGCTGCGGAGAAGGCGATGGGGAAAGATGCATTCAATAAAGCGCCGATCGGCACCGGCCCTTTCAAGGTTGCGGGTTTTGTTGCAGGCAAGGAGCTGACAGTCGTTCGTAACGACAAATATTGGGGCGACAAGGCGAAGCTCGCGACGGTCAAATTTCAATTTAATGCAGATGCCAATGTAAGAACGCTGGCTTTCCAATCGAAGCAGGCAGATATCGTGTACCATCTGGCTCCTGAGTCGCTGGCGACGATCAAGAAAGATCAGGAGCTGTCCGTACAGTCGGTCACGAGCCTCCGCACCCATTACTTTACATACAATCCGTCCAGCGCGAGTGTAAACGATATCCGGGTCCGTCAGGTGCTCGACAAGCTGATCGACCGCGATGCAATTGTCAAGGATATCATGCTCGGCCATGCGCTGCCAGCCAATGGGCCGTTCAACTCGAACCTTCCGTTCGGGAGCAAAAACGCCGCACAAAAGTTAGATCAAGCAGGGGCGCTTAAACTGCTGGAAAGCGCCGGGTACTCCAAAGGCAAAAGCGGAAAGCTGGAGAAGGACGGCAAACCGTTGACACTCAGGCTGATCGCCTTTACCGGCATTAATCCCGAGCTGCCCCTAATTCCGCAGCTGGTTCAATCGGAAGCTGCTAAGCTCGGCATCACGGTTAACATCGTTTCCGTCGAATATCCGGAAGTGTATATAGCCGACCACACCGACTGGGATATGTCGACTTCAAGTTATTTGACCTCTCCGAGAGGGGACGGCGGATCGTTCCTCAATTCAACTTACGTGCCGGGCGGTTCCTATAACCCTGCCAACATCCGCATCGATAAGTTAGATCCTATCCTGAAGGAACTAAACGGCACGGGAGATGTGACTAAGAGAAATGAGCTGACCCGCAAAGCGGTAGATGTTATCAAGGAGGCGTTTCCGCATTCCTATATCATTTATCCGAACATCCTGGTGGGAGTGAATCAGCGTGTAACGGGCTGGAAGCCGGGCGCCGAGGAATTCTACATCTTGACAAACAAAATGGATCTGAAATAGGAGGTATTGCAATTGGCAAACCGGGTGTTCCAGCTTGCCGTCGTATTGTTTTTCTTAAGTATGGTCACATTCATATTGATGAAGCTGGCGCCGGGCGATCCGGTGCTTGCTATTTTACGGGCAAGCGACGGAGCGCTGACGCAAGCCGGCAGAGAGGCCGTACGCGAAGAACTTGGGTTGAATTTGCCTGTGTACATCCAATACGCGAACTGGCTCACGAACATTGTTCTGCTTGATTGGGGCCGCTCAATGACAAGCAACCGGGATGTGTGGGATATGTTGAAGGAGCGGCTGCCCGCCACTGTCAGTCTGGCAGTTGGCGCAGGCGTCGTGCTGATGCTGTTTTCCTTCCCGCTGGGGGTGCTGTCCGCCAAATATAAAGGCAAGTTTCCCGACCTGGCAAGCCGGACGCTGGCGCTGCTCGGTTCATCCGTTCCGAGCTTCTGGCTTGGCTTGCTGCTTATCTATTTATTCGCTTACCGATTGAACTGGCTGCCTATGATGGGAAGCGGCAGCCTCCGCCATCTCATACTTCCTTCCTTTACGCTTGGCTTCGTCATGGCGCCCGAATATATTCGTCTCCTGCGCGCAGGACTGCTGGATACGCTGACGCAGGAGTACATACGGGCGGCGAGAGCAAGGGGAATTGCAGAATGGCGCATCACTCTGCGGCATGCGCTGCGTGCTGCACTGCTACCGATCGTCGCTGTGTCCGGCATCAGTCTGGGTTCACTGCTGGCCGGATCCGTCGTAACCGAGTCGCTGTTCGGCTGGCCCGGTCTTGGATGCTTGGCGATGGAAGCAATCAAGCTGCGCGATTATCCGGTCGTGCAGGGTTATGTTTTGTTGAGCGGCGCTTTTTTTCTAACGGCGAACTGGCTGGCCGACGTCGGACTGACGACGCTTGATCCGCGCATTCGAATTGTGAGGGGGCGGCGTGAACCGCGATGAGAAAGAAGTCGACTAGCCGATGGAGCGGAGCCGGCACGTTATGGACCCGATATGGCGGAGATTACTTCTTGCTGGTTTCAGGCGTAGTTATTTTACTTTTTTTTACCTTGCTCGCTTTGACCGGCGAGTGGCTGGTACCCAACAATCCGGTTATCGTTAATATGTCGGACCGGCTTCAGCCTCCCAGCCTTGTTTACCCTCTCGGAACGGATCATCTTGGGCGCTGCATATTGTCCAGATTAATGGCTGGAGCCCATACGACGCTTGGTTTGTCACTTGCCGTCATTGCCGTGGTCACAGCAATCGGCGTGCCGGTCGGCTTGCTGTCGGGATACCGGGGAGGACGTCTTGACGCCGTCCTGATGCGGATAGCCGACGGACTGGGCGCGCTGCCCGAATTTTTGATTGCAGTTGCGGTTGCCGGTTTCTTAGGCCCCGGACTCATAAACGTGATGATTGCCATCGCCTGCGTGAAATGGATTGGCTATGCCAGAATTGTCCGCGGAATCGTCATGTCCGAACGAAACAAAGAATACATCATGGCTTCCATTGCAGCCAGCAGCTCGGACCTTACGGTCATTACACGCCATTTGCTCAGACATGTCGCCTCGCCCCTCGCGATTGTCGCAGCGGGAGATATCGGACGTACCATATTGCTTATTTCGGCCCTTTCCTATTTGGGCCTCGGCGCGCAGCCTCCGGCTCCGGAGTGGGGGGCGATGCTTAACGACGGCCGGCCGTTTTTTATGGCGGAACCGCAATTGATGATTTATCCCGGCTTATGTATTCTGCTTGTCGTACTTGCATGTAATCAATTAAGCGACGGCTTGCGCGAATATCTGGATGTGCGAGGGGGAGCCGCCCGCAGGCAGCTGTAATATCGTAACGAAAGGAGTGGCAGGAATGGTTTCCTCTTACAACGAGCCGGGCGTCAGGCTGCTTCGGGATGGAGACACCATCGAACAGCAGCCCGCTTCAGGCGAAGAAGCGCCGGAACTCTTATCCATAAACCGCTTGACGATTGGGTTCACCGACCGAAGCGCAAGCCGCCAGCTCGTTCGCAACGTAAGTCTAAGCATTCGCCAAGGCGAGATGCTGGCGCTAATCGGGCAAAGCGGCAGCGGTAAAAGCTTGACCGCCGCCGCGATCGGAGGCATGCTGCAGAGCCCTCTGCGAGCTGTCTGGCAATTGAGGTTTAAGGACAGGGTTTTCGACAATTTGGACGGAGTGCGGCGCAAGCATTTGCGCGGCAAAGAAATCGGCTGGGTATCAGAACTACCGCGGCAGCTTTACCCCGTTCCATCGAATCGGCGATCAGCTGCTTGAGGTTGTTCATACACACGCGCGGATCCCAAAGAAAGAAGCGAAAAAGCGTATTTTTCGTTGGCTGGAGCGGGTCGGACTATCTCCGCAGCAAACATATGAAAGCTATTCGTTCGAGTTAAGCGGGGGACAGCTGCAGCGGATTGCATTGGCTGCGGCGTTAATCCCCGAACCGTCATTGCTCATAGCGGATGAGCCGACGACCGCACTGGATGTTGTGACAGGCGAGCATATTATGGATTTGATCGCCGATTTGCGGACGGAGACGGGCTGCGGCGTACTTTTTATCACGCATGATTTGCGTCATGTTTGGAGAAGAGCGGATCGGCTTGCGGTGATGAAGGAAGGTGTAATTGTCGATTCGGGTACTGCGCTTGAGCTGCGCGACAGCCCGGTGCATCCGTACACGCGGGAGTTGCTTGACGCCAGTTACAGATTGACCGGCAAGCCAACTTATCTCCCCGAAGCGGCTTCGCTTTCGGAGCCTGCGACCGAATACTTGAAGGCCGTCGGCCTTAGCAAGCAATATGGAGGCGCCGCAGCGACGGAGAGGGCGGTCGATCGGGTTTCGCTGCGCATTAGCGAGGGAGAATGCATCGGGCTGGTCGGAGAAAGCGGCTGCGGGAAAAGCACGTTGGCGCGGCTGCTGCTAGCCCTGGAACAGCCCGAGCATGGAGCCGTTCTGTTCCGGGAGCAAGCATTGGCCGGTGCAAGCAAGCAAGCGTTGCGCCAATTCCGCAGGCACGTTCAAGTGGTCTTTCAAGACTCGGCATCATCTCTCAACGATCGTCTGCCGATATGGCGCTCCGTGCTGGAGCCGCTGGACAACTACAAGGACGCACAGCCGGTGTTCTTCGAAGGACTGCAGCTGTCTCGCAGGGAGAAGGCGCTCCGGCTGCTGCGGATAACGGGTTTGGATGAAGAGCATATGGACCGTTACCCTCACGAGCTCAGCGGCGGACAACGGCAGCGCGCCTGCATTTCCCGCGGAATTAGCTTATGTCCGCAGCTGCTGATTTGCGACGAGCCGACGTCCAGTCTGGATATGCCGACCCAGCGGCAAATTTTGAACCTTCTCAAGCGGCTGCAGCGCGAATTGGGGATGTCCTTGCTGTTCATTTCGCACGATCTTGCAGCGGTTGGGCAATTGTGCGACCGTCTATTAGTGATGAAGGAGGGAAAAATCGTCGACGAATTTGCCGCAACAGAGCTTTGGAGCGAGAAGAGGCATCCGTATACGAGGCTGCTGATCTCCGCTGCGTTGTAAGGGATGATTTATTGGATAGAAAAACTATTGGCGCCGTTCATAAGCAAAAAAGAGCATCAGCGCACTTAAGATCGCACACAGCGTGTACATAAAAGAATAAGAATACAGGTCCGCAACCGGGCCCATAATGACACCGCCAAGCGAGACACCAAGGTCTGCCATGGCAATGAACAAGCCGACCAGCACGTTTCGGCTTTCCTGGGGCAGCACAAAAGTTAAATAGGTTGTCAACGTAGGGTAGAGAAGTGCTTGCGCAACACCCATCAGAACAGCGCCAGCATAGAAAAACACGACTCCGCCCGTGATCGAAAAACTTACAGATTGCGCTGCTATAGCAAGAAGAAGCATTATTGTCGTAACAAAAGCCGAATGCCACTTTCCGTCAGAAGGAATTTTCTTTCTTAAGACAAAACGTGCAGCAACTACGATTCCAGCCTGAAGCATGAGGTAAATCGCCGCATTGCCGTTTTGAATCTGTGCCGCATATAACGGGATAAAGGTGGTTACAGAGCCAAATACAAGGGATGCAATCAGCATCAGCATGCTGCATTTGAATAAATACGGATTTTTCACGAGTTGTCCGAAAGATTGCAGCATCGCAGCGCCTTGTTTTATTGAGCCGCCGGTCGGTTTACTTGCATTCCGGTCCATTTTGGCGCTAAAGCCCACGCCGCACGTAAGGAGAGCAATCGTGATCATCGCGGCTGTAAATACGTATGTCTCACCGGTCTGCCACATGCCAAGAGCGAGCAGGGGACCGATAATGCCCGGTATGGCAGCGCAAAGGGAATACATCGATATGCCCTGCGAACGTTCTTTATCGGGTAACGCGTCAATAAGGCCGAGTTGTAAAGCCATGGAGAAAAAAGCGGTACACACGCCTTGCATCATACGGGCAACAAAATAGCCTTCCAGGCCGGTAAACGTATAAGTCGAAAGCGCCAGTCCATTCATGACAAGAATGGCCCGCAGAACGGGAATGGGGCCGTATTTCTGAATAAGAAGGCCAGCCCACGGCCGGAAAAGCATCGTCGTAAACAAATACGCTCCCATAATGATGCCGATGGTCGTATTGGCGGCGCCCAGTGACTCACCCTTCAAAGGAATGAAAACGTTCAAGATCGCATTGGCGCTAAAATATAAAAGCGTCAAACCATATAACCTCAAAAAAGGCAAAGACAACGCACCTTTCAACAAGCCTGCTCCTTCCGCTGTTTTTTTTATGTAATGATCATTTGCAGCAATTTTCTCGCATATGGCGACTGTACATCCTTCAACTGTTCGATTTGAACGATTTCCTCGATTTGGCCGTTTCTCATCATCATCACTCTGTCACATAGATAAGCTGCTGCCTGAATATCGTGGGTGATGAAAATATAACCCATGTTGTATATCGTTCTTAATTGTTTCAGCAGGTCAAGAATCTGCATTTGAACCGATCCGTCCAGGGAACTGACCGCTTCATCCAACAAAAGGCATCTCGGTTCCGTTGAAATGGCTCTGGCAATACACACCCGCTGGGCTTCACCACCGGATAACTCATGAGGGAATTTTTGGCGGTAGGAGGCGTCCAATCCGACCTGAGTCAACAACCGATCTAACTTTCCATATGAGTCTCGATTGTTATTTTGCAGCTTTAAAGGCTCAAGTAATGCTTTTTCCACCGTATAAAATGGATTGATAGAGGAGGTATAATCCTGAAATACGGCGCTTATATTGCCGAATCGCGTTCTGCGATGGTCAATTCGCTTTCCTTCCCAAATAATGCTGCCGTGATCCGGTTTCTCAATGCCGAGCAGCAATCGTCCCAATGTTGACTTTCCGCTTCCGCTTTCTCCGATAATGCCCAGACACTCGCCCGGGCCCCAATCGAAACTAATATCGGTAAGCACTCGCTTTCGTTCTTTGGAAAACAAGCCGCCCTTTGGATAAGACTTGCTGATATGATCAATGGTAAACATCGCGCTCGCCTCCCATGATCTTCATGAAATGTTCCGTCAGTGCCCGCTTGGAAGAAACCAAGTAACGGGTATAGGCATGCCGGGCTGCGGAGAAGATGTCTTGGGTTGTCCCGTGTTCCACGACATTTCCGTCTTTCATGACCAGAACCTCGTCCGCGATTCGTTTGACAATGCCCAGATCATGAGACACAAAGATCATGGAGCAGCTGATTTTTCCCCTTAATTGATTAAATTGCTCCACAACCTCAAATTGCGAAATCGTGTCAAGTGCCGTTGTCGGCTCGTCCGCAATCACGATATCGGGTTCCAGCACGAGGGCCAGCGCGATCATCACCCGCTGCAGCATGCCGCCGGACAATTGGTGCGGATAACTGTTCATAATGGCGGCCGGTTCCTTCAGCAACACGCTTTCCATGGCCTTTCTCATCCGGGCTGTAATCTCATCCCGGCTCCAGCCGAAATGCCAGGCAAGCGTTTCTTGTAAGTGAACCCCGACTGCACAAGAAGGATCAAAGGCGCGCATGCCGTTCTGCACAATCATGCAGAGCTTCTTCCCTCTTTTTTTCCGCATTTCATTTGCGGAAAGCGTTGACAGGTTGACTTCGCCAAGCAGGATATCGCCGGACTGGCGGACCCCGGCTTTATTTAATCGCATGATGGATCTGCAAGTCAGCGATTTTCCGCTCCCGCTTTCACCCACAATGGCCAGACAACTTCCTTGCTTGACCTCAAACGAGCTATTCGAAATCATCACATTGCCGGTACGACTGTCCCATACTTTCAAATTGGAAACGGTAAGGGTATTCACGGAAATCAGGCCACCTCTTTCCCATGAAGCTTTACAGCTTCGACAAAGCTTTGTTTTTGCTTATACCTTGAGCTCATCAGTTTCGGGTCCAAAGCAATCTGAAGCGCATCGGATAAAAAGTTGACGGCCGATACGACCAGTATGATCGCTAGTCCGGGCGCCAGCATCAACTCCGGCTTTGAGAACATAACGCTCCTTGCCTCGTTTAGCATCATGCCCCATTCCGCATTCGGAGCTTGAATACCCAAGCCAAGGAAAGAAAAACCTGATATTTGCAAGATCATGGAGCCAAATGAGCTGCTTGAAATGACAGCGATGTCAGGAAGCGAGACGGGTATGATATGATTCGCCATAATGCGGATGTTGCCTATACCGAGTGTTTTGGAGAACCTTACGTAATCCGCATCCGCAAATTGCATGACAGACGTCCGGATAATGCGGGCAAACCAAGCCCACTTCATTAATACAAACGCGATTAAAATATTGTCGAGGCCTACGCCCAGAATCCCGATCACGGCCAAGGTCATCACGTAGCCCGGAAAAGAAAGCATGACATCGCAAATGCGCATCAAGACGGCATCCGTTTTCCCTTTGAAGTAACCCGCAATAAAACCGATAACAGCGCCCAATCCCACCGAAATCGATAACGCGGCCAAAACCCAAAGCACGCTGGGACGAATGCCGTATATGATTCGGGATAAAACGCATCTACCGAGATGATCGTTGCCCAGCCAATATTCCCATGAGGAAGCCGCATAGCGAAGATTCATGTGGACTTCATCCGGGTCGTGCGGAGCGAGTAGAGGAGCCAGAATGCCTGCAATAAGGATGGCTGTGATGAAGATCAGGCACAGGGCAGCCAGCTTGTCTTTGCATATTTGACCAAGCAGCTTCATTCTAGAGATCTCTCCTTAACTTGGGATTCAAAGCGGCATTTACAATATCGGCAACGGAATTAAACAAAACAAAAGCAACCGCGAGCACCAGAACATACGCTTGAATGATCGGGAAATCCCGGCTTAAAATGGCTCTTACGCTGAGCGTCCCTAAGCCTGGCCAAGCAAACAAGTTCTCCACGACAACCGTGCTTCCTAAAATAATCGGAATCGCCATACCAAATACGGAAACAGCTACCTGCAAGGAGTTTCGCAGCATATGGAGTATAATTGTACGTTCCGGCAAACCGCATGCTCTGCCGTACAGCACGTAATCTTCATTTAAATTGCTAAGCATCGAGCTTCTGATCATTCTGAAGTAGACGCCGGCAAAGCTGACGGTGATGACGGCAACCGATAAAATGTAGCTTCGGTAGTTGTCCATCCCGCTAGTCGGCAGCAAGTCCAATTTTACGGAAAAATACCAGACCATAAGTGCTGCAAGCCAGTAGGCAGGCATGGAGGTCAGAAAAAAGGCGAGCCCGCGAACGGATTTGTCCAGTATTTTCCCTTCATTTATAGCACATAAGATGCCGAGCGCAATAGATAACACAACTATGGCTGTAACGGAAACAAGCGTCAATGTTAGCGTATTGACAAATGCCGGGCCAAGCAAAGTCCATACCGGTTTTCCCGTCACGTAAGAGTTCCCGAAATCGAGCTGCAAGCAGGAAATAAGCCATTTCACATATCTCGGCAATAAGGGCTGATCCATTCCGAGCGCTGCTCTCGTCTCGGCGATCAAATCATTCGTGATATTCGGTACGCCTTGCGCATGCAGCACGGCTTCGGCTGGATCCAGGGGAGACAGGCGGTTTAAGATAAACGTCATAAACGAAATTGTCACAAGCAGCGGTATTGAGATCAATAATCGGTTAATAATGTAACGGCCCATCGCAGCCTTCCTTTCCAAACAAAGAAAAGGGGAGAAGACACCTTTTTTTCATCTGAAGTGCATTTGCTCAAACGGCAGCTCATATTGTGTTTGCTTAAATGATATGCCCTGTAGTGTCTTTGGCGCGACAACGGTGACGCTGCCGTTCGTAAGAGGGATAAATAAGGCTTCATCGTGAACGATTCTTAAAATATCTGCATATAACGATTTTCGTGTTTTTTCATCGGTTGATACTGTGACAGCTTCAATTTTTTTATATAAATCCGCTGAATTCGCGATCCCTTTGGTCGTGTGCAAATAAGAAGATTCAGATGTGAAGGCAGCAATCGTGCTTTGCGGATCGTAGGCGAGCCCCCAGGTTTGGTTGAAAAGCAGATCATAATCTCCCGTCGTTCTTCTTTTGGCAATAGATGTCGATTCTTCACCGACTAATTCCAGCCCGATTCCAATCTTCTTCGTCGTATTTTGAATGAATTCGGCCTGCGTTTTTTGCGAAGGAGAGTTCGCATCGTAGAATAGTTTCATGGCTAATTTATTTCCAGCTTTTGTTCTGATATCGCTGCCGCTTTCTGAATTCCACCCTGCATTCTCCAGAAGAGCTTTCGCCTTCTCCAAGTCGTAGCCCCGTTTCTTTAATTCCACATCGGCATAGCTGACGTTTGGGGAAAATAAGGTGTTTGCAGCCGTTTCCGTGCCACTATAAATTTGCTTGCTGATCGTTTCCCGGTCGATTGAATACCAGAGCGCTTCACGGACTGCCGTTTCTTTAATAGGGCTGTTCACTTTGCTGCTATTGGCCACAAGCATTTTCGTATTCATCGGTTCGCTTCGGACGATTTGATAATCGCCTTTAGCAGCCAGTTGATTCATGGCTTGCACATCGATACTATCGGCGCCGCGATCATTCGTAAAAATGAAATTGACTTCTCCTTTTTGCAGCGCCAAAAAAGTGGTTTCTCCGGCGGGAAGTACTTTCGCTGTAATTTTCTTTACCTTGGGAGCGCCGCCCCAATAACTTTCATTCGACTCGAATGCGGCATACTGCTCCGTCTTATGCTCTGCGAGTTTATAAGGGCCGGTGCCGTGGTATCCTTTTACGCCATCTTTTGTGCCTCCGTTGACAAAATCTTTGGGCGAGAGGAACGCGTAAGGTCTGGTCATGGCCAATTCCAACAAAGTGGGGTAATACGTTTCGGATAACACAATCTTAACGGTATATTCATCAACTACGTTCACGCTGACGATCTTTGTTGAAAGCTTGATCCAGGAATGTTTGCTTGGATTGCTTTGGACCGCATCGATGTTTTGTTTCACCGCTTCCGCATTAAACGGCGTTCCGTCATGAAACATTACGCCTTTTCTTAGGTGAAACGTATAAGTTTTCCCGTCAGGGGAGATGTCCCACGATTCGGCGAGCGACGGTTTGATGCCGTCTTTCGTATTTTCAACGAGCGATTCATACACCATCCCTTGCGCCGGTATGGATCCTGCATACAAATGAGGATTCATGTCATTGATATCTTTGGATGTCGCATAAATCAGTTCCGTGCTTTTGCCCGATTCTCCCGTGATTTTCTCTTTGTTTTCGCCGCATCCTGCCAGCAGCAGAGTGGCGGCAAGCAGCACAGATGACAATGTAACCAATTTTCTTTTCATATTGGACCCTCCATGGAAATGATATTTCCATATTATATTTGTTTTAACTGAACCCGAGTTCTTACATATTTACTCTATTTTTATTTTGCTAGTTGCTTCAATTAAGCAATGGGGGTTCTCGTTCCCGGATAATCCAATTTAGATATTTAAATGAATATTTAGCATTATCGCTATGTGAATGAAAGTAAGAACAATTCTCACAATTAATAGTGGTTAAATTATCCATATATAAACCTCCCAAGCTATGCAGTTCAGATTTGTCGATTGTATTCATACTTCTTTCTGATGAAAAATAGTGCTGTCTAGACCATGTGAGCTGACACCCACTGGAAATATAATATTGAAAAGATGACATTCATAACCATTAATAGTAAATATTACTGTTTAATAGTATGATAGACTTGGATGTAAGTCAATGTTTGATTATTGTATAAACTATTGACAATTCGGCAAATATGTTTTTTTCAAGATGGGCTGAATTACAAAGATGGATCAAGAATCTAAATTTACTGCCGAAAAAAGGAGATAGAAGGGCGCGCATTCAGTCGCTGTAAATCGGAGTTTATGAACAGCAATCAAGGTTCACACTTTACCAATGCGGAATATCTGAATCTGTTAGGAAAAAAAGGCATAAAGGACTCACTTGACGGAAAGGGTTGGGCAGCGGACAACAGCCGAACAGGGCGTTACTTTCACTTCAACCCCCCCTGGAAAAACGCAACCGCGGCGATATCTCGAATGTAGGGAATTTTGTGTCATTAAATGTATGTGAATTTGTGCGATGGTAAAAACCAACCATGTAAATACAATTGTCGGGTGACAAGAACATTATCTCATTAATTGCCCCATAAACCGGTATATGGAAAAGGGCATTCCGAAGAAGTGATAGGCAAAGCCTTAAAGGGCGACCGCAGCAGGGTAGTTCTCGCGACCAAGTGTGGCATGGTGTGGGATGAGAACCTGAAGGTTTGAAGTGATCTACACCTCTAATCCTGGGGGCTAGCCCTCGGCTATTTATCGCGAAAGAATGCTGTCACAAGCAGCTTAGTAACGGAATTTCTGTATGAGGGTGTTTTCAAACTGCACTTTTTTTGACAACTCCAATTTCAAAAGCAATTAAGGCTTTTGGAGGCTAGAAACCTCATTGCATTTGAGGGCTATTCAGTAACCAGTGCCGCATTTCATGTTGGCTATCAAAGTCCTTCACAGTTTAATCGAGAGTACTCCCGCTTCTTCGGTTCATCTCCAGCCCGGGACACGGAGAAACTAAGACGATTCGAAAGCACGAGGGATTAATACGTCTTTTCTGAGACCGAGCTTGTTCAATTTTTATGGTGCACTACGTTAATTTGAGTAAAATTGCATAAATTCATGTTTTTAAGGGTGTTCAGAAATCAGTTGTTAGACAGTCTGATGTACGGTGATATGAGAAGATGGGGGCTAGCAGCCCCTCTTACTCGATTTTACTCGTCATCCTTTCGTTAGCTAAAACGCTAAGAAATCTGGTGGAACTTCGGGGGTTTTCTCTTTAAATGAGTTTACATAAAAATATTGATTGACCCGATCAACGACAAGCAAAATCGACATATAACTCTTAAATTTGTCATGTTCACGAAAAACATTACTCGGGTACTCAATCTCTATCCTTGAGAAGAAGCAATGGATTGAATTTCATGTATATCTATGCAAAAAGGCCCCAAAATAGGACTTTTTCGCCGCGGTCATCAAATTCTAATGAATTCTGAAACAACAATAACGGAACCACGCGGGTTTGCGGTCTCCGTTTTCTAACTGGAATATCACATATTGAGTCAATTTGTAGGCACGATCTCCTGAACAATGAATTGAGCTCCGTGAGAACCGACTTTCTGAAGGCAAGAGATTTCCATTTTTTTGAGATCATGTATTGACAACAACTCCAATTAAATCCTATAATGCGAATAGGAAACGTTTCCGAATTAATATCGGGAAAGGTGCTGATAAATAATACAAACAGACAAAATAACGATAAAAGAAGTGGCGAATCATGCAGGGGTCGGAATAGGAACTGTTTCCAGAGCGATCAACGGATCAGCCGGAATCAGCGCCAAAACGAAACGGAAAATATTTGAAAGCATCGAGCAGCTCGGCTATTCGCCTAATCAAATTGCCCGCAGCATGCGGTCCAACAAATACAAAAGCATCGGTTTCTTTGTCGATATCTCCAATGTGGCGTTTGCTCTTATCGCCAAAGGAATACAAAGCGAATTGGACAATTCGTCCTACACGCTGTCGCTGTGCGATATTGGAACAAGCGATGTGGCGGGAAAAATAACGTCTTTTTTGGAAAGCCGCAAATTTGATGGCATCATTCTTTCGACACCGACGGAAAATGACGATGATTTGCAAAAGCTTTTTTCCAAATTAAACGTTCCGATTGTTACGCTGGACCGGGATGTGCCGGGTCTTGTTGCCGGAGTCGTTACGGACTACTTCAGCTCGGTGAAGAAAGCGACGGAGTATTTGCTCACATTAGGGCATCGCGGCATTGCATTGGTGGGCGGCACCGGCAAAATACGCCCTACGAAAGTAAGTATCGAGGCATATAAAGAAGCGTTTCGCGAGCAGGGTCTGGCATTTGACGAAGGATTGATTCTGGAGGGGCAGTTCACGAATGAATCGGGAAAAATGCTTATGCTGAACCTGTTGCCCAAAATAAAAAGCGGCAAGGTGTCGGCGATTTTATCACTTAATAACCAGATGTTTCACGGAATTCTCGAATCGATCAGAGAAAACCAATTGGAATATCCGCGGGATATCTCGATTATAACGGTTGAGGACAACGAATTGACCAAGTTGCTGAGCCCTGCAATCACGGTGATTCGGCGTCCGCTAGTAACGATAGGACAGAGCATATCTCGCATTCTGATCAAGTACATGGAAGAGCCTGAGCTGTACGGCAAGATGCCTTCCGCTGTCGTTCCGACGGAATTTATTGTTAGAGATTCGTGCAGCTTATGTAAATAATTTTTTTTCAGCAAAACAGGAAACGATTCCATTTAACAGAATATTAAATAAAATTAAAAGCGGGTTTCGGTCGAAATGACAGCGCTCGCAAACGATGGATACTAACCGATGTCAAAGGAGACGGGAACTATGCAATCGCGGATTCGCAGTGTGGAAGCCATTCCGGTTAAGATGCCCCTAAACAAAATTTACAAGGGCAGCAATTATTTTATGTCTCATCGCGTGACAGTCGTGACTCGCATTACGACAGAAGACGGAGTCGTGGGGGAAATATACAACGGCGATGAAATCGATCATCTGGACGCCATCATAAGCATGATTCAAAACGACATTGCACCACGGATTATCGGCGAGGATATTTTTGATATGAACGGCATCTGGAATAAGATTTATCCGCTTACGTTCAACATTCTTGCCGACCGCAAAGTGGCGTTAAATGCGATTGCCTGTGTGGACAGCGCGCTTTACGATTCGATCGGCAAAACGTTAAATCAGCCTTTGGTCAAGCTGTGGGGGGGCACAAAAACGTCTTTGCCCGTTATGCTGATCGGCGGTTATTACACCGAAGGAATGGATGTGGACGAAAAAACGATTGTCGCGGATATCGAAAGCTATATGGAGATGGGAGTGGCTGCCTGTAAATTCAAGGTCGGCGGAAGAAGTCCGGAGGTTGACGCCAAACGTGTGGAAATTGCCAGAAAAGCTGCTGGTGACGACTTCATCCTAGCCGTCGACGCAAACCAGGGGTTTGAACGAAGCGATGCTCTGAAGTTCGCGCTGGCCGTACAGAAGTTTAATATTCGCTGGTTCGAGGAGCCCTGCCGCTGGAGCTACGATAAAGCCGCGATTAAGGATATCCGCATGATGTCCGGAATTCCTGTAGCGGCCGGACAAAGTGAAGTTTCCCCGGCTGTGTGCATCGAAATGATGACCAGGGGATCGATTGACGTTTGCAACTATGATGCCAGCTGGAGCGGCGGGCCTACGGTATGGAGGCAGGTTGCTGGCGCGGCAGCGGCGCTGGGGCTTGAAATGGCCCATCACGAAGAGCCGCAAATATCGTCCCATCTGCTTGGAGCAGCGCCGACGGGAACTTTTCTGGAGGTGTTCCATCCCGACCGCGACCCAATGTTTTATGCCATGATCGAGGACCGCAATCCTTTTATAAACGGATATTATGAAATCCCGAATGCCCCTGGCTTCGGCATTAAGCTGAACTGGGATTGCATCAACAAGTACCGTTTGGATAAGTAATGGGGGGATACTGATGGCACTGACCGTGGAAAAATTAAAACAATTACATTTGACTGCCGCGTCCGTTAGAAAATTGATTATTGAGACTGTTCATTACGCCAATGCAGGGCATGTAGGAGGACCACTTTCCGCTGCGGATATGCTGGTTGCGTTATATTTCGAGCTGATGAACATTAAACCGGAGCAGCCGAATTGGGAAGACCGCGACCGCTTTGTTTTGTCCAAAGGGCATTCGGCGCTGGCTTTGTATTCCGTGATGGCGTTAAGAGGTTATTTACCCGAAGAGGAATTAAAAACATTCGATACAATCGATTCCAGGCTACAGGCTCACCCGGATATGAACGTATTGCCCGGGCTCGATATGTCGACAGGTTCGCTGGGCCAAGGCATATCCGCAGCTGTGGGCATGGCGCTTGCCGCAAAGCTGCAGGGAAAAAGCTATACGACTTATTGCATGGTCGGCGATGGAGAAATTCAGGAAGGCCAGGTGTGGGAAGCGGCGGATGTGGCCTACCGTTACGGCTTGGACAATTTGATCGTGCTGATGGATTACAACAAGCTGCAGCAATACGGATGGGAAGCGAAGGACAAAAGCCGGGAACGTCCGGTGCAAAATCCCGAGCGCAAGTGGGAAGCTTTCGGCTGGAATGTCATCACGATCGACGGGCATAACTTTGAGGACATTATACGGGCTTGCCGCTTGGCTCAAGCGCATACCGGCACGCCGACGGTTGTGGTCGCCGAAACGGTGAAAGGAAAAGGAGTCAGCTTTATGGAAAACGCCTATTTATGGCACTCCAAAGTACCTACGGACCAAGAGTTGGAGCGGGCCGTAAATGAAATTTCCGCGGGGGGGCTGAGTTAATGGCGAAATTAACGCTGGAGAAAACATCGATGCGGGATGTGTTTGGCGAAGTGATTTTGGAGCTGGCCAAGTCCGATCCCAAAGTTTACGCGCTGGACGGGGATTTGGCCAATTCCACCAAAATCAACACGGTCGCCGAGCAGTTTCCGGAGAAATTTCTGCAGATGGGAATTGCCGAGCAAAATATGATGGGCGTGGCAGCAGGGATGGCCAGCGCTGGTCTGCAGCCTTGGATCGCCACGTTTGCGGCATTTTTGACCAAACGCAGTCTGGATCAAATTTCCGTCGTCGTCGCACAGCCGAAAATGGACGTTAAAATGATCGGGGCGTACAGCGGGCTGCTTAATGGTTGCGCCGGAAAAACCCATCAGGCCGTAGAAGATGTGGCGATCATGAGAAGCTTGCCGAATATGGCTGTGATCGCGCCGGGAGATACGGGGGAGTTAAAACAGGCTATGCAGTTTGCAAACCGCTATAAAGGGCCGGTATATATTCGCGTTGCCCGGGACCCGGTTGCTCGCGCTTTGCCTGAAGAGTATACGTTTATGTTCGGAAAGGCAGTAAAGCTGAGGGAAGGCAGCGATGTCGCCATTATTACATCCGGAACGCAAACAGGCCGATCGTTGTGCGCAGCCGCCGAGCTTGAAAAAGAGGGGATTTCGGCGATTGTGCTGCATGTGCCGACTATTAAACCGCTGGACGTCGATGCGATAATCGCGGTCGCGAAACAAACCGGAGCCGTCGTAACAGCGGAAGAGCACAGCATTATCGGGGGACTCGGCGGAGCGGTAGCGGAGACGCTGGCCGAACATTATCCGGTGCCGGTACTGCGGGTCGGAGTGGAAGACATCAATATTCAATCGGGCTCTAACGAGGCGCTGCTGGATAGGTACGGATTATCGTCCCGGCACGTAGTTCGAAAAGTAAAGGAAATCTTAAGGAAAAAATGAAAGGGGATGCGGCATGACAAACGAGCGGGATGTTATCACGATCGGCAGCATCATCGGCGGCTGCGCGGATTTTTCCGGAGAAACGTTTCCTGTTTACAACAAATACAACGGCGAGCTTCTGGCCCACGTGCATAAAGCGAGCCGCGAAGTTGTCGAGAGGGCGGTCGGGAATGCGCTGCACACGTTCAAAACGAATACATTGTCCCCTGCGGAGAGAAGCGGCATCTTATCGAAGGCAGCGCGAATGCTTCAGGAACGCAAAGAGCAGTTTGCGGCGTCGCTTGTCAAGGAGGTTGGCAGGACGATCAAGGATTGCCGGGTGGAAATAGACCGCGCCGTTACGACGTTTACAATCGCTGCGGAAGAAGCGAAACGAATAACGGGGCATTGCGTACCGATCGCGGGTCAGCCGGGCAACGAAAATCGTCTATCGTTTACGATTCGTGTTCCTGTTGGCGTCGTTTGCGCGATTACTCCTTTTAACAATCCGATCAATTTGACGGCCCATAAAATCGCGCCGGCTATTGCGGCAGGCAATGCGACGGTCTTGAAGCCGGCCGAATTGACACCCATATCCGTCATGCTGTTGGTCGAGGTTTTGCAGGAGGCCGGGCTGCCGCCCGGATTTCTCAATGTAGTGAACGGCTTCGGCCACGAAACGGGACAGTATTTGCTTGAAGACGATCGCATCAACATGTACACGTTTACAGGAAGCCTGCGCGTCGGTAAACATATCAAACAATCGACCGGAATTAGAAAAGTCACCCTGGAGCTTGGAAGCAACTCTCCGAATATCATACACCGCGATGCGGGGCCGCTGGACGAAATTGCCCAATTATCGGCGCTGCGCGGGTTCACGACAGCCAACGGGCAGGCGTGCACATCGGTGCAAAGGCTGTACGTGCATAAAGATATCCACGATGAAATTACCGCCAAAATGGTACAGTTCGCTTCCACCCTCAAGGTCGGAAATCCGGAGGAGTCAGATACGGATATCGGCCCGTTAATTTCCGGGAAAGAAGCGGCAAGGATCGAAGCGTGGGTGAACGAGGCGGTTGCGGAAGGAGCGCAAATCCTTTGCGGAGGCAAAAGGGACGGTTCGTTCTATCAGCCAACGATCGTTACGAATGTGAAGCCGGATATGAAGATCATGTGCCAGGAGCTGTTCGGGCCGGTCATCAACATCGTCCCGTATGACGATATCGACTGGGTGTTCGAGCAAACAAACCGGTCGGAGTACGGTCTCCAGGTCGGAATTTTCACAAACGACCTGCAGCTTGCTATGAGAGCGGCGCACGAGCTTGAGGCGGGCGGAGTCAACATTAACGATGTCTCTTCCTTCCGTTCGGACATTATGCCGTATGGAGGAATCAAAAACAGCGGTCTAGGGAAAGAAGGCCCGCGTTACGCGATAGAGGAAATGACGGACGAGCGCATCGTTAACATCAAGATGTAATTCTGCTGCGGATGCAACACAGACAGGTTAGTGGGTTATCACGGTATAGGAAGGGGTTCAGAGAATGAAAGCGTTAATGAAAACAGGCAGAGGTTACGGAAACGTCGAGCTCCGCGACGTGGAAGAACCTGTTTGTGCGGACAATTCCGTAAAAATTGAGGTTCGGTATACGGGAATATGCGGAACGGACCTGCACATTTTGCACGACACCTTCATGAATTATCCGCCTGTCGTGCTGGGGCACGAATTTTCTGGAGTGATAGCTGAAGTGGGTGCGGCGGTTAAGCATCACCGGGTAGGAAGCAGGGTCACCGTGCTTCCTTCCACTGCGGTGACCTGCGGAACATGCTCTTATTGCAGGCAGGGCAAATACATGTTTTGCCCGCAACGAAGAGGAATGGGTTACGGCGTGCACGGCAGCTTTACGAAATATGTGGTCGTTCGCGAGGATATGGTGTACCGACTGCCGGACCATATCCCACTGGAAGTCGCCGCATTGGCAGAGCCGCTGGCATGCGCGGTGAATGCGCTGGAAGAGCTGACTTCGATTCAGGCCGGCGACCGCGTGCTGATCTCTGGGCCGGGGCCTATAGGCTTGCTGTGCCTCGCTTTGCTCGTCGGACGCGGCATCCGGGTTGTCGTGGCCGGAACGACGGAGGATGCGGAGCGCCTGCAGCTGGCGCGGAAATTGGGTGCGGATTTGACAGTGGATGTGTTGAAAGAGGATTTGCATTCCATCGTGCAGGCGGAAACGGGCGGTCTAGGGATGGATGTGGCGATTGAATGCGCCGGGGCCGGGCCGTCGATTTCCAATTGCCTTCATGCGCTGAAAAAAATGGGCAAATTCATTCAGGTCGGCATAGCAGGCAAGCAGGTGACACTTGATTACGATTTGATTTTATTCAAGCAAATACAGCTGTACGGATCGGTAGGGCATTCTTTGTCGACCTGGGACAGAGTCATCCGCATTTTTGAGCAAAACAAGATCCGTCTGCAGGACGTCATTACTCATCAATTTCCGCTAAGCCAGTGGCAAGAAGCGTTTGAGCTTTGCGAAAAAAAGCGGGGCGGCAAGGTGCTGCTTTATTACGACGACAATAAAGAAGGGGGCAATGCATTTGAAAGCGGTTGCTGATAGACCGGTCACTACGAGATCCGCCGTGCTTCAAGGTCCTCTGCGGGTCGAAATGGAGGAGAGAAAGCTCGGTGAACCGGGGCCCTTGGATGTACTTGTAAAAATGATGGCGGTTGGCGTATGCGGCTCGGATGTTCATTATTATGAGCATGGACGAATCGGGAACAAACAGGTTGAATATCCGTTCATCCAAGGTCATGAATGCTCCGGCGTTGTGGTTGGTGCCGGAAATCAAGTCACGCGGGTTAACATCGGTGACCGGGTGGCGATAGAGCCCGGGGCGGCTTGCCTTCGTTGCGAATATTGCAAATCCGGCCAATACAACTTGTGCCCTTCCGTTCAATTTTTGTCTTCTCCGCCGACAAACGGTGCGTTTACTCAATACCTCATTCACCCAGAGCATCTTCTGTTTCCGATTCCGGACCGCCTCTCATTCGAGGCTGCCACCCTTGCAGAGCCGTTGTCGGTAGGCATACACGCTTGTCAAAGAGCGGGCCTAGCAACTGGAGCGACGGTGCTGGTCACGGGGCTGGGTCCTGTCGGGCTTACGGCGGTCATAGCTGCCAAAGCGCTTGGCGCTAAGCAGATTATCGTTTCCGACGTCGAGCCGTTTCGCTTAAAGCTCGCGGAACGGCTTGGAGCGAGTGCAGTCGTTCATGCAGCGGAGCAGTCAGTCGGCGAACAGGTTTTGAAGGCAACGCAAGGAAAAGGGGCAGATATCGCGATCGATACATCGGGGCATCCGGATGTGCTTAACACAGCGATTGAAGTCGTCAAACGCGGCGGCAAGCTGGTTTCGGTCGGGTTCCCGGGGACAGAGACGGTACCGCTCAATTTAACGCAGATGCTGCTTAAGGAAATCGATCTTTGCACTGTATACAGATACGCAAATACGTACCCACTTGCCATTCAAATATTGGCGTCCGGTGAATTTGATATTGCACCGCTCATAACCGACCGCTACTTCTTAGAGGAAACGGGGACGGCAATGGAGCGGGCGAGAACGAACAAAAGCGGCAGCTTGAAAGTGATTGTATACCCGCATGGACATAGAGAGGGGACAGACCAATGAAAAAGCTGATCAGCCTGACACTTGCAATTAGTTTGATTTTTATAGCGGCATGCTCCAATTCCGGGACTGCGCCGTCAGGGACAGGAAGCTCTGCCGGTAAAGGAGAGCAAGCAGGTGACGCTGCCAAGAAAAAAACCGTGTTGAAAATGAATATGGTTGCATCCAGCTCGGATAAAACGTACACTTATTGGCAGGATTTCGCCAAAGAGCTGACCGAAGCGTCCAAGGGTACTCTTGAAGTTCAGATTTACCCGACCGAAACGCTGGGCAAAACGACCGATACGATCCAAGCGATCTCCTACGGGGCGCCTATATTGCAGGACAGCGATCCGAGCCATCTTGCCGATTACGTTCCGGACTTTTCCATCTTTATGCATCCGTATTTATTCAAAAAACCCGAGGATATTGAAAAAGCCTGGAAATCCGATATAGGGCAAAATTTATCCCGGAAGCTTGAGGAGAAAGGGCTGAAAATCGTCACCCTTGTCTACTTCGGCACAAGACATCTTATTTCCGGCAAAGAGGTTGTCACCCGCGACGATACGAAAAACATGAAGATCAGAAACGCGCCGACCAAGATGTGGAACGAAGTGACGAAGGTATTGGGAGGAAATCCGACTAATACGGCCTGGAGCGAAGTATACACCGCTTTGTCCCAAGGCGTCGCCGATGCGGCCGAATCTCCGCTTTCACTGCTTTATTCGTCCAAGTTGTACGAGGCCAAAAAACATATATCTCTGACCGGGCATTTGGTGGCGACAACCTCTATCGTCATGTCTAAGCAAGTTTACGATTCACTGCCTGCGGAAGCCAAAAAAGCAATTGACGAGGTAGGGCAAGCGTATCCTGCCAAGCGGGCTAAGCTGATCACCGACATCGAAAAAGAGTTCCGTCAGAAGCTGGAAACGGAAGGCGTTAAATTCAATGAAGTTAAAAAAGAAGGGTTTATCGAGGCTTCCAAAAGTGTCAGCAAGAGCTTTCCGGAATGGACGCCAGGACTTTATGACAGCATGCTGAAAGCCATTCAGTAACCGCGGTTAGTTCGGGTATACGAATATACAGCGCGAATTGCGAATGACAAGGGTGATCCGTATTTGCGCTGTATCCGCCTCTGCCAAACCTTTTTTTCTGATGAAACGGGGTGTATTTATGAAGTGGTTCATCCAGCATTTTGAAAAACTCATCAGTTCGTTTGCATTCGCCGTTATGCTGATCATGGTTATTATCAACGTCATTTCGAGGTATTTCTTCGGGCATTCCTTCAGTTACACGGAAGAAATCGCGTTTATGGGATTTACGTATTGTGTGTTTTTCGGGGTGTGTATCCTTTACAAAAATCATGCGCTGATCGCAATTGACGTCATCGTAGACCGCCTGCCGCCTCATGCGAGGCATGCGGCTAAAATATTTAATTTTGCCCTTTTGACCATCGCCAACATGTATTTCATTTATTTGAGCACGAAGCTGTCCATTGGCGCATGGGTGCGGCCTACAGCTGCTTTGCGGATTCCCTACACTTTTATCGATATGTCGGCAGCGGCGGCTTTTGTACTTCTAACGTTATATTCCGCGAGATTCCTGATCGATGCGGTCAGGGGAAAAGAAGCGGCATCAACGACACCTGAATAATTGCAGGAGGGTCAATATGGGGCTTGTACCGTTTATCCCGATCATTATTTTATTTGTGCTTTTCTTTCTGAGAGTTCCGATTGCGTACGGGCTGCTTATAGCAACATTTGTATATTTTGTGTTCATCAACGACACAATGCCGGTCGCACAAATTATGCAAACCATGGTCGCTTCGACTGAGTCGTTTCCGTATTTGGCCATCCCGTTTTTTGCCTGTGCGGGCGTTGTGTTTAATTATTCCGGTATATCCGAAAAATTAATCAAACTTGCCGTATTACTGCTCGGCCATTTAAGAGGTGGAATGGGGCAGGTGAACGTACTGTTGGCCGCCATGATGGGCGGACTTTCCGGTTCGTCCAACGCCGATGCCGCCATGCAGACCAAAATCATCGTGCCGGAAATGGAAAAGCTCGGGTACGGCAAAGGTTTTTCGACCGTAGTGACAGCGGCTTCCTCCGTAATAACTCCCATTATACCGCCCGGAATTATACTCATTCTTTATGCGGTAGCTGCTAATGTATCGATTTCGAAAATGTTTTTTGCCGGCTACATTCCGGGGCTTGTGATAATGGTCGCGCTGATGGTGTTGGTATCGTTTATATCCAGGAAACGCGGCTATGCGCCATCAAGGGACAAACGAGCCACCTTCAAGGAAATATCGCGCCAACTGCTGGATTCCATCTGGGCGTTGATTTTGCCTTTCGGTATACTGCTCGGGCTTCGTTACGGCATGTTCACGCCTACCGAGGCTGGCGCAATCTCCGTTTTATACGCGGTGCTCATTGGCGCATTTATTTATCGGAAGCTTCAATGGAAGGATGTGCCGGCGATTTTACTCGAATCGGTGGAATCGACCGCAGGCGTTATGTTTATTATCGCTGCGGCCAACGCCTTCGGCAGTTATCTCACTTGGGAGCGTATCCCGATTACCGTATCCGAAGCGCTGGTCGGCAACATCAGCGATCCATATTTGATGCTTTTCGTCATCAACGTATTGCTGCTTATCGTAGGCTGCTTCTTTGAAGGCGGGGCGGCCATGATCCTACTCGCACCACTTCTTATACCGGTGGTCAGCAGTATGGGAATCGATCTCATTCATTTCGGCATACTGATGTGCATTAACCTTACGATTGCCGGATTCACGCCGCCGTTTGGCACGATGATGTTTATTACGACTTCGATCGCTAAGGTAAGGATGGAGGAATACGTTAAAGAATCTTGGCCTTTTATCGTTCTGTTTATAGGGATATTGTTTCTGCTGTCTTACGCTCCTAAAATCGTGTTATTTTTACCGAATTTATTGTCATAATATGCGGTAGTAATGAAGGGGCTGGCTCTTAAACAAATAGTCTACCCTTCTTTAGAAAGCTTATCAAAGTCTTCTATAGTTAAGAACGGGCAGCCTTATAGCCCTACATCCTTCAGATAGTGGAGATGACAGAAATAATAAGGCACATCCGGCAAATACCAGCCGGATGGAGGACTGGCCGTCACTGATGATGCCCATTTGTAATTCGTCCAGACTGGCCGTGAGCAGGAGCGTAGGCCATGCTCCAGACATGAATCACCCCTTCGAGGAGGCTGTAAAATTGTTTGTGTAAACTCTCAAACCCGCATTTAGGGTATGAGAAGCATGACGTTCAGAACAAACAAACCTCCAATAGCCGAAACGGCAAAAGTAAGAAAACCATTATCAGCGAATACGGGGAACATGAAAATCGAGGTTCCGCGTGATCGTCAAGGCGAGTTCGAGCCGGTTGTGTACGCCAAGGGAGTCAGCACGAGAGAAAGATCACCTCGAGCAGCTGTACGGCGTTGAAGTTTTGCCTACGATGATTTCTAACGTCATTGGAATGAAAAGATGCAGGGAAATGTTCAGGGCATTCTAGGGTATAAATTAAGAGTCTCATTTTAAAATAAGAACATCTATGCATAAGAAGCCGCTTAGTTGCGGCTTTTTCATTTTAACGATATACATTCTTGTCAAAAGTGAAAATAAATAAGGATAATAAAACCAATTGGATTGTGACACAAACCATGTAAATTTGTCGGGTGACAAGAACCTTATCTTATTAAGAGCCGCGTAAATCGCGGCTCTTGTGTTTTATGGGATAAAGTTCTTGTCAAAATTCAATGACAAGAACTTTATCCCATTCCCGAAATTGACAAGAACCTTATCTCATTCCCGACGGATGGCGGGGAGGGATTTGTGGATTGGAAATCGGCCAGGGGAAGCCTAGCTAGTATAGATTAACAAATAACTACACTACTTTATTGGAAAAAGGTTACCTTTCACATCCGTACACAGAAACCTTGTTTATACACGATCTGGTATTCCCCAACAGAGGTAGGCGTTGACGGATTTCCAACGGCAATTGGATACGTTTTATACTTTTGCCCTTGAACGCGTACAATCATTTGATGAAGCTCAGGGTATATGTCTATCGTATGCTTTGGCCTGCAATAATCGGAAAAGGCAAGTCGGCAAAAGAAAGAGAGGGCTTTGCTCCATCCACAATGGTCAACATGATTGTAGCCACAGTGAGGTAACGAAGTATTACATAACGTAAACTTGGAATTTTTTAACTCCACAAGTAAAAATTTCATAGATTACCCCTGCAGCGTGAGTCCATTCATCGTTTTAAGAACACCCCAACTTACTGATTCCAACGTCTATATTTTTGCGTACATGGAAATACTCGGAATACCAAGGAGGAAGAGCGGTGGAATTGACGATGAGTGACTCAAACCAGAATGGGCCGGGTTCCGCAAACAAAAGAAAATTGGATGGATGTCTTAAATCAAAGCGATATACAGTTGATCGGCCTTAGAGGTGTCACCGAACATACTGCAGGATGCGGAGCGTCTGTTCGAGAAGTGCGGTAGACGCATACTGATGAATTTCGATCGTAACGGCATCCGTACGAAGGATGATCGCCGCTTGTTCATGACTCGCTTCGGAACGTGGGGCGTTCGTCCGCAAAGATGGAGGGAACGGTACTAAAATTGGTTCATTCGGGGATGAGAAGGCAGGGAGAGATTCACACGCAGCTTCACGGACCTTTCGAAGCCAGTAGTAATAGCTTTTCACATTGACTTCGTGACCGGCACACCAACGAACCACGGTCTGGCCACTGGAACGGCATTCACGAATGATCTCGGTCCACTGCTGGAGTCGATAGCGATTCCTCATCTCTACAGTTTGCAATTGGACACACTCCCATTAGAGTTTTTCGAGTAAAGTCGAAAAACTCCAACGACTTACTCTCATGGAATTGTCTCAAAATCTCGACTGCATTGGAATACACCATCTTGTTAGACGCTTACTGTGAAGAACCGAAACGCCTTCTAATTGATCAATAAATAGTAAACAAAAAGGAGGCTTCCCATTTGCAATATGAAAAAGATGTGATATCCGCACAAAACCGGATCGCTGCGCGATAGTCTGCTTGTTCGGTTGAGGAGATGCTCATCGATCCCGAAATTGAAATTAATCAAGCGACTTTCTTATTTGAAGTAGATATCAATCTAGATGGTAGGTGGTACATGTCTGATTTATGTGGAGATCACGTAAGAGAGACGATTATGCTTGTAGGTAGAAACATAATTGGGAAACGACACATACTGACAAAAGAAGTCAAATTCTTGTACAGAATCATGTTGTATGGTAATATGAGGCTGTATATCCCAAATAATCCCTTTGTATTGAGGTAAAATATAAGAAAATGTAAATTCAAAATGGGTTAGGCCCTTTGTGAATTGGATGAGTAAAAATAAACTTATTTCCTCATAGTGTTTAAGAAAAATAGAAATGTGAATTAAGGCATGAACGAAAATACTATCCACGTGCATATTATTCGATGGGGGTGAGTAGGTAGAGAACAAGACCCGCGTGAGATAATAGAAATCTGGTTTCAATAAATATTTTTCCTTTATTTATATTTATTTCCTTATTTCTTACTGCCGTCTAATATGGATAAATAGGCTCCTTGAAGTTTTGGTTATGCAATGTAGATATCTTTAAGTTTCAAATTTATTCTCAGTGCCGCTTTCTTGGTGCCGGAGCTCTACATTACTGTCTATAAATTGTTACAAATATGATTGTTTAGTTTATGCAAATTTTAAATTCTTTTGGATTTTTAATTAATTAATTTCAAGACATTATGTAAAGTAGATGGAATTCGAGTATTTCTAGGTTGAATGGGTATGGTATTCTCCTATTGATAAATCTTTAGCGATTAAATTATCCTAACATCCAGCTAATAATGATTATTAAATTTCACAATCACTTCTGATTATTTATACAAAGAATTACTTATTTTCAAAATATTAATTATTCACGAATTTATAAGGTCTGTTTTTGCGTAAACTTATTTAAAGAGAATTCCCTCTCGGAGGAATTTCAAAAATTCAGCGTAAAAGCGACCTACCAAAAGACGGAGAGTTGTAGCAACATCCCTCCAGTATTGGACATGGTTTGTCCATTTGAGGGTGGTATCCTCCTTAGTTAGATAAAGCATCTAAAGCAGTGCTTCGTCACTTGAAAGAGGCTCTTTGCCCCTTGTTACTTTATGAAGCTGCCAACGGTAGCTATCAATAATGTTCGTGGTCTAAACCAATTATTCAATTTGTGGTGGGCATTAAAAGAATGTGGAAAGCTCATCCCGGTTTCTGCACCATGATTGTAAAACAAGTGGCTGCTTCGCTCCCAGATTTATTCAAATCGATCCAACTCCACCAAAGCAGCTTCTTCAGTCACTGCATTGTGATCGGCTTTAAATCCTTTGTAGGTTACATAGCGCGTGGAAGTGCGAATCTGGTGAATGATACATTTTTAAACTTCGGTCTGGGAATAGCAAGAGGTGATATCCTGGGTGAAGCCAGCCAAATTATCCGCGAGTGTCCTTAACGCAACGGTTTACAGCTCATTTAAAACACTGATCCAAAATTTAGTCGATTCGTTTTCGCTGATTCACATACCGAGTATGTCTTTGTTGCCGTCTAAGTCGATACCAATGAAAATGTACCCCTTGCAGCCGCCGATTCTGCCACTCTTTGATCAGTGAACGATTTTGTTAGTTACATTGGAGATGAACGTTGGGGAAAACTCAATGCCATACACATTTTGCAGATGTCCCTAGATTCCCCACATGCTCATGTCCTTGGCGTTTAAGGCCATCCCGATTTATTAGACTGGTGCTTTTTCACCATGAGCGGTTCAAATTCACCTAAACGATCACGAGAACTGCAATTCCCTACTCGGCATGCTTTTCGACTTCACATTATCTTATCCATAGCCCTAATTAGAGTCCTTTCAGATTCCAGCATCTTCAACAGTGTTTCAGCGATCAGCTCTTTTAAGGTACTTTATGCATCTTGAGCAGTAACCAGTTTGTTTTTAGCAATGAATGCAAGTAGTAGCTGTTTACTCCAGAGTCCTGCGAGTTCTCCCCAATCCTCTCGTATTCTTTCATTTCAATAGATTTGGGAGTATACACAATCTATTTTAACAGACTTAAATATATTCAATTTATGTATAGGGAGAGATTAATTTTGAAAATAAAAATAATAAAGCTTATTTTAGCAATACTATTACTTCAAATAACTAATTTTAGCTACTTGTCATTAACAAATGCAGCCGATGTGCAACCAAATATGAAAGCGGTAACATCTGTACTGAAGAATGAAGCTGTAACTGGAGATGTATATAGCACGAGAGTCTCTCAGGCAACTTACGATATACCATCTCAAGAAAAATTGTTCATAATTAAGTTTTTTGATTATGAAAAAGGGATAACTTCATTCAGAGAAAAGAAAAGAGTGTTCAGTCACTCGTACAAAAATATTCCTATGGTGACTGCTAAACTTAGTCAAAAAGATAAGGAAGAAATTAAACTTGATAATAATGTGGCATTTATAGAGGAGGATCATTACATAACAAAAACATCAAATATACCTCAAAATCTTAAAGAATTTAATGCACTAGAAACATTAGGAACATTCAAAAAAGAAGAACCCTACGGCCCGGGTGTAAGAGTTGCAATACTTGATACGGGAATTGATGTGAACAACAGCCAACTTCAAATCGCAGGCGGTATTTCTTTTATACCGACTGAACCATCTTATTCAGATTATAATGGGCACGGAACACATGTCGCTGGAATATTCTCAACCATAAGCGGTATTACTGGAGGGGGACAATCTTGGGTTGAACTTTTCTCAGAAAAAGTAATGGATAGGAATGGGAAAGGGACTTATAGCGGGGTAATTCAGGCAGTTGACTGGGCGATCGATCAAAAAATGGATATTATATCCATGAGTTTTACAGGGGATGAATATTCTCCTGCTTTAAAAGAAGTGATGGAAAGGGCTAGTGAAAAGGGGATTCTTTTGATAGCGCCAAGCGGAAATGAGGGCAGGGGAGAGGTGTTGTACCCAGCTGCTTTCCCAACAGTTTTAGCAGTAGGAGCGGTGGATCAAAACAATAAATTAGCTTATTTCTCCAATACAGGAAGAGAAATTGATTTAGTTGCACCTGGAGTAAACGTGAAAAGCCTGTATTTAAATAATGAGTTCACTTCCCTAAGTGGTACTTCTATGGCTGTTCCTCATGTAGCGGGAGTTGCAGCATTAATAAAAAAAGAACACACACAATTTTCAAATGAGGATTTAACATCCATAATAAAAAAAACAGCCACTAGGTTAGGGGAACCTCAAAAATATGGGAAAGGCCTTGTTAATGCTGCTAGAGCATTGGAAGTAGCAAGTAGATACAAGCCCCATGTAAAAGGCAAAACGAGTGTAAGTGATTCAGTTTATTCCGCGGTGTATTCAACAATGTCATCCGTGCAAAAATCACTAATACAAGCTGCAGGTTATACTATACCTGGGAGTTTGAATAATAATAGTATTCAAACTGCATTCCAAATTGCATTAAATTCAAACTCATTCTCAACGTCAATTATAGCAGGAGAAGCAAAGTATTTTAAAATTACAAATGATAATGGATGGAGAAATATAGGAATTAATGTTACAGTTACACCTTCTCCGGGAGGATCATTGTCATGTAAAGTAATTAATCCACAAGACAATAAATCAATGCGTTGCAACGATTTAAGGGCGGGAAGAGACTTATCTATTAATACGGCAAATGATTTCTTTTATGTCCAAGTTAATGGCTACAACTCAACTGACTATGTGTTGTCACTTGAAATTAAAGCTGATCTGGATACTATTTTTGAACCTAATGAAACATTTGATCAGGCTAAGTCCATTGAAGTAGGAGCTAGTTACCCTGCTTGGATATGGGACAAATATGATGAAGATTTTTATGAGTTTATTGCTCCAATGGATGGAGTTATGGAGATAAAACTATATGCAGATGGAGTTTCACCTTTCGCTGCAATGTACAACTCCAATAGGGAAATAGTTGGGTATATTGAAGATTATGAGATTACAAATGATTCCAGATCTCAAATAAGAGTAAACGCTGGACAGAAGTACTACCTTGAAATATACAGTGATAATCCTGTTAAATATTCATTTTACGTTAGACAACTAGACTTGATTCATAACTCTTCACTCAATCTGAAGACTAATCAACCACTAGACATTGATAGTGCGGGGCCTGTAGTGGTTACATATAGTTTTGATACTTCCACTCCTGTCACATTTTATACAGATAGATATGGCGGTTATGGTCCATTAACAGATGTAGAAATGTATTTATTTGAAGATGCGGAGCTTACAAAAAAGATTGAACCAGCAAATTATTTTAGTGATATTAAAAGTGATGAAAGTAACAAAGTTAATATATTTATAGCAGATTTTGAAGCAATAAGTAATCATACATATTATCTAAAGGTTATCCCGCGTAATGGTTCGAATGTACACTTAAGACTTGGGGTGGCTCAAGAGGCATTTATTAATTCGCCCATAAATTACAGTTGGATAATTGATTACGCACCTAATGGATGGAGTAAATATTATAAATTCACTGCTCCTAGAAGCGGAGAGTATAAATTTATATTTGATCGTACCGATGATATGAGTTATTCCTATGCGTCATATGTATCATTTTGTAATGATGCCTATGCTGCTGTTTGTCCGGAAGGATCATATATATCTAGTGGGGAAATAAAGAATAAAACACTTTTTATCGGGAAAGATACACCTGTTTTTGTAGGAGTCTATCCGACAGCTGACTCAAAAATAAGATTTTCTATTGTAGAGTCAATGGATCCAAATGAAGTTTTAATAAATACTATAGAAGAGGGAAGTAATGAGTTTAATATTTTGTTCAATAATTTATATTCTAATCCAACAACATTACTTTCCTTCACGCCAATAGCAACTGGTCTATACAGCTTTGATCCAATTTACAGCTCTGATGATTATAATTATCCAAGGGCTATAACTGAATTATTTAGACCGTTCGAGTTAAATAACAAGTTGCTTTTAAATAGTTTATCAGTATCTATGGGCAATAAACTTTTACATTACTTACAACAGGATGTCACTTACTACTTTGCCGTGTATGCAAACTCACCATTTAAAGACGAAACGATAGGGGAATTCAATAAGTTGAAAGTGTCTCTTAATCGAATCGATAATGATTCTGCACCTCCTAGTATTCCAACTAATTTATCGATAGCTGAGAATACGGGGACGCAAATGACCCTAACGTGGACAGAGTCTAGTGATGATGTCGGAGTAAGTTGCTATGAAATCTTTGTTGATGATCTAAAAGTTGGTGAAACGACAAGCACGAGCTTTACCTATCATAATAAAGAAACAAGAATTTACAATTTTGCTATTCGAGCTGTCGACTATGCAATTCATAAGTCAGCTTTTAGCACTTTATCTGTAATGACTAAAGATATTCAAGCTCCAACTACACCTACGAATTTAAGATTATCTTTGACATCTTCCGTAATTAGTTTAAGTTGGTCAGCTTCATCGGATAATATGTGGGTGGAGAGTTACGATATATACAATGGAACTGAATTAATAACAAGTGTTTCAGGTAATGTCACTACGTTTTCATTTACATTATTTCCTGGTACCGCCTATCATTTTACTGTAAGAGCTCGTGATACATCAGGAAACATATCGGCAACTAGTGAAGTGCTGACACTGACAGACTTTCCGACGAATTTCACATATATGTATGATCTCTCAGGGAAACTAGTTTACATAAAGCTTAGCTTAAATAAAATAATGACTGAATTCCAATACGATGAGAATGGTAATCTAGTAAAACGTATTATGAAGTCTAATATTGATCCAGTTAGACCTAGTGAACCATGGAACTTACAAGTTACATTAATTCAAGATACTTCAACTGTAAATCTTTCTTGGACTAGGTCCACGGATAATGTTGAGGTAGTAGGTTACGATATTTATAACAACGATAATATCTTTTTAAGGTCGACAACTGCAAATTCTATTTCTTTAACAGGTCTCCCTAATGGAAACTATTCCTTTAATGTTCGCGCTAAAGATGCTTCTGGAAATCTTTCTTCATCAAGTTTACCAGTGAATATTCAGATTAAACCCTAATTAATTTCAGGTTCTGCTGATTCCTAGCCCTATTAGAAAGAATAGAATTAAAGATGTTACAAGATTGATGCCTATCAAATTCCACATCCTAGAGAACTACATTCGGTAATAACTATTCAAACAGTGAGTGGCAAACAGCAAAATTAGAGTCGGCAGGGTCTGTAACGGTATTGTGAATTGACATGGATGAACACGATCATCGCCACAATGATCTACAATGCGCTTTCTAACTTTTTATAAGTATCCAGCTCTATCGAAACCCGTTCGAATGTTAAAATAAAGAGTTTTTCTCATTGCATAAAACCCTAATTGTTTGTGTAATACTTGCACAGTAGTTTGTGGGCCGCATGTTGGTAATTGGCATGGGCAATAAAGACAGATTAAAGTGACTATTGTTCCATCTGCCTCAGCGAATGCCGAAAGGTTATTAACTAAATAGGGAGGATTAAAAATGAAGAAGTACAAAAAGGCAATTATTATTGCACTATGTTCAGGGTTAGTTATATCTGCATTTTCTCCAATCACGACAGGATTCGCAAGTGAAATGGCTCAAAAAGTCCAAAAAACATTTGGTGGAAAACCTGCAAGTGATTCAAGTATTGTATCACATGTTTCTTCCGTGGCATCACCAACAGAAGAGGCTATTTCAACCCAGATTTCATCGGATCCTCCTGCAAAAAATGAAAGTTTCCTTAGGCAAAGAATAGGACAAACGGAAGCAGATAAATATAACTTTAAAAGTAATGATATTCAAGAGTTATTTAAACAAGGCTACTCTATTGATGATCTTATAAGAGCTGATGCATTGGCAAATGATTGGGATATTGATCCAAAGAAAATACTAAAAGATAAGAGAGAAAAAGGATTGGACTGGAAGCAAGTTGATGAAAACATTCAAAAAGAAAAGTTATCTGAAACTATACAAAAATATAAAAATAAGCATGCTCACGAGATCAAACAATTGGACGAAGCCGATGTTCCATTACAAGATCAAATTGCATTGCTTAGCTTATTGGAAAAAAGGATTGCTCCTCCCGTAGAGCAGATAATTCAACAGTATAAAAAAGATGGAGCTCAAATTATTGGAAAGTATATTCAAGAGAATAAAATATATGAAAATCACTCTAAACCTCAGCAATTCATGAACAAGCATAAACTTTCAGAAGCTGAGATTCAAGGGTTCTCTGAAGAAGATCTAGACAAGTTGGAGAAAGTTTCAAAGGATAACAATGTGGAGCTTAAAGAGTTGATAAAAAATATCAGAACCAATGAAAAAAGACTTAAGAACAAAGAGGTGAAACCATGAGTGTACGATGGTGGACAATTGTTAAAACATGGTTATTATTTGTATTCATATTTATGATTTCTTCACAATCAGCATATGCTGAAGTCAATGTTAACGATCTACAAGGTGTATTAAACGGGCTTGTCGGTCCGTCAGCCGTTAATGAGACAAACAAACCCCAATACAAGGATCAGCAAAATTTAGCGGAGTCCATTGATCCTCAGAGCGGTTCACTAAACTTAAAAATAACCGATCTGTCACTCCCCGGAAAAAATGGTCTTGATTTTACATTGACGCGTTCATATCGTTCTTCCGCATCGGAATATGGCCAGAAGAAAATCAAGTATGTAGATGATCTCTGGGGTTGCCCTTATAAGGTATGGACTTACACTATCACTGTAACAAATACAAATGGCAGTGGGGGGAATTACGGATCATTTCAAACTTTTGCCGCTGCAGATGCATTTCAACAAACGCAGCAGTTTAGGAATATGTTCCCTTTAATGGCTTATAGCTCCATAGGTCTTGGTGGTAATTTTTATTGTAAGAATATCACAAATATCATTAATCCCACGACGTATGATAGATCTAGATACGATCTTGGTGCAGGATGGTCTTTTGCTCTTCCCTCCGTTGAAATGTATGATGATGAATTGTCAGGAGCGAAAAATTACTTTTTGCACGAAGAAGGGGGTGCTGTGTATGGCATGAATTATTACCCTAATTCAAACTCCTATAGCGTAAATGGACATCAACCCGATGATGTTGAATTTAGAGAGGATACCTCATATTCCAACGGACAAAATACATCAAAGTATGTATTCATTAAGAATAGTAAGCGAAAAACGTTTTTTGCGGAAGATGGTCGAGTATTGGGCATTAAGGACCTGCTCAATAATGAAATCAAGTTTTCATACACAAATAGAACTATCAACGGCGTCACGTACCCTTTCATCCAGCAAGTTGTTGACTCCGTAGGCAGGACCATAACGTTTACATATGATAACACAATTAACTCGAGTTCTTTTAATGGAGAGAATATTTTTGTCAATGTAACGGAACCGAGTAATACTAGATCGTTTACAATTAAGTACACAAAGTGGAGAGACTCTGTAGATGGTAGATATGAGCCGTATTTATATTCAGTAACTCAGGCTGAAGGGACAATGGACTCTACTACAGTCTTTTATAATTATAGTACGAGTATGAATACTTTTAGTTTTACAAAAAACGGTAACATATGTGTGATTCCAGCTAAATTAATTACATCCATTATCTATCCTCATTCAGGGACATTTTATTCATATGATTTCATCACTAGAAATCTTGGAGGCAGTGGAAAAACCGACGCCTACCGAGTGAAAGAAAGATTCGATAAACATGCTAAAGCAGGAGAGGCTCTAAATAATAGTAATAATTATAATCTAGCTTTAAACAAACCGGTTTTTGCATCATCAGTATATCAAGATGAAGATGGAGGCTATTGGGGGCCTGGGTATGCAGTTGATGGAATTCCAATTACTAATTGGGCAAGCGTGCCTGGTGTTGCAGCAGCGTCGATTTATGTAGATCTAGGAGCTGTAAAATCTGTAAAATCAGTTAGACTAACGTGGGTAGGGCCATTCGCGCCAACATACGACTTGCAATATTCCAATGATGCTGTAAATTGGACGACAATCAAACGTGTAACCAATGATGTGAATTCTTACATAGATGCTATATTTACGGACGTAAATGCACGGTACATTAAGATGAATGGAGTTGCTATTCATTCTAAAAGATGGGATGTAGGTTACAGTCCGTCGTGGTATGCATTGGGTGAATTTGAAGTATTTGGAGATGAATCGTTGCAAGATTATTACAACTATAACTACATCGGCGATTTTACAGCTAGCCCAAAGTATAACAGTCTTTATGATGCACCATCGGCATATACTTACTCTTCGGAAGTCACTGATATGACAAGGGGGCTGAAGACTACTCATACTTACAATCAACAGACTCAGCCGACAGAGGTTAAAACTATAGCAAAAAATGGCGAAGTTACGCTAGAACGGAACTTAACCTTTGCTTCTAAAGAGGGCATATGGTTGCCTACGCATACTGAAATTACAAAGACAGCGGCGGATGGTACGGCCGCGGAAACGCTTTACGTCGATAAAACGTATGATTATAGATTGTTTCTTTTAAGTAGTACTAAACCATTGACTAGCTCACAACTCAATAATTCAACGACAAGACAAAATTATACGACGACATTTGAGTATGATCCGACGTTCAAATTGATTAGGCAGAAACAATGGAAACAATCACCAACAGTGACATTGACCGAAAGTGTAAGTTACGATGGATACGGAAGAATCCAATCATCTACTAATTCAAATGGGGAAGTCACAACCTATAACTATACCAGTAGCGATGAGGGCGACATTACCGAGACAATTATATCGCTTGAAACAGGAAAAACAGCGCGAACACAAACTGTTTATGGTCCGCTATACCACCGTGCGTATCCAACAAAAGTGAAGAATTATTACACGAATGAAAATGGGATTGTTACGGAAGCCACGACGACTAAAACGTATGATTACCTCACTGGACAAGTATTAAGTGTCACGGATGCAAAGGGACAAACAACCACTTATACTTATGATAATTTGGGGAGAGAGCGAACGGCTACTCTTCCGAGTTTCATAGGTTCTGATGGGAACACATACTCAACAGTGCAAACAACGGAGTATGCTCAGTATCAAACATCTACCACTTTTGATTTAACAAATCAAAACAAACTAACAACGAAAGTCTCAAGTTCTACAACCATTACTAATTTAACAACGGGTGCGCAAGGTACATATAACTATCGGATCGGATTTTATGATGGTTTCGGAAATCTATTGTTGCAACAACTGTATGACTATCAGAACAATATATGGAAAAATGAAGCGCAATATCACTATGATGGAGTAGGGCGCCCTAGTTATATGGGGCAACCGTCTAGTAATAATGACGTAATAAGTGTTGAAAAGAAGGTTACGTATAATGCTTGGGGTGTACCACAAATAACGGATGCTTTTGGTAATTTATACGTAACGGATATGGATTTTGTTCAACGTAAGGTTACCAGTTATATGATTCCACAGGCGAGCGTGGCAACCTATCGAACAGATCCAAACAATCTTTCTTATCGTGAAAATGTACTCGTTGTGTTAAAAGATCAATGGGGACGGGCAATAAGCCGTACGGCTTATCCAAGTTGGCCATCTCAAGCGGAAATAATTACAGAGGCCTACGATTATGATATTGCCGGTAATTTATTAACGTATACGAATCCCAACAACGACGTTACAACCTATAATTATGACAAACTCGATCGGCTTGTTCGGGTTATCGACGCACTTTCCCAAGTAACGTCGTATGATTACACCCGATTAGGTAATTTGAAAAATACTCAACAGAAGGATGGAGTGCAGACATGGATAACAAGTAAGCAATATGACGAGCTCGGCCGCCTAATTGCAAAAATAGATCCAGCAGGGCAAGTTGAGCAATTCGTTCCCAATGAGCTGGGACAAGTTAGCCGTTCGAGGGACTTAAAACAGGTCTGGTTTACAAATGAGTTTGATCAACTCAATCGGATGAAAACACAAACTGCGGCTGAACGAATGAAAAAAATCTACTATGGAATCGAGACATTTGGTCCGACAAAAGTAGAAGAATATGTTGATAACGTATTGGATAATTCCATTGGGTATACGTATGACTCAAATGGTCAGGTAGCATCTGTCACAACACAAAATCATGTTGTAGGTGTATTTAATACGGTTAATTATGAATATAATTTAACCAATATGTTAACTCAAGTAAAACATCCAGATAATTTTTATACCAAGTATTATTATGACAAGATGCGCATAACCAAGGTACAAACAAATGGTAACTCAAACAGTAACGTAACTGATGATTCGCAATATGCAGAATATGACTATTACGGAAATGGTATGCTGAGATCCGTTACTTATCCAAGATTAAATGACTATAGTTATCTTAAGACGACTTATGAATATGACAAAATTAACCGCTTAAAAAAGATAACCAATACAAAGGATACGCAGCAGATTTCACAGTATAGTTACACATACGATAATAATGGAAACATTCAGACTGTGACGGATGCGTCCGGTACCACTAGTTATGCATATGATAAATTAGACAGATTAGTTGAAGTACACCGTCCCGATGGTTCAAAGGATTATTATACTTATGATATGCGCGGTAATCGTACTTCATTGCAGGTAAGTTCAGTTCAGTTAAACTTCAACGATGCAAGCTATACGTATAATACATGGAACCAATTAGCTTCATCTACGGAAAATGGAAAGATGGTAAATTTCGAGTACACCCCTGATGATCTAAGATCAAGGAAGTTTTCACCGACAGAAACCTTTTATTATTCTTATAATTCTTCGGGAAAAGTCATTGCTGAGTCTGATGCAAATAATGTAGTGAAGGCTGAATATATATGGGGTCCTGATCAACTTCTTGTAAAAAATGACAAGGTAAGTAATACAAATTATTATTATTTGTATAATGGTCATGGTGATGTAGTACAAATAGTCGATACTAATGGAAATGTCCAGAATTCATATCAATATAACGAATGGGGTAATATCGTCGGGACACCACAAGAGAATATAAGGAATTCGTTCAAGTATGCAGGTGAGCAGTTCGATACGGAGACAGGGCTTTATTACTTACGAGCTCGGTACTACGATCCGAGTATAGGGAGGTTTATCAACAAGGATACGTATGAAGGGGATATTACGAATCCGCTGAGTTTGAATTTGTATACGTATGTGCATAATAATCCGTTGACAAATGTTGACCCTACGGGTCACTGTGTCTCTGGAGACGAAAGTTGTGATTTTAGTTATTCTTCAAGCAATCACGCTGATGAGAATGGCATATTGAGATTGAATGATACCAACGAAATTGATTATGAATGGTATTTATCTTGGTTTACAATTGATACAATTGGTTTTCATAAAGCGGCAAAAGAAAATGAAAGTCTCAAAGAAGTAGGTAGTACAGTAGTATTTATGTATTTAGCAAGAAATTTGCCTCAAGAATTAATTTCATCATATTTAGGTAATAGTGTAAAAACAAAGAAAGGTAGCAGCGGCAAAGAAACAGTATCAACTAGTGATTGTAATTGCTTTGTTGCTGGGACGAAAATCCTTACAGAGGAAGGGGAGAAAAATATCGAAGACGTTCAAGTCGGCGATAAGGTTCTCTCTAAGGATGAAGCGACTGGTGAGGTAGGATACAAAGAGGTCACGGCTACGTTCAACCATGAGTCGGATGAGATTTACAACATCCACGTGGGCGGCCAAACCATTGAGTCAACCTTTAACCATCCGTTCTATGTGCAAGGCAAAGGGTGGACGTTCGTCAAGGACTTGAAAGTTGGTGACTTGCTTGCTCAGAGTGATGGGAATACACTCAAGGTTGACAGCATTAAATTGGAGCATAGGCAAGCAGCAGTTTATAACTTGAGGGTTGACGGCTTCCATACTTATTTCGTGAGTGACCTTGGTATTTGGGTTCACAATACTAATTGTTGGGGCAAGTTTAGTGCGGATGACTTAAAGAAATTAGGACAGGCCGACCAAAAAGATATTAAGAGAATTACTGGAAATGCTAATGATGCTTTTGGTTTCTTTAAAGAGCAGGTCAGTGGCTATAAAGAAGTTTCACCGGGAGTTTTTGTCGGGAAGGATGCAAATGGGGTTACTTTTACCTATCGCGCATCTTCTAAATCCGGCCCTTCGACAATCGACGTGAACGGAATAAGTGGAGTTCGGAAAATCAAGTTTTTGGAGGATTGATATGAAAAAGATTACTGAAATTGAAGCCATAAAAAATCTTGAACTTAATTTTGTTAAGGTATTCAAGAATAAAGACCCCTTTGATAATTGCTTTACTGATAATATCCAAGCTAAGTTACTTTTGTTTCCTACTGATGGGTATTACCTTCAAGAAGAGCCGTTTAATGTTCTTCGTCAAGCAATCAGTCACTTTGGGGAAGATGATTTCTTTATTTCCGAAATTGAAGGTGACTGCTTTTCCAAGTCATTATCCAGTGGGTCTTACGAACATAGTCACTGGGTGGGTGTGACTTCATCAACATTCGAGGATTATACAGATATCCCAATTGTAATTGAAAACGCAATTTATTCGACTTATGGCAATTGGGGAGTAATTATTTCTCACGAAGGGCATGCAGTTTTGGGCGGTAGTACAGATTTGATAGAGCAGGTTAAGAATTTATATCCCCAATGTATTACCTGCAAACAAAGATTTATTGAGTACTGGGAGCATAATCAAAGAGAGTATAATTCCAACATTGACTGGGTAAATGATTTTTTAAAGCAATTTTCATAACGATTCAGGGGATTAGGACTTTCATATAACGTTACAAGGACCCACAATGCGACTAACCGCGTTGTGGTTTTCTTTTGCCTGCCGAGCTGCATCCACAAAATGAAATTAGCTCAATGCATGCGCCGCGGCGCAACAGCGCTTCACTACTTTCTGAATTTAATAATACATAGCCAGTTCTCTCGGCGGACGGGTGGCTGTCATCCCGCTTCCCGAGGGCTGTTATACGCTTTCACGTGAACCAAAATGAAGCGTGATGGGGGGACGGATTCGTAATAGCCCTCTTCGTAATCCACCACATGGCGAAGAGTTGGGCGTAAAACGCCCAGAAATCGCCGTAGGTGGGCGCTGCTGTCCTGCCGTGATCGTTCGCCTGTTCGAGGGTCGAATTGGGAATTTGCCCGGTTTAAATCATCTGTAACCACGCGCCTCAACCGGATTCGACAAGCGATAGGTACGGGATGAACGATATACGGTCGAATGCTTGAGAGCTATGGATGGATTTTAAGAAAAACGTGACATGCGCTCCTATGTGGGGAATACAGGGATTTTCCATGTGATCGTGTGAGAATCGTTATGCTGTCGGACACTTTACCGTGCGAAAGTCCCCGAACGTTCATTGTATTCTTTATTACGTTAACGCTTTAAATAAAAGGGGGTACGATATTCAGAAGTGAAGCTGAAGTCACACCTGAACATCTGGCTCTACCCTGAAGAGAAGGGAAGAGAAGGGACGGAGCGAAGCGGAGTCTTCCGAGCGAAGCGAGGAGGTCACAGGCAGGAACGAGCCTGAACGTGAAAGCCCGCCTGAATATCCGTGGGCAGCCCATGCCCATAGAAGCCTGGACTGCTTTCTGGACTATGGAAATCCAAGGAATAGATGTGTCTGCTCCTCGCTATCGCTCGGAGGACTTCGCTTCGCTCGTCCGCTGAGTGATATGAAGTTATTATACGAGGTATCTGGATAATCGAAATGCTCTGGTCTTCCGCTGTTCTCTGGATGTAAATATCCCCCACATGCCCCCGCTGGCGACGATTGTTTTTTGCAAATGAAAAATGCTGAGTTTTGCTGCGAAAAATGCCGAGGTCACTTGCCAGTTAACATGAGTTATTGCGGAATTCGTTCCATCGCTTGTTTGAGTCGGAAGCTCTCGC
>NZ_SIRE01000034.1 GCF_004307995.1 Paenibacillus thalictri | reverse complement strand
AAGCTTGTTTTCCTTAATAAATTGTCGTAGCTGTTCCTTGGACCATAATCCCATGTGTTCTCCCAACCCTTCCTAAGTAACTCTATTGTAATAGGTTTGGAGTTTACACAAAGAATTTTACAGCCTCAAGTCTATCAAATTGCCTCAACTAAAAAGCTCTCCACATACGATCAACGATCGTCGGGAGAGCTTTGTTATTGCTTATTTTCTGATTTCCCACTTCTCTTCGGATTCATCTTGTTTGGAATTGCCCTGCCAAATTTCTTGGCATACAGTTCCCGTACCCATACACTGACAGGTTCTTTCCACATTTGAGAGCGTGAAGGGATATTTTTTGTCAGGCTGTGCGGCGTCATGCCAAGCTCTTTGGCCATGCGAATCTCCTCATCGTTTAACCCGCATCGTTTTTTGGCGTCGACCCAGGCCGCTTCTTTTACTGCTTTATTCATATGCTCCCCCTAGTCATAACGCAGTTTTCTAAAAAAATGGAAACAAGTCCCAGACGGAACTTAAAACACCCCCTTAGCCATGCTTCTTTCCTTTGGAAATAATTTGCAAAATCGCCTCGTTAAAGACCTTGACTTGCTCCATGAGTCCGGCCACTTCTTCCCTTCCAAAAGAAACTTCCGCGCTGTAATCAGCTTCCGCTCGATGATCCATCAAACGGTTGTACATTTTGACCAAATCAGTTGAAAGTAAACCCGTGAGCCCAAGATGCTTGTTTACCCAGCCTCTGACGTAGGTATGTTTGTTGCTGATCGTCTCGCCCCTGAGCAGAATAAGCGCTGTAACTGTTTGAAAAGCAGAGTAGTATAATTCACTGACGCAACTATCGTACAACCCTTTCTCGAAGGATAATTCAGCAAGCGCCTGCTTCTGCCGAGCTTTCATCAACATGACTTCGGAAGCTTTATTATATCTCAATCACAATCCCCTCCCGAGAAATATTATCTTTCAGAGGGAGCCAGATGCCTTCATCTTCCGTTTCCCAGTTCCTGCAATTTTCCAGGATACATGTTAACTGGGTGTCGTATTTCATATTTATCTCGAATGTAATATCGGAAAGCTTCTCCTGATTATGCCAGTCCTTCTCTTCTTCAACAAGAACCAATACATCAACGTCAGAGCTATCCTCAAAATCCCCTCTCGCCTTGGAACCAAACAGAATCAGACTTTGAAGATGAAATATTTCCGATACTCTTTCTTTGAGTTTATGGATAGATTTTTGTTCCACATCCGTTAGCGTAGATATTTGCTCCGCAGTTAACTTATTCATTCGCTCGCCCCTTCACGTTTCATTGTTCACTTCTCCAGCTTTGCTTATTATCATTTTATCATATTCCGGCTTTATCAAACGATATTTAAGTGCAGCCAATTCCGTCTCCCCCCCTGCTCCACCCGATCCAAAAAAATAGGGACTTGTCTGCGTCACATATCCCCCCCGTTCGTGAATATATTGGTAACAAGCTATCTTTTTCTTTTGGCTGGCCATCCCATTGTCACCTCATGCTGCAAGGAAGCGTTACGGTTCACGCGGCATTTTTGTGTTTTATCCAATTCACGGGAGGTGTACCGCATGACAGAACCTTTATTTACCGTTTCACGCGAAGACTGGTCGCTTCACCGCAAGGGTTATCAAGATCAAACCCGCCACCAGGAGAAAGTGCGCGACGCGATCAAGCAAAATTTGCCGGACCTCGTATCCGACGAAAGCATCATTTTGTCCGACGGCAAGCAAATTATTAAAGTGCCGATCAAAAGCTTGGATGAATACCGGTTTCGCTACAACTACAACAAAAGCAAGCATGTGGGGCAAGGTGATGGGGACAGCAAGGTAGGCGACGTGTTAGGAGTAGACCCTTCGCCCGCTCAAGGGCCGGGCAAAGGCGAAGGCGCCGGGGATCAGCCGGGAGAAGATTACTACGACGCTGAAGTGAACATGGAGGAGCTCCAGACGATGCTGTTCGAAGAGCTGGAACTGCCCAATCTGCAGCAGAAGGAGAAACACAATCTGACGACAAAGGAGATTCTTTTTAACGATATACGGAAAAAAGGCATCATGTCCAATATCGACAAAAAGCGGACGATTCTCGAAAACCTTCGGCGCAACGCGACCTCGGGAAATCCCGGGATCCACGGCATCAACCCGGAAGACCTGCGCTTCAAAACATGGGACGAAATCATCAAGCCCCACTCCAACGCCTTAATTTTGGCCATGATGGATACGTCGGGATCCATGGGTTCGTTCGAAAAATATATCGCCCGCAGCTTCTTCTTCTGGATGACGCGGTTTCTGCGCACCAAATACGAGCAGGTGGAAATCATTTTCATCGCCCACCATACGGAAGCCAAAATTGTTACGGAAGAGGAATTTTTCACTAAGGGCGAAAGCGGCGGCACCATCTGTTCATCGGCTTACCAGCTCGCCATGGACATCATCGACCGCCAGTACCCTCCGGCTTCCTATAACATTTATCCGTTCCATTTCTCGGACGGAGATAATTTAACAAGCGACAACGAGCGGTGTGTGAAGCTGATAACCGAGCTGACCAAACGCTGCAACATGTTCGGCTATGGCGAAGTGAACCAATACAACCGCAGCAGCACGCTGATGTCCGCGTACCGCAATTTGCACGATCCGAAGTTCGTTTATTACGTGCTGCGCGAAAAAGGCGAAGTCTATAAGGCGCTGAAAACATTCTTTCCGAAGGGCTCCGACGGAGGGAGGGCGGCCGGCGCATGAGGTCTGACGAAATCAAGCAATTGGAATACGCCATTTCCGAGATTACGGAAATTGCCACCGGGTTCGGGCTCGATTTTTACCCGATGCGCTACGAGATATGCCCGGCGGACATCATTTATACATTTGGAGCCTATGGCATGCCCACTCGCTTCAGTCATTGGAGTTTTGGCAAATCATTCCATAAAATGAAAACCCAGTACGATTTTGGACTGAGCAAAATTTATGAGCTGGTCATCAACTCCGATCCATGTTACGCCTTTTTGCTGGACGGCAACTCGCTCATCCAGAACAAGCTGATTGTCGCCCACGTGCTGGCGCACTGCGACTTTTTCAAAAACAACGTCCGTTTCTCCAAAACGAACCGCAATATGGTGGAAAGCATGTCGGCCACGGCCGAGCGCATCCGCCAATACGAGATCGAATACGGTACCGACAGGGTAGAAAAGTTCATTGATGCGGTCCTCGGTATCCAGGAACATGTCGATCCGATAATTACCAAGCCTTACCGCGGCGGACAGCAGCGCCAAGACCGGAAGCCGGCCGTTGAAGAAACCAAGGAACGCAAATTCGGCTATGAGGATTTGTGGGATTTGGACCACAGTAAAGCGGATCAGGCAGAGTCCAAAGACGACCGAAAAAGATTTCCGGCCAAACCTGAAAAAGACCTTCTGTTGTTTATCGAAGAACATGCGCCGTACATGGAGCATTGGCAGCGGGACATTCTGACCATGCTGCGCGATGAGATGCTGTATTTTTGGCCGCAAATCGAAACAAAAATCATGAACGAAGGCTGGGCTTCGTATTGGCATCAACGCATCGTGCGCGAGCTCGACTTGGCCGAAGACGAAACGATCGAATACGCCAAGCTGAACTCTTCGGTCGTCATTCCGTCACGCCACAGCTTGAACCCTTATTATCTCGGGCTTAAAATTTTCGAAGACATCGAGAAGCGCTGGGACAACCCGACTCCGGAGGAGCGGAGCCGCGATCATCGCGAGCCGGGCCACGGCAGAAGCAAAATATTCGAGGTGCGGGAGTTCGACTCCGACATCTCCTTTATCCGCAACTACATGACCAAGCAGCTTGTCGACGAGTTGGATCTGTACGTGTTCGAGAAAAAAGGCCAGGAATGGAAAATCACCGACAAAACATGGGAAAACATCCGCGATCAGCTTGTGTATTCCCGAGTGAACGGCGGCTTTCCGTACATTGTCGTGCAGGACGGCGACTTTTTGCGCAGCGGCGAATTGTATTTAAAGCATATGTACGAGGGCGTCGAGCTGGATTTGAAATACGTGGAGCGGACGATGCCTTACATCCATCAATTATGGGGCAAAAACATACATCTCGAAACGGTCGTGGAGGATAAGCCCGTATTGTTTTCGTATGACGGGAAAAAGCATAACCGGAAGTTTTTATGAATAAGTTTGTAGGAGACTTACGCAGACATCTGAAAAACCTGGCGGCGCCAGGTTTTTTCTTTTGGAACGCCTATCCCCTCGCGTCAATCCTGCTGCAGGGTGAACAACTTTTCCATAGGTATTTGCAAGTCTTCAAAGATGATGGACCGGATCGTGTCCTGCTCCATATATAATTGACGTATCTGGTAGCTGCCATCCTGCAGCGAGTTCTCGCCAAAACATAGCATTAACAATTTAATATGTTTGCTAGGCATAAAAATAGTAAACTCTCAATATGATTTATTATAGGCGAAGTGGCAAGCCCAGCCGGCAAAATCGTAGAATCACTCAAGATATTGTAATATTACCAATCGTAAAATAAACCGCTTCATTTTACAATATAGTTACTAAATGTAAGGGAGAGTGTGGAGCGTGACAGCCGTACAAAAAGTCATCGACACCGATGTGCACAATACGTTTAAAACGCCGTACGACTTGGCCGAATATTTGCCCGAGCCTTGGAAAACGAAGGTTGCCACGAGCGGTATAGGAAACGCGTGGCATGGAATTTGGTCGCCGATCGGCGTTTTCCGCAAAGACTGCCTCCCTCCTGACGGCGGGCCGGCGGCTTCCAATCCCGATTTCATGGTGAAAGACTTAATTGAACCTTATCATATGGAATATGCGATTCTGACCGGCGACGCGATGAACATCTGCACCCACCCCGACCCGGACTACGCTGCAGCCATATGTAAGGCTTACAACGATTATATGATTAAAGAATGGCTGCCGAAGCATGAATCGTTTAAAGGGGCTATTCTTGTAGCCGGCCAGGATCCGCAGCTTGCGGCACGCGAAATTGACCGCCTGGCGGGACATCCCGATATGGTTGAAGTGCTGATGGGCAGCGCTCAACGGGCCGGACTCGGGCAGCGTCAATTCCACCCGATCTATGAAGCGGCGGAACGCAATGGGCTGCCGGTCGCAATCCACCCTGGAGCGGAAGGTTCGGGCGGAACCTACGCCTCAGCGGCGGGCATGCCGACCCGCTATTTGGAGTGGCATACCAATTTGTCGCAGAACTACATGGCGCATACGGTCAGTTTGGTGTGCGAAGGCGTATTCGAGAAATTCCCGAACCTCAAGTTTGTCATGCTGGAAGGCGGGCTGGCTTGGCTGCCGCACCTGATGTGGCGCCTCGATAAAAATTACAAGGCGCTGCGTTCCCAAGTGCCTTGGCTCAAACGGCTGCCTAGTCAATATATACGGGATCATTGCTATTTTTCCACACAACCGATTGAAGAACCGGACAATCCGAAATATTTGGGCGACTTGTTTAATATGATCGATGCCGAAAACATGATTATGTTCTCAAGCGATTATCCGCATTGGGATAATGACAGTCCGATGGAAATTTTAACGAAGCTCGGTCCGGACATGCGCCGGAAAATTTTTTACGACAATGCCAAGAGCTTATATAACCTATGAGAAAAGCGAAGCTGCGTTCTTGCAGATATTATAAAACGGAGGCATCGTATGGCGACTCATTTTGTAGCTGAGGAGAAAGATTTAGCCGACGGGCAGCATATCATCGTAGATGTGGAGGGCCGCTCCATCGGCTTATACCGTCTGGACGGGGAATTTTACGCGCTGCACAATTATTGCCCTCACGAAGGGGCTCCGCTTTGCAAAGGACCCGTTTGTGGAACTACGCTTCCATCCAGCGTATATGAATACCGGTTCGGCCGGGAAGGAGAAATTATCCGCTGTCCTTGGCACGGCTGGGAATTCGAGATCAAGACGGGCAAATCGCTGGTGAATGAGAAGGTAAGGACTCGAAGATATAAAGTCGAAGTCGAGAACGGCAAAGTCGGCATCGTCATCTAACTCCAAAGCATTCCCCGAGATACGCAGGTATCAGGGGGATGCTTGCTTTGCTATTAAAGGAAACCGCGATCTGGATAGGAAAGGGGCCGGTACGATAGGTGAAATGGCTGCTCAAACCCCGTATGTTCAAAACCGCTCTATTCTGGCAGTTTTTCGCCAGCTACTTCATTCTTTTTATCATTCCGGTCATTATGGCAAACATGTTTATTTACGTATACGTCGTCAAAGTGATCGAAAATGAAGTTGAAAATACGAATACCATTTCCATGCGCAATTTTTCCGCCCAAACCGATACGGCATTTTCTTCACTGCAGGTTAATATGATTAATCTTCTTGGCGCCTCCAACCTGAAAAGCGTGATGAAACAATTCGGCGACGCTTCCAAGACTCCCCAATACTTCGAATGGATCCATTCCTTGATGGATCAATTAAACACCCTGGATACGGGGGAAATCGTTTCCAATGCCTATCTGTATTTTGCAGATTATGACCTGGTGATCGGATTTAACTCGGATACGAACAAAGAGACGTTTTTTAAATACTTCTTTCCGGTTGATGAACGTGACAAAGCGGGTTACCTCGCTAATTTTTCCGGCAAAAAAATGATGCAATTTACGAAGACCTACACCTTGCACCAGAAGGTGCCTTTCACCGATGCCATCCTTTCCTCCAGCTCCAATATTTCGGCGGTCATGAGTTACCCGTTTAACAGCAGCCATCCCGATGTATATCTGGTCGTCAGCATGAAGCAAGAGGAGCTTGGCAAACATATCAGCGTTAATCAGAAGTGGACTGCCGGCACGGCCATCGTCGATGAATCCGGCGGCATGATCAGTCAGACCGGCGATATGCGGATTTCCCCGAAGGAATGGCAGGAAATTATGCGGGCCAATACGGAAGGCGCTCTTTTCTCAGACGGCAAAACAAGAGCGTTAACCTACGCAAAATCCCATTTTAACGATGCGTGGTATTATGTCAGTCTGATCGACTTGGAGACGTTGCTTAAACCCGTGCAGCGCATCCGCTCATTCAGCTTTTTGTTTCTCGTGTTTTTCCTCGTGCTCGGCGGGTTCATCTCCTATTATTTGAGCAAAAGACTGTACAGACCGATACTTGAAATCAAAAACGGCTTATCTTCACACAATAACCGCCAAGCAGCATTGCCCGTTCAAGCCGGAGGGAACGATTACGATTTAATCAAGCAGTTCTCCAACCTGCTGATGTCGGAAAACAAACAGCTGAGCCAGCTCGTCAGCGGCATGTTTCCGATTGTGCAGGAGGATTTTATCGCCAAAATTTTATCCGGCGAGTACCGCGACAACTTATCCATTGCGCTGTATGCGAAGGAAATCGACTTTCCATACGACCCGAGTGTCACGCGCACCGTTTTATGCATCGAAATCCAGTATTATTCGCGGGTACAAGGCCACATCTCGGAAACGTCAAAATCGTTTATGATGGCTGAGTTAAAAGAGCAGATTCACAAATCGGCTGCCGGCACCGTCTGGTTGTGCCAATTAAAGCCCGATCTGATGGCATGTGTGGTGCACCATGACCCGTTTTTGCTGTTCGGCCCCAAAGAGGTGTCCGAGTTTGTCGCCTTGATTCTCCAGCAGTTTAACGCTTATTTCAAAGCCACGATCGGTATCGGAAGAAAAGTCCAAGATATCGGCGACCTTCATTTGTCCTATGAATCGGCGATGGAGATGCTGCAGCGCAAAAGCCTCCACTCCCGTGTGGAGGTGTTCGGCCAGGAAGCCGCCGCGGGCGATCAGCCGGATAAACCGCTGCTGGACAGCTTTTTATCGGCCCAAGAGGTCAACCGGATTTTTAATCTGTACAAGTCGCGGAATTATGAGCGGTTGCTGCAATCTGTCTATGATTTGCTCGATATGGCCGTTGAGAACAACGCCAGCGCCTCTCAGGTCAAGGGGCTCTGCTCCGACGTGCTGAACACCTGGATTCGCGCCGTGGAACTGGAACGCAAGGAAATGAACATCCCGTTCTATTCCGGGTTGTTCGTTGAGCTGAACCGCTGTATCACCTGGGAAGAGATCAAGACGTGCTTCGAGCGGATCCACGCCGCGTTATTCAAGCAAGAACAGACAGCCGACCGAAATAAACAAATTGCCGAAATCCTCGATTATATCCACCAGCATTACGGCGAGGAATTGTCCGTGGAACGGTTCGCCCGGCAGTTAAACATGTCGGTCAGCCATTTCAGCCGGACCTTCAAAGATGAGGTCGGCGAAAAATACGTAGAGTATATTACGAAGCATCGCCTCACGATGGCCAAAAAATATTTGCTTGAAACGGATATGAAAATCGATGAAATTTCCGAAAAAGTCGGATACATGGGACGCAATTCGTTTATTCGCATTTTTTGCAAATACGAAGGAATTACCCCCGGGAAATACCGGACGATTCATCATCATACGATGTAAATCGGCTGTCGCGAACCCGTCTCCAGCTACATGCCTGGGGCGGGTTTTGCCGTTCCCCCAGGAAAAATAGGCGACTTCTTCGGAAAGTCGCTTTTTTTGCGCAAGGTGCCGATTTTGCGGACGGATACAGAACGCGGGTTTCATGCAAAAATGGCGACGTAGCGAAAAATGCGCGCTTTACGGTTGGCCAAACAGCCAGTATGTTTAGGCTATCAGATCAAACCTATAAGGAGTGAGAGCGCATTGTCGGTCCAAAGTGGTGCAGGAGCGGAGACGGGTGATCGGTTCAGTCCGCGTATCAAAACTGGAAAGCGCTTTCGTTTCTGGCGTTATGTGAGAAAGCATAAAGCTCTGTATTTATTAATGCTTCCCGGCATCCTCTATTACATTGTGTTTAAATATGTGCCGATGTACGGCATCATCATCGCTTTTCAGAACTATTCGATCGGCAGGGGCATATTGGGCAGCAAATTTGTCGGATTGGATCATTTCGTCGAATTTTTCTACAACACCCCCGATTCGTGGAAGCTGATCCGCAACACTATTTTATTGAACATGTACGACCTGCTGTTTCATTTTCCGGCACCGATTATTTTAGCGGTATTGTTCCATGAAATTAAAAATAAAATGTTCAAAAAAATCGTGCAGAGCATCAGTTATATGCCGCATTTCTTATCTACGGTTGTCATCGCCGGCATTATGGTTATCTTCTTATCCCCAACGACCGGCATCGTCAACATCATACTGCACAAGGTGTTTGGCATAGAACCGATTATGTTTCTCGGCTTGCCCGAGTGGTTCCGGACGATCTATGTCAGTTCGGAAATATGGCAGAAGGTCGGCTGGGGTACCATCTTGTATCTGGCGGCGATCGCCGGCATCGATCCGGCTTTATACGAAGCGGCCAAAATGGATGGGGCGGGGAGGCTGCAGCAAATTCGCCACATTACATTAGTGGGAATGGTTCCCGTCATGATTATCTTGTTTGTGCTGAATTTGGGTCATTTTATGGAAGTCGGTTTTCAGAAAATACTGCTGCTGTACAATCCGATGAACTATGAAACCGCGGACGTCATCAATACGTTTGTGTACCGGCGCGGGGTATTGGACGCCGATTTCAGCTTCGCTTCGGCAGTCGGACTGTTTCAATCGGCGATCGGATTTTTGCTGGTTGTGATCGCCAACCGGATCGTGCGCAAATATTCGCAGACCAGTCTGTGGTAAAGGAGGTCACGCAATGAAAATCAAAAGCGCCAGCTCCTTGCTGTTTGACATTATCAATACGCTGGTTATGATTCTGGTCATCATTGTCATGGTATATCCGATTATATTCGTCTTTTCGGCCTCCATCAGCGATAATGCGATGGTTGCTAGCGGCCAAGTGCTGCTGTGGCCCAAAGGCATTCATTTTGCCGCTTATGAGAAAATCATTGTGGATCAAAATATGTGGATCAGCTATTGGAATACGATCCGTTACACGGTGGTGCAAACCGTGCTGACGTTAATCTTCACTTCTGCCATGGCCTATCCGCTCGCCAAAAGATGGCTGGCCGGGCGAAAATGGATTTTGCTGATGGCCGCTTTTACGCTGGTGTTCAGCGGCGGGCTGATCCCGACGTTCCTGCTCGTCAAGCAGTTGAACATGCTGAATACGATCTGGGCGATCGTGCTGCCTTCGATGATTAACACGTGGTATTTGTTTATTATGCGGACATTTTTCGAAGGGCTTCCGGAAGAAATCGAAGATGCGGCGATCATCGACGGGTGCGGCTCCATGCAGGTGCTGCTGAGAATCGTCATTCCGCTGTCGCTGCCGGTAATGCTGACCATCGGCTTGTTTACAGCCGTGAACCAGTGGAACGCCTTCTTTGAAGCCTTGATTTATTTAAACGACGGCAAGATGCATCCGTTGCAAATTATGCTGCGCACCATCCTGATCGCAGGCAGCAACCCCCAAGGCGAAGGCGATTTAAGTTATATCGAATCGTTGAAATACGCAATGATCGTTATTGCCACACTACCGATTTTGTGCGTGTATCCGTTTATCCAAAAATATTTTGTGCAGGGCAGCATGATTGGCGGCGTCAAAGGTTAGGTAGTCATGGATTCCTTAGGATATCTGCCCTACCATCAAAACTGTGAATATTTATTCGCACAAAACGATTGTCGGGCACATTCCAGGATCCAATCCTATATTTATCCATTGGGAGGGTACAAGGGTGAACAAAAAGACACTCGCAACGACGCTTACAGCCATCATGTGCGGCGGCCTGATCGCAGGCTGCGGCAGCGGAGGACAAAGCGCCGCACCGCAGGCGCCTGCCGCCAAAGACGCAGGAGGTGCTGCAGCGCCTGCGCAAGCACCGGCAGCAGCGGCCCCCGCTCCTGCGGCAAGCCAGCCGCCCAAAGCCGTCACGTTTACGTGGCTGGCCGCTAACCGGGTCGAAGGACCGGTTCGTCAAGACTGGGAAACGTTTAAGGAAATCGAGAAAAAAACGGGAGTGAAAATCGATTTTCAAGTCGTCAGCGAAGAATCGCTGCCGGAAAAAAGAAAAATCATGTACGCCACCAACACAGTCACGGACTTTACACTTGTGCTCAACCAGGACGGAAGGGATTTTGGACCTGAGAAAGTGTTCCTGAATTTAAAAAATTATTTGGACAAAGCGCCCAACATCAAAAAGTTTTTCGACACTTACCCGGAAGCCAGAGCGCAAGCGACCGCCTCAGACGGCGGTTATTACACGATGCCGGTGCTGGAAAGCGATCCAAGCACGAAAGGCTTCAACTATGCGTGGTATGTACGCAAGGATTTGCAGGACAAATACGGACTCAAGCCGCCAACGACAGCCGATGAATTTTACCAATTCCTAAAGGCATTTAAGGAAAAAAATCCCGACTCTTATCCGCTCACGTTCCGGACGCCGGTCAGCGCCCCGAACCTGGCCTCCATCTTCACCGTGTTCCTCAGATCGTTTACAGGAGTGGAGGGTTACATCAACCAGCTTCCCGATAAAGAAGAATATGCCTATGCGGGCTACCAGAAGGGTTTTAAAGATGCGCTGCTGTTTATGAACAAGTTGTACGCAGAGAAGCTGCTTGATCCCGAGTTCGCCCTGCTGACTACAGCCCAATGGGAAGAGCGGATGATTACCGGCAAATCGCTGGTCACCTATTGGTGGAAAGCGGACATGGATCCGCTGGTCGAGAAAGCCCGCAAAGCCAATGCCAACAATAAGGACTACGATTTGAACGTGATCCCGCAATTTGCCGCCGACGGGATTAAAAATTACCAATTCGCGCGGCCAGCGGTCGGCGTAAACGGCCTGGCTATCGCTGCCAACGTAAAAGATAAAGACGCCGCCGTCAAATTTATGGATTTCTTGTTTAGCGAGGAAGGCACGAATTTGATGTCGCTGGGTATTCTGAACAAAACGTACAAATTGGTCGACGGCAAGCCGAGATACATGGAGGAGTTTGGCACAAGCCCGTACGTTCCTCTCCGCCGCGATTGGGGCGTCTGGTTCCCTAACGTTTCGATCAACAACGCCATCGCCCGCGCCGCATGGGAACGTGGTCTGGATAAGAAAAATATGGACATCAACGCGTCGTATGCCCAGTACATTATCGACTCGCCGAAGTCGATCGTCAAAAACCCTGAAGAACAGGAGCTGGAAAAATCGAAGCTGAACAACCTGAACAAATACCTCGACCAGCGGCTGACCGAATTCGTTACAGGGAAAGCGCCGATTAACGACCAGACGGTCAACGAGTTCATGGATCAGTCGAAGAAATTGGGCGTGGACGATTTGCTGAAAATGTACAATGCCGCTTACAAACGTACGTATGGCGCGAAGTAAAAGAAAGATTGTGTATCAATCAGCATAAACATGCATGCTGTGCAATACAGCAGGACTGCTGTTACTCATTTCGCACCGCAAAAAAGGGAAAGGGCTTGCCCTGTTAAAGGGAGCCCTTTTTCTCTTCCACTACTCCCAAGGTGCGTTGTGGCGGTCGGTCGAGCCCCATGAAATGCGGGTTAAGTAGTTACCGATGCTGAAACTTTCTCGCCGCTTTCAAATTCCACCCGATACACACGAAACCCGTCATCGATCTCGGCGCCGGTTTCCTCCTGCACCTTGGCGGCCGCCCGCCGAATACGCTCTTTGCCGATCTCGCATATATTAGCGTAACCCGCCCGGCTGGCCTCCGAGCCTTCGGCCGTTTCCTCCGGCAATTGCACCATAATGTATCTGCGCCGGGCTCCATCCTCCGCATTGAGCTGCATAACGGCATGGGCGGTCGTCGCCGAACCGGAGTAATAATCGAGCACTATATCGTCGGCTTCCATTGTCAGACCAAGCAGGAACAAGATCAGCTCAAGCGGCTTCGAATAATCAAAAACTTTTTCTCCGAACAGCTGCTCCAATTTTTTGCACGCCTGAGTGCTCGAATATTCCTCGATCAAACCCAAAGGGCGGTTCGTGCGTACGATCGGTTGATCTTTATTGTCCACGTGCATATATTGCTTGCTGTATACCTGCCAATCGCCGTAATGATCCTGCTTGATCACGATAAACCCGTTTGCCATACCCCAGGCCAGCTTGGACTCCGACCACCTCCAGCAAGCCAGCTTATTGCCTCTGGAAGGCCATATCTCCGATTCGTCCGGAGCCTGAATCGCATAATCCAGCGACTTGGAATATTGGATGCTGGCCTGATTCAGCTTCTGCAAGTAATATTTGCCGCGCCGGCCGACATATTCATCCTGCATGGTATACCGGCCTTCGTTGGAAATGCCGACACCTTTCACCGTGAGCTGATCGATGGATTTGGCGTAACATAAAATATATTCATGCTTGACCCTGAAAAACTTGCTGTCAGAGCCGCCGCCTCCTTCTTTATTGGCCCAAACCAAATTGGCGACAAAGTTCCCCGAACCAAATATTTCATCGCAGATGAGCCGTAAATGGGCTTGTTCGCGATCGTCGATGCTGATAAAAATGACGCCGTCCCCGCGCAGTAATGGTCTCGCCAGCTGCAGTCTCGGATACATCTCCGTCAACCAATCGCTGTGGAAGCGGCCGCTTGATTCCGTATCGTGAAGCAGCCGTTTGCCTTTACCGTCGATTTGACCGGACATCTTTAAATATTGTTCCGAAGACTGCTTGTAATCGTCCTTGTATATAAAATCTTTCCCCGTATTGTACGGCGGATCGATATAGATGCATTTCACCTTGTCGGCATACGACGCCTGCAGCAACTGGAGCGCAAGTAAATTATCTCCTTCGATGTACAAGTTGCCCGTAGTGTCCCAGCTTACGCTCTCCGCTTCCACAGGGACTAAAGTGTGCCCGGCAGGCAGTTGATTCGCCGCTAGCATCGCTTGTTTTTTACCCGGCCAAGAGAGCTGGAAACGTTCCATTCCGCCCTCCCGCTCCGCTATGTACCCGGAAAACTCCCGCTTCAACAGCTCGAGATCGACCACCTGCCGGAAAGCACCGTCTTCGGCTCTGACTTCTGTGATGATATGAGGAAACAACTCGGCCAATTTTGCGACGTTTAGCTTGGTCTGTTCGCTTGATTGCACGATCCGTTTGTTCATGCATACCTCCATGTAAAAAGCAGGATAAACACGCTGTTCTTCCGCTTCGCCGCATTCATAAAGGTCTGGCTGCAGCTCCCCGCAAGGTCATTTTGCCGCTGATAACCAAAATATAACATATATTTGGATAGGCAAAAAGGAGCTTCATCTCTAAGCCGAGACGAGCCCCTTATGCAGGCCGCACTAACGATATGTTAATGAACTAACTTCCTCTACGGTGCGGCATTTCAGCGCGCGTTCCGCAAGCTCCCGGCATTCGGCGTAAGAGAGGGAGCGGACTAATTCCCGAGCTACCGGCAAAGACGGCGCATTCATGCTGAATTCATCAAGCCCAAGGCCCAGCAGGATCGGGATAGCCTGCGGATCGCCGGCCATTTCTCCGCACATGCCCGCCCATTTGCCGGCCGAATGTGCCGCTTCGATCACACCCGCAATCAAATGGAGCACAGCCGGTTCCAGATGCTGATACAAATAACTGACGGACTTATTGCCCCTGTCGGCGGCCATCGTATATTGAATGAGGTCGTTGCTGCCGATGCTGAAGAAATCAACCTCTTCCGCGAACATACGAGCCAAGACGGCCGCCGAAGGGATTTCCACCATAATCCCGATTTCCGGCAGCCGGGCGATCCCCAATTCGAAGGCCGCTTCCCGCAGCATCTGTTTGGTACGGCGCAGTTCATCCAAGGTCGCCACCATCGGGAACATCATCCGGATGCTGCCGTGTTCGCCTGCTCTTAAGATGGCGCGCAGCTGCGTTCGGAACAACTCCGGGCGATCCAAACAAAGCCGAAGGGCGCGATAACCGAGAAACGGGTTTTCTTCGGCTGCCATTTCCAAGTAAGGCAGCGCCTTATCTCCGCCGATATCCAGCGTCCGGAAAATGACCGGATGAGGGGCCATGCGCTCCACCGCTTCTTTGTATGCGGCGTATTGCGTCTCCTCGGAAGGAAAGCTGTTCTTGTGCATATATAAAAATTCGGTGCGGAAAAGTCCGACGCCGGCCGCGCCCCATTCCAGCGCGGAAACCGCGTCCTGAGGGCTGCCGATATTGGCGGCCAGCTCGACTTCCCGTCCGTCCATTGTGATCGATGGCAGGTGTTTATTGTTTTTGGCGGCCAGCAGTTGTTTGCGCTGTTCTTCCATTTGGGCTGCATAAGAAACACGCACCGGCTCGGGCGGATTGACGATCAGCTCTCCCGAGAAAGCGTCAAGCACGACGGTATCCCCAGCTTCGACCGCATCCAGCAACCCGCGAATGCCAACAATGGCAGGAAACCCGGCGGATCGGGCAATAATGACAGAATGCGAGGTAGGCCCTCCCGTTTCCGTGGCGAAACCAAGCACCATTGACACATCCAGTGCAGCGGTATCCGACGGGGTCAGATCTTTGGCAATCAAGATGGAAGGCTGCTTGAGATCGATCGCCGGGGCGGGCACATTCAGCAAAGCGGCCTGCAGTCTTCTTGCAAAATCTTTGACGTCTTGGGCACGTTCTTTCAAATAATCGCTTGCTAACATTGAGATCGCCGCGACAAATTCGTTGGTGGCTTCCGCTACCGCCCATTCGGCGTTTTTACCGGCTTCCATGCCGGCTTCGATCGCTTCCAGCAGCTCGGGGTCTTGGATAAAAAGCAGTTGGGCCCGGATAATCCCTTGCAGCTCCGGTGACAGCCGGGACTGCAGTTCCGCAAGCTCGCCGCCTGCGCGCGCCAACGCCCGATGCAATCTGGCTTTTTCAGCCGGTAGTTCGTCTGGAGACAATGATCTGCGTTCGATCGGGGGAAGCTCGCGTATAACAACAGCAGGTCCGACAGCCAATCCTTTGGATGCTCCTATCCCATACAAACTCATCCTGATGTTCTCCTCTCTATCTCGTGAGGCCACTGAAAAAGCGAACGATGGCGCTTCTCCAGCATGATTTCGCTCACTTCGCTAGTTTTTCAGTGGCCTTCTATCTCGTTTGGGTCCATATCGTTCGGACCTCTCTATTGTTAATGTGTATTCTCCAATATGCCGCCCAGCGTCTCCAATGCTTGCTCCGCATCGGGGCCTTCAGCCCGCAGCACAACGCTGTTGCCTTGTTCGATCCCCAATTTCAGCAGGCTGAGCATCGATTTGGCGTTTACCGATTTATTTTGAAACACAACTTCAATTTTGCTTTGAAAAGGGATCGCCGCTTCGACAAAATCCGAAGCCGGTCTTGCATGTAAGCCTTCGGGGTGGTTAATGGTCACTTGACGCTCCATATGTTACAGCCTCCTGTTTGCTCTTGTGTCATACAATATATGTCCTTTGCCGATCGTTAACGACACGGAAAGCTCCCGGTTCAAAACAACGATATCGGCGTCTTTCCCCGTTTCCAGCGATCCTTTACGGTCAAAAGCCCCAATCGAGCGGGCCGGGTTTTCGGATGCCATGCGCAAAGCCAGCGACAGCGGCAATCCGGCCTGCCGGACCAAAATGTCCACAACCTGATCCATCCGCACGATGCTGCCGGCAAGCCCTCCCGACAACGTTTGGCACCTTCCGTCCGCCACAACGACATCCATGCCTTTCCAGCGCTTGTACGTGCCGTCAGGCAAACCCGCCACGTCGGCGGAATCGGTTATCGCCACCGGGCGATGAGCCTCCACCTGCCGGGCGACCATGCCGACAATGGCCGGATGCAGATGCTCGCCGTCCACGATCATTTCCAGAAAAACGTCCGGTTGCTCAAACAACGCGGGAATCGTTCCGGGACGGCGGTGATGAATCGGCGCCATAGCGGAAAACAAATGAGTCGCCCGGCACACGCCGGCCGCAAGCGCTTGTTTGGTTTCCTCGTAAGAGGCACCGCTATGACCAAGCGACACCTTGGCGCCGTGTCCGCCGAAAAAGCGGACCGCCTCCATACCTCCCGGCACTTCCGGCGCCAAAGTAACGACCCGCAAAGCCGTACCCGCCGCCTCGCAGATTGCTTCCAGCTCGGACAATTCCGGCTGCCGCACAAATTCCTCCATGTGAGCGCCCCGGTAAGCCGGGTTGACATACGGGCCTTCCAGATGGACGCCCAATATGTCGACTATACCGGGCTCACCATTCCGATGTATGGAAGCCGCATACTGCAGGGCAAATAATGTATCTTCAAGCGAAGCGCTTGTTGTTGTCGCCAAACACGACGTCACTCCACCCCCGGCCATATGGCGTGAAATGACACTGTACGCTTCCTTGCAGCCCTCCATAAAATTGCGACCCATCGCGCCGTGCGCATGCGTGTCGATAAACCCCGGGGCCACGATGCAGCCCGATACATCGATCCGTTCCGCATCCACGGGAAGCTCCGCTGTCGAAATCCCGGTAATGGTACCGCCGTCAAAAAGCACGGAGGCCGTTTCAAAGGTACCGTCAGGCATAAGCACCTGTCCCCCGGTTAAAGCGGCTTGCGCCATGTCCCATCCCTCCGATTATCCCAGCTCGGGAATTCTGTGTTTGTACAGCTCGCCCAACCGGTCGTTGCGTTCATCGCCGCCCGGCATGTTGCGGCTGACCCGCACCGGCGGGTCAAACCCGTTCTCCAGCATCCAATGAACGGCTTCCGCCATCACCGCCTGAATAATCGTGACAAATGCGGCGGTCGACGCCGGCCCGTAGGCGTAAGGAAACGACGCTTCGGCAAGCAGCGCATCGCCGGCCGGTACATGCGTATCGATAAAATAATCGCATGCCTCAAAAAGCCGCTTCCCGTTCGAATGCCTGCCCGGCACCGACAAAGAGTGCGCTTTCGAACCGACCGCAACGGTCACGGCGCCGCGCCGCTTTGCAGCAAGCGCCACGTCGATCGGCATCGGGTTGATGCCCGAATGGGAGAAGACGAACAAATACTCTCCCGGCCGGACATCGCCGAATTTGAGCACGGCATCGCCAAGACCCTCCACCCGCTCCAGCTTGTCCGTCTCCTGCCTCGGCCATATGGCCCGAACCGCCGTGATAGTCCCGGCGCGGACAAACACTTCGTTAGCCGCCATATGCGAGTGGCCGGAGCCAAACAGATGCACAATGCCCCCGGAGGCGATCGACTGCCCGATACTGCCGCCAAGCAGCTGTATCACGGGCAGCTCGGCAGCCTTAATCTCCGCCAGAAGCGACCCAATCTTGTCAAAATATAACGATGCGGACATGGTCTCCTCCTTATTCAGCGCGGCAGCTTCAGCCGGGTTTGCAAAAACCGCTCATCGGTTAAACGCATGGCATCCGGTCGGATTCCGCGGGCGAGCGCCAGCCGATACGTAAACTCGTATAACGGAAGCACGGAAAATAATGGAGCGATCAGCTCCGGAACATCCGGCAGCGAGGTGACATGATGGCCGCTTTCCGCGAACGAATCGGGCGCATCGGTCAACACCCATATGTTGACGCCAACGGGGGCGAGAGCGGAAATCAGCTTCTTGGATTTTTCAAAGCTGGGACCTCGAACGGCGTAAACGATAACAAGATCGTCAGGCTCCATCGTTACCCACGGGCCATGCATGCCTTCCTCCAACTCAAACGCATGGGCTCTCGCCTGCGCCATTTCCTGCAGCTTCAGCGCACCGTCCAGCACACTCGCCGTATTCGGTCCCGCCCCGAACAAATAAACGCTTGAGCTTGGGTTCAAGCCCGCCGCAATTTGCCCGGTCAATCTCTCGCTGCCGTCCAGCACTTGCCTAGCCATATCCGGCGATTGTTCCAGAATCGCCTGCATCTCTTCCAAGCGATCGCCCGACAATCGTCCGACCTCCGCCGCCAGAAGGTACATCTTCAGCAGCGAGACCGCAAAGCTGCGCGTCTTCGGCAGCGGTTTTTCACGCCCGCCGCCGCCTTCAATGACATGCGTAGCCGCCAAGGTGAGCGGAGACCGCTCGACATCGGTCAAGCCGATCACAGCGGCCGCTCCGCGCCGTTTGGCCAGCTCCAGCGAATCCAAAACGACGGCCGTGCCGCCGGTATGGGAGATGCCGATTACAGCGCTCCCTTTCAACCGGGCCGGAGGATACGCCGAGAACTCGAAAGCATTGTAAGCATAAGCCGGAAGGCCGACTGCCCCGTTAAACAAATAAGCGCCGGCGATCCCCGCAAAATAAGAAGAACCGCAGCCAAGCAGATGTACGGCATTGGAGCCGGCAACGGCTTCAGCAGCCTGACGCACGAGCAGCCTGTTCGATTCCGTCAGAACGGAACTGAGGCATTCCGGCGTTTTCATCAACTCTTCCCACACATAAAACGGGTGTTCCTCCCGTTCAAAAACCGGACTCATCCAATCAGGAATTTGACGTTCCACTCCAGAATCCTCCTTAGGTTTTTTGCGCCAGCAAAAACTGGCTTCGTAAGCATCCGCTTTGGGTCGAAAGACGGAACCCCGGGGCCACAGCGGAATCCCCGGGGCTTCCGCTTAACCTAAAATGTTAAATCCGCCGAGCACAAGACCTACGACAATCAGGCCAAGCATAATGGTTGTCGTTTTGACATGTTTGCGGATCAGCCAAAAGACCAATAACGTCAAAGCAAGCGGCAGCAGCTTTGGCATGATGCCGTCGAGCATGGACTGAATCGAAACCGATGCTTTCTGCACGGTGTACTTCAGCGGAGTCGACACGTTGAGCCAGGTGGCGATCAATGCGCCTAACGCCATCAAGCCGGTGATCGTAGCGCCTTCCATGATTTTGCGGATACCGCCGGACGACATGACGCCAAATATCCGTTCGCCGAGCTCAAAGCCTTTTTTCAACGTAACCCAGCGAACGTACATATGAACCGCGTTAACTACGACAAAAAACAGCAGCGGAGCAACCGGGTTACCTTGCAGCGCCAGCGAAGCGGCGATACCGCCCATCAGCGGCCTGAGCGTACCGTGGAACATCGAGTCGCCGACGCCGGCGATCGGGCCCATCAAACCGGATTTCAAGCCTTGAATCGCTTTGGTGTCGATGTCTTCCCCGCGGGATTTCTTAATCTCCAATTCGGCGGTCAACGCCAAGATCGGCCCCGGAATCCAAGGGTGCGTATTAAAAAAGATGATGTGGCGCTGTAAAGCTTCTTTGAATTGTTCGGACTTATCCTTATACAGCTTGCGCAGCATCGGCAAAATCGCCCACGTGAAGCCAAGCGCCTGCATCCGGTCGAAGCTGAACGCCGATTGCAGCGAGAAGGAGCGCCAGTAGAGCTGGCGGATGTCTTTTTTGCTAAGAACGGATGCAGCTACCGAAGACTCGCCCGATACCGCCGCTTCATCCATTTCCTCGTAGCTTTCCTGGCTGCTTTTGCGTGTCATCATAATAATCGCGAACATTGCCGCCAGCAGCGCTACGCCTAACACGCCGACTTTCAAATAAGCGGCAATAATAAATCCGATGAACAAGTACGGAAACAAGCCGGGCGAAACAAGCGAAGAAAGCAGCAGCGCAAAACCGAGCGCGGGCAAGATATTGCCGGCGACGGTCATGCCGTTTTTCAGCCAGCCGGGGATGTCGTTAGAAATCAGTTTAACGGCGTTGGCTCCAAGCTGCAGCGCGATAAACGTCGGTATGGCATCGGCGAGAAAATGCGCGAGATTGCCTAGATGCACCATACGTGATATGCCTTTGTCGTCGCCTCGGCCCGCCATTTTTTCAGCGGCATTGACGAAAAACACGCTGACCGTTTTGGCCAGCACTTCGCAAAATACGCCGAGCAGCGCAGCCGGTACGGCGATCAGCAGCGCGGTTTCGATGCCTTGACCCGAAGATATGGCAAGCGCGGTTCCAATGATGCTGCCGATGTTATAATTCGGCGGCACGCTTCCCCCAATATCGGCGGCGCCCATAAAAATAAGCTCCAGCGTCCCTCCGATAATCAGACCGGTATGAAAATCTCCCATTATGAGACCGGTAATCGGAGCCAGCACAATCGGGCGTTCCAAAAACAGATCGCCCATAAACCGGCGGGAAAAATAGGCAAAGCCGGCCAAACACGCTAACAGTAACGCGATTCCAATGGACATTTTCGCTTTTCCTCCTCATTGAATTGAAATGCTGCTTAAAGCTGGCGTTCATTCCGAGCAGTTCAAAAGTCACCTCCCCGAAGAACTTTCCCAACGTTAACGATACCGCCGTTTCCCGCTTCGACCGCATAATCGGCCAGCTCCGACAGTTCCATGGAGTCGCGCAGCATCAGCACTTCGACGAGCATCGGCAAGTTGACCCCCGAAACGACCTCAAGCGGAACATGTGTCTTTCCTTCGCTGAAAATCGTTCCCACCGCCCGGGCCGGACTGCCGCCCGGCAAATCGACAAGCGCCAGAACGCCGTCGACGGCTCCTAACTGGTCCAGCGCTTCACGGAGCGAAGTTATCAAATCTTCCACACCTTGGCCGGGAACAAAAGAAATCGGCTGTACGGCCGCGGTATTGGTGACAAACATTGAAGAGCTTTCGAGTAAATATTCACTCAGTCTGCCGTGGGTTACAATCACAATACCTTTCAATTCGCACCTCTCCCCGTCTGTTTCTGTAAACCGAATTATTTAGTGTACGACCGGATAATTTGATTAAAATTCGTCGCCGAACCGCCCGGCAGCCAAAGCGCCTCCAATTCCAGACCCGCTGCGTCCAGCTTCCGCCAAGCCTCGATTTCGTCGGGCGTAGCGGCGACTTCTTTGGTCAGCCGTTCCCTTCCTTCCGTCATCCGCACGTTGCCGATATTAATCTTTGGCAGCGCAACGCCACCTTCGATTAATCCAAGCAAAGCTTGCGGTCCGCGCACGATGATGATCAATTTCTCGTTTCTGAATTTTCCCGCCGCAAGTTGGGCTGCAGCATCCGCTATCGACACAACCGAAGATTTCACCCCGACCGGCGTGGACATTTTGAGCAGCATCTTCTGCGTATTGTCTTGAGCGACTTCATCATCGACAACCAATATGCAAGTTCCCCCTACAAAACGCGTCCAGCCGACAGCGACTTGACCATGGATCAGCCGGTCGTCGACGCGAACAAGCACCATTTTCATCATCCCGATACCTCGCTTTATGTAAAATTCATTTTCTTTTTATTTATAAGCAAATTCCGTGCCAAGACACTAACCCCGCTTTTCCTGCAAAAACAAAGTGTCTTGGACTTCCGATCAAACGGAGTTCCAAGACACTGACAAGACAGTATCGGTGTTAGTATCTTATTCCGGCAGGACAATAAGCGCCAAATAGCCGATTTCGCTGCGCGGAAGCGGTTCGGATAAGCAATGACATGTACGGGAAACTGCCGTTTGGATCGTATTTAATAACAGCTGGTGATGCTGCTCCAAATAATCCAACTCGCTGCATTCCATAACGGAGCCGCCCGTCACGATCCGCTCAAGGGCAAAAGAAAGATGAATCACCCAGCGTACGGCCAAACTGGTGCGCAAAGAGGAACCTACCGTTTGCTCCAACTGCTCCAACGCTGCAATCGCCCCGCTCACATACAGTTGTCCGTCCTTGCTGTCGATATAGTCCGTTACGAATTTGCTCGCCAGCAAAATCGCCTCTTCCTTGGATAACCCGTCGGCATCGTCTGCCGCCGGCTGTCCTTCGGCCGTCAATTCCAGCAATGTTTTCATCCCGCTGCCAAACAGGATCTGATCCATCCCGATAAAAGCCACACCCGGCAGATGCGGATTTACAGTGCCTACTGCCGCAATCACGGTTCCCCGCCAGCCCTCCACATACAAACCGGAAATTTCCGAACCATTGTCCAGGTCGACGGCTTGCACCAGAACGGTCGAACGGAGATCGGCAGGCAGCGCCTCATTGATAAACGCCGCCAGCTTGCGGGCGGTCCCTTCCCCGGTCAGGCATGTGGTAATAATGAGCCGTTTGCCTTCGGGCAGGGGAAACGCTATATCAAAATCATAAATTTGCTTGACCGCCTCCACCATCTGCGCCAGCTTCATCTGTCCGTTATCGGCAAGCCGCGCCGCCTCTACGATTGCAGCCGTCGTGACAAGCGGAATCACGGCCACCGGAATACCTGTCATCCGTTCAAGCGCAGCGCCAAATCCCGTCAGCGAGCCCATGTCGACCAGCAGCAAAACGCCTTTGATTTTACCCATTTCCTTAATGCGCTGCGCAGCAATCTGCAGTGTGCTTTCCAAGCTTTGACTTAAAGGCATATCGATCGCCTTGACCTTTTTTTCATACAACAGCTCGTTAGCTACCTCGGCCATGCTAGTCGCCGTATGATCTCCGTGAGCGATAACCAGCACCTTTACCCGTTCCGTTTCCGCCACTCGCTTATGAGCCGCTAAGAACAAGGCGAGAAAACTGGTTTGGCCGTGTGTCAGCCGCGTTTCGAGCCCTTCTTCCAAGCGGCTGGACAGCTGTCTTACCACGCCGAATTCACGCGAACAATGCGCCGTCAGCTCCAGCATCGCTTCGGCGTCAAAGGGTTCGGTTCTCGACAGCGAAGCCAGATGCAGGGCAATCCCTGTCGTTACTTCAGGCTCGAATACGCAGCCAAGCTCCTTGCCGGCTTCCTCTACAAACCCAGCAACGACCTCCAGAAGCCTCTCCGGCAGCGTATGAGCTCCTTTGACATGCCGGAGCAGCCGCCGCAAATAATAATCGGCGTCAATTTGGATCAGCCGCTGGACTTCATCCTGCTCCAGACTGCTGCCCAAATAGTCGCTCATCCGCCGGTTAAAATCCGTATACAGATCATCTTTGCGCTGTTCCGGCGACTGCCCGCCGCTTCCATACCCGTTCGGCATCGGCATATAAAGCCGATCCTCCACCCCGATCAATTGCTCCACTTTAAGCGAATCCTGATGGCCCCGCAAATATTCCAGTTGAATTTGCGGGGACAGGTGCGTCACTACAAGCATCATGTATTCCGGCTTGCCGGCCGATGCCACGTAATTCAGAAACGCTTTGGCGCAGCCGAGCAGAACCGCGCTGTGCAGTTCTCCCACATTTCCCGACGCATGGAATGTCATCAAGGCAACCAAAACAAGCGGGCTTACCGAGATGGGGACGCCGATCCGGGCCGCTTCCTCCGCCAGGAAATATTCGATTAAAGCCAGTCTCTCCTCGAGCGGACGGGCATTGACATCGGGAAGCGTCAGCACGACGGGGAAACGCCGCAGCAGCGTTTTTAGCAGCAGGGACCGCGCATCCTCGGACGTGGCCGCGATCAGTCTGACGGATACCCGGCGTTGTGTCGCCCCGTCACCTAACATCCGGTATACGCCGCGATCCATCAGCAGGAACAACATCTCTTGTCCTTCCGGCGGCAAACGATGGATCTCGTCCAAAAACAAGACGCCGTTATCCGACTGGGCGACAAGTCCGGCGGTCGTTTGGTCGGCCCCGGTAAACGCGCCTTTGACATAACCGAACAGCTGCGCCAGCAGCAGCTGTGGATTGGCCGCATAATCGGCGCAGTTCAGCACATTAAACGGCGCATTGGGGACCAATCGGCCGGATTTTGCCGCATAAAAGTACATTTTTTCGGCTAAATAGCTTTTACCCGACCCGGTCGGTCCAAGCAGCAAAACCGGCAGCCCATGCGGAGGATACAGCACCGCCGCTTTCAACTGCTCGACGGCCGCGCGCAAGCTTCCTTTGGCGCCGATAACTTGATCGAGCAGCCTTTCGGATGAAGCCGGCCGTTCCGCAGCCGGATCTGGCCTGGCAACCGTCCTATACTGCGAATCCGGAAACTTCGTATCGGTATGCCGCACATCGTCCGCGATGCTTTTCAGACCAAATCTCACGGGACGGCCGCCGCTTTTGCGCAGCAGCCCTTCGCGCACCAACTCATTCAGATCCGCACTTGCATTATGCCGCAAAATGCCGGCGGCCTCGGCCACCTCATCGGCCGTTACACCCGGCGAATCAACAGTTGGAGCAATCTGCCGGACCATTTCCAATACTTTGATCTTGCGCAATGCCGCTGCTCCTCTCGCATCAAATTCGATATACTGTCCAAAAAATTCTGTCCAAAAATTACCTTTACACATATTGGAACTATATTTTACATTATTAATCATTTTTGAATTCTTTCAAGAGTAAGTTTATTCGGAACCCAACACAGAAAAGACCTTTTTACCGCAAGCGGGCAAATTTTCGCCTGAGATTATAGTCCACATGGTGAAATCGCTTGCATGAAAAAGCGGCCTTCAGGGGAATAATCGCCAAGCAATCATTAAACACTAAGAGAAAATTCGCTGTTACTTTTTAACAGTAATTCCGTATGTACATAGATCACTTTTTTAAACACTCTATCATGTGGAGGTTATTTTTCATTTATGGGCTCATTTCTCGAAGCGCTTAAGAAAGGCAACACCTCATCCGCGGCAGCGGCGGTAGGCAATACGGGCATCGCGATTTTAAAAGGAGTCGCAGCGGTGCTAAGCGGCAGCGGCGCCATGTTCGCCTCCGCCATGCATTCCATTGCGGATGCCATCAACCAGGCTTTTGTCTTTTTTGGCAGCGTGCTTGCCGAACGTAAACCTTCGAAACGATTTCCGGCCGGGTTTGGCCGGGTCATCAATATTTTCTGCATGGTCGCCGTTATTGTCGTCTCGATCATGGCCTATGAAACGATCAAAGAAGGCTTTCATCTGCTCACGCATCCGGCGCATGCAACGAATTTTTGGCTGAATTTTATTGTTTTGGCGATTGCCATCGGTGTTGACGGGTTCGTATTAATCAAAGCGATGAAGGAAATCGTTCACGAAACGCGGGCTGAAGCAAAAGGACTGAACATTGTGGCGACCGCTTTCCGGAACGTGGGACGGGCCGCTCCGCCGACCCGGCTTGTTTTCTACGAAGATATTGTTGCAACGCTGGGTTCTTTGTTGGCGTTAATCGCCATTGTCGTCTCGGCTTTTACCTCGTTCCAAGCGCTTGACGGCGTCGCCACGATACTGATCGGTTTCCTGATGATCGGCGTCGTATTTAAGGTAGGTTATGACAATATGGTCGGACTGATCGGCGTAGCGGCGCCTAAAATGGTGGAGGACCGGGTTGCGGCGATGATCCTCTCCGATGCGCAAGTAACGGATATCAATAAGCTGCGGATTATCCAGGAAGGCCGTTTTTATCATGTGGAGGGATATATCGAGTTAGTGAAGGGACTGACTTTGGCCGACGCCGACGACATCAAATTCAGAGTCAGAGACAAGCTGCTGGCCGACCCGGATATTTCCGACGTGATTCTCGGCATCATTGAGGATAACGGGATCCGCGACTGGAATTCGCCGACGAAGGTTTCCGATGAACCTTCGGTCATCACTTAAGCCACTGCCAGGCCCACGCCAGCAAACAGCGAGGCCATCAGCTAAGCGAACACTGCAAAAGCCAATCATACTTACGACCGCCGATTGTCCCCGAATATCTTGAATTGTATCTGCTTACGGCAGATGAAATTCGGGGACATAAGCGAACGCTGGCGCTTCAGCATGAGTTCACTTACTACGCTGCTTTTTCAGCGACCCCGCAATCGGTTCGACCCGGCTCCCTTTCAAACAAGACTATCCTAGGCATTTAAAATTAATGCTGGATTTTTTGCTCGAAGGATGGTAATATCACTTTTGCAGCAACTTGTAGGACATGTTATATGTGACGGTGGTGATGGTCCGAATGACGATTAAATCGATCGAGAAGCAAAATATTGTAGACGAGGTCTATGAGCAGATCAAAAACAATATTGTAAAAGGTGTATGGAAGCCGGGCGAGAAAATCCCTTCGGAAAATCAGCTCAGCTCCATGTTTAACGTGAGCCGCGTCAGCGTAAGAAGCGCCATTCAGAAGTTAAGGGCCGTCGGCATTATCAGCACGCGCCATGGACAAGGTTCCTTTGTCTCTCCTTCATTTCACGAAAGCATTGTCAACAATTTGATTCCGATCATGAATCTCAGCGAGAAGGAATTTCTCGATATGATGGAATTCCGCGAGACGATCGAGTTCAAATGCATCGACTTGGCGGTGCTCAGAGCCGACGAAGCGGATCTGGATCAGATCGGCAAAGCGCTCGACAAAATGATGGCCAGTAAGGACGATTACAAAAAGTATTCTTCCGCAGACTTCGAGTTTCATTTGGCGATCGCCAAAGCGTCGAAAAATGAAATCTTGTACCTCGTGATGAAAAACACCAGCGCTTATTCGCATTATTTGGAAGAGCTCAACCGGGTGTTTGGCATTAACGATGACAGCTTGCAAGGGCATATCGAGCAATTTCAGGCGCTTAAAAACAAAGACGCAGCCAAAGTAAAAGAGCTTATCCGCCGCGGGATGGAAGAAAATATCGTCAAGGTTCGCCAAAGAATGAACGGCTCATAAACGATCGATCATTCTTTTTGCAAGTTATCTTGTAGGACAACTTACAAGTTTTCGTCAATTAACTTGTAGGACAACTGTTGTCTGTCTTGTTTGGTTGATGTCCACTTGTTTGTTTAGCTGCCTGCCTCCTTCTTATCCGAATCTCTTTTCCGCGGTATAGCTAACTAACTGTTGGTGAAACTATGCAAGAAACCGACTTGTCAAAATATGCCCTAACCTTACATCTGCAAAATATGTTGTAAGCGCATTGTTCCTGAATTTGTTTGTTACCGCTTGGATTCCAGGCCTTTACAGTTCGCCTCACGCGAAGCTGGAATCGGGCTTTAGCAATATATATGCTATTTTCTATCATTATGGGAGGGTTACACAAATGAAAAAGCAGCAAGCAGCATTGGTATGTTCCGTAATGGCGCTGGCCGTTGGATTAGCGGGATGCGGCCAAAATAACGCACCGTCCGCTCCATCCGCAGGCGACGCCTCCAAATCGGGTAGCGCAGCGGCAGGCGGCCCGGTAAAAATCACGATCATGTCCGCCAGCCAAACGGAAACGCCGGCAGGACCTACGGAAAAGTCGATTGCCGACGAATACATGAAGCAGCACCCGAATGTCAAAATCGAATTTATCGGCGTGCCGATGAACGATATGTACAAAAAAATTACCGCCTTGGCCACAGGCGGCGACTTGCCGGACGCTTTCACCAACACTCCGGAATTTATGAATACAGCTTACGGCATGAACATTACAGCCGACTTGACCAAACTGCTCGGCGCCGATTATTTAAAAGAATTTTATCCTAATATCATCCAAGAAAGCAGCGTAGAGGGCAAGCTGCAATTTATTCCATGGACGGCTGCGCCGCAAGCGCTGATCTACCGCGGAGACTGGTTTGAGAAGGAAGGCCTGAAAGCCCCGGAAACATGGGACGACTTCCTCGATGCCGCGAAAAAGCTGACCAAAGATACAAACGGCGACGGTAAAGCGGATCAATGGGGTTTTGCGATGATCGGTACACGCAACACCTCGGGGGGCACACGTTTCCTGCCGGTGCTTCGTTCCTTCGGAGCCGACGAGCTGAAAAAAGACGCCAGCGGCAAATGGATCACCGAACTGAACACGCCTAACGCCAAAGCGGCGCTCCAATTCTACGCCGATCTGAACAACAAATACGGCGTTGTACCTCCGGGTGTAACCGAAACAGGCTTCCCAGAAGCAGCCAGCTTGATCGCTACCGGCAAAGCGGGCATGATCATCAGCGGACCTAACGCCATCGGCACGATTCTTTCACAGAACCCGGACCTGAAAGGCAAGCTGTACAGCGCGCCGATTCCGAAAAAAGAAAAAAATTCGGCAACCTTCGGCCTGCTTGGCTACTCCGTATCCGAAGCCAGCAAAAACAAAGAAGCTGTCGCCGATTACCTGAAATTTCTCGTAAACAAAGAAAATGCGCTGAAGATGAACGAATCCACAGGTTACCTGCCGACCAAAGCCGACGTAGGACAAAGCCAACAGCTCTCTACACCGGAAAAAGCAGGCTTCGTCAAAGCGCTCACCTTCGCGTATTCGGCGCCAACGCTCTCCACCTACTCGCAGTTTTATGACATCGTAGCCGAAGCTTATCAATCGATGCTTGCTTCCGGCTCCAAAATCACTGCAGACGATGCAGCCAAAAAAGCCGCCGACCGCGCCAACGAATTGATCGGCAAAGAAGGCAAGTAATTGCTATACCAAGGGGGAAGCTCTCCCCCTTTTCTTTCATCTTACGGATTTATCAGGAAAACTTGCCCATAAGGGGGGAAACGGATGAGAAACGCTATAGCCAAAGACCAGCGCACAGGCTACTGGTTTATTACCCCGGCAGCCATCACGCTGATCTTGCTAGTAACGTATCCGCTCGTTTACGGAGCTTACATCAGCTTTTTTACGACCAATCTGGTTAACAAATGGAATTTTGTCGGCTTCTCGCATTATATCGAAATTTTCTCCAAATGGGACTTTGTCGGCAGAATCGGCTTAACGCTGAAATATACCATCTTGACCGTTATCGGTCACGTGATTATCGGCCTTGGACTGGCGCTTATATTAAATATGAACCTGCGGGGCCGCACTTTTTTCAGAGCCATTCTCATTTTGCCGTGGCTGCTTCCGGAGGTCGTGGTCGGCCTGCTGTGGAAATGGCTGTTTAATCCGATGTACGGGTTGTTCAACTACATTATGATGCAGCTGCATATCATTTCCGATCCCGTCTCGTGGCTCGGCGACGCCTTTTATGCGTTTATCGCAATTGTCATCGTGTGTATCTGGAAAGGATACCCGATGGTCATGCTGCTCGTTCTGGCGGGTCTGCAATCGATCTCCCAGGACACATATGAAGCGGCCAAAATCGACGGCTGTACCCGGTTCCAGTCGTTCCGTTATGTGACAATTCCAGGCCTGCTGCCTGTTTTGATGGTTACTTTGATTTTGGATACGGTGTGGTGGTTTAAGCATTTCACGATGATCTGGATTCTGACCGAAGGCGGTCCCGGCGACGCGACCAACGTAGTCAGCATCGACATCTTCAAGCAGGCGTTCCAATTCTTCGATTTCGGCAAAGCGGCGGCGATGGCGGTTATCGTATTTTTCGTCTGCTTTATCATCGGATTCTTGTACAGGAGGCTGTTTGGCAATGACAACGACTAATCGCAACGGGTTTCTGTTTAACGCCTTGATGTACGTCATCCTGATCATCGCTTCGCTTGCCGTGCTTGTGCCGGTGTTATGGATGGTATCGACTGCGCTCAAGCCGACGACGGAGGTTATGGTAACCCCGCCGCGGTGGATTCCCGAACATACCAGCTTTGAAGCGTTTGTCCGCATCTGGAAGGACTACCCGTTCGGCACTTATTTTATCAACAGCGTATATATCGTGCTTGTATCTACCGGCATCTCGCTTATCTTCTCAGCGCTGGCCGGCTACGGGGCTTCGCGTTTCCAATTCCGCGGGAAAGGCGCGTTTCTGACCTTCCTGCTGATTACGCAAATGTTCCCGTCGATCATGCTGCTTATTCCTTTTTACAAGGTGCTGAAGACGTTTGGCCTGATCGACACGCATATGGGATTGATCGTGGTTTACATTTCGTTTTCGATTCCTTTTTGCACCTGGATGATGCTTGGCTTCTTCCAAGGGATTCCGAAAGAACTTGACGAAGCTGCGGTCATCGACGGCTGCGGACGGCTGCGCACGTTCTTGCAGATCATCTTGCCTTTGTCTTTGCCGGGTCTTGCGGCAACGGCGATTTATTCGTTTATTATCGGCTGGAACGAATACATGTTTGCATTTATTTTAACGACCTCGGAGTCGATGAAAACTTTGCCTGTCGGGATCGGACAGCTTAACGGTTTCTATAAAATCGTCTGGAACGACCTGATGGCCGCTTCGATCGTCTCCAGTCTGCCGCTGGTCATCATGTTCCTGTTCCTGCAGAAGTATTTTATCAGCAGCTTAACGGCTGGCGCGGTCAAATCATAATCATACAGACATAGAATAATTCGGATAGGGAAGTGCACTCATGATTACAATAAGAGATGTGAAAACGATACTTACCGCACCGGAGGGCATCAATCTGGTTGTGGTCAAAATCGAAACGTCGGAGCCGGGCTTGTACGGACTCGGCTGCGCCACGTTCACTCAGCGTTATTTGACGGTCGCCTCCGCGATCGACGATTATATGAAGCCGTTTCTGATCGGCAAAGACGTAAACCGCATCGAAGACATTTGGCAAACCGCCATGGTTAGCGGGTATTGGAGAAACGGACCGGAGTTTAACAACGCCTTGTCGGGTGTCGATATGGCGCTATGGGATATTAAAGGCAAATTGGCCAATATGCCGCTTTATGAGCTGCTGGGGGGCAAATGCCGCGAAGGCGCCGCGATCTACAAACACGCCGACGGCGGCAGCAAAGAAGAAGTCGAACAAAACGTGCGCGCCAGCATGGAGCAAGGTTACCGCTATGTGCGCTGCCAAATGGGCCTCTACGGCGGCAAAGGGCAGACAATGGTCAAACCGGATAACGCCTTGGACGGCGTCTATTATGATCCGAAAGCTTACATGAGAGGCGTAGCCGAAATGTTCGAGCATATTCGCGGCGCTGTGGGCTGGGAAGTTGAATTGATCCACGACGTTCACGAGCGGCTTACGCCGATTGATGCCGTGGCTTTCGCCAAGCAGCTTGAGCCTTTCCGCCTGTTCTATCTGGAGGACGCGCTCCCGCCGGAGCAGATCGAATGGTTCAAAATGATCCGCCAGCACAGCGCGATTCCGATTGCGATGGGCGAGCTGTTCAACAACCCGAACGAATGGATGCCGCTGATTTCCAATCGCTTGATCGATTTCATCCGCATCCACGTCAGCCAAATCGGCGGCATTACGCCGGCGAAAAAGCTCGTGTCGCTCAGCGAGGCGTTTGGCGTGCGCACAGCATGGCACGGCCCTGGCGACGTATCTCCGGTCGGCCACGCCGCCAACGTGCATCTGGATGTCAGCAGCATCAACTTTGGCATCCAGGAGTGGAACGGCTTCCAGGATACGATCCACGAAGTGTTCCCGGGCTGCCCGGAATCACGCGACGGATATGTGTATCCGAACGACAAGCCGGGACTCGGCATCGACATCGACGAGAAAGCGGCGGCCAAATTCCCTTGCTCCAACGTGCTGCCTACTTGGACGATGGCGAGATTGCCGGACGGCACTTCCGCTCGCCCTTGATGGCCAACGCACACAGCAAATGCACCCGTTCGAAACGCCGGAACGCCTCAAGGGCCTTCCTTCGGCGATTCGCCGGGTGCATTTTTTTGCGCTATTCATTTGTCCGCCCAGGCATACCGGTCAAGTCGTCCCGGCATATGCGGCCTGGACCCGGCGGTTCAGGCTCTCCATGCTGCCGCTGGCCAGCAGCGGAAACCGGATCGTCACACTCGCTCCGCAGCCGTTGTCGTTATTGGCAATATGAATTGTATAGTCGTCGCCAAAAAAAGCGTCAAACCGTTCGCGCACATTGCGAATCCCGTAACCTCCCGTATTTCGGCTTGGCCCATCGGCCCATCCGTTCTTCAAGCCGGCTCCGTCGTCCTTGATGACGATAAACATGTCTTGACCGTCTTCCATGGCCGTAATTTCGATTCTGCCGCGCATCCGCTCGTTAAATCCGTGAATGATCGCATTTTCGATAAACGGCTGGAGCGTCATTTTCGGAATATAATAATGTTTGATGTTATCCGGCACGTCGATATGTACGGCAAGCCCTTCCTCCCACCTTAGCTGCTGAATCTCCATATAACATCCGGCGTGCGTGAACTCCTCTTCGATCCGGATTAAGCTTTCGCCGTTGGACAAGCCGATCCGGAACATTTTGCCCATCAACTCAAGGATTACGCTTAGTTTATCTTGGCCTGCCGTAATCGCCATCCAATTCAGCTGATCCAGCGTATTGTACAGAAAATGAGGATTGATCATCGCCTGCAGCGCCTTGATTTCCGTCCGCTTCTGCTGCATATATTGCTCCTCCAAAGAAACGTATAGCGACTGAATGCGGTCCATGAGCTTCCGGTATCCAGAGAACAGCACCCCAAATTCGTTGCGGTAATCCTCGGGTAAATTCACTTTATAGACATTGGCTGTATACCGGCCCATTTCATGCAGCAGCATCCGGATTGGCCTGATAAACTGCTTGGACAGCAACAAGGTAAAGAAGATGGACACGACGATGGCCGAAAGCCCGACCAGCGACAAAATCATAGCCGTCCGCACGCTGCCCCCGGTAACTTGATCCCATGGCGTCAGCTCGACCAGACTCCAATTCACGTTAAAATGCTTCGCCCAAACGATCAGATGCCGCGTCGAATGACCGATTCGTTCACCGCTTTCGTCCGGATTGGATTTCATATATCCGGATTCGGCGATCATCTCGGGCATATAAGTCTTCACCATATTTTTGGATTTGGGATCCCCGACCGAAGTGATCACCCTGCCGCCCGAATCGAGCAGCACGCGGTTGGCTCCCGCGGCTTCGCCACGCACCGAATTTTGAATAGAAGACGCTTTGACGTTCAGCACTAGAATGCCCAAATAATCCCCGTTGACCGAATACACCTTGCGCGCGAAGCTGATTACGTTCTGTTCCCCTTGATACGACTTGATCATATGTTCGCTGATCCATGTAAAATCGCTATTGTCGACCAGCGGATACCAATCTTCCTGCTTCGCCTTCTCTTCATCCATAAAAACGACGGGACTTTGCGGCTTGGATTGCGGCGCGGTTTTCGTATACATCTCGATCGATTGAATAATTGGCGTAGCGTACGTGATGCTGGCTAGAAAACTTTCCATTTCCTCGTTTTTGCGGTAGCCGATGTACACATCATCGGGGGCATCCTTATATTCGGAAAGCACCGGGTTGCGGGACGCAGCCAAAGAAACCTGCTCAATGGAACGCATCTGTATCTCGATTTTATTGTACAGTTCGTCCAGAATCCGCTGCTGGTAGAAAGACGTCATTCTGACCATTTCCTGCGAAGACAACGTATAACTAAGCGAGATCACAACAATCAGCAGCAAAATGATAAAAATCGAGAAACCGCCGTACAACAGCGAGTCGATCGGGTATTTTTTAAACACATTTTTCATAGGCGTATCCTCCGGGGACGGGAGATTTTTCGGTAACTATTGAATCAGCTCGGCAGGGGTAACGCCAAAATGCTTTTTGAACGTGGTGCTGAAGTAAGGAATATTCTTATAACCGACACTGGCGGCGATTTCGTAAATTTTGTACTTTCTTTCAAAAAGCATACCTTTGGCTTTCTCCATCTTGACCCTGATGATGAAATTGTTGATCGTTTCGCCCGTCGCATCTTTGAAAATTTGGCTTAAATAGTTTTTGGAAATAAACACCTTTTCGGCCAAATCGGAAATCGTGATTTCCTTGGAATAATTTTCATAAATATACTGCTTGATAAAGTCGATGGCGATCTTATGCTTAAAGTTGTCGTGCCATTGCTGGTTCAAACAGATTTGCGCAATTTTCCCGTTCAGCCAGCTTTCGTATTGATCGACGGTATGCACTTGACTGAGCTCCCGCTCAATGGACGGCTCCATTGACACCGCCTCCAGCGAAATTTCCTCATCGTTCAGCGCGTAGCTGAGAATCGCCCAAAATTGGGCTCCCAGCAGTTGAAGCCGGCCGTATTGCGGGTGCTGACTTTGCTTTAGCGCGGATATGTAATGCCGGATGATTTTCGGCGCGTTTTTTCCTTGCGTTTGTTTAATGTCCTCCACCAGCTCTTGATAAAACTTCATCGTTTTCAGCTTCACTGCCGCGTGAGCCGAAGGAACCGGAGACAACTTCGTGTACTCATATAGGCTTGACGCCTGAACCGAAGCCGCTTCCTGCGTTAAAAATTGAAACGCCTCCTCCATCGAGTCGGATATGTCCGCCCAGCTTTGTTTTAAGCCGCCAACGCCCATACGCACGTCGATTTGCAGATACTGATGGATACAATCGATCAGCTTGCAGGCCGATTGTTTCACTTGATGGATGATGTCCGAATAAAGCGAAGACTTGTCAAAATGCAGAATCAGCGCCGCATGATAGCCATGCAGCTCGACATAATCAAAGACATAATGCTCCTCTTCCAATATTTCCTGGATGATGTTCTGAATCGCGAATCGAAACAGCAGCCGATCCGATGCCTTGACGCCGGCTATGCGCGACGTCCGCATAATTTCCAGACCAATGACCATATGGCTGCTGTCGCCGTAACCTAAAATTTGCACCGCTTCTTTTTCCGTCTCGCCCATCATGCCCGTCACCGCGGTTTTCAGCAGCTCTTTGCGCACGAAGGGCTCGTACAACATCAGTTGATCGCGGAGCTTCTCCTGCTCCAATATGACGTTTTTCTCGCTTTCAATGGAAGCGATTGCACGCAACAGCGCGTCACGAATCGTATTTCTCGATACCGGCTTGGACAAATAATCTTCGACGCTGAGCCGCAGCGCTTTCCGCGCAACCTCAAAGTCCGAGTATCCGCTGTGGATGAGAAACTTGCCTTTATATTGCTCTTCCCGTAAAATTTCGATCATTTTCAGTCCATTTATAATCGGCATGTAAATATCCGTGATCACGATATCCGGCTGCTTGGCCCGAATCAGCTCCAATCCCCGGGCCCCGTTCAGACTTTCGCCCACCCACTCGGCATTCAGCTCCTCCCATGGAATCACCTGCTTCATGCCTTTCAGAACTTGTCTGTCATCGTCAATAATCGCAATTTTCCACATGCGATACCCTCCCGGCCGGCAAGCCTTATTGTACTGAAGTTCGTGTTGAGATACGGCAGCGTAAACAAGTCCGTGTCGTTAATTATATAGGAAAAAGACAAGCGGAGCTAAAACAAAATCGCCCGTTACAGAGCGCGGTTTCCCGTTCTGTAATGAGCGATATGACGGCGATGCCGAAAATTTACGTAAATGATTTGGACATGTCGGCTTCGACGTCGGCACGGCTTGTTTTGACAAATTTCGAAGATTTGATTTTTTCGTTCAAAATCAGCTCATATTCGTCCCCGTCAATCGGCACGTCAACCATCCTTTTCGTAAAGGAAGAAAGCATGATCCCGTTGCCGATCGTCAGACCTTTAATCCCTTCGGTGCCGTGAGCGATCAGCTCGTTTTCTTTTTCACTGTGCAATACGGCTTGAATGAACTTTTCCGCAACGACATGATGTCCGTTTGGCACATCCGTTTTGACCGGAATTTCCGTATACCAGCTTTCAACGTTGCCAAACCCTTCTTTTGTTTCCTGAAGATGCTTCAGAGTAGAGACCCGGTTTTTATACAACACCAGCTTCTCATTTTCATAAACAAGATTGCCGTTTTCACCGACGATTTCAAAGCGGTTTGTTCCCGGCGATTCGGCTGTAGTCACGATAAAATGACCGATCATGCCGTTTTCGTGCTCGAAATATGCGGTGACCTCGTCCTCCACCTCGATGTTGTGGTATTTGCCGATATGCGCATGTCCGCTGATCCGGACCGGCACGCCAAACAGCCATTGGTACAAATCAAGATTGTGCGGACATTGGTTGGTCAGAATACCTCCGCCTTCGCCCGCCCAGGTCGCACGCCAGTCCCCGCTGTCATAATAAGCCTGAGACCGGAACCAAGCCGTATTGATCCAGGTTGCGCGGGTCAGCCTTCCCAACTCGCCGCTGGAGACAATCTCTTTTAGCTTTTTATAAAACGGCAGCGTACGCTCCTGAAACATCATGCCAAAAATAAGATTCGGGTGCTTCGCTTTCGCTTTCTCGTACGCGTCGATCGATTTCTGCGCATCGTTCACATGAACGGCAAGCGGTTTTTCGCACAACACGTGCAGCCCGCGGGCAAAAGCCTCCACCGAAATCGGTGTATGATCGTAATGCGGTACCGCGATAATGACGGCGTCCAGCCCCGATTGTTCGAACAAATCCAGATAGTTGTAATAAGCGGTGGTATTGTATGCGGCCGCAAATGCATCCGCCTTCTCCTTGATAACGTCGCATACACCAACAAGCTCCACGTTGCTCATCGTTTGCAAATATTTGACGTGGCGGTTCGCACCGATGTTGCCTAATCCGATCAACCCGATTTTCACTTTATTCACAAGCTTTCACTCCATTCCGGGAATTCGCGTTAATTCCAAGCTATTTCATAAGCATCAAGCAGCTTCTTTAATGCCTTGACGGCATGAACGAATTGACCGGGACCGCCCGCTTCCGGCAAATACTTCTGCAGGTGCGGCTCGATCGACATAAAACCGGCAAATTGCCGTTCTTTCAAGGCGGCGATAAACGGTTCAAATTCCCCGTCGCCTTCGCCCGCAGGCACGAAGATATGCCGCTCCAGCGAGGCGTCTTTCACGTGTACGTATTCCAGAAACGACTGCAGCTTAGGCAGCGCCTCCGAAACCGGCTTTACGCCGTTCATCACAAAATTGCCCGGGTCAAACGCCAAACGCAATCGTGGGCTGTCACAAGCGGAAAGCAGGTCCAGGCACCGGTCGTCGGTATCGCCGTATACCCGGCTTTCGTTCTCAAGCAGCAGCGTGACTTGGTAGTGCTCCGCAAGCCCGATTAACTGCTTCATCCGCGAAACGACTTCATCCCGGTACAAAGCTGCATCTTCCCCTTCAGGAACGAAGTAAGAGAACACCCGAATGTACGGAGCTTTAAAGAAATTCGCAATCTCGCAAGCCCGCTTGGCGTTGCCCAGCTCTATGCTGAAATCGTCGCCGATCTCGAATTTTCCCAGCGGGGAACCGATGGACGATATGTGGAAGCCGCGGGCGTCCAACAGCCCCTTTACCTTTTGCAGTTCGTCGTCCGTCAATTTCAGCACATTTTTCCCGTATACACCGCGAAATTCGATATGACGGATGCCCTCGGATTCGAGCACATCCATCTGTTCTTCCAAATCGGCCGATATTTCATCGGCAAAACCGGTGATTGTTACCATTTTGACAAATACCCCTTTCCACCGTAGGATACGGAATTATTTTTCATAATCCGCCGACTTTTTCTTCAAATCGTTGTAAGCTTGCTCCGGCGTCGTTTTGCCGAACATGACGGCTTCAGCAATCGCCTTGTAATCCTTGGTCGTAAATATATCCCAACCCTTAGGTGTTGGCAGGTGCTTTTGTGTGTTCGCAGCCGTCTTATCAATCATTTCAGCGGTCAGCTTGTCGGCCACGGTAAACTTCGGCTGCAGCTGCGCCAAAATTTTGCTGGACACCGGCACGCCACGTGTCGTCCCGGAAATTTCTCCCGCTTCCGGATCGTTAATAAACCAATCGACAAACTTCAAAGCTTCTTCTTTATTTTTGGAATCCTGGCTCACGGCAAAATAAAACGTAGCTTTCAGCCAGCCCCCGGCTTGAGTCCCTTTCGGCATCGCCATAACGCCAATGCTTCCCGGCTTCATGCTGTCCCACGACGACGCTTGCGCCGCATGCGCCGCTCTAAAGATCAGCTTGCCGGCCAACATCAGATCAAGCTTCGGATCCAGCTCTTTATCGCCGGTAGCGATATCCGCAGGCGGAATAACTCCGTCTTTCCGCAAATTGCTTAAGATCGTCTGCCATTCGATAAACGTGTCTTTATCGTAATTGAACTTGCCTTCGGGTGTGATGGCATAACCTTTGCCTTTACTGAGCTGATAAGACCAATACGCCTCCCAGTTGCTGGACAAATCTTGAATTACATATTGGTCTTTGCCCAGCTTTTGCTTGATTTCTTTGGCCATTTTGAAAAAGTCGTCCCATGTGATGCCGTCCTTTGGAATTTGGAAGCCGAGCTTATCCAGCGAACCTTTGTCGTACACCATACCCCAGGCGTTTTTACCGATCGGGACAGCGGTTTGCTTATCTTTGTATTTCCCTGTACTTACCAGAGCCTCATCAATATCCTTCAGATTGAGGCTTGCCAAATCGGCGAAGAGCCCTCTGCCATTCCAGTCGGCCAGCCACGCGGAGTCCATCTGCATAATATCCGGAGCGCTTTTGGCGGCGGCTTGTGTGTTCAGCTTGTCGATGTAGCCGTCAAAACCCGAATATTCCGGCTCAAAGGTGACATTCGGATGTTTTTTCGTGTAAAGCTCCAAAATTTTCAGCGTCGCATCATGCCGGGGTTGGGAACCCCACCAATTAATCCGCAGCTTGACCGGTTTCGCCGCATTGTCCGCCCCCGGAGCCGCGCTTTTATTGTCCGCAGGCTTTGCTCCCGACCCGGCAGTTCCGGCAGCCCCTCCGCTGCATCCCGCGAGTGACAAACCAATCATTGCCGATAATACCGTCAAAGTTACTTTTTTGCTCGCTCCATGCATGTTAAGTTCCTCCATTATTGTTTTAATATATTCTTAAAGTTAAGAATAATCGTCACCTTGTTACCTTAAATCTTAGAGTCATAATAAAGCACATGCATCAGCCCTTAATCCCCGTTGTCGCGATCCCCTCGACAAAATGCTTCTGGGCCATAAAAAAGATGATTGCGCAAGGGATGATCGAAACAAGTCCCATGGCCAGCAGTTGGCCCCACGCTTGGGCGGATTGCGAGTCGTTGACCATTCTTAATGCAAGCCCCACCGTGTATTTATCAACAGAATTGAGATAAAGCAGATGGCCGAAGAAATCGTCCCAATTCCATAGGAAGCAATAAATCAATACGGTGACCAGCGCCGGCTTGGTTAGCGGAAGCACAATTCTCCAGTAAATGCCGAACCAGCTGCAGCCGTCCATTTTGGCCGATTCATCCAATTCCCTGGGAATGCCCCGGATAAATTGAATGAGCAGGAAGACAAAGAAGGTGCCCCCGGCGCCTCCGGCCAAAGAGTGAGGTACGATAAAAGGCAAATATGTATTTACCCAGCCGAAATGATGAAACAGCGCATACTGCGGAATAATCGTCACTTGGCCCGGCAGCATCAGCGTGAGCATCAGAATCGAGAACCAAAAGTTTCTCAGCGGAAAATCGAGCCGGGCAAACCCAAATGCAACCAAGCTGCAGGAAAATACCGTGGTCACCAATATGCCCGCTTCCAGCTGAAAATTGTTGATGTAGAAATCGGTAAATGTGTGCCCCGGAACGGCTTTCCAGCCATCCGTAAAATTGTTCCACATCAGCTTGCTTGGGAACAAGCCGGGCATGCTCAGCTCCTCATTGGACTTCAGCGAGGCGCCTACCCACCAAATCACGGGGTAAATCATAAGAATACTTGTTATCGTCAGGAATAGGTGGCGGTACAAAAGTTTGGCGGCTCCGCTTGACTTCATCGCTTTTTCCCTCCTTCCGTTTCGTAGAATACCCAGTATTTAGAGGTGAAGAAAATAATCGAAGTCGAAGCGGCGATCAGCAGCAGCATGATCCAGGCCAGGCCCGAGGCGTAACCCATCTGCAGTTGTCCAAAACCTCTCTCGTATAAATACAAGGCATATGCATACGTCGAATTGACCGGCCCCCCGTGAGTGATGATCATCGCCGGAGTAAACATTTGAAAGGAAGAAATGATGCCCATGATCAGATTAAAATAGATGGTCGGCGTCAGCATCGGGAGTGTGATGTTAAAAAACTGCCTTAGCTTGCCTGCTCCGTCCACGGAGGAAGCTTCGTACAAATCGTGCGGAATTTGCTTGAGCCCCGCCAGAAAGATGACCATGGCCGAACCGAACTGCCAGACAACGAGCAGGACCAAGGTCCCCAGCGCCGTATCCGGGTCGGTTACCCAGCCGGGGCCGTCAATGCCGACATAACTTAACAGGTGGTTGATGTACCCGTCTTTGCCGAAAATATTTCGCCATAATATCGATACGGCGATGCTGCTGCCGATCAGCGAAGGAAAATAGATGGCGGTGCGGTAGACGGACATGCCTCTTACGCTTTTGACCAGCAGCATGGCAATCAGCAAAGCCGCAACCAACCGCAGAGGTACCGAGGTCAACACATAAGTGAAGGTCACTTTGACGGATTGAACGAATTTATCGTCTGTCGTCAATATCCTCTGGTAATTTCGGATGCCAACCCAATTCGGCTCTTCTAGCAAGGAGAAATCAGTGAACGAATAATATAAAGATTGAATCATGGGATAAATCGTCAGTGTGAAAAATCCGATCAGCCAAGGCGATATGAATAAATATCCGGCAATCGGCGATTCCCAGCGTTTTTGTCTGGATTTTTCGCGAGTTTTGGCTAGCGGGGATGTAGCTGCGTCCAATCGTTGTCACCTCGGTTAGTTGTTTTTTTTAATTATAGGAACAAACCGGGACAACCGCCATAATAGTAAAAACCGATTTCTTTTAAAATCCTCTTAACATGCGGGCGGTATAAATGGAATGAAAGACTCTCCGGGAAAAGCGGAGTGAAATGGAGGAAGGGGATGGAACGGGCCAAGCATTTTGTAAACTAAAAAAAGCATGGAACCGGTCAAAAAATCATCCTTGACCGGCACTATGCTTTGGGTTAACTGTGGCTATGTCCTGGTTCCGCCTGCTTCATGACAACTTGCGACCAATCGGTGCGATAGAAGCGGATCATGATTGTGACAGCAAACAAAGCTAGGAAGGTATACAGCGAAATCCATGACCCGATGCTGTGAAGCTCGAGCAGAAACGTCAGTACGTAGGTCAGCGGAATGAACACCAGCCAGCTCAGCAAAAACGAGGAACGCAGCAAAAACGTCGTGTCGCCGATCCCTCTTAAGCCTCCGGCGTAAAAGTTCAGCAGGCCGTCGAACAGCTGCATAAATGCGGAAATGCGTATCAACTGCGCCGTCAGTTCATATACCGCAGGATCGTGCGTATAGATGCGAGCTACCTGCTCGGCAAACACGAATTCGCCAAGCCCCAGCACAAGCAGGAACAAACTGCCAAGCACTGCGACATCGGTGCCTACACGCCGCGCTTCCCGCGGATTGCCTTTGCCTATTTCCTGCCCCACCAGAATCGTCGCCGTCGCGCCAAATGCAAACGCCGGCATAAAACCAAGGCTCATCACATTCAGCGCCACCTCGTTGGCGGCCAACGCTTCGGTGCCAAGCCGGGTCACAAACATCGTAAATACAAACATCGACAGGCTCATCGCCACTTCCTGCATGCCCAGCTTGCCGCTCTCCGAGGCAATCAGCTTCGCTTCCGCCCTGTCGATAGCCATGCGGGTCCGGGTCTGATAACGGTCGTGCAGCTTAAAAAAATACACATATACACAACCCGCCACATTAACCAGTTCCCCGATGAGTACGGCGATCCCCGCTCCGACAAGCCCCCATTCCGGAAAACCGAGTTTTCCGTAAGTCAATACATATGTAAAAAAGATCATCACTCCGTTAGCCGCAAGCGACAGCACCATCGGCGTCCGCGTATCGCCGATACCGCGGAAAAATCCGTGGAACACGAACCCTACTGTTGTCGCCGCGATCGCAAACAACCGGTACCGCAAATATTCGGTTCCCGCCGCCACGAATTCCTCCGATCCGCCCATCAGCCGTAAAATAAGCCCCGGCGCCAATAGACCGGCCAGCACAATCAGCAGAACAACCGCGAGGCATAAGCAAAGCGCGGCATATGTGCGTTCGATTCCTTTTTTCATATCGCCGGCCCCGTAATTTTGCGCTACCAAATAATTGATCGAATTCCCTACGCCGGAGCAAAGCGCCCACCCGTTGTAGCAAATAATGTTGGATACACCGACAATCGCGATCACCAGCGCTCCCATCTGTCCAACCATGATGAGATTAATTGTCCCCGTCACCGTAGCCGACGCAAATGAAACTACCGAAGGGATGGCTAGACTCAGGATCAGCTTCCAGTTTGTAAACATACCGTCTCCTTTCGATCCTTTTAGGCCTGTTTTCAGCCACTTTAATAATCGTCTTGAAAGTGCAGCCTTTTTATTCTGACGTATTCTTCGCCGGTCCGCAAGAGAACACATAACTAAATAAAAGCAATCCCTCTTGCCGCGGGCAGCGGCTCCAAGGAATTGCTTTTTCTAACGCATAATGAATGAATAATAGCGGTTTATATCGACTCAAATGAAAGCGCAATGTCCAGATACGGATCTTGGCTGCCGAAAATACCAATGTCCATCTTCCCATTGCCGTCAAAATCGGCGATAAGCAATCTTTGCCCGGATTTTCCCCATGGGCCAAATGTCGAAAGCAGCCGATATTCTCCGTTCTCATTCCGCAAATACACAGTATACCGCATGTTTGCAGCATCCCAACGCAAAATATCTTCCAACCCGTCGCCGTTAAAATCACCGAAGCGGATCTCTCCGTTCTCCTCAGGCACGTTAAACTCCAGCTTTTGCATCTTCCACGCCAATGCCGCCGTATCCACTGTAAGCTGCAAACCGCCAACGGTGTCTTTTTTTGAAATAAATACACCGGCTGCGCCATCGGCCAACGGATGAACGACCGGCAGTGTTTTTATCGCCGTTCTGAACAGGTATGGCTTTAGCGGCTGTGCTGCGCCTTTGCTCAGCCAGACGCCACCAAGCTGCGTTCTGTCTTGAGATAACGCGGCCACAAGCACATCGCCGTTAGGTTGTTTTTGTACGGAAATCTGATTCCATTCACCGGGCGGAACCGCCCAGCTTCGTCCTGAAACAAATTTTGCCCCGTTTGCTGTGTATACCTCCAGCTTGCCGCTTGGCTGGAACACATACAAATCGCTGATTCCGCTTCCGTTGGTATCGTATAAAGTCATCGCCGCGCCATTGGCATATGGGATACGTGCCCATTTTTGCGGCTGAGGCTGCTGCTCGTTTCGAGCTCGCTTGTAATCACAAGGCACAACCGTGATATCTCCGGATGCCGTATCCCAACGTACAAGATCAGCTTGTTTGTCTCCGGTTACATCGCCGACCGCAAGCTTTGCTTCTTTGGAGGAACCAACAACGACGCTTTGAGCCGGGGTGAACGGCACATAATCGTGAATCGTGTACATACGGTAATCTTTGGCTTTAAGTCCGGCCAGCAGTTTCTGCAAATTCGTCTTCTCTTGAACCGGATAGGCATATTCCGGCAAACCGTCGCGAATGACCGGCCGCCCCTCATCGTCCGTCACCGGGATCAACTGCTTGAACTCCAGAAACGGATGGTAAAAAAACGAGTTGATGTTATTGGTTTTGCCCAACCGGTCCAAAATGACCCGTTCGTCTTTGTTATAAGCGATATAATCAAAAGGCGTCGGCACATAAACCGATCCCAATGTAGGAACCCCATACCCCGTATTGCGCTGGTTCATGTAAAATACAGCCGGCGCGCTGCGGTGATTTTGCACCTCCGCCTGATAATTCAAACCGAAGTAATTGCGAAACATCGCATCTTGTTCCGAAGTTGAGCGGTAATGCGGCGCTTCCCAGAAGGTTGGATGAAACCCTGCGCTCTCCATGATACGGAGGCCTTCCAGCATTCGCGGCTTCGCGAAAGCCGCAGACATCGTTTCGTTATCCCCCGGCGAGTTAAACTCATTGCCGATCCCGCTCTCCTGATGGCCGTCCGCGCGACGTGCATTGCCGACCTGGTGCGTGTAACCGTGCATGCCGACCACCGCCCCGTTCTGCTGCGCCTGATGCAGCAGACGGTTAAAAGCCCGAACATATGCGTTGTCCTTCTGATCTAACGAAACATCATATTTTCCGCCTTCTGCGGGATAATCGATCCACCTCGGAATAACAGCCAGATGAAATGCGGCATGATTATTTTGCAAAAATTCCAAAACGGCACGCAATTTGCCCAGATCGTCCATTGTGGCATATTGGCCACCGGGACCGATATCTTCAAGCCGCATCAGAACAAACTTCGGCATAATCGGCTCACCTTCAACGGTAATAATGCGATAAGCCGTAAATAATAAAACGATAATACATCCGGATAACAAATAGCGGATCCAACGGATCCTGGATATGCCGATTTTGAACATGGCGGACTCCCCTCTTGCTGCGCGGTAAAACGCTTACAATCCTTGCTGCTACGAAGATTGTAACATGTTTTTGAACCGCCGAATATGGAGATTTCCCTAAAAAGTATAGGCAAAAAACACCAACGTCGGGCAAAAGAAAAAATCAACCTTTACAACAAATCATATTTTTACCTGAATAGGAAAAAGATATCTTTAGTGAACGGCGAGCAGCCTTAATCATTAAAGCGCATCGTTGCAATGAGGATGTTTTGGTGGCGGGTTCTTCGTTGGTTAGGAAAAAAATGGTCGTAAGCGAGGTTATCTGAGCTGTTTTAAAATAGACTCATGCTCAATAGAACGGGCTGATAGCAGATCGATAATTTTGCTGTGGCGTTCTTGGGTCAGTTCGATTCTTTTGACCGTTTCGTTTGTCTCGAGAACGGCTTGTTGAATAAACGGCAGAATGGCAATATCCTCTTTGGTCGCCAATTTTGCGATGTCGTCTTTGGTCGCCATGTTCGAGATGTCATCTTTGGTTGCCATGTTCGAGATGTCGTCTTTGGTCGCCATGTTGGTTTCCACATGGGTCAATCTATCATTAATTTGGCTCAATTGGTCGATAATATGCTGCAGCATTTGCTCGCTCATTCGAATCACTCTCCTGCTCTTAATAGTATATTAATACATATCATTTTAACACAAGAAATACAAAATAGGAATATATGTTCCTGTTAATGGATATTAATATTTCAAGTTCCGTTTAAAATGTGTTTGTCTAATCTTAAGTTAAGGTGACTTTAACTCTGCGACAATTCGCTCAATCTCCTGTAAACCTTGGGTGGTTGGCGAAGCCTTCTGCAAATATTCCGCAAGAGAATTTAAAGCCTGCGGCTTTTGACCAAGCTTGTACTGCGACAACCCCAAAAACCGGTAAGCTTCAAAATACTCCGGGTCACCCACAAGCGGCTCCAGCAGTGGAACAACTTGTGTGTATTGCTGCTTTAAATACAGAAGTTGCCCTTTTTTAAAATTCAAGTCCTTATAGTCGGGTTTCTGTTTCAGCCCATCCTCTATGATGCTCATGGCGTCATCCAATTTGTTTTGCAGCATTTTAATTGCCGCCGCATTATTATAGGCTTCAATTAACTGCGGTGAAGTGCCCAACGCAGATAGATAGTAGGTTAAAGCTTGATCCATTTGATTTTGCATACGTGCGACATTCCCTAGTTGAAAATCAAATTTTCCGTCCCCCTGATACTTTAGCTTGCATTGATTTAATTGCTTCTTCGCGTCTTCCCACTTTTGGCTCTGAACAGCAGCCGTCGCTTGCGAATAACAAGAGGATGCGGTCTCCACCTCGTCTGGAACTTTCATAGTGAAGTAAACCGCAATTGCTGCAATGAGCAGAATAGGTATCAATATGAATGCAACTTTATTTTCTTTCACGCGAAAAATACCTCCACAATATGCTACTCCCATTCTCCGGGATAATGAAAAAAGAGTCAAACCTTTTTCAAGGTTTGACCCCGACAAAATAAGTGCATCATTGCCTATAAACGCTGAAACTTATAGTATCCACTTGATAGGTCACACTAGAAACTGTTCTTTTGAGACCGCCTAACGTGATATTGTAGGTTTCACCAACAGCCAATGTGCTATGAGGAATGACTGCGACATAAACACCTTGATATACAGATGTAGTTACAGCATTGGCTTGAGCTCCTGGTAAGTCAGTATTAAGAGCTACTCCTGAGTAATCACTGTCAAGGTTGTCATCAAACTTGATTACTAAATAAGGATTAGTATCATTAGCTCCGATTTGATAAACCGACGAACTCACACTTAATGCGTAAACATTGGAAGTGACAGCTGCATCAAATGAGGTAAACACACTATATACACCGGCTGTGACTGTAGGCAAACTGGTTATCGTATACGGGAAGCTTACTACCTGACTGCTAATCAATCCCTCTTGCGCAGCAATGGCTTTGATCGTCACCGGACCTGTAATTGTGATTGGAGTGGTAAACAATGTGCTGGAAGTGGTCGGGTCGCTGTTATCCGTCGTGTAATACACAGCCGCATTAACGGAACTTAGCGTAACTTGGGTTCCAGAAGCAACTGCGCCTGCTGCCGGACTTGCCGTTGGCGCTGCTGCGAAGCCGGGAGCCGGGATAATTGGATAGGTAAATGTCGCCACTTCACTATCAGTCAGTCCCTGATAAGCCGCAAACGCTTTAATCGTAAACGATCCCGTACCTTGAATGGCGATCGCACTGCTGTATAACATACTGGATGCGGTTGGCGTTGTACCATCCACTGTGTAATACACAGCCGCACCCACTGTTGTCGAAGACAATGCAACCGTTGTTCCAGCAGGTACCGGGCCTGGAGCTGGATTAGCCGTTGGCGCCGCCACTTGGGAAAGTGCATTTAATGTAATGCTGCCCGTTTTAGACACTCCCGAATAAGTGACCGTGTAAGTTACATTTTGCGATGAAGCCGTCAAAAGAATGGTTGGTACGGTCAAAGTAAGCGTTCTTGCACTCACGTCGATTGCGGAGCTGCTAATAGCAACATCGGTTGCCGTTCCTCCATTATTAGAAACCTTGACGGTAGGCGTAAAACTGATCAGACCGTAAGTCATATTCAGTACGATCTTGCCATTTTCCGGTACAGATACGGAGTCCAAAGTAGCATAGATAACATCACTTGAGCTACTTACATAATTACTGCCGCTTCCCGGTCCAAACGTAGCGCCGCTGTTATTTTGCACCGAGTTCGGCTGCGTTTGGAAGGTTGTGCCTTCTGCTCCCTTGTTAATGGTAGCTTTGTCAATCTTACCGTCGCCGAGCACCTTGAGTATAGCATTCAGTACCAGTTGCAGCACTTTGGCATCTTTGCCTAAATTAAGCGATGTGTCGCCGCCTTGACCGCCTACATTCAGGTTTTTAATCGTGCCGTTCGGCACATCGACGGCAATGGATTTTGCTGAAATATCGACATTTTCAAAGCTGCCAAGCAGCGAAACCTTGGAACCGGCCGGAAGCTTGTCCTGCAAGCTCACGTTGGAGAACCCGCCGTTTGTAGCATTGCTGTTGTCAATTTTAGAACTCGATTGCACGTTGACTTGTTTTACCGTCGTCTTGCCTTCGGCAACGATCCGTACTTCTCCGGTTTTTTTGTTGACAACGATCGTTACCAATATGCTGTCTTTAAAATGAACCGAACTGGCGCCTCCGCCATTAACTACGGTGTCACCGTTAACGGTAACGTTGTCGAGAGTGACATCGCCGTCTCCGACGTTTTCACCAATCGTCAGGTTGCCGGAAATGGTCGTATTACGAAGCGTGACGCCGGCTGCGCCAATGACCACGTTGCCTTCAATTTTATCGTTCCCAGTTGCAGGACCGTATGTACCGGCTTGGTTGTAAAATGCGGCAGTGCCGCCGCCCAAAGCGCGTTCCAATGTCACAACAGCCTCAGCGCGGGTCAGGCTTTTCTCGAAGCCCAGCGTCCCGTCCTCATAACCGTTGAATACACCTTTCGACACCACGGCGCCAAATGCAGCTTTGCTCCAATCCGGAAGTTTGGCCGTGTCCTTGAATTTGGACAAGTCCGCATCTTTGCCGGTGTCGAGCTTCAGCACTTTCGCTAGCATAACAGCAACTTCCTGACGGCTTACCACGTTTCCGGGCTTGATCGTACCGTCAGAATAACCGCTGATATAGCCAGCCTTTAATGCGATAGCGATCTGGTCGTAGGCCCAGTTTTTCGAGTCGACATCTTTGGCCTGTACCTCCGCCTTTTCCGTGAATCCGAATGCCCGGTTGACAACCGTAACGAATTCGGCCCGGGTAATCGCATTGTCGGGCTTGAATGTGCTGTCAGGGTAACCTTGAATATAGCCTTTTGCGATGCCGGTTTGCAGCGACGTTTCGGCCCAGTGACCCTTAATATCCTTTACTTCTTCCGCAGCAAAAGCTACGCCCAGCGATGAAAAGATGAGACAAATGCTCATGACTACCGCCAGCGTACGCCTTGCTTTTTGTGATGCTCCTAGCAAACTCATACTTCTCCTCCTCGCATTAGTTAAAACTACCAAATCTTGCTCCCACCCCCCACATTGCTAATAATACTAGAATTTGCTAAATTTTTCTCTACTTTTTTTCTATGTTTTGGTATTTTGTATGTATTGTATCCATTTTGTGAACTTTACCACATTTTAATATAGGCCAAAAGTCCTGGATGAAAAAGAAAAATGAGTCTCCATCCGGTTATTTTTGAAAGTTTTTAAATTTGTCATTTACTAGGCGGTTGGCTAACTATATAATGTATTAGTCATATGCTTTTACATTTATTAGGGTATCATGATGATTTTGGCATGGTTGGTCCGGTTTTACTCCGCTGAGCAACCATAGAGTTACCATAGCTAGGAGTGGATAACTGGGATGCAAAAAATTCCCGTTACTCTCGATGGAAAAAAAGGTTCTGAAATTATTATCATTAACTCCGATGAAGTCGTTAAAATTGAAAGTCTGAAGGACAGGCATTTTGTAATGCACACCAAAGACAATAAATACTATTGGGCCGCGTCGCTTGAAGCTTTTGAGGAATGGCTGTACGAGGAAGGTTTCAGACTGATCGACCAAACGAACCTTGTTAACTTAAATCAAGTGGAAGAATACGACCTTAAAAAAGGGACCGTATATTTTGGCAGCAGCTTAAACCCGGAGACAAAATCGGCGTCCGCAGCGCGCATTCATCGCGAACACATTATCAATGCCATGGAAATGCTGAAAAGAATGAATTGGGAGCTTACGGACACACAGCAGAGCCAAGAAACCGACGAACTGCTCAAATCGATCGTTGCCCAAGCTATGGATGTCCGGTTTGCCCGCTCCTATGCGATGATTCAAGCGATTTATGAAAAGAAAAAAGCGGAAAGACGTCTTGAGGAAAGTGAACAGCGATACAAATCGCTTTTTGAAAATAACCCGGATTCAATCTGTTCCTTTGACCTGGAAGGCCGGCTGCTTAGCCTCAATCCGGCGATGGAGTGGATGTCGGGGTACACATCCGAAGAACTGCTGCATAAATCGATCGATCATCTGGTCATACCGGACCATATGTCGCGCTGGCAGTACCATTTTACAATGACGATTTCGGGAGATACGCAATATTATGAAATTTGTTTCTTAAGCAAATCCGGAGCCCACGTTGAATTAAGCGTCGTAAACGTCCCCATTATCGTAAACGGTAAAATTGCCGGAGCTTACATGATCGGAAAAGATATTACCGATAACAAGCAAGCGGAAGAGATGCTCATTAAATCGGAGAAGCTGTCTATCGTCGGACAACTGGCAGCCGGGGTCGCTCATGAAATACGTAACCCCTTAACTTCGCTGCGCGGCTTCGTACAGCTGCTTGAGTCCAAAATGAGCGGATATAAAGCTTATTTTGATATCATGCTTGACGAACTCGACCGGATTAACTTAATTGTCAGCGAATTCCTAGTTATTGCCAAACCGCAATCGGTGTCGTTTCAGCCCAAGCCGATCGGGCCGATATTGCAAAATACAGTGGCTTTACTGAATTCGCAGGCCATTATGAATAATGTGCTGATCTCAACTAAAATTACCGCGGGGCTCCCTCCGATCCTTTGTGATGAAAATCAGATTAAACAAGTATTTATTAATATTTTGAACAACTCCATCGACTCGATGCCGGAAGGCGGGAATATCATCCTGGAGGTAAAAAACTATGATGAGCGCCACATCGTGATTCGATGTATCGACCAAGGATGCGGCATACCTGAGGAACGGATTCCTCGGCTTGGGGAACCTTTTTATACGACCAAAGAAAAAGGGACCGGGCTTGGCCTCATGGTCAGCTTCAAGATTATTGAAAATCATCAAGGGCATATGCATATTGAAAGTGAAGTCAATAAAGGAACCGTCGTCAACATTGTTTTTCCTATATCGCGGGAACATGAATAAATAACTAAAAAACTTCCTAAGCCGTCTGCAGGCCAAGGAAGTTTTTCGCATTAATACGCCGGATAGGGATATGGGTACGGATATGGCGGATAGGGCGGATAAGGATAGGGATACGAGTAAGGATAAAGTGTGCTGTAAACGATTGGAGCGATAAGCGGCAACGCACCTAATCCTCCGTCAACAGGCCCATGAAAGCCGGGACTATGGCCGATCGGGCCGACATGTACGGGACCGGGACCGTGAAAACCAGGACCCACTCCGCCGTGAACGCCAGGGCTAGGACCGTGAAAACCCGGGGCAGGACCGCCATGGAACCCGGCACCGCCATGCACACCGGGAGCTGGATCACCATGCATGCCGCTAATTCCGCCGCCATGCGGCACATGAATATGAACAGGCATTTGAATCACTCGCATTCTGTTGAAATGGGCTCAGTCATTCCGTTACGAAGAAGTAACGGGATATAGTTCTCAATTCAACATATGTGCGTTCGCCCACAGGGTGAATGCCTACTTCAAAATTGGGCACGCCCAAAAATAAAAAGCCCGCAAGGAGCAGGCTCGGATGATATTTAACGATTCAGCAAGCTGCCCACATACCGGAGCAATTCGTTTGCGCAAGCCGGACAGTAGCCATGCTCGTCGATCAGCCGTTCGGTCACCTCGTTGATTTTTTTCAACTGCCTGTCGTCCGGTGTTTTCGTTGAAGTCGTTATTTTTACGATGTCCTTCAAATCGGCAAACAGCTTTTTTTCGATCGCTTCGCGCAGCCGCTCATGGCTCGAATAATCGAACTTGCGGTTTTTGCGCGAGTAGGATGACATCCGGATCAAAATCTCTTCGCGGAACGCTTTTTTCGCATTTTCCGATATGCCGATCTGCTCTTCAATCGAACGCATCAGCCGTTCATCCGGATCCATCTCTTCCCCCGTCAGCGGGTCGCGAATTTTCTGCCAATTGCAATAAGCTTCGATGTTGTCGAGATAATTGTCAAACAGCGTTTTGGCGGATTCTTCAAAGGAATAAACAAATGCTTTTTGAATTTCTTTTTTGGCAAGCTCGTCGTATTCTTTGCGGGCAACGGAAATAAAGTTCAGATAACGCTCGCGTTCTTCTTTCGTGATTGAAGCATGCTGATCGAGACCATCCTTGAGCGCGCGCAGCACGTCAAGAGCGTTGATGCACTGCAGGTCGTGCCGGATGAGCGCGCTGGAGATCCGGTTGATGACGTAACGCGGGTCGATGCCGGTCATGCCTTCTTCGATGTATTCGTTTTGCATTTCCTTCAGATCGGCTTCCTTGTAGCCTTCGACCTCTTGGCCGTCGTACATCCGCATTTTTTTGACCAGGTCCATGCCCTGCTTTTTCGTTTCTTTAAGCCGTGACAAGATTGAAAAAATAGCGGCGGCGCGCAGACTGTGCGGAGCTATATGTATATGGGACATATCGCTTTGCTTGATGAGCTTGCCGTAAATTTTCTCCTCTTCCGACACCTTCAAATTATAAGGAATCGGCATGACGATCATCCGCGACTGGAGCGCTTCGTTTTTCTTATTGGCGATAAACGATTTGTACTCCGATTCATTCGTATGCGCAATAATCAATTCGTCGGCGCTAATCAAAGCAAACCGTCCCGCCTTAAAGTTGCCTTCCTGCGTAAGCGAAAGCAAATTCCACAGGAACTTCTCGTCACACTTGAGCATTTCCTGAAATTCCATCAGACCGCGGTTCGCTTTATTAAGCTCTCCGTCAAACCGGTATGCGCGAGGGTCGGATTCCGATCCATATTCTGTAATCGTCGAAAAATCGATGCTGCCCGTCAAATCGGCAATATCCTGCGACTTCGGATCGGAAGGACTGAAGGTCCCGATCCCGGTGCGATTGTCCTCGGAGATCAGTACCCGTTCAACCTGCACTTCCTCTATGCGTCCTCCGTACTCCGTTTTAAGCCTCATTTGGCACGACGGGCACAAATTGCCTTCGATTTTGACATTCAGATCTTTTTCCACATCGGGACGCAGTTCCAGCGGTATCAGATGCAGCGGGTCTTCATGCATCGGGCAGCCTTTAATTGCATAAATCGCTCCCTCATCCGTACGGGAAAATTGCTCCAAACCACGCTTGAGCATCGTGACGATCGTGGATTTGCCGCCGCTCACAGGTCCCATCAGCAGCAAGATCCGCTTGCGCACATCGAGTCTTCGAGCCGCTGAGTGAAAGTACTCTTCAACCAGCTTTTCAACGCTTCGGTCCAGACCAAAAATTTCCTGCTCGAAAAATTTGTACTTTCGCCTTCCGTTGTCTTCATCGATTCCTGAGGAGGCGATCATTTGGTATACCCGGGAATGCGCCGTCATCGACAGGCTTGGATTTTGGCGGACTTTTTCAATATATTCCTTGAAGCTGCCGGTCCACGCCAATCTCTCATTTTCCGCACGGTACTCCGAAATCTTCTTAAAAATGTCCATTTTGTTGACCTCCTAAGGGCTTTTTCGAAGGAAAAGCCTGCTTCGTAAGGAATACTGGGCTTTTTCGAAGGAAAAAGCCAGCTTCGTACGGGACACTGGGCTTTTTCAAGAAAAAAGCCGACTTCGTAAGGGATACTGCGCTTTTTCCAAAGAAAAAGCCAGCTTTGTAAGAGTGACCCAATGCTCAAATCAAGTTTGACCTAGAAACTTCTCCACTTATCCATTTCTTTCTTAAGCATCAGTGTGACAAGAAGAAGTGTATTAAATACCTATGCTTTTGCAGCGGATATGTTGCCCGAAATTTTTGAAAAAAAGTAAAGAAAAAAAGACGCCGCCCCATGAACAGGACAACGCCTCAATGAAATAGAGCCCGGACCGTTAAATCGGGGTTTCAGGTCCGATAAAACGCATCAGTCGAAGAATAGTATAGCGGCTGCGGACGAACAATGCGCAATCCAGACTTCGTGCCAGCAAGGCCGGAGAAATGCCCAATTGTTCCGGGGATGCCGCTCCCCCTACCTGAACAAGCAGAGAAGCCAACTGCTCCGGTGCAGGAACGCTGCGCGCAATGGCAGCGACCGCTTCCCATCGATCATTCAGCCGCTGCGCAAGAAACGAAGCGCCGGCAGCCTCTTGCCGTTCAGATGGCGGAAAGTTCTCAGCAATCACCTGTTCGGCGATAGCCCCAAAGGCATCGCGAATCATCTGTTCGTCGTGCTCCCTGCTAAGCTGCGGCCTTTCGTGAATCCGCCGAATCGCCTCATCCCGGTTCATCCCGGCCAATTCAGCATACTTGTGAGCCATCAACACGGTAGCTGCGCCTACCTTCGCTCCATGGAGAAGCGCCCGCCGCCGCTCCTGCAAATAATTCATCTCCCAAAAATGCGACAGATGGTGCTCGGCTCCCGAAGCCGGACGCGAGTGGCCGACAAGCAGCATCGATATCCCCGATAACGTCAACGCTTCCATCAGCTTGCATACCCCAAGCTCAGAACCTTTGGCAATCTCATCGACGTGATCGAGGCACAGCCGAAGGCCATCCCGCGTCAGCTCTTCCGCCGTCTCGCAGAAAGCTTCGTCAAAAAGCACTCGGCCCAGCCCCCAATCGGCCAGCGAAGTAAACTTGCCAAGCATATCTCCGAAACCGGCGGCGATCATCGCTTGCGGCGCTCCGGCCATCACCTTCACATCGGCAAACATCGCTTCCGGAGCCAATGCATGGACGGTTTGTTTAAACCCGCGCAGAATAAGCGGGGCGCCGACCGACGTAAAACCGTCCACGGAAGGAGCGGTTGGCACCGAGATGAAGGCATGGCCCGTTTTGCTGCATGCAAATCGCACGATATCATGAATTGTGCCCGAACCTACGGCAAGAATTGCCTTAACGCCTTCCTTCAGCGCCAGCAGCACTTGTACGATCGCTTGCTCATCCGCGGCGATTTCGCCTTTCTCATCCGGCAGCAGAATACATACGTCGGCTCCGGTCAGCCCGGCAAAAAGCCGGTTGCCTGCAACCCTCATCGTCTGCTCATCCGCAACCAGCAGCACCCGGTCATAGTTATTTTGCGCTAAATATGCCGGTACCTCATCCAAGGCGCCGGAGTGAATAGCAATGTGCCGAATCGCTACCTCATGCGTCTGCCCGCAGCCGCAGGCAAATCGTCGGTTCAGCCATTCCTGAATGCTCGACATCGGAATCTCTCCTTTCAACTCTCTCAATATCGTAGCAAACTTATGCTATAATGGCACTAGAAAAATTGTTCGGTTTTTTCACGGCTATTAATATGAAGATGAACTTCGAAAGATGTGAAGGAAGGAGTCGTTTCCCATCGCTATCCGCAGCGAAACCGAGCTGTACGCCCCGGTAAAAACGTATTTTGAACAACTTGGCTTCGAGGTTCGCGGCGAGGTCAATCATTGCGATGTTGTCGCAATACGCGGGGAAGAACCACCCGTCATTATTGAATTGAAAAAAAGCTTAAACATCCCGCTCCTGCTCCAAGGCATTGATCGGCTGACCATGAGCACGCAAGTATATGTCGCCTTCGAGCTGCCAAGCAAAGGAAAAGCGCCGCACGGCGCAAGCTGGCCGGAAATCCGCCGCTTATGCCAAATGCTCGGGCTCGGCGTTCTGACCGTGCAATTTTATAAAACACGAAAACCGAAGGTTGAAGTGGTCTGCCACCCTGGAACGACAGCACCCCGGCATAACAAAAGAGCGGCACGTCTTGTCGTTCAAGAATTCCGCGAACGGCGGGCCGATTACAATGTTGGCGGCAGCACGCAGCGCAAGCTGGTGACGGCATACCGCGAGAAAGCGCTGCATATCGCTTGTTTGCTGAAGCAGCGCGGACCGCTGAGCCCAAAGCAGTTAAGAGAGTTGACCGGCAGCTCCAAAGTGCCCGGATTGCTGCAAAAAAATTACTACCGCTGGTTCCAGCGCATCGAAAGGGGCATTTATCGCCTGTCTCCGTCAGGCGAGGCGGCTGTAGAAGAATATGCGCACGTAATTAAAGAGCTGCCTCTTCCCGCCGACAGCTCCGCCATTCAAGGATGAGCGACCGCGATTTAGCGGAAGTTTTTCTTGAAACATCAGAATTGTTCAGCTCCGCTGAAAATGATAAATTCTGATGTTATAACAAAAACTTCTATCGAAGCCATTCAAGGATGAGCGACCGCGATCTAGCGGAAATTTTTCTTGAAACATCAGAATTGTTCAGCTCCGCTGAAAATGATAAATTCTGATGTTATAAAATAAGAGGGTCCGGCTTATACATAGAATTATAGATTCCAAATCCAACTTGAGCAGGTGGGTGAAGAAATTGATTCTAGTCCGGACCTCTCTTATTTGCTGTTTGTTGCTTAACCTGATTGCATTGTCTGTCAAGCCGTCCTCCGCAGTCGCCGCTGCCGTTTCCATCCCCGTGCTGAATTACCACAGCATCACCTATGATCCCGGTAACAAAGCCGTTATTACACCGGAGCTTTTTACAGAACAGATGAACTATTTAGCCGAGAACGGATATACCACCTTGACGTTGAAGCACTTTTCCGACATCTGGTTGGGGGAAGCGGAGATGCCGAAGAAACCGGTGCTGCTTACTTTTGACGACGGATATGCGGATAATCACGAGTACGCTATGCCGCTTCTGAAAAAACTCGGATTTCACGCCACCTTGTTTATGTCGCCCGGCACGACGGATGACGGTTATTTTTTATCCTGGGAACAAGTGAAAGAAATGCATGAGGCCGGTTGGGATATCCAGCCTCACGGGATGACACATCCTTACTTGACCTCGCTCAGTAAATCGGACCAGGCCTACGAAATCCTGGAGGCCAAAAAACAAATCGAAGATCAGCTCGGCACAACGGCCGATATATTTTGTTACCCTTACGGCGCCTACAACGCCAAAACATTGGCGATTCTGAAAGAAAACGGCTTCCGCTTCGCTTTTACCATTGAACAAGGGAAAACCAAGACCAACCAAGATCCGCTGAAGCTGAAGCGCATATTCGTTAATGGCGAAGAACCTACCAAAACGCTGATCAAAAATTTGGAAAAAAACTATTAAACGTATCCACTCAGCTTCTCACCGGTTCCGCTTCAACCCGTCCTGCGGCCATACGCAGCAGCTCCTTATGAATCCAAATTGCCGCTTGCGATCCTTCTCCCATAGCGATGGTAAGCTGCTCGGAATGCACGCCGATATCTCCCGCCGCCCATACGCCGTGGATGTTTGTCATTTTGGAGCGCGGATCGGTCACGATGTGCTTATTCTCATACAGCTGTACGCCAAGCCCGGCGACAATGGAGGAACGCACTTCATTGCCGCCAAAGGCAATAAACGCTTTTTCCCCGGGGACGAGACGGCCGCTCGCAAGCTTCACTCCTTGAAAAACGCCTTCCTTTCCTGGGGCAGTCAAAATTCGCCCGATGGGCTCGCCGATGCATTCGATGCGTTTCTCCTCAAGCCGGAGCATCAGATCCGGGTCAACCGTATGCTGCTCATGATTGACATAGACAAGTTTGTCCGTAAAATAGGACAATGTCAGCGCCATCCGCGCCCCTGTATCGCCGGAGCCCAGTACAATCGTGTGTTTGGCGGAAATTTCGTATCCGTCGCAATCCGGACAGACGTAGATCGACAAACCCAAACATTCAACGAGCCCGGTCAGCTGCGGGAATCGATCCATCACCCCGGTGGCGATCAGCAGCGTATGCGAGCGATATAAGGTCTTTTCGTTCGCAGCAGCCTCATCTCTTACCGATACGGCAAAAAGCTCCTTTTCCTTGTTAACGCTGAGCGCCTCGCCTTTCAGCAGCTCCGCTCCGTATCGTGCCGCTTGTAACCGTCCCAGCCTGCGCAGTTCCTGCCCGGAAATGCCGTCCGGCCAGCCGATCACGTTATGATAGCTTTTGCATAAAACAGATCTTCCCGCTTCCGAATCGACCACAAGAATGCGGTGACCCATCCGGCCCAGCTGAATCGCAGCCTGCAGCCCCGCAATCCCGCCCCCTATAATAATCGTCTCGTATACCGCTGCCATATGGGATCACCATCCTTCCAAGCACATCGTTTTCATTCCACCCCTTGCAATTAATTTGCCACAAACAGCGCTTCTCAATCCGGCCCAAACCGCAACGTTCAATTACCGCAAAAAGACCGGCAGCTCCCCGATAGGAAGCGCCGGTCTTAATATGTTATCTCTTATCTTATATTAAGCTTTCAGAACGTCATGATCGACGTAACGGGCTCCGTTTAATTCACTGATGACATTGATCGCCACTCTGGCTCCATCGCCCGCGGTAATAATCGTGTGCATGCTGACCCCTGCAATGGTGCCCGCACCCCAAACTCCAGGAATACTTGCCTGACCGGCGGCATCAAGATCCAGAATCGTTTTGATTCTTGGCTCCGTGCCGGGTTTTGTAGCCAATCCCGCCGCTTCCGCCAAATCGGCAAACATGCCGGTTGCTACGATGACGTGTGTGCCTTCATAACTTGCTTCATCTGTTGTCACGGAGAGTCCGTTATCGGATTTGCCAATACCCGTCGCTTTTCCTTGAACGAATTCGGCTCCGAACTTAGCAGCTTGCTTCTTGCCGGTATCGACGAGGTCAGGACCTGTAATTTCCGCTACGCCGTAATGATTTTCGATCCATGCTCTTCGGGTGACGCTCTGGTCGCTGTCAATCACCAATGTTTTTTTGCCTGCTTTGGCGGTGAATAATGCCGCACTTGCCCCTGCCGGGCCTGCTCCAACAATGATCACGTCGTAACTCATAGATTCCAGCTCCTTCGCTGCATTTTTGAAAATTAAAAAATCCAACATTTTCTAATCGGGATGCTCAATTTCATGCTAACGGATAAGCCGCCTTTTGTCAAACATACTATACGGTAATGTTTGTTTTGTTTACAAAAGTCAGTGTGATATCAAATAGGTTGCCCTTGCGCTGCATTCTCATATTCTTTCATCTTGCACATTCCGTTTTGCGAGATTGCAAACTGTATGCAAAACCAGTATCATCAGGATATTGTGCCTAAAACGTTCGCCGTCGATTTTTATTCGGGAAGCGTCGCATGTTATAATAATGGATGAGGTGAGACCAACATGAGCACGCCCGTTGAGACGTCAACCGTCCGGCAGCAGCCCGCAGCGCGAAGCGTCAAATCCGCCAAAGCAAAAACCAGCACTTATATTTATTTGTTATTAGGGTGGATACTGCTGATCGGGGCCGGAGTATATGGCGCTAAGATGTACGCGGAGTATATGACCAAGCAGATCGAACAGAACATTGCCGCACAAACCGAACAGCAGTTGAAGACAATTCAGGATGATTACCAGAAGCAGGTAACGGAATTAAAAGACAACATGACCTCCGATATGGCCAAAATGCAATCGAAAATCGACTCGCTCAGCGAGCTCTTGGCTTTCACGAAGGACAGCGCCAACAGTAAAACAGACAACAGCAACCAGCTGTATACCCAGCTTGCCGATGTGAAAAAAAAGCTGGATGATTTGAAAAAAAGCCTGGATGTGTTGCAATAATGAACCCGGTACAACAAATCAACCGTGTGTTTTTGATGGCGTGCGCTCCTTTTCTAGGGGCTTTAATTTATATGCTGGCCATACATATGTCCGTTCAGTTGCCCGCTATCAAACTTCAGCCTGCTCCCGCATTCTCATTAAAGAACGACGCGGAGAACGTCAACAAGAAACTTGATACCGCTTATACCAATGCAACGCAAATTAAAACGACAATCGAAAAGTTTTTTCAACTGTACGAAAAAAGTACGGCCGATACGGCGGCGATGGCCAAAACGGCGGCGTCAGCGGCTTCCCGGCCAAATGCCATTTACGACTCGCGCATAACCGCCAAGCTTGGTAAACCGAGCAAACAAACGTCAACTAGCAACATCGACCTGAAATTATTTTACTTAAATGAAGCAAACTATAAAGGGTATGCCCTTAAAGTTGACATGAAAAGCGATAAAGCGATGAAAATGGTGCTCGGCAAGGACAAGCTGGGCAGCTCCGAAACTACGCTGGAGGCGGTTCGCCGGACAGGGGCGGTTGCCGGCGTCAATGCGGGAGGATTTGCGGACGACAACAAAACCGGCAAACGTTATCCGCTCAGCACCACGATGGTTGGCGGCAAATACGTTTACGGCTTCGAGCCGACTTTCGATAACTTGACCTTTATCGGACTCAGCAAGGACCGCAAGCTGATCGGCGGCAAATTTTCGCGTCAAGCCGATTTGGACAAGCTGGGCCCAGACTTTGGCGCCACATTTGTACCGACGCTGCTTCAGAATGGCAAAAGAACGGCAATCCCGTCCCCCTGGGCGACATCACCGGCCAGGGCGCCCCGAACGGTTGTCGGCAACTACCGAAACGACCAGCTGTTGTTTATCGTAACCGACGGCTACGACGAGCGCGGCAATTCCGGGGCCACTTTAGCCGAGCTGCAGGACAAGCTGATTCAGCTTGGCGTTGTCGATGCTTATAATTTGGACGGCGGCGGCTCTTCCAGCATGATCTACGACGGCCAGGTGATTAACCGTCCTTCCGACGGAAAGCTGCGGCCTCTGGCTACAAACTTTGTGTTTTTCAAATAATGTTCACAGTTTTAGACGTTTTCTTTTACACTATGCTTGGGGTATAATACCCATATAAGCGCAGGTCGCTAAAGCTGCAGGAAGAGGTGCTTTTAAGAATGTCCGCAACATTTTGGATTATGATGGTTACTATATTGATGTTTCTTACGGCCATGCTTACTGCCGCATATAACGACGACAAGACTAAGGGCCTGTAATGCCGCCGGGTTCTCCCCCGGAGCTTAAGGCATAAACTAAAAAACCACCGTGCTTCATTCGAAGCCGCGGTGGTTTTTTGGTGTTTATTTGGAAGTTTGTTAGGCTTGTTCTTTCAACACATTCATCTCTGTCAAACATTCGGCGCAAACATGGCGTTCCCTAAATTCGCTGACCATTTCCATACTGCCGCAGAATACGCATCTTGGGCGGTAACGTTCCAATATAATATGGTCACCGCTTACAAGAATCTCAACAGGATCGCCTTCGTTCATTTGATATCTTTTGCGCAGCGATTTAGGTAATACAATACGCCCCAATTGGTCCACTTTACGGACAACACCTACAGGTTTCATCATCCGTTCACCTCTCCTCTAACATGTCTCAAGTCAATTTCCCCGAAAATGTACCCTGAATCCGTCGCCATCCTACTTACATCCGGGCAGCTTACTTCAATTATATTGTTCGCAAAGAATTTCTAATTTAAGTCCATAAACCCCGTTTGCCGCAATCCTTCATATAAAATAATCGCAGCGGAATTCGATAAGTTCAGCGAACGTACGTCGCCGGTCATCGGCAAACGCATCAACGATTCCGGATGAGCGGCAAGAATGTGTTCGGGCAGCCCTTTCGTTTCTTTGCCGAATACGAGAAAATCTCCATCCTGAAATGTAAAATCCGTATAGATGCGCTTCGCTTTTGTCGTCGCAAAAAAGAACCGTCCCTGAGGGTTCTTATCTTTTACTTCCTGAAATGAGTCGTGATATTCTACTTTTACCGCCGGCCAGTAGTCAAGGCCAGCCCGTTTCAGCGTTCTGTCGTCGGTATTGAAACCAAGAGGCCGAACAAGATGCAAATAAGTCCCTGTCGCCGCACAGGTTCTCGAGATATTACCGGTATTCGCGGGAATTTCCGGCTCGACCAAAACGATGTGAAATGCCATGATGCCTCACAATCTCCCTGTTTTCAAAAATAGATGCGCCGCTATAGCTTAAATTTAACATTAGGTTTACTTCTTCTTAATATGCTGATGATGCTGCTTTATCATAATGAGAACATAAAGCAAAATAAAACAATTCACATAAATGAGGGAGTATAATGACAAAAAAGAAAATTCTGGTCGTCGACGATGAACCTTCGATCTCCATGCTCATAGAGTTCAATCTAAAGCTGGTCGGCTTCGAGGTGCATTGTGTACATGATGGGGAAGCCGTTTTTAACGCTATCCATTCATTCCGCCCTGATCTGATCGTCTTGGATCTCATGCTGCCGAAAATGGACGGCATTCAAGTATGCCGTGCGCTCAGAGAACGCAATAACCTGGTGCCTATTATTATGCTGACGGCGATGCAGGACTTGTCCGATAAAATTGCCGGACTTGATAACGGAGCCGACGATTATATGACCAAGCCGTTCAGCCCGCAAGAGCTGATTTCACGGATTCAGGCCATATTGCGCCGCATCCAGACGTTGCCTTCTTCCACGGAGGAAGCTCCGCTGACCATCGGGCAGATCGTACTTGCTCCCGAAGGCCGTGAAGTCACCGTGCGCGGCGAACTGATTGAGCTGACGCCTAAAGAGTTCGACCTGCTGCTATTCCTTTGCAAGCACCGCGGCAGAGTGCTTAGCCGACAACAGCTGCTGCATGGCGTATGGGATTATCACTTTCTCGGAGATACGCGTATCGTTGATGTGCATATCAGCCATCTTCGAGATAAAATCGAGCACAATGCACGTACTCCAGAATATATTGTAACGATTCGCAACATCGGTTACAAGCTCGTTGAACCTGCTGTAAAAGAATCATTTGCATAAACATGGTTTTCATATAAAATATTTGCGGTTATTTGATGAGCCCGCCCAGCGGAGCTCATTTTTTTTGCGTGAAAAAGCCCCGCCGCTCCGCAAACAGCGAGTAACGAGGCTTTAGTGTCTATTAACTGTTGCGAGCTTGGAAATCGGCCATAAATTCGGCGAGCGCCTTGCACGCTTCGTAAGGAACGGCATTGTAAGTGGAAGCGCGGAGGCCGCCAACGCTGCGGTGTCCCTTCAAGCCGACAAAACCGTTCTGCTCCGATTCTTTGGCGAATTTCTTCTCAAGTTCTTCATCATTCATCCGGAACGTGATGTTCATCAAGGAACGGTCGCCCGGTTCGACAACCCCGCGGTAAAAACCGTTGCTGTCGTCGATCGCTTTGTAAATAAGCGAAGTCTTCTCGCGGTTGGCACGTTCCATAGCCGCAACCCCGCCGTTTTCCTTGATCCATTCCAGCACAAGACCTACCATATATACCGAGTAAGCGGGAGGTGTATTGTACAACGAGTTGTTTTTGGCATGAGTCGCGTAGCTGAACATGGTCGGAAGATTTTTCGGGACAAGGCTCAGCATGTCCTCGCGTAAAATAACGACCGTAACCCCGGACGGACCCAGATTTTTTTGTGCGCCCGCATAGATCATCGCGAACTTCGACACATCCACCGGACGGCACAAAATATCGCTGGACATATCGGCGATCAGCGGCACATTGCCTGTATCCGGATATTGCTGGAACTGCGACCCGCCGATCGTTTCGTTGGAGGTCAAGTGCAAGTAAGCCGAATTCGGCGCAAGCTGAATATCGCTAAGTGCCGGAATACGTTTAAAATTGTCCGCCTCCGAGCTGGCAGCGACGGAAACTTCGCCAAATAGCTTTGCTTCTTGAATCGCCTTTTCCGCCCATGCTCCGGTATGTATATAACTGCCGACAGTTCCCGCTGCCAGGAAGTTCATCGGAATCATCGTAAATTGCGTGCTGGCGCCGCCTTGCAGGAAGAGCACTTTGTAACCGTCTGGAATGCCAAACAGCTCTTTCAACAGAGCTTGCGCCGAGTCGTTGACTTGCTCATACTCGCTGCTGCGGTGAGAGATTTCCATGATGGACATGCCAATGCCTTTATAATCGACGAATTGTTCCTGAGCTTTTTGCAGTACTTCAAGCGGCAGCGCTGCCGGTCCCGCATTAAAATTGTAAGCGCGTTTAGCCATTCGTTTTTACACCTTCGCTTTCTGTTATTATGGTAATGATAGCAAAGTTCAACCGCACTGTTCAAGTGTTTCACCGCATTCTTCACGATATTGTAGAATCCAATCTTTGGACATATTAAATAAATCGCTGAAAGGAGGATTCAATGAGCGAACATTTCCGCCTCTTTATTGCCGTGCCTGTTTCAACAGAAGTTAAATTGGGCCTCAAGACGATTTGCGAACCGCTTAAGGAACGCTTATTATCTTTCCAGAAATGGGTGCATCCCGAAGACATGCATATCACAGTTCAATTTCTTGGCAATACACCCGAAGATAAGCTCCCAGCCATCCGCTCACATCTGGAAAGCATCGCCGCCGGAACGGCCCCCCTGCATTTGATTACGGGAGACTTGGGCGTATTTGGCAAACCGTCATCTCCAAGCATCTTGTGGGCGGGGGTAAAAGGAGATACGGACCGGCTCGAGACGCTGCACCGGCAAGTGGAACAAGCGATGCAGCAGCATGGTTACGAGCCTGAGGATCGCGCCTATTCGCCGCATATTACGCTGGCCCGGCGTTATCAGGGGAATGCGCCGTTCAACCGTCAGGAAGGATTGTCGCAGGCCTACAGCCCGCTTGTGTGGACCGCGGACCGGCTTGCGCTCTACCGCAGCCATTTGAATCGGACTCCCATGTACGAGATGCTTTATGCTTTTGCCCTGAATCATCAAACATGAAAAAAATCCCCGGGCGCCAACTAACATGCAGCTGCTTGCCCCGAGGACTAGTTCCCATCGGTCTATATGAAATTAATTTTTTCAAAGATTTGCCCAAGTGCGGCCTTGGCGTCTCCTTTCAGCCAATCGTCAAGCACCGTATAATAAACGGAACGGAAGTCGACCTGGTATTTCAGGTCTCCGTTATCCAAGTTCGTCAAACTTGGATATTCGCCGTACAATCCGCCCTTGACGCGGCCCCCTAACACAAACATCGGAGCTGCGGTGCCATGATCGGTGCCGCCGCTGCCGTTCTCCTTCACCCGCCGCCCAAATTCGGAGAAAGCCATCGTGACGACGCGGTCCTGCAAACCTTGAGCTTCAAGATCCTGATAAAATGCGCTGAGCGCTTGATCCATTTGGCTGAGCAGCTTGGCATGCAAGTTTTTCTCGTCGGCATGGTCGTCAAAACCGCCCAACTGCACATAAAATACGCGGGTGCCGGATTTGCCGGCAAGCAGCTTGACGATCAGCTGCAAATCTTTGGCGAAGCCCGACTTCGGATATTCGACTTTATTTACGTAGGCATTATCCAGCGCATGAATCGCCTCTACACTTTCATACGCGTCAACGCCGCGCTGGCACGTTACCTGCAAATTCGCGGCTTGACGAAGCGGATCGTACATATCGAGAAACGCTTTAGAAAGCCGGTTCTGATCGGCCTTAGGCGTCTTGGCGTCAAAGAAGTTAAAAGATTCGACGGTTTGAATGACCGGTACGCCGATCGAATCCGAATTAAACGCTTTATTGGCGGCATTGCCGATCTGTATGGCACGAAGAGGGTTGGTTGATGAACGGAGCGACGATTCAACATAACGGGCCAGCCACCCCGTACGGAGGTACTTCTCCGGTTCCGCCGTTTGCCAAATTTCCATCGAGCGAAAATGCGAATGGTCGGGTTTCGGATAACCGACTCCTTGCACGATCGCCAGCTTTCCTTTATCATACAACGCTTTAAGACCCGTCAAGCTTGGATGCAATCCCACTTGGCTAGTGAGCGCCAGCACCTCGCTTTGGGTAATTCTGAGCGTCGACCGCGCGTCAAAATAACCGCCCATGCCGTATGGGACAAGCGTATTGATGCCGTCGTTGCCGCCGCTTAATTGCACAACGACTAGTACCGGATTGTCCACTCCCGGATCGCTGCTCACCGTGCTGCTGATCGGCAGCCCGTCGTCGGCGAGCACGATAGGCCCTCTTAACCCAAGCGCGGCAAGGAGCGCAGTGCCCTTGATGAGAAAATCGCGTCTTGTCATTTTCATCGTTACCGCCCCCTTCCTATTTCATTTGTGCTTCAGGACTGATCATCAACAGCTGCAGCAGCCCCTTCATGCCGCTTTGCTTTTGCGTGCTGTATACAAACGTATCGCCGGCATATTGGGAAAGCACCTGCGCGGTACTGCCGCCAAGCTCCCATAAGCCGATATTTTTGCCAAACGAGGACACCCACTCCTCCGGTTTCGCATCGGCTCCAACGCTGAAATCGGCCGACGTCAGCAGCGTATTATTTACCCGTTTCGCCACCGATTCGGCAAACTGATACCTCGACAGCAGCGAGGTGCTCATCAGCCAGGACGCTCCGCCACGCCAGCCCGCTACATCCGGCGGCAGGTACAACTCCTGGCCCATTTTACGGGCCGCTTGAGTGAAACCTTTGGATAACGGCAGCTTTAGCGATTTCACAATGCCGGCCACATATTCAATCGGCGTTTTGATCAAGCCGCTCCTCACATTATCCTGATAAAATTCATCCGACAAAAATAAATTTGATAACACTTCACCCAGCGTTGATTTTTGTTTCACATCGGCGGCAACCTTCTGAATCCAAGCTTCGGAAGGCTGATCGGCAGCAAAATAATGCAGCAGCTTAAGCGCTATATATTTCGGAAGCGCCTCCTGCCGGAACAGCACATCCACTACGGTCGTTTCGTTAAAATTGCCGCTTTCGCCAAGCAGCGTTTTTTTCTTGTCGTCATGCTGCTTAGGCTGAAAACTCACCTCATCCAGCGCCTTCTCGTATTTCCAGCCGGTAAACGCCCTGGCCGCCTCGCGAATATCCTGCTCAGTGTAATTACCGATGCCAAGCGTAAACAACTCCATCACTTCGCGGGCATAATTTTCGTTAGGTTTCCCTTTACGGTTGCTGTTCGAATCAAGCCATATCATCATGGCCGGATCTTTTCCCACCTCAAGCACCAGCTCGTGAAAGCTGCCAAGCGCATACTTGCGGAAAAGCTCGTTTTGCTTCACCATCAGTTCGGTTTGCTTCACCTTCTGATACGAAGTTGCAAAGTGCCCATGCCAGAACAACGTCATCTTTTCGATCAACGGCGCCTCCGTGTTCACCATTCGATACAGCCAATACGTTTGCTGATCGCCGATTTGATCTGCGGACATGTCTTTTCCGTCCGCTTTCAAAGAAACGATCGGCAGCAGTTCCGTCGTTTTACCCGTAATCGATTCGCCCGCTACCAGCCGGCGCACCGTCTCATCTTTACCGAGTTTGACGGCTGCCGTTACTTCTTCCTTGCCCGACAAAAACGTCGCTCTGCCGAGCAAATGAGCCGCTTCTTTGTCTGTCCAGTTATCTCCCATGATCGCACCACCCATCTTGCGGTATCTCTATATCGCTAGTATAAAGGCGAATTGTTACAAAATAATGACCCTTAAACCGTGTCCCGCTTACTTTAACACGCAGCGATGTCATGCGATTTAACATAGAAAAACCCCCGGGATCGAAGTCCCGGGGGTTATATTTACATGATAAATAAGTTCAACTTACAGGTCGAAGTACAGGTTGTACTCGTAAGGATGGATGCGGATTCCAACGGACTTCGCTTCGTCGCGTTTAAGGTTGACGTAGTTGTCGATAAAGTCCTTAGTAAATACGCCGCCTTCAAGCAAGAACTCATAGTCTGCTTCCAAAGCGTTAAGCGCTTCGTCCAAAGTACCCGGAACGCTGCGGATTTCCGCTTTTTCTTCGTCGGACAGTTCATAAATATTTTTGTCGTACGGACCGTAACCAAGCGCACGAGGATCGATCTTCTTCTTGATACCGTCAAGACCTGCCATCAGCATAGCTGCGAAAGCAAGATAAGGGTTGGACGTGGAGTCCGGAGTCCGGAACTCGATGCGGCAGCCTTTAGGCGTTACTGCAGCAACTGGAATACGAACTGCAGCGGAACGGTTGCCTTTGGAGAATACCAGGTTAACCGGCGCTTCGTAGCCAGGTACAAGACGCTTGAAGGAGTTGGTGCTTGGGTTCGTAATGGCGATCAACGCTGGAGCATGGTACAAAATACCCCCTACATAATGCAGCGCCAATTCGCTCAGGTTAGCATAACCTTCTTTATCATAGAACAACGGAGTACCATCATTAAAGATGGACATATGCACGTGCATGCCGCTGCCGTTGTCGCCAAACATTGGTTTTGGCATGAAAGTTGCCACTTTACCATATTGTCTAGCTGTGTTTTGCACGATATATTTATATTTCATCAGGTTGTCGGCTGTTTTAGTCAGCGTGTCAAAACGGAAGTTGATTTCGCCTTGTCCGGCAGTCGCCACTTCGTGGTGATGGCGCTCGATGCGAAGACCGGCTTCCATCAACAAACGGCACATTTCGCTGCGGATGTCTTGTTGCGTATCTGTAGGAGCAACCGGTACATAACCGCCTTTTACCGGAATTTTGAAACCAAGGTTGCCGCCTTCTTCTTTACGGCCGGAGTTCCAAGCCGCTTCTTCGGAATCCACTTCAAAAAACGATCTATTCATACCGGTTTCGTAACGAACGCTGTCGAAAATAAAGAACTCGGATTCAGGAGCAAAAAATGCGTCTGTACCGACACCTGCAGTTTGCAGATATTCTTCGGCTTTCTCAGCGATACCGCGCGGGTCGCGATCGTAACGTTCGCCTTCCGGAGTGTAGATATTGCACATGATAACCAATGTAGGATGAGCTGTGAACGGATCAATGAAAGCCGAGTTGGTGTCTGGCATCATAACCATGTCGGATTGCTCGATACCGCGGAAGCCTGGAATGGAGGAACCGTCGAACGCTACACCATTAACAAAAGTTTCTGCATCAACCTCTACAGCCGGTAAGCTGATGTGTTGTGCTCTACCGGATAAACCGATAAAACGGAAGTCTACCCACTCAATGTTTTTTTCCTTAATGAGATCCAAAACGTTCTGAACTGACATGTGAAAAATACCTCCTATTTCCGTACATTGTTCGTACTCTGTAGTTGAAATGTTCATCTTTGTTGATCACTTGGGATTATTATAATCCTATATTCAAACAATCGTCAATACTCATGTAAGGTATTTTTTACGCTTGTGTTAAGTATGCTCACACTCGCATTGCTTTTTGTTCACAAAATCGACAAAACACATACAAAATCAATGAATATATGGAGCTGCAATGCAACTTTGCCACGTTTTTAATCTCCTTTGCAGTATAGATCTCACATACCAGACCTCCAATCGGCTATAAATCACGATTATTATTAAAGCCCTTACATTAGAAAACCAGCTAATTTGCACGGCAGATGGCCAAGTTGTCACAAAAAGCGATGTTTATCTGTAAAACACGAGATAAACGCACATCCGATAAAAAAGAAAGCATTTCCCGAATGTTCGGGAAATGCTTTCCTATCCAGACAATATTTTAAACTTGACGTTTCATTGTTTTAGGCAAAAACGTAATTTTTGTTCGTGTTAAACGTTCTACCGACCAGCGGAGCGAGTTTTTCCAAGTCAAGCATCAGCTTGGCGAACTGATCCGGGAAAAGCGATTGAACGCCGTCGCCCGTCATCGAATTATCCGGGTCCGTATGCATTTCTACGATGAGTCCGTTGGCGCCTGCAGCGACGGAAGCTTTGCTCATCGGCTCAACCAGCTCGCGGCGGCCTGTGCCGTGGCTCGGATCGGAGATGACCGGCAGATGGCTGAGCGTTTGCAAAGCCGGTATGGCCGCGAGGTCAAGCGTATTGCGCGTGTAGGTCTCGAATGTGCGGATACCGCGTTCGCAGAGCATAACGTTCGGATTGCCGCCGGCCAATATATATTCAGCAGCATTTAAAAATTCGTCGTAGGTTGCGCTGAAGCCACGTTTGAGCAGCACCGGCGTCTGGATCGTACCCAGTTTGCGGAGTAAGTCGAAGTTCTGCATGTTGCGTGTTCCCACCTGCAAAATATCTGCATACTGCGCGCATACATCCACATATTCCGGTGTCATGACTTCGGTAATCGTAAGCAAGCCATGTTTCTTGCCCGCTTCCGCCATCATTTCCAAGCCCTCAATGCCAATGCCCTGGAAGCTATACGGCCCCGTCCGCGGTTTGAATGCGCCGCCGCGCAGCACCTGTGCGCCGGATGCTTTAACGAGCCGGGCGATTTCATCGATCTGGTCATTGGATTCTACCGCACACGGGCCACCCATGATTACGATCTCTTGTCCGCCGATCTCCACATCTTTAATGCGAATGACGGAGTCTGCCGGATGGAAATCGCGGCTGGCCAATTTGTACGACTTGGAGATTTTTACAACCTGCTCGACACCGCTCATCTGGCGCAGCTGCTCGGCCAGCTTAGGATCAGCTTTGCCGATGATGCCAATCACCGTCTTGTCTTCGCCTTTCGAGATATGTGCCTGCACTCCGTGTTTTTCGATATGGGATACAATTTCCGCGATACGCTCTTCCGATGCTTTGTTTGATGTAATAACGATCATTGCGAACACGCTCCTTCATATGTAATAAATTTTAAATTTACGCACTTACACGCTTCAACGCTTATACGCTTTTAAGCTTTTAATCACTAAAGCAAATATACAACGGGAATGCTCTCCCCGTCAATACCTAGCCGGCTCACAAAATCAGGTATCCGAAGAGAGCATCAATTGAGCCTTGCGGCGTTTGCGTTTTTCCTTGCGGCGTTCTTCAAACAAAATCAATATCCAGCGGATCGGGAAATAAGAAATACAAGCAAGCGCAAGCCCGTCAACCATGCCGCCCACAATCAGCTTCAGATTGAATCGGAGGAACTCCATGAGCCAGTCAGGAGCATGCCTCATAACACCGTGAAGGAACTCTCTTGGCATAAGCAGATCCCCGACTCTTTTATTAAGAAAAGACATCGGAATGTAGATCACCTTACCGAATACGAAACCGATCAATGCTCCGGCCATACTGCCGCGCAGCACATAGACAAGCGGGAATATCAGGAAAAATGCCAAGCCGGCTGTAGGCAGGGTAAACATCTCGACAAACAGGCCGATCGCAAACCCGATGGCAACGATGCTTGCCCCTCCCTTAGCCCGGGTCAGCAGCAAATATTTTAATTTGAACCAGCGCCCGATGCTTTGTAAGGTAATGGGCTTTTTTTGTCTGTTCCGGTTACGCTGCATGTCCCTTCATCCTGTTCTAATCTTAATATTGGCCCGACGTATTTCAACGTGCTGCGGATGAAACTACTCTTCGCTCGACGACTTCGTTTTGGCAGCCGGAATCAGCTTAGCCAAATTGACGGTACGACGGATTTGCCAGGTGGAGGCATCTTTAGGATCGTATTGCTCTAAATATTGTATGACTTCTTTGGTGATCGGAGTAGGAGTAGATGCCCCTGAGGTGACAGCAACTTTGCGCACCGGCTCCAGCCACTCACGTTTCAGCTCGGTAATGTCGGCAATCCGGTAAGCTTTGACCCCCGAAATATCCTCCGATACTTGCGCCAGCCTGCCCGAATTGTTGCTCTTCGGATCGCCGACGACAATGACAAGATCGGTTTCCTTGGCTTGCTCGGCTACCGCTTCCTGCCTTACCTGGGTAGCCAGACAAATCTCGTTATGAATTTCAGCCTTGGGGAAATGTTCCAGCAAGCTGTTCATAATATGCCGAATATCCCATTGGCTCATCGTTGTCTGGTTCGTAATAATCAGCTTGTCGGAATGCAGCTTCAGCTCCTGCACTTCCTCCAGCTTTTCGATCAAATGCACCTTGCCCGGAGCTACGCCAACAGCTCCCTCCGGCTCGGGGTGGCCTTTTTTGCCGATATAGATGACTTCGTAGCCGTCTGCCACCTTTTCCTTGATCAGATCGTGCGTCCGGGTTACATCCGGACATGTGGCGTCCACCACGGTCAAACCTTTCTCTTTCGCTTTACGGCGTACTTCCGGAGAAACGCCGTGTGCCGTAAAGATGACGGTGCCGGTTTCGACTTGCTCCAGAATCTCCAGCCGATTCGGTCCGTCAAGCGTAATGACATCTTTTTTCTCAAAATATTCAGTCACATGAGCGTTATGCACGATCATGCCTAAAATATATATCGGCCTGGGCAGATTCAAATTTTGCGCGGTCTGCATCGCCAGAGCCATCGCGTCAACCACACCGTAGCAATATCCGCGCGGCGAAATTTTAACTACTTCCATTAGGAGAACACCTGCTTACTTTTTCGATTCATCACAAGGTCGGATGATGTCGCTTTTTATTATACCTTATTCCTCACGTTCAAGAAAGCGCAATGGTGCTTCCCCCATCATTTCTCTTCACAATGGGGAACCACAATGTAAAAGTAGAACCTTCCCCTTGGCGTGTCTTCACTTCAATCGAACCTTGATGTTCATCGATGATCCATCTGGCGATGGACAAACCTAAGCCGGTACCCGCTTTTTGGCCACGCGACAAATCCGCACGATAGAAACGGTCAAATATATGCGGCACCTCATCTTTTTCCATACCGATTCCGGTGTCCTCGATAACGATGCCCACTTGATCTTCCATTCTGAGCACACCTAATCTGACATAACCCTCGTCCGTATATTTAAACGCATTTTCGATGAAAATGAACAACAGCTGCTGCAAATAGTCGTTATTGCCGCTAATATACACACCTTCCGCTTCCGAAAAATCGCCTGTCAGCCACTCGACGGAACGGGGCAGCATGTGCGCTTTGCGCACAACCTCTTCCAGCAGCGGTCTCAGCTCGATCTCCACCTTGTCCATCTGCACTCCGGCGTCCGCCCTGGCCAGCGACAACAGATCGCTGACCAGCCTGCTCATTCTTGCCGCTTCCCCTGCAATATCGTGCATCGCTTCCAGTGAAATTTCCATCTGTTCCGAAGTGGTATTGCCACCTTCAGTTAACGCCGCTTTCTTCCACATTTTTTCCAGCAGATCAACATTGCCCCGAATCGTGGTTAACGGCGTGCGAAGCTCGTGCGAAGCGTCCGAGACAAATCTTCTCTGCGTGCTATACGCTTCCTCAAGCTCCGTATAAGCCGTTTGAATACGTCCCAGCATGCCATTGATCGTGCTTGTCAGCCTGCCGATCTCATCTTGCGGACCGTCGTACAATATGCGGTTTTCCAAATCGGCGCCTTTCTCGATTTGACCGGCCGCTTCAATGACCTGATCGATCGGGCGCAGCGCTTTACGGGCCAGAAACCAGCCGAGCGATGCGGCCATCAATATGGTGATCATCACCATAAAACTCAGAATCACCTGAAGGGAATGGAAAAACCGCCCGAACTGCTCTGTCGGCATCGCCGCCTGCAGCACGCCGATCAGCTTCTGCTCATTATTCTGCACCGCGGTAATCGCCGTATTGCTGACCAGAAATTGAATGCCTTCAATCTGGACCGTCTCTTGAAAGGAATCCGATTGGATGAGAAGTTCCTTCCGTTTGTCGGTGATTTCCGGCAGATCGATGTCGAGTTGGGTCAAACTGGCCGATTTATTGATTTTTCCGGTGGTCAAATTAATGACCTGATAATATGTTCCCGTATTCCGCAAATAATCTTGGTTGCCCAGCACCAAGTCAAGCCCCAAGTTTCCCTGCAGCGTTAATGAAGGCCGCAGTTGGATGCGCGAGCGGACGCTTTCCGCTTGCTTCCTCAGGGATTGCCCCAGATCGTCGTAAATATAATAATACAGAAAAAAATAAAGGACGACGCCGAACAGCAGCAGCACGACAAAAAGGATGCCGGAATACCACAGTGTCAGCCGCATCCGAACGCTCATTAGTTGTCACCTCTTAAGACGTAGCCCGCTCCCCGCACAGTGTGGATAATCCGCTTGTGGCCAAACTCTTCCGTTTTTTGGCGCAAGAGAGCGATATATACTTCCAGCACATTGGACTCGCCGCTGTAATCGTAACCCCATATTTTCTCCATGATCAAATCGCGCGACAGCACCCGTTTCGGATTTTGCAAAAATAGATGCAGCAGATCGAATTCCTTGGTCGTCAATTCGATCAGCTTGTCCCCTCTGAACACTTCCCGGGTATCCAAATCCATCGTCGCATCCAAATAATGCAGCCGGTTCGTCGGCTGCTCGGCTTTGTCCGCCGCGCGGCGCCGCAGCAGAACACGAACGCGGGCAAGCAATTCCTCAAGCGCAAACGGTTTGACCAAATAATCGTCTGCGCCAAGATCAAGTCCGCGCACCCTGTCGCTCACTTCATCTTTGGCCGTGAGCATCAGCACAGGCACCTGTGAACCTCCCTCGCGGATACGTCTGCACACTTCCCAGCCGTCGAGCTGGGGCATCATGACATCCAGCACCACAACGTCGGGGTCATGATCCAAAATCTGCTTCAAGCCCTCCAGACCGTTATTTGCCGTCATGACGGTGTAACCTTCAAAAGCGAGCGACCTCCGAAGCATGGAGGTGATTTTTTCATCATCATCGATTACGAGTATTTTCTCTCTCATTACAACCACCCGCCTATATCTGAATTTATTACTATTGTACCGAAAAATGGCGATAGGTACAAAAAAAGAAGCAGAGCGTTTACGCCAAGAGACCGCTCTGCTTCTTCCGTTTTATTCCGCCTGCGCTACAGATCGTTATTTGGCCTGATCGGCATTTTTGTCGCCGATGACGACGGCAAAGTCGGATTTTTTGCCATCCCGCATAATACCAAACGTCGCCTTGTCGCCAACCTTGAGTGTCTTCACTTTGTCCACGACTTCTTTGGAATTTTTAATCTTCTGGCCGTTGATTTCCAGAATGACGTCGTAAGGTCGCAGACCCGCCTTAAAGCCAGGGCTCTTGCGGTCGATTTGGGAGACAATGGCGCCTTCCGTATTGTCGAGTTTCAGCTCGCCGATCCAATCCTTATCGATATCCTGAAGCGCCACGCCGATATAAGGCGCCGGTTCTTTCGGAATCTTCACATTGTTTTTCAAGTTATCGAGAACCGAAGAGATCGTACTTGTCGGAATCGCAAATCCGATCCCTTGCGCTTGAGCGCTGACCGCGGTATTGATGCCGATGACCTCGCCGTATAAGTTGAGCAGCGGACCGCCGGAGTTGCCCGGATTAATCGAAGCGTCGGTTTGCAGCAGATGTTTGTATTCGCGTGTGCCTTGATTGTCCGGGATGTTGATCGGACGTTCCTTCGCACTGAGCACGCCGACGGTTACCGTATGGTCGAAGCCGTACGGATTGCCGATAGCCACGACCCAATCGCCAACGCTGACGTTCTCCGGATTGCCAAGCGGCAGTGTGGTAAATTCTTTGTCGTTATCGATTTTCAGCGCAGCGAGGTCGAGATCGTAGCTGTTCCCGAGCAGCTTGGCTTTAAAAGGCTGATCGTAGCCTTGCACGGTAACCCAGATTTCGTCCGCTCCGTCAATCACGTGTTCGTTGGTCAGAATATAACCCGACTTTTCAAAAATAAATCCGGACCCCATGCCGCCAGGCTGCAGCTGGTCGGAATTTTTATTTTTGTTTTGCGGCGAAGTTCCGAAGTCGTCCCCGAAAAACTGGCGGAAGAACGGATCGTTGAACAGCGAATTGCCGCCGGTGCTTTTCGCCTTGACTTTGGTTTCGATTTTGACGACGGCGGGACTTGCCTGCTCGACAATTTGCGAGATGTTATTTGGCCTTCCGAGGTCAACAGATGTCTTTTTTACATCCCCGCCGGCTGCAGCCAGTTTACCGCTGCCGCTGCCTGCCAACGGCGCCGACATCGTGCCCGCGGAAGCGCTTGAGAACAAATTCATTTTATCGGAAACGATCATCAAGCTTGCTACAACAACCGCTCCCGCCATAAACGCCGCAAAGGTGCTCTTAAAAGAAGATTTCTTTTTGTGCTCAAATTGCCAGTTGCCCATCGGGGGCTGCTGCGAATCTCTCGTATTAAAATGGATCGGACGGATAGGTCGCGGCGGCGTCATTTCCACTTGGTCCGCTGGACTGATGTTTGTATCCGCATCCTGGTTCTGGTTCGATTTATAAGGTCCGTAGGAATAATAGTATGATGGCCGCTCTTGTGTATGTTGCGTATCATTACGCAGCTCGTCTTCGTTATGTTTGTTCTCCCCGGAACGCTTAAAGAAATCACTGTAATCGTTTCTTTTGTTATCATCCATAAGTAATTCCTCCACACTATCAAAAGGTTAATTCTATCGTTGACTATATCATGCACTTTCAACCTTAAGTCAACCTTAAAATTTTATAAATGGACTATAAAAAAATGAGCGGCTTCGCCAAAACTAAAAAAACCTGCTGCATCACTGGTGTATGCGCATACATTTTTACATAAAAAAAGAGTCTCTAGCGGAGTTGAGGCCACTAAAAAGTAGCGAAACGAGCGGAATTATGGTGAAGAAACGCAGCGTTCGCTTTTGTTCCCGAATTTCACCCGCCATGAGCGGGTATAAAACTTAAGAAATTCGGGGACAATTGGCGATCGGAGGAATCATTCGCTTATCAGTTAAATTCGGAGATTAGAACGGCCAACTTTGCTCCAATTCAGTAAGCACATGTTTGGCTTTGGAAACCCACCGGTCTTCCAGCGGGGCATCTTTATCGGCAGGCTCTTGAAATTGGTTCATCAAACCGCCGTCCATCATATGCGCCTCCGGATCTTTACCTTCCTGGTACACATGCTTCAGCACAAACGGAGTACCCAGCTGAATCACCGCATCCGTAGCGTCGGTATCTCCATCCAGCGCGCCATAAGTAACCTGGAACGGAATTCGCAGCCACACCTTGTTGCCGTCATCCAAGGAACAGTCAAAATAACCGTGATCGTAATCCCAATTCCCGCCGAGCGAAAAACCGTAGTTGTCCAGATAATGCCTTACCGAAGCGAAATCCTTCTCTGTATTTGTCATATTCCAATTCAGCTGCTGCATCCATCCCACACTCCTTTGTCGTTAGGATGAGCGTTTGCCGGTTGTTTTATGTGTTACGCCTTGCCGCCCATTCCGTTTCTGTGGGCATAGATGGCCAGCTGCGTGCGATCCGCCAGCTCCAGCTTCATCAGCAAATTGCTGACATGTGTTTTGACCGTCTTAATACCGATATGCAGCTCGTCGGCTATTTCCTGGTTGGTTTTTCCTTCAGCTATCAGCAGCAGCACTTCTCTTTCCCTTGCCGTAATGCCGTCGTCCGCCCCTTGTACGGAACGCTGCCTTAATCCGCGGCTTAATGCCTGAGCGACTTCCGGATTCATCTCCGGCAAGCCTTGGTGGGCGCTTTTGACCACTTTGACCAGTTGATCCGAGGAAACCGTCTTCAGCACGTAGCTTGTCGCTCCCGCTTCCACAGCCGCCAGCACCTTCTCGTCTTCAAGAAAACTCGTGAGCAGCACGATTTTTAATTCCTTACGGAGCGCTTGCAGCCTTCTGGTCGCCTCCACCCCATCCATCACCGGCATCATTAAATCCATCAGCACGACATCCGGCAAATTCTCGCCGCGCTCAATATACTGAACGGCTTCATGGCCGTTAACCGCTTCCCCGACCACTTCCAATTCCGCCTCCAACGATAAAAAAGTACGCAATCCAATACGCACCATGTCATGATCGTCAACAATCAATACTTTGATTTTACTGCTCATTGATCCGGCCACCTTTACGTTTCCTTAAACTTTGGAATTTTAACTTTGAGTGTCGTTCCCGTACCCGGTTTGCTTGCAATTTCCAGCTGCCCGCCCAACTTCTGCGCGCGTTCCCGCATTGTGGTCAGTCCATATGAATGGGTGTTCACCTCTATTTTACTAAAACCTTGGCCGTCGTCTTCGATCTGCAGCATGACCTGGTGGCCGGCATCCATAATCGATAAGACAACCGACCCGGCCGAAGCGTGTTTGACTACATTCGCCATACCTTCCTGCACAATCAGAAACAGCTGGTGTTCCATCGCTTCCGACAGCGGTTCGGGAAGTCTCAGCTCCAGCCTCCCCTGCAGCACATTCTGCCGGCAGTAATCGGGGAACCACCGGTCGAGGCCTTCCTGCAGCGAGACACCTTCCAACTCGATGGGTCTGAGCTGGGCGATCAAACCGCGAATTTGCTTTTGCGCATGATGCGACATCTGCGTCAATTGCTCAATAATCGGCGCCGCGGCGTCCGATTTCAGCTCAATTAACTTAGGCAGGGAAGCGGCCGACATGTGGATGGCAAACAACTGCTGGCTGACCGTATCATGCAAATCACGGGCCAGCCGCTTTCGCTCCTCGGTCACAGCCTTTTCCGAAGAATGAGTTTCCAGCACCCGTTCTTCCGCAGATTTCTGCAGCAGTTGAAGCCGATTCTCCACAGCGTAGGCCATCTCATTAAAATCGCGGTACAGCTGATGAAACGAATCGGCCGGATCTGCGGCCAGCCGATTGGACCAATTCCCTTGAGCCAGCTCAATCATCGACAGATGAAGCTTGTCTATACCGCGCTGCACCTTCCGCGCCGCAAAAAAACCGACCGCGAGGCCTAACAGCAGCAGCGCGGCCAGTACGGAAAGCAGCAATTCCGGGGTTTGCAGCCAATCGATTAAATAATGAATGGCCGCGATAAAGCCGACTAATACAAGCAGCGTCGATAATCCAAAATAAAACAGCAGCTTCCATTTAATATTTGTCATCCGCTGTGAAAGCATCGTTACCCCACCCTTTTCACAACGACATCGCCGATAAACATATTTACGACAAGGCGCACTTTTTTACCTGCATCCGCATAATGCGGACTTTGCGTGGCGATATGCCGCATCATCCCGCTCTCGCGGCGGTCCAGCACATTCATATCGCCGATAAAAGCGGAAGCCTCCACGCGAACCTCGACATCGTAATCATTCGGAACAAGCAGCTTGACATCTCCAACGAATGCCGAGACTGTAATCAGCGTTTCGCCAAAAGGAATGGACGCCTTTGTCAAATCTATCACGGTATCGCCGATAAAATGCGCAATATTCGTCGGAGTTAACTCCCAATAGTCCTGGCCCAAAAAAATATCTCCGATAAAGCTGTTTCTTTCTTCCTTATTACGCTTCCACTCCGTATGGATGTAATCGTGCGCTTCCTTGTAATATTCGGCCGAAGAAGCATACCCGTTCTTCATGGCTTCTTTCCATCTGCGTTTTTCCTCCTTGCGGCGCTCTCTCCATTCATGGCGTTCTTTCTTCCGCTCTTCACGCGGCGGACTGAACAATAAGCCGATACCAAAGACGATCAACAGCAGCGGAAGCATGTATTGGAATACATCGTGGAAGGATATGTCCGTAATATTCAAATTGTTTAACAGCAGCACGGTGCCGACGCCCGTCACGATGACGCTCCATAAGTAAGCCCCCGGCCAGCCCCGGTGCTTATGCCGGCGGAACAAACCGCTTAAGCCAAAGCATATCAGCAAAACCGGCCAAAAAATAGAAATCACCGATCCGATGCTCAGCTGGATGATGCCGTTTTGACTTAATAGAAATAATACGCCAACCCCAATCAGACCAAAACCGAACAGCAGTTTTCTCAAAAATGGAGGATTCATAACATAAGTTCGTCTCCTTCGAAAAACATCATCTTGTTATGAATCATTGTAAGCTTTTCTCGAAGTTATGCAAAGCGGCGTAAGGTGGACAGCGGCATCCGTCTCAAGACGGAGCGACACAACAATTTTACAATCCAATTCCTTATGTCAATTTATCTAACTCATTCCGTTGACATAATTATCATAGGAACCTTATAATGAGTGACGAAAGCGCTATACATGTAAGCAAAAGGGGAGAATACTATGGATCTCGCCGCACTGAAGAGCGGCATGGACACGATTTGGGTCGTATTGACCGCTGCTATGATTTTATTGATGGAAGGCGGCTTCGCCCTTCTCGAGGCAGGTTTTGTCCGGCAAAAAAATGCGGTCAGCATCATTATGAAAGTATTTGTCGATATCTCCTTTGGGGCGCTTGTGTTTTATTTTCTCGGCTTCGCTTTCATGTACGGCAAAGATGCCGCAGGTTTGATCGGCACCAGCGGCTTTATGTTGGGCGGAGACCTCAGTCATATTAGCCTGACGATTTCCAACGATACGTACTGGCTGTTCCAATGCGCGTTTGTCATCGCCGTTATTTCGATTGTTTCCGGGGCAGTAGCGGAACGCATGAATTTTCACGCATATATCATTTATACGATTGTGATGACCGGATTGATCTATCCGATTGCCGGGCATTGGGTATGGAGCGCAGGAGGCTGGCTTGGCAAACTGGGGATGATCGACTTCGCAGGTTCGGCCGTCATCCATGCGTTAGGCGGCTTCTCCGCCTTGGCAGCGGCCATCGTCGTAGGCCCGCGGATCGGAAAGTTCGGCAAAGACGGGAAAGCTAACATCGTGCCTCCCTCGAACTTGCCTCTCGCGTCTGTTGGTGCTTTTATTCTTTGGTTCGGCTGGTTTGGTTTCAATTCCGGCAGCACCCTCAGCGCCACTAACGGGTCCATCGGGCATATAGCGGTAACAACGATGCTGTCGGCGGCGGCCGGCAGCGCAACCTGCATCTTGTTTACGATGCTGCGTTACCGTAAATCCGACCCGCCTATGGTCATTAACGGAGCTTTGGCCGGACTTGTGGGCATTACCGCAGGATGTGCGTTTGTCGGCGACGGCGCAGCCATCTTTATCGGAATTGTATGCGGCATCGCCATGGTTCTTGCCACCGAATGGGTTGAATCGAGAACCATCGACGATCCGGTCGGCGCTTTCGCCGTACATGGGGTGAGCGGCAGCATCGGTACGATCGCCGTAGGTTTGTTTGCCAAGCCGGAGCTGACAAGCGGCCCTGCCGGTTTGTTCTACGGAGGCGGCTGGCAGCTGCTTGGCGTCCAGGCGCTTGGGCTTATCGTCGTCAGCATCTGGGGATTTGTTTTGACTTGGAGCGCGTTTAAGCTGATTAAACGGTTTGTTCCGGTTCGAGTCAGCCGCGATGAAGAACTTGTCGGTCTGGATGTCGGCATTCACGGGGTTCCCGCTTACAGCGAAGAACATGACTTTATCGATTTGAAGCAGCTTAACCCCACTTCCATCGATGCAAAGAAAGAGCAATAAGAGCAATCTCAGGTCCCGGACGAAGCCCGTTTGCCAGGCCATTCGCGTTTTGGCGGAAGCTTTCTTGCGACAAATTACTCTAAAAAAAACAAACCTCCGGCAGCAGCCGGAGGTTTTTATTCGAATTCCTTTTCCATTTCGGGGGTCAATGTAATCATATCTGACGGATCGGACTGACTTAACAACGTCCTCGCGTATTCAATTTCCATGCGCAGCTGGCGCATTTGTTCCATTGGCTTCTTCACATAATGGATGTATTCGACTGCGAGATGATGGTCCGGCTTCTTGCCCGTAAACATGCGGCGAAGCGGCGACATCGTGCGGTACGCCCGTTCCTCCATCATTCTTTTCTTCTCGTAACGTTCGATAATCTGCTCGATCTCTGCGATTTTCTGCTCTCTCCGGGCAATATAAATTTCAAGAAAAGGATATACTTCCGCCGCTTTCCTCTGGAACACCTTCATCGAACTCCCTGTTATCATCGCGTTCAGCATGAAATATCACCTATCTCTTCATGTAAACTAAAATTACAATGAGTTCATTTTACAACAATTCGTCTTATTTGGGAATAAAAAAATGATTTCATGTGAAATAAGCTGCCCATGAATGCCCTATCAGCGAGGCTTAACAGGGTACTGAACGAAGCTTTGTTCCCATGCTTACAAATAAATCCCGGTTCAACATAAACCGGGATCTGTTATAGATGGCTAATGCTTTAATTTTAACGTGATTCCCGAAGGGTCTTTCGCCGTGTAAACGTCCCCTTCCCGGTCGACAGTCACACCTGCACGCTGCAGGCGCTGCACTGTCTCATTCAAGGCCCCGGCATCGGGAAATAGGACCGCGAAATACGCCAAGCCCGTTGCATTTGCGGGAGGAACCGGCGCCCCCCTTCCAGCCCACATATTAAGCCCGATATGGTGATGATAACCGCCTGCCGATATGAAAAGCGCCCCCATGGATCCGACCAGATCAGCCATCACTTGGAAACCGAGAACAGTACAATAAAACCGCTTGGCTTGCTGGATGTCGCTGACATGAAAATGAACATGGCCGATGGTTGTTCCTGCGGGCAAGCCGTTCCATTCCAAACCTTCGGCTTCACTTTGCAGACCGTCCCCATCGAGCGGATCCGTGGCCATCTTCACACTGCCGTCAGCGTTAAAGGGCCAGCTTGCCCGTGGCCTATCGCAATAAATCTCGATCCCGTTGTGATCCGGATCGGTAATGTACAGCGCTTCGCTGACCAAATGATCTGACGCGCCGATGTGGATGCCGGTTTCGATCAAATGACGCAGCGAGAGCCCAAGATCCTTACGTTCGGGCAGAAGGATGGCAAAATGATAAAGCCCCGCAAACGACCGCCGCGGCACAATAAAAGCGTCGGTTACCTCTTCCAGCTCGATCAGAACGTGTTTCCCGTCCGCCGTTAATCCGGCGGCTTGACCTTCCCGCTTCAAGACGCTCAAGCCAATTACGTCTTGATAAAACTGCAGCGATCTATCCAGATCGCTTACTTTTAATCGGACTTCGCCCAGCCTGATATCGGGATGAATAAGCTGCTCATCGTTCATTTTTTTAGCCCCCATCGAACCTCTAATGTTATCCGTTGTAATTGATTCGATTATACCTTAATATGTATTAACAAAAAAAGAGAAGCATGCTTCAAACTACAAGCGGATGCTTCCCTTTTTACCTTGAGCGGCATAATCTGTATGCTATTTATTTATTCGATCCTTGGTTAGCTTTGTTTCTGGAAGATTGTTGGTTGTTGGAACCAACCTCTTGAGCGAACTCAACATCGTTTTGTTGTTTTTGTTTGTTTTGCTTATTGTTTTTTGCCATAAGTAATCACCTCCCGTTGCATATAGTATGGGAAGTCCTATCGATAAATATGTTGGCTATTTGTGGATTTTTTAAGTCGGCGCTTACGATAATATTTCCCGCTCCAGCACATTTAACATCGCCTCGTTGACTTTCCCTTCACCTTTCTTAACGACAAACACGTTGACCGTTTTCTTGCCCCATTCTTTATAAATCTGGTCTTTGGTTTCAAAATACAGGTCGATCCGGTTGCCTTTCACCATACTCCCTGTATCGGCGACGATGCCATAGCCGTAACCGGGTATATAAAGCACCGTACCCAGCGGAAATACATTGGGATCGGCAGCAATCGTAGAGATTGCTTTATTGTCGCGGCGCACCTTAATTCCTGAGTAAGTTACCCCGTATTCCGGATGGCCCGGGGTTTTTCCGGTCGACTCCTTTCCGGCATAATAGCCGGTAGCGACAACTTCGATGGATACGTATTGCGATAAATCATGTTTAAGACTCGGCTCATGCACATAGGTACTTGCCTTGGAAACCGTCTTTTCTTTTGAGGGCATATCTGCGCTTTGAGCGGCTGCAGCGATCGCTTCAGCCGGTTCGGCAGCGTTTCCTGTTGAAACCGCCGCCGAAACCGTTGGCATCGATAAAGCTGGAGAAGCCGCCGGCTCCGTAACAGGCTGCCTTTCTTGATCCATATAAACAAACATGATTGTCACCATAACCATCAGACAGATCCATTTAACTTGGGTTGCCTTTTTGGGCAGCATGTTTTTGCAATACCTCCCTTGATGTAAGAGACCGCATCTGACCAGAAGCTGATATGCACACGGTGTCTTACTTCATAAGGTTTCCAGCAAGCCATAAAAACATGCATCATTGCCATTTCTGCCTATTCGCCCCAGCACGGCAAAAAGACGATGGATGCTGATCCACCGCCTTTTTGCTGCTTATTAACTTTTTACTTTATTTGGAGTTTATTGCTTTTTCGTGCGAATTTCTTCCCCGATCAGGGCGGCCGCATCGGCAATCGACTTCGAACCAAGATCGCCTTCGCCGCGGCGGCGCACGGAAACCGTACCCGCCTTCATTTCATTTTCGCCGACAACAAGCATAAACGGAATTTTCTCCAGCTGCGCTTCACGGATTTTATAACCGAGCTTTTCGTTGCGGTTATCGGCTTCCGTATAAATGCCTGCCAGCTGCAATGCTTCGGTTACTTGGTTGGAGTACTCTTCGTACGCCGTCGAAACCGGGATGACGCGGGCCTGGACCGGTGAAAGCCAAGTCGGCAAAGCGCCGGCGAAATTCTCCAGCAGGAAAGCCGTCATCCGTTCCATCGTCGAGATGATTCCGCGGTGAATGACAACCGGACGGTGTTTTTGACCGTCGTCGCCTACGTACTCCAATTGGAATCGTTCCGGCAGCAGGAAGTCAAGCTGTGCGGTGGACAACGTTTCTTCTTTTTTCAGCGCGGTTTTAATCTGCACGTCCAGCTTCGGCCCGTAGAATGCGGCTTCGCCTTCCGCCTCATAGAACGGCAGCCCCAGTTCTTCGACAACTTCGCGCAGCATGCGTTGGGACATTTCCCACATCGCGTCGTCTTGGAAATATTTTTCCTTATCCTGCGGATCGCGGTACGATAAACGGAAACGGTAATCCTTGATGCCGAAATCCTCGTATACTTGTCTGATCAGGTTAACGACACGGGCAAACTCTTCCTTGATCTGATCGGGACGGCAGAAGATGTGCGCGTCGTTCAGCGTCATCGCACGTACGCGGTGAAGACCGGTCAAGGCGCCGGACATTTCGTAACGGTGCATCATGCCAAGTTCGGCAATCCGGATCGGCAGCTCGCGGTAGCTGCGCATGTCGCTTTTGTAAACCATCATATGATGCGGACAGTTCATCGGACGAAGCACCAATTCTTCATTATCCATGACCATTTTGGGGAACATATCTTCGGAATAATGCTCCCAGTGTCCGGATGTTTTGTACAGCTCCACATTGGCGAGCACCGGAGTGTACACATGCTGGTAGCCGAGTCTTTCCTCCAGGTCGACAATATAACGCTCCATCGTACGGCGCAGCTTTGCCCCATGCGGAAGCCACAACGGCAAGCCTTGTCCAACTTCACGGGAGAACGTGAACATTTTCAGCTCTCTGCCGAGCTTGCGGTGATCGCGTTTTTTCGCTTCTTCCAACAACTTCAAGTGCTCATCCAGATCGGCTTTCTTCGCAAATGCCGTGCCGTAAATACGCTGCAGCATTTTGTTTTTGGCATCGCCTCTCCAATAAGCCCCCGCTATGCTCAGCAGTTTGAATGCTTTGATTCTGCCAGTGGACGGCAGGTGAGGACCGCGGCACAAGTCGAAAAACTCGCCTTGCTCGTAGATGCTGATTTCTGCACCTTCCGGCAAACCGTCAATCAGGTCCAGCTTGAGCGGATCCCCCAATTCTTTATAGATGCGGATCGCTTCCTCGCGAGGTACGATACGGCGTGCGATCGGCAGGTTTTCTTGGACAATCCGCTCCATTTCCCTTTCAATCTTTTCGAGATGTTCGGGTGTGAGCGATGTTTCCATATCGATGTCGTAATAAAAGCCATCTTCGATGACCGGCCCGATGCCCAACTTCACTTCGGTAATGCCGAAAATCCGTTTGATCGCTTGGGCCATCAAATGCGCCGTGCTGTGACGCAGCACCTCAAGACCGTCCTGGCTGTCCAATGTGACGATCTCAATTTTCGCATCTTCCTCCATAGCCGTGTTCAAATCGACGACTTTGCCGTTCACCTTGCCAGCTACGGCATTTTTTTTCAGTCCGGGACTGATGGATTCGGCGATTTGCTCAATGGTTGTACCGTCGCTGTATTCCTTGATTCTGCCATCCGGAAATGTAATATTTACCGCCATGTTGTTCGACCTCCTAGTTTTTGTAAAATCTCAAAAAAGCAAAAAAGCGCCTCAATCCCCAAAGGGACGAGTGCGCTTGGTCTCGTGGTTCCACCCTAAGTTTGATCCATGCCACAACAAAAGCAATACATGAATCCTCATTTTAAGCATTCGATAACGGGAATGACCCGGCAACATTTACTCACCGGCAATTCCTGCTGGTTTTCCTGTCGCAGCTGCAAAGGGGTAAATTGACGGCGAGCTCCGGAAGGAATTACAGCCAAGTTCCTTCTCTCTGCACGGTTCTATCCGGCAATCGTTATCTTTGGTCGTAGCCTTATTTCATTATCATAATAACCTGCGCAGCCAATGTCAAGATTGTTCGCCCAATTGCAGAGCTCCGCTGATCGCTTTAGGCTCGCCAAGCAAGGACTTGCACAGTTTGCAATATCCGCAAATTTCCGTCCGGTCTTCAAAGATTTGCATAATGGTGCTGATGACCTGAACCTCCGGCTCGCGGGTGTGGATCATAATTTTTTGTGGTGAAACGGTAATGAGTGTGCTGACGATCATATTCTCGAAATTAATGTCTTTTTCGATCATTTCGACGGTAACCGTACCTTCGACATGTTCGGTATCGATTGGTTCCAACTCGTCATTCAGCAGCGTAAACTCGTTACCTCCGTTATGAATAAGATGGGCCACCGGAATCTTGGCTTCCTGAATGTAGACAAAATATTTAAGCAGCGAGATAAATTCCTGATATTGCTTATCCATTAAATACTCATCAATCGCATATTCCACGACTTCTCTTAGCTCATCGATGTAATCAGGCAGCCGAAACCGGATAAATCCTTGAACATTGAGATCCGTATACTCCTGTAAGTAACGGTGCAACGCATCAGTAAGTTTCATGATGCGCCGCGGTATCGTTGATTTGTCAAACCCGATGGCGCTTTGATCTCCTTGCAGCATCTGCCGGCAATATGCCATGATCGCCGTTTGTTCCTCAGCTTGATCAAATCCGTATTTGCTGGAAATGAGACCCTCCATCAGCGACAATTCCTGTTCTTTTACAATCATTTCGGCGACGCATTCGGCGGCCTTACGGTATATATCGTCCGTCCGTCCCCCCAACTGAAACAAGGGCAGCACACCCAATACCGTAATTTGCGTGCAACCTTTCAGATTCACTTTATCCAGTTGAACGCTGTCCAGGTTGATATGTAAATGAACGATACATTGTTCTATGCTTTTCAGCAATTGTTCCGCCGTCTCTTCCGCCGAGTTCATTAATGTGATCGTAAACAGCTTCATGCATCCCACTCCCTTCGCCCTGCCAAAGATTCTTATAAAGTATATGGTTCGCAAGTGCCATATATACAATCAACAATTTGGCAGGAGTGGGAGGAGACTATCATCCATACATGAGAAAAAAGCTTGCCGAACCCGCTCCGCTTTAATGGAATAGGTTTAGGCAAGCTTTAATAAGCAAGATAATCATTAGAATTAGTTCTGCATGACAAAATCATTATCTACCGACGTCACCGACTCGTCGTCGAACACACGCAGGGTTTCGTATTTCGTATTGCGCTGCGCCGGGATTTTACCCGCTTCGCGGATGATTTGCAGTGTCGAGCCAATGTTGACCTTGTGTGTAGTGCCTGCCGCGGAAACGACGTTTTCTTCGATCATCGTGCTGCCGAAATCGTCGCAACCGTAGTGCAGCGACAGCTTGCCAACCTCCGGTCCCATCGTCACCCAAGATGACTGCATATGCGGAATATTGTCCATCATGATGCGGCCGATCGCCACCGTCTTCAAATATTCCTCCGGCGTTTGCTTGCGTTCGACTTTCAGGTTGGTGTTGTCCGGCTGGAACGTCCACGGGATAAAAGCAAGGAAACCCGGCGTGTTGTAGCCGTTCTTGATGCACTCATCCTGCGCGTCGCGGATGCGGATCATGTGTAAGGCCCGCTCCTCCATCGATTCGCCGAAACCGATCACCATCGTCCCGGTCGTATGCATGCCCACTTTATGCGCTGTTTCCATAACATCCATCCAATCACGCCAGGAGCCCTTCATACGGCTGATCTTGCGGCGCGTGCGGTCATCCAAAATTTCCGCGCCTCCGCCCGGCAGCGAATCAAGCCCGGCTTCATGAATTTGACGGATCACTTCCTCCAGCGACAAACCTTCCGAGACGTCCTTCATCTTCATGATCTCCGCCGGGGAAAACGAGTGCATCGTAATTTGCGGGAAGCGCTTTTTGATTTCGCGCAACAAGTTGGTGTAGTACGTAAACGGCAGATTCGGGTTCGTGCCGCCCTGCATCAATATTTCGGTGCCGCCTACATCAATGGTTTCTTGGATTTTTTGAAAAATAACTTCATCCGGCAGCACATATCCTTCGTTCGAGCCGGGAGCGCGGTAAAACGCACAGAAACGGCAGTATACGTCGCAAATATTTGTATAGTTAACGTTACGTCCGATGACAAATGTCGTAATCGGCTCGGGATGCAACTTCAACATAATTTGATTGGCGGTGTGTCCCAATTTTTCGATCTCATCGGATTCGTACAGCGTTACGCATTCTTCCAGCCCAATGCGTTCGCCCGCAAGCGCCTTGGACAATATCGGATCGATCAAGCTCATCGTCAAGCACTCCTATCCTCACTCAATTGTATTCTATAATCGTACCACAAACGAGCCTATACGTCACTATGTGATTGATTTCACAGCATCCTATAAAACCCGGCTGCTTTAAAAAGACCCACCCCGAAGGATGGGCCATACTCAACTATATAAGCCCGCAAAGCCGGGCATTCGTTCCCTTTGAAATATCAACCGGCTGCTATTTCAGCGCTTGCTCCAAATCGGCAATAATATCGCCGATATCCTCAAGCCCTACCGAATAGCGGACCAGTCCGTCGGTAATGCCGCGTTCCAAACGCACTTCGCGGGGCATGGAAGCGTGAGACATCATCGCCGGATAAGACAAAATGCTCTCCACCGCGCCCAAGCTGACCGCAACTAGCGGAATGTTCACCTTGCTAAGCAGTTGTTTGGCTTTATCACCCGATCCGACGTCAAACGATACAACAGCGCCGTAGCCCAGCGACTGCTTCTCGTGCACCTCGCGGCGGGGATGATCCGCTAAGCCGGGATAATATACCTTGTCGATGCCGGGATGCTGCGACAGCCACTCCGCCAAACGGCGGGCGCTAGCTTCAGACGCTTCCATCCGCGCCTTCAGCGTTTTCATCCCGCGCATCAGCAGCCAGCTCTCCTGAGCGCTCAGCACGCTGCCCATGCCGTTCTGAATCATCTTGAGACGCACAGCCATGCTTTCGTTAGCCGCAACGGCCAGACCGGCCAACACGTCGCTGTGGCCGCCAAGAAACTTCGTTGCGCTGTGCAGCACGATATCGATGCCGTGTTCGATCGGACGCTGGTGATATGGCGTCATAAACGTGTTGTCCAGCATCGTGATCAAACCGTTCTCTTTGGCCCACTCGGCCACTTCCCGGATATCCGTAATTTTCAAAGTCGGATTGGACGGCGTCTCGATAAATACAGCTTTCGTATTCGGTCTGAGCGCCGCTTTCACTTCGTCGATATCGGTCATATCGACAAACGTCGTCCCGATGTTCATGCGGTTCAGGATCGTCGTCAGCAGCCGGTAAGTGCCGCCGTACACGTCTTCTGTGCAGATCACATGATCGCCTGCCGACAAAATCATAAATGCCGAAGAGATGGCGGCCATACCGGAGGCAAACGCAAAACCGCGCACGCCGCCCTCCAGCATCGCTATGTAATCTTCAAGCGCCTGACGGGTCGGATTGCCCGAGCGGCTGTAGTCAAACTCGGGAGGGTTTTCCAAATCAAAATGATGAAACGTCGACGCCTGGTAAATCGGAACGCTGGAAGCTCCGGTCGTTTTATCGATTTCTGCACCGAAATGAATGAGCCTTGTCGCAAAATCTTTGTTGTTTGTCGTCTCTTCCGACATCGCTTTTAACGGCCTCCTTCCAGCTCCGCTTGAGCAAGCTCGATGGCGCGGGCCAAATCGGCAATCAGATCGTCCACGTGCTCAATGCCTACCGAATAACGCAGCAGCTTATCGTCCACGCCGACTTGGCGGCGGATTTCTTCAGGAATGTCGGCATGCGTCTGCACGGCCGGGTAAGTCATCAGCGATTCTACGCCGCCCAAGCTTTCGGCGAAAGCGATCAGCTGGATGTGACGGAGAATCGGCTCGATATAGCGGGCGTCTTTCATTTTAAAAGAGAAAATGCCGGTATTGCCGGACGATTGTTTATTCTGAATCTCATGTCCCGGATGGGTCGGCAGCGCAGGATAATATACCTGTTCAACCTGTGGATGCTGCTCCAGGAACTGAGCGATTTGGGTCGCGTTTAACTGATGGCGCTCCATCCGGATGGCCAATGTCTTCATGCCGCGCATCAGCAGCCAGCTGTCCTGCGGGTTCAACACCGCACCGATGGAGTTATGCAGAAACGCCATCTGCTCGGAAAGCTCTTTGCCTTTGGTCACGATCAGGCCGGCAAGCACGTCGTTGTGGCCGCCGAGATATTTGGTCGCGCTGTGAACGACGATATCGGCGCCAAGCTCGATCGGACGCTGAAAAAACGGCGTCAGCAGCGTGTTGTCGACGATGGACAAAATACCTTTCTTTTGGGCCCAGCCGCATACAAGCTCCAAATCGGTGACCATCATCAGCGGGTTGGTCGGCGTTTCGATCAGGATCGCCTTGGTGTTTGGTTTACAATTTGATTCGAGCGCGTCCAAATCGTTCGTATCGACATAAGTGGCGGTGACGCCAAACCGGGACATAATGCGCTCCAGCAGCCGGTAAGTGCCGCCGTACAGATCCAGCGAGACGATCAGATGATCGCCTTGGCTGAACAAAGCAAAAATCGTTTGCAGCGCTGCCATGCCCGAACTGCAGGCAAAACCGGCATCGCCGGACTCCAAATCCGCGATCGCTTCTTCCAAGACAGCGCGGGTCGGGTTTTTCGTACGCGAATAATCGAAGCCGGTGCTTTGTCCCAGCTTCGGATGACGGAACGCCGTCGCCTGGTAAACCGGGAAGCTGACAGCCCCGGTAACCGGCTCCGATTGGGAGCCGATTTGCGCGAGTCTGCTTTCGATAGTTAAGCCTTGCAGGTTTTCCTTCAAAGTCATATAACGAATTCTCCTTTGTACAGATCGTAAGGCGTTTCTTGGTATACATAATAGTTAAGCCAGTTCGAGAACAGCAGGTTGGCATGAGCCCGCCAAGTAACAAGCGGATTCCTGCTTGGATCGTCGTTCGGGTAATAATTTTTCGGTACTGCAACGTCCATGCCTTTGTTAATGTCCCGGTCGTATTCGTATTTCAGTGTACACGCATCGTATTCGGAATGGCCGGTTACGAAAATATGCTTGCCGTCGCTGGAAGCGGCGATATAAACGCCGGAATCCTCGGATTCGGACCAAATTTCCAGCCCCTGCACCTTCTCGATATCTTCCCTGCGCACTTCCGTATGACGCGATTGCGGAGCAAAAAACGTCTCGTCAAAACCGCGCAGCAGCTTCACATTTGGCTTGGAAATATAATGCGGGAAAACGCCGAACATTTTTTCAGGCAGCGGGTGCTTCGGCACGCCGAAATGATGGTACAGCCCGGCTTGCGCCGCCCAGCAAATATGGAAAGTAGAGGTCACGTTGTGATTGCTCCACTCCATAATTTGCTGTAGTTCCTCCCAATAATATACATCTTCAAAATCAAGCGTTTCAACCGGCGCGCCGGTAATAATCATGCCGTCAAACCTTTCGTATTTCACATCGTCGAACGTTTTATAAAACTGCTGCAGATGCTCGGCAGACGTATTTTTCGATGTATGGGTCTTCGGATGCAGCAGCACAAACTCCACTTGCAGCGCCGTATTGCCCAGCAATCGCAATATTTGCGTTTCGGTCGTTTCTTTGGTTGGCATTAAATTCAGTATGGCGATCCGCAGCGGACGGATATCTTGATGAAAGGCGATAGACTCATCCATCACAAAAATGTTTTCCCCACTCAATATTTCTTTTGCAGGCAAATGATCCGGAATTTTAATCGGCATCCCACTCACTCCTCGTTTGAGTTTAATGATTCTAAATCAGGAGCGCTCGCCCGAGGAACATAAAAAAACCTTCCTCAGGGCTCAAGAAAGGTTTTGTCTGCGTAACGCAACAAATTGTCCTCTCTCATCTCCCAGAAGCTTACGCTTCCGCAAGAATTAGCACCGTGCTTTCCTTTCCGAACGAAAAGGATTGTCGGTTGCCGGGTATCATAGGGCTAGTCCCTCCACCTACTCTTGATAAGAGCTCCAAACAATATGAAATTGTTATTAATAATGTAATCGAAAACCGGCGTTCCGTCAAGCGGTAAACTGAGGTGAAAACGCATCCGCGGCAGGCTTTTGCAAAAACATAAAAACCCGCTCCGCAGGCCGCAAAATCTATCTTTCACCCCGGGAGCGAACTGGCATATTTTATTATTGAAGTGTGGAAAATGAAGGTATATACTAGACAAGTATTAGCCACTTTATAAAGAAAATGAGGTGCACAGCCGCGAATGGACGGGGACCGAAGTAGGAGTAGCCAATACCAAAAAAGACAATTTTATATGGTAATGGGATTCCAGTCGGCTCGTACTATGGTGGTGGGCACCAAATCATAGCGGGATGCCGGCTGCTTTCCCTTGAACCGAAAGGGTGAGACAGATGAAGGCACGCTTGGTGCAAAACGGCATTTTTACAATTATTGACGATATTACCCAAACGATTACCCAACCCGTTTCCGGTTTTTACTGGATTGACGCGCGCGTGGAGGACTTAAGCATCCTGCAGCCGCTTTTTCATCTGCACGATTTGGCCGTTGAAGACTGCTTGATGGAAGAGGAGCAGCGTCCGAAAATTGAAATTTACGATTCGCATTATTTCATCGTCATGAACAGCATCCGGTTTGACGATGAAGAAATTTTCTTGCGGTCGCTGAACATTTTTCTCGGGAAACACTACATTATTACGGTAACAAGACAGAAAATCAACGAAATCCGGACTTTAAAGCCGATTCTGTGGGAAGAAGAAATCTCCGCTCCCGATTATTTTCTGTATCACTTGATCGATTTGGTTGTCGACAATTATACGATCGTAGCGGACCGTATCGAAGCCAAAATCGAGAAACTTGAAGAAGACATTCTGGTCCACACGAAAAAATCGCACCTGCACGAAATTATCGGCTTGCGAAGCGAAATCTTATGGTTGAAAAAGGTGCTAGTCCCTCAGCGCGAGGTGCTCGCCGCGTTAAACAAAAAGGAACTGCGGCTGATTAGCGAGCCGCTCAAAAAATATTTCGGCGATATTTACGAAAATGCGATTAAGATCGCGGAAACGTTTGATACGTTCCGCGACCTGATGGGCAACTTGCGAGAAGCATACCAGTCCAGCGTCGCCAACCGCGCGAACGAAATCATGCGGATATTTACGGCGCTGACGACGATATTCATGCCGCTGACCTTCATTACCGGCATCTATGGAATGAACTTCGAATATATTCCCGGATTGCATTGGGAATACGGCGGCGTAGCCATCCTGATTTTTATGATCTTGGTAGGTCTTACGATGCTGCTTGTATTCCGTAAAAAAGATTGGCTGTAAGATTGCGTTATCACGTTCCGTCACACCAGTGCGGAAATGAACCGTGCAAGGCGAAAATCCGCCTTACCCCGCCTCGACGATGTCGAGGCTTTTTTGCTTGCGGAAACGGAGCCGCAGCAGGCGAAGCCATTCGTATGTGCGGTCGAGGTCCTTCGATTTCATCTCGGCCGGTCTAACGATCGCCTCAAGCACCGGTTTCAGATAGCGGTCCCCCAGCTTTGCGAAAGCGTCAAGCGCCTGCTCGATTTCGTCCTGGGACACCGTCTTCAGCTCGGCTTCAAGCAGCGGGCCCATGTCATAACCCTCGCCATCCAACTCCTCGACCCAAGTTACGACCTCCCTGCGCTTCAGCGACGTTTGTTTCATCAAGTGGGTAATGTCCACTCCTTCGGACACGCCTTGGAGAAGCCGCAGCTTGGTCTCCTGCTTCTGTTGATCGGCCTGGCGTTTCTCCTCCTTCTGCCGCTGCAGCCAAACGGCAAAATCCGTACGGTGAATGACATGCTCTACCCAAGTAAGCGGAAATTCGCTTTCCCGCGGGAATTGACGCGTGATCCCAAGCATCGCCTCCCCATAAAGTTTCAGTTTGTTCTCGCCAAATCCAGGCAACTGCGCCAGTTCCGCCGCCGTATGCGGGATAAATGCGCTGACCATCTTGAGCAGCTTATTCGATGCGACAATAAAAGGCGACTTTCCTTCCTTGGCCGATTGCTCGCGGCGCCATGCCTTCAGCTGTTCATACAACTCGTCATGGCTGATCTGCTCACTGTAATATTGCAGTATAAGCGATTGTATATATTTTCCGCCAAACAGCTCAAGCGGATCTGCGGATACCGCATCGATGAGGAAACGGAACCCTTCGGATTGTTTGCTTCGCAGATTTTGGCGGAATTGGCTCATCATCTCTTCCCAGCTGCGTCCTTCATACCAGCTGCTTTGCCTTACTTTTCCTTCTTCGGGCGCTTCGCTCCATGACACTTGCCATTCACCCTTTTGCTCGGCTACAGTTAAAATGGCGGTTCTGACGCGGTCTTCGGCGGTCTTTTTTTCCAGTGTGGTCAAAAAAATCACGTTCATTTCATAACGCCTCCCCTTCGATATTGGTTATTTCAAACGCAAAAAAGCACCTCCCCGACCCGTTAAAGGTAGAGAGGTGCTTCCCCGCTTGTTTGAAATTAATTCCATTTTATCATGGATAAGCTGCAGAAATCAAGCCGAATGTAAGGGCGGCAGCGCTGGATAAGAGCGCCAAGCACGGGGCAAAATGTGGGGAAGCACGGATAAAGCTGAACAAATGGCATGGAAACATACCAACGCAGGAGGAATAATATGGATATAGATAATAACCAGCTTGATGAACGCGTCACCAAAGTGCGGAAAAGCTATGCCCCCGAAGCCGAAGACAGCTATACCGATCTGTCGACAGTGGAATCGCAGCGCAACGATTTGGCGCCGGAAGAGTTCCCCGAAGGTCCTTACGGCTCCGATCTGGTGAGCGATATGCTTGGCAAAAGCTCTCCGTGGCGCCCGGAACAGCGTCCACAAAGCGCCTTCACCTATGAAAATCGCGAGCTGCACGCCGATATGCCGCGGGAATATCCAGGGGATCACGAAACACATACCGAAAGCTGGGAAGACGATTCCGGAGAGTAAAGCAGCTTCGTCCGTACTGTCCTGGCCCGGAATGTGCGGCTAACATTCGAGAGAAGCCGCAACGCCGGGATGCCCTGCTAAATCCGAGAAAAGCCACACCGCCGTGTTGCCTTTCGACGTGAGGGCGGCAATGGTCCGTTCCACCGCCATTCTGACGCCGCCATACGTGCAGCGGATTCGCGCGCACGTTGACAACGGCAAAAAGACTGCACGGCCCGCTGCTCGCGGGTATGCAGTCTTTCGTTTATCGCATGCCGATTAAATTTTCATAACTCCACCGGAGCTGGCGTTGGTCACGAGTTTGGAATAACGGGCTAGGTAGCCTGTTTTTACCTTCGGCTCGAAGCCTTTCCAGTTCGCGCGGCGGCGTTCGAATTCTTCGTCGCTGACTTGCAGCTGGATGGTACGGTTGACCAGATCCAGATCGATGATGTCGCCGTCTTCGACAAAAGCGATCGGGCCGCCTTCAGCCGCTTCCGGGGAGATGTGACCGATGCTGATGCCGCGGGATGCGCCGGAGAAACGGCCGTCGGTGATCAAACCGACTTTGGCTCCGAGACCCATGCCGACGATTTGCGACGTAGGCGCAAGCATCTCAGGCATGCCCGGGCCGCCCTTAGGACCTTCGTAGCGAATAACGACAACGTGGCCTTCTTTTACTTTGCCCCCGGCGATACCGGCCAGCGCGTCCTCTTGCGAGTCAAAGCAGATAGCCGGACCCACATGGCGTCCGCCTACGGATTTGTCGACGGCGCCAACCTTGATGATGCTGCCTTCCGGAGCCAGGTTGCCGAACAATACAGCCAGTCCGCCGCGTTCGCTGTGCGGGTTGTCGAGCGGATGGAGCACATCCTTGTCCAAAATTTCGCAGCCTGCCACGTTTTCGCGCAGCGTTTTGCCGGTTACGGTGATCACGTCGCCGTTGATGGCTCCCGGCTTTTTCAACAACTCGTTGATGATTGCACTCACGCCGCCGGCATTGTGCACGTCTTCGATATGATAATCGGAGGCTGGTGCGATTTTCGCCAAATGCGGCACGCGGTTAGCCACTTCGTTGATGCGTTCGATCGGATATTCGATTCCTGCTTCTTGAGCAAGCGCCAAAGTGTGAAGCACGGTATTGGTCGAACCGCCCATCGCCATGTCCAGCGCAAACGCGTTGTCGATCGCATCGATAGTCACGATGTCGCGAGGTTTGATGTCCAGTTTGATCAGCTCCATCAACTGGCGAGCGGACTTTTTCACAAACTCTTTGCGGTCTTCGGAAATCGCCAGGATCGTGCCGTTGCCCGGGAGAGCAAGCCCAAGACCTTCGGCGAGACAGTTCATCGAGTTGGCGGTAAACATGCCGGAACAGGATCCGCAAGTCGGACAGCCGTATTGTTCCAGCTCTAGCAACGTTTTGTCGTCGATCTTACCGACTTGGTATGCGCCAACGCCTTCAAATACAGAAGTCAAGGAGATCGCTTTGCCGTCGCTTGTCCGGCCGGCTTTCATTGGACCGCCGCTAACCATGATCGTCGGAATGTTGACGCGCAGCATGCCCATCATCATGCCCGGGGTGATTTTATCGCAGTTCGGAATACATACCATACCGTCAAACCAGTGAGCGGATACGACCGTTTCTACGGAATCGGCGATAATTTCGCGGCTTGGCAGCGAGTAACGCATACCGATGTGGCCCATGGCGATACCGTCGTCTACACCGATGGTGTTGAACTCGAACGGCACGCCGCCCGCTTCGCGGATCGCTTCTTTCACGAGTTTGCCGAATTCCTGCAAATGCACGTGGCCCGGAATAATGTCGATGTAAGAGTTGCACACCGCAATAAACGGTTTATCGAAATCTTCTTCTTTCACGCCGGCAGCACGCAGCAAACTGCGGTGAGGGGCGCGGTCGAAGCCTTTTTTAATCATATCACTTCTCATTTTAGGCTTAGCCATAATGTGTAACTTCCTCCTTAAAATTAAAATCATTTTAATCTAGCATCGCTTTCAATAAATTCTATCACTTTTTGCGGCAAATGAAAATTTATTATTTGAATTTGATCGTGTATAATCGTAAGGTAAATTGTACCGAGGGGGGCAGGTTATGTCTGAATTTGATTTTTTATACGATACCAAAGAAGAAACGACAACCAGGTGGCTGTGCTTTGTCGGCGAAACGCTGCGCCGGTTTGATCTGGCCATTGTAAATACCAATCGTTATTACGGGAAAAAACTGGTCATCGATCTCCAAACCGGGCGTTCGGCAGTCATCGGTCCCGATGACCTGGAAGAGGAAGGTTATCTGGAGCACGCCTACAAGCTGAACGAAGAAGAAGCGGGCGAGCTGCGCTCTTTCTTAAGCGAAGTAGTCGGCGGGATCCATTTTACGGACATCTAGACCTTAATCAAAAAACAGCCTCCTGCAAATAGGAGGTCACTGAAAAAGCAGCTTAAGTGAGCGAAATCATGCTGGAGAAGCGCCAGCGTTCGCTTTTGTCCCCGAATTTCACCTGCCGCAAGCAGGTAAATTCAAAGAAATTCAGGGACAATTGGCGATCGGAAGCATGATTCGCTCACGCAGCGTTCACTTTTTCAGTGGCCCCGCAAATAGGGGGCTGTTTTTTTTGATTACAGATCTTTGATCATATGTTTGTATGTTTTATGATTGATCGCTATTTCTTTATCGGTCCGGTAGCCACGCTTCACATATAAAGCGTGCGCTCCTTCGTTGCTTTCTTCGACAGCCAGAGCGATGCGGCGGTAACCGGCGTTTAAAGCCCGCCTCTCGGCTTCGCCAATCAATTCGCTGCCGATGCCCCGTCCCATGCAAAGCGGCGATACCGACAATGTGTCGATGTAATATTCATCTTCTTCCGCTTCTTTATCGAGTTTCACGTTAGGATCGTTTTTCAGCTGACGCAGCCGTTCCACCATCGGACGGTCCAGTTCGCCGGCTTCCGGTCCGGCATAAGATACAAGAATCCCAACGACATGCCCGTCCAGCTCCTTGACGACGGCTTGGCGGTAGCTTAACCTCCCCGTCTCTTGCTGGAAAAACATTTCCAACGCAGCTAATGCGTCCGTCTCCACCGCCGCCCCTGTCAATTGGTGGGCTATATCGTGCAAAGCGTCGTACAGCAGACGGGCTGCCGGCTTGACATCGGTTTTTAAGGCGTCTCTGATCGTCATATTTCCTCCTGTCGGGTTTACCTTATTTTCCGTTATTATACCCGATATGCGGCAAAGCGTGCGGCATGTACCCTATCCGATATACAAAAAAACCAAGGCTGCGGGCACATGTCCCAACAAACCTTGGCTGTCTCGCCAAAACGATTAGCGTTTGACCAAATCTTCGCGCACCGGTGTGAACGTATCAAGCAGAATGCTCGGCTCCAACGCCTTCGCGCCATGACGCGCACCACTCGGAATGTAGATCGTTTCGCCCACGCCGATGACCGTTTTCACTCCGTCGATCGTAAATTCGAGCTTGCCTTTCGTGCAATAGGACAGTTGCTCGTGAGGATGGCTGTGCTCGTAGCCTTCCGCGCCTTCCTCAAAGTGAACTTCCATCATCATGATCGTTTTGCCGGGTTCAAAAATTTTACGTTTCACGCCCGGTTCTGCGTTTTCCCATACATTAATATTGCTCAAAGCATTTCCCTCCCAAAGTGGATTGCTTTATCTACACGATATGTAGCCTATCTGCTATTTTAACAAACTATCGGTTGAGAGGAAAAGGGGAATAAATTTAGGTTTTCTACGAGTTTTTATACAACCTTGCTGTTTTCGACAATTTTTCTCAGGCCTTTAAATTCAAGCTCCTCAAACTTGCTCAGCACCCGGCCGCGGTCGACGCTCCAGCGGCATTCGTTCCAATCGCAGGTAACCGGCACTTCGGTCAAGATGGTTGCGAGTTCCCGCGATAAATGCAGCATGTCCAGTTCGGCTTCGATTTTGGTGCGGACGCCTTTAGGCAGCTTGTCGATATTGGCCAAAATGCCGTCGATGGAGCCGTATTCCTGAACGAGCTTCAGCGCCGTTTTTTCGCCGATGCCCTTGACGCCGGGGTAATTGTCGCTTGTGTCGCCCATCAGCCCCTTCATATCGATGACCTGCGGCGGGGTCAGGCCTTTCTCTTCCTGCAGCAGCTGCGGGTTGTAAACCGCATAGTTGGAAAAACCTTTCTTCATAATGACAACAGTCACATCGTCATTGACGAGCTGCAGCAAATCGTGGTCGCCGCTTAGTATGTATACATGGGCATCTCCGGCAAAATGGCGCGACAACGTGCCGATACAATCGTCCGCCTCGAAGCCGTGAATCCCGATATTCGGCACGCCGAAGCTTTCCACGACTTCCTTCACCAGCGAAAATTGCGGGATCAGCTCATCCGGCGCCTCAGGCCGGTTGCCCTTGTAATCCGGGTATTTCTCCGTTCGGAACGTCGTGCTCCCCATATCCCAGCAGCAGGCTACGTGGGAAGGTTCGAACCGCTCCACCGCATCCCAAAAATATTTGACAAACCCATGCACCGCATTAACCGGCACGCCGGCACTTGTCTTTTGTATGTATCCTCCGTAAGCGGAGGCGAAATAAGCGCGGAACAGCAGCGCCATCCCGTCCACCAGCAAAATCGCCTGTTCTTTATTCGTATCAGACAAAGCCAAATCCCTCTCCCTTTCTAGGAGTCTGTCCGACGAAAGTAAACCGGTGAATATTTATTCATGAGTGCGGCTATTGCGGGAAGGGATGGCATTCCACCGCTCGTGAAAACCGTGTTTTCTTGAATTTACCTTACGGTAAAAACACGGTTTTCAAGGCGGACGTAAACTTTCCATACCATTCCCTTACCCTCCATACACCTGCATGAATAAATATTCCCAAAATTAATCCGTCGGACAGACTCCTAGTATTCGCTCTATTATAGCATAGTAGAGAGAAGGTTAAGTCACTCAAGTGGTGTATAAAATAGCAAAAGAGGCTCCGCTGTTTGCGGAAGCCTCGGATTCTACAGACTTAATGTCCGTATGGTCCAGACGGAAAACGGCCGCAGCCCATAATGCGTTTGCGCACCGGCTGCTTCCCTTTACCTTGTTTCCCGGTGCAGCGTATGCCGCTTCAGACGGGGGCAATATTTGCGCAGCTCCAATCTGCCGGGATGTGTCTTCTTGTTTTTGGTCGTAGTGTAGTTGCGATCGCCTGTTTCCGTGCAGGCAAGGGTGACGACAACTCTCATGTGCCATACCTCCGTAAGTTCGTATATTCTGATCGTTTATTGTGCGCTAATTTCCAACTGCTCCGCAGACATATTCGGCAGCCGATCGGGAAACCGGCTCCAATCCTGCTTCATTTCCTCATTCGTCAGCAGACAGGCGTCCAGCTCGGACTCGATCGTCGGCCGGTTCATTTCGATGCCGATAAACACCACTTTATTGACCCGGTCACCGTATTCGTCATCCCACTTGCTGGCCAGCTCATCTTCTTCCTGCAAAATCGCCTGCCGCTCCTGCTCGGGCAGCGCCGCCACCCAATAACCGGCGGGACCAAAACGGATGGAAGGCCCGGCTTGGCTAATATTCTGTGCCAAACGGCTGCGCGTAGCCAGCCACATAATCCCTTTGGCGCGTACGATTTCCGCCGGCCATTGCTTCATCCAATTCATGAGCCGACCGGGGTGAAACGGCTTTTTCCGCTCGTATACAAAAGAAGCGATTCCGTATTCTTCGGTTTCCGGCGTATGAGCATCTTTTTCCATCTCCTGTATCCAACCCGCGGACACGCTGGCCTCTTCAAAGCTAAACAAGCCAGTGTTTAAAATTTGCGCCGGATCTACCTGCCCGTTTACGGAGCGAATCAGCTTCGCCCGGGGCTGCAGCGCACGCAGCACGCCTTCCAGCTCGTCCAGATCGCTTTCCCTGACCATGTCGCATTTGTTTAAGATCAGCACATCGCAAAATTCGATCTGGTCGATCAGCAGATCAACCACTTCCCGCGTATCGTCGGTTCCCACCGCTTGGCTGCGTTCAAGCAGCGTTTCTCCGGACGAATAATCGTGCCAGAAGCGGTAAGCGTCGACCACCGTCACCATGCAATCCAGCCGGCAAAATTGCGTCAAATCGATGCCGTGCTCCTCGTCGATATAAGTGAACGTCTGAGCAACCGGGATCGGCTCCCCAACCCCGGTCGACTCGATCAGGATATAATCGAAGCGTCCTTCCTTCGCCAGCTTCTCCACTTCCTGCAATAAATCTTCGCGCAGCGTGCAGCAGATGCAGCCGTTCGACATCTCCACCAGCTTTTCGTCTGTGCGGGAAACGCCGCCGCCTTCGCGAATTAAAGCCGCATCGATATTAACCTCGCTCAAATCGTTGACGATAACCGCCACCTTCAGCCCGTTCCGGTTGTTCAGCACATGATTAAGCACTGTTGTTTTACCGGCACCTAAATAACCGCTTAAAACGGTAACCGGCAGTTTTTGATTCAAATTCATGCGGAAAGCCACCTCTTTATCGTAAAAATTACTATATAGGATCATGCTGAATTATTCGTTTAGCGCCTTTTTTAAGGCTTCCAAATTGTTTTTCATAATGCCGATATAATCGAGATTGTTTTTCTTATCTTCATCCGTCAGTCCTTCCAACGGGTTCAGCACGGCCGTTTTGGCGCCGATTTCTTTGGCGATCGTCTGCGCTATTTTCGGATCAACCAGCGTTTCGAAAAAGATCGTTTTCACTTGCTTTTCCTTGGCGAATTTGACGATGCCCGCCATTTTATCCGGCGACGGCTCCTGTTCGGGGGAAAGACCGGCGATCGGCACCTGAGTGAGCCCGTAATTTTTAGCAAGATAACCAAACGCCGCATGCTGGGTCACGAACTCTTTATGTTTCACACCGCTTAAATCCTTTTTAAAAGCGGCATCCAGGTCCTTCAGCTTGGCTATGTAAGCCTCGGCGTTTTTCTTGTATTCGTCTTTGCCCGCCGGATCGGCTTTTTCGAATGCGGCTTGGATTGCGGCGACTTCTTTCTGAGCAAGAGCCGGATCCAGCCAAACATGGGGATCAAGCGCATGGTCATGGCCCGCTTCGTGGTTATGATCGGCTTTGTGGTCATGGTCTTCGTCTTCGTCCTCATCTTCGGAGCCTTCGATCAAATCGAGCCCTTTGCTTGCTTCCACCGCAAGCCGCTTGTCGTTTGCCGCGCTCTGCAGCGCTTTCTCCGCCCAACCCTCAACAATGCCGTTATATACAAACACGTCGGCTTCCTTGAGCTGAACCATATCCTTGGCGCTTGGCTCCCAATCGTGAGGTTCCGCACCGGCCGGAATCAGGCCAATCACTTCGGCGCGATCGCCTGCGACTTGTTTGCTGAACTCGACCATCGGGTAAAAGGTAGCTACGACTTTCAGCTTTTTGGCGGTATTTGCCTGTGCCGCCGCAGAGCTTGCTGCCCCTTTGTCCGGCGCGGCCGCTGGCACCGATGTCCCTGGGGCCGCGGTGCTGCCGGAGGCTGCGGAATTGGCCGGTACCGAGGCGGCTGAAGACGCGGCCGCATTTGAGCCTTGCGCCGGTGCCGCGGGAGCAGACCCGTTGGCGCTGCAGCCTGCCAGCATCCAAGCGGACAATGCCGCCAATACGAATGTTTTCACGATGGATTTCATTTTTTTTCCTCCTCGTATAGTATTTCTTAAAGATTGTTGTTGAGCCAATTTCCAGTACCCTAGGGTACTGGCGGCCACCTTCAAAATTTCCAATTTGATCTTTGAAAAATGAAAAATAAATGAAGATTCTTA
>NZ_SIRE01000033.1 GCF_004307995.1 Paenibacillus thalictri | reverse complement strand
AAGAAAGAAAGAGATGGACTGAACGTCTGCTGGAAGGAACAAAGCGGCGAAGATTTCGAAAGAACCCTCACGGTTACCTGAAAAACATCGAAAATAAAGTCAGTGAGTTAATTGGTCAGCCGTAGAAAAAAAAGGCGCGCTGAAGCGCGCAGGAAACATGGTCCATTTTATATGCCGAGCAGATTTCCAACATGGAGGAGCATTCCTCCGTTAATCTGTGAAAAATTTCTTCACCACCGCGTAAGACAGCTTCGGACGCCGATAAGCGTCGACAATGCCTTTGCTGTTTTTAGTACCCGCCCTGCTTAGCAGCCAACCAGTACCTTCGGTGACCCGGCAGTCGCAGAATTGCCAGATAAACATACCGGAAATAAATGATCTGGTTGTATAAGCCGCCAAATTAGCCTCGATAATGTCAGCCTGCCTCTCCTCCGTGCCCTTGACCCGACTCGGATCGCGATAGCAGTAATATCCGTCGCCGCCAAACTCGCTCATGATCATCGGCTTGCCAGCGCCGCCCGCCGCATCCGCCCAAGCCCGGGCAAGATCGCACAGCTCGCCCGGATCTTCGTCGCCATACCACCCGGGGTACAGATTAAACGAAACGATGTCCGCCAGATCGAAGCAAAGCTCCTTGTCCCTGTGATGGGAAGCAAACGTAATCGGCCTTGTGGAATCAAGCGCCTTAATTTGCTCGATCTGCGTCTTATAATGCGTTCGCCCCTCATCTGTATCACTGGCGCATTCGTTTAGGATACCCCAGATAACGATCGACGGATGGTTGCAGTGCTGATCTACCATTTCACGATTGACCTGCTCGCATTGAGATGCAAAATACGGGTTGCGCATCTGCTCCAAGCTTAGTCCTCGGGCGTGATTTTCCTCCCAAACAAAAATCCCCCTTTCGTCGCACAAATCCAGAAATCTTTCGTCGTTTGGGTAATGGCTCGTACGTACACTGTTCGCTCCCATATCCGCCATCAAGTCCAAATCCTTAACCATTAGCTGCAGCGGAAACGCCGCACCGACCATGGGATGATCCTCATGCCGGTTAAAGCCCCTTAGCACGATATCTTCACCGTTAATCTGAATTTTCCCGCCACTCGTCGTTACGATACGAAAGCCCACCCGTTCTATCAGGTCATCCACGATACGACGGCTATTCTCGTCCCGTTCCTCTCCGGCAGACAACTGGAGGCTCAGCTCGTAGAGCTGCGGATTAGCTCCGGACCATGGAATGACCCCGGGCATCGAAAACGTTCCTGACAATTCCAGCCCGGCATCGCATCCGGACGGAAGCTCGGCAGGCGCAAAATTAAGCTGCTGCCCTGCCAGCTCCCCATGAAGTTGGATGGATAGCTTCCCCTCTGTGACATTGCGGATCACAGCTCGCACATGTGCGCTCCACACACCGTTCTCCCACAGCGGTTCAAACGCAATACGTTCAATATAAGCTTTCCCGATCTCTTCCAAGACGACGGGCCGGATCAATCCTCCATAGGTGTAATAATCATTCGGAATATGCAGGCTGGAACGCTCGTGAAATCCGTTATCGACCAGAACCGTCAGCTCGTGACTGCCAGGCTCCACGTCCTGTACGATTACCGAAAATGAGGTGTATGCGTTGTAATGCTCAGCGACCGGCTTTCCGTCAAAACATACTTTGGCCGAATGGCTGACTCCCTTGAACTCGAATCGGTATGTTGTTCTTTCAGCCGTTTCCAGCCTCTTTCGGTACATCCCGATTCCCCGAAATGTCGCCAAATCGGGATGCATCTCCCAGCAGCCCGGTACGGCCAGACGATACATATAGTTCACTGATTCAAGCGGTTCAGACTGCTCAGACAGCACTGCAAAATCCCACATGCCGTCCAATTCCTTCGTTTTTCGTATCCGATGCGTCTCGAATAAACGGATCATAGGTCGACTCCTTTTAATCCAAATTGCGGTATTGTTCCCGATACTGCGTCGGGGTCAACCCGACAGTGCCTTTAAAAATTTTATTAAAATAGGAATGCTGGTACCCAACCTGCCTTGCGACCTCACTGATTTTAAGCTGGGTACCGATAAGCAGCTCCTTCGCCTTTTCAATACGCAAAGTCATCAAAAAATCAACAAAGTTCACCCCGGTAATTTGCTTAAAGGTCCGGCTTAGCGTATACGGCGATGCCGATAACCTTTCAGCGCATTCTTCCAGTGACAAATCCTCCATATAGTGCTCCTGCAACAGCGAGGTGGCCCGCTCCATCAGCCGGTGAGACTGCTGTTTTTGGGATTTCAGATACTGCTCGAAATACGGATCCAGGATGCGCTGCTTAAACCATTTTTCCGCGGCGGCAGGCTCACGAAGTGCTATTAATTCCTCGAAATGCTGTCCTTCCATGAATAACGGATGCTCTGTAAAGCCTAATTCGATGAGTATATGCCGAACGCTGCCGAGCAGTTGGAATACCGCCTGGTGTATCATAAGCTCTTTATCTGAGTGTTCCCGAACGTCGCGCATAAACTCCCGAAAAGCAAAATGAGCTTCCTGCGCAAGCCCAAGCCTCATGGCATGCAGAAAATCTTTTTCCAATGCGAACGGATACTGCACGGCTGTTTGCGAAAGGTTTACATACTCTTCTAAGTCAATAATTTGGTAGCTCTCCTGTAAATCCCGGTATCTGACCGCCTGCTTTGCCTGCTCCAGCAAATCGGGAATTTCAGATATGTGGTCCGTTATGCGACAAACAATGACAGTCACATGTAGACCAAGCACCTTTCCCAAAGTACCGCTAAGTTCCTGGGCAAGCGTGTGCAGCTCTTTACGCATGGAATCCCGCTTCATGGTTTGCGGCAGCATATACAATAAACCTACCGAGAGATCCTGAAAATTGACGGCATGTGCAAGCGAATTTTTCCCCAAGCCTATTTCCTCGACAATATTAGCCGCCGCAAAGCTGATAAGCTGCCGATCGTCTTCCTTAAATCGACCGTTTTGATCGTCAAGACCGGACAGTTGAATAAACAGCATGGAAAACAGCTGTTCCCCCGCATTCCACCCCAACTGCTCCATCCGCCCCTTGAGATCCTGCTCATCCCAGGCATACAAATGGCCCTGTACAAGTTGAAGCAGGAACCCATCCCTGAGGGAAGGCAGAGACATTTTCAAGCGCTCCCGCAGTGTACGGCTTTCACGGTTGAGCGAACTCCACCTGCGTTCAACGAACTCGAGCTCATGCCTTACATTATCTGTTTCATCAGGTTTGTCAGTCCGTAGCAGTTGCACGAGACGACCGATCGGTCTGTATAACTTTCTGGAAACGACCCAGGCAAATAGCAATGCCGCCAGAATGCCGATCAAGCTGCATACCATAATAAGCCGCGACGTCTGCAGAACCGGCTTTGTCAGCTTAGATAACGGCGAAGCGTCGACGAACAGCCAATCGGGTTTCGTCACTTTCCCGTAAGAAACCAAGTAGCTCTCGCCATTCCATTGATAGGTGAATGCCCCATTGGCAGTATTGCGTCCAAGCACTACCTCTCCCAGCCGCTGCGTCAGTTCCTTTTCCGGAGAATCGGGGGGAACTACCCAATCTCCCGTATTTTGAATCAAAAATGAAATGTCAGATTCATCTTCCCGAATATGGCTGATCGCCTGCTGTATTTCTTTTTTGTTCATATTCAGCACAAAGGCGCCGAACGGTTTTTCCGAGTGCCACGGCAGCTTAAATATGATGGAGACCTGCGAGGCCGTCTTGTCTTGGCTGCCGACAACCGGTAGCCGATATGTAAGGAACAGCCCTTGCTTCTCATGCAAAACAGAAGTATACGATTGAAGTACATCTTCGTTTAAGTAACGGATCCCATCGGAAGCAATGATTGCTTTCTGCCCGTTCAGAAACAACTGCGCCTCTTGTATAAACATATTGGAACCGCTCACAACCAAAAGCGACTGCATCAGTTCCTGCATCCGGTCGATATGATCGATGAATTTCAGCCCATCCAACGTTTCACTGAACAACGGATTCGTCGACCAGCGGCTCATGACAAGCGCAATTTGATCGAACTGCTTATTCATCGTTTCGGAAAATTGTTCGAATTTCAGACGGTGCGATTGCAACACCTGCTTTTCAAGCTGGTGGACCCCAATCCAATAATTTGTTATGGAAATAAAAACCGAGGGGATGAATGCAATGAGCAGAATAAGGAGCAAACTTTGGCGAAAATAATCTCCCGTGTGCCCCTTTGCCTGTCGCCGTTCGAATAATAGCCGCCAATGGATCATGTAATTGCCCCCTAAGCAAGATGATACAGCACCGCACGCAGTAGGGATAAATAAGCAAAATATGCGGAGCACCTCTTCTCGTTAGAAGCAGCTCTGCCGCGCAATGCTTTTCATGTATGTCTGCATCTATATCGCCATATCATACAACAAAATCCCCCTCTACCCAAGCCAAATCTTTTTCCGCACCAGAAGCGCCCTCACGGATTGCTCCGTAAGGGCCTTCGGCTTTTGGGGCGGGATTACTTCATTCCGATTTTCGCGCGGTATGCCTCATTAAATTCGTCCAGTATTTTCATGTAATTTTTATCGACTTTCAGCTCCCCGACAAATTTGTCCCAGTCTTCCATCGAAGCTTTATTCATGATCACCTTCGTTTTCAGATCCTGAATTTTTTTCGCATAATCGGCACCGAGTTTATTGTTCGTCTCAGAAACTAGACTGGATACGGGACTTGGCACCCCAACTTCCGATGCCTTATCAATCAATTTCTTGTCGCGGGATATTTGCTCCGGAGACAATCCAACCGTAGCGACATTCGCATATTTATCAAATTTCATGAAAATGTTTTGCATGAATTGGAAGCTGGGATCGTTAGCGGCTTTTTCCGTCAATACGTAGTTGCCGTTTTCCAATTTGAAGTGTTCGTTTTCCAGCCCGTAATTAGCCAACTCATGACCTTCATCGGAGTCGCCGTAATTCATAAATTCCAACAGTTTTTTCACCTTGGCTTCAGGCACCTTCTTCGGTATGACGAACATTCCGAAATGACCGGTCCCCGTAGCGGCCATCTTGCCAAGCGTGCCGCTCATGAACGGAACCCACTGCATGTCGGGATTCGTCCCCGGATTCATGCTTTTGATGTCTTTATTGAAGTTAGGCTCCTGGTTCGGCTTGTCTGCGAATATGCCCGCCTTGCCTGCCGCAACCAGGTCTTTGGCCTGATTATGCTTGAGCAGCGCAAAATCCTGCGGAATCAAACCCTCCGAGTAAGCCTTGCGGAACCACTCCAGCATCGCCTTCATCTCCGGCTCCAAAGTAACGTCGGTCAACTTGCCGTCCTTCACCCGATACTTGCCGTTCGCGCCTGTAAACACGCTTTCTATGAAGCTGAATTGTCCCATATCGTTTGCGTTCACGTACCCCGACATGCCGACCGTATCCTTTTGCCCATCCGGGGCGTTCTCTTTGAACGCTTTCATCACTTTGTATAAATCATCGGTCGTCTCGGGCATTGTCAGGTTAAGCTTTGTCAGCCAATCGGCACGTAACAACGGCTGTGCATTCCCCTCCGTAGGCCGTACCCGCGGGATGCCGTACAGCTTGCCATCGATATTCAAGTTGTCGTAAGTGATTTTGGGAAATTTCATTAAATTCGGATATGGCTTGATCATTTCCGTCAAATCCCAGAAGGCGCCCTGCTTCGCCATGTTGCGGAAAGCCGCATTTCCGGTGTCGGTCACGAGCATAAGATCGGGCATATCCCCAGACGCCAATGTCACGTTTACCTTTTCGCTAAAATTATTCGGAGTAACCCAAGTAATATTCAGCTTGGTATTCGTCCGTTTCTCTACTTCCTTCAAAATGATATTGTCTGCGGCCGGCGGTTCCTTCTGATAAAAAATGGACAGAATGCTGATTTCCGTGGGTTTAACGTCATTTGCGGCCGGCGCCGCGCCTCTAACAGACGGCTCTTCTTTAACCGCTCCCCCTCCGCCACAGGCGGTTACCACTAGGGTGGCTGATAACAGCATGGCACTGAGCGCCACCGCTTTTTTCCCGCTTTCCTTCCTATTCATGATCGTAAATGCCTCCCTATTGAAATGTAACATATTATGATTCATTCCTTCACGGAACCGATCATGGCTCCTTTGGCAAAATGCTTTTGAAGGAATGGATACACCAGTAATATAGGAATCGTGGAAATCACAACCGCCGCCATTTTTTTCGTTTCGGTCGGCAGGTTTTGCATGCTTTGCTCCATGACGTTGCCCCCCATCGCAGTTGACGAGTCAATCAATATATTTTGCAGCAATATTTGCAGCGGCCACTTGTTGTGATCGTTTATGAACAGCACGGCGTTAAAAAACGTATTCCAATAGCCGACGGCATAAAAAAGACCAAATGCAGCGAGCGAAGGCAGCGACAGCGGCAAGATAATACGAAACCAGACGCTGATTTCGTTACACCCGTCAATCCGCGCGGCCTCATCCAAACTCGGGGAAATCGAGTCAAAAAAACCCTTCATCAGCAGCACGTACCAGCCGTTCGTCAAAACCGGAATGATCAGGGAGCCGATGTTGTTGATCATGCCAAGCTCCTTGACAACCAAATATCCGGGAATGATGCCGGGGTTAAACAAGGTGGAAAGCAAGATCAGCACGAGCATCACTTTGCGGCCCTGCAGTCGTTTGCGGGATAAGCCGTAGGATAACGTTGATGTGACCAGAAGGCTGGCTGCCGTACCGACCACGGCTAGAAATCCGCTGATTCCCGCAGCGCGTAGAAATGCTTTTGTCGCCAATATATATTCGTAAGAGGCCAGAGTCCACTGCTTTGGAAAAAGCAGGAGCCCCCCTTGCCGAAACTGCTCCGGTGTTGCAAACGAAACGACAAACACGTAATAAAACGGAAAGATGCATATGAATCCGACCAGGATCAGCACGAAGACGTTTGCTGTCTGAAACATTCGGTTCGTTGTGGAATCTCCAAGAACACGAGGCATCTTAATAAACACCCTCCTCTCCGAATTTTTTAGCCAGTTGATTGGAGACGACGACCAGAACGAGACCAATCACCGATTTAAACAAGCCGACTGCCGTGCTAAAGCTGAATTGCCCTTGTAAAATGCCCGTGCGGTACACGTACGTATCAAACACTTCCGCTACCTCGGCCACCGCTCCGTTCATCATCAAATACACCTGCTCGAAGCCGACATCCATAATGTGACCGATTCGCAGTATAAGTAAAATCATGATTACGTTACGGATGGCCGGCAGCGTAATATGCCACATTTGGCGCAGGCGTCCGGCTCCATCCATGCGGGCCGCCTCGTAGAGCTGCACATCTACTCCGGCAATGGCGGCGAGAAAGATGACTGTCCCCCAGCCCACTTCCTTCCAAATCGATTGCAAGGTTAGCAAAATCCAGAAGTACCTTGCATCTGTCAAAAAATCGATCCTCTGCAAACCGGCGTACTCGATCAAATGGTTGACGACGCCTTCAGTTTTGGACAGCATCAGAAAGCTAATCCCAACAATAATGACCCATGACAAAAAGTGAGGCAAATAAACGATCGACTGAATCGTTTTCTTAAACCATTCCAGCCGGATTTCGTTCATCAGAAGCGACAGGACGATCGGAAGCGGGAAAAAGAAGAGCAGATTGAGCACGTTGATCATCATCGTATTTCGCAGAAGCAGATAGAAATCTGGATTCGCGAAAAGTCGCTCGAAATGCTCGAAGCCGACCCATTTGCTTTGGAAAAATCCGAGATATGCCGAATAATCTTGAAAAGCAATCAGTACCCCCCACATCGGAACGTACTTAAAGATGAGAAAATAGAGGATACCGGGCAGGATGAGAAGATATAGAAAGAAGTCCCGGCTCACATTTTGTTTGAAACGGCGGATCCGGGATCTCGAACTGATGTCGGCCCATTCGTTGGCAGGTTCTTGGCGACTGGATAATGTGCGTTTCACTTCATTGTTGCTCCTTCCTCGGCTGATATCTTGCTGGGTTTGAAATACGCTAATAAAACATGTAACCGTTTGCCCGGCCGGCTGCAATAAGCTAAATATAGCCCTGCCTTTTCTTGAATGCATTAAAAAAATTTTGCGTAAGACTTGAAACGGCTTGCAAATTATTGCTTGCGGAAAGCCTCGCTTGCTGGAACAGGGCAGGATCCTAGCTCAAGTATGTTTTCAGAGGCGAAGTCCGCTTCCGGCAGTGCCGCAGAGCTTAAGCTAACCTTACATAGGCAACAATAAGGCCGCCCCCGAGCATTTATGCCCCTGAGGCGACCTTCATTAAACAACTGCTTTTCCTCGAACACTTCTTGCCATAAACCGCCGCAATAATACGTGTGTAGCTACATATCGTTAGGCTTCAAGATCAGGATCATTGCTCTATAGGCAGGCCTACAAACAACCAACTTTTGCTTCTGTCGGGCTTCACCAGAACGCCCTCTGCCGCAACCTCTACCCATCCGCCATTAACCACACCAACCGTAGTCACGCCGCGCAGAAGCAACAACCATTCACCGACAAGGCCCTCGGCTGAAACCGAGTAGCCTTCTGCTTCCCTCGATACGGTCAGCGAGAATACCGTCCGACCGTCCGCCCCGGGTACTTTCGCTGTAACGGACCCGCTTGCCAATTCAAACAGATGGAACGTTACACCCGATGTATAGTCGTAGTCGGGGCGATCCTTATGCGATCCGACAGCGATCAGGCTGCCTGGGCGAACATAAAGCGGCAAGCTGAAGTAATCGTGCCTTTCTTTGCACCAACGGCCGCCTCTGACTTTCTCCCCCGATAGGAAGTTCGTCCACGTACCCTCCGGCAGGTAAAAATGCGATTCACCGGCATCGTTCAACACGGGCGCTACGAGCAGCGATTCACCTAGCATGTACTGGCGGTCGAGATAATCACAGGCCGGGTCGCTGCCGAATTCGAGCACCATGGCCCGCATCATCGGAATGCCCTGCTCGGCTGAGGCCGATGATTGACCGTATAAATACGGCATCAAACGGCATTTGAGATTCGTAAAGAAGCGAACCACGTCAACTGCCTCTTCATCATACATCCACGGCACCCGATACGAAGAGCTGCCGTGCAGACGGCTATGGCTGGACAGCAGGCCGAAAGCGACCCAGCGCTTGTACAAATCGGCCGGAGACGTGTTCTCGAAACCGCCGATGTCGTGGCTCCAGAAGCTGAAGCCGGACAGGCCGAGCGACAACCCGCCGCGCAGGCTCTCCGCCATCGACTCGTACGTCGCTTCACAATCGCCGCCCCAGTGCACCGGAAACTGTTGACCGCCGGCCGTAGCTGAGCGCGCGAACAGCACAGCTTCGCTTACGCCGCGTTTTTCCACCAACACATCGAAGACTGCCTTGTTATAAAGCTGAGTATAGTAGTTGTGCATCTGATACGGATCGGAACCGTCATGGTAAACTACATCCGTCGGGATCCGTTCGCCGAAATCGGTCTTGAAGCAATCGACGCCCATATCGAGCAGCGCGCGCAGCTTGTCTCCGAACCACTTGGTCGCTTCGGGGTTCGTAAAGTCGAGGATGCCCATGCCGTATTGCCACAGGTCCCACTGCCAAACACTTCCATCCGGCCGCTTCAAAAAATATCCGTTCGCTACCCCTTCATCGAACAGGTCGGATCGCTGCGCGATATACGGGTTGATCCAGACGCAGATGCGCAGCCCTTTCGCCTTGAGACGGGCCAGCATGCCGGCCGGGTCCGGGAACACTTTCTCATCCCATATGAAGTCACACCAATGGTACGCTTTCATCCAGAAGCAATCGAAGTGGAACACCGAGAGCGGTAGGTTACGTTCTGCCATACCGTCCACAAAGCCGGAGACGGTCGCTTCATCGTAATTGGTCGTAAACGAAGTGGTCAGCCATAATCCAAACGACCATTGCGGGGGAAGCGACGGCTTGCCGGTGAGCGAGGTGTAATTCCCAAGCACCTCTTTAAGAGATTCCCCGCCGATTACAAAATAGTCCAGTCTCTCTCCTTCGACGCTGAACTGAACCTTCGACACTTTCTCCGAGGCGATCTCGAACGACACGAGCTCCGGATGGTTGACGAAGACCCCGTAGCCCCGGTTTGTCACATAAAACGGGATATTTTTATAGGCTTGCTCCGAGGCGGTGCCGCCGTCCTGATTCCAGATATCGACGACCTGGCCGTTCTTTACGAACGGGGTAAACCGCTCGCCGAGTCCGTATACCGTCTCGCCGATCCCGAGATCGAGCTGCTCGCGGAAATGATGCACGCCATTGGCGCCCTTCACATAAGAGGTCGCCCGATGACCGCTGCCGGTCAGCTTTCTTCCTTTATAGGCGTATAGAATCGACAAGCCTTGCTGCTTCGTAATCGTCACGGAGGTCTCTCCGCTCGTCAGGATGACTTTCTCCTCAGAATCCTCGATGGAGATTGCAGCACTGCCGCTCACCCTGAGCGGAAAGGAAGAAGGTCCCTTGCGAAGCGATCCTTTGTGATGATAATAAACAGCCCTGATCACATCGGGCAGCGGCGAAGAAAACTCTAACGTAAGCAAGGGATCGTTCAAAGTCTGTCCGCGGTGATCAATATGCTTCAGTGCGGCGTACACCACCACTTTATCCGGGTGCACATCGACACCATGAACCTCATAAGGGCTCATTAGCGTATAACCTGGGCGGGTCATCCAATAACCGTCTGTAAATTTCAAAGTCATTTCCTCCCTCGTATTGCAACAAATGTGTATCAACATTATCATAATATCAGCATGATCGAATTCAATTCTTGCATGATATCGCTTTTTTTTAGCACAATTCTGATATATAGAGGTGTGCCTATGAACAAATTCAGCTTGAGAGAGAAACATGTCCACGGCACCGCCGAGCTTCCAGTCGGCTTCTACCGAATGGAAGGGATAACGAGCCCTACGGTGCTGGACGTGCACTGGCATGATGAAGCAGAATTCCTCTGGGTGGAAGAAGGGAGTGCGACGTTCATGGTGGACGGCTCTTTGTACGATCTGGCGGAAGGGGACTGTGTGTACATTCCTCCAGGCGAACTTCACGGCGGCTTTTCCTTGAACGACTCGACCTGCACCTACCAAGCCGCCGTCTTCGATCTGGCGTGGCTGGCGAGCGCAAATGACGAGATAACGCAACGAATCCTGACTCCCTTGCATAAGCAGGAGCTTATTCTCCAAATGCCTCTCTCGTCCCATAATCGATTCGGAAGGCGCATCTTAGCTCGGCTCCGCCGCTTGTATCGGCTCGGTCGACATACACAGGACGCCGCCAGAGCTTGGAGAGTGAAGGCCGAACTCTATTTGATCCTGGCCGAATTTATTTCGGATGGACATTTTACCAAATGTGTCTCGGACGGAAGCTCGCACTCGCGGAGCATGGAACGCTTCAAACCTGTTCTCGTCCATATTGAGAACCATTATATGAAAAAAATAAAAGTATATGAGCTCGCCGCAATCGCCAATATGAGCGAAGGTCATTTCTGTCGAGCATTCAAGGTACAGATGCGCCAGACCCCCGTGGAATACCTCAACCATTACCGTATTCAGAGAGCCGCTTCTCTTCTGCAGCACACCACCGCTTCCATTGTGGAGATCGCCGCAGAGGCCGGTTTCGAGCATCTCAGCTATTTTATCAAAAAGTTCCGGGATCGTTACGGCTGTACGCCGGCCCAATATCGGAAGCATGCAAGGTAGGCCATTGTAAAGATGCTGTCAAAACTGTTCATGCTGAATATTTTGAAACACGCGATATGTTCGGCTGGCGCATTCAGAAATCCCGATGAGATAAAACCCATTTATTTCCAAATATATCTTTAAGGGGGCAGTTCAATTGCTCGGCAGTTGTTGATTATCCGCACCCACGATGTTCAGCTCTACCATTCTTTTGTCTCTGCGATTTGTCCGCTTCATCGGGTCAATGTAACGGAACAGTTCTTCTCCCATCGGCTGGTTTTGCCTAACTTGGCTGGGCGCACTGAAAAGAGGGAATTGCTCACCCTGAGCAATTCCCTCTTTTTACTGCTTACACCACCAGCAAAAATCATTGATCGGCTGTGTATTCGGACGTAGATATACCGTCACTCAGCGTCCAGTTTAAACCAGCTACTAGCATAATCGCCGTCGATCTGCGGCAGATTCAACCCGAGGTGCATAAGCCTGTCTCCGCGGTAGCTGGTGCCAAGCTGGCTGACGCGATAATCGAAGCCCTCATTCAGACCGCGGAGCTGCAACCTCCGCAGCGGAGCGTTAGGCTCCGCCATCACCCGGAAATAGAACACAACCGCTTGCTTCTTATCGTCCGAAACAAACATCCAAGCCGTTTCATTTCCGATAAACGGACTTTTTAACCGGTACAAATCGCCGCTCTGAATAAGTCCGCGAAGCTCTTTATAATCGCTCACTTGCTGTTTCATGACCGCTTTCTCTTCCTCAGATAGCTTTGTCAGGTCCAGCTCGTATCCGAAGTTGCCGGACATCGCCACGTCGCCCCTGGTCGTCAGCGGCGTGACGCGGCCCACCTGATGATTCGGTACGGCGGAAACATGCGACCCCATCGCGCTGACCGGGTAGACGATACTGGTTCCGTATTGGATTTTGAGCCTTTCGACTGCGTCCGTATCGTCGCTTGTCCACGTCTGCGGCATATAGTAGAGCATGCCTGGATCGAACCGGCCGCCGCCGCCGGAGCAGCTCTCGAAAAGGATATGCGGAAATGATCCGCCCAGCTTCTCCAACAGTTCGTACAGTCCCAACATATACCGGTGCGCTACTTCGGATTGGCGTTCCGCCGGCAGCGCCGCGGAACCAATCTCTGTCATATTACGGTTCATATCCCATTTGACATAGGTGACGGGGACGGTTCGAAAGATGTCGCTAAGCGCGTCAAAAATATACTCCCTGACATCTTGTCTGGAATAGTCGAGAATGAGCTGGCACCGTCCTTCCGTTCTGCGCCGTTCCGGCACGTGCAGACACCAATCCGGGTGAAGGCGGTACAGTTCGCTCTCAGGTGATATCATCTCCGGCTCAAACCATAAACCGAACTGAAGCCCCAGCTTATTTACACGCGCAGCCAAATCTTCCAGGCCGTTCGGCAGCTTGTTGCGGTCGACCGTCCAATCTCCAAGAGAAGTCGTATCGTTATCGCGTTTGCCGAACCAGCCGTCATCAAGCACAAACAGCTCAATCCCAAGCTCAGCGGCTTCGCCTGCGATCGCTTCAATTTTGTCAGCGTTGAAATCAAAATATGTCGCTTCCCAGTTATTCACCAGAATCGGCCGTTCCTTATCGCGATGACCCCCGCGGCACAGCCTTGTACGGTACAGCTTATGGTACGTTCTCGACATGCCTCCCAAACCTTCGGACGAATAAACAAGCACCGCTTCCGGCGTTTGGAATGACTCTCCCGGCCCCAGCAGCCAAGCGAAATCAAACGGATTGATGCCGATCGACACCCGCACGGTAGCGAACTGATCCACTTCGGCTTGTGCAGCGAAATTCCCGCTATATACGAGACTGAAACCAAACACATCCCCCTGCTCTTCGCCTGCGTCCGGCCGGAGCAAAGCGATGAACGGATTGGCCTGATGGCTGCTGGAGCCGCGGCGGCTCTCGATTTTTGTAGTGCCCCCCCTAGTGAGAGGGCTTCTTTGCACGTGCCTTTCCCTCACCCAAGCGCCTGTTAAAACCAAACTGTCGTACTCGGCATCGGCAAAGTCGACGCTTGCACTCAAGGCGCTGCGCAGATTCAGCGCTTGCTGCCCTTTATTGACAAAACGTACGGATCGTGTAATGGCACTGAACGCTTCAAAAACCGTGTAGCTGATCATGACCAGCAAGCCGGAATATGCGTCGGTTAGCTCCAGCTCCAGTGTCATCGCTTCCTGTTCCGACTCGGCATACACAGCCGGCAGCCCATCCAGAGCAGGCTTGCCCCTGACGATTCGGTGCGTTCTATATAACAGCTCCGTAATCCGGCTCCCATCCTGCAGTTGTACCTGATAAGCCGGATGGCGGAAATCGCTAGTTCCATACTGCGGATATTCCTGCGGCAATGTATCAAGCGAGATCCTCCTGTCGTCCGGCACCGGATTAGGGCTGAACGAGCAGCGCTCCTGCAGCATCACCATATCGTCTAAGTTCCCATCCTGGTCCAGTCTCTTTCCCCAATATGCATGGGACGGATATCCGTTCACCAGTTGAATGATGTAACTCATATCCTTAGACTGCAGGTGGAATAGCTGCTTATTTTCGTTGTAATAGATATTCATAGTGCTTCTCCCCCCATAATTGACGCCGGACTCCGATTGGGAAATGCGCCTTATTTACTGAAGCGAATAGTTCCGACACCTGTCATTCCTTCACAGCAATTTCGGAAATGTAAAATTCAAATTCCAAATCCTGATGTGACGGGATCAAATATTCATCATGCACAGGCGCGCCCCAGCTGTCGTCTCCGCCTACTCCCATTTGTCTGCCCGCCACGGTTATAACCGTATAACGCACCTCCGGCAGCTCCCAATGATGATTAGCCTGCTCCAGCTCAAAAGCGGAATAAGGAGATACATTGCACTCCACCGGAGCAAGCGGATCTGCTTTGATCATCAGCCCTAGTCCATTCGCATCGGTTATTTTCACGCTTCGGACGCCGGTGCGGTTGCCCGATTCCTGCGGAACGAGATAACGCGACGGCAATTGCTCAACCGGGCTGCTGAAAATACCTAAGCGCGCCCCGTAAGCGCGGTCGATATAGTTTTCTTCAGGCCCCATCGCATACCATTCGGATTGGTTATATTCAGACGCCATCTTGAAAGATAAAGCAACGATAGGCAGATTCGGAAGCCCCTCGGCTCCTTTGTAGGTGGTATGTACACGAACGGATCCATCCGCATACACCGTGTAAGCCGTTCTAACACGTAGCTCGGAATGGATGCTGAACGTGTACTCAAAGGAGACGGTTGCCGTTTCCGGCGTTTGCTGTAGTTCGACTTTGGCACATTTTCTCGCTAAACTCGCAGCGTACCAAGCGCCTGCGGTGAAACCAAACGACGTCCCTTTATCATTATCGGTGGTGGCTCTCCAAAATAACGGTGCCGGTGGTACGGCGATCATTTCGCGACCGCTGTATTGGATGGATACCAGCGATCCGACCTGCTTGGAAAATAGAATGGAAAAGTCCTTGCCCATAACGCCGATATTCACATCGCCTTCGACCACTTTAAGAGCTCCGGATGGCAAAGTGCGGCCGGCTAAAGCCTGGATTGCCACAATTTTTTGGCCAAAAGCGATCTCAAATCCAGCCTCGGCCCACGGAAGCGCCTCTTTAAGCTTCAGCGAAGCTTGCAGACAATACTCACCGGGCACCTCTTCCATAGGAGGCAGTTCGATCGGGACGCTAATACGGTTTTGCGCTTCTACGTCGACATTTGTTTGCCATAACCCGATCTGCTTGCCATCACGATACAGGCTGTACTCCAGTACAAGATGGCCCGATCCTGTAAACAGGCTTTCATTGACGATGTTGATATGCGTACGGGCCGGCTCCAGCTTATAATTCTGATAGAGGAATTTAACTTCCTGCATTTTCGGCGTGACTTGCCGATCCGCATAGACAAGGCCATTGCCGCAGAAGCTATAATCGGACGGGCGATCCTGGAAATCGCCGCCGTAAGCTAAATATTCGCGGCCGAAACGGTCTTTTTTCACCAACGCTTGGTCGATATAGTCCCAAATAAAGCCGCCTTGATACATCGGGTACTTGTTTTCCAGTTCCGTATATTTATGCAGGCCGCCGACTGAGTTGCCCATGGCATGCATGTATTCACAACTGATATACGGTTTTGCCGGCTGGCTTTGGAGATAAGCTTCTATATCCGCGGGCTTTGCATACATTCTGCTCTCCATGTCGCTGGTCGCATCATATTTGCGGTTATGGAATACGCCTTCGTAATGGACAAGCCGGCTCGGGTCGGTTTCGCGGAAATAGTTGGACACGTTCAAAATGACCTGTCCCGCATAAGACTCGTTGCCGCACGACCAGATCAAGATCGAAGGATGGTTCTTATCCCGCTCCAACATCGAACGCGCACGGTCAAGCACGATGTCCTGCCACTGCGGGTCGTTGCCCGGGATATTCCAGGAAGGCTCGACGGCGCCCATTTTTTGCCAGGATCCGTGCGTTTCCAAATTCATCTCATCGATGACGTAGACCCCATATTTGTCGCACAACTCGTACCACAACGTTTGGTTCGGATAATGCGAGGTGCGGACGGCGTTGATGTTACTGCGCTTCAGCGTCTGAATATCCCACAGCATGTCCTGCTTTGTGATCGCTCTCCCGCTGCGGCAGTTGAACTCGTGGCGGTTAACGCCCTTAAACAAGATCCGTTTGCCGTTTAAGCACATCAGCTTGTCCTTCATCTCAAAACGGCGGAAGCCGACCTTTTGCACGATCGCTTCGACCAGTTCCCCATGCTCATCCACAATCGAAATACATAACGAATACAAATACGGGCTTTCGGCGCTCCACAGCTGCACACGGCCTGCTTCAGCCATCACTTCCAGCCTGCCGTTTTGGAATTCGCTCTTTCCCGTAAGGCACGTCCTGCCCGCGGCGTCTTTTAATTCCAGCAGCGCATGAACGGGAGCGGACGGATTGGCCCACAGCGCCAAATCCACCTTCAAGGTGCCGTTTTCATAGCGGTCATCCAGTTCGGCTTTGACGTGTAAATCCCAAACATGGTGCTTCGGAACCGTAAATAAATACACATCGCGGAAAATGCCGGAGAAGCGCCAAAAATCTTGATCCTCCAGCCAGCTCCCGGTGCTGCGCTGATAAACCTCGACAGCCAGCTTGTTCACTCCGTCGCGGATATACGGTGTCAAATCGAATTCGGAAGGCGTGAAGCTGTCCTCGCTGTAGCCTACAAATTCACCGTTCAGCCAAACGTAAAAAGCCGATTCGACGCCTTGAAAAGAAATATAAACAGGCTTGCCCTGCATATGGGCTGGCAGATCAAAATGCTTCACATAACTGCCCACCGGATTATGCTCCTGGGAAATGTGCGGAGGACGAAGATCGGCCAGCCCGTCCCATGGATACATCGTGTTTACATACTGTGCCTGGCCCCAGCCTTGAAGCTGAATATGGCCCGGAACTTGAATATGCTCCCAAGCGGCACAATTGTAATCCATCTCGTAAAACGCGGCAATCCGGCTTGCCGGATTAACCGCATAGCTGAACTGCCAGCTGCCGTTCAAGCTGTGGCGCATGTCCATCGGCAATCCGGCCGTGGCCGACGCCAACGAGCTATAATAACGGTGGTCTGAGTGAGCATCCAGCCTGTTCACTCTAAAAACGCTGACATCTTGAAGCCAATCCAGATTTGGTTTCGTATGACCCATTTGATTCGTCTCCTCAACATCCATATTTTGCATCTTACTCTATTTTACAGATCCGACCATACCCGCGACAAATTGTTTTTGCATGAGGAAGAAAACCAGTGCAGTCGGCAGCGTGGAAATAACGATAGCTGTCATAATCACACCGAAATCCGGCGAATAACTGGAACCCAAGTTCGAAACTAATAGCGGAATTGTTCTTTTATCCGGTGTCTGCAGTACAATCAGCGGCCACAAGTAGTTGTTCCAGCTGGACATAAATGTAATAATCGCCCCGGCGGCGAAAGTTGTTTTCATCGTTGGCACGTAGATGCGGAAAAACAAGCCAAGCTCGGTTAAGCCGTCCATGCGTCCGGCCTCCAGCAGCTCCTTCGGGAACATTTTCGTGCTTTGGCGGAAAAAGAAAATGAGAAACGCAGTCGTAAAGGTTGGGAGCACGACCGCCACGATCGTATTGACGCCAAACACGGGAGCCGTTCGCGACAGCTTGGAAAACATTTGATAAAGCGGCACCATCAGCGCCGCAAATGGAATCATCATCGACAGCAGCAAAATGTTGAACACCATATCTTTCGCTTTGCTGCGGAAAACTTCGAATCCGTAACCGGCCAGCGAAGCTATCAGCAGCGCCAGCACTGTTGTCGATAAAGCGATTTTGAGTGAATTGCCGAAAGCTTGGAACAGGTTGACCGAGTCCACCAGCTTGTTGAAGTTTTGCACAAAATGGCTGCCTGGCAGCATTCTCCCCTGGGTGACGTCCACGGAAAGATTCGTCGAGCTGATGATCATCCAAATAAACGGGAATATGGAAATGATCGCCACAAAGGTCAAAAACACATAGATGGAAATCTTTTTTAACTTGCCCATTATTTATTCTCACCTGCCAGTTTAATTTGAAGGACGGACAGCACGATGATCATGACCACAATCGAATAGGAGACGGTAGCGGCATAACCAAAGTCGGGAGAGTATTTGAACGAAAGATTATAGATGTATTGTGAAATCGAAAGGGTTGCATTGCCTGGTCCGCCTTTTGTAATATTAACGATTTCGTCAAACAGCTGCAGCGTTCCGATTGTCGAAGTAATCGAAGTAAACAAAATGATCGGCTTCAATAATGGCACCGTAATGCTGAAAAATTGCCGGACCGCGGAAGCGCCGTCGAGGCGAGCAGCTTCATAGATCGAGCTGTCGATGTTTTGCAGCGACGACAAATAAAAAATCATATTATAACCGGTCCAGCGCCAAGTAATCGCAATAATGATGGTTACCTTTGCCCAGAACGGATCGGAAATCCATTGAATCGGTTGCGCGAGAATATGCAGCTTCAGCAGCGCCAGATTGATCAGACCGTCATTGCCAAACAAATATTTAAACACAACTGAATAAGCGACAAGCGAGGTGATGCAGGGCAAAAAAATCGCCGTGCGGAAAAACCCTTTGAACCGCAGATTGCTGTCGTTAAGCAGCACAGAGATGATCATCGCCAGCAGAATCATGATAGGCACTTGAATGATCAAGTAGATAAACGTATTTTTAACCGCGGTAAAAAACGTCTTATCGCTAAACAGCCGTTTGTAATTGTCGACTCCATTGTAGTGCAGGTTTGCTCCGGCTCCGGTCTTAAAGGAGAGCAGCAAGGCTTGAATCATCGGATAAAAATAAAAGATACAGATCAAGATTACGGCAAGCGCAATAAACAGCCATCCCGTCAACTTTGCTCTGTTTTTCATTGTGTAGTTCAAGGCTACCAAACCTTCCTTGTAGAAAAATGGAAACGCCGACCTCCGCCATGCGCAATTCGGCAAAACGGAGGTCAGCGTCGATCGGAAATGTAACGGGTTACTTAATTTGCGACTCCGCTTGAGACTGCGCGTCACCCAACACTTTATCCAAATCCGTACCCTTCAAATAGCTCTGCGCTCCGACTTTGAGAATATCTTCGATCTCATACGTGTGCATGCCATAGTTGACCTTTGGAATTTGCGTGGTCCAGGTTGCAAAATCAGAGCTGATCTTTTGGCCACCGAAGAAATCGTCCGCTTTCGTATACGCGTCGCCCGAAGCTGCAGGCTTATAGGTGCCGATCACTCCGACATTGGTCAGCATTTTTTGATACAAATCTACATTAGAGCCAAGCGTTTTTCCGAGGAAATCCGCGGCAAGCTCTTTACCGGGGCTATTCAGCACATACCAGGAGCTTCCGCCAAGGTTCGAAGCGTTGACCGAGCCGGCTGTGTTTTTCAGTTTAGGGAACGGAACGACGGCCCATTTGCCGGATTGATCAGCTTGCGCTTTAACTGAAGGCGTGATCCAGTTGCCTGTCGGCACGGTTGCGACAGCGCCGCTGTTAAAGCCGGCCAGGAAAGAGTTCCAGTCGGAAGTAATCTTCACGATATTGGCGGACATTAACGATTTGTAAGTTTGGAAAGCGTCCTTCAGCGCTGCATTGTCTTTCAAATCCGGCGTAGCGCCGTCGCTTTTCAAATACCAGGAGCCTGCCGACTGAATCATCATGCGAATTAAACCCAGGTCGTTCGGATCCTGTGTCAGCATATCTTTGCCGGTTTTTGCTTTTACCACTTTACCGATCTCAATAAATTTGTCCCAATCGAGGTTCTTCAGATCGTCGGCTTTATAGCCGGCTTGCTGCAAGTAGTCGGTGCGGACATACAATCCCGTTACGCCGGAATCGAATGGAAGACCGTACTGTTTACCGTTTAGACTGGTTGATCCGATTTTGTAATCGGCAAAATCAGACGCTTTAATGGAAGACGACAGATCTTGAAAAGAATCGGGATACGCTTTCAAAAAGCTTTGCGCGCGGTAATCTTCGATCAATACGACGTTAGGCAAACCCGAGGTCGTGCCGGAATTAAGTCCGGTGTTTAGCTTCTGGATGATGTCGTCCTGGGCGTATTCCACGATGTTGATTTTCACATCAGGATGATCCTTTACGTACGCCTCTTCCGCTAGCTTCATCGCTGCGATATTGAAGTTTTTGTCCCATGCCCAAACTGTAATTTCCTTGGCGCTGGCCGGCGCTTGATCCGCAGGTTTCGCTGAATTCGATGTGTTGCCGGAGTTGCTCGAGCATGCCGATAGCAGTAAAAAACTCGACAGCAGAACTGCTGAAAGTTTCTTTTTCATGTTGCTCCCCCTGTTTGTTGGAATTATGAAAATGATTACAAAGTAATCATAACATCGTTCAAAAACGGCCTGTTATGAATTACTTTTCATCAATTAGTGTTATTCTTTGAAGTTGCAACCGTTCTTATTCTCATTTTTTTTAGAACTTGTACTTTTTTTAGCATTTGTACTATTTTTAGAATTGCAGGTGCTTATACCGGCTGATCGGTCATCCACGGAATCTTAACGGTAATTTTGGTGCCCTTACCTAATCCGCTCTCTATCGAAACGCCATACTCTTTACCGTACAGCAGCAATAAGCGGTCGTGAACGTTGCGGATGCCGATGCCTGTGAACGGCTGCTTCGCCTGGGCCGGATTCGTGGTTGTCTCCTCCGAAGGCGCGTGTTCCATTCCATCGCCATTGTCGACGACTTCACAGACAAGCGTTTCCCGGTCTCTGGTGATGATGACGTAAATATAACCTTCATGTTTTTTATGAAAAGCATGAAAAAAGGCATTTTCGATAAAAGGCTGGAGCATGAGCTTGGGCACCTGCGCCACCAGGCAATCCGGTGAGACGAAATAATCAACCTTAATGCCGCGGCCATAGCGCACCTGGTTAATAAACACATAATGCTTCAGGCTCTGCAGCTCCTGCTCGACAGTAATCGTTTCTTTGACATTGCTGATCGTATTTTGCAGCAGCGAGATGAGCGCATGAATCGTCTCTGTAGCCTGCTCATTGCTGCCCCGCTGAACTAATATGTTCACGGAAGCCAGCGTATTGTACAGAAAATGAGGATTGATTTGCTGCTGCAGCGCGGCCAGCTCCGCCTTTCGCCGCTCCTTCTGGGTTTCAACCAACCTGCTGATATAGTCGTTAAGCTCGTCGAGCATATAGTTGAAGGAATTGCTTAGCTCCCTCGTTTCGTAGGTCCCCGAGACCGTCATATAGTTGTTAAAATTGTTTTTGGTTACGTTCGACATCTTCTTGACCAGCGTTCGCAGCGATTGGGTCAGCTTACGCGTAATAAAATAAACGATCAGCACTGCAGCCGCCACGATACTCGTACAAATAAGCACAATTGCCTGCGTGTTGAGCATATGGCCAAGCGCCAGATTTTTATCGATCACATTCACGATGTAAAAATCAAACAACGGCAAATAATCGGCAAGCACGATGACGTCTTTGCCGCTCATTTTCAGCTCCAGATTGGCCCCGCCCGTTTGCTGCAGCGTCTTGGCATTGTCTAACAGCTGGTCCGACGCCGTCCCGACAAGCTCCGTCCGATTACTGGAGACGATGACTCCGGATTGATTAAGGATCATCACATCGTTGCCGCTGCTCGTAAAACTGTTGTAAGTGCCGTTAAATTCGCTTTCCCTGATCATCATGTACAGCGTGCCGTAAATTTGCTCGTTTCCCGGTATGTACAGCGCTTTCGAAGCTACCAGACAAGACTCGCCGGAACCCGCCGCCTCTGCATTCATAAAGCTGTATAGCAGCTTTCCAGGTTGACTGAGCGTCCTTTGTGTAATCGGATTTTGCTGCAGCTTTTGCGGGGAACCGGACCAATAGGCACGGTCGCTGATATAACTTTTGCCGTTTACGCCTAGCAGCAGGATTCCGATACTTTTGGTGCCGATGCGCGATTGGATCCGGTTCATCTGCTCCTGCATGCTGTAAACGGTCCTGTTATCCGTCAAAGAGTCCACATCCGGCGCGGTCAAATAATTTTTGATTGCAGCGCTTTGCGCTGTATTGATGGCTATGTTTACATTGGAGTAATGGAACGATTCCAAACCGCTTTTGATCTGGTCGATAATCTTCGAATTTGTGATACTGAACGTTTGCACAAACAGCTTTTTAGACATGTGTACAGTCACCCATGAGGTTAAGATCGTGATGGAGATAATACTGATGACCATGACGAAAAAGATTTTGCTGAATAAGCTTTGTTCTGCGATTTTCCGTAGACGGGTTCCCATGGGCAGCCGCTTGTCCCCTCCATTAATTTTTACGATATAGGCTAGGCGAAATCCCCTTCAGCTTGCGAAACACTTTAGTAAAATAGCTGTGGTCGGAGTAGCCGACCAGGCCGCTTATTTCGGCGATCGAAAGCGCCGGGTTATCCCGCAGCAGTTCGCATGCCTTGTCGATGCGAATACGGTTTAAGTATTCATTAAAGCCTTCTTTATTATGAACGGCAAAATAATTGGACAAATACGAGGCGTTAAAATGAAACAGCTTCGCCACTTCCGTTAATGTCAGCGGTTCCGAAAGATGCCCGTCGATATACTGTAAAATTTTTTGAAAGGCTGGCGAGCCGGCTTTTTTGCCGCTGACGCATTCCATCGCCTCGTTCAAAAATTGTTCTACCAGCGCAATTACATCCGTAATATGATCCGCCTCATGAATCGAACGAAAATATTCATACTTGCCTTCATCCAAGGAAGCCGCATCATAATGAAAATGCTGCAGAGAAACGATAATGTTGAAAAGACTGTGGCCTAAAGACGATTTCAACGCGAACATGTCCATGTCCATCCTCCCGGGCAGCGAATGCACATAACTGCGCAGCCGCTCAAACGCCGGAGGATACTCTTGGCGATTCAGCCCGGCGTTAAAGGCTTCCATATCAAAACTGGCGTTCTCCCCTGGCTCCTTCAGCTCATCCAAAATCAAATACTGCCGGTTCGACAAAAAGAAGCGCTGGTTAACGATTTGCATAATTTCATTGGAATAAACCTCGTGAATGGCTTCAATGTCTGTGAAAAATCGGCTAAGCGCGAAAAACAAGCCTATGCCCGAGCTGGCCCCGGTTTCCGCAAGCTCCCTAACCAAACGGGCGGCGTTCGCTTTGGTCTCCGCATTCAGGTTCAGCAAAAAGCGGATTTGCCCGTCTTGATGAGACAGCAGCCGCACAGTCATTGGACTTTGCATCTGCTGCACACAAGCTCCGATGACGGCCTCGGTCCATTCTTCGCTGCGCTGCAATGTTGCAGAACCCTGCTGTGCATCCGCGATTAATAACGCAAAGTCAGTGTAAGGAAAAACGCTTTTCAGCTCCTGACGGTCGTACGGGATGGAATAGCCGGATATCAGTTTATCCAGAATATAATCCAGAGAATGCTTACCGCCGACGGTCAGCTCCATACCCCGCAGCTCGGGGATACGCTGAGCCGTTTTGTGCAGCACTTCCAACAAAGAAGCGGCATCAAGCTTCGGCTTCAGCATGTAATCGGCAACGCCGCTCTGAAACGTCGAGCGTACATATTCATATTCGCCGAAGCTGCTCAGCACTACGATTTCAATGTCCGGATACATCCCTTTTACGACTTTCGCCAGCTCTGTGCCGTCCATCACCGGCATCACAATGTCGGTCAAAATAATATGCGGCCGGTGCAAATGAACCAGCTCCAGCGCCTCCTTGCCGTTGGCGGCTTCGCCGACGATTTGAAATCCTTCGCTTTCCCAGTTCAAGAGATGGATAATTCCTTGACGCACCAGCATTTCATCGTCAACCACGAGGATTCTGCCCTTAACCTCCATGTTCCGCTCCTTCAATCCAAATATAATTATTCTCGCAATGACATCCATTTATATAGATATGTATTTCAACAAACAGAAGACTGTCGAGAGATCCGACAGTCTATCGTACAAAATGATGCATTTCATCACATCCAGCCAAAAATGCTCCGATAATCCTTTACATATTGACCGATTGTAATCGGAGGCCGGCCGATGAGCCGTTCAAGGTCGCGGGTCACCTTCTTAGCTGCGCCGATTTTTGCAGTAAAGTATATACCGGTCATCACATTGATCATATCGGCAGGGAACCCTTTCTTCTTCCAATAAGCCTTGAAATCGGCAATAGACGGGTTGGCATATGTTATCGGGATTCCCCATGCCTCAGTCATTCTCGCAGCAACCTCCCCGTACGTCAATGCTTCGCTTCCCGTCAGGTCATAAGCCCGATTCTCGTGACCCTCCTCGGTTAAAACCCGCACGGCCACTTCGGCGATATCACGGACATCGATAAAGCTGGTGCGCCCTTGACCCGCGGGAACAAAAATTCGATGGTCATCGCGAATTTCTTCGAGATGTGTGGTGTTTAGATTCTGCATAAAGAAGCTTGGACGAAGAAAAGTATATTTCATATTTGTTTTTAAAATTCTCTTCTCTATTTTGCGGTGAGGAACGAAAAATAAAGTTTGAGCTCCCAACAAACTAAGAAACACGATATGCTTCACCTTGGCGAGCGAAGCTTCTTGCAAAAAAGGTTCAAAATACCGTGGATCAGAAATTGCCGGGGGTCGAATAAGAAAGATGCGCTCCACGCCCTGCAGCGCCAATGCAAACGACTCGGGTTTCGTAATGTCCAGATAGACGTCAGTGCGGTAGGGTTGGGGAGCAGCCGATGACAACTTGCGAACAGCCGCTTTGAAAGGAACCGCTCTCTTGCTAAGCAGCGAGGCAACCTCCTTACCGACATTGCCGGTAACCCCGATAATCAAAAGTTTGGGTTCCATCTCTACCACCTTCCCATCCCATATTGGTTATAATTTATCATTTCTGCCCGATGGATACAAACGGGTGGAAGAAGTTGTCCGGTTTATACCGTCGATCAAAGATTTCTCATTGACCGTTACCCCATAATGGAGCCGACTGTCGCTCCGTTGCAATCTTTGACCTGTTGAGCAATAGAAAACGCTTGCCCAATAAGTGCAGCAAGCGCCATCTATTGTTTTACGCTATACAGAACTAGATTCACTTCAGTTCCTAGTTCCTGTCACATGCAGGAGGATTGATTTCATAGCGCTTATACGGCTTCCGCCATCAGCTTCTTCGTTCTGCAATAATCAGCGAATCGGAGTTGCATTCATTCATAGGGATAACCAAAAATTCGTCCGAGCAGCGGATTTGCGGCTTGAGCACATTGCGGCTCGCCAGGTCGATCATCGTAACCTCATAATCGGCCCCATCCCATTTCACCTTGATGTCGTTGCTGTAAGAAGCGTAAATGACAAACCTGTTGCTTGCGGAAGAAGTCGCCATGCGGATATCCTCATAACCCGTTACAAGAAGTTCGTTCGCCGGCTCGATGTCATACAGCTCATACTTTTCAAACAGCCATCTTGAATACGACGCATCCCAGGCTCCGGGAAGCTTTAGCGCGTTGCGCCATACAAATGGAACCTTCGACCAGTTCTCGCTCGTAAATTCCGCTCCCAGCTTATGCCACGACCATACGCCATGAGCGCCGTAAGTGAAACCGGCCTTGGCACCCGCAAGCACACTCTGCCAGAATGCTTTGCGGATATCAAACGCATTGAACCGGCCGTACAGGTTGCCGTGACCATGCCCCTCATAGGGCGGCTCGGTATTAATAATCGGGCGGCGGACCGGTTTGCGCAAAAATTGCTCGGCCGTGCGGTAAGTGTCGTATTGCGTCTCTAAATGATGGCCCGATTGATAAATATACAAGTCCAGCTCATCAGAATGAACAAATGATTCCGGTAGGTTATGGAAGTGGCTCGTAACATGCAGCGCAGTGAGAGCTTCCGGCGCCGCCGCTTTCAGCGCATGTAAGCAAACCTGAAAGTATTCGATTATTTCGTCATTTTCAAATCGAGTATCTCCGCTTATGAAATAAATCGGATCATATTTACCGAAACGCTTGGCGACATATTCGGTGTATGGTTTCACCGCATCCAAAGGCATGGTATATTCCGGAACCCTGACATTAGCCCAAGTGCCCGGCACGAAATTGTTCCAGAGCACGACAAGCGCCGGGACAAATCCTTTTTCGTATGCCATCTGCACCATCTTTTCCGCTTTATCGAAGAAGCTGGGATTCACATTGTAGAAATCCCAACTTCCGTCTTGACGCAGCTCAAACGGGTACGAGCCCGTATATGTATCGCTGGCGTCATGCAGTACGGGCAGCACGCTAATCTGCACCACGTTGAAATTTTGCAGACTGCGGTACGTCAAGTATTCCTCCCATTCTTCCAGACTGGCATTGGAGAACACGCTCCATACCGTATCGGCAAAATAAAAAAACGGCTTGTTGTTCCGCACGAATCCGTCTCTGCTTGCGTTTACAGTGACTCTGCTCATAGCTCCCGCTCCTCCATCTTCTCTGCAGCTGTAATATATAATACCGAATCGGCTCCGCCGGGAACATTCTCCTCCTGCTCGGGCGTGACAAATCGTTCAGACGAGACGATACCCCCATCAGCAAAAATTCCTGTACGCGGGTTAAACCAGCGATAACTGTATTGTTGTCCGGGATTCAGCTTAAGCGTGCATTCACCAGGCGTTGGGAAATAGACGCTGATGACCTGATCTTGCCTGTCCGATAAGCAGATCGGCAGCGTCCCTTCCTCTTCGGACCCAATCGCCAATTCGACCAACTCCGGCGCCGGCTTCATGTTTTGGAAGCTCAAAGTTTCCGTCATGAACCGGTAATAACTTGACAAATAAGCGGTTCCCTGGGGTTCCGAGTCCAGCGTCATATGAGCGCCCCACGTATTGTCGAACCCGTGAACTACCGTATAACCGCTAAAGCCTGCTCTCCATTGCCCCCTTCGGGTATGATGATGATCCATCGATTGATGGCTGCGTGCCGTCAGAAGCCCGCTCGCCCTTTCGTAACCGAACTCGGCGCATACGGAAACAACGTTTTTGTTTCCGGAATGGACTCTCATATCTTTCTCCAAACCCTTGCATAACGAGGCGTCGCGGGTAAATCCCTTCGTTTCAACTCCCCAACTTGTTTGCACCAAATAAACCTCGATATTGCCGCAATCTCCCAGCCTTTGCGGCATGGGGATCGTTTTCTCCCAGTTGTGCGCGCCGATCGGATGAGCGAAAGCATCATCCTGCCTGATTTGGTCGGAAAGCCGTTTCATCCAGCGATTGGATTCCTTATGGTATTTTCCCGGGGTGCCCGTAGGATAAAATTCGTATTCATTAGCCGGACACCAAATATATACGGCGGTGCTGGCCGCATAACGCGCGATCACGTACCTGTTCCAAAACAGCTCGTATTCCGCCACAAATTTACCGCGGTCGTTAAACGGAAATTCGAATAGCCACGCCTGCAAAATCATCTCCAGACCGATGCCCAGCTCTTCACATTGAGCGACTACTTCATCCACAGCGCGAAAATAAGCCAGGTTCACCTTCATAAAGTTCGGCATTTGCGCGCTCCCGCCCCATGGCCAACAATCCTTCGTTTGCCACTGATTCGGAGTATCCGGATGATAAGGACTCACCTGCAGACGGGCCCGGATATAATTGATTCCTTGCTTTCTGCGCTGATGCAGGATGCTTTCAACGTCCACCCCACAATAATGGGCGGCAAACAAGTTATATTGCGTATCCCCGAACAAGAAGAACGGTTCCCCGTTATCGAATTGAAATCCATAATTCAGATCAGGGTTGGCACGCAGATAACCTCTGCTTTGTTCCGGCGCCGCTCCAACCTGAATCTCGTACGACCGCGTTAAATCAGGCACGGACGGATATACGCTTGTTGCGCAGGACCACTCTCCTTCCTGCACAGGCGTCCACCGCACCTTCCATACATGTGCTCCGTCTTCGCTTAAACCGTCGTAATACCCGTGAACCGTCTGCGCCGTACCCGAGCTTTGATGTACAAATTGCGCTTGCAGCTGCACATCCCAGAACGGGTTATCGAAATTATCCTTCGTCGTAAGTGTGAACTCGACCATCTTCCATTTGGCTGCGTGCATCTTCGCTACTCCTCCTTATTACCCTTTAACCGATCCGGCTAAACCCTGAACAAAATATTTCTGAAACAGCAGATAAACCGCAAAAATAGGAATAACGGAAATCAGCACTCCCGCGTTCATCAGTCCGTAATTCGTGCTGAACTGGCCTTTAAAGCTCATCAGGCCGGTCGGCACAGTCCGAAGCTGATCCGAGGTGATAAAGATTTGCGCCAGCAAAAATTCGTTCCACGTCGATAAAAAATCGAGAATGACCAATGTGGCCACCGCCGGCATGGCGATCGGCATAATAATTCGCCAAAACAACCCCCAGTTGCTGCATCCGTCTATTTTGGCCGCATCGTCCAGTTCTTTGGGTATCGTTCTGAAGAAACCACGCAAGATCAGGATTGCAAATGATAAGCCAAATCCGATGTAGACGATAATCAGTCCGGTCCGGGTATTGATCAGACCCGATTTCGTCAGCATGATGTTGAGCGGCACCAAAGTCACTTGTACCGGAATCATCATCCCAAGCAAAAAGAAAATAAACGCCGAATTGCTCCACTTAAAATTCATCTTCGTTAACGCAAACGCGGCCAGAGAAGCAATAAATATCCCGAGCGGCACCTTGACTGCCGATATAATCAAACTGTTTCCCATATATAGGCTCATTTTGCCCTGGCTCCAAGCATTGACGAAATTAGCCCATTCGATTTTTTTCGGGATGGAAAATAAAGAGCTGCTGCCGAACAAATCCGCAGGACTTTTCATGGCCGTAAACAGCATGAACACAACAGGGAGAATCCATACGCAGCCCAAGGCAATCAATAGAGCGTAAAGCAGCAGCCTGGACAGCTTTCGTTTAGCGAGAATCATAGGCATGAATCCTTTCCAACCTTCTTTCTTATACGTGCGAGTTTTTCGACATGTGAAGCACATACGGGATCGTAATGAGCATAACGATGATGACAAGCACCCACGAGATCGCCGTCCCCATCCCCAGGTTATTGAACTGGAACGTTTGAAAATACATCCATGAAGCCAGAACTTGCGTTTTCTGCGCAGGCCCTCCTCCTGTCATCGCATAGATCGTATCAAACACCTTCATCGCACCGATCAACGTTGTCGCAAACACAATCACGAACGTTTCCTTCAGCAGCGGGATCGTAATGTAAAAAAACGATTGGAGCGCGTTAGCTCCTTCCACTTTGGCGCATTCATAAGGATCCTGCGGGATGCTTTGCAGCCCCGCCATAAACAGCACCATCGGCGCTCCCAGGGAATGCCAGAGGGAAGCGACAAATACGGAGCCTAATGCCAGCTTGGGATCGGCCAGCCAATCCAACGTTTCAAACCCGAGACGGGTCAGCAGATCGTTAAAAAATCCCATTGTCGGATGGTACAGCCAAGACCACATTAACGAAACGACGATGCCGGATAAAATGTACGGAAAATAAAATACGCTGCGAAAAAACACTCTGCCGCGAAATTGGCGGTTCAACACGACGGCAATTAATAAGCTGAAAGTCATCGTAAATAACAAGGAGCCGGCCACCCACAAAAAATTATTTTTTAAGGCCGATATAAAAATGGCGTCTTTCGTAAAGAGATCTGCATAATTCTGAATGCCGACAAATGCTTTCTGCGAATTGACCCCGTTCCAGCGAAATACGCTTAAATACAAAGAATAGATCGACGTGGATACGATAACGGTCAAATAAATGAGCAAAGCGGGCAATAAAAACAATACAGGCTGCGCATGCTTTGACTTCAAACGGTGCCTCCTTTCCCGCGGGACGGAGCGGCTATTCTAAACATGCCGCTCCGTCCGTCAACCGCCGGTTTTACTTCGCTTTGGCTTGGTATTTAACCACTTCATCCTGCATAAATTTGGCGGCCGCCTCCGGCGTCATCTCACCGGTTACGATAGAGTCCTGAGCCTGGAAAAATTTCTGCACAATTTCCTGCGGCAGCGCCTGGTCTGTTACAAGATAGACGCCTTTTTTAAGGCCTTCGACGATTTGCGGCACATGGATCAGCTTATCGGATAACGGAGCGTCGATGGTCGCCATAGGGGCTCCAAGCACTTCCCCGTTCTTCTTCACATTGTCTATGGAGGTGATATATTCCGCGAATTTGATCGCTGCCTCCTGCTTTTCCTTCGGCGATTTTTTGTTGATTTGAAACATCTCGACAAAACTGGAAACTCGGTTCGGGTTTTGATCCGTCGGCAAACTAAAATATCCGAACGATTCCGGGTTCTGCTGGTCGGCGATTACGTTGCCGTCAAACCACGGTCCCTCCAGCATCATGGCCGCCGTTCCTTTGTACAGCGCGATTTTGGCCTCCGACGGTTCCAGTGTTAAGAAACCTTTTGGGAAATACCCTTTGTCCGACCATTCTTTCCATTTTTGATACGCTTTGACGACCGCCGGATCATTCCATGACGCTTCCATTTTGCCAAGCTTATCGTGCAAGTCAGGGCCCGCAAAATGCTCAATGACCCCTTCCATAAACCGCATCGGCATCCATCCGCCCTTGCCTCCTGAGGAAATGGGCGTAATTCCTCCCGCCTTTAATTTGGCCATAAGATCCTCAAATTCCTGGAACGTCGCCGGCGGCTTCAGGCCGAGTTTTTCGAATACGTCTTTGCGGTAAAATACGCCCATTCCGTAAATGTGAAAAGGGACACCCGATAATTGGTTTTTAAACGTAGCCAAATCCATGGCCGATTTCACATATTTCTGGCTCCAGTTGTTTTGCTTGGCGTATTCCGTCAAATCCAGGCTGAAACCGTTCTCAGGGAAATACGAACCCAGAGAGCCGCCCCAGTTAAACCAACCGTCCGGAAGCGTTCCGGAAGCGGCGGCAACCTTAAGCGCCTCCTTATGCGGATCCGTTGCATGGCTTGTGATTTTCACTTCGATATTCGGATTCAGTTTTTTAAAGTCTTCGGCCGCGTTCTTGACCGCCGTCTCCTGATTTCCTGTCGCCACCCAAAAGTCAATGGTCACCTTGCTGGCGCCTGACGGTTTGGGCGCACTCTCCTGCGGTTTGCCGGCATCATTCGCCCCGGCATTCGGCGAACCGCCGCTGCATCCGGAAACAATACTTGTTAACATGAGCATGGACATTAAAGAAACGTTCCATTTTTTCAAAATAATTCACCCCTTGGATTATGTTCTTCGAATTTATTATCCAATTTCGTGCAAATGAAATGTAGGGGGTAGAAATGATAAATCTTGTGCATTTGTAACTAATTGATCTGTGCTCTTGTTTTATACTCATGCGGGGTCACGCCTACGGTTCTTTTGAATACGTGCGTGAAATGGGCCGGATCGCTGTACCCGATCTCTTCGCACACCTCATACACTTTCAGGCAAGGGTTGCCCAGCAGTTGCTTCGCTTTATTCATACGGAGCTGGATCAAGTAATTGGAAAAGTTCTCGCCGGTCTCTTCCTTAAAAATTCTGCCGAGGTACGTCGGATTTAAATACACAATCTCCGCCAGCGTTTTTAGCGATAAATCTTCTTTCAGCCTGTTTTCCATTTGAGCCAGCACAATTTCGATAACCCGGCGGTTTTTTTTGACCTCATACGTTTGCTCCAGATGGCCCGGCACCAGCATTTCCTCTTGGAGCTCGCCAGAATTTGCGATATGAGCTCCATTCAGCCTCGCCTCTTCCAGGGCGCGGATGCTTTCTTTATAATGTTTGCTCAGGGTTTCCAGCTTGGTGCATACCAGCCCGACTCCGACGGTAAGCTCGATCTTCAGCAGCTTAGAAACCGTCTGCCGGAATTCCGCGATCATAGCCAAGGCGGGTTCTTCCCCTAACGGCTCGGCCTTGTTTAGAAACACGATGACGCAGATGTGCTGATCTTGAATAATGGCAAAGCACTGTCCGAACGAAGCTAACCATTCTTCGGCGACGTTCTTAATTGCGGAATAAGCCGTAGGTTCCTGCCACCCGTGAGGAAGAACCGAATTTCTCAAACTGCATGTGAATACGGAGATGTTTTCGTATGCAGGATACAAATCCCGGTCGTAATAAGGGGAAGGGAGATCAAACAGCAAATCGTCCAATCTTTTCTCCAATATCTCTTTCTCCCTGCTTCGTTGAAGCTTGAGCTTGTTTTGCTGCCCTTTGATGAAAAGATCTATGCGCTCTATCGATTGGACGATCGTTTCGAGGGAGCTCGGTTTTAGAATATATTCTGTCACCCCATGCCGGATGGCCTGTTGGGCATACTCGAAATCCTGGTAACCGGACAATAAAATCACTTTCGTTGTTGGAAAATGCTTTTGCATGAACTGTATGAGCTGTATCCCATCCAGCGCCGGCATCTTGATATCCGAAATGACTAAATCGACCTCCTCCCGCTTCAATACGCTTATGGCCTCCTCTCCGTCCTCTACAGCGCCAACGATATGCCAATCCGCCCTGGCTCCTTCAATCATTTCACGAAGACTTCGCAAAATATAAGGTTCGTCGTCGACAAGCAAAATGTTCATCAGAACCGCGGTCTCCCTTCCATGTTGCGATATTATGCGAAAACAGGAATAAGCAGCTCAACCTTTAGCCCGCCGAGATGACTTCGGCATAATTGAAGGCCGTAGGTTTCGCCATAAATCAGTTTTATACGGTGCTGAAGGTTCGGAAGGCCGACTCCCGAATGCATCGTATTGTCCACCTCCAAAGGCACTCGAAATTCTAAAGCTTGCTCCATTTGTTCCTTGCTCATGCCGCTGCCGTTGTCTTCGATCACGAAATGAAGCATGCTGCCTTCCCGGGCAATATGGATCTGAATGATCCAAGGTCTTCCTTTCACCGATTCCAGCCCATGCGTGAACGCATTTTCCACAATAGGCTGAAGCAGCAGCTTCATGACCGGCACGTTTAATACCTCATCCTGCACCTTCATCTCCATATGCAGCTTTTCCTCGTACCGGTAACGCTGCAGCTCGACGAACCTGTCAAGCTGGGCAAGATCCTCCTTCAGCGCTACAAACTCGTTGCCGGGCTGAATGCTGTAACGAAGCAGCTCGCTTAGTGTAATAATCATTTTGGCCACATTGTGCTGCTTCTCGTTCATCGCGTAGAAGTAAATAATATTCAACGAATTGTACAAAAAATGGGGGCGAAACTGCGCCTTCAAAGCAATGAGCCGGGCTTGATTTTCACGCACCTGCTTGTAAGAAAGCTTGGTGATGGTCTCCTCCAGATCGCGAATCATTTCGTTGAAGCTTTCGTAAAGCACGGCAACCTCCCTGTTGTTCATCCGGCCCACATAAGGGGTCAGCTTCCCCCTCTTGATTCCGGTCAACCGGAAAGCCAAGTTACGGATCGGCAAGCAAAGCGACCATGAAAAAAAGTAAATCAGGCAAAACGAAGCTGCGATACCTAGAGCACCAATGAACAAGATGCTGCTTTGCATCTTATTCAGATCTTCGACGACTTCCGCAATATTCATGTAAGTGACGACGGTCCATTGACTATAAGGCGATGTATAAGAAGATATGTATACCGATTTCCCGTCAATTTGACGCTGGATGATATTGCCGCCGCTGCTGTCGCGCTGACGAATGTCCGGGAGGAAAGCGCTTTCTATTTTGTTCCCGAATTCTTTGCGATCCGTGGAATAAGCCACATACCCAAACTGATCGATCACTTGAATTTTATTGGAGGGTTTGACCGAAGAGCTGCCGATGATTCGTTCGGTGGCCGCTACAGGAATGACAAGCGCGATATATCCTATGGTTTTGGTCGAATAATAATCCCATACCGGCCTTATGCCCACCACACCATGCTCCATCTGCGTTTGGACCGTCTGATTCGTTAACGGGATACGGTCGTTCGAGGTCCACATCATACTGCCTCCTTCCGTTTCAAGCTGCGACAGCCAGTTTTTTTCATCGGCTTGAAGGCGGTTGGTTTGTGAGTCGGCTCCGTTGTCCAACACCATAACCACCAGATCGTTAGGGAGATAGCCTTGTTCGTGAGTAATCGCTTTCTGCATTTCGGAAACACTGAAAACGGTAAGCGGGGCTCCTTCGCTCATATTTTTCAAATTCATTTGGGTAATCGGATTATAGGCAATTCGCAGCGCCAACCGGTCGTATTCCCCCAGCATGCCATCAAGCTTGCCGCTCATCTGGATGACCGACTCCAATATATACTTGGTCGACTTGTCCAAGAGCACATTCGAAGAGTAGCGATAGGAAAAATAACTGATCGCGGTAACAACAACCACTAGAATCATACCGAAACCTGCAATCATTTGCGCAAGGATTGATGATCTTTTACTCAAGTTAACTCCTCCGAAGTGATCCCGATTTGTCCCCCTTCACCATCCGGCGAGACGTTTCTTCCATTCGGCAATGATGCGGTCCTCTATAATTTCGATTTGCAAATCAGGGAATGCGCTTCTTGCTTCATTTTCCACAATAAATTCCTTTACGCCATGAAGTAGCGGCAGCCACTCGTAATCCGGGAAATCGTGCTTAAATTTATCCAGCGAGAACGCCATATGATGCCGGTATAAATGAGGAATCGGGGACAAAGCGTTCACCCCGGCGAACGTCTCGATATAATGCGAAGGGATATAAACCCGCTCCGGGTCTACCTTCAGCTCACGGGTGAACAAGGAAATGTAATCGTCCCTCGCTATACATTGCGGCGTGCTTAACGTATAATCCTTGCCGATGGCTGCCCGGTCTCCGATGATTCTGCCGGCCATGCGGCCGACATCGTAGCCCCAGCCTACATGCATCAATCCATTGCCATCGCCGGGTACGAGGATGGGACGGTTCGCTTTCATGCGCGGCACGGCAAACTTCCCCCAATCGCGAAACAGCATCGGGCAGAAATGGGGGCCGATGGACAATGACGGCCTGCCGATCGTGACCGGGAACACTTCTGTCGTATACTTATCCATGTAAAATTGTTCGACCTGCCATTTGTTATTTGCATATTCTCCATGCGGAGGCCGGCGGTCATCGGATTCGCGATAAGGCAATCGGGAGAGCGGATAACCGTAAATATCCACAGTGCTGATGAACAACAGATGGGCAATACGCCCCCTTGTGATCTCGTACAGCTGTTCCGCCTCGCGAAGCGTGAAGCAGATCGTATCGATTACGAGCTGTGCGCCGAAATCGCGCAGCGCCCTGCCAAGCGAATCAGCATCGTTTCTCGAACCTTCATAGTAATGAATGTTGGGCTGCCGGACATGCTTCTCGGCCGTATTTCTCGTAAATACGGCGATATCACTATTGCGTTCCAGCAAATAATCGATTGTGCCACGCGAGATATTACCCGGTCCCCCGATCAGAAACACTTTGCTCATGGAACACCTCTCTCTTTTAATAAACGATGACCAGATGGGCAGGCGGCGAGACTGCAACCGATAGAAATGCTCCGCCATCTTTGCCCCTCATTCATTGTGAAACAAATGAATGTGCGCGGCCGCGGCAAATGGATCATGGCACACGCCACACAGTTGAGCATATCACAAACACACTTTGTATACAATTCATATACTTTTAAATTCACACTGGATCGACATGCGCGCAAATTCTTTCTCCCGGAACGACTAAAAAAGCCCCTTATCGGGACTCTATATAATATGGTAATCTATAGAGAAACCTCGTTATTGCTTCAGAGCCTCAAATTAATAGAAGGGAGTGGCTAAAATGCTGCTGTTAGATGAAATGATTGAATACAACAAAAAGTTTGTTGAAAACAAGGAATATGAGAAATATCGCACATCAAAGCTTCCAAACAAAAAATTAGTCGTTGTGTCCTGCATGGATACAAGATTAACGGAATTACTGCCTAAAGCGATGAATTTACGGAATGGGGATGCAAAAATTCTTAAAACGGCGGGTGCCGTAGTTTCCCATCCTTTCGGAAGTATTATGAGAAGCATTATTGTTGCCATTTATGAACTCAATGCCCATGAAGTTTGCGTTGTGGGTCATCACGATTGCGGCATGGTTCATATCAATCCGGATGAAACCACTCGTAAGATGATCAGTAGGGGGATTTCCGAACAGACGATTTCGACTTTAGATTATGCCGGAATAAATCTAAACGATTGGCTGCGCGGATTTGATTCTGTTGCGGAAAACGTTCGGCAAAGTGTCGGGGTGATCCGGCGCCATCCGTTAATTCCCCAGGAAATTCCTGTACATGGCCTGGTGATCGATCCGGAAACCGGAGAGTTAGACGTTATTGAAAATGGCTATACAGGTTCAATAACGAGCTAATTCCACAGATGGTATTCTTGCCTTCGGCAGTAGACAATCGTAGAAAGAAAAAACTGACCGATGGAGCCTTAAAACAAGCTGCATCGGTCAGTTATTCAGGTTTTCCGCTTTTCAATTGCCCATTCCACGGTGGCTGATTAATAACTGTCAAACCTTGTGCTGCATCACACATTCCGCCAATTCTTGCAAAGAAACTGTCGCAAGTCCAATTGACGTATCTGCACATCCGTAATAAATATACAACACTCCGTCTTTTACAACATTAGCTGTCGGAAACACGACGTTAGGGATGAACAACCCGAATTTTTCATAATAAGCTTCCGGCTCCATAACGGGTGTCTTCATTCTCGCTATCACACGTTCGGGGTGCTCCAAATCAAGCATCATGGCACCGACTCGGTATATGTTGTCTTTATCTACGCCATGGTAAAGCGTCAGCCATCCGTAGTCCGTCCGCACAGGCGGCGTTGCCCCGCCAATTTTCTTAAATTCCCAGTCAAACTCCGGTTTGGCCAGAAGACTAGGCTCCTCCCAATGGATCAGGTCATCGGAGAAAGTAATCCACATCGCAGCTTTTTCCGTTCCATACGTTTCCCCGATATATTCTTCAGGTCTGCGCAGCAGCGCATATTTCCCGTTAATTTTTTCAGGAAAAAGAATGTTGTCGCGATCGTTGATGTCCAAAGGAGTTGTATCGCACAAAAATTCCCAGTTAACTAAATCTTTGGAGGTAGCAATGCTGGAGCGAGTCATCCAATGAACAGCCTCGTCTCCCCATCCGTCCGGGTAATCGGGTTTGGAGCTGTCCGGCACCCCTAGGCCTGTCGGATAATAACTCATAGAGCAAGGGCGAAGCGCATAATTCAAATAATAAGTGCCGTCTATTTTCACTACACGGGGATCTTGAACGCTTCCGTATGGAAAACCTAATTGCTCTGGAGTAAGCACCGGTTTATCGGACACATGCCGGAAATGCACACCATCTTCGCTCTCCAGAAGTCCCAGATAACACTGAAAAGGACGCAAAGTGCCGGCGGTTCGCTCCAGCATATAAAATTTGCCGTTATCGATAATAACTGCCGGGTTAAACACAGTAATTTTTCTCCATTCCTGCTCCCCTGGAAAGACGATGGGATTGGAGGGATGTCTGACGATATTCATGCTGAATCTCCCTTTTTTTCTATTCAATGACTATTATGCATTCACAAAAGCGCTGCCTGCCAGGTCTCTGCCACGGGCAAGCCAAACCTTATGATTTTTGTTCCTCTCCGCAGTGACAAGCGCATCCGTCGCAAAATAACGCATCGTGTATCCGCAACGGCGGTATTCACTTTTATTTGGAGCCGCTCCATGAATAATTCGAGAGTCATGCAGAGAGCATTCTCCCGGTTGCAGCTCAAAGTATACCGCTTCGGCATCATCAACACGCTTGATTTGCGATTCAAAAATATGATCGGCCGTATCAACACGTTCATATTCCGAAAATCCGTTGCGGTGCGTTCCCGGTATAACACGCATACAGCCGTTTTCCTTCCAGCTGTGGTCGATGGCAAGCCAGATCGTTACTATTTTATCAAAACGGGTTAACCGGCCGTTCCAATAAGCAGAATCTTCATGCCATGGAGTAGCTTTTCCTACTAAAGGTTCTTTACAAATAAAGTGGCTCGACCACAAACCGATATGAGGACCGATTAGAGGTTCGACAAGATCAAGCACTTCATCTGCGAGCAAAAATGTAAGCAAACGTTCGTCCCGGAAATGAGGTGTATCCAGCTCGCTGTTCAGCTTCTTGCCGACCTTTCTCCACTGCTCCTCAAAGATTTCCTTTAACTCCGAAAGTTTCTCCGGACTAAAGAGCTGTTTGTTATGAAGCAGGTATCCGTTCTCGTGATAAAAGTCCACTTCAGCTTGCGTCAGTTTGCTTGAAGCCATATTGTTCCCCTCCACATATTCATTGTGCTGTAATGCACATACAAGAAATCTTACATTTATATCTTAACGTATAAATTCGGATGATTTCTTGTTATAATTCGGATGAGAAAATTTTATTTATTGTGCTGAACTGACTTCACGAAAGGAGTGGACTATGGATACCAAGAAGCTTTATGCCGATCAAATCATTGATCCGTCCATCGGATTTCATTATGCATTTATTCGTTCCACAAAACTGACTTCGGAGCTGCACACCCACGATTTTTATGAATTTTTCATCACCTTTGGCGGAGCTGTAATTCATTATGTGAATGGGCAGAGCCAACGGCTCGAGGAAGGCTCTTTTGTATGGATTCGACCGCATGACGCGCATTACTACGAAAGAATCCATACAGAGTGCCAAATCCTCAATGTCGCCTTTTCCAGCGAAATGTTTGAAGCACTCACTTTATATGCCAGTACCCGGGAAACGATACAGCAATTTCATTCTAACGATCTGCCCCAGGTTGTTCATATGCATGAACTAGACAGACAACACCTGAAGCTCAGGTTAGAGAAGTTAGCCTTATCACCTGTAACGATAGACGGTGAATCCATGCTGCAATTTAAACTCATTTTGCTGGAAATATGGACCAAATATCAACGGCATCGACTACAAGTCAAATCACCGCTGCCCCAGTGGCTCAAAGCTCTGGAAGAGACACTTCAGCACAAGGAGCATTTCTCTGCCGGTATCGAAAGATTGTTTGAATTAAGCGGCAAAAACCGTGAATACGTATCACGCAGCTTCCGCAAACATTTCGGCTTAACCCCAACCCAATGGCTCAATCGGATCAAACTCGAATATGCCTCGAATTTGATCCAGTTCACTGATGAGGAAATAACCCAAATCGCCTTAGATTGCGGTTTCGAGAACCTCAGCCATTTCTACCATTTGTTCAAGAATCAGTTTCAGTGCGCCCCGGCTAAGTACCGGAAATTAATGAAAAAACCGGTTATTCCTGAGTATCAATGACAACTTTAAAGCGACACCTTACGCAGCTCCGCATCAGCAGGCGCTGAACATCAAGTGATCTCGGAGTCTATCCGTATTACACCATAAGGTTGTAATACGAGCTGGTCTGTCGTTCCTTCCATGATGTCATGTACGGCACTTCTGTAGCTCTTGGCATCATAAACTGCTTCTATAAACGTGTTCTCATCGAGTTTTCTTACTTTATTCTTGGTGCTGCCAGCAAGCTCTACGGAAACAACCTGGCATTCATTGGTCATATTCGCAATCCATAAACGGCTCCTGCCATTGTTACATATTGCTAGCGCCTCAACCTTAAGCGGATGGGATACATGAAGCGGACATACATAGCCCCCCTTGAGCTCCCCAATATCCGCCATGATATGGTATACCGGATAAACATGCTCTGCGTGTTCTGCAAAACCTTTATCACCTAATGTTTCATAATAGGTAACAGCCTTCACAGAAGCGGACTGGAGCAAGTTCCTCAAGCTCCCGAGCGTCCAGCCTGCGCAAAATAACGATGTTTGGCGCGGATCTGAACTGTCATCTTCATTTTCCATCTCTGAGATGCTTGTCGCATCAGGGTTGTATCTTTTCTTTAATGTCACCGGCCCTATGGAGAGTGGCATATTTCCGGTCATTCGATTTGCCGAATCAACGGTTGCAGCTTGGGCCGTTAATGTCTCAACTAGAGAAGTTTGGTCAAAGGCATGTACTTGCGGATTGATGCTGTATGTTGCCCACTCCATGGAATCCAGAGGTAAAGATGCGCGATTGAACTGAGCAAAATAAGCACGGCTTCCACCGCCGACAGCAAGCGATAATCCGACGTCGCTCAGAAGGTTTCTGAGACTGTTAAGCAGTCGTTCAGAGCTGGTATGTGTTCTGTTGTTGTATACAAACAGCCGTGTAATTGTTGTTATGCCGCTTGCGTTCACGGAATCCAAATCCAAAGCATGAACGAACTCAGACAACCCTTCTCCGTGCTCGCTGGAAACCACATCGATCTCCAGTTCAATTTTTAACCCATCCGCTGTACTCAACGCCTCGCGTAACCTGTGCTTCCATTCCAGACCGGAGGTCAAATTCAACTCTACCCGCACATGACCTAATTGCAGTTTACGAATACATTCGATTTCCTCGGTTGTAAGTGCATGCTTCGGTAATAAAGTCCCTATAGATGGGACGGGATGAAGCTGGCCGGCCTGCACAACAATAGAGGCCGATGGGATGGAACTTGAAGACTCCGCCGCATCCGGTGAATGATGAGCTGTTGCTTGCAGCGTAATTTTTTGGCGTATTTGATCACCCGGCTGAACTTCCACCGGATAGGGCTGGGAGAGCGGTGTGCAATACGTCTTATAGGAAGCGTCCGTCCAGTTGCGTTGATCCTCCATCTCGAATACGTCGCCCTCAAAATCCAGCTCGACCGATACCTCGCCTTGCGTTGTATACTGCATTCCTTCCATTTGGAAAAATGGCTGGTGCGGCGAGATCGCCTCCGGGAATTTGCCTGAGATTACCCCTTCCGGTGTCTTTACTTGGAGAGGCGTTCCGGCTAACGCCATGGGGTGCAGAATACAGAATCCAATCCGATTTTTAGCGAACTGCCGCCGGACGATTCCGTCCATTGTAAATTCAAGCCTGCCGGAAGCCTCGCCTCTTATATACCCTTTCCATTCAAAATGAACATCAGCATTCTGATGCACCGCGGTAAAAGCAACCTCGAATACATCCGGCTGTTCAGTGAACGACATTTCGGTAAATTGAGGGGCGATTGTACCCCAATTATGATCTCTGACAGCGGAATATAACCCGAGGACCAATTCTGACTGGCCGAAACGGATATTTTTTAATCCCCCTTCCTCAAATAGAGCTGTCAGTTGACCCGCACGTAGTAACTTTTGCTCCGCCAAGGGTTCATCGCTGCCATAACGGATACGATGTAAAGATGCCGGAATGGGCTGCATGCACTAACTCCTTCCAAAAATTTGATTGATATCTGCATTATCTCATACTCATCATGACATTCGCCATTTTGCGATAATGAACCCAGTTGGCGTGGAGCATCGTACTGTTCGTCAATATAACCCCCGCCATGTCCAATATGGGATCAAGAAACAGCATGCAGCCGCTAAAGCCCGGATGACCTACAGCAGCCGGCGAATTCAGGTCGCCGAAGCAGCCATACGGATCCTCCGCTGTTTTCATCCAAAAAACAGGAGTTTTGGCGAACGCGCCATGGGTTGATTCCGTAAGCATCCGCTGAACGGCCGCTTCGGAGAAAATCACCCTGCCGTTGGCTTCACCACCATGTTGCATCATCCGGCAAAATAACATAAGATCGTCTGCCGTAGTATAGAGACCGCTATCTGCGGTCACGGCTAGTCTGTCATACTGCTGGTCGGCTGTCAGATTGTCTTTGCTGCAAGGCAATATGTAATCTCCTGAGCGCAAGATCGTTGTATCAAAGGTCGTCTTGTTCATGCCCAGTTGAACAAACAACTGCTCTTGAGCCCACAACTCCAGCGGCTGATCGGCTACAAGCTCCATGATGTTCATTAAGATGGAGTATCCGTACGTAAAATAATTCATCCGTACGCCTGGTGCATGCTTGGGCTTCCAGGATAACACTTGCTGCAAGTAATCATGCTTGGTGTTTTCTACCGGCCATGGAATGGCAGGAAACTCTTCGTAACCGGCGGTATGTGTCAGAAGGTGCTTTAATCTAACTCGCTCATCGGGATAATCGGGCAAGAAATGCTGTACGGTATCATCCAAGGTCACTTCTCCGTATTCCACCAATTTCATCAGCAATGCCCCGGTAATTACTTTGGTGATGGAACCTACATTAAACTGAGTCTGTTTTGTTACAGGCGTCCGGTTCACGGAATCAAGACTGGAAGAACCTTGCGTATATTCATAAATACATTCGCCCTTCTTAAGCACCCGGACGGCAAGGCAAGGTGTGATCTTCCGCTCTAGTAACCGGTCAAAATAAGTATCGGCATTCATACTTGCCACCTCATATTAAGCCTGTGTAATTTGAAGCGCAAAATCGTCCGCTGCATTCATTCCGGCAGGAGCTTGAACCGTTGTCCATGGTTCGCTTGCTTCAATAATAAATGGTTTGTCGAAACGGCCGCTGCGTGGATCAAACCATACCGCATGATATTTGCCTGTCTCCAGTCTCAGATGAACGTCATGGGGAGCCGGCGTGTATACAATATAGAGATGTCCCGGATTGGCCAGACAATATCCCGTCTCGTTGCTCAACAGTGAGTTGTCCGGGTTCGCCGTCCACCACTCGCACGATTCAAAAAACGTCACGATATGGGAGAAGCCTTCGCAAAGCTTCATGGAATCATCGGCACGACCGTTCAGCCAGCCTCCCAGCCCGTTGCCTGCGTATTCTCCACTGGCTTGATAGCAGCCCGCCATATAAATTTCCCAAGCTCTGCGGCGAAGCGTATCCGCACTGCGCATCGGATACACCTTTCCCTCCCCCCAAGCCGTCGGGTAATGATCCTCATAACCAAACTCTTCATTCACCTGGGGAATGACGCGGCCTGTCTTGAGCTGCTGCTTCCTGTTGTTTAGCATATAGGAGTTTCCGCCATTCTCATCCCAGCATTGATACACGGCGAAATCAGCCCAGCCGGATGTACGAAATTCAAACGTGCCGTGACCATGACACGTCATTAAATGATGATAAGGATCACATGATTTTAAAAAGTAACCCATCCGTTCCACCCATTCATGGGGACGTATCAACCGGTATTCATTGGTTATATCCCACATAATATTAGGGAACGCAGCCAGACGCGCAGCTGTGTAGCGATAGTAACGCTGCTCGTCCAGTCCACCCATCAGCAGCTTGCCATATGGATCTGCCCCCGCACGATACGCATCTACATACATAATGATGGAGATTACGACATCCTTGCGGCGCGCGTAATCAACAAGACGCTCCAATTTCTGCCAATATGCAGTATCGAACCTTGTGGCATCCCAGCCTGGATTCTCCGCATCATCCGGTCGCTCGGCTGCCCATGGACCGTAATTAAAAGTAAATTCCTCCGATTCATATACCGGCTCAAACCAAGCTGTCGCATTACGGACACGGCTGGAGCTGAGAGCTACCCGCAGCCGATTCACTTTGTGCCGGTGAAACCGGTCAATCACCCGCTCGATTTCCCTGTCGCTCCGAATACCCGGCATATGATAAGCCGTCATGGTGTTATAGAAGTAATGCTCACCGGTGCCTTCCCATACAAAATGAAACGGATGCGCTTCATCGACGCGAAGCAATCCACGGTTTGTTGAGGATTCGGCCTCAAATTGGCCTGCATAAGTAGTGGTTACTCCATCGTGTTGAAAAGCGATTGTATATTGATAGCGGCCTGCCGTTCTTGGCATAAAGCGGATCCGGAAGAGACTCCCGTCCGCCGAATCGCAGAACCCGTCCACTGGAATCAAGTAGTCGCTGTTAACGGCCGTTCCCAACTGATTATCCGGCAAGCCGTGTGTAAAGGTAAACGGCTCCTTGTCTTCACCGAATTGGCCGATAATTTCTACTTCTGTGAACGGATTCCGGAAGTTCGGCTGATCTACATGTATGGCAACTTCAAACATTTCATACGTAGCTACTGCTTGATGGGCAACGGGTACAAAAGTAATTTGCATCTTGAGCTGACTCCTCCGTTTATAAGAAAGAAGGCATTAGTTTCATCCTCTGCCTTCTTCCTTGATGTGAACTTATTTTTTGTGCTGCGCCTTCCATTCGGCAAGCTGCTTTTTGTATTCTTCCATTACTTTATCCAGACCCGCGGCTTTTAACTTTTTCAAAGCTTCAGGGTAATACTTATCATACTCTACGACACCATTCTTAATCGGCACGATGCTGGCTTGAATTTCCGCCAAAACGTTCGCATATTCGGTACTGACTTGATTGGAATCAAATACAAAACCCATTACCGGTGAGTTGACGGCCTTATCATCCATCGTACCTTCAACCTTCACCTGCAGATCGGAAGCTTCTTTACTGAAACGGGCGAAATCCAAATTGCCGATCTGCCAGTTCTGGAACAAGTACTTCGGCTGATTCTTGTCTGTTTTTTTGGAATCATAACGGTTGTTATCCGTCTTCGTCCATTGTTCGCCCTGAATACCATACATGAACAAGTCATAATTGTCTTGGTTGGCATACAGCCAGTTGAGGAATTGAATTCCCGCTTCCGGATGTTTCGTATTCACCGGTACGACATTGGAGTTCCCGAAGGCTAATGGACGGAACGTCGGTTTATCTGGCTGTAACCGGAACAAAGACACCTTGGCATTCGGATTATTCGCTTGCATCAGCGGATCGAGATTGCTTCCCCGCTCCAGGTAGAACAAGAATTTGCCCTGCTCAAGCCCTTTCAGCATCTGATCTTGCGGAATACTCAGCACATCTTTACTGATAAGCCCCTTCTGATAAAGCGTACGCATAAATGCGCTTTCTTCTTTGAATAATTTGCTTTCCACATAAGACTCCGCATTGCCGTCTTTATCAACCAAGAACAGCTGCTTTAAGTCGGTTGTGAAAGGAAACCCTTCCATGTCCCTATAGATCGCATGCAAATTATCTTTGGCTCTTAGCTGGATGTAATATTTCTCGCCTGTATCCTGCTCTACTTTCTTCTGCAATTGCTCCGCTGCATCAATTAGCTCGGCTCTGGTGGTTGGCGTTTTCAAATTGTATTTCTTCATCAAGTCTTCCCGGCCCGTTACCCAATACCAGCCATTGGCGAAATCAATCCATTTGTTCGGAATTGCATAGATTTTCCCTTTGACAGTAGCGGCATCCCACAAATAATCGGGAATCGCCTTCTTCAGATTCGGCCCGTATTTATCTATTAACTCGTTTAACGGCGCTAAAGCCCCGCTTCCCGCCAACTGCGTAACCGATTTCATATCTTCCATGGCGGCAAGCAGCTCGAACTCCTCGCCTGTCGAAAGCATAATATTCGTCTTCTGGTTCCAAGCATCCCATGGGATAGCCTTCACATCGAGTCGAACATTAACGCCATCTGCCTTCAGCTTGGCATTCACTGCATCCTGCACCTTCTGGTGGTCCGGAGTTAAATTACCGGGGATGACGTAACGAACGGGAACGGCCTCCGCCGCACCGGCACCCTCTTGAGCGCTTGCCGCCTTACCGCTGCCGGAAGGCGCAGCTTTATCCTGGCTTGTACATGCCGTCAAAGCTGTGCTGGCTATCATGGCTGCCGTTAATACAACGGCGCCTTTCATTTTTAATTGCTTCATGTGAACCCCTCCTGTTACCCTTTTATTATTTATTAAAATCCTTCAAATTACAAAGGAAAATAATTAACCTTTAACTGATCCTACGATTAATCCTTTGATAAAAAAACGCTGCAGGAACGGATACAAAAATACGATAGGTCCGATCGTAATGATAGCTATAGCCATCTTAAACGATTCCGTTGGCGGTTTGGTTGTCCCGCCGTACATCCCCGTCATTTGGTTCAGCATGTTAAGCTCCGAGTTGAGCTTAAACAACAAATATTGAAGCGGGTATAAATTCTCTTTATCCACCAGCATGATGGCATTAAACCAGTTGTTCCAATAAGCCAGCCCGTAGAACAGCGCAACCGTAGCAAGCACCGGCACGGATAATGGAAAATAAATCCGGAAAGCGATAAGAAACTCGCCGGCACCGTCGATTTTGGCAGACTCCATTAATGCTTCCGGAATACCGTTCATGAAATTACGCACCAGGAACAGGTTAAACGGATTAAAAATAAGCGACGGAATAATGAGAGCAAACAGATTATTCGTCAAACCCAGCGAATGACTGACCAAGTACCATGGGACAAGCCCCGTGTTGAACACCATCGTAATAAAGAAGAAGAGCGATAATTGGTTGCGGTACTTCACCTGTCGGTTGGCAAGCGTAAACGCGGCCATCCCTGTAATGATGACAGCGAGCACCGTGCCTACGACTGTAACAAGAATGGAAATAAAATAGCTGTTCAGCAGTTGGCCATTGCCGTCGAAAGCTAATCTGTAAGCTTCGAGAGAAAACTTCTCCGGAAAAAGGCTGTAGCCGTGCTTTGCGATCGAGCCTTCATCCGTGATCGATACGATGAGCACCAACAGTATAGGCAAGAAGCAGAACAGACTGAATAATGTAAGAAACGTATAGTTGGCAACGTCAAACCACTTTATTTTACTCTTCATGATCATGTCTCCTAGAAAACAGCATTTTCGGGATTGATTTTCTTGGCGATCCAGTTAAAAGCTAAAACCAAGACAAAACCTACAACGGATTGGTATAAACCGACGGCCATGGCTTGAGACGGGTCAATGTTGCGCATCGTGCGGAATACAAACGTGTCAATTACGTCCGTCGTTGGATATAGAAGTCCGTTATCACCGATAATGGCGTAAATCATTCCAAAATCCGCATAAAATATTTTACCTATCGCCAGCAGTGTCAGAATGGAAACCGTCGGGATCAACAGTGGAATCGTAATGCTGCGTATTTGCTGCCACCGATTGGCTCCATCCATTCTTGCCGCTTCGTATAAACTCTCGTCCATAGCGGAGATCGCCGCTAAATAAATGACCGTTGTCATGCCCGTTTCCTTCCATACGCTCATCATAACGAGAATCCATGTCCAAGGCCCTGGACTGGAATACCAATTCACCGGATCTCCGCCGAATGCGGCGATGATTTTGTTAACTATTCCATAGTCTGCCGAGAACATGCCGTATAACATATAGCTGACAATAACCCACGATAAAAAATGCGGGAACAAAAACACCGATTGAGCCAACCGCTTGAAAATCATTTTACGGGCTTCATTCAGCAGAATGGCCATGACGATCGCCATTAACGTGCCAAACAAGACGAACAAAAAGTTCAGCTTGATTGTATTCCAAGTGACCATACCCGCTCTTGAGGATTGAAAGAAGAAATCAAAGTTTTTAAATCCGATCCAATCGCTGCTGAACAATCCTTTGGAATAATTAAATTTTTGAAAAGCGATGAGCATATACGGCAACGTCATGTAACCATAAATGAACGTATACAACGCTGCCGGCAAAATCAAAAGATAAGATAATGGATTAAGCCTGATGTCTTTCCACACATTTGTGCAGCCCCTTTCGTGTCGATAAGCTTATTGGACCACGGAAGGCTTTTTTTGAAAAGTTTAAAAACGGGATATCTCTCAGCTATTGAGAGAAAATCGAATATGTTGATCCTCTCCCATCCATTAAAGTAAGGGCTTCGTTTTGTTTAAAATGTGTCAAAAGCTTTATTTTTGTGCTTTTCTATTGTAGAGTGGCACTGTTTTTTGCTTTAATGTAATAGAAGAAAGGGGATACCCGCTGTCATGAGCATCGTAAAAGATATTAAAAACTATCCCGTATACCGCAGATTGCTAATTTCGTATTTGCTGCTCGTTTCCATCATGGTGTTCCTGATCGGCAGCGTACTTTATTTCTATTTCTCGTCCAGCACCACCAAAGAGATCAGCGAAATGATGCAGTCCATGCTGACGCAGACCAGTACGACAGCGGACAATACGAACAACCAGGTGTATTATGTAAGCAATCAGCTTTTGAATGATAACAACGTTAACAATATGCTGTTATCCACGGAGCAAGACGATCCGATTCGAGATTACAAAGCCTATTTGACGTTAAAAAATATAAATTCCGTTTATCCGTTTCTGAAATATATTGGTGTTTATAATGGTAAGATCGACCACTACATCAATACATTAGGCCTTCCTTACGATAGTGATAAAGACATACTTCAAGCTTTAAAAAACGGACAGGTCGATAGGAAATTCCAAATGTTCTCCCGGGAAGTAAAAAACGGCAATGAATTGTACCGGGTTCTTACCTTTGTGTTTTATCCGAATGCAACGTTTGCCAAATCTACGACAAGCGCGCTGATTATTAATTTGGATGAGCAATATTTCCGCAATGTGCTGCAGCAATATATGAACTCGCCTAAAGGTCAAATATTCGTAATGAATTCGCAAGGGAGTGTCATTTCTCATTCGAATCCTGATTTGTTCAACCAAAGCCTGGCGAACGAACCTTATGTGCAGCATATTTTGCAATCCTCAGACAATAGCGGGTATTTTACGCAAACGGTTCATCGTGAGAAACAGCTGGTTGCTTATGTCAAATCGGCCCAGCTGGGATGGTATTTTGTCAGCATCCGTCCTTACATTGAAGTTATTCCTCAAACCAATACGCTTAAAAATGTAACCCTTGTCATTGCGGCAACGATGATTATGCTTGGCTTTGCGCTTTCGTTCTGGATTACGTCCAACATCTACACTCCGATCCGCAGTCTGATGTGGAAATTAAGACACCAGATGCAAAGCACCCAGCCTTTCTTAAAGCATAACGTGCTGAGGCAGCTCATGAAGGAGCCATGGAACGACATGCAGCTGTCGGACAACATGCTAAGCGATAACTCTTTACAACTGGACAGCCCGTATTATCTCATTTTTTTGCTTCATATCGATGATGTTCAGCGGTTCGAACAGGTGCATCCGCCGAAAGATCAAGCTCTGATCCGCTTTGCGATCTGCAACATTGCCGCCGAATTGTTAGAGCGTCATTATGCGGCTCCTAACCCTGTAGTCATTGAAAATGACGAGGTGGGTATCCTGGCGGGAACCGCTTCCGCAGCCATGCCGGACACAGTGATCCTGACGCTGAAGGAAATCCAGGAAGTCATTCAGCAATATTTCAAAATTACAATTACCGTAGCCATCGGTGATTCGGTGCAGAAGGCGGATCACATTGCTTCATCTTATCATTCGGCTCTGAAGAGAAGTGAATACCGCTTTTTTTATGGGCATAACAGCATTATTGATGGTAAGATGATTACCCAACGTGCTACGCAGCATTCTTTTAAATATCCGGCGATCATTGAGAAGAATTTAATTGAATTCATCAAACTGGAAGATCGCTCTTCCGTACACGGGCAAATTCGAAAGTTTATGAAATCGATCGAGTCAACGGAATATTTCCATGCGCTAACCTACTCCCATCAGCTGCTCTTATCGATATTGAAGGAATTTGAAGGCACCGTGATTCATGTAAGTTCGGACTCGTCGTATTATTATGAAAGGCTTGCTTATTTGTCCAAGCTGGAAACTCTGGATGCCATTGAGAAAGAGCTGCTTGATTATTGCGATAGAATTTGCGATTTACTGGAACAGAAGCAAAACCTGCGTATGTCGGACAACCTCGAGAAGGTAAAGGATTACCTGGAGGAACATTATCATGATCCTAACTTATCGCTTGAGCTTGCAGCTGAAGCAATCCATATTTCGCCTGGCTATTTGCGTAAGCAGTTCAAAACCTACTATGCCGTATCGTTTCACGACATGCTTAAAAATTTGCGTCTGGACAAAGCGTGTGCTCTGCTCATAGAAACCGATGAGTCGATGGCTGTAATCAGCGAAAGCATCGGCATGCTCAACACGAATTATTTTTATACCTTATTCAAAAAGCGTTACGGCATTTCTCCAGCCCAATACCGTGAGCAAAAAAGGGCCGACTTGCGGTAAAAATAGTTTGTTTACCATATATAAAAGAGCTGCCAGATCATGTATCGATCGAACCGGCAGCTCTTTTTGGTTTACTCAGCGTTTCTCTTCATCATAATTCAAAACAATTTTGTTGATTTCATGCGGGTTGCTTTTAGCAAGATGCAGCGCCTCGGCAATATCAGAGAAAGGCATAGTGCGGGTTATATATTGCCTTGCGATATCTTGATGTTCATGCAGAAAACGAATGACGTCCGGGAACTTGTTTACATTGTTGCGGCTGCCGTAAATTTCCACCTCTTTTTTCGTAAAAAGGACACCTGGAAATGTCACTTGGTCCCCCGTAAGTCCAACAATGACAATGCGGCCGCCTGGACTAACCAATTCGATGGTTTGCTCCATCGTTAATCTTAAGCCTGCGCTTTCGATGACAATGTTAGCTCCCTCGCCATCCGTGAGCTCTTCAATTGACTTGATGGTATCCGTTTCCTTAGGATTGATCAGCACATCGGCTCCAAACAGACGTGCTTGCTCCAGTCGATCGGCAATGACATCTACGACAAATACTTTGACATTGTACATTTTCTTCAATAAGAGTAAGATGGTTAATCCGATCGGTCCCATCCCGAGAATAGCAACGGTTGCGCCATCCTGAACTTCCGCGCGGCTTACAACTTGAGCGCCGATACTGAACGGCTCGCATAATGCGCCAATTTCAAAGGGCATATCATTCGGGATCCCGTGCACGTAGGCTTCAGGCGCTGTCACATATTCCGCGAAGCCGCCCGGACGCCAGCCGCCGATCATATCGATGCGGGGACAACAATTATATTTGCCAATGCGGCATGAATAACAGGTTCCACATGGTATCGCCGGCTCAATAACAACCCGGTCCCCAACAGCCCATCGTGTCACCTCAGCACCGACAGCTTCAATAATGCCGCATAACTCATGACCGAAAATTTGCGGATACTGCGCATAAGGATGACTTCCGTCGTAGAAATGAATATCGCCTCCGCATATGCCGGCGGCTTTCATTCGAACCAAAACCTCGTTTCCCTTAGGAACAGGCTTTTCCACTTCCTGAATACCGATTTTGTATGGTGCCGTCATCACAGCTGCCTTCATTAAACACTCCCCGCTTTCCATCTTAGTACCGGTATGTATTAAAATTGTATCGCTCTTTGCTCTTTCGAACTTTGATAAGTTGCAAATGCCAGGCGCAGCGTCTTCAAGTTATCTGCCCCGCTTGTCTGGAATGGCTTGCCTGTATGAAGACACTCGATAAAATGGCTTTGCAGACGATAATGACTTTCCTCATGGTCCAGTTCTGTCGTCTCGGCAATCATTTTGTGCTGGCCTTGATTATCAATCACGATAATTTGCCCGTCGGCGGTCCATTTTAACGTGGCTAACGTTCCATCGATCACAAACGACTCTTTATGGTGAGCCAGCACAGTGTCTTGCTCCAATGGCCCCGTAAGCTCCCTGCGCGTGGCCCAACTCATATCCAAAAATCCAAAAAAATCGTCGTACCCCAGGGTAACAATCCCTGTGTCTTCCCCTACGATATAAGGACTGCTTGTTTTTAGTTCTGCATAAAGACGCTTCGGCTCTCCAAACAGAAATCTCCACGTATCGAACCAATGCACACCCATCTCGTAGAAAATTAATTGCGGCATTCGGGTCAAAAATGGCTGCGGAAGCGTCCGATCAGGTGACATACGTGTCGTGAAGAAATCCGAGTGATGATATCTGGCCGTCTGGACGGCCCCAAGGCAATCTGAATCAAGCACTTTTTTAATTGCTTGAAATGGCTGGAGCCAACGCCAGTTTTCCGTAACCATCAGCTTAACGCCATTGGCCTCAGCCACAGCAACCATTTGTTCCGCTTCTTCAAGAGAAACAGCAAACGGCTTTTGACATAAAATGTGCTTGCCCGCTTGAGCCGCCTTTGTGACAAATTCCAAATGTGTCTCCGGTCCGGTGATGATATCCACAATATCGATATCTGCTTTTGCCAGCATCTCATCAAGCGATGTAAACAGATTTTGCGTGCTGACGTCAAATTGCTCCGCTTTTTGCACTAGCTTATCTTTGCTGCGGTTACACAGCGCTTGAATACTTGCATTCGGTATACGCTGCCAAGCTTTCAAATGCTTCTCGGACCAATACCCCGTACCAATTACGCCTACCTTCCACATGATATTATGCCTCACTTTCGTTATTTAAGTGCTGAAGAAAAGGCAGGACTCACCGTTCCTATGGAACGGCGAGTCTATTTGCACGTTGTCACCACCCCGATACGACAGGGTTCACCAGCCTTCCGATGCGGTCAACGCATACTTCCACTACATCCCCAGCCTTCAAGAAGACAGGAGGAACCCGGAAAGTCCCACATCCGGCAGGGGTGCCTGTTGTAATGACATCACCGGGATATAAGGTCAAATATTGTGTGACAAAACGAATCAGCTCAGGGATATCAAATAGCATATCCGACGTTGATGACGATTGACGCAACTCCCCATTCACATAGCTGCTGACGTGTAGTTCTGCGGGGTTCGGAATCTCATCGGTCAATACAATCTCCGGTCCAAGCGGGCAAAATGAATCAATCCCTTTGCCAATCGTTTCATGCTGCAATTGGAACTGCAAGTCACGGCCGCTGACATCGTTGCAAATGGTATAACCAAACACATAATCGAGAGCGTGTTCTCTAGCGACATGTTTTGCTGTTCTGCCAATCACAAGCGCCAGCTCAACTTCGTAGTCTACTTGGCTTTCCGGCTCAGGAAGAACAATGGCCTGATTCGGACCAATAATGGAGCTGGGCAGCTTCGAGAAAAAGGAGGGCTTTTTGGGAAACACCGCATTCGGATTTTCCTGCTTATGGCTGGAATAATTAATGCCGCTGCACAATATTTTTCCCGGTGCCGTTAATGGCGCCAACAGCTCATAATTGGTGACGACCTTGTTAAGCGGCTCCGCCTTTCGCACAGCCTGCAAACCTGCTTCACCTGCTTGAATCAAGTCGATCATATTTAGATACCCTGTGTCAAAGACGCCTGCATCCGTTTTTAAGCCTACTCGGGTTTGTCCTTCCGCTGCAAAGCTAACTAATCTCATAGCCTTCTCCTCACACAAATTGGTCGCTATGGAGCTCCAAAACCTCACCTGGTTCCATAGATATTGCTTTTCTCGTGCCGCTGGTATCGAATTCGTGAACGGCCGCAATGAATTCAGTTACTTCCCGTAGTTCCGTCTCGTCCTGCAGGTTCAAATAATGTGATGCGATAGCCAGCTTTAAGCCAAGAAACTCCGAAGCCAAACCCGCTTCACGCGGAGACATTTCGCCCGTCAAAAGCTTGCCGGGGAACTGGGCTCTTCTTAGCAGCTCCTGACCGTTGGCACAACCCATGAGTCCGATGGTCGGTTGATACAGCTGGCGAATTAATTTCATGTCGCCAAAAATCGCCGTATCCCCGCAATGATAAATCCTCATTCCCGGCTCAGGTTCGATAATAAATCCCATTGGAACGCCCGATACATATTGTCCATTCTGCAGTTGCGTCTGGGACCAGTGATGGCTTTCTACGGGACGGACAATAACGCCCCCCACCTCGACGACAATCCCCCAAACGGTCGGTTGAATCTGCGTATGCGGTATTCCGTGCTCCAACAATACCGCCTTCACATCTCCCCCGCAGACCACGGGAGCGCCAGTCCGCTTGGCAATAGCGGGAGCATCTCCCAAATGATCGTACGCAGCGTGCGTAACGAGAATGACATCGGGTTTCTCCACATCCTCATGGGACATAGGCGCTGAGGGATTCCCGGTTAAGAAAGGGTCAATTAAAATACGGTGCGTAGGACTTACAATTTCATAACCTGCCATACCTAAAAAGCGAATGTGTGTGGTCATTGTCTCCATCCTCTCTCCATGCCGTGAATCAGAGCAACCATAGCCGTATTTAATGGGACGGGAACACCGGCCTTTTTCGCTGCTTTGACGACAGCGCCGTTAATGACTTCGATCTCTGTTTTTCTACGTGCTTCCGCATCCTGCAGCATCGAAGATTTGCCTTTGCCTGCATTGTTCAGTATCGTATGAATCCGGTCCACTCTTTCTTCCAAGGTAATATCGTAACCTTGAGCCCGGGCAACGGCAACAGACTCCGCCGTAATCGCATCGAGCAGCTCGAGAAGATCTCCTTCTTCTCCCTGAGCGCCTGCACATAGACCTGTCAGTGCCGAGGTCGGCAGCGTTACCGCATTGAGGATCAGCTTCTTCCAAATTTCCGTCTTGACCTGCGGGGTTACGGTGACATCCATATCGGATGCGCCCAGCCAGCCTCCGATTTCTTCCGCTTTTTGCAGACTCGCTCCGTCAATATAAGGCCCAACATAAGTAGCTCCAAAACCGGTATGAGCAACGTGCCCCAACCCGACTACCGTTGCGCTATGGTAGGTAACGCCAACTACAATTTGCTCCGAAGGAAACACTTCGGCTAATACATCCGCATTACCCCAACCATTTTGCAAGCTGACAACAGTCGTATCGGGTCCGACCAAAGGTTTCGCAAGTTCAGCTGCGGAAGCTGTATGCTGCGCCTTGACAAAGAAAAATACCGCCTCGGCTTGACCCAGACCTCCGGGTTCTGTCGCCGCCTCAATGCGATACGTTTCCGTTCCGATATTTTTCGTATCAACAACAAGTCCTTGACCTTGAATTTGTTCAACCAAACTGGCCGATACATCGACTAATACAACCTTTTTACCTGCGGCGGACAGCTTTGCCGCAAGCATGCCTCCCATGGCCCCAGCTCCAATAATCGCAATCATGTTATTTCCTCCTTTATGGTCTCTGTAAATCCGAAATATTGAGCCGCATGGATTAGTGTCGACTCCTGTCCTACATTACCTGGAACCACAACATAAGGCACAGTCCTTTGTTCATCTTCACCTGGACTAGCGACATGCAGTTCCCAAACAGACACTCCTGGCTCCAACTGGCCCAAGACTTGAGCATATGAGGCATGCAGCCCGTCCGAAGCTACCTGAGCCGATGTAATACCGCCTTTGGCAATAACGGCATCACATTGAGCTGCAACTCCGTTTACTACTGCAATAATTGCATTCATTACCTTGGCTCCATCTTCGAGCTCTTTGTGAGCGTCATCACGTATTCTCTCGGACATAAGAAGAACGATGTGATGCTGATTTAATTGTGATATCACGTTTTCAATAATGGCTGGCACCATGCTCTGTACTCCCAGTTCGAACAATGGCTTCGTTTCAATAACTACAGGTTTGATTTTGTACTCAATGATGAATACATTCAACTGCTTCGTCGCCGCTGCCGTATGCGAACCGCATACGACAAGAAGCTTCTGGGGTTTGCGCCCCATCGGCGTTGCCAATGATAGAGACTTCAGACCACATCGAACTTTGACAAAAGTAGAGGCGGAACGAACAACGATCGAATGATTGCGCTGTTCTGCACGGCGCAAGCCTTCTGCAATAATCTGCAAATCCTCATCATTCTCAGCATCCGGGATAATGACACTTCGCGGAGGAGCCAATAAAAGCGCCGCTTCCACACTTGCGGGTCCTTTACTTCTTATTTCTTCAATAGATAAAGGAATTCCTTCCCAATGCGCAGATACTTCTTTTACCCAATCCTGCAGGCGTTCACTACGATACCCGAACACAGGATCCTGAGCAAACTCCGTTGCAGCGACCGGACGCCGCACTTGCCCTTCTTCCAGGTAATGAACACCATGCATGGTCACACGCCCGCACTCGGGGAAAGCCGGTACAAACAAACCAACGCTATTTTCCTCGGCAAATACATCCATCTCTGCGAATACATGTCCTCTAAGCGTTGAATCCCCGCGAAGGTGAAAGCATACTTGTTGGTCTAGCAGTTCGGCTTCCGCTTCTACTTCTTGTTTAATCGTCTGGAGAAACTTAACCGCTTCGTACTCAGTCATTGCCCTTGTATTCGTCAATATGAAAATCACACTCGCCGTACTCTGAAGAAATTCACGGTACGCCTTTCGGTGCGGATGCAGAATAACCGCTACACCACTCACTGTTTGTGTGCCAGTCGGATCATCGTCAAGAATGATTGTTTTCGTACCCGCGCTCATAGAAGCCCACCTTTCCTGATTAAACTACACCTGTATAGGGGTCGTTCTCCGTCAGCTCGATTGCAAGACCATTGGGCTTCCGTCCGATAAAGCAGGCACGCCGGTTTCTCCCCCCCATGACAACCTTAGTGTTGTCTTCTCCATCCAATTTGTCCAAGGTGTACGGAATATTGTCCGTAGCAAGGCAAATATGATGAAGCCCCTCACCCTTCTCCTCTAAAAACTTGCGGACAGGCGTGTCTCCAATGGGCTGCACTAACTGGATCATGTTGTTGCCAAGTTTTAGATAAGCCAACCTAACCCCGGCAGATTCCAAATATTCATCATGAATTAGAGCGAGCCCAAGCTGTTCCGTATAATAACCTAATGATTGGTCGATATCCCATACGGCGATCGCAATGTGATCCATAGTTGTAAACAACAATTTCGCCTCCAAGTTTCATCTATAGGTTAATTGGTTAACCAATTTTGATTATAAAAAAAATTGATTCCTAGGTCAATATTATTTCGTATTGCGCTTCGTCATGGCATCAAGAAGTTTGCCGATATTATCCTTAGTGACTACAAGCAAACCTGTGTTAATATTAACCGGCACAGGGTTTGCTTCCCAGCCTGTCAAACCATTTACCGACAACCCGTTATGATTGAAATCATATAACGTTTTAATTGCGTAATACGTAAACAACTCTCGCTTCTGAATAATGATTGCATCTACTTTGCCTTCTTTGACCGTATTGAGAAACTCGGGCGTTTGTTCCATCGCTGTTACCTTTACCTTGCCCACTTTACCCGCTTCCTCTAACGCTCTGACAATTCCTGCGCCGCTCTCGGAATCAAAACCGGCAATTCCTAATAAATTCGGATAAGCGCTTAATAATGAGGCAGTCTTAGAAGCAGCCGTGGAAGAATCGCCTCCATCGTCTTCTTGGGCTACAATTTTCAGTTCCGTTCCTTTCAGCGTATCTGTGAAACCTGCTACAGCCCGTTTCATATTATCTGCGTTCACCATCGATAAGGTTGCAATTTCGCCTTTGCCTCCTGTTGCTTTTACCATCGCCTTGGCTTGCTGCACCCCGATATCATACCAATCGGTTCCAACGAAGGAGAAGCGTTTGGAATTAGGCAGATCCGCATCGTCGGTAATTGTAGGTACCCCTTGATCCATACAGCGGTTCACAGCTTCAGTCAGTGCGGGATCCCAACCTACAACAGTAACTCCTGCCGGTTTCTGGGCACATACTTGGTCTATGGTCGCTATGAAGGCACTTAAATCAATATTCGTGGGACCAGCCTTCTCCACTTTAATGTTCAACTCCTTGGCAGCTCGATCCAACCCGGGGTAATCGTTTGCCACAAATAAAGGAAGGGTTGAATTTTGTGAAATCCAATAGTAAGTTTCATTCTTAGCGGCCCCGGAAGACTTTGCTGTACTCGCAGAAGCTCCATCTGCAGAACCGGATTTATCTACATTTGAGTTGGATGCAGTTTGAGTATCGGAATCGCAGGCACTAAGTGTAAGGGCCGCTAATAAGGCCAAAAACAACAAACCGCTCATTTTTTTCATATTCAGCTTTTTTTTCATTTTCAATTGCCTCCCATAAATTTTATAAACGAAAGTATTATTAGTGGTTACGCCCTTGTTTTTTGTTTCCATCGGTCTAATGAAACCGCAAGCAGCAATACAATACCGATAACAATATTTTGCCAAAAGACGTTAAGCTTCAGAATAATCATGGCATTCTGGATTAAAGCTATGAACAACACCCCAAGGAATGCTCCGAGTACAGTACCCTCCCCTCCTTTCAAATTGGCTCCGCCCAATACAGCAGCCGTAATAATCTGCAGTTCGACTCCGATTCCGGCGCTCACAACAGCAGAGTTCAGTCGAGCAGCGCCCAATATTCCCGACATCGCAGCGAGAACACCCATGATCATGAAGCCGATCAGCATGACATTTTCCGATCGAATGCCGGAAAGCTTCGCCGCTCTTTCATTGCCGCCTACATAATAAAACTGGCGAAAAAACCGCGTTTTGCTTACCGCAAAGGAAAATACGATTACGATGATGATCATAAACCAGAACGGAGTTTGAAAACCAAGAAACATAGTCTGGCCGACCTTGGCAAAAGTCTTGTCGATCGGTGAAACCCCTGTCCCAGAGATCAGCTGGGTAATTCCGCGATACACACTCATGGTAGCAAGCGTTGTAATCAGGGCGTTAATCTTCTGCCTTGTCACGATCCAGCCGTTAATAAAACCTGCGGCTAAACCGACAAGCAGTCCGATAATAATGGCAACCGTCGGGGGTACGGATTGCTTGGCGATTAAATAGCCGGTCACAACGCCGCATAAGGCTAATGTGGAGCCAATCGATAAGTCGAACACACCTCCGACCATCAAAATAGTCATGCCAACAACCATAATTCCAGATTGGGAGGCGTTCAGCAATACGGCGGACAAGTTAGCCGATGACAGGAAATTCGGCGTTTGCATAGCCATGGATATGGAAAGAATGACGATAAGTACTAATAAAACCAATGGTCTGGAACGAAGCACATACAAGAGCATTTCCTTCGGCCCTACTTGTGCGCTGACCTGGTCCTGCATATTTTTAACTAAACTCATGAAGTTCGTTTCTCCTTTCGTATGGAGCCAGGCGAGGCTAGCTTTAAAATGGACAATTCGGTAGCTTCGGATGCGTCAAGCTCCCCTACGGTTCTACCCTCGGACATCACTACAATGCGATGCGCCAAACTTAACACCTCGGGTAAATCTGAAGATACCACCAATAAGGCGATTCCGCTGGCAGCCAGTTCTCTGAGTACGGCGTATATATCGGACCTGGCCCCCACATCCACTCCCTTGGTAGGTTCATCGATAATAAGAAGTTTCGGTTTACGGGCAAGCCATTTCGACAACAGCACTTTTTGCTGATTGCCACCGCTTAAGTTAACTGTTTTTTGTGAGACCGACGGCGTGGCAATTCGAAGTTTATCGACAAACAGCTTGGAAAGCGCTTTGCTTTTAGATGAAGATACGATGGCTCCGCTGCTAACCAAAGATAAGTTGGAGGAAACGATATTTTCCATAATGCTCATTTCCAGAAAGAGACCACCTTCCTTGCGGTCCTCGGGAACCATGCCCATACCGTATTTCATCGCATCGGAAGGACTCTTCATTCGAAGCGCCGTTCCATTCATAACGATTTCCCCACGTGTATACTCCCTTACGCCAAACAATGCTTCACACAATTCCGTTCGTCCTGCACCGACCAAACCTGCTAAGCAAACGATCTCCCCGGCTCTTACTTGAAGCGATGCATTCTGAACAGCGGGGGCCGACCTGAGCTCACTTACTTCAAGGACCACCTCCGCGTTTTCCTGCACCCGTCTCAGATCCTGCTCCATCGTCAGCTCTCTTCCGACCATCATCTTAATTAATTGATCTTCGGTGACACTGTTGGTGTTAAAGGTGCCTGTCACTTCTCCATCCTTCATCACTGTAACGCGATCGGAAATCGTGAATACTTCAGCCAGCCTATGTGAGATGTATACGATAGATACGCCTTGACGAGTCAGCTGCCGAATGACCTCAAATAAATCTTCAGTTTCGGCGATGGTCAGCGCGGCAGAAGGCTCGTCTAGAATCAGCAGCTTCAGATCATGCGAAAGCGCCTTCGCTATCTCTACCATTTGCTGCTGCGCAGGAGACAAGGTCGATACAAGGCGTGTCGGATCTACTTCCAGCTTTAATGCACTGAGCAGCTCTGCCCCCCTCTGATTCATCTTCTTCTTATCAATCAAGCCGAACCGATTTAAAGGCTGACGTGCAGCGAAGATGTTCTCGGCGATAGATAAACCGGGAACCAAACTTCTCTCTTGATGCACCATACCGATGCCTAATACATTTGCCTTGTGCTCATCGAAATGCGTAATCGGTACACCATCCAGACTAAGCTCGCCGTCATCAGGATGCTCCACACCTGCAATAATACGCATCAACGTTGATTTGCCCGCACCGTTCTCTCCACATAATGCATGAACCTCTCCCGGCTGCAGCTCGAATGATACCTGGTTCAAAGCAATCACCCCAGGGAATGATTTGCATAATGATAGCGCTCTCAATCTTGGCCGCTTAGAGGAGTTTGTTGTATCCCCTTGTGCCAGAAGCATAAGCATCCCTTCTTTCTGATCTGATTTCTAGTTTATATTGGTTAATTGGTCTACCAATTGATATATTATTCCTTAAATTAGATTTCGTCAATGCCTAATTTAGCAAAAAAATAACCCCCGGAGTATCGTTCTTTAACGATCATTCCGGAGGCCTGCTATTAATTTAACGATTCATTGCCCGCGGCAGCTAAATTCAGCTTCAACCGGCTGGAAGCGGAATTCATATGAGATGCCATAGCTTCAACAGCTGCCTGGGCATCCCCTTTTTCCACGGCTAAGTAAATGGGAAGATGTTCATCGTAGGAGAATTGCGCGTTGCCTGCGGCTTCGATAACGCTTCGGATCCAAGCTCGCAATAACGCCTGAATGCTTGATAAAATATCGCGCAGCACAGTATTGTTAGCCATTTCCGCGAGCTTCAGATGAAAAGCTACGTCAGCTTCAACGAACTCCTTGCTATTCCCGGTGCTGTTTCTCATCCGTTCAAGGATTTGCTTTAGCTCCAACACCTCATTTTCCTGACGGCGTTCCGCAGCCATTCCGGCAAGCATCAATTCGATCTTCTCCCTGGCCTCAATCAGATGCAACGTCTGCTTCTCACCCAGCAGCAGCCCCCATTCGATCACCTGAGGTAGCAAATCCGAGTCAGCCCTTTTGAGATAGGTGCCATCTCCTTGACGTACTTCCAGCAAGCCTAGCACGGTGAGCGCCTTTAACGCCTCACGCAAAGACGATCGGCCTACGCCAAGCGCTTCGGATAGCGAACGTTCTGTTGGAATTTTGTCCCCGGGCTTCACCTGACCAGATAATAAATAATCAAGCAAATTTTTTGTAATCTCCGTTACAATCGTTTTTCTTTCAATTGGATTAAATTTAAAGGGAATGGTCTCGTCTGTAGCCATAAAGATTCCTCTCTATTTGGTAAATTGGTTCACCAATTAATTGTAAGCTAGACAATGCACACAGTCAATGCAAACAAAAAACACAAATAGGAGTTACGATGTGTAACTCCTAACGGGTGCAACAATGCTCTACAAGTTCCCTCAAGTCTCGTCTTGAGCTTCTTCGTGTTCTTTCTCCATCTGCTCGAACCAATCGCGAACCCGCGCGGCGGCATCATCGCCAAAGAAACGCTTTAGACTGTCGTCCGACATGGTCGCCATGGGAGACGAATACTCGTACATCTTTTGCTCATAGGCGCGAAGGAACTCCTCGAAATCGCCATGTCGAACAAGCGACAACGCAAGTTCCAAAGCGTCCAGCATCGCGAGATTTACGCCTTCCCCCATGAAAGGAGACATCAGATGGGCCGCGTCGCCAAGGAGCTTACACCCTACAGACCCCATGGTAGGCTAATTCATGATAATATTTTTGCATATCACAGCTTAGCCGCCACTTGATGTCCGAAATCAAGGCATATGCATGCTTGGCTTGATCTTCATCATGTTGTCGAAGCAGCGCAACTTCCTGTTCACACCTTCTCATACAATCCAGCAGCATTTCATGCCGGTTTTCCAGCTTTGTCAGCATGAGCAGCCGATACCTAAAGAACATCTCGGTATGCACTTTAAACACTTTCACGACCTGTATTTGATAGTCCAGACATGTCCTTAAAGCAGCATAGTCCTCTTCGAAGAGCTCCTGCTTGCATTGCTCCAGAATGTCGCTCATTTTCAGAACATGATGAATGGCCTGTTCCTTTTCATCCAAGATGAGCGATAGGTGTTCCTCGCTAGGCTCTAAAATCCATTTTCTTTCCATACCCGCTGTATTGTAGGGATGATCTGCATATTCCAACTGCCATTCGTATCGTTCGATCGACCCGATAAATGAAGAATGGAAATTATTCACGATGGATTCATTCGTATACTGCGCTTGTTCGGCTACCTTTTCCGACAATTGGAAAAATTCCAGCATGGCATCGGGAAATCCCCTTCGCTTGCACAAACGCCATACATCGGCCAACGGGATATTCATATCCCAGCAGGTTTTGAAATAAACATCGTATTTAATCGACTGCACGCCCCTCAGAACGGCATAATCTCCGACAAACTTGCTGTTAGGACCCAGGGTATACCCCCGTATCCTGCACATGAAACCACTGATTCCTTTGTCGTAGTAATATCTCATTCGATCCGGTATGAATTGAAGCGCACAAGTGATCCACCCGGCCCAATCGCCCCGATATTCACCCCCGAGATCAAACTCGACCCACTCCCTGCCTGGAGAAAGCCGGCCTGGAAGCGTCGCTGGAGAATGAAACCGGTAGAAATCCTCTACCTGCATTTTACTTCGTGAATCACAACGTTCAGGTAGTCTGCCGAGAATATCTTCATATATCTTTTCACATTCCGGATGATGGGTGAAGCTGGAACAGATGATTCTCGCATCGCTTCTTCCCGCTTCATCCATCGCCTCAAGCGCCTGATCGTACATCTCCAGGAAAAGTTCGCCAATCGACCTTGTGTCCGTGTCCGGACGATAACATTGCCATATTTCCATCGCTTCTCCCGTCCATAACTCAATACCGGAAAGGGAAGGGAAGTCTTCCATGACCTCTCTGATTTTGGATTTATAAAAAAGCCACGTATCTTCACTGTCTAAACGCAGCACATATAAACCCGTATTCGGGTTTCGATAAAACATATCGGGATGTACCTTGAGAAGGTCTTTGGGGATATTAAACTCGGTGCAGGACAAGTAAAAGTCCATCCCCCAATTTTTCGCCTCATTGATGATTGTACGAAGACACTCCTTGGCAAGTTTGATCTTGCCTTCCAAATCCGCTTTTTTCAATTTGGGGAAATATCTAAAATCAAGGAATGGATACCAGCTCATACTAATCCAACTATCGATCCACATCAGATGATTCACTCTTTTTCTTGCTAGAAGTTTAATCAGTTTGAGGTTCTCTTGCAGATTCTCCATTGTTGTCATAGAAGGGCCCCAATGTCTCTCTACGCCTCTTCTTTTGATATCCGGTGTAGATGTCATATTTAATTGGGGTAATCGCACTTCATGATCCAGGACATACGACTGATCAAGAATCTCGCATATGCCATATAAGATGGCCTGTTCACTAGCGCCAGATAGATCGATTTGAAAATATCCATCTTTCATAACCGTTTGGATAACAAACGTCTGCTCATTCCGACCTTCTATCGCTTCAGGCTCAAAAATTCGTATTCGGTTACCTTGGCCTGGCTCCGCGTTGAACTGGATATTTTCAATCTGATACGTTTCCCTCCATTCTTCTACTAACAATTGGGCAGCATTATTCGTAATGATGCCGCTGGTATAGCAAATTTCAATACTCACCTGACATTTACCCTCTCGGGTTACGTATAAATCCATATTTCGGTTCTCCCAACTTTCCCAATTAATGGCTAGGCAGCAGGTTTATTTTACCTGTTGGTTCAATAACGGGCAGCCTGACGGTAACTTTTGTTCCTATACCCGCTTCGCTGACCACATCCAGACCATACGGCGATCCGAATTGCAGCTTTAATCGCTTATTAATATTTGCAAGCCCGATGCTTTGTTTATCCGTGCCAAACAGCTCCATATTCTCGTCATCCCGAATCCCTTTGTGTAATTCGGATAATTGCTTGTCGGTCATGCCCACTCCATTATCTTCGATATCGATCTGCAAGTAGCCATGCTCAGATTCAAAACCGTGAATGGACAGGTGTCCTTTCCCATTTTTCATCTCCAGACCATGGTATATCGCATTTTCCACAATCGGTTGGAGAATCATTTTCAACGTTTTCATCTCCAGAAAAGACTCTTCCATCTGAATCTCGATCTCAAATTTCCCCTTGTAGCGGATGTCCATAATTAACAAGTAATCTTTAATACAGCTCATTTCATCCTTAATACTCACCATGTCTTTGCCTTTGATGCTATATCTGAATATTCTCGACATAGCGGACGATATACTGACGACCTCGCTTATATCATAGGCTAGTCCAATGCTGCTCAAGCAGTTCAACGTATTATAAAGAAAATGCGGATTAATTTGGCTTTGCAGCGCCGATAATTTCGCTTGCTTCTTCGATAATTCCGCTTCATAGAGGGAAGATTGATTTTCAACGATATTGCGAGTCATTTCTTCTACGTTGTCCAGCATTTGATTGATATGAGTAGCAATAATACCCACTTCATTGGTGGATGGAATTTTCAACCGATAATTTAAATTGCGTTCCCCCACCCTGGACAAGAACCTTACGATGAGCATGATCGGCCGGGTTGTATTGTACATAAATAGACTGCCTATAGCCGTCAACAAAATAATCATGATGACGCCCAACCAGATGCCCAAGGAGACAATAGGTTTCATATCGCTTGTAAGCTCCGAAATAGGAAGCACACTGATGACTTTCCAACCCGTGCTTTCGATTTTCTTATATTGAACGAGTGACTTCTTACCTTCATACACAATTTCATCTTTGGCCGATCTGCTTACGCCTTCTTGCCAAAATACATTCTCATAGATGTCGCCTGCTTTAAGCCCTTTATTGCTGACAATCACCCGATTGTTGGAATCAAGGATCAGAAAAAGCGAATTTTTCGTTAATTCCGTTCTGTTTACCAATTTTTCTAATTCCCTCGTATCTAGAAGAAAAATGCAGCTTCCGATTTTGGAATTGTCGATCGAAGACAGGATAGGTGAAATATAAGAATAATAATAGAACGTATCGCTGCTGTCTCTGACAATCGAGGAAAATACAGACTTTTTAAATTCATCGCTTCGGAAATTATATATTTTCCCCAACGTTTTCAAAATATCATTGTTATAATGAACCGAGTCGGAAATTTGCCTATCTTTATTATTTAAGAGAACGATGCTATAAATATTTTGATTGGATGACCTGGTCAGCGTAAAAATATCAAAAACATAGTCATTTAATTCCGTATTCCGAATGATATTATCCGAGACCATCAGTTCTTGCACGTATTTATTATAACTAATCGTAATGGAATCCCGCTCTACACTCCTTGCGATCGTATCCACATTTAGCGCTACCTGCTCCATGAAATTCTCTGCAAACTTCGCCGCTCTGTCCCGAGTAAGCGAATTAAAGAACACATTAAACATGCTTTGTATTAAAATCATCATAATCAGGGCGATGAGTATAAGAAGTGATATTTGGTGCTTCAGCTTCAGATTGCTAATTAAGCGCATTCATATCTCCACTTGTTTTACGATATTTGGAAGGTGTACACCCTAAATTCCGTTTAAATACTTTATTAAAATAGAAATAATCACTATAACCTACACTCTTGCATACATCTGCAATAGACAAGTTACTATTCTGAAGCAGTTCAGCAGCCTTTTTCATCCGCAAATCCGTCATATATTGTGAAAACGTCATACCCGTAACCTTTTTAAACAATTCACAACAATAACTTACATTAATAAAAAATTTCGAGGATAAATCCTTTAAAAACAGTTCCTCATCAAAATGTTTGTTAGTATATTGCAGCAGTTCTTTAAATTTATTATTAGCATCTCCAAGCTGATCCCGGTCAAGATAGGAAAGCTGTTCAAATATATATTCGCCCATCGCTTCCAAATTTATAAATTTTTCTTTCATTTCGCTATATTCTAGAAACTCAAAATCCAATAATCGACTGTTGTTATCACCGTCTTTGGACATTTGCATAACCATTTCATTCCACAAAAACACCGCATCTTCAATGCCCAAATGGTTTGTACTAAAAAAAGCGGTTATCACCGTTGTCATATCTTTCATGGTCTTGTATTGAACTCGTTCAAGTGCTATTATAATTTGTTCAGCAAATTGTTTGACAAGATTTTTTTTACCCTTGCTGTATTGTGAAATTCGTTTTGAACGATCTACAAAACAATCATTGCTCGCGATATCCGAAGTTTTTAAAAGCATGGAAACATGGTCAGACCCGTCACTGGATAAACTAATCCCCGCCCTGTCCACGACATCTTCTTTGGAAATAAGACTACGATAGATCAACTCGCTTTGATCTTCATCACTATTAATAATATACACACATTTTTTGGGGCCTAATTTCAAGGTTGTGAGCTGCGCTTTACTTGTTAATTCTAATATAGCCACATCATCATATTCAGCGTTTTTAAAATATACCGTTACAACCTGATATCTTTTGTAAGGTTTATCGCGAAACCGAGTGTTCAAAAGCAGCTGGCTATCTTCGTATTCTTCCAGCAGGGAAATGTAAAAACTCAAATCATTGGTGCTGCGTTTGTTCTCCAGCTTTCGATAAAGCTTATCCAGCATCTCCTCCGCTTTTTCCATATCCAAAGGCTTTAGTTGATAGTCCATCGCACCTTCTTGCAGCGCATGCTGCACATAGGAGAATTCTGCAAATCCGCTAATCACAACAAAATCAACGTCCACCCCTTGGCCCCTCGTCCTTTTCATCAACTCGATCCCCGTCATGTCAGGCATTCGAATGTCCGTAAAGACAACATCAGGGGATTGTTCACATATGACCTCTAGAGCTGTGGCCGGCTCTGTTGTTTCGCAAATAATTTTAAATCGGTTCCCGTTGCGCTCTATTAATTTTCGGATGCCGATTAAAGCCCAAGGTTCATCATCAACGATGACTACACGATACATAGAGGATCCACCACATTTCTGCCGATAGTATCTGGAAAGGGAACTCTTTATCCTCGGACAAAGAGTTCCCTTTTTCATAACTACTTACAATATAACATAACCGCTTTTATTTAATTTTAGAATTTTTCTTTGCGGCAGGCAACAATTCAGGCGTAAGTTTTAATTTTTCGAAATCTTCCGGCGATAACATCTTATCTTTATTTTTTTGATAATAATCATTGTAGAAGGTATCTACATCTTCGCCGCCAGCTTTTTTCCAAGCCTCTTTTGCATCTGCAACAGCTTTCTCTGCCGTCACGTTGGGTTGTGCAAGAGCTTTTAAGAGAATATCGTCTACGGCTTTTCCTCCGTTTGTTTTCTTCAAAAGCAAATCAGAGGCAAGTGCCGGCAAGGTTTGCTGCCATTTTCTTGGATCAATGGCGCCAGGTTTATTGGCAACTTGCGCCATCTTAAAGTACAAATCTCCAAACTCTTGTAAAGTAGGATCACTTGATTTTAAATACGAGTTATAATATTCATTGGCTAGCGGACTATAAGTTGCCGTGCCTCCGTCTAATTGATAATTTCTGATGATACTATAGTCTGTTGCATAATCGTATTCAATTTTATTTTTCTCCGGATCCACTACAACTACAGTACCTTCCGCATCCCGCTTTTTATAAACGCCATCCGGACCGTTCACCAAATAGTCGGAAACTTTAGGGTCGTTTAACCAGTTAATGTATCTAGCTGCGGCATCCGGATCTTTGGTGCTTGCATTAATGAAACCTACGGCAGATGGTCCGCCATTGATATATCCTTCAAAAGTGCCATATTTTGTCGCCGGTAAATCAAATGTATCCAGTTTGGCATTTGGATTACTCTTTTTGAAATTCGCAAAAGTAGGTGAATTCAGCTGACTAAACTTCCCTGTAAGGAAAATGCCAATCTTGCCATTCGTGAAATCAGATAGTGCTTTATCCCCTTTATCAAGTAAGAAGTCCGGGTCCACAACCTTCGCATCCGCAATTTGTTTCGTAAACTTTAACCAATCTTGGATTCGATCCCAGACAAATGTCAGCTTGCCATCCTGGATCGCATATTTCTCCGGATTGCCGAAACCAAACATATGAGAAAGCACTCTCTGCGAATCCTGGTTTAAAGTAATTCCATAGGTATCGTTTTTTCCATTTCCATCAGGATCCTTCTCTGTGAACGCCTTGGCAACAGCAAGCAAATCTTCCGGTGTCTTGGGCATAGGCAGATTCAGCTTTTCCAACCAATCGGCTCGGATGACCGCCGCATGATTGGGTGACACAGGCGATACTGTGCCGATGGTGTAACGTTTACCGTTTACGGTCGTGAGCTTTTGAAGTGCCGGGTATTTATCCAAAACCTTTTTGTAATTGGGCATTTTGGCTAACAAATCATCTGTGATTTCTAAAGCTTGTCCTTTCGCTATAAATGGAATGGGATCTTCATAATTGGCTACGACATCCGGGCCCTCTCCGGCTGCAAACAGCATGTTCATCTTCTGTACGGCTTCTGTCCTAGGTACTACGATAAATTTCACTTCTTCAAACGGCGCATTTTCTTGAATCCATTTGGTCCAGCGATTATTATCATAAGTGCCTTCTGATGCTGGAATGAGTCCACGATCATAAACCATAACGGAAATTTTACCTTTTTTCACTTGACCATTAGAGGCTGCGCTTGCCGCGCCATCCTTTTTGGGCTCATCTTTAGCCGGGCTAGGTGAGCCGCATGCTGCAAGCCCAACAGAAACGGCCATCGTGAGCGATAATGCAACTAGAGCTCGAGATTTTTTCTTCTTCATAATACTTTAGTGCCTCCCTTTTTTTTGAAAAAATAGTATACATTGAAACCGCTTTCGATATATGTGAAGAATACGAAATGGTTTTCGTACTCTTTACATTACGTCTTATCTAACCCTTAACTGACCCTAACATAACACCTTTTACAAAATATTTTTGCAGAAACGGGTATACAGCTAACATGGGCAATATCAATACAACAACACCTGCGGATTTAACGGATTCCGAAATGACCTCGCCTGAACCCGATATCGCATTCAGATCCGCATTAGTACCAAGTTTGATTTGCTCCAGTTGGAAAACCATCTGTTGAATGAGAACGGGTAATGTATAACCCTTGGAATCATTAATATACATCAGCACTTTCAGGAACATGTTCCAGTACGTTACCCCGTAGAAGAGGCACAAAGTCGCAAGCACAGCTTTGGAAAGCGGAAGATACATCTGAAGTAAAATCCGCCATTCGGAACAACCGTCGATTCGAGCCGCTTCTTCCAGCTCTTCGGATATATTTTCAAAAAATGACTTCATGATCAACATATTATAAGGGCTAATCAAGGTTGTTAACCAAATGGACCAATAAGAGTTCATCAATCCAAGCGATTTCACCAGCAGATAAGTTGGAATCAAACCGCCGCTGAACAGCATGGTAAAAACGATAAAGAAGGTCACTTTCTTTCTAGCAAACAATTTCTTCTTAGATAAAGGATACGCACAGAGTATCGTAAAAATCATGCTAAGTGCAGTCCCCAGCACGGTTACAACAACACTATTCCAAAAATATTTAAATAAATCCGTAGATACAATCAGCACTTTATAAGCAGCCGGTGTGAAATCAACCGGCCATAGATAGACTTTACCCGCATCAATCGCCGAGCCGCTGCTGAATGAAGTAGCAATGATATAGAAGAGCGGCAGCAGGCACGTCAGCGATATAATAAAAATCAAGATGTTGTTCACGTTATAAAACACTTTTTCTCCGGTCGAAATTTTCAATTGCCTGACCTCTCCCTCATGTGTCTAGTTTGCCGGTTGATTAGAATAATGCATTTCCTGACATCTTGGCTAATCGATTAGCCAGCAGCACAAGCACCAAACTGATGACAGAATCGAATAATCCCATTGCCGTAGTTAAACTGAAATCCCCTGAACGAATGCCCACATCATAAATAAATGTGGCCACGACCTCCGAAATGTCCCTGACCATTGGATTTTTGAGCACATAAATGCGATCAAATCCGACTTCCATAATTTTACCGGTAGCTAATATTAACGTTAAAATGATCGTTGGGTACAGACATGGAAGCGTCACCTTCGTAATCTGCTTCCACTTATTAGCGCCATCTACAACCGCCGCCTCGTAATAGGTAGGATCTATGCTCGATAGTGCAGCTAAGTAAATAATGGCGTTAAATCCGGTATCCTTCCATATCCCGCTTCCTAGAAATATGGACATCCATGCCGTATGATTAAACATAAACTGGAAGGGTTCCCCGCCAAAAGCTTCAATCATAAAATTGATCGGACCCCGATTAACGGAGAAAATATTAATAATGATGCCCCCTACGATGATCCAAGAGAAAAAGTGAGGCAAATAAAGCACTGTTTGCGATGCTTTTTTGAACCATTTGATTCTCAATTCATTCAGAAGAATGGCTAAAATAATCGGGAATGGAAATGATACAACAACGGTAAGCAAACTGATCACAAATGTATTTCTAATGACTTCTAGAGTCTGCGGCTGTGCAAATATCATTTTAAAATTCCGAAGCCCTACCCACTCGCTTCCCATAATGCCATCAATAAATCTGTAATCTTTAAAAGCAATCACCGTACCCAGCATCGGCACATAACAAAAAATAATAAAGAACAAGAGCGGTAATAGCAGCATGGCATACAACGGGATGTTTTCTTTCACTCTGATTCTTCTGTGTATTCTCTCACTATTTGTCAATTGGTATTCCTCCTACAACGTTAGCTCAGACTCGGGTCCTCGATTGAATGTGTTATCTCGAATCTAGTGTCACTTGATATTTTTATTGTAAGGTATAAATTCATGAAGAAAAATGTAATAATATCGTCTCTTTTATGGAATATGTTCGTTAATGGCAGGTCTGGATACCAGTTTTCATGCATGTAAGAAAAACCGTCAGGGGAAAATCACCCTGACGGTCCTTTATGTGCGTTGAGTTACTTTTGGCGCGTGGGTGGGGATGGGTACGGGACTCGCAACCGGTACACAACCACGCTGAGGGACGTTAGTCAATTACAACTGTCCGTGTGCCTCAGGCTGACGTTTAGCAAGCTGCGCAGATGAACCCGCCCCAGCTGTCCTCGGCGTAAGACGGACTTGGAAGCGGAAGGCCTCCGCCTTCAGCAAATACTGCGGGAGCACGCCGGGGCCGCAGCTGGCACTGCCGAGGCCGTTCTGCGCAAGATCGAGATGCAGATACACCCGGTCGCGCTCCTTCAGTTCATGTGGATGCCGCGCTTTCTCCAGGTCATCGCTCGTATAACGCCTTGCCGTAAAATCGAACTGCGGTGACCCTGCCGCCAGCAGCCCCGCTCCTTGCTCATTCGTCAAAGCGAGCCAGCGCGTATCGGCGCGGTTGCCGTTTTCCTGCGGCACGATGTATTCGGTGAACAGCTCACTCACGGTTTTCCGGTAGACGCCGAACTTTGCCGCCATCTTCGAGTCGGCGTACGCTTCGCCAGGGCCGCGGCCATACCATTCGGCCCGTTCGCAATCGTTGGGCAGCGCCATCCGCAGCCCGATGCGGGGAAACGTCTCCGGAGCGCCGCTGCCGTCGATCGATCCGTCCACCTCGACCATCACGTCCCCATTGGCATAAATCGTGTAAGTATACAACGTGTCGACCGACCATTTCAGAATCGGCGGCGCCACACGTACCCTGCAGGTGACCGTCACGACCGTTCCGCTGCCGTTACGACTCCAGTCCACGCTCATGACGCGGTGCTGCAGCCAATGCAGCCCGCATTTCTTCCATACGACCGTCGCTCTTTGGTCATTGTCGATATAGGTCCTCCAGTCGCCGATCGGCCGCATATCGTTGTCCGTCGGAGCGCGCCACAGATCGAGCCTGGGCCCTTCCTCCAGCAGACGGATGCCGGCATGTCTCCAGTCTGCGATAACGCCGTAAACACAGTCAAACTGAAGCTCAAAATCACTTCCCCGCACCTCCAGCATCACGCCGTTTTTTATCACGGACAACGGAGCAAACGCGGATAGATCAACCGTATGTTGCAGCGTTGAATGATTCGGCAGTTCAAACTGGGCCCACGCAACCTCGAATCCCGATTCGGCCCAAGTTGTATTCGCGGCAAGCAGCAGGCTGACGTTCAACCAGTAATCGGTTGCCGGCTGCAGCCGATCCGGCAGCGCATAGTTGATATGCACAGTGTCCGTACAGCCCGGAGCAATATCGGGCAGCTCGCTTGTGCCCGAGCTTAGCACTTTTCCGTCCGCCATGACATGCCATACAAGACGCAGATGATCCAGGGACAAGAAATCGTATCGATTTGTAAGCTTTACCTGGCCCGCCTGCAAATCCGCCGCTTCGATCACAACCGGCTCCATCGCCTTTTTTAACTCCAGCAGCCCCGCAGACGGTACGCGATCCGGGTTAACGAGACCATCAATGATGAAATTCGAATCGTTCGGGTGGTCGTCAAAATCACCGCCATAAGCGAAAAATGGTTCGCCTTCAGCAGTCCATTGCCGAATGCCTTGATCGACCCATTCCCATACGAAACCGCCTTGCAGCCGCTTATAGGTGTAGAAGACGTCCCAATATTCCTTCAAGCCGCCTGGACCGTTACCCATGGCATGTGCATATTCGCAAACGATGTGGGGCTTGTCGAGATCTTCACGCTGGCCAAGTTCGTGCAGCTGCCAAATCCTGTTGTACATCGTGCTGAATACGTCGGCGGTCGCAGCCTCTCTATCTTCCGCATAGTGGATCAATCGTGTGGGATCGTGTTCCTTGGCCCATCGGTACATCGCTGTGTGATTGCAGCCATAATACGATTCATTGCCAAGCGACCAAAGAATGATCGAGGGATGATTTTTGTCACGTTCGATCATTCGTTCAATCCGGTCCAAATAAGCAGCTTCCCAATCCGGATCATCGCTTAACTGATTGGAATTGTCAGTCCGATGGAAGCCGTGGCACTCCAGATCGGCTTCGTCAATGACGTAAAGGCCGTATTCGTCACACAGGTCGTAGAAGCGCGGATCGTTCGGATAATGCGAAGTACGGACAGCGTTAATATGGTGCTGCTTCATCAGCAGGATATCCTTGCGCATCCAATCAAGCGGTACGGTACGTCCAAGGTCTGGATGATGATCGTGCCGGTTAACCCCCTTGAACTTAATTGGCATCCCATTTACCAACAGTACGCCGCCCTTCAACTCCACACTGCGGAACCCAACACGCGCTGATATGACCTGCGTAGTTTCGCCAATTACACGGATCAATAACTTGTACAAATACGGCTCTTCCGCAGACCATTTCCTAGGATTATCGACAGGAAGCGTAAATACCGCCGAGTGATCCTGTGTCAGTGCATCGCCAGCTATAGTTTCCTCTGCATAACCGTCTGCAACCTGTCCCCCGGACGCATCAAGCAGCTGCAATTCGACTCGCACGGCTTGGCTTGCTGCGATCACACTACGCAAGCTTAAACTGACCTCAAGAGATGCATCGCGATATGCGTTATCCAGCTGTGTACGAACGGAATAATCGTATAAGTGCGTTTGTGGCGCAGCCGTCAAATACACGTCGCGGAAAATACCGCTCAGCCACCACATGTCCTGATCTTCGATATAAGAGCCGTCCGACCACTGCATGACGCGAACGGCAAGGACGTTTGTTCCCTCGTGGACAAGGTCGGTAATATCGAACTGCGAAGGCAGGCGGCTGCCCTTGCTGAAGCCGGCTTCCTGTCCGTTTACCCAGACGAAAAATGCGCTGTCTACCCCTTCAAAATGCAGCGTAATCCGCTGTCCGTTCCAGCCAGCCGGGACTACAAATTCACGGCGGTAGGAGCCCGTCGGATTTTCGGTCGGCACAAGCGGCGGCACAACCGGGAACGGGTAAACGACGTTCGAGTAATGCGGTCGTCCATAGCCGTGCATCTGCCAGCAGGATGGCACAGCAAGATCATCCCAGCCGCTCGCGTCGAAGGCTTCCAGATGGAAAGCGGACGGTGCGTGCGCAGGCGTCGGGGCGTAATTAAATTTCCAATTTCCATTTAACGACCTAAAACAAGGAGACAGTTCCCTTTCATTGCATAAAGCACTTTCGTCGTCACTGAACGGTATGAATGCAGTCCTTGCAGGCAACCGGTTGCGATGCAGCAGCTTGTGATTTTCCCAGTCATTTATCATGTTCAATCCAGCACTCCCATCTAACTTGTACTTTTGTTTTTCCTCGAAAAGGCTTCGATTAAAAGCTTATTTTATAAATCTGCGGTCCTTTATTAAAATGGAGCTGCGGCCATAATAGATGGTATAATGTCTTTAATTAGATACAAGAAAGGAAAAGATGATGGATAGACTACCAGAGAAGATCATTGTCAACAGTTCAAGTTACATTGATTCAAATGTAGGGCTTACGCCATATTATTGGGGCTATCACACATGTCCGGCTGGACATAAATATGGTCCCGCTGCAAGAGATCATTACTTTATCCATTACATCATGAAAGGAAAAGGGATTTTCCAATTAAATAAAGATACGTATTCATTAATGGCAGGTCAGGGTTTTCTGATAAGTCCAAATGATATTTGCTACTATAGAGCCGACGAAGATGATCCTTGGGTCTATACGTTTTGGGGTTTCAACGGCATTGATGCAGCCCAATATTTAAATCGCGCCCAGTTAAATAGTGCCAATCCGATATTTACCCATACGTATGATGACCAATTGGCACAATTAATCGATAAAATGATCCATCTTTCAACGATCATCCAAAGTCGTGATATTATGTTTACCGGCTTGCTGTTCCAGCTTCTCTCCATACTGATTGAAAATTCGTCCGGCGAAATCAAATCTGAACATACCAAGGAGTTGTATGTTAAAAAAGCAATTGACTACATCCACAGAAATTATTCCAACAAAACGAGTATTCACGAAATAGCCAATTTTGTCGGACTGGATAGGAAGTATCTTTCCACGGTTTTCAAAAATATTTCAGGAGTTTCCCCTCAGGAGTATTTAGTCAACTACAGAATAAATAAAGCTTGCGAATTAATGACCAACCCTGCATTGTCCATTGGAGACATTGCACGAAGTATCGGTTACGATGACCCGTTTCTTTTTTCCAAAGTGTTTAAGAAGATCAAGGGTTGTTCGCCAAGGAACTTTAGAAATTCGTTGTAATCATTTCAATATTTCCTCAATTTTCAGCAGCTCTTCCTGGCTGAAATCCAGGTTACTCAGGGCTGCAACGTTGTCTTCAATTTGGCTTGCCTTGCTTGCGCCGATTAGAGCCGAGGTGACGCGTCCCTCTCTAAGCACCCATGCCAGAACCATTTGAGAAAGACTTTGATTGCGCTCTAGTGCAATGTTGTTCAAACGTAAGACCTTAAGCATGATCTCTTCCGTGATCGCGTTGACGTTCAACGACCGGCTGGAACTTGCTGCCCTGGAATCAGCCGGAATTCCGTTGAGGTAACGGTTGGTCAGCAGTCCCTTGGCCAAAGGCGAGAAGGCTATAGAGCCTATGCCTTCCGTCTTCAGTACATCCTGCAGCCCGTTTTCTATCCATCTGTCGAACATATTGTACTTGGGTTGGTGGATCAGACAGGGGGTGCCCAGATCTTTCAAAATAGCGGAAGCCATGCGGGTTTGCTCGACGCTGTAATTGGATAATCCTACGTATAGCGCTTTTCCTTGCCTTACTGCCATATCAAGTGCACGCATCGTTTCTTCCAAGGGTGTCTCCGGATCTGATCTGTGTGAATAGAAAATGTCAACGTACTCAAGGCCCATTCGCTTCAGGCTTTGGTCAAGGCTGGCCAGCATATGTTTCTTTGAGCCCCCGTCTCCGTAGGGGCCGTCCCACATTGGGTTGCCTGCTTTGGTGGATACAATCAATTCATCACGGTAAGCGGCGAAGTCCATTTTCAGTATTCTGCCTAAATTCTCTTCTGCGGATCCTGCGGGAGGGCCGTAGTTGTTGGCTAGATCAAAGTGGGTAATGCCAAGATCGAAAGCTAAGCGCAGCATCTCACGTTGAGTTTCAATTGCATTCACGCCTCCATAATTTTGCCAAAGACCGAGAGAAATAGCAGGCAGCTTGAGGCCTGAATTTCCGCACCTTGTATACTTCATACAGGAATATCGTTCATTTTTTGGCGTATAGCTCATAAAATAACCTCCATCTTTCTCTGTGTACGCCATTATATTGTATAGCACCAGTTCATCGACAAAAATGTTATCATTTCTTTTCTTTTTGTTACATAGTCCGTTCTTCGCACGGGCCGGCTCCAATCCCATGCCCGCTATCCCGGTATTGACTAGGTGAGATGCCATACATTTTCTTGAACATCCGCGTAAAATGGAGTTGCCCCGTATACCCCACCGAATATGCAATCTCCTTTATCGAAAGTGAAGTATCCGTCAGCAGCCCACACGCTTTGCTCAACCGGAGCTCGCCTAAATAATGCTGCGGCGGCATGCCCATGGCAGCTTTAAACAGGCTCGCGAGATATTTCCGGTTCAGCCCCAGCGTTTGCGCCATTTCCTCGATCGTGATGTTTCGGGTGTAGTTGTTTTTCATAAAAGAAATGGCTTGCGCCACGTACACGTCCTTTATGTTGCTGTTCTGCAAGATTGCAGGCTCATTTTCAGATGACTCCAGCACAAGAGCTAAAAAGGCATACAACGCCGAAGTCAACTGCAGCGGCTTGCTGTAATACCGTTGATTCGCGTCAAACAGCCGGTTGAAGCACTGCCGAATTTCCTGCTCCCGATCGCTCGAAATAACCGGATTCTCGGGCGTAAAGCCGGCCTGCCGCAAGTAATCTTTAACGATGCCGCCGCCGAAAGCGACCCATGAAAAATTCCACGGCTCCTCCCCGTCCGCCTGAAAAAAAGAAACGACATACGGCGAAAGCAGAAACACATGTCCCTTGGATAAGTGATACGTTCTGTCAACGGTGCGATAAATGCCTTTGCCGCTATGAATATAAAATATTTTATAGCACTGCTTAATGGCAGGCCCCCAAGATTGACCTGCGATACATTGCTCCGTACCCGTGTAGTAAAATTGGATATCCTGCTGGGACTGAATCGAGTACTGCGCAATTTTATGTTTGGTCAACGTCCGTCTTCCCCCTTCAATGCTGTTGAGAAATATGTCTTTATGCTATATAGTGCTTCCATTTTATCATATCTGTCACCACCGATTTGAACTAGAATGAAATCAACTCAACTCAAATTCATTGTAGAGCGAGGCATACCTTCATGACTCATATCGAACCTTTTCTAAAAAAAGTACGCCGCACCATCGAAGCTCACCGAACCGGTCAGTTGGGAGGCTACCGCCAAAAGCTCTCTGATCCTCTCGCAGCAGATTTGTACGGAACCGCAGATGCCGTCATTTTGCTATACACGCTGGGCGAACTGCCGGAAGCGGGCAGCAGCGAGCATCAACATTTGGTGAAGATTCTGCAAAGCTTTCAAGAGCCCAAGGACGGCTTTTTTAGCGCCGCCAGCCATCATCCCGTCCACCGGACGGCGTACGCCATTGCCGCTTTGGAACTGCTGGACAGTAAACCCTGCCATCCTTTAACGGGCCTTCATACTGTCAAAAGCCGCGCAGGCCTTCATGCCTGGATGGAAAGTCTCGACTGGGCACATCTGCCTTGGAGAGAATCGCACAAAGGCGCAGGCATTTATGCTGCGATGGTGCTGGCCGGCGAGGTTGACCGCGAATGGGAGCAGTGGTATTTCGAATGGCTTGATCAAGAGGCTGATCCGGAAACCGGCCTTTGGAGGAAAGGAGCCATTCACAATGGAGCTCCGCTATTTCATCATTTAGCCAGCTCTTTTCATTATTTGTTCAATCAGAACTACCGCAAGCGTCCTATGCGATACCCGAATCAGTGGATCGATACGTGCCTGGCTATGCACAATGACGGGCAGATCCCACTGAAAGCCGGCGCGTTGGCCTTCGTGGAGCTGGATGTATTGTACACCTTGATAAGTGCCGCTGAACAAACACGGCATCGGGAAAACGAACTGAATTCCATGATACAAGCGATTGGCAGTCATCTCCTAAGCAGCATTACGGCCCTATCTGATGGCCCCGAAGATGCGTTGTTTGAAGATACACATTCGTTGTGCGGCACGGTTTGTGCGCTAGCCCTCGTGCAGTCAGTAATGCCTGAACGGGTCACTGCGGACCGTGTGCTGCGGAAGATTTTAGACCGGCGTCCGTTTATTTAAGTTTTTATAATGTGCAATGAAACAAATAAAATAAAGGAGCTGCAGCTATGGAAAACAATCGTTGGGCCCTCGTCACCGGGGCGGACCGGGGGCTTGGCCTCGCTTTGGCCAAAGGACTGCTGGCGCAAGGTTATCATGTATGGGCAGGACAGTATGCGGAAGAATGTCAAGCCCTGCAGGAGCTGAAGGCGGCCTATGGCAAGCGGCTGCGCCCTATTCGTTTGGACATCAGCGACGCGAAGAGTGTGGCGGAAGCGCTGCATATTGTGACCGCCGAAACGGAGCAGCTTGATTTGCTCATAAATAATGGAGCCATTCTCGGAAACATTACCTCAACCATTCAAGATAAGCTGGATTTTGCAGACATAGAGCAGGTGTTCCGCGTGAACACGCTGGGCGCATTGCGTATGACGAACGGACTGATTGACCTTATTTTAAAGAGCACCGACAAGATCATCGTGAACATTTCATCCGAGGCCGGCAGCATCGGAGCCTGCAAGCGGACAGCCTGGTATGCCTACTGCATGTCCAAGGCTGCGCTCAACATGCAATCCCAGCTGATCCATAACCAGATTTCCCCGCAAGGCGGCAAAGTGCTGGTTGTGTATCCCGGGCATGTGCAGACCTTCATGAAGGGCAAGCTGGATACATCCGCCAAGCTGTCGCCGGAGCAATCCGCACAGCACATTCTCGGCCTCCTCGAGCAGAGGCTCAGCCCCGATTGGCCGGACCAGGCGCTGGCGTTAATCGATTACCAAGGGGAACATTGGCCGTGGTAAGGCTGGACGACAACTTTTCGAAAGGAAACGGATTCTTATGGCAATGATTCATACCTTACTTCTTGGCAATAACGACGATGCTCCGCACCATCCCCTGCGGGTGGTGCAAGAGCGTATTATCGATATTCTCGGGGCGTCCTTTCAAGTGACAGCGCTAGAAGGCACCTCTCACCTGAAGCTGGAGATCCTCCAGCCCTATCGCTTGATCGTTTCCTACCTGGATATCTGGAGAAAGACACCTGCGGCCGAAGAAACGGCCGGACTGCTTCAATTCGTTGCTAGAGGCGGCGGCCTGCTCGCCATCCATAACGGCATCTCCATGCAAGGCAGCCCGGAGTTAAGCCAGCTGATCGGAGCCCGATTCACAGGGCACCCGGCTTACACCACACTCCCTTTCACGATAACGGAGAGCCATCACCCCTTGACGAGGGGAATGGAGCCGTTTGTGATGGACGAAGAACCTTACCGTTTCGAGTTGGACCCGTTCGCGCCGCTCGAACTGCTCTTGACGTACGCTCACGAAGGCAAGGAATGGCCTGCAGCCTGGGTACGCCCGTATGGCTTGGGCCGGGTCGTTTACCTGATGCCTGGCCATCATCCGCCCTCCTTCCAATCGGAGGCCTACGAGAAGTGGATCCGTTCCGCAGCCGGTTGGGCGGCAGGCGCCCGCTCCTCCTGAAACTTGTCATTACATATAGCCCCTTAACGCGATGAAGGCTGCCGATCATACCAGCAGCCTTTCCTTTGGTTTTGATGCAGCTAACCCCATACCCCACTGCCGGGTACGAAACCGGCTGGGCGTACTATTTCTTCACCTTTGCATACCAATCTCTGGCACGCTTCGTGACCTCGTCGCCACCCGATTTGTTCCACTTATCTACGAATTCATCGAATTTGCTGATCGGATACTGTCCAAGAATAATCTTAGTTGCATATTCCACATAAAGCGTACGATTATTAATATCTGCGAATCCTTCGTAGACGCCTGCAGGCATACCGTCACCGGCAATGGTTTTGAAATATTTCTGAGCATCCTGAACATTTCGTATCCCTTGATCTACCGCCCATTTTCGATCCTCCGACGACGCATTTTTGAACAGCTCCATAGTGAAATCGGCAGTAGCTACGTCAAGAAACGGGTTAATGGCGAGGTTCTCTTGCGCACTTTTGTCATCCGGAAGCCTGGAAGGTTTGCCGTCCTTTATGATATGATGCATGCCTTCCACGCCAAGATAAAGCGGATACCAATTCTTTTTGTCGTACATGTTGTTCAGCAGCTTCAGCGTTGCCATAAGCTTCTTCTGGTCCTTGTTATTTTTCACAACCCAGACAGGGGGCTGAATCTTCTTCAAAGTATAGAATCCCTTATACCCTTGAACCTCTGTAATCGGGAGCACGGAGTAATCGCCTTTCACGCCTGTATTTTTATTAATATTTTCTAAACGGTCGAAGACCGACTCTTCCCAATGGAAGTAGCTGCCGACATTGTTGGAATCGATTTTCCCTTCCCACTTCGCCTTCGTGTTCAAAAGCGACTCCTTATCGATTAATCCATCCTTATACAGTTTGGCGATGAATTCCAATGCAGCTCTCATATTCGGAGAAACCGCAGCGTAGGTCAGCTTGCCATCGTACACATCCCAATCCGGCTTGCCTTCGAACATGGCTACACCATACATCGCGAATAAATGATCCATCCAAGCAGCCTGCTCCCGGCCGCCGGTCGGGATCTCATCTTTTTGTCCATTTCCGTTCGGATCCTTATCGCGGAAAGCTTCAAGTACTTTCACGTAGTCATCTTGCGTCTTTGGCATTTGCAGTCCCAGCTTGTCGAGCCAATCCTTACGAATCAAACCCGCTTCCCTGCCATAGTCCAGCACGCCCGGGATATAATAAATTTTCCCTTGTCCGGTAGGATCGTTGGCTTTGACCACGTCCCACACTTCCTTCGGAATGGTCTGCCATACATTTGGCGCGTACTTCGGCAAAAGATCTGTCAAATCGGCGATTGCGCCGTTTTTCGCCAAGCTGTCTTCGATACCCTGCTGTGGTTTGAACAAGTCCGGCATTTCGTTCGCAGCAATCTTCAGATTCAGCTGGTTTAAGTAAGTGGTGCCTCCGTTCCATTCCACATAAGGTTGGATGACGCCGACACCCAGCTTTTCCTTATAAAATTCATACAGTTTGCTGCCTTTGGTAATCGGTTTAAAGCCTGTATTGGTATTCCACACTTCGAGATCAACGATTTCCTCCGTCTTCGGAACCCCGCTCTGCTCTGGAGCAGAAGAAGAAGCGGATTTGTCCGTATTGCTGCTGCAGCCGCTAAAACCTGTAACGGCCAAGACACCTGTTAGTGCCAGTACCCCGAATTTTTTGATAGCCATGCCATGTTTCCCCCTTGAAATTGACATTATAAGTTCCAGGCTCATGAAGCCTTAAAACCGAAATTATCCTTTGACAGAGCCGATCATGGCTCCTTTGACAAAATACTTCTGCAAGAAAGGGTATACCGCAATAATCGGAATGATGGCGAAAATAACCGTCGCCGATTTTAACGTTCGTTCGTTAAAATTAAAGTCAGCCGTTGAAACGGCACCCGGCATAATTAAATTATCATCCGAGATGTACTGGCGTATCTTCATCTGTAACGGGAACCAGTCCGTATTTTGGAGAAATAATAGCGGCGTCTGAAACTGGTTCCAAATAACGACCGCATAGAACAAAGCTAACGTAGCAAGCACTGCCTTGGACAGCGGGAGGACGAATTGAAACAACATTCGAAAATAACCGCAGCCTTCCAGGAGAGCCGCTTCCTCAAGTTCCTTAGAGAACTCCTTGAAGAAGCTTCGCATGATGATCAGATTAAAGGGATTCAGGATATGAGGAACGATCAAGACCAGCGGGTTGTTATAAAGCCCGATACCCCGTACAGTAAGGAAAAAAGGAATGATCGGAGCCTTGAAAATCATGGCGATGACAACGCCGACCATAATCACAGAACCCCAGCGGAACTCCGGCTTCGAAAGCGGATAAGCCAGCAAAGCCGTAATGAGCAGTGCCAAGCCCGTACCTATCACAGTCGAACCTAACGTAAGGAAAAATGACTTCCACAAGTCCGGGCGGTCTATGATATATGTCCAGGAATCCAACGTAAACTTCCTGGGCCATATGGACACCAGATTTTGCACAACGGCACTTTTGGAACTAAAAGAAATCGAGATGACGGACAGCAGCGGCACGATCGCGATAAACGAGAGCAGCAGAAGAAAGATTGTGATGCATGCTCCGAAAGCTTTTTCTCCTCTGGATTCAAACATATCTACCATACCCCCCCGTCCGAAACTTTTTTCGACAACCGATTGAAGACAAACACCAGAATAAAACCGATAACCGACTGGAACAAACCAACCGCCGTAGCAAAACTATATTGCGCCTGCTGAATGCCTGTGCGGAATACGTACGTATCGAGGATATCTCCCACGCTGTACGTCATTGGTGTCAAGAGATTAAACACTTGATCGAAACCGAGGTCCAGGAAGTTGCCAATTTCCAGCAAAAACAGAACCAGTACCGTAGGCAGAAGCAGCGGAAACGTAATATGACGAATTTGTCTGAATCTGGATGCACCGTCCATCATCGCCGATTCATATAACTGCGGGTCGATGGTGCTGATTGCGGCCATATACACGACAGTTCCCCAACCCGCATCCCGCCAGATGGAAGTGAGCACATAGACCGGCCGGAAGTAAGCGCTGTCTTGCATAGCCAAAATCGGATCAGACCCGAACCAGCCCAGAATCACGTTGAACAGCCCGCTTAATGAGAAGATATCAAACACAATGCCGGATACGATAACCCACGATAAAAAATGAGGGATGTAAAGCGCAGTCTGAATGCCTTTCTTCAGTGCAGATTTCCGAATTTCGTTCATCATCAGCGCTAACAGGATCGGGATCGGAAAGACCAGCACGATTTTTAAAAAACCCAGCATCAATGTGTTTCCGAACACGCGGACGAAATCCGGATAATGGATAAGTTTCTCAAAATGCTTGAATCCTACCCAGGGACTATCGATAAACCCTTTGAACACCGAATAATCCTTGAAGGCGATCACCGCGCCCAGCAACGGAATATACTTGAAAATGACGAGAAAAATCAAGCCCGGAATGGCCATCGCATAGAGCGGCCAGTAAACCTTCATTTGGTGAATACTGCCCTTCATCAATCCAATCCCCCCTAGATGTCTAGTTAATGTATTCGCTTACTTATAGTGTATGCTTGGAGAGAGGGTCTCTCAAGAGGACGTATTTAAGTTTCGGCAGGGTCATTTTTAGGATTCCTGCGATATTCGCTAGGTTTGCAACCTGTCAGTTTCTCGAACAATCTAGCAAAGTGCTGCGGGTCGGAATAACCGACCATCTGGCATATCTCATACACCTTTAAATCGGTTTTTTCCAGCAATTCCTTGGACTTGTTGATTCTTGTCTGTGTGAGAAAGGTCAGATAGGTAACCCCTGTCTTTTGCTTAAAGAGCTGGCTTAAATAATAGGGGTTGATAAAAAAACGGGTGGACAGCTCCGTCAGGCTGATTGCATCGGCGTAGTGCTCCGTTACGTAGTCCTTGATCTCGGTGATAACATCCTTTTTCTTCGTAATATGATGTTCCAGCTTAAAAACGATAATCCCCTTAATCATCTGAAGCATCCATGTCTCTATATGCTCCAATGTCCAATACCGCGAGAATCCACCCAGGACAAGAAGATGGCGTCCCCAAAAGTCACTTTGCTGCAGCTGCTCCATTGAAAGTTTTCGCGCACTTGACAAAAGAATGCTCAAGCACTGCAGTTGGAGGTCAACGGGGCTCATCTCGCGCTCCTCCAACCAATGAAAAATCTCGCGGATCGCGCGGGCGCAAGCTGCTTCATCCATATTGTCGAGGCAGGCCTCCAGCTTATTAATCATGCCTTCCGGAACCGCTTGCCGTTTGCCTGACAGCGACATGATATCCGGATATGAAATTACGGCTCCCGGGCCTTTAAGAATCTTGTAACTTAGCGAGTGACGAGCTTCCTCAAAGGAAATGCTGATTTCATTCGACTTTTCTTTCACCGTGCCTAACCCGACTGTCACGGATAATTTGATCTCCTGGAATACGGCTTCTTTCAGACGCTGAATAATTCTAACTAACTCCCCATATTCGATGGCGCTATGATGTGTAACAATGACTGCCACCTGAGCGCCTAGATACCGGAAGCGATAGACGCCTTGATATTGTCCCAGTGTGCGGTCTATAAGACGGAACACAGGATCAAGTCCGCTTTCCATCAAAAAGCCAAGGCTGCTTTCAAATTCTAGCAAAGCGCAAACAACCTGTGTGCGTCCTATCGGAATACGAGCGATCTGAAGCAATTCATCCATATATCCCGTATTGTCGCTGTCACCATCAACGACATCTCGCAAGGCGCTTTCAATGATGCGGCTGTTCACTTCTTGCTTTAACTCATTCACCTCTTGAAGTTTTACTTGTTCCTGCTGAATCACTTCCATGACCTTACAGACGCATTCGCGAAGCTCCTCTTCTTCCACCGGCTTATTGAGGTAAAATTTAACCCCCAGTTGCATTCCTCTACGTGCATACACGAAGTCCGCATACCCGCTCAAAAGAATAAATTTGGCCTGGCAACCATTCTCTTGCACAATCTGGATCATGTCCAGCCCATCTGCCTGAGGCATTCGGATATCCGTAATGACAATATGCGGCTGACATTATTGGATCAGCTTAGCGCCATCCAGGCCATTGTACGCTACACCTACAATCTCGCATTCCGGAATATAGCGGCCTATCATTTTTTGGAGGCCTGCTACAATTCCTTTCTCGTCATCAACCAAAACTACTTTCATCTTAGGCACACCTCCCGTTCCATGCTGTCTAACAACAAGATCTCAGTATTTAGGGATGAGCAACTCGACCGTCGTTCCCTTGTCTTCGCCGGAACGAATCATCAAATAATAGAGGTCCCCGTAATGCAGCTTGACGCGCTCCGCAATATTTTTCAGGCCTAATCCTTCACCTTCCAAGTTGTCCGTCTCCTCCAGCTTATATTTATCCAATGCCGCATCCTCTAGCACTGCACGCAGTTCCTCCTGCTTCTCCTGGGAAATACCGATTCCATCGTCCATAATCCGAATCAAAATTCCGCCATCCGCCGTCCACATCCCTTCAATCACGATATGCATGTTCCCTTCATACCCCTTAAAGCCATGAAGGATGCTGTTCTCCACAATAGGTTGAAAAACAAGAGGAATAATGCTGCACTGCAGCATCTCTTCGGGCATACGGATGTCGAGCAGAAACCGATCGTCAAAGCGTATATTCTGAAGCTGCAAATAATTAATGGTATAATCAATTTCCTGCTTTATCGAATTCTGCCTTCCATCCTTTCCCAAAGTCAGCCGGAACATTCTCGCCAAAATCTTGATCATCCCAGCGATCTCCTCTTCTTCCTTCACCAGCGCCTTCATTCGGATCGATTCTAACGTGTTGTATAACATGTGCGGATTAATCTGGTTCTGAAGCGCAAGGAACTTGGCTTTCCGATGTTTGATTTCTGCAATGTAAACGTCTTCAATCAAAGTTCGAATAACGACAATCATCTTGTTATAGCTGCGAACCAAGCTTCCTATCTCGTCATTGGCCTGAATACTTTCGATCGGCAAATATTGACCCGTTTCTGCCTGCTTCATACTGCGGCGCAGCGCCTTGATGGGCTTGGTGATTCTTAAGCTTAATCCGAAAGAAATCAATAGGGTAATGATAAAACCGATAATAATCAATATAACAGTGACCAGCCTAATCCTTTCGATCTTATGCAGTAATGCTTCGCGGGGAATCTCTGTCTTAATAACCAAATTCCCCAATTGTGTACTCCCTGAAATCACAATTTGGTCATTGTTGCTCACGTCTTTAGTGAAATCATTTCCTTCTGCTAACACCTGCATCCAGGGCACCCGACCACTGGCGGCATCTGAATGATAGACGGTTTCACCGGAAAGCTTACTAATAATCACACTCATGCCGTACTTGTCCCTAGTCAAGACAAACTCGTGGTTTAGCTCCATCAATGTGAACGGATCCAGGTCGATGAGCAGCACCCCTGTGAACGCCCCTTCAGAGCTCAGCAATACCCGGCCTACTGTTACTAGCGCACCCTTCCCTTTATCCTCATAATATGAACGATCATGTAACCCTGTAATAAAAAAAGTATCCTCCGAGCTGCGTACCTGCTTGTACCATGCTTGTGACAACAAGGCGCTCTCACTTACCGTGCTGCTTGTATTCGTATATTGATAGACGCTATTATCGCGGCTAATCAGTATGACATTATTGATCTCCGGTTTAAGCAAAGCAACCCGCATCAGCACCCGTTGAACAGATAACTTCTGAAGTATGTACTCATCCATCGACACATCATGCTCTTCCCCAAGCTTGGAAATCAGCTCATTATCCACGAGTATGGACTTGGTTACTTTGTCATATTCCTTCATGAATTCATTTAACGAATTCTCAATCTGGGATGTGTACAACGCCGCGAACTCCTGCGAAGAATCCTCCAAACCTGCTGCCGATTGACTGTAAATGATACTGCTCACCACCAGCAACGGAAACGCACATGCAATGAGGTAACCTGCCATAAATTTGCTTTGGAGCTTCATGTTTTTTAACTTTGTCATTGCGTTTCGGAGAAATTTGCTGCACCCCATGTAAAACCTTCCTCTTCTAACATCTTTACTTATCATTATACATGCCTTGATGCATCGATGTTACCGAAGTATCTTAAGTGGTGAACGTATGCGTTCACATGCTACTATACTTAAAGGAAGTTAATAAAACAAAAGGTCATTTTTAAGTTTTTTCAAGGGCAATGTTGGGGATTTTTAATAAGTCATTGATTAAGAAGGAGGTACTCGAGGCAATAACGGAAGTAACCCGCGGACTGAAGATCAAGGACGATACATTTTACGGATGAATGAGAAAGTTTGGAGGAGAGGAGAGCCGGAAATCGTTGCAGCACCAGCCAAGCTAGTGCTGCAAACGCAAGCGATAAGGCAGGCTCACGGCCCCAGCGGTCCGCCGGAAAGGTGCTGCATATTCCGACCGCGACAGCCAGATCGCCTCTCATGATTACCGGTAGCAGTTCAAGCTTTATTCCGTGCGGAAACCGAGAAACCCGCCGCATGGCTGCCCTCAATGATTCGTTTGTCCGGGACATTCGTGATGGCATCCCCGCAGATGCTCAATTCTGCTAATGCAACATTCGTTACCGTATTTGTGCTGCTTGAGCCGGAGATCGTGATCGGATGAACCGCTGCTTTCTCGAATAAAGCGCCGTCTATATATACATTTGTTATGGGTGCGGTTTTCGCTTCTATTTCTACAGGAATACTTTTACCCATGGAAGTAAATACGTAGCCTTCCACTCTTGTATTTACAAAATGGATATCACTCATCAGCTGCGTCCCCGCAGTCGCTTCTACCACTATTCCACGCCGCGCCTGAACGACGTCGTTATTTTCAAACCATACATCATACATAGGGCTCCATGACTGTAAGCCCGCTTTCAGGCCCGCACAAGACGAAAATACAATATTGTTTTTGAAACGCACATTATACATGGCAAAGTCATTGATTGTGGATTTCGCACATAAGGCATCGTCTACGGTCATGACAAAGTTTTTTTCCGCGACGGCATTTCTTGTTCCACATAGATCGATACCGTCATTCATGATTTTGTACTGATCCGCATTTTTATGATTGATTATCTTGACGTGTCTTACCGTAAATCCATCGCCGCCTTGAATCCCGTTAATTGTCCACGTTGTTGAGTCCTTTATGATGATGCCCTCGATCGTTACCTGATTGGAGAAGTTGCCTACAATGACGTTTCTTCTATATCCGAGATAAGTTGCTGACGCACGGTCTGTATCCATGATCGCGATACCGCTCGCGTCCAGCACGCCACGCCCCAATATGTTGGAATTGGGCGCGTGGTCGATCCTTATCATCGGTTCAATAAATATTTTCCCCTCGCTGCTGGTCGTATGCTCATATAGGGTTCTGTCGGGATTTGACTTTATGACCGCCCCACCCTGCAGGTACAAGGTGACATTGCTCTTGATGTAAAGAATATCCTTTACTTTATATACACCTTCGGGCACATAAACTGTCCCTCCTCCTGCGGCGGATGCATCATCAATCGCCTGTTGGATAATGCTGGTCACATCGCTTGTCCACGTGTTGTCCGCATAATAAGGATCGCTGGTTATATTATAAATACCTGCGCCGGAGGACCGCGGAGCATTGCTTTCCAAAGGGTCAGCCAGAACTACCAGCTTCTCCAAGCTATTAATCTGAATAACCAAATAAGCTGGTTTCTCGGCGTTATTGTCGATTGAGAAAGTCAGTTCATTCCCGTTTACAGTCCCGGTGATTTCCATACTGTGAGGGCTTATATCAAAGCTTGTAATTGGCTGGCTTGCCGTGACCGTTAGTACAGATGTGCCCGAGTAAGAGAAATGAGCATAATGATAGTCCAAAAAATGCTCGACAAAGACGTTGGTGTCGTCTGCATGTAAATTGAAAACCAAGCTTGTTGTCGTATAAGCCGGTTTCGTATAAGTAATTACGATTGCAACACATCTCCTTTCTAAATGTAAATTTACTATACCGCATAAATTCATTTAGAAATATGTACTGGTTCCGTTTCTTTTATGTCATATCTTCGTTTTTGAAAGCGTTATAGCGGTGGTGTGACGATTTCCACCTGCGGCGGATGAAGGTAGTCCTGATATTTGTTAGCGACTCTGCTTGCTTGGGTATCCCCTTCATGGAAATATACCCGATATCGATACCTTACGGTTTCCTTTGGCTTGATTAATTTGCCGCCGTTAAAGTAGAAATTGTTGGCTGCAAGCAAGCCGCCGTTGCGAATATGCCAATAGGTCGGAAATTGTTCATTGTCCGGATGGTCAAATGCGGCAATACCAAGCGTATGTCCTCCCACCTCACCGAAGTAATCACACCATTCCGCCCGTTTCCCCCAACATTCAGGTTCGTTGACAGACCCGTATGAGTTCACAATAACGCCGCCGTTATTTACATTCATAGATTCGGCCACACGGATGCCAAGCGGTCCCGCTTCTTTGGTAGCGCCAAATTCAACCTGGCCGTAACTTGCAGTAAACGTCACATCCAAATCGATGATTCGTTCGCCCGCCGGCGTGTTGTATAAAGTGATTGTACGGACCTCATCGATTTGCGGTTTTCTATTAAAGCTCGTCCATACATTGTGCGCTGTAATGACACCGCATACGGGCCCGTCAATCACTTCAGCAAATTTTTGATGAAGCTGTCTGCCGTACCGCTCCGCCGGTTCATTCCACATGTCAATTCCGTTCACATCGCCGATAGCCAGCCAAAGCGAGCGATGATGCTTATGTTCCGTAGTTTCGAAATCGAGCCGGGTATAACTATCGCCATAAGGGCCGATCATGGGGCCAAGGTATGGCTTGGCAAAGGAAGAATCATAGACATAAGAGGTAAAATAACTGCCCCCGATCAACACATCCACTTTCTGCGAATGTTCATGGATAAATTCCACGCCGGAAACCGCGGCCTTTGGCCGGGCCGCTTCGGATTCGATCTTATACGTACGGCTTTCGCCTTTGGCCAGATGCTCGACTACAAAATGAAAATGAACATCATCGCCGGCCGCTCTTACTTGTACCGGGGTAACGCCGCCTTGCTCATCCTTCATAACGAATGAATTCAAAGCAGCACCTTGCAGCAACACATTGTGTTTATCCAGTTGGAACGCAACAGGACAATAATCGCGGTCATGATGACCCGCGTGTAATTTTATCTGAAAAGATACCGACATCTTTTTTCACCTTCTTCTTAGGATAGAGAAGCCCACAAGGTTCTTACATAATCCAATGATCGTTTGCTGTTAACGGAAAAATCATCAGATCGGCACTCCGCAGAGATTCGTCCCTCGTACCCCGATTTATGGAGCTCTTGAAAAAAGGCGCGGAAATCCATCCCGTCCGGCGCAGGAAGCCCCGGAAATACTCTACCGCGATCTGCAATGTGGACATGTGTGAGAAGTCCGGAGGCAACAGCATCTGAAAGCACACTTAAGTTTTCTTGTTCTTCGAGCATATGATACGAATCGGCCAACACGGAAATATAAGGCAAACGCAGTTCCTTCGCAAGCTCCAAAGCCTCGGCTACTGTGTTAATCACATTGCTTTCCTTGCGGTTTAACGGCTCTATGACAACATGAATACTGTATTGAGCCGCATAATGACTGCACATTTGCAGAAAAGCGGAAACCTGCCGCACAGCTTCAGACTTTGAGAAACCTTCAGGGAACGAACGGGCACCGCCGCTCCCGAAAACAATGGTTGTTGCTCCGATTGCCTTCACTCTAGCGAAGGCAATCTTTAAATAATTTTCGATGGCATCTTTATTTACGTCTGGACCGGTCAGCTTGATCGTACGAGGAATAAAGCTGTTTAACACCGGGACGTCGATACCGGATGCTTGTATCATGTGCACCCAATTTGGAAAGTCGTCTTCCGGCACACCCATCAACGTTCCAACGGTCAACTCTGCGAAATCATAGTTATGTTCTAACAGCAGCGCCAAGTTGTCTTTCAACCGATGAAACGGGTCGTTGCTGATGGAGTTATCGTCTCCAGCCTGAAGTACAAAAGAAGCGCCCTGCAAACAACATCCGAATTTTACCATTGGGTTAACTCCTTGCCGCTGTGTTGGATTGGACCAGCGGAAGAAACACTTCTTTGCCTGTCCGTGCGGATTCGTAAATCGCAAGAATAATTTCAACCGCCGCGTAACCTTCTTTTCCTTGAATCATAGGCGGACGATTTTCCCCTACTGCCAAAATCATGTCCTGTATTTGCCCGGCATGGCCGGTTGTGGAAATTGCCGCAGGGTCCGCTCCGCCGCTCTTCTTCTCTTGTTTCCCAAATTCACTTAGCACCCGAGCTTCTTCTGTTCTTTCCGTGTCATCCGCAAGCTTGTATGTTTCGATATTTGCATTGCTGGCATAAACGGTTCCTGTGGTGCCATGCACCTGTACAAGAACCTCAAGTCCCGGATATGCGCAGGTTGTGCCAATAAAGGTGCCGATCGCGCCGTTTTCGAATTGGATGACCGCTACTGCGGTGTCTTCTGTCTCGATGTTGTGATTGTAAGCTCCGGCTTTGGCAAAAACACTCTTGACAGGTCCCAGCATCCACTGCATCAAGTCGATGGTATGTACGGATTGATTCATGATGGCCCCGCCGCCATCCATCGCCCACGTTCCTCTCCATCCCCCGTTTTTGGCATAATATTCGTCGTTTCGAAACCATTTCACATGAAAATTGGCCGTGATTAGCTTGCCAAGTCTGCCGCTATCAATCGTTTCTTTTATTTTTTTGTTGCCGGGGCTCAAACGGTTCTGGAAAACACAACCTACATATTTGCCTGCTTTTTCAGCAGCGGCTAAAATGTCGTTGATCTTATCCAGTTGGATTTCAAGAGGTTTTTCCACTAACACATGTTTGCCTGCCGCAAGCGCCATAATGGCATGGTCGCGGTGCATGCCGCTTGGTGTACATACACTCACGACATCGATGTCCGGCCGGGTTAACAGCAGTTCATAACTGGTGTAACGGTTCTCCGGCGAAATGTTGCATTCATCACCTACACGGTTGAGAAGCTCTTCGTCAAGGTCACAAATAGCAACAAATCCGCATCCCTTCGCTTTCACGGCACTCCGAACATGTGATTTGCCGACACCCAAGCCAACTACCGCATATCCTACTTCTTGATTCGTCATTTTGTTTTCCCTCTTTCGATTGGTTTATTTCTCGACAACAGTGTCGTACCATTCCTTCGTAGTCACGATATTCATCTTGTTGTCCGCAAAATACTTTTTCATCCATTCATCCACTTTATCCCCACCCGATTTTTTCCACAAATCCTGGGCTTCTTTAAGGGATTGTTCTGTCGTGTACGTGCCTCCGCTTACGATGGCCTTGTTCCAGAGATCTTGAACCGCCTTCATCGCATTGGTTTGGATCGTGAGCAGATCCGGCGGCAGCGCGGGGGAGTTGTTGTTGTCAATGAGGTAAGCCATTGGACGTTCCGGTGTTACATACTCCTTCTTAGCCGTATTGTAAAGATCCAGGAAAATCTTTTGCATCGGGTCGCCCGTATCCAATGGTCCTGCCACCGTCCCGCATGTTCCTTCTGCAAATTTGGAATGGAGAACCCAATATCCTTGGGTATAGCCAACTTCTTTGGCGGACTTATCCTTGTCAATAGGCGTTGGGCAGCCGCTAGGCCCCTTTTTCCAGTGCACGCCTTCAAGACCATACTTCAATGTCGTTGAATTGGCCGGATTGAGCACCCAATCGAGGTATTTCATAATGGCATCAGGATTTTTCGCACTACGGTTAATTACTCCGTTTACGGCAAAAGGCGAAGTCGCTTCCGGGCTGAAATGACCAAATTGGGTGCCTGGCATAGGAAGAATCGCGACCTCTCCGTCCGGATTGTTTTTCTTAAAGTCCTGGTAAGACGATAATCTGAACGTAGCGCTCCAAATGCCTAATTTGCCTTTCATCCAATCCTGCTCGGCTTTTTTCCCGTTAGCGTCGACTAAATAGTCCTTATCCGTAACGCCGGCGTCAAACAATTTCTTCTTGTAATCAGCTGCCGCTTTCGCCCGCTGCCAATCATGCGTCAACTCGCCATTTTCCAATACCCAGTCGACATTCTGAAACATCGTATCGATCATGCTGCCAAAACTGCTGAGCGCAACACCATATGTATCTTTCTTACCGTTGCCGTCCGGGTCCTGTTCGGCAAACGCCTTGGCGACGTTAAACAAATCCTCGGGTGTTTTGGGCATGTCCAAATGAAGTTTTTTTAGCCAATCCGCCCGGATATACATAGCAACATTGACATCGGTTCCGTTCACCTTGCCGATTTTATATATTTTCCCGTCACTCTGTTTCCCCAATTTCGCCAACGTCGGATATTTTTGCAAAATGCCTTGGTAATAAGGGCTGTCTTTTTTAATAAGATCATCCAGAGGCAACAGCTGGTTTTGTGTGTAAAAGCTGTTTAGTAAATTTTTATCGTAGTCAATGATCAGATCCGGCGCATTTCCGGAGGCAAACAAAACATTCAATTTTTGAGCGGATTCCGTTCGCGGAATCGAGACAAACTTCACATGCACCGGCGCATTCTGATTGATCCAATCCACCCACCGGTTTTTCTCCATCGTTCCTTCTTCTTGAGGCACGTTACCGTAATCAAAAGCCATAACGGTAATTTCGGGTTTCTTGTTTTCGTCGGCTTTGCTGCCGCCTTCTTGCGATTGGTTATTCGAGCAAGCGCTCAAAAGCAGGGCTGCCGCCGTTCCTGCCGCTACACACATAATAAGAGGTTTTCTCAACCGTTTCATCCTTAACCGCCTCCAAAGGATCTATTGACCGCCTATCCTTTAATCGAGCCAATCATGCTGCCTTTCACGAAATACTTTTGTAAAAACGGGTATACGCACAACATCGGCACAATCAACACGACGATCGCGGCTGACTTGATCGATTCGGGTGTCATTCGCTGCACCTGGTCGGGATCAAGCTGCCCTATTTCCTGAAGGATCGTTTGGCTTTTGATCATATTTTGCACGAGTACCGTCATATTGAACTTGCTGCTGTCGTTGATGTAAATCAAGACGTTGGAGAACATATTCCAGAACCCGACGGAGTAAAAAAGCGTCAGCGTTGCCAGGATCGGGAATGACAAAGGAAGTATAATTTGCAGCAGCGTTCTTGTCTCCGAGCATCCGTCGATTCGCGACGCCTCAAGCAGTTCCTCGGGAATGTTCTCAAAAAAAGTCCGCATCAGCAGCATATTATAGGCGCTGACAAGACCCGGAAGCCATAATGCGCCATACGTATTGACAAGTCCTAAAGATTTGACAAGTAAGTAGGTCGGAATCAAACCGCCCCCGAACAGCATCGTAAATACGATCGCCAGCGTAAAAAATCGACGCCCGTAAAAGTAGCTGCGGGATAGCGGATACGCCGCCATAATCGTAAATGTCATGCATAATATAACGCCGACGGTTGTGATCACAATATTGTTGCGGAAAGCCTGCAGGATGTTAGTGCCGACGAATAACTTTTGATAGGAGTCCCATTGCAAGCCGATCGGATAAAGCGAAACCCGGCCAGCGGCAATCGAACTCGAATCGCTCAGTGAGACAGCGACGATATTCAGCAGCGGCAGCACACAGCTCAAGCCGGCCAATGCCAAGATGATGTAGTTGATAAAATAAAATACTCTCTCCCCGAAGGTCGCCTTCATTTCTCATCACTTCCTTAGATCTGTTGTAGAGATAACAGGCAACCGCTACCACAATCCTTGCTTAAACTTACGGGCGATTTGGTTGGAAGCGATAACAAGAACCAATCCGACCAATGATTCAAACAACCCCATTGCCGCTGTCATGCTGAACTGTCCCCCTTGCAAGCCCGCCCGATAAATAAAGGTGCTGATAACTTCGGAAATATGGGCCACTACGCTGTTCTGAAGCAAATAAATTTGATCGAATCCCACTTCCATGACATTGCCCATCGCAAGAATTAACAGAAGAATGATCGTTGGCCGCATGCCTGGGAGCGTGATATGCCAAATTTGTCTTAACTTGCTGGCTCCGTCCATACCTGCGGATTCGTACAGACTCGGGTCAATCGTTGTGATGGCTGCGAGGTAAACAATGGCGGAAAAACCGACTTCCTTCCAAATCCCCGAACCCAAAAAAATAGCAACCCACGAAAACCCGTTGTACAAGAACGGATAGGCTTCCCCGCCTCCCCGTTGTATCAAATGATTAATGATGCCGCTTTCGCGGGAAAAAACCGTAATGACAATGCCGGCTACGATAATCCAGTTAAAAAAATGCGGTAAGTAAACCAAGGTTTGCACGACATTCTTGAACCATTTTCTTCTCACCTCATTCAGCAAGATGGCAAGTAAAATCGGAAAAGGAAAACCGACTACAATTTTCAGTACGCTGAGCAGAAGCGTATTTCGAATCGTGTTTACCATCTGCGGATTACTGAAAAGCAGCCGAAAATTATCCAATCCCACCCAAGGACTGCCCATAATGCCATCCGAAAAATTATACTGCTTAAAAGCAATGACCGCCCCCAACATCGGTACATATTTAAAAACAATAAAATAGACGATTACCGGAAAAAACATGATCATAAGCGGAACATTTTTTCTAAAGAGGATTCTCCGCTTAAGAGTCCTCCTTGGATCCAAACCGATAGCTTTCACGGGTACGGGTTGGTCATTCATCGTTTCCACTGTCCTCCTCTCTCTGAACCGGGTAGATTAGGTGACGCCTTCACGTTTAACACATTAGTTGATCCGCGTAACGACAGTCAATAAACATGATTCCGCCCATACACCTCGAACCTTTATACACCAATTTCGGCGATACACAATTACGAATTGAACTGCTGTCTAAACTCTTTACGATAATCGCCCGGCGTCATTCCAACCATTTTTTTAAATACCCGAATAAACGAAAACGTATGGACATACCCCGCCTTTAATGCGATGTCCTGTACAGGCATGTCGGTTTCCGCCAACCATGTCTTTGCGTTTTCCACCCGGATCTTGGTCAGATAGTCGCTGAATTTTTCTCCAAAGGCTTCCTTGAATAATTGGCTAACATATTTCGAACTGATCTGAAAAACATCGCCAAGATGTGCAAGGGATAAATCCGGATCGTTGAAATGATGTTCAACGTAATCTTTCACATCCTGAATCAATTGACGATTATCGCGATGGTCCCGTTGCCCGTCGATCCGATGTAATGCGTCGGAAAAAATGTTCAGACAGCCCGCTCGTAAATCGTCTGACGTCTCGAACTGACTCAACAGATCATTCAATCGGGGTAAAGCGTCTTTGGTCCAAATTTCCTTAATGTCGAGGGGAAAATCGGATATTTCCCTGAAAATATGGAACATCATATAATTCATCAAGCTGACGATATCGTCTCTTGTGTAAATCTCAGAGCCAAGATCATCAAACAGCTTATTCATCTTCATCAGCCAGTCCTCTTCCCCTAACCGGAACGATTGAGTGAGGGAACGGATGATTTGCACATGCTTTGAGGTTTCGCTGCCGGGCGACCTTGCCCAAACCTGTTCCAGCTCAATTACCCTGTTGCCCCCAAGCGAAGACTTGTATTTCAGTGCTTCCGACGCTTCCTCATAAGACTGCTGGATGTCGTTGATTTGGAATGCCGCATTGCCGACACCAACGGTCACCGTGAAATCCAGATTTTGTTCGACCCATTTCCGCACATTTTCGCATAGTTCCGCTGCTCTTATATCATTTTTGGATGTCCACTGGTACAAGGCTACAAGATGATGGCCCGATATCCATTCCGTCCAAACGACCAAATGATGCTGATCGGCGATTTCTTTGATCACGCTGCCGAGCACGAACTTGAGCAGATGCTGGTCTTTGCTTGGATATCGTTCGTTAAACGCCGCATATTGGTCCATTTCGAATACGGCCAAACTCCATTGCTCCGCATACTCCGGCAAACCCAGCGCTCTCATCTGGGTCCCCCATTCTTCGCTGTTGAAATCGGCGTCATGCAGCAGCTCATAGAAAACATATTTTCTGCGATAATGTTGAGTTTCTTCGTGCTGCTTCCGAACCTCATTTGACTGCTCGATCAGTTTGTCCAAAGCCGAGCTAATAAAATTAAATTCATCGTTTGCTTTTTCGCCGATCAATTCAACGCTTTTTTGCAAAGAATAACGTTGAATATGCCCCATAATCCTTTCGATCGGCTTATAGTTTCGGCGTGTGATCAATACGATCCATACGGCACCGGAACATACGGCTATTAACATGAATACGATCCAAATATAGGAAAAAACAGAGAACACATTGTACACAATGTTGCTTCCAATTCCGCTTCGAAACTCCCAGCCCGTATAATCCGACTTTATGCCGGGCAGTCCCTTCTCTTCGGTTGGAGTATGCTGGACCTCCGTATTTCGCACATCCGTTCCAAATAGCAACTTTCCATCCTTATCAACAACATGGATTAAATCGGTATTCGATTTATAAATGTCATCAAGCGACTTCTCTATCAAGTCGATGCCAACGTTAACTACAACAAATCCGTCGCTGCCGGACTGCAAAGGGACTTTTCGAACGAGGGTTACGACAGAACTCGACTTTTGATCGAAAAACTCGTAGTAGCTTCGTAAGACCGACCAGTTCTGAGGAACATCCTTATCTTGAAGCAGCTTAATAATAAATTCCCGGTCCCCGAATTCTTCAACCGGCATCAACGCATTCCTGCTCATGACCGCGTGGTCGGATAATCGCACGAAATAAATCGAATGAATCATCGGGTTTGTACCTATTAAACTTTGGATTTTCTCGGCGGCTTGACTGTTTACTACATAACGATTCATATCCGATGTCGGATAAAAAAACTGCGTTATACTTTTATCCGTCAAAATACTTTTGATCACCGTGTTATCGATATCTTTGAGCGAGTGCTCGATCGTTTGTTTTACATAAGACAAAAATAACCGATTGGCTGTTTCCGCTTCTTTTTGCGAAAAATCTTTCATGGCTAAAAACGAGATAAAAATGACTACAAATACGATGACAAGAAAAATGGGCAAATAAGATAAAAGCAAACGGTAAAACCATTTTTTCATTGGAACCTCCCGTAATCGTATCCATATGGTAGACTGACCTCAGAAATTGAAACAACGTCACTACGTCATGAACTTAAAACCATGTCTGCATTGGACAACGGGTGTATTGTGCTTAAATAGTAGTCTTCTGCTTTCCAATACCTTGTGTTGAACTTCTCAATGTGCTGTCTGGTATTTTCCGCTTCACGCTCAAAGCGTGTTAGCCTTGGGCAATCCAAATACACAACAAAATCAAAAAATTCCCGCCATTCCTTCCGTTGTTCACTCCCTCATTTGCTATAACCTTCATCATCCATTACTGCGCGGCGAAAACGACAGCCTTTATACCGGCTGCCGCTTCTTCGAGTTTATGGAGCTATCGTGCCCGTTCGCTCATTACAAATGAATTACAACTCGTTATTTCCCCTCCTCCGAATCCTTTTGTCATCGTATCTATAGATATTCGAGATTCAGCTTTAAGTTCCTTTTTCAACTTACCGTAACATAAGCTTCATGCCGTTCAAATCCAATACTTTATTTGCTCCGAACACTAAACATGATTTGATTTTATTATTTTATGGTATAAGCCCAGCAAGAAACATGTAATAATTTCGTTTCTTTTATGTAAAATGTTCGCAAAGAAGCGGTCCCCTTATCCAGAGTGACCGCCCCATCGACGAATAGCTGCCGTCTAGCCTAATAGTCCAGATTCCTTCACATTAGATAAGAAGCGATTGAATTCTTCAAAATTGAGCTGCTGGGCGGCATCGGACAAGGCGATGGCCGGTTCGGGATGCACCTCCACCATGATGCCGTCCGCCCCTGCGGCTAAAGCTGCTTTCGCGCAAGGCGCAAAAATATCTTTACGGCCTGTGGAATGAGTGACGTCAACTAAAACCGGCAGGTGGCATTCCTGCTTTAAAATAGGCACAGCAGAGATATCCAGGGTATTGCGAGTAGCTTTTTCATATGTCCGGATCCCTCGTTCAATCAGCATGACCTGCGTATTGCCGCGGGACAAAATGTATTCCGCCGCATGAAGAAACTCTTCAATTGTTGCCGCAATGCCGCGTTTTAACAAGACAGGCTTACGTACATCGCCAGCCGCTTTCAAGAGCTCGAAGTTTTGCATATTTCTAGCACCGATTTGGATGACGTCAATATATTCGCAAGCCATCTCGATATGGCCCGGATCAACGATTTCGCTAATTGTCTTAAGACCAAATTCGTCTGCAGCGTCTTTTAAAATTTTCAAACCTTCTATCCCCAGGCCTTGGAAATCATAAGGAGATGTTCTTGGTTTGAACGCCCCCCCACGCATGACAGTAATACCCGCTTGTTTCAACGAGGCGGCAACGGCACGCACCTGGTCAACATTTTCTACAGCACAAGGACCTGCGACCATTATAGGTTTTCCGCCCCCAATGTTGACATCACCAAGAGAAATAATCGTATCTTCCTTCTGTTTTTTTCGGCTGACCAGCAGTTGCTTCTTATGATCCGTCAGTTGAAGGTTGAGCGATGCTTGGAAAATTTGCTTGAACAGGCAGCGGACAGTTTCATCATCAAAAGGACCTTTATTGCTTGCAACTAATTGTTCCAGCATGTGCTTTTCCCGTACCGGATCGAACTTCGGAACACCTTGAGTTTCTTTGAGGTGTCCGATTTCCTGAACAATTTGCGCCCGTTCCGATAATAACTCCAGCAAATTACAGTTAATTCCATCCAATCTGCTTCTTAATTGTTCCAAATTGAGTTCACTCATCTAACTCCAGCTCCTTAAATTGAATTTTTGAATATAAAAAAGACTCCTCGCCGCAAGGGACGAGGAGCCGTGGTACCACCCTTATTAGAAATGCCGCTAACTGCACATATAACGTCACTTCTCACTTTCAGCTCTTTAACGCAGAGGATACGGGTACCCCTATGAAGTCAAGTCGTTTGACTTCGTTCAGGAACCAGCTCAGGAGTGAACTTCGGCGGGCGCTCATTCGGGTGCTCTCAGTCTATCGGCACACCGTCCCTGTTAATAACCGCTATCCGCTTACTCTCTCCATCATCGCTTGGTGCATATAGTTGTTGCTTGTTGATTAGCATTCTATACCAATATTAGAAAACCACGCAAGCACGCAAATTAACGCATATTTGCGTTATGGCGGTAAAGAGTTATTGCATCGCCGCCACTTATCTGCTGGAACCACGACAGACTCTGACCATTCCATTCAGTCACCTTATTTTATTTGAATTTTAGTGTCATATATCCTTGCTCACTCCCTGCCATCTTCGATAATTGTGTATTTAAAGCTGGACGCAGCATAGCCGCAGCAAAGAAAATACCGGAAGTTAAAAGGATGATACTCCAGAAATCTTTGACAAATAGAAGGCTGTCCGTATTGCCCCCTTTGATACCCCAATGCTTTTGTTGTGAAGTTTGTAATATTTCACGACATGTTTACGCTAGGAATCCGGATCGTGAACATCGTCCCTTGATCTACCGCACTTTCCACCGTAACCGTCCCGTTATGAAGCTTCACTAATTCTTTGACGATGGACAATCCGAGTCCGGTTCCTTTTTTGGTATCGGAACGGCCGGAATCCGCTTTGAAAAACCTTTCCCAGATAAGCTCCCGGTCTCTCTCCGGAATCCCCCTCCCCGTATCTGCCACCGTCAGCCGCACATAGTCGCCGTCCTTGTCCGCTGCAATACGGATCTGCCCGCGCTCCGTAAACTTGACGGCATTTTTGATCAAATTGTTTAAAATTTGCTCGATCCGGTCATAATCTGCGAACATTTTGGGCACATCGTCTTCGACCCAGACAATGAGCGACGTTTCTTTATCGGCCGCTTCCGGTGCAAACTTGAACGCCGCCTTCTCGAGCATCGGTCCTACATCAAGCGGTATTAACGCCAGACTGACCTCTTCGTTTTCCAATCTGATCAAATCGAGCAAATCGTCGACAAGCCGGCTCATATGCAGCGTTTCGTTGTACAAAATGCTGTAATATTTTTGTCTGCCCGTTTCCTCGATAAGTCCGTCCTGCAGCGCCTCCAGGAACCCTTGTATCGCGGTAAGCGGCGTCCGCAGCTCGTGTGAGACGTTGGCCAGAAAATGGGTGCGGATTTGTTCGGACTTTTTCTTCTCGCGGTCGGTTTGTTCCAGCTTTTCGGCCATTTTATTCAGTGTCGCCGCCAGGTCGCCGATTTCGTCTTTCGAGGAAATCCGGATTCGTTCACTGTAGTCTCCCATCCCGATCCGCGAGGCGGAGCGATCTATCATTTGAATAGGCCGCGAAATCGACCACGATAAGTAAGCGGCAATTCCCGCCGAAAGAACGATGCCAAATAGGGACGCCCACAAAATCGTCTCCCGCAAACCGCGGATCGTTTCCTTAACACCGGTAATCGGCGTGTGAAGTACGATGCCCCCGTACACCTTGTCGTCTTTCCCCCATGGCACAACGACGGCAAGCGTAGGCTGCGTGATCGTCTCCGGTTGCATCCGGAGCACGGCGCTTTCTCCGGACGTTACTTTTTTGACGACCGACGGATCCACCGCCTTGCCTATCGACACCTCATCTTGAGATGAAGTAGCTACGATTTTGCCGTTCCGGTCAAACAACCATATTCGGGTATCGTAAGATTGGTCGAAAAAAAGCAGCAGATCCTTCGAATCCTCATTCAGCGTACTCGTGTTTTGCATGGCCAAATTGACCTTTTTCGCTTTCCGGAGCAGCTCTTCCTTTTTGAATTCCGTGAAATAATCTTTGGTGAAAAAGGAAACCAGCAGCCCCACCGCACACAAGCCAAGCAGCATGGTGAGCATGCTGCTGAACAGCAGCCTGAGAAAAATGCTTCGGTTTAAGCCTGGTATCATACAACGACCTCGAATTTATAGCCGACTCCCCACACGGTATGGATGCAATCGCAGCCAAAGTCGCTCAGCTTGCTTCGCGTCCTTTTGACGTGAACGTCGACCGTTCGGATATCACCCAGAAAATCATACCCCCACACCTGCTCAAGCAACTGCTCGCGCGTATAAACAACACCCGGTGATTTGGCCAAATGGACCAGCAATTCGAATTCCTTCGGACGCAAGCCGATTTTTTCGTTATGGACAAGCACTTCTCTGCGCTCTGGCCGGATCGTTAACCCGTCGAATTCGATGGCCTGGCTCTGGTCGTCGGGCACTGCCGGCCTTCTCGCCTGCATTCTGCGGAAAATCGCCTTGATCCTGGCCATCAGCTCGCGCGGACTGAACGGCTTGGTCACATAATCGTCGGCGCCAAGCTCCAAACCGAGCACACGGTCGAATTCGTCGCCTTTGGCCGTCAGCATGATGACCGGAATATCGTAGTGCTTCATCAGCTCGCGGCACGTGTCATATCCGTCCATTCCCGGCATCATCACATCCAAAATAATAATATCGGGCGAAACTTTCTCTACCATATCAAGAGCCTGCAGACCGTCTTCGGCCTCGGCCAATTGGATTTGCTGCTTTTCAAAATACAACCGGATAATTTCCCTTACATTAGGGTCGTCATCCACAACCAGGACCTTCAGTCCGTTCATGGCAACCGCTCCTTAACGAAAATAGGGACCCTTTTCCCGTGTCTACCACCGTTTCCAAAAGCTATATGCGACAAGCGCATTGAACAATCATATTGAAAAAAGTGAACTCCTTATAACATTCTATAGCAGCCGGCCGTTTTAAGGGGGTGGCTCGCGACTGTAACGGACACCTGCGATGTTGTTATTAGGCCAAAAAGCCGCTTCCCCCGTGGGGAAAACGGCTCCTTTTGCAATTGGCGTTATTTTGTCGTCGAGCCCGGCGTTTGAGGAGGAGTAGCGGGCGTGGCGGCTCCCCCGCCACTTGTCGAATCCGGCTTGGCAGCAGAGCCTCCATCCGTTTTGCCGCCTGAAGAGGAAGATGGGGTCGAATTTCCCGGTTGCGACGCTGCGGGGTCCTCCGCTTTGCCCGGAGTACTTCCCCCTTGCGGCGCTGTTGTTGTCGGTACATCCGTTTTGTTGCCGTCCGTGCTACCGGAACCGGAACAGCCGGCTAACATCCCCAGCAGTAAAATAGCGGCAGCCGATAAACCTGCCCATTTTTTCATTTGAGATGGCTCCTCTCTGTATTGGCTTTTCTTTGTGTCTGAAAGTCATGAAGGCGCTAAAGCGCTTGTGAAACTTTCTGCCACGTAAGAAAAACTTCCGCTCACCCGCGGTCGTGCATCCTTGAATTGGCTTCGATAGAAGTTTTTCTTATGTGATCCAATATACAGGAGAAAGATGGCCGTTTCATGTACGAAGTACTGCACAACCATTAACAAATGATGACCGAATGATGACCGTGCAAATTACTCTTTCTATCCCCGAAAAACAGCGGTTTCTGTCGAATTATTGTATTTTAAAAACAAAGGAGGAATTCGAATGAAAAGTTACAAGCAGCTCATCCAGGACCAGCTGGAAAAAGTGAAAACAACGGCGAACCAACTTACATCCTCCAGACAGGATGACGAGAAATACACATTGGAATTGGATTCCTATACATTCCAGAAGCTAAAGTCGGCGGCGGACGAAGGGCAAACGACCGTGCAAGCGGTAGTCGATCATATGATTGAGCAGTTTCTGGCCCAGGTATCGCCCGAGCCGGCGGGACACATATCCGATGAACGCAAGGAACAAAATCCGCTGCTGCTGCTTAACGGCATTTGCGGACGAGGACATTATTAGGAGGAGGTGAAAGGATGAGCGTCAACCATACCCAGCATTACAAACAATCCGTATTTATTGACGAAACGGCTTTAACCGCGTTTATGAATCCGAATGATCCCCATTATTTGAAAGCGCGCACCTTGTTTTTGGACTTGGACGATTTGGAGCGCGATTTTATAACGACAAACAGTATCGTGTTCGAAGTTCACCGCTGGCTGCGAAACGGGTTTGACTACGCTTTGGCTGACTTTTTTCTAAATGTGGTCGAAAAGGCGGCCAGCCGGGGGAAACTTCTCATCATTCCGGGAGGCCCCGAATGGGAGCAGGAAGCGCGGCAGCTGCTGATCGACCGGCCGGAGCTGCAATATTCGCTGAACGAAGCGCTGACGGCGGTGGTCATGTCGGCATACGGGATCAAGCGCATTTTTACGTTTAATCCGAATCACTCCGCTCTGAAAAACATGGATAAGGAAATGAAAATCATCCCAAGCGGATGGTGAGATCAATGAGGGGCTGACCCCCAAAATAGATTTCGTCTGATGCAGTGAGCTTTATTTAGCGCGCTCGGAGGGGATGACTATGGAGTTCCCCAATTTGATAAGTGAACGCTGTCGCTTCTCCACTCCATACTCATCCCTTAAGTTCGCCGTTGTGGATTGATATGACAGAGTACGAATGGGTTTTGAACGAAAAACTCGATCAGGCTCATTCCACTATGGATTGCCTAGGTGGAGGCCCACTGGCCATACCCTGGATTTGAGGTCATGATCACATCACGCATTATTATTTATAACAATCGGCAATCACGTTATGCAAAAGCTCTGAGCCCGTTTGCTAAAAGGAACGCACAAACAGTAGAATTCTTCAGCCATCCCATCAAGAACATTTGTTCCTATATTTAGACAATACTATTCCCCTGTCACTGCCAGGATGACGAAGATGCTAATAATAAAGCACTCTCATGAGAGAGTGCCGGCCGATAGATTGCGCCGCGGTGCATCATCCGAAGCAACTTTGTATTATTGAGCGGACTCTTAAGGAAGGATCCGCAATTAACGCTGAGACCTGGTCTAGGGCTGTAATTACGTTAATGCTTATTTATGCTTATACACAATAAAGGATACCGAGGTACCATGTCCCGGCTTACTATTGATTTGAAGTCCCTTTCCGTAGTGCCGCTTCAATCGAAGATCGGTATTAAGCAGACCGATTCCCGACGTGCTCGACTGTCTGGCGAGTACTCGCTGCGACATTTCTTCGTCCATCCCAACACCGTCATCCACCACTGCTATTTCCGCATACGTATCACAATCGGTCAGACGGATATGGATGTTTCCGCCGTGCGAGCGCTTCATAATGCCGTGTTTTACTGCATTTTCAACCAAGGGCTGGATCGTGAGCGAAGGAAGCATGAGCTGCTTGCATTCGTCGATCTCCCAGGTCACGCGCAACCTGTCTCCAAATCGTTCCTGTTCGATAAGCAAGTAGGAGCGAACAATGCTCAGCTCATCTTCGATTGGGGCATGTTCATCCATTCCTTTAAACTTAAATTTATCCCGCAAAAAATTCCCGAACGTTTCGAGCAGGTTACGCATCCGTTCGTGATCGATTTCGCTTAAAGCCGCCACCGCATTCAAGGTATTAAATAAGAAATGCGGTTGAATTTGTGCCTGCAGCCAAGCCGCTTCCATGCGCAACCGTTCTCTCACGGAAACCTTCGCTGCCGTTAACGCTTGCACTCTCGATCTTAGTTCGGATGCGTTGACCGGTTTCGTCACGTAATCGTTGGCTCCTGATAAAAAACCGGTCTCGATGTCCTGGGATCGATACCTTGCCGTTAGGAGCAGAATGGGGAGTTCCGTGAGCGAGAAACGTTGGCGTATCGTACGCGACAATTCATATCCGGACATATTCGGCATCATGACATCTGAAATGAGCAAATCCCATTCGTGTGAATCCAGTATGGCCAGTGCCTCAGATCCACTCGTAACGGTCGTAATGTCGTATCGATCGAATGAAAGAATATTTTCGAGCGCCTTCAAGTTTACGGGATCGTCGTCTACCACTAATATCCGGGGCCCGTCCGCACCGATCGCCATCGGCTGTCCCGCGACTGTGTCATGTGGTGTTGAAGCGGCAGCCAACGACGAGTCGACATAAACGATGGATGCCGCAACTTCGGTTTCCGCTTCCTCTCTTGCTGAGCTGGGATCGGCAAGCCGTAAAGCGAACGAGAATTCCGAGCCTTTCCCGGGAACGGAATGGGCCTTCAACGTCCCGCCATGCAACTCAACCAACTGTTTGCTAATGCTGAGCCCAAGCCCGAACCCCCCTTCCGTCATAACCCGATCGTGATGTGCCTGCTCGTACGGTTCGAAGATCCGCTGCATCATGTCTTTGTCTATACCGATGCCCGTATCTGAAATCACAATATGCGCCCTGCCGTCCTGTACATAGCCACGGATGGTCACTTCACCTTCATTCGTATATTTCACCGCATTGTGAAGCAGATTGAACACGATTTGCACGACTCTGTTCTCATCGGCATATACGTAAGGGAAGTTCTCAGCGATTTGATTCGTTAATCGTACCGGTTTTCGTTCCGTCATCAAATAAAACATATCTAAAACGCCGGTTACTACCGTCCACATGGAAAAATTGCGGAGCTGCAACCGAGGATTGCTTTCCTTCAACCTCTCCGTATCCAGCAGATCGTTCAGCATCAGCGACATGCGGCGACCTACCGATAACACCAATTCCAGATCTTTGGCGCTTTTGGCGCTTAGCGCATGATTCTCTCTTTCCAGAACAGCTTGCGAAATGTTAAGAATGCTGTTAAGCGGGTTGCGCAATTCATGCGAAGTATTGGCCAGGAATTCATCTTTCCGTTTATCCATATTTTGAAGCTTCGCTGCGAGCTTGGCGGTCTCCGAATGAACTTGAAAATAGCGTCTAATCCAGACGAGGGCGGAACAGACTGTCGATGCGATCAAGTCGAACGGATAATAGACGATTTTCATTCCCGTTATAATAAATACACCCATCCACACAAAATTGCTCGTGAACGCAATAAGAGACAGAAGCAGCAATACATTCTCCTTCTCCTTAACTCCCCTGATGGCCGTTCGAAACAAAGACCCAGCGCCCAGGAGAACCAGCAGCGCAGTAATTAAAACGAATACGTTATGAACGTTTTGCTGCTCTTTGATCGGAAGAAACACCACGGATATAAGCGCAGCCCCACAAATCGCCGTAAACATCGGCAAAATTCTCGTGCGCCAATAGGCTGGCAACAGGTCCATGACGTATTGTAGCAAAGAGAACGCACCGACAATCACGAAAAACGACATCGCTTTTAAACTCCATTCCAAGGAGACCGGAAACCAGTACAGCAATATTTTATCTTCGCTGCCTACCAGAATGGAGAAAATACCGCAGAGAACAAGCAGAGAGAAATAAAGCAATTTCTTGTCTTTGTATCCCATGAAAAATAACGTGAGTCCATAGATCGCATGAATCAGGAAGGCAACCGCGACGATTTGCTGCATCGTCAGAGATATCTGTGTCTCACGGGTAATCGCTTCCGACGATCCGAACTTCATGGATCGGATAATGCCGCCGCTGCGAGGGTCCGTGTAGTTCGCGGCCTGTACTACGATCTCAACGACGCCTCTTCCGTCAGGCGTGAAGGTGCCCGTATAAGGGACGTTTCGAGCTATATAAGCTTCCTTATTTGCTGCCGGTTGTCCCGATTGAGCGAGCAAACGACCGTTCACGAACAACTCTGACGAGCTTCTGACGCTCGGGATTCGAATGCTGAAGACCGAATCGTTTTGCGGATTGAGAAGAATACGCAAGTGATATGAACCATAACCGTACGGCGTGCTTTCTCCCGGCAGCATGTAATCATTCCAGCCTCCGGGAACATGAAGCGGGAATGGAGCTCGTTTCACCCCTTGATGAGTATCGCTCTCTATTAGCCATTCATGCGGGTAGAACTCCCACTCGCCGTCGAGTGTGATCGTGTGCCCTGAAGGCCATGTCCATTCGCGTAAATCAAGCTCCCCATTCACTGCGTGTGGTTGATCTATATTATCGAATGATATAATCCAAAAAACGCGCAAGCCTATTAGAACAAACACAAACAGGGCAGTGACAGTTAGTATCTTCCATTTGTTCATCATGTAAGGATATATTCGACAAAGCTGATACAATTCCTTTACCTACCACACACGGTCTACATTACTCCTTCATATTCGGCCGCGTCCGAACCAGATGTACGGGCCGTGGCCAGCATCAGGGGTGATAATCTTTGATTATCCTTGCTAAAACTGGTATTATTTCGACTCCCTTTGCTTCGCTTTGAAATCATGCCTAATGCTTAGTGGTATTAAAAAGATGACTCCTGACGAAATTCAGGAGTCGTCTTTTTGCTGCGTAGCTAACAGCCGTTAAAACTATCTACAAATAAGGTTACGGTTCACCAATGACATGAACGGACTGTTTTCAAGCAATCTTCATGAGCTCTTGATCAAACATTTGGTTGAGGCGTGCAGGGGAAATAACCCGACAGGCAGTAGCGGAATACCGAAAAGTTAGTTAGAGTTCGTTCTTTCGCAAAAATTCCCGCTTTTTCAGCGACACCCAGATTTGTGCTGCGATAAAAATAGAGGAATACGTTCCACTGACCAATCCGAAAATCAGTGCCAATGAGAAATTGCGAATCCCTTCTACCGATGAGACCAAGACGGCGACAAGGATTTGTCGGAATTTTCTGTAAAAATAGTATCTTAATCCTATTAAACTTTATTACTTAAGGGTTTAAAATAAAAGTAATCACTTAAATCGTCGAAAAGGCAAAGTCTTTGAAAAATGACGACGCAAAGCTATAGGGGCTAAAGTTAACAAGACAATGCCAGCCAGCTACCGAAACGAACACCTCTGTCGATTTATGTGAAAACATCAATGAGAGGAATGTGATCTTATGTTAAGTCAAGCCTTGCGTGAACATCTACTAAGGGCAGAAATCTCTGCTATCAAAAGGTGCATGATTGATCGATACGAAGAAATCGGAAGTTTGCGAGACCCGATTTTATTACAATTGAGTGAAATTCTTGATCGAAGGCTGAACAGACTGCGTTCGCTGAAAAGATTACATTAAAGAAAAAGAAAAAGCACCCATAGCGGTGCTTTTTCTTTTTCGCATGCTCGGACGGGCATTCCACCAGTCGCAATCCAGGATTACCATCCGAGGGCAATCGATATCCTTTATTCGTTTGTCCTGAATGTGTTGATCTAAGGTGTGGTTACGGACTCCCCCGGGTCTGCTCGAATTCCACATAATGGTTGATTTCGCAAAACGCTTTAAATTAAATGTCTCCATTGTTGATAACATTCTTGCGAAACTTTGGTAATTTACTATTGCTCTTATATCCTGCCGTATAGGCTTGTTGTATTGAATCGGCAAGTTCTTTTGTATAATTCGCACTTGCAACTTTTCCATTCCGTAATGCTGGTTTTTTATAATTCTCGGAGAAATACAGTGCCTCATCCTGATCATGCGCCAAATAGTATTGACGCTCCGACTCGTGTGAATGTCAATGAAAAAGTTGACCACTGCGCTAATCAAAAAGTTGACCACCCGGGCAAAATGAAAACCACAGCTATGTGGTTAATTTTTTCATGAGCGCAAGGCTTGCATGCTCTGCTTGAAGCG
>NZ_SIRE01000032.1 GCF_004307995.1 Paenibacillus thalictri | reverse complement strand
TTTAAGAATCTTCATTTATTTTTCATTTTTCAAAGATCAAATTGGAAATTTTGAAGGTGGCCGCCAGTACCCTAGGGTACTGGAAATTGGCTCAACAACAATCTTTAAGAAATACTATACGAGGAGGTAAAAGGATGGTCGATTTTGAATGGTATCGCAGTTTTATTGCGATCTATAAACATAGCTCCGTTTCCGAAGCCGCCAAAACACGGATCATGACCCAGCCGGCGATGAGCCAGCACTTGGCGTCGTTGGAGGCGGAAGTGGGGGAAGCTTTATTTACAAGGACCGCCAGAAAAATGATTCCGACGGAAAGGGGCAAGGAGCTCTATACCCACTTGGCTCCGCTGATCGAATGTCTTGAGGAGACAACAATGAGCTTTAAAGCCGCATCGCTGCCTACACTTAAAGTGATCCGGATCGCTTCCGCACCGGAATTTTACGGCGTCAAGCTGCTTCCGCTGCTGCCTGAGCTCAAAACGTGCACCGTCTCTTATTTTGGCACTGCCGATTATTTGCTGGAATTGCTGGAGCAGGACAAGGTGGATATGATTGTTACGTCCAAGAAATTTTTATCTCCCGGGATTGAATACGGGAAATTGTTCGACGAGCATTTTGTCGTGATCGCCCCGAAAGGGCTTGAGGTCATTGCCTCCGATCAGCTCAAGGAGCGGGAGCAGTGGCTTCTCTCGCAAAAATGGATCAGCTACGGCTTGGAGCTGCCGATTATCCGCAGATTTTGGCGCGAGCATTTTAAAAAACGCCCACTCATCAAGCCGGTGCATGTCATACCGCATTTGCATTTGATTATCAATGCGGTTGAGCAAGGAGAAGGCTTGAGCTTAATCCCTACCTATTTGCTGGAAAATTCGGCGAATGAGCGGATCCAAATCGTTTTTGAAGATATGAGCGTCACAAATGAGCTGTTTATAGCTTACAAAATGAAGCATAGACATCTGCCGGAAATAAGCGCTATCGCCAAGAGGATTCGCGACCATGCATAATACTTGCTAGCCTGATCAGACCGCATATTGACGGCCAATGTATAAATATATTTATGAATAAATCATAATTTCATAATTTGTTTTATAATGTCTCCGGCCTTAAACTAAAAAACAGAAATCGCTGAAACATATATATGGCGGTTTAAGGAGGGGGAACTATTGAGTACAAACAGTACGGTCGGCGATGCGGCTGTTTCTTCAAGAAAGAGCTCGACGGTCGCTTTATACGCGCTCACATTGGGCGCATTTGCTATCGGAATGACGGAATTTATCATCATGGGACTGCTGCCGGAGGTGGCGGCCGATCTCCATGTATCCATCCCGTCGGCGGGACTGCTCATTACCGGTTATGCGCTCGGCGTCGCCGCAGGGGCCCCGGTCATTACGATCGCTACGCATACGATGCCGCGCAAAGCGCTTTTGATCCTGCTGATGATCATTTTCATTGCAGGCAACGGGTTAGCGGCAGCGGCGCCAAATTACGGAATTCTTATGGTCGCGCGGATCGTCGCCGCGTTAACTCACGGATCGTTTTTCGGGGTCGGTTCGGTCGTTGCCGCAGCGCTTGTTCCGAAGGAAAAACGCGCCGGAGCGATAGCTGTCATGTTCACCGGGCTTACCCTCGCGAACATTTTGGGGGTGCCTTTCGGGACCTTCATCGGTCAGGCATACGGGTGGCGCTCTACCTTCTGGGTCATTTCCGCCATCGGACTGGCCGCTCTGGTTGGTGTCGCCATGCTTGTGCCGCGGATGAAAGCGGAGCGGTCCAGCCTCCGTCAGGAATTGAGCGTATTGCGGCGGCCTGCGGTTCATATTGCCTTGCTGATGACCGTGTTCGGATTCGGCGGCGTATTTGCCGTATTTACCTATATCGCACCGATTTTGGTCGATATTACGGGGTTTTCGTCCAACGCCGTTTCTTACATCTTGGTATTGTTCGGCGTTGGCATTACGGTCGGCAATATTTACGGCGGAAAATTGGCGGATCGCAATCTGCTGCCTTCGCTTACAGCAATCCTCGTGTTGTTGACGCTTGTGTTGGCGATATTCAGCATAACGGATCAGAACCAGGTTCTCGCCCTCATTACTGTATTTGTGTTGGGCGTCGCGGCGTTTGGGACCGTGCCGGGTTTGCAGCTGCATATGCTCAATACGGCCAAAGAAGCTCCCACACTGGCCTCTACTTTAAATATCGCGGCGTTTAACCTTGGCAATGCGATGGGAGCCTACATCGGAGGTCTTGTGATCAGCTCTGGAATCGGCGGAGGATTGCCTGCCGTTCCACTGGCCGCCTCGCTTGTGACCGTTGTCGGAGTCGGATTTACTCTTTGGGCTCTCCGTCAAGCTAAGTCTGCTCCTGGCTATCGGTAATTCGGCTTCATCCGGCTTTGATTTTCTGCGCTGCAGGGAATCAAAGCTTTTTGGCGTTTTTGTTGTCCTCGGGCAAAATACGTGCTGTTATGGTATAGTTGAAGAAACAAAGCAGGAGGTTTCACATATGCATCACAATAAGAGGAACGCCACGCAGGCCAAACGTTCCGCGATCCGCCAATTTACCGTCAGCGAGTCGATGGAGCTGCTGCCTTTTTTAATACATAAATTATCGGGCCAGGGCCGCAACTCGATTAAATCGCTATTGGCCCATAAGCAAGTATTGGTGAACGGCAGCGTTGCAACGGAATACAACCGCCTGCTCGAGCCCGGCCAAACGGTAGCCATCAACAAAGAAAGGGCAACGGAAAAGCCGCCGCTGATCGATTTGAGCATCCTGCATGAAGATGAAGATATTATCGTCATTCATAAAAACGCAGGGCTGTTGTCCATCGCCTCGCCTCAGGAAAATGAAATGACGGCTTACCGGCAGCTGACCGAGCATGTCCGCACGGAAAACCCGAAGGGGAGAATTTTTGTGGTGCACCGGCTGGATCGAGATACTTCCGGTGTCATGATGTTTGCCAAAAGCGAGAAGGTGCAGCAATTGCTGCAAGAGTCCTGGAAGGACATGGTGAAGGAACGTTCTTATATCGCATTGGTTGAAGGAAGGGTCACGAAACCGGAAGGCACCGTCTCTTCTTGGCTGAAGGAAAGCAGCACGCTGAAGATGTATTCCAGTCCTTACCCCAACGACGGTCAGCATGCGGTAACTCATTATAAAACGATCCGGGTGGATAAAAACTTCTCCTTATTGGAGGTGCATTTGGAAACGGGCCGGAAAAACCAGATTCGCGTCCATATGCAGGATTTGGGGCATCCGATCGTAGGCGACAAAAAATACGGTTCCAAGTCCAAGGCGCTTAACCGGCTCGGTCTTCATGCACATGTGTTGGCCTTTGAGCATCCCACCAAAGGAAATCTGCTGCGGTTCCAATCGGAAATCCCCAAGTCGTTTAACAACCCGTTCCGGCAAACGCAGTAATTGCCTGTAAAATAAAATATTTCTCTGCACGGAAAAAAACGCGAAGCCTTGGTGCTGCGCGTTTTTTTTCGTTATATACGCCCAAGTCTTTTATTATTCTTTTATCCGGATAGATTAGAATGCTACTATGAGGGTGATTTCAGAGAAAAAGCCGGGCTTTTGCAGTCAATTATGGCCGTGGACACCTTATGGCGGAGATGATATCCTATTTTTGCTGGATGATTGTCATTTTTTCTCAAGGGAGACCCGGCCGTGGACATGAAAATATTGATGTCGAGTTTGCTTTTTCTTGCAACGGCGCTGATGGTGTTTGTCTCCGTCTTGTGTTACCGCAAACGCCATCTTCCGGTTTCCAAAACGATGGTACTGATCATGTGGGCGGCCGCTTTTTATGCGTTTGGCTACGCTTTTGAGGTACTCAGCCGTGACTTGAACGAAGTAAAGTGGTCGCTTCATATCGAGTATGTAGGCATTCCTTTTGTCACAACGCTGTGGTTTTTTCAAGTCATACAATTTACGGGTACGGCGGCCCGATATCGCAAGATTCTCGCGTTGGCGTTGTTTGCTGTCCCTGCCGCGGTGTTTGTACTCCAGCTGACCAACGATTGGCATCATCTGGTTTATGAACGTTATAACCTGAACGATGAGGGGACCATTCCGTTGTATACGACGGATAAAGGCCCCTGGTATAAGGTGCATTCTGTCTACAATTATTTCGTTTTATTGTGTGGGGTGCTGTTGTTTATTCCCATGTACTGGCGGTCTTTGCCGATCGTAAGAAAGCAAATTCTTGTGCTTCTGCTGGGGGCGCTTGCTCCCATGTTTTTCAATTTGTTTTTCTGGACCGGGCTGAGCGTCGACCTGACGCCTTTTGGATTCGCCATATCCGGCGCCGCTTACGTTTTTGGCATTTTGCGCTTTAATTTGCTGCGGTTAACGCCGCTGGCGATGGCCAAAGTGTTCGAAACGATTCGGGACGGGGTCGTGTTGTTCGATTACGAGAACCAAATCGTCAGCTATAACAGCGCGGCTGAAGAGGTGCTTCCCGAGCTTGGCCGGAAGAAACGGTATCCCGCCGCTATGGGCGAAGTGTTGTCCCCTTATCCCGAGCTGTTTGAACGCATTCGCGCGGTTAACGACAAGGACGAACGTTTTCCGTTCGACAGGTTCCGTGAGGACCGGAAGAAATATTATACCTGCAGTTTGTCGCTGATCTATGATACGGGCCATGTGCTCATCGGCAAAATGCTGATGTTTAACGATATAACGGAATTGAAAAATAGCGAGGCGCGGCTTCGCGAGAACGCCCAGCAACTGTCCGAGCTGAACGCGTTTAAAGATAAGCTGTTCACCGTCGTGGCCCACGATATTCGCGATCCGATTGCACTCCTCGTCAGTTTGACCGAGCTGCTGGGCGACGAGCTGGCGGCTGCCGATCTTGAACATGCCGAATTGGTAAGAGAACTGAAGGGGCAGGTGCAAAGCACGTTTCATCTGGTTGAAAATTTGCTGGACTGGTATCGCAGCCAGAAAGGCAAGGTCGTATTTCGTCCGTTAGGCTGGAATTTACAGCAGGTCGTACGGCAGGCTTTATTTCTTTCCGGCGCCAAAGCCGGCATGAAGCAAATTCAAATGACGGAGCGGGTTGACGACAACTTAATGGTCAAGGCCGATAAGGAAATGCTCGATCTCATTTTGCGGAACTTGCTTTCGAATGCGATCAAGTTTACCGGCATTGGCGGGTGCATTGAGATTAGGTCGGTGCTGGAAGGCGATCGGGTCATTGTGTCGGTCTCAGACAATGGGGAAGGAATCGACGAGTTGACAGCGGAACTGCTGCATCTGGAAGAGCCTTTCTTAAAAGCCATGGTTTCCGGGGATGATTCGGGAGATACCCGGTTTGGCTTGGCGCTTACCCGCGAATTTGTGAAGATTCACGGGGGACGCCTGTGGTTCAACAGCGAGCCGGGCATCGGTACGACATTTTCATTTACCTTGCCCTCCTTGGCTGATGCGCGGGACGGCTTCGACGATGGAGGGACGGAGGGGAATACCGATGAAAGTGATTTTGGTGGACGATGAGCCGGCGATGCATTTCATATTACGCAAAATGCTCGATAAATTGCCCGAGGTTCATGTGGCGGGGGCTTTTGCGGATACGCGATCTGCGGCCGTCTTTTTGGCGGAACATACCGATATCGGACTGGCTTTCGTCGATATCTCCATGCCGGGCCAGAGCGGCATGGAGCTGGCGGCCCGGCTGGAAGCCGCCGCTTCTCCGGTGCAGGTCGTTTTTGTCACGTCGCATAAGGAGTTTGCTTTGGCTGCGTATGATCTGTCCGTGCTTGATTACTTGGTCAAACCGGTATCCCAGGAGCGGCTGCAAAGAACGGTACAGCGCGCTTTGACAAACCGCAGGGTGTTTCATGCGCAGCCGCCGGCAGAACCGGATTCCGCCGTTTCCGGCCGCATCGTTTTAACGGCGTTAGGCGATGTTGCAGTGAGCAGCGAAACCGGCCGTGTCAAATGGATCTCGCGGAAATGCGCCGAGCTTTTCGCTTATTTGCTGCTTTATTGCGGAAAGCGGATACCGCGTTCCAGGCTGGTCACGGACATATTCGGAGGCATGCATCGGACCAATGCCGAAAATTATTTGAATACGACCGTGTATCAATTGCGCAAGTCGCTGGAGCCGCTGGGCATTCGCGATGCCATTCGCTCGGAGAACGACGGTTATGCGCTAGAATTAAAGGATCCTGTGATCGATTACGTGCAATTTGAGAAACAAGCGGAGCGGCTGCAGACGATTAACGCCGAAAATATCGAGCAAGCGATACAGGTCGAGCGGTTATACACGGGCGATCTATTCGGGGATAAAGCGTATGTATGGGCCATTCACGAAACCGAACGTTACGTGGACATGTACGTTTCGTTTGTTAAACGGCTTGCCGCGGCGCTTATTTCTCTGCAGGATACAACCGCGGCATCCAAGCTGCTGCTTAAACTCAGCGACCGCAATCCGCTGGACGAAGCGGTTATCCGCCAGCTTATGATCATACGCGAGATAAGCGGCGACAAGAAGGGATTGACTGCCCTGTATACCGATTATGTCAAGCTGCTCAGCCGTGAGCTTGGCATCCGCCCGTCCAAGGAGCTGATCCATCTTTATGATTCGTTGATCAGCCGCTTGCCCGATAGAAAATAAAATATTTCCATACCTTGACCAAAAACCGTGAAGCCTTGATGCTGCACGGTTTTTAGTCTTTTATAGGCTTAGTCTTTTATAAATCTTTTATTGGACCTTCTTATACTGAAAACATAAAGGAGGTGAATACCATGGAACAGGAAAAGAAACAAGAGTTGGATAAAGAGTCGGTGGAAACAAACAATGAGGCGGAAATTAAGCTCGACGATTTGTCCAAAAAATTGACCGAAGAAGAAGCAAAAAACGTGAGCGGCGGCAGGTTTATTTAAAGAGCTCTGTAAATCTTGATGTTGCGGTACACGGCGCGGGAGATATTCCCGCGTTTTTATTTAGACGAAGGTGACCGTAAACGCAAAGGAGGGCCACAATGTGTCTCTGGATCAAATCGTTGCTCTGGAGCTGGAAGGAAAAAGCTATTCGTTAGCCGCCGTTCTGCGAAGCGCCATTATGCAAGGGACCTTCCGCGCTATAGACGATTATATGGACAATGCGCTCATCGAAGCCTATGCGGAAGAGCATCACATCACGGCCGACAAAGAGGATGTCCAGGCAGCCGTCGTCGATTGGCGGGTGGAAAAAGAGCTATATCAAGCTGCTGACGTGGAAAAATGGCTGGCGGCGCGTTCGCTTACCACAGCGGATTTGGCCAGGAACGCCCGGATGAAGGTGTTGAAGGAACGAGTCAAGCAGCACATAACATCCGGCAAGGTGGAAAGGTATTTTGCGGAAAACCGGTCTCAGTTCGATGCGGCGGCTGTTTCGCAAATTGTCGTAACCGAGCGGGGGCTTGCGCGGGAGCTTGCTTTTAAAGCGCAGGAGGGAGCCGAATTTTATGTGCTTGCGCGGCACTATTCGGCGGACGAACCAACCAGGCTCGCCGGAGGTTTTATCGGACGGGTGGAGAGAACGCAGCTGCCGCGGGCCGTAGCTGCGCATATGTTTGGCGCCGTGCCCGGAACGATTGCCGGACCGCTTGAGGTTGCTAAGAAGTATTATGTGGTGAAGCTGGAGGAAATGTATCCGGCGGAGTTGGACGCGGACATCCGGGCGAGAATCGAGCGGATCTTGTTTGAAGAGTGGCTTTGTCTGAAGCGAAAGCAAGCATCTTCACACATTCCGCTATGGGAACAAGATTAAGTCATAGGGGATGCGGGCTGGATGGATACGGAATCGATGGAGATGGGCCGAAAACTCGGTTACATGGAGCAGTTCCCTTTTTTCGGCGTGCTTAGTTTGGATGAAAAACAGCGGCTTTCCCGCGATGCGGAAATCGCCCGTTTCTCGATCGGACAGACGATTCACGAGAAGGGGACCGAATCGGGGTTTCTTTATTGCATCGTATCGGGAGAAGTCCGAATGATTGACGAGCCGGCAAGCGGAACGGAGATCAATCTCGGATTATTGCGGGAGGGAGACAGCTTCGGATGGGATAACGGAAGCGAACCTGCTAAAGTTTCCATCACCTTTAGCGCGGCGGGAACTGTGCGTCTTCTGGCAATCCCGCTGGAGCGTCTTCGCGAGGTGCTGCAACACAATCCCGGGCTGGAACAGCTGCTCGTTACTTACATGTCCTCCCGCGCTGTCATGATGTTTCTAAAACGGACGGCGCTGCTGTCATTTGACGATCACCGGGCGATTCGCAGTTTTCTTGAGCGAATGACTGTGGTCCAAGCGGAAATGGGGCAGGAGATCGTCCGCCAAGGAGACGAAGGGGACGCTTTTTATATCGTTCACTCAGGCCGCTGCGAGGTTGTCAAAGACGAAGACGGGACGATCATCAATCGGCTGATTCCCGGCGATTTTTTCGGCGAGCTGGCGCTGCTTACCGGGGCGCGGCGTAAAGCTACGGTGATTGCCACTCAGCCCGTGCAGTTGTTCCGGTTAAGCAAGCTTGATTTCGACCGGATGATTGTGGAGCATGCGAAGCTGAGAACGGCGATCGAGCGAATTACTTCGCATTATGCATCCAATGCATCGAAGTATGAGCAAGACGAAACGATGGATCGGCCGGAGGAAGCATATAGCGGGGCGGTCCGTTGGAAAACGGTTGAACCGAAGCCCGCCAAACGATTCAGGCTGCGGAAATATCCGATCCTGCTGCAGCAAAATGAAATGGACTGCGGCCCGACGTGCCTGGCTATGGTGATGGCCTTCCATGGCTCGCGCATTCATCTGAACCGCATCCGGGAGCAGACGGAAATGTCTCGTTCCGGCAGCACATTGTACGGCTTGACGGAGACGGCGGAATCGCTCGGTCTGGCCGCGCAAGGTTTTACAACGCAGCTTGATGCGCTCTCTGCGATGAGCTTGCCGGCCATCGCACATTGGAGAGGCGAGCATTTCATCGTTGTATACGAAGTGACAAAAACTCATGTAATCGTGGGCGATCCCGCCTATGGCCTGGAGAAGATGAGCAGGGCCGATTTCCAGGCAGGCTGGAGCGGGGCGATCTTGACGCTGACGCCGACGCAGCGGCTTGTTTCCGAAGACCGCAGGCGCAGTCCGGTATCGCGGTTTATTTCCTATTTGACGCCGAACAAAAAAGCGCTGCTGTCGCTGCTTATCACCTCATTGCTCGTCCAGTTGGCCGCGCTGGCGATTCCGATTTTTACCCAAGTGATCGTAGATAAGGTGCTGGTAGAGAAATACGACGATCTTCTGCGAAGTTTGCTGATCGGCATGTTAGGACTTTCCGTTTGTTATATCGCCGCGAACTCATGCCGGACGTTTATATCGGCAAAAATCGCGCTGAAGATTGACATCACGATGTTAGGGGATTTTTACAAACATCTGCTCAGTTTGCCTTTGTCGTTTTTTTTGGCGCGTACGATTGGAGATTTGACCAGCAGGGTGGGCGAAAACCAGAAAATACGCCGGATGCTGACGTCCGGAGCGGTTCAGCTGCTGCTGGATCTGCTGACGGTTCTGATCTACGGCACGTTGATGCTGATCTACCACGTTAAGCTGTCGCTGATCGCTTTTGCCATTATCCCGTGTTACGCGGCGCTTGTGCTGCTTTTCTCGCCATTGATGCGGAAAAACAGCCGCAAACAGTTCGAAGCCGAAGCGGAGTCGCAGACCACCATGGTGGAAGCGATCAAACTGATTTCCACCGTCAAAGCGCTGGCCGCCGAATCGGCCATCGGCTGGAAGCTGATGGATAAGCTGCAGCTCGCTTTAAAGCAGCGGATTAAGGCGATAAACCTTGTCGTGACATCGGAGATGATCGCCGATTTTATCAAAACGATCGGCAACGCCTTGGTGTTATACGGAGGTGCGGTATTTGTCATGCGAGGGGAATTGACGGTGGGGCAGTTTGTCGCTTTCTTGGCGGTTTACTTTACCGCTACGCAGTCGATTACGCAAATATTGATGATGCTTAACGATATCATGGAAGTGCGAGTTTCGATGGAACGGATCGATGATGTATTCGCGGCGCCCCCGGAAGAGCTCGAACCGCAAAATATGCGCAGATTGGCGGCGCTGAAAGGACATATTCAATTCGATAATGTATCGTTCCGTTACAGCAAGGACGGTCCTGACATATTGCAGCAAATCAATTTGAATATCGAGTCGGGTCAAACCGTTGCGCTTGTGGGAAGAAGCGGAGCGGGCAAGTCGACGTTCGCAAATTTGCTGACTAAATTGTTCGCCCCGACAAGTGGAACCATCCGCCTCGACGGGCACGACATCAGGCAAATTCATGCCGCTTCGCTGCGCCGCAAAATCGGCATCGTGCAGCAGGAAAACCGCGTGTTTCGCGCAACGATACAGGACAATATCGCGATCCGCTTTCCCTCCGCTACGCTGGAAGAGGTGGAAACGGCGGCTAAGCTGGCAGGCGCTTACGATTTTATTACCGCATTGCCGCTAGGTTTTAAAACGATTATCGGCGAAGGCGGCTTAAATTTATCCGGCGGCCAGCTGCAGCGGATCGCGATTGCGAGGGCGCTGCTAGGGGAGCCGGGCATTCTCATATTCGACGAGGCGACCAGCGCGCTGGATTCCGAGTCGGAACGGATTATCCAGCAAAATATGGATACGATGCTGAAGGGCCGTACCTGCCTAGTTATCGCCCATCGGCTAAGCACGGTACAGAAGGCGGATCTCATCGTTGTTTTGGACCGCGGCGCTATTGTGGAGTCCGGTTCCCATGCCGAGCTGATCGAGGCCAAGGGACTTTATTATTATTTAGTCAGCCAGCAGTTAAGCTAAGGGCACAAGGGAAGGGACATACTAGCCGTACCGAAATTTGCAGCGTAAGGGGGCCGCTTTGGGCCCTCTTTGTTTTTGAAGGAGCACATTCTCTGTCGGTGATTGCCGATGAGGGAGGTTGACTTTTGCAAGGAGGTTTGCCTATAATAGTCTTAACGGTCAAACATCCTATGTTTGGAGGTATTCGTGCAATCATGCTGCAAAAAACAAATCGGACCACTTTAGTTGAACAAGTGGCTTTACAAATTCAAACGTTGATTGAGTCGGGACAATGGGCGGTTGGAGCCCGGATCCCCGCCGAGCCGGAATTGGTCGCCGAACTTGGCGTCAGCCGCAATACGGTAAGAGAAGCCGTGAGAGCTTTGGTCCATGCAGGCCTGCTGGCAACGAAGCAAGGCGATGGAACTTATGTTTGTTCGGCCAGCATTCTGGGCGTTGTGCTGCAGCGGCGGATCAAACAGTCCAGCTTGCTGGAAACCTTGGAATTGCGGGACGCGCTGGAACAAGAAGCCGCCCGGCTGGCGGCGATACGCCGCACCCAAGAGGATATGGACGCCATGCTGCTTCATCTGGATACATGCGATAAAGCAGTTTTGGAAGGGAATATTGTGTCCTATGCGCAAGCGGATATCCAACTTCATCAAACCATAGTAGAAGCGACGCATAACAGCTTATTTATCGATTTGTACGAGCATATGACCGACGCTCTGCGGACGTCAGTCGAAAGCGTTGCGGAAATGAAGACTCATTCGAACTTTTATCAACAAATACACAGAGAGCTTGTCGAGGCGATTATCGAACAAGATTCTGCGAAGGCGACCGGCGCGGTTCATAAATACATTGAGTTGTCCAGGGAAGGATTGCATTCATCATGAGCAGATCAGATCAAATCCAAAGCACGGAGGACCTTCATTCCGTTTCACATTCACACGCCCGGATTATGCCGTGGGCGCTTATTGCGGGAATTATTTTCATTGCCGTTAATCTCCGGGCTCCGCTTACTTCTGTAGGGCCCTTGGTAGGCCTTATTCGCAATGACTTGCATATATCGAATACACTGGCCGGCGCGATTACGGCGGTGCCCTTGTTTGCTTTTGCGCTTTTCTCGCCGCTTGCGCCCAAACTGGCACAGCGGTTTAAGGTGGAGCCGGTTCTTCTTGCTTCGATCATTTTGTTGACGTCAGGCATCCTTATACGTTCGTTGTCCGGAACTATCGCGTTGTTTACAGGAACTGCGCTGCTGGGCTTGGCCATCTCGGTGTGCAACGTACTGCTTCCAAGTCTTATTAAGCGGGAATTCCCCGAACGTATCGGCATCATGACAGGGATCTACGCGGTTTCTATGAATCTTTGCGGCGCCGTTGCTTCCGGAATCAGCGTTCCTTTGGCCGTGGGGGCTGGCTTCGGCTGGCAGGGGGCACTTGGCATCTGGGGCGCGTTAAGCTTGATTTCCGTTTTATGCTGGCTGCCCCAGACCAGAAAACGTCCCCAGTCCCAAACGGCTGTCCGGCAGCAGCCTTCCCGCGGCGAAACCCGTGTGTGGCGTTCTCCGCTTGCTTGGCAAGTCACCTTGTTTATGGGACTGCAATCCCTGGTTTTCTATGTTATTATTACGTGGTTACCGGAAATTCTCGGCGCGCAAGGGATTGGTCCCGGCCAGTCAGGTTGGCTTCTGTCCATCATGCAATTGGCGGTGCTTCCATTTACGCTTGCGGTTCCCATTATAGCCGGGCGGATGTCCAATCAACGGCCCTTGGTCTATTTTTCTGCGGTCATGTTTGTGATCGGGTTTATGGGGCTGCTTTACGGGAGCATCAAGCTGGCCGTATTATGGATTAGCGTATTGGGAATTGGCATCGGCTGCGTATTCAGTTTAGCGATGATGTTTTTCAGCTTGCGTACGCGCACCGCTCAGCAGGCTGCGGAATTATCGGGGATGGCGCAATCGGTCGGGTATTTGCTTGCGGCGATCGGCCCGTCTTTTTTCGGGTATTTGCATGATAGATCAGGCAGCTGGATGCCGCCGCTGTGGATCCTATTTGGGGTATCCGTCTTGATGATTTTATTTGGCATCAGCTCGGCCAAACAGCGGTATGTAGATTCGCCGTAAAGGCCGGAAAAGTTTCCGAAAAGGTTCCAGAAAGGAGCGCCAGCCGCATGAATTTTAATGCTAAAGAAGCTATCGAGATTTTGGAGCGCACGCCTCAGACATTGGAATATTTTTTATCCGGCTTGTCTGCGGGATGGCTGGAATGCAATGAAGGCGAAGGAACTTGGAACGCGTCTGAAGTGATTGAGCACCTGATCGAAGGCGAGAACACCAACTGGATCCCGCGGGTGCAGTTTCTGCTCCAAGAAGGCGAAAGCAAGCCGTTTCCGCCGTTTGACCGCGATGCTCATCTGAAAGAACAATCGGGAAGATCGCCGGAGCAGGCGCTGCTGGAATTTAAGCGGATAAGGATGGAGAATATCGCGAAACTGAAGGATCTGATCCAATCGGGGCCGGACTTGGAACTGACCGGTCTGCATCCCGCCTTTGGCTCCGTGAAGTTAAGAGAGCTGCTCTCCACGTGGGTCGTCCACGATTTAACGCATATCACGCAAATCGTGAGGGTCATGGCCGAGAGGTATAGAACCGACGTTGGGCCATGGAAAGCATATTTAGGAATTTTAAAGGACAAATAATGGTTTCAGGGTAAAAACGAGGGGTCCGGCGAGGCTAGTGAAAAAGCAGCTTAAGTGAGCGAAATCATGCTGGAGAAGCGCCGTCGGCTTCGTTATCGTGTTTGACCCTGTTCAGTTGGCGAATTTTGGTGTACCATGTAACTTGGTACGCCTTTTTTTTGTTTACATGGCTTTTTGACACCTCCATGTTGCCAAACAAGAGGGGTATTTTTCTGTAATGGGAAAATCACCTGCTTAATTAAGCGGAAGTCAATTATAAAAGGGTCTTTAGTTTTCGTATCTTTGATCTAAAGGAGAAGAATGTAATGTCACAAGATGTTTTTGTTCGCAATCACGTGAAAATAATCGGTCAAGGGGAGCGGACGATGATTTTGGCGCATGGGTTTGGCTGCGACCAGAATATGTGGAGATTCATCGTTCCTTTCTTTGAAAATCAGTTCCGGATTGTGTTATTCGACTATGTGGGGTCCGGCCGGTCCGTGCTTTCAGCTTACCGCAACGAGCGGTACAACACGCTGCACGGTTACGTGGAGGATGTGCTGGAAATTTGCGAAGCCTTAAACATTAAACAAGCTGTATTTGTCGGACATTCCGTCAGCTCGATGATTGGCCTGCTTGCTTCGATCCGCAAACCGGAATATTTTGAACGGCTGGTGATGATTGGGCCTTCTCCTTGTTATTTAAACGATCTCCCGAATTATTACGGGGGGTTTGAAAAAAACGATATTGTCGCGCTGCTCGATATGATGGAGATGAATTTCGTCGGCTGGGCCAGTTATTTGGCGCCGATTGTCATGCACAACGCGGATCGGCAGGAGCTTGCGCAGGAGCTGGAAGAAAGCTTTTGTGCGACGGATCCGAATATTACCCGCCGCTTTGCTGAAGTGACCTTTTTCTCCGACCACCGGGCCGATTTGGGGCAAGCTTTGGTCCCTGCGCTCATATTGCAATGTTCCGAAGACAGTATCGCTCCGCGCGAAGTGGGAGAGTATCTGCACCGGCATCTGGGGAACAGCACGATTCAATTTATGCAGGCCAAAGGCCATTACCCTCACTTAAGCCATCCGGAGGAGACAACGCAATTCATCAAGCAGTATCTTTCCGTATCTTAAAACGCCGGATTCGGGCCAGAGGAGGAAGCAGCAATGGAAGAGCGCTTTCACCAAGCGCCTTGCGGTTTTGTGACGATGACAAGCGACGGGCTGATGAAGTCGGCAAACGAAACGTTTTTGAACATGCTGAATTATAGTGCGCAGGACGTGATCGAAAAACATATCGAATCGATCTTAAGCGCGGCCAATAAATTTTTCTTTCATACGTATTTTTATCCTTTCATCCGGTTGTACGGGCATGTGGATGAAATGTACTTATCTTTAAAATCGGGTTCTGGCCAAGACATCCACGTCCTTTTAAACGGTAGACGGTATGAGCAGGATGGCGTAGAGCTTATCGATTGTGTGTTTGTACATATGCGCAAACGAATCCAATACGAGCAGGAGCTGCGCAACATCAAGACGAAATTGGAGGAAGCATATAAAGCAAAAGACGAAGTGATCGCGGAGCTGCAAGCATTACACCGGGAAAATGAGCAGAAACGGCAGGAGCTGATTGTGCTGAACGGACAACTGGAGCGGCTGGCTACAACCGATACGTTGACGGGCCTTAAGAACCGCCGCTTTTTTCAGGAACGTTTGGCTGCAAGTATCGCCTTGTTCGCGGAGAAAGCTTCTCCATGCTCGCTCTGCATCGTCGATGCGGATCATTTCAAACGCATCAATGATACGCTGGGACATGATGCGGGGGACCGGGTGCTGAAGCAATTAGCGGGCATTATGCAGGCCGGGTCCAGAGAGATTGATACCGTAGCCCGGTTTGGCGGCGAAGAGTTTGTGATTTTGCTGCCCGGCTTGGAGGAACAGCAGGTGAAGGCATTTGCAGAGAAACTGCGTTCCGCGATCGAGCTGGCTCCTTGGAGCGAATGCGCCGTTACGGTAAGCATCGGCACGGCCACGTTGACGGAGTCGGATACGGACAACACGATCATTACGAAAGCGGACCGGGCGTTATACGCCTCCAAAGCCGGGGGCCGGAATCGGGTGACGCATGCCGCGGAGCTGAAGGATTAAGCGGCCGGGTCAGGCCACTTATGGAAGGCGGAGGCATGCCGTCCGTTCCGATGAATGGCAGCTATACTAATGAGGGGAACTAACGGCAGAAATGCCGTTTTTTTGTTTTGAGTCAGTCCCAAGACGGATGATTTCACTTCCGAAAATCAGCCCGAGGCCCGGCGACTTTTAAGGCGGGGAGCCTTATCATAAGGCATAGGACGTAAAGAAAGGAACGTGGCGATGAGAACGATATTGGCAATAGGATTTATTTTGCTGGGACTTTTCTGGCTGGCATCTTACCATACGGATCTTTTAAGCTCGTCTTCTGCGGCGGCTAACGTCGATAAACAATGGACGGTTGGACCGGGAGAGCTGAAAAATGTGGATATTCGCGGCGGCTCGACGGATATGACGGTGGATTTTATTAAAAGCGACGGAGGTGGCGGGGCTTATGTGCGAATCAACGGCACGGCCTACGAAGACGTAGCGCAAAAGATCGAAGAAGCGCGCGTATCCGGCAATTCGCTGAGCTTGGATTTGAATACGAATAAAAAATGGGGTTTTTCCGGGTTTGGCGGTTCCGATCGGATGCTGCATGTGACCGTAGCGCTGCCCGAACAAGAGCTGCTGGACAATGCGTTGTTCAGCCTGAAGTCCGGAGACGGCGATTACCGTAATGTGAAGGGGAAAACGATTCATATCGGCTCGTCATCCGGAGACATTGCATTTAACGGATTAACGGGGCAGGATATCTTGCTGGAATGCAGTTCAGGGGATATCGAAGGTACCGGGGTCACCGGAAATACACGTATCACTGCGTCATCGGGTTCTATCCGGATCGACGAGTTATCCGGCAATTCCAGCGTGAAATCGGCCTCCGGCGACGTTAGAATTCAGCAAAAAACAATAGCCAATGCGGATATCAACGCAACCTCGGGGAATGTGACATTTACCGCCGCCAAAGATTTTGCCGGAATGTATGATGTTAGAGCTTCCTCCGGCAAGGTGAAAGCCCCCGATTCAAAAGGAAAAGATCAAGCCACGATCAAAATCCGCACACACTCCGGCGATATCGCCGTCAAGGAACTGTAGCGGACGAATGAACATCCCCCATGCGCATATGCAGCGTTCACTTTTTCAGTGGCCTCGGATGCGCAGTCTGGGGGATTTTTGCGCGGGGAGATTTAAGGCGCCTGCTTGATCATCCGGATGCCCGCTTGACATCGAAGATGAAGTTTTCTAATCTTAAAAAGAGAAAGATGAGCATTATAAATTGTTTATAATAGAGGGATGGTTAAGATGCAGCTTATTAATCCATCGGAAGTACAGCGGAGGCTGGATACACTTAAGGATCAGGATCTGTATATTCACCTCGAGATGACTACGGGGGCTTACGCCGCCCATCGCGACAGTTCCAAGCATCCGGCCGCGAATTTCATAACCAACGCACTCATCCGTTATACACATGGATCGATTTCGGGAAACGGACCTTACCGGGTGGGTTTAAAGATGCCGCAAGGGTGGGCTTATTCCGAAGGGCTGACTCATTTCGAAGAAAGCGAACCCGAACGGTTGATTATGGCAGGCCACGACAGCCAGGGCAAACTGGTCGTATCTTTGCAGCTAAGCCGAGAGCCTTTCTAACGGACGAGGAGATGAAACATTCATGGGACGACATATTCTTGTAGTGCTGCCGCATCCCGATGACGAAGCTTTTGGCGTATCGGGTACTTTGGCCAAAGAAATACAAGACGGCGCGTTGGTCACTTACGCATGTCTGACGTTAGGCGAGATGGGACGGAATATGGGGAACCCGCCTTTTGCCACAAGGGTTACGCTCCCGGCCATCCGCAAGCTGGAGCTGGAAGCGTCGTGCCGCGCGATTGGCATCCAGGATTTGAGGATGATGGGGTTTCATGATAAAACGATTGAATTCGAGGATCAGGCGCTGCTCGACGCGCGTATCGATGCGCTGCTTCAAGAGCTTAAGCCGTCGCTGGTCATCACATTTTATCCGGGTTACAGCGTTCACCCCGATCACGATGCTTGCGGAGCCGCCGTCATCCGAACGGTGGGTAGATTGCCCAAGGACCAAAGACCGCCGGTGTATTGCATGGCTTTCGCCAAAAACTTGGAGGAAAACATCGGCAAACCCGACGTGTTCCATGATGTCAAAGCTTTTTTGAAGCAGAAAATGGAATCGATTAAGGCGCACCGGTCGCAATTCCAGATTGCGGAGCTGTCGGATGACAAGGATTATACATCCAGGGAATTCCAAGAACGCTTTGGGATGGAACGGTACTGGACATACCCGTTTAAGTAATCATACAACTACAATTTATTTACGCGGAATGCGCAAAAGAGGGGGTAGGCCTAACAAAAGGCGCCCCTCTTTTTGTTTTATCCTCCATCGGCCGTCATGGCCGGATTTAATACTCCGCACCCCGGACTTTGGCAAATACCATTGTATCTCGCAGTGAACCGTCTACGGCGCACGCATCGCTGCGAAGTACGCCTTCCAACGTGAAACCTAACCGTTCGGCAACCCGGGCGCTTCGCAGATTACGCGCGTCACAGCGAATTTCAATACGCGCCGCTTGCAGCTCCGTTTTGGCATATTCGGTAATCGCACTCACAGCTTCGGTGATATACCCTTGTTGACTGAATGACGTACTCACCCAATAGCCGATTTCAAATTTGCGGGATTGCCAGTTCATCCGGTGCAGCCCGCTGCAGCCGACGAATCGGCCCGTTTCTTTGTGGATCAGATGAAGCCTGAGATCTTTGCGCTCCAGGAAGTTCAGGCGCGCCCGCCTGACGTTGGATTCGGATTCATCGACGGTAGGCAGATGTTCGGCCCAAGGCATCCACGGCCGCAATTGCTCGATGCTTTCCGTTACGGCTTCGTATAAAGCTTTCCCGTCCCCCCATAATGGCGCGCGCAGCAGCAAACGCTCGCTTTCAAAGCATTCCGGAATGGACAGTAAAATCGGGTCTATGTAATTGGCGCCCATCTGCACACCCTCCAAAAAAATAGTTCTATTAACCATAAAACACGAGCCGTTCTTTTTCAAGAAAAATTTGGTTGCGCACGCAAACTGTCCAAAGTGTCAAGTCCTGCGGTGGAGGGGTGAGACGGGCAATTCCGCAGCGAATATGATAAGATGAAAAATAATCCAGCTTAGAAAGGCTTGACGGGAATCATATTATGAAAAAGAAACGTAAAAAAACGGTTGCCGCATTATTATTCATCGTCGTTTTCTGCCTGATCCTGAACAGACAAACCGTGTTTCAGTATATCCCCGTTTTCAATCAGGAAGCTGAAGCGGCGTATACGCTTATTTTTCCTTCGGACCGTTATCCGGAAACTGCAGCTCATATTAAAGACGCCATAGAAAACGGAGAGTCTTCGATTTGTACGATCGACCGCAAGGCGGCGGACGAACACCGCAAGCAGTCGCTTAAAAATGTGCCGACCAAAAAAGGCTACGACCGGGACGAGTGGCCGATGGCGATGTGCCGGGAAGGCGGAGCCAATGCGGATATCCGCTACGTTTCCCCTGCCGATAACCGCGGCGCGGGGTCGTGGGTGAGCAACCAGCTGGAGAAGTATCCCGACGGCACTAAAGTGAAAATAGTCGTGAAATAGCGGAAGGGGCGACATATAAAGTCATGGAAATTTCAATCGATCAAAAAAACGGCTCGAAGGCGGCTGTCATCGCCAGTGACACTGTGATCATCCATACTGTGGACGACGCATTGGATGTAATGGCAAGTGTCCGTTATACTGCCGACTGCGATAATATGGTGCTGCGCAAAGAGCATCTCAGTGAAGATTTCTTCGAGCTTAAAACCGGGCTTGCCGGAAGCATTTTGCAAAAATATACGAACTATAAGATGAGAATTGCCATTGTCGGCGAATTCGGCCGTTACAACAGCAAGAGCTTAAACGATTTTATTTATGAGTGTAACCAAGGGGATAGCGTGTTTTTCACGAAAACGGAGGCTGAAGCGCTGGAGAAGCTTCATCGTTCGTGAGCTCAAGACAAGTTCGCGTATTAACAAGCCGCGGCTGTGGTTGACCCGGTTGACAGCGGTATAATCCAATCCAAACACATACAAGCGCCTGCAGAGACTTTCCTTCTGCCGGCGTTTTTTTGCATTGTCAGGTCCAAACCGAAGGGATAGAAGCGTAGATTGGCTTCCGCCAAAAAGTATCGATTGAGCCTAAATTCGGACTTGAAAATGTTGTGGTGCAAATGTATACTAATTCCAATGGTACATAATTTCGATATAAGTACATATGTACATGGAGGTGATGAGGTTTATGCCGGACATAAACGAAGACCGGTTTCGCATGCTGGTGAAAATATGCCAGTTCTATTACGAAGACGGTTTGAACCAGCTGGATATCGCCAAACGTTTGGGCATTTCGCGCCCTCACGTCAGCCGGATGCTAACAGCCGCCAAAAACGAAGGGGTTGTGCGCATATCGATTCATAATCCGTTCTCGGCCGAACAGGAGCTGGAAAAAATGCTGGTGGAAACCTTCGGCATCCAAGATGCGCTGGTTGTCGATTGTACCGAAGCCGAAAGAGATCCGGGAAAATTGTACGCCGGACTTGGCCGGGCAAGCGGAGCGCTGCTCGAATCGGTGCTGAGAGAGGACGATATCGTAAGCGTTATGGCCGGCCGTTCCGTAGCTGCTGCAGCCGAGCAGCTGGATTATTTTGCGAGAGAGGGGCTTCAGTTTGTGCCGCTGGTAGGCGGCTGGGGACCGGAAGGAGCGGCCTGGCATGCGAGCTCCAATGCGATGGCGTTCGCCAATAAGCTGAAATCGAAGTATTGGATGATGCATTCTCCTGCGGTCGTATCCAGCCCGGAAACGGGAGCGCTGCTGCGCGGGGAGCCGGAAATAGCCAGAGTGCTGGAGCTTGCGCAGAAAAGCCGTGTTGCTGTGGTAGGTATCGGCGAGATCGGCGACAATGCGACGATGGTGCAATCGGGATCGTTCCAGCCCAGCGAAATCGCTGAATTGAAAAAACTCGGCGCGGTTGCCAATCTGTGCGGCTCCTTTCTTGACGAAGCCGGCAGGGAAATCGATTTTCCGGGCAAAAACAGATTGATCGGCCTGACGGCGGCAGAGCTGCGCGCCGTTTCAAACGTGATCGCCATCGCCGGCGGCGCGGGAAAAGCCGAAGCCATCACATCCGCATTACGCGGCAAGTGGATCGATATTTTGGTGACGGACGCCGCTACGGCGCGGGAGATGCTGAAGTCCGATCGCACTAGGTGAGCCTTAAGCTGCAACGAAAGGGGAAACGGAATATGGCTGCGAAACAAGGAAGGGTTTTGTCTTCAACGGCACCGGCCGAGCAAGCTATCTATTCGGAAGATGGGTATTTCGGCCACTACGGAGGATCGTTTATTCCGGAAATATTGGTGCCGGCCTTCGAGGAGCTGAAGGAGCAATTCGAGGCGATCCGGCACGATGAAGCGTTCTGGCGGCAATACTGCGCGCTGCTGGCCGATTACTCCGGCAGACCGACGCCGCTGACTTATGCGGACCGGCTAACGGAGCATTTCGGACGGGCGAAAATTTATATCAAACGTGAAGATTTGAATCATACGGGAGCCCATAAGCTGAACAATGCCCTCGGCCAAGCGCTGTTGGCCAAAAAAATGGGCAAAACCCGGATCATCGCCGAAACGGGAGCAGGCCAGCACGGCGTGGCGACGGCAACGGTAGCGGCCAAATTAGGCTTGTCCGCGACCGTTTATATGGGCCGGGAGGACATGGAAAGACAGTTCGCCAACGTCTTTTGGATGAGGCGGCTCGGGGCGGATGTCGTTGCCGTCGATTACGGTTCGCAAACACTGAAAGATGCGATTAACGAAACGTTACGAGACTGGGTGTCCAGTTTTGAAACGACGCATTATGTGATGGGAACGGCGTCGGGGGCGCATCCTTTCCCGTCGATAGCCGCTTTCTTTCAATCGATCATTGGGATTGAAGCCAAGGAGCAGCTGCTGCATGCGACGGGCAAGCTGCCAAGCCGGGTTTACGCGTGTGTTGGAGGAGGCTCCAATGCGCTGGGGGCATTTCAAGCCTTTTGTCCGGATGAAGAAGTGGAGCTTGTTGGCGTCGAAGCGGGAGGCCAAGGCGAAGATTCCGGCAAACATGCGGCCAGAATCGCATATGGCCAAGGCAAACTGGGCGTGGCAAGGTTACAGAACGGTGTTTCTGCAGGACCGCGACGGACAAATGAACGATACGTACAGTCTCGCCGCCGGCTTGGACTATATCGGCGTTTCGCCGATTTTGGCGGATTTGGCGGAGCGGGAGCGGGTACGGTTTATGGCGGCGACCGACCGGGAGGTCGTCGAGGCGCTGGAGTTGGTGATGAAGTCGGAAGGGCTGATTCCCGCGTTGGAGTCTACTCATGCTTTTGCCGGAGCTTTTAAAGAAATCACCGAATCTTCCAAAGATGATTTGTATTTGATCAATATGTCGGGACGGGGCGACAAAGATATTTTTAATATAGCGGAGGGATTGCAGGATGAAGAATGGAAAGCATTTATCCACCGGAAAAACGAGCAGTTCACGCAGCGGGCTCGCTGAGCAAATCGCCGCCAAAACTTCCGTCAAAAGTATGCAGCTGATGACCCATCAAATTTTGGGATATCCCGACTTTGATACGAATTATGAGATGATCCGGCTGTTTCATGAGCATGGCGTCGAATTGGTCGAACTGCAAATTCCTTTCTCCGAGCCGATTGCCGACGGACCTGTATTTCTTCAGGCGAATCAAGCGTCGCTGGCCGCCGGGACCACAACCAAGCAATGCATCGAATTCGCCAAGCGGGCAACGGCTGATTTTCCGCAGCTGACGTTTTTGTTTATGACTTATTACAATATCATCTTGCAATATGGCATTGACGATTTCGTGAAAGACTGCGCGGAAATTGGTATTCGCGGTTTAATTGTGCCCGATGCGTTTCCCGAAGAAAGCGCTGAGCTGCTTCATGCTTGCCGGAACTGTGACATCGAGCTGGTGCTGTTGGCCACGCCGTATACGACCGATACGCGGCTTGCCTATTTGGCGGAACAGACGGGCGGATTTTTGTACTGTGCGGCGCGCAAAGGCGTAACCGGCTCGAAAACGGCGTTTGGCACAAGCACTGACGAATTTCTGACCCGTGTCCGCAGCGTCGCGCAAACGCCGATTGCGGTTGGCTTCGGCATCCAGAACAGCGAAGACATCCGGTTTCTGCAGGGCAAATGCGACATTGCCATCATCGGCACGCAGCTGCTGAATGTGCTGAAGCAGGACGGTCTTGCGGGAGTGGACCGATTTCTGCAAGCGCTGCAAGCGGCTGCGGCCGAAGACAGCCGGCATATCGGCTAGATCGTGACACCGATAGGGACCGGCCCGAAATCATTCGATATAGGCGCACGTCCCGGTTCACAAACAAAAGGACCGTAGATTCCGCTACAAAGTAGCAGAAGCTGCAGTCCTTTTGTTTCGTCTTCGGTTACAGCAAGGAATCGATCCGCACTTTCCGCCCGGTACGAGCGCTTTCGATTGCGCCAAATACCATCGCCATGCTTTTAATATTGTCCGAGCTGTCCGTTTCGGCCGTCCGGCCTTGCAGCAAAGCTGCGAAAGCCTCGTCGAAGCAGCCGTCGTGACCCTCCCGGCCGGCCCATTCCTTGGAAGGGGCAATCCGCTCATATTCGCGCAGCAGCTTCCCGTCCTCCGCTTCAGACGCTACGCTGCAATAAGGAGCGTTGTTGCCGTCCCAAAACGCCGTGCCTTTGGAGCCGACAACCCGCCAATCGGCCTGCCATGACGTCGGTTCTCCCTCTGCGCACCAAGACCCGTTGTACGTAAATACGGTCCCGTCCGAGAATTCGAAAATGCAGACAGCCGCAGCATTGCCGCGATACCAAGAGCCCTTCGGGTTAAACTCATGGCAGTATACCGAAACCGGGTCCGCTTGCAGCAAAAAGCGCGCCTGATCAAATGTGTGGATCGCCATATCGACAAGCAGCGGGCTGTCCATCGCTTCACGGAATCCGCCGAAATGCGGCCCGATGAAGAAGTTTGCCGTCACCTGGCCGGGATCGCCGATGGCGCCGGCCTCCAACATCCCGCGCAGCGCGCGGATATGCTTGTCGAACCGCCTGTTTTGCATGACGGAATAGCTGTTGGCCGACTCGCGGACAAGCTTCTCGACCTGCACGGCATCCTCCATCGTAACGGCCATCGGTTTCTCGCCGATCACGTTGCAGCCGTGCCCGATCGCCGCCGTGACAACCTGTTTATGGACCTCGGGAATCGTCGCATCAAAGACAAGGTTGGCGTTTGTCGCCTTAAGCGCATCTTCCACGCTTGTAAAGCTGCGGCAGGACAATTCATATTTGGCCGCCATCGCTTCAGCGGCTTCCAGGCGAATGTCCACGCAAGCGACGATTTCCGCATCCTCGCGGCTCAGTGCGTATTTTACCCAACGCTCTGCCATTTTTCCGCAGCCGACCTGCACGATGCGGAACGGTTTGTGCCCGCTCGCATAAGTGTTGTTTTCCATCGTTATCGTCTCCTGTGTACGGTTTGAAGTATAAGTTTAGGAATTAGGAATGCTGCTTCGCTTTAATCGGTTCAAGCGGTTTGTAATTGCCGTATACCGGCGTTTCGCGCCGGGTCGGGGCCGCCCACAACACGCCGTTTTGAATTACCCTGCGCACCTGCGGGTTGTAGTATGTCGGATACGTTTCGTGGCCGGGTCGGAAATAAAAGATTTTGCCCTGTCCGCGATGGAAGGTGCAGCCGCTGCGGAATACTTCGCCGCCTTCGAACCAACTGACCAGAATCACTTCGTCGGGCTGCGGAATTTCAAAATGCTCCCCGTACATTTCTTCCTGCTCCAGCTCGATATATTCGCCGATGCCCTCGACGATCGGGTGTCCCGGCGAGATCACCCACAGCCGTTCCTTTTCGTCGGCTTCACGCCATTTTAAATTGCAGGTCGTGCCCATCAGCTTTTTAAATATTTTCGAGAAGTGGCCCGAATGCAGCACGATCAGCCCCATCCCTTCGAGCACACGTTTCTGTACGCGGTCCACAATCTCGTCGCTTACTTCCTTATGGGCTTTGTGCCCCCACCAGATCAGCACGTCGGTGCTGCGCAGCCGCTCTTCCGTAAGCCCGTGCTCAGGCTCATCCAAGGTGGCGTAACCGATTTCAAAGTTCCCGGAGATGCCTTCTCCAATCGCGCGGTGAATGCCTTCAGGATAAATGGAGCGCACCTTTTCATTGGTTTGTTCGTGACGAAATTCATTCCATACGGTAACGCGAATCGGCTGATCCATGTGATGTTCCTCCTAAAGGTAAAATACAATTTTTCTCACCCCGAGTATAGAAAATCAGGCTGCAAAAAGATACTCGCAAAATTGCTCAATATGTGCTCGATAATGTCATTCCTTTTCGAGCATGAAAAAAATGCATTGATTCTATGCGTAGTTGCGATTACACTTCATGGTGAAAACTGTTTTTCGAGCGATTTTTAAATAAGAGGTGAACCCGCATGACGATGCCAGCCGAAACGCATCCGGACCCTGTCCGGGAGGAAATTGTAAATTACCAGAATCCGCTGCTGTTTCTTAAAATATGGGAGATTCAATCACACGGCGCGACTTTTGGCATCCCCGAGCATTGGCCGTGGCATTATCACAGGGAAGTCGAATTCCTTGCCGTCACGGAAGGCAGCATCGGATTTCAGACGAAACGCGAGTACGGGACGCTGGAGCGCGGCGACCTCGTTTTATTCGGTTCCTCGCAGCTGCACCGGGTGCATAAAGCCCACGCTTCCGGGCTTACATTTATTGTGTTTCAGATCGATTTGCTGCAGCATTTCGAGCCGGGCTCCATGCCTTACCTGAATGCATTTGCCGAGCTGACCGAACCGCTGGGCAAGCTGAACTATATATTTCGCGAGCAGCCGGCTGCACGTGAGGAAGCGTTTTCGCTGATCCTGGATATTTACCGTGAGACGCAGCAGCGGGAACGGGGCTACGAGCTGGCCATCAGTGCTGCGATCAAACGTTTGCTGCTGCTCCTGCTGCGCCGCGATACCAAAGGTTATTTGCAGGTGTCGCGGGACAACGATATGATCCGGCTGCGCCCGGCGATCGATTACATCGAACTTCATCTTCATGAAAAAATAGCGGTGGATGATATATGCCGGCTGCTCAATTTAAGCTACCATTATTTCATCAGACACTTCCACCAAGTCATGGGGATGTCTTTTGTAGACTATGTGAATTACAAGCGCATCAAGAAAGCGGAGCGGATGCTGCTCACTCGCGATATGAGCATGACGGAGATCGGCCTTGCCGTCGGCATTCCAAGCATGGGCCAGTTTTACAAGCTGTTCAAGCGGCATAACCGCTGTGCGCCAAGCGAATTCCGCGAGCGGATGAAACAGGACTTTTTTTGTCATGAGAGTTAAATACAGCGGATTCGCCAGGTGCGGCGGGCTGTGCGGCCGGACAATTTTTCTCCTCTGCCGGAAAATGAAATGTCTGTATTTTGCTTGCGTCTCTTTGTTTATGATGACTGGTAAAAGCGCCCTATACGGGAGATGTTATGTTGGAAAAGCCGTGTAGGGATGGCTGCAAAAGGAGGATAAACAATGATGAAGCAATCGAATTGGCGGGTTTCCGGCATGTTGGCCTTAGCGTGCGTCTTAGCCGCAGCAGGCGGCTGTTCCGGAGGAGAAACAAAGCAAACGCAGGACAATCCGGCCGCCGCCGCCGGCAGCAGCAAGCCGCTTTCCATCCAAATGTTCGCAGGGCTGTATAATGATGCGCCCGATATGAACAACGCGTATTGGGCGGAATGGCAGAAAAAAACAAACAGCAAGCTGACGGTGGAATGGGTGCCCGCCGGCGATTTGAACACCAAGCTGGATCTGCTGCTGGCCTCCGGCGATTTGCCGGAAGTCGTCGCCGTGCCGGATTTTAAGCGCCCTACGCTGATCAGCGCGATCAAAAACGGGGCGTTTTGGGATTTGACGCCGTTTCTCGGCGATTTCAGCAAATATCCTAACTTGAAGAACAATACCGTCAAAGATGCCTTCAAATACAGAATGGTCGACGGGAAAATATACTCTTTGCCCGGTTCCCGCTCCAGAGTCGACATCGGCATCAAAATGCGCAAGGATTGGCTGGATAAGCTGAATATTCCCGAGCCCGCGACGTTGGATGAATATGAAGCGGCATTAAGGAAGATCGCCGACGGCGACCCTGACGGCAACGGCAAAAAGGACACCTTGGGCTTGATCGGCAACGGCGTCATCATCAACGACGGCGATACGGCGTTTGCTGCTGCGTTCGGAGCGGTCGAACCTACGTACAACGCGGAAGGAGGGCTCATCTACACGAACCTGACGCCGCAGTATAGCGATATGGTCGCCTGGTTCCGCAAGCTTTACGAAGAAGGCGCGTTGGCCAAAGAATTTTCCGTAATGAAAAGAACCCAAGCGGAGGAGCTGTTTAAGACGGGCCGCGCCGCTTCTTATGCCCGCAGCATTTGGTGGGATAAAGAATGGGAGAACGAAATCGCCAAGACCGGACAGCCCAACCCGACAATCGTCAACCTTACGCTGAAGGGCCCGAAAGGCTACGCAATCGATTTGGCGATCGGCGGCGGCGGCGGTTTCCTCATTTCCAAAAAAGTGCCGGAAGCGAAAGTAAAACAGCTGCTTGATTATTTTGAAATGACCGCCTCCAAGGAAATTAGCGACTTTTCTTATTACGGGCTTCCCGATGTTCATTATAAAGTCGTCGACGGTCAAAAGGTGCTGACCGATCAAGGCATCAAAGAAGTCAACACAACAAGCAAAGGCGTTGGCGTGCTAGCTTATGAGAAATGGGGCAAAGTCATCAGCGCTTCGGGAAATAAAGCTTACAACGACGCCAAGATCAAGGAAGTGGAAAAATACGACGAGATCGGGCTGGTCGATCCGTTCCGTTATTTGATCTCCGATTCGTGGATCAACGTGTGGTCGAAATACGAAAATGAGTGGAGAGCAAACGTGACCAAAGCAATCGTCGGGCAAATCAGCATGGACGAATACCGCAGCTTTGTGGATAAAATCAACAATTTGCCGGAAACGAAAACGGCATATAAAGAATTCGCGGAGCATTACAAAACGTTTAAGTAATTGCACAACACGATGAGTTGGAGGGTGGAAGCCGCATGAAACGATGGTGGGAGGCATTACGGGCGAAGGCCGATATGCTGTTTGCCGGTACCAATTACTTGCGCCGTATGATATGGCTGGGCTGTATCGCGGTGGCGGTTCCAATCGTATTATCGGGAACCGGCTATTATCACTTTGCCATGAGCAAGTTATCCCACCAGTTTCAGGAGGAGAGCCGCTCTTCTCTCGACCAGTTGAAGGAGCGCATGGAAAATGCGCTCACCCGCATTGAGCTGGAATCGCTGCAAATGTCCGCCGGCTCCATGATCCGCTCCGCTCTTAGCAAACGGGATTTCGCCAGCCAATATGTGCAGCAGACGGAGATTATGGACGCGCTTCTGGTTCAAAAAAATTCAGATAATTTAATTGAAGAAATCGTGTTTTACGAACGCGCTTCGAATGTTGTTTTATCCAGCTCATACGGCTCGGCGTCGCTTGAAAACTCCCCGCAAAAAGATGTGCTGCGGGGAGTGTTTTCCATGAAAACGCAAGGCAGCTGGGTGTATACCCCGGGCATCGGGCCTGACGGTTCGATGACTTACGTACGCCTGCTGCCTGTCATGAAGATTGGAGCGCCGCAGGGCGCATTGCTGATTCATGTGCGGATTGATGCGCTGCGGAAGCAGTTGTTCAACACGGGCCAGAATGCTTTACAACAATCGCTGCTGGTCATGGACGCGGATCGGACAGTGATGCTGCATTCATCGGACAATGCGGCAATCGGCCAAGCGGCCGAACGGGTGCCCATGCTGAAATGGATACTGAACCAAGATGGGGCCAGCGAATACGATTTGTTGACTTATGACAAAGGCAAACTTCTGGTCATGTATCACAAGACCGCGCTTGACCGTGTATACGTCATCACGATGCCGGAAGAAGTATTGTCAGGGCAGCTTGCTTGGATTCGCGCATTTGTTGCGTTATCCGTGCTTTTATGTTTATGTCTTGGCGTGCTGCTTACCTATTTGGCGTCCAAAGTAGTGTATAGCCCGATCGATAAGCTGGCGAAGTATGGAGAAAAACTCCGGTCCGTCGGAGAAAGTAAAACCGCAGGCGCCAAGCAAAATGAAATCGAATTTATTTATTCCTGTCTCTCCTTTCTTAATGAGCAGGCGGAAACGCTGGACCGTTATGTGAAGTCCGTTCAACCCAATCTCCGCGACCAGTTCTTAATCAAGCTGCTGAAATCAAATGGACGATTCGATCGGAAGGCCGCCGAGCCTTATTTGCAGCTGTACCATATTCCGCAAGCCGGAACTTATGTGGCGATGATCGTGAAAGTGGACAACCTGTTTAAGGAAAAAAGGTTCCTCCCAAACGAAGGGGCTGTAATCGTTTTTGCCGTCAATAATGTGATGCTTGAGCTGCTGGAGCGTTATCCCGGCTTGCAGGGCTACATTATCGATCTCGATGGAAAAGAAAGCGCGGCGATTGTTCATTTCGCCGAAACGGAAAACGATCCCTCCGAACAGAAACGGCTGATCGGCCTGTTTGCGGAAGAAGTGTGCGCTTCGCTCAAAAACTATATGTCTTTTACGGTTTCCGTTGGAATCGGCGGCGGGCGCGAAGGGATCGGGAGCTTGCACGAATCGTACCGGGAAGCGCGGCTTGCGCTGCAGCAGCGGCTGCTGGAGGAAGTCGACGCTGTGCTGTTTTATGATCCGGAATCGGTTGCAAGGGAGAAAGTATTTTCGTTTAATTATCCGAAGTCTTTGGAAACGCTGCTTATTGAAGCGCTCTCAAGGGGCGAGCTGGCGGAAGCGGAGAAACTGCTGCTGCAGTTTTCCCGCACGATCCGCACTTCCGATTCTTACGATACGGTGATGCAGTGTTACCATGTCTTGCTTTCGTCGGTCATTCAGGCATTGGAGCATGAAGGGTATGGGGCGATGGACCAGTTGGACAGCAATTTGTTCGAACAGCTGAAACTCAGACAGACCTCTCAAGAGGTACAGGATTGGTTTATCGAAACGTTGTTTCCGCTTTACCGCCACATTACCGAAGAGTTCCGCGCCAATGAGGTGCAGCATGCGGTCCGCAGAGTATGCCGGCATATCGAGGAGCATGAGGGGACGCCAACGCTTGTCGAGTGTGCGGAGCTTGTCCGTCTCAGCCCGTCTTATTTAAGCAGAATGTTTAAGAAAGAGACCAGCGTTTCGTTTATCGAATACGTGATGAAATTCAAATTGGAGAAGGCCAAGCGGCTGCTGGCGGAAACGGACCACAGCGTGATGGAAATCGCCGGCATGGTCGGATATTCGGAGCGCAATTTGAACCGCGCCTTTCAGAAAAATTTTAACCATTCCCCCAAGCAGTACCGGAACTCTACGCGAACCGGCGGTCAATGATGCCGCCTCAGCTGTTATCCCTGAATGCTAAAGCGTATCCAGGAAACGGGGTATCACTGCAACTATAATCATACGGTCCGATGGAAAAAATAATTTTTTCCAAAGGGCCTTTTTTGCGCTTCGCTAGATTCATAGATTTTTAGGTTCTAGCATCTGAGTTGTCCTCATAGATTGAATACTAGAAGCACCAATTGGACTTGTGTCCCGAATTCCCGTCAGCAGATGGAACAGGACAACGCATATAAGTTTAGGAGGGAAATCCAATGAAATGGAGCGAATGGGCGGTACGCCTTAACAATCAGCGGAAAACCGGCGGCGAAGCGGGGATGATGAGCAAAGTATTTATTGGGCTCATGGCATATACTTTTGTTTTTTTGGTACTGCTGGGCATATTGGGATATGCACAGTCCAAATATGGGAATACGGCGCCTTCCTCATCGATGAAAGGGGTCTCGTCTTCGGTTTCCAGTCAATTTTTTATCGATATGATGGCGATGGAGCTGCCCCGGATGCAGCAGGACCGGCAGTCGTTTACATTCTCCCAGCACAACGTGACCGGCTTTCTGTTTAATTTGCTCACCGGGGTCAATCCGAATGACCCCAAGACGATGCTTGCCGGCGAGGTGCCGGGGCTGTCGCAGGATGCGGTCGTTTTAAGAAAAGGGATCAGCACCGGCAACGATACGCCTGAAGATTACGGGCCCAAGCTGGAGGTGCTGGAAAAAGCCACAGCGGCGGCGATTCCGGAAACAACGCCGGTAGAGACGCAGCCTGTGAAGGAAGTGGTACCGGCTCCGCCCGTTACCGCATCGCCTCCGCGGACGGCAGGCAAAAACATCGCTTTTATTTACCAATCGCACAACCAGGAATCGTATTTGCCCGAGCTGCCGGGAGTCAGCGATCCGGATAAAGCTTTTGACGCAAAAACAAATGTGACGCTGGTCGGCAAACGTTTGGCGGAGAAACTGGAGCAGGACGGCATCGGGGCAGTTCATTCCGAAACGAATTATCCTTCGGTGATTAAAGATTTTAAATACGCGTATTCCTATAAATACTCTTTAAAAACGCTGCAGGACGCTTTAGCGGCACATTCCGACCTGAAATTTTATTTCGACATCCACCGCGATTCGCAAAAAAGAGACAAGACGACGGTCACCATCGACGGCAAAGATTATGCCCAAGTGTACTTCATCATCGGCGGCAAAAACCCGGGCTGGAAAGAAAACGAGCAGTTTGCCGCGAAAATTCACGATGCGCTGGAGTCGAAGCATCCGGGCATCTCCAAAGGCATTCATGCCAAGTCGGCTGACGGCAACGGCGTGTACAACCAGAATTTTTCGCCGAACAACGTGCTGATCGAAGTCGGCGGGCCGTACAATTCGCTTGAGGAATGTTACCGGACCGCGGATTTGCTGGCGGAAGCGATCTCGGGAGTTATTCTTAACGTGCAGAAGGTAGATGCTCCGGCCGATTCCAAAGACAGTAAAAAGCAAGGGTGAGGACGATGGGTAAATTTTATTTAAAGTTGTTTATCATCTCGCTTATCGCCGCTTTCTGCATCTTTTTTGGCGTCGACTTGGCAGGCAAAGGCGTTGAGCGGGTGCAAGGACCCGCAAGCGCGGGCAGCGCGGTCAAATCGGCAGCTGCGGCACAGCCGCCGGCGAAACCTGAAGCCAAGGCCGCCCAGCCGGCCAAAAAGCCGGAAACCTCCAATTCGAAGCCGGAGCAGGAAGTGGCGCAGCGGGAACAGGTAACCGCCGATTCGGGGATCAACCGGGTCAGCAACAAAGCGGGCGATTTGCTGCAGATCATCGCTTACCATGGGATTAAATTTTTTGTGTCGCTGCTTGACGGGATCTTCGGCTGAGCGGCTGCGGCGCCGCCTTTCAGATTCGGATGGCCCGCCCCGCGGCTGCGTGCTTCATAGGCAATTGCGGGTGCGGCGAACTCACGCATTGCTAACGTTCCCTTACAACTGCTATAATGAAAAGTATTGTACATTAGCAGGTTAGTGAGGAAACGGACGATGGACATCCAATCGAGACAAAAGAAAATTAGAAATTTTTGTATCATAGCGCATATCGACCACGGCAAGTCGACGCTTGCCGACCGGATCTTAGAGTATACGGGCGCTCTTTCTTCCCGTGAAATGCAGGAGCAGGTGCTCGACCAGATGGACCTGGAGCGCGAGCGGGGAATTACGATTAAACTTCAGGCCGTGCGGCTGAATTACCGCGCGGACGACGGTGAAGAGTACATTTTGAACCTGATTGATACTCCGGGCCATGTCGACTTTACGTACGAGGTGTCCCGCAGTTTGGCCGCTTGCGAAGGCGCGCTGCTGGTCGTTGACGCGGCGCAGGGTATCGAAGCGCAGACGCTTGCCAACGTCTACTTGGCGCTCGACAACAATTTGGAGATTTTGCCAGTCATCAATAAGATCGATTTGCCTTCGGCGGATCCGGAGCGGGTCAAGCAGGAAGTCGAAGACGTGATTGGTCTTGACGCAAGCGAAGCCGTGTTGGCTTCGGCTAAGGCGGGCATCGGCATTAAAGAAATTTTGGAGCAGGTCACGCAGAAGGTTCCGGCGCCGACGGGCGATCCCGAGAAGCCGCTGAAAGCGCTCATTTTCGACTCGCATTTCGATCCGTACAAAGGCGTAATCGTCTACGTGCGTGTCATCGACGGTTCGATTAAATCCGGTTCCAAAATCAAAATGATGGCGACGGAGAAAACGTTTGAAGTCATCGAAGTCGGCGCGTTTAAGCCGCGCATGAGCAGTGTGGACGAATTGCAGGTCGGCGATGTCGGATTTATCGTCGCGGGAATTAAAAATGTCGGCGACACACGGGTCGGCGATACGGTCACCGACGCTAAGAACCCGACGCTGGAACCGCTGCCGGGTTACCGCAAAATCAACCCGATGGTGTTCTGCGGTTTGTATCCGATCGAGACTTCGGATTACAATGATTTGCGCGAAGCGCTGGAGAAGCTGCAGCTGAACGACGCCTCGCTCAGCTTTGAACCGGAAACGTCGACGGCGCTGGGCTTCGGCTTCCGCTGCGGCTTCCTCGGCTTGCTTCATATGGAAATCATTCAGGAGCGGATCGAGCGCGAATTCAACATTCCGCTGATTACTACCGCGCCTAGCGTGGTGTTCAAAGTCACTCAGACGAACGGCGAAGTGATCAGCATTGAAAATCCATCTTTGTTCCCTGAGCCGGGCAAAATCGACTATGTCGAGGAGCCATATGTCAAGGCTGCGGTTATCGTTCCTAATGACTATGTCGGCGCGATTATGGAATTATGCCAAGGCAAACGCGGCGAATTCATCAACATGGAATATTTGGACACGACTCGTGTTACGTTGACCTATAACATTCCGCTTTCGGAAATTGTATATGATTTCTTCGATCAGCTGAAGTCAAGCACGAAGGGTTATGCTTCGTTTGATTATGAGCTGTCCGGCTACAAGCGGTCCAATCTTGTTAAAATGGAAATCCTGCTTAACAACGAACAGGTGGATGCTTTATCGTTTATCGTGCACCGCGACCGCGCGTATAACCGCGGCCGGATCATCTGCGAGAAATTGCGCGAGCTGATCCCGCGGCAAATGTTCGAAGTGCCGATCCAAGCGGCGATCGGCCAGAAAGTCATCGCCCGCGAAACCGTCAAGGCGATGCGCAAAAACGTGCTTGCCAAATGTTACGGCGGCGACATCAGCCGGAAACGCAAGCTGCTGGAGAAACAGAAAGAAGGCAAGAAGCGGATGAAGCAGGTCGGCAGCGTGGAAGTGCCGCAGGAAGCGTTTATGGCGGTACTGAAGATCGACGATAACTGATCGTTATCGATCAGGCGGTATTATATAGTAGAGGGAGTAACCCACACCGGCTTTATGATGAGGTGGGTTACTTTCTTTTTGAACTACTTTCTTAAATCTGGAAGAAAAGCGGGGGTGATTGCCATGATAGATGCCCGAAAAACAACAACGCCGCGTGCGGTATACATTCATATCCCATTTTGCACAAATAAGTGCCATTATTGCGACTTCAATTCGTATGTACTGAAAGGCCAGCCGGTAAACGAATACCTTGATGCGCTGGAACGCGAGATCGAGCGGACGGTAAAAGCCGTGCCGCCGGGCGGGATCGATACGATTTTTGTCGGCGGAGGGACGCCTACCGTGCTGCTTCCGGATCAGATGGAGAAGTTTTTGCGGATCGTGCGCACCTACTTTGATACGACAAGCGGCTCGCTGGAGTTTTCGATGGAAGCGAACCCGGGAACAACCGATGCGGAAAAACTGCAGGCGATGAAGGAAGGCGGCGTAAACCGAATCAGCTTTGGCGTGCAGTCATTCGATAACGAGCTGCTTGCCGGAATCGGCCGCATTCATAATACCGACGACGTCTACCGCAGTTTGGAAAATGCCCGCAGCGTCGGGTTTACGAATATGTCGATCGACTTGATGTTCGGACTGCCCAAGCAGACGCTGCAAACGATGTCCGCTACGTTGGATGAGGCGCTGCGTTTGGAGCTGCCGCATTACTCCATCTACAGCTTAAAAGTGGAGGAAAACACGCTGTTCCACACGCTGTATCACAAAAATCAGCTGCCGCTGCCGGACGAAGATGAAGAACTGCAGATGTTTCTGCTTATTATGGAACGGCTGAAGAACGCCGGATATGAGCAATACGAAATCAGCAATTTCGCCCGTGCGGGTTACGAAAGCCGGCACAACAGCGCTTATTGGCTCAATCACAGTTATTATGGCCTGGGCGCCGGCGCACACGGATATGTGCATGGAGAGAGGCATGTGAATATTAAAGGAATCCAGCCGTATATCGACGGCTCACGCTCTGAGCTGCCTCGTCTGGACCAGTTTGAAGTGACGCGCCGCGAAGCGATGGAGGATTTTATGATGGTCGGTTTGCGTTTGCTGAGAGGGGTGCGCGACGCGGATTTCCACAGGCAGTTCGGCGAGAATATGGACGCCGTATTCGGCGATACGATTCAGCGCCTGCGGGGCAAGGGATTGCTGGATGTCGTGGACGGCGGCTGCCGTTTGTCGGAGCAGGGACTGCTGCTGGGCAACGAAGTGTTTGCTGAATTTCTGTCCGAGGAAAAAGATGCAAAATAAGGGATTGAATTTTTTATACGTTTCGTTGTATATTTATTCATATACTTTTAGCGGTGGGGGGAACGGTGGATGACTGCAACAACGGTAAGCTGCAGACAAGCAACGGCGGACGACGTCGATCATTTATATGAAATCATCAATGGCTACGCGGAGAAAGGGATCATGCTTCCGCGCAGCAAGAAAGCGTTGAACGACCAGATCGATTCGTTTATTATCGCTGTGGACGAAGACGGGCAGTTTATCGGTTGCGGATCGTTGACCCGCCTCGGACAGGATCTGGTGGAAATTCGCTCGCTTGGCGTAAGCGACGGTTACCAAGGTAAGGGCATCGGCAAAATGATTGTGACCCGGCTGGTAGAGGAAGCAAGAAAGATGAACATTACCAAGGTAATGGCGCTGACATACGAGGTCGCTTTTTTCGAAAGAAACGGCTTTAGCGTCGTGCAAAAGGAAATATTCCCGGAGAAAGTTTGGACGGACTGCATTCATTGTAAAAAGCTGCACTGCTGCGATGAAATCGCCGTGCTCAAACGACTGGATTGACTTGACAACAGACCTTAGGGTCTGTTATTTTTGTATTATGAGTTAGCACTCCTCTTTCAAGAGTGCTAACGACCGGAAAGAACGGGCAAGGCGGGGTAATCGTTTTGCCTACGCAAAACCAAGCCGATGCTTACGATGCTAGCTTTCTTACAGAAAGCTCAAAGTGAAATGCTTACGAAGCCAGTTTTGCTTACGCAAAACTTTTAGGAGGTTTCCGACATGTTGACAGAACGACAAAAACAAATACTTAGCGCCATCGTAGATGACTACATTCGTTCGGGTGAGCCGATCGGTTCACGCAGCATCTCCAAAAGAGGAAATGTCGGTTTCAGTCCAGCCACGATTCGCAACGAAATGTCGGACCTTGAGGAAATGGGCTTTTTGGAGCAGCCTCATACGTCCGCCGGACGGATTCCTTCTAACAAAGGATACCGTTATTATGTAGACAATCTGGTTCATTTTCATCATACGAGTGACCAGGACGTCGACGTGCTGAAGCATTTCTTTGCCGAAAAAATTCAAGAGATGGAGCAGGTCATTCAGCAGGTCGCGATGATTTTGTCCCAGCTTACTAACTATACATCGATTGTTCTTGGGCCGGAAGTGTTTAATACGACGCTCAAGCGGCTGCAATTTGTGCCTTTGGACGACCGAACGGCGGTTGCTATCGTCGTAACGAATACGGGCCAGGTGGAGAACAAGACGGTTACGATTCCTGAAGGCGTACAAATGGCGGAAATCGAAAAGATGGTCAATCTGCTGAACAGCCGTTTGGTCAACGTGCCTTTGTACCAGTTCAAATCGAAGCTGTACAATGAAATCAGCCAGGAAATGAGCCGTTATGTTTCCGGCTATGAAGACTTATTAAATATGATGAACAGTGTTCTGGATAACGACGAGGAACACCGGGTTTTTTTGGGCGGCACGACAAATATGCTCATTCAGCCCGAGTTTAAAGATGTGGAAAAAGTGAAAACTATTCTTGATATGCTCTCCCAAACCCAATCTCTTGTCAAGCTGTTCGCCGAGAAGCCCAGCGGCATACAGGTATGCATCGGCGAAGAAAACCGGAATGAAGCGATCAACGATTGCAGTCTGATTACGGCAACTTATTCGGTTGAAGGGCATACCTTAGGCACGATTGGCATATTGGGACCGACACGAATGGAATACGCAAGGGTCATACATTTGCTCGACCGGTTCTCGAAAGAGCTGGCCGTCGTGATGGGACGCTGGTACAAATGAGCCAGATCAAACAGGGCACTCACGATAATGAGGAAAAGTACGCCACGCTGATTAATAACGCCGGTGCGGTAAGAGCGATTTGTTCCGCGGTGGAGGGCACGCTGGGGCCCAAAGGGCTTGATACGATGCTGGTCGGCGCTCACGGCGAAGTGATTATTACCAACGACGGCGTTACGATATTGGAGCAAATGGACGTCACCCACCCCGCGGCGCGGCTGCTCATTCAAGTCGCCCGCGCCCAGCAGCTGCAAGTAGGGGACGGTACGACCACGGCGACTGTGCTGGCCGGAGCGATGATCGCCGAAGGCGTTGCGCAGGTGACCCGCGGAGTACCCGTAGCCAAGGTGGTGCGGGGCATTCAGGACGGGGTGGCGCGCGCCCTGGAATCATTTCGGGAGCGTGCCCGAATAATTGAGGGCTGCGACGACCCGATGCTGCACCGGATTGCATTTATTGCCGGACGGGAGCAGCATGACATCGCCAGGCTGATTATCGACGCAGTCAGGCAGCTTGGCGACGACAAGCTGAAGGAAGAGGGCTTTCGCTTTTCCGAGCTCGTTACGGCTCATGGGAAAACGGCTAGCGAAGTATGGCCGGGTTTGTTGATTCCCAAAGTGCCGATGAATTCGCAGCTTGATTTCGAGCCGTTCACGGGTCCCGTACTTGTGCTGCAAGATGCGTTGGAGCCCGAAACGCTGGATGAGGAAGCGCTGATGACCGAGTCCGGCTTTCAAACCTATTTGCAGCTGCGGGAGCAATTTCGCGCCAGTTTGGAGAAACTGACCGATTTGCGGATCGGGCTGATTGTTGCGGACCGGGGTGTCGATCCGGAAGCGGAGCAGTTTTGCACCGACCACGGCATCATGATATTGCAGCGCGTGCCGCGTTCCGAGCTTCGCCGTATATGCGAATACACAGGGGCGAAGCCGGTCCGCCGAGGCGCATTAAAGAAGCCGGTAACGGATCTGCCTGTATATCTCGGCCATGCCGGTTACATCGCTTATGACGAGCGGATGGAATGCGTCAGGATCAAGCAAGGCAACGGCAAGATGACCGCTTCCGTGGTGGTCGGCGCAAGCACCAGCGAGATCGTCGGCGAGCGGCTGCGTATTGCCAAAGACGCCGCATCGGCTGTCCAGGCTGCGCTGAAAGGCGGCTATTTGCCCGGCGGCGGCGCTGTGGAAATATCCGTCGCCCATCAGCTCGACCGCTACCGTGAAACCGTGCAGGGTATGGAAGGTTTTGGCGTAAGCGCCGCTGCGCAGGCATTGCGCAAACCGCTTGCGCAGATAGTCGTCAACGCCGGGTACAATCCGCTGGAGAAGGTCGAAGAGGTGAAAGCGGCGCAAATCGCGAGGAACATCGATTCAATCGGCATTGACTGCGACACCGGTTTAACGATAGACTGTCTTGAAGCGGGGATTGTCGATCCGGCCCCGGTCAAGCTGCATGCGTTGGAGGCTGCGGCGGAGGTGGCGACGGCCGTGCTGCGGATACATACCGTTATCAAAATGAGGTCGGATTCCACGGAGGACTAATTGTCTGCACCAACAAACGCCGTTGTCCGATTCACATAAAACACATAAAATGCAAAGGTTTAGTATGAATAGGAGGTGACATGTTTTGAATACAGAGGAAAAAGAGCAAGGTCATGCAGGCGAAGAAGAATTGGCGGCTAAACAGCAAGCCGGAGAACAAAATCCGGAAGGCGCTGACACTGGTGAGCAAACTGCTTCCGAGGAGCAAGGCGGGGTACATGCCGAACTTGCGGCGGCACTTAAGCTGGCCGAGGAAAACAATCAGCGTTTTTTGCGCGCACAAGCCGATTTCGATAATTTTAGACGCCGCACACGCGACGAGAAAGAGCAATTTGCCAAATACGCTTCCTTGAAGCTGATTGAGCAGCTCTTGCCTGTCGTGGACAACTTTGAGCGTGCGCTTGCAACAAGTAAAGACAACAAAGATTTTGACGCCCTGCTGAAGGGCTTGGATATGACGTTCCGTCAGTTGGACCAGGTGCTCGCAACCGAAGGCCTGCAGCGGATGGAGACGGTGGGAACGCCGTTTAATCCGGAATTTCATCAAGCGGTAATGCAGGTGGAGTCCGAAGAGCATGAAGAAGGAACCATTGTGGAGGAAATGCAAAAAGGTTATATCCTGAAAGATAAGGTCATTCGCCCGGCAATGGTGAAGGTCAGCATGTAACCCGCATTCATGCCATGATTCAATAATAAAATTTGAAAGTAACAAGGAGGAACTATTCCATGAGCAAAGTTATCGGCATCGACTTAGGAACAACCAACTCCTGCGTAGCCGTTATGGAAGGCGGCGAAGCTGTCGTTATTCCGAATCCCGAAGGCAACCGCACGACACCTTCGGTTGTAGGTTTTAAAAAGGACGGCGAACGCGTGATCGGCGAAACAGCCAAACGCCAAGCGATTACCAACCCGGACCGCACGGTCATTTCGATCAAACGCCATATGGGAACGAATCATAAAGAATTGATCGACGGTAAGGAATATTCCCCGCAAGAAATTTCGGCGATGATTTTGCAAAAGCTGAAATCCGACGCGGAAGCTTATTTGGGCCAAACCGTAACCCAAGCGGTTATTACGGTACCGGCTTATTTTAACGACAGCCAACGTCAAGCGACTAAAGATGCAGGCAAAATCGCCGGTCTGGAAGTGCTTCGTATCGTCAACGAACCGACGGCGGCAGCGCTTGCTTACGGTCTTGAGAAATCGGAAGATCAAACGATTCTCGTATACGACCTCGGCGGCGGTACATTCGACGTATCGATCCTTGAGCTGGGCGACGGCTTCTTCGAAGTAAAAGCGACCAGCGGGGACAACCGTTTGGGCGGCGACGACTTCGACCAAGTGATTATCGACTATCTCGTAGCCGAATTTAAAAAAGAACAAGGCATCGACCTTGGCAAAGATAAAGCTGCCGTTCAACGTTTGAAGGACGCAGCGGAAAAAGCGAAAAAAGAATTGTCCGGCGTGCTGACAACTACCGTTTCCCTGCCGTTTATTACGGTTGTTGACGGCGTTCCGCAGCACTTGGAATTAAATCTTACACGCGCCAAATTCGAAGAGCTGTCCGCAGCGCTTGTTGAAAGAACGATGGGTCCGACTCGCCAAGCGTTAAGCGACTCCGGCTTGTCTCCGAATCAAATCGACAAAGTGGTGCTTGTCGGCGGTTCCACACGGATTCCAGCCGTACAAGAAGCGGTCAAACGCCTGATCGGCAAAGAGCCGCACAAAGGCGTTAACCCGGACGAAGTCGTAGCATTGGGCGCAGCCGTACAAGCGGGCGTACTGACAGGCGACGTCAAAGACGTCGTATTGCTCGACGTAACTCCGTTGTCGCTGGGTATCGAGACCGCTGGCGGCGTGTTCACCAAAATGATCGAGCGCAATACGACGATCCCGACAACCAAATCGCAAGTATATACGACGTACGCTGACAACCAGCCTAGCGTTGAAATTCACGTGCTTCAAGGCGAACGCGCGATGGCTAATGACAATAAAACGCTCGGCCGCTTTATGCTTGGCGACATTCCGCTTGCGCCGCGCGGCATTCCGCAAATCGAAGTTACTTTTGATATCGACGCCAACGGTATCGTTAACGTTTCGGCTTTGGATAAAGGCACAGGCAAAAGCCAAAAAATTACGATCACTTCGTCCAGCGGCCTCAGCGATGATGAAATCGACCGCATGATGAAAGACGCCGAGTCTCATGCCGACGAAGACCGCAAGCGCAAAGAGCTTGTCGAAGCCCGCAACAACGCGGATCAGCTTGTCTACTCCGTAGATAAGACGATCAAGGATCTTGGCGACAAAGTAAGCCAAGAGGAAACCGACAAAGCCAACGCGGCAAAAGATAAAGTGAAAAAAGCGCTTGAAGGCGACAACCTCGATGAAATCAAAGCAGCGACCGAAGAGCTGACGCAAGTGGTGCAGCAGCTTTCCGTGAAGCTGTATGAACAAGCGCAAGCCGGAGCTCAGCAGGAGCAAGGCGGAGCAGGTCCGGAATCCGGCCCGAAAAAAGACAATGTCGTTGATGCCGACTATGAAGTGGTCGACGAGAAGAAAAATCAATAATCACACCGCACTATTACGTCAAAGCCGAGCTGCGTCTTGGCTTTGACTTTCCACGTTTGATGGCTTCAAGAATGGGAGTGGAACGATGAGTAAACGCGATTACTACGAGGTGCTTGGGGTTGGCAAGGATGCTTCGGCCGATGATATCAAGAAGGCTTACCGCAAACTTGCCCGTCAGTACCATCCGGACGTCAACAAGGCGGATGACGCCGAGACGAAATTCAAAGAAGCAAAAGAAGCTTACGATGTGTTAAGCGACGACCAGAAAAAAGCGACGTACGACCGCTTCGGCCACGTAGACCCGAATCAGGGCATGGGCGGCGGCGGGTTTAACGGAGCCGATTTTGGCGGCTTCGGCGACTTGTTTGATATGTTCTTTGGCGGCAACGGGGGACAACGCAGAAATCCGAACGCGCCTCAGCGCGGCAGCGATCTGCAGTATACGATGACCGTTGAATTTAAAGAAGCCGTTTTTGGCAAAGAAACGGACCTTCATATCCCGCGTACGGAAACGTGCGACCACTGTCACGGCTCAGGTGCAAAACCGGGCACAAAACCGGAGACATGCTCCACATGCCACGGCAGCGGACAGCAGGAAGTGGTTCAGAACACAGCTTTCGGCAGAATCGTAAACCGCAGAGTTTGTTCGACCTGTAACGGCCAAGGACAAATCATTAAAGACAAGTGCAGCGGCTGCCAAGGAACCGGCAAGGTGAAAAAGCAGCGCACGATTCATATCAAAATTCCGGCGGGAGTTGACGACGGCGCTCAGCTGCGCGTCAGCGGCGAAGGGGAAGCCGGCACACGCGGCGGCCCGTCCGGCGATTTGTACGTAGTGATTCGTGTTAAGCCACACGACTTTTTCGAGCGTGAAGGCGACGATATTTACTGCGAGGTGCCGCTTACATTTGCTCAGGCGGCGTTAGGCGATGAAATCGAAATTCCGACGCTGACCGAGAAGGTCAAGCTGAAAATACCGGCAGGCACACAAACCGACACGTACTTCCGGCTGAAGGGCAAAGGTGTTCCGAAGCTGCGCGGTTACGGTCAGGGCGATCAGCATGTCAAGGTGGTCGTCGTTACGCCGACCACTTTGAACGAGCAGCAAAAAGAGCTGCTGCGCGAATTCTCCAGGCTTTCGGGAGAGAACACGCACGAGCAGCACCAATCGATTTTTGAACGAATGAAAAAAGCGTTTCTAGGGGACTAGTTCGAACTAGCCGCGGCGTCTGTTACTTTACGTAATGGATGCCGCGGTTTTTTTGTGCGGACAGGTCTTCCGTTAACGGAGAAGTGGCTTGGGCGAGATTCATACAAAGGTATAAGGGCGGAGCCTTTTGCGGATGATATTTGTTGACACAGCCATCAAACGATCAGGAGGACTGCGCATTCATGGTGAAACATAACAACAAAGGGAACTCGCTGCCGATCGCCAAAAATGAGGACGTCGAATTTTCCGCCGACCAGGCGGATGCGGCCGATCTGAAAGCAGCTGAGCGGGCTGATGAAGCCGATGCCCGCCAAGAAGGAAAGTAGGTGAACCGTTATGGCTGAGAAGGGGTTGCTTGCTTATTTTCATAGCCCGGAGCAAGCGGAAGGCGCTGCAGCCAAGCTGAATGCGCTCCGCGCCATCGATGTGTCGGTGGAGCGGTTTGACAAATATCCGGGCGAAGGCAGCACGGGACCGATCAACATGTATGCTGGCAATTTTCCGGGACTAGGGTCCATTACCGAGTCCGGAGATTTTACTCCGGATACCGGGGTGCTGGCCGCGGCTGACATCGACGCAAGCGGCATGAGCGATGGCGGGCAAGGAGGCCTTGGCGCGGTGGATGGACTGGACATCGTGCTCAGCGCGGTAATCGACGAGAACATGTTTGAACAAGCCCGCCGTGTCATTCAGCAGGCGGGTGGCGTAATTTAATCTCAACAACAGGCTGGAATCGGGGGAATGGCTCCGATACCGGCCTGTATTTTTGTCCGTTCCACACGCGGGGACCCCTTATTTCCATTGTCCCGTAACTGAGTTTGGCGACTTGCATGCCGGTTCGTCCAAGGTTCGTTTTTTGCATAGATTGCACCTCATTGGGCAGATTTAAGCGATTGACACACATTTATGTCTATCTTACCTATTGCGGGTCACCCGTTTCGATGGTGAAAAATTATCATTTTGTTTGTTTTTTTTGTTTTTTATAAGGTGCCTTGACAAAATGTGGAAGCGCTTTTAGTATCAAATTATCGATAATCGATAGTTGAGCAGGACATTATTGCAGCAAACGAGGGATGCAGGAATGGAAACGGCAAACATCACGCAAACACCGATTTCTTTAAGCGAGCATGTACACACGATTTTGAAACGGCAAATCATGAAAGGGGAACTTCCCCCGGGACACCGGATGATCGTGCTTGATATTGCGAGAGAATTCAGCGTCAGCCAAGCACCCGTCAGAGAGGCGCTGGAACGCTTAAAGCAGGAAGGTTTGATTATCGGCAAGACGAATAAAGGTTCCGTTGTCTCGGAAATTACCGCCAAAGAAATCCGCGATATTTACGAGCTACGGCAGCTTGTGGAAGGCCATGCGTTAAGAGGCATGATGAAGCAGATGACCGAACACGATATCGACGCTCTGCAGCAAATCGTCGATGGCATGCGGGCCGCGGTCGACAAGGGCGATCCGTTTCAACTGGTCGAGATGGACATGGATTTTCACGGGTATTTTTACAAGAGATGCGGGAATGAGCTATTCTTGGACATCTGGAGCAAAATCAGAATGAAAATCATGAGGTTTATTACGGTAACCAACAAGGACCATAAAGGCTACAGCCTCCCCGACTCGCATACCGAGATTCTCGAATTGATCAAGACGGGAAATATCGAGCTTACCGAAGAAAAGCTGATCCGGGGTTTTGATTTTTATAAGCAGTACACAAATTAGTACATACGGCAGCGGGTATTTCATAACCATCTTTTCAGGCGAGAGGAGAACGGGATATGAACAAGGGCAATACCTCATCTGTTGCAGTCAAACATAGGGAAACCTCGATAAGCGCGCCGCGCGGCCGTACGCTTGCCGAAATGATCCGCTCGGGCCCCGCACCGTCCGAACAATTAAAAGAATTGCTGGCGGCAAGAGGCCTTCACACTTGCTTCTCTTATCCGACATTGGCTTTGTTCGAATTCAACGCCGCCGAACTCGCAACAAACGCAGGCATCGGCGGCGGCCACGCGCCCTCCGATCTGCAAAACATGATCGAACGGCATGCTCCCGGCAACTGCGCGGTGTTCATGGATGAAATCGGACATATCAGCGTGCTGTTTTCTTGGGACGACAGGGCGGCTATCGTCAGACTGCATGCTTTACTCCAAAGCTACTACTCCAGGATTCACTCCCTCACGATAACGGCTGGTATCGGCAATCCGTGCCAGCGCCTCTCGGAACTGCATCTCAGCTACACGCAAGCGGCAAACGCGCTCAAGCATAAATTTTACCGGGGTCTTGCCGAGGTTATTTATTTTAACCATGTGTCCCCTTATACAAATACGGCGAATTACCCTGAGGACAAAGAAGACGAATTGTTCCGTCTCATCCACGACGGGCAGCCGGATGGCATCGAGCCAGCGGTCGAAGAATTTTACAAAGCGCTGCTGCAGGACGGTCCGCTGCAGCGGGAGGAGGTCAATAACTGCACGATTCAACTGCTGATCGGATTGGAACTGCGGATCAAAGCGTCGATCGGCCAGACCGGCTCTGCGGTCAGACAAGATATGACTTCGGCCATTCATTTGCAAACGCTTACGGAAGTGAAAAGATACGCCGCTTGTTGCCTGAAGCATCTTGCCGAATTAAACGGATCCAACGAAAATCTGAACCGGATTATTATCAAAAAAGCGTTATCCTGCATGGAAGGTGAATATGAGAAAGCGACACTTCATTATGTGGCGGAAAAGGTGTATATCACCCCGGCTTACCTCAGCACATTGTTTAAGCTGAACATGGGCGTGACGTTTATCGAATATTTGACCGACATCCGGATCAACAAAGCGAAGAAATTGCTGAAGACGACGCATTTGAAAAATTACGAGGTAGCTGAAAAGGTCGGGTACAGCGATCCCCGTTACTTCAGTCAAATATTCAAGAAAAAGGCAGGGCTGTCGCCCAGCGAGTATCGCGATTCGCTCGAATGGCCGAATTAAAAAAATCAAACAAATTCAATAATTCCCCTACTGTGCAGGAAAATGTCGATTTGATATTTTGGATACACAAAGATGATCTTTGTGTAGTTCACAGGAAGGGGCATATTCATGAATGCAAAAGCGCTTGTGCAAGAACAATCGGTTGTAACCAGAGCCCGCAAAGGAAACGTATCCGGTCAACATCACCTGGCGGGTTATTTATTTATCGCGCCTTGGCTGCTTGGGTTTCTGCTGCTGACGTTGTGGCCGATCGTACGTTCCTTCTATCTCTCCTTCACAGAATATTCCCTGCTCGACGACCCCTCATGGATCGGATTCGGCAACTATTCCGATATTTTTCTCAACGACCGGATGTTCCGTCAGGCGCTTAAGGTTACCTTCGCTTTTGTCATTTTGTCCGTACCGCTCAAGCTGTTTTTTTCCTTGATGGTTGCGATCCTGCTGAACAAAAGCTTGCGTGGTATTCAAATGTACCGGACGGCGATTTATTTCCCTTCGCTGATCGGCGGCAGTATTGCCGTCTCCGTGCTGTGGCGGAATATCTTTGGTCTCGACGGATATGTCAACCACATGCTTGGCTGGTTCGGAATTCAGGGCATCGCTTGGATCGCCAATCCCGACACGTCGCTTTTGACGCTGGTGCTGCTGAACACGTGGCAGTTCGGCTCAACGATGGTCATTTTTCTCGCAGGATTAAAGCAAATTCCGCAGGATCTGTATGAATCGGCATCCGTTGACGGAGCCACGCCGCTCCGCAAGTTCTGGCACATCACGCTGCCGATGCTGTCTCCGGTGATGTTTTTTAATCTGGTGCTGGGCATTATCGGTTCGTTCCAGATGTTTACGTCGGCCTTTATTATTACCAACGGGGGACCGGCCGGTTCCACCTACATGTATGCGTTGTTCCTGTTTGAGAAAGCGTTCAAAAACTATCAGATGGGTTACGCCTCGGCGCTGGCCTGGATACTGCTTGTCATCATCGCCGTTTTGACAGCGCTTAACTTCTTGGTTTCCAAATACTGGGTTTATTATGAAGCGGAAGGAGGCCGCGATCCGCGATGAGAAGCTGGTACTCCAAAGGAACCGTTAACCATACGCTGCTGCTTGTGCTGTCGCTTTTTATGCTGTATCCGGTGTTGTGGTGGATCGGCGCGTCGTTAAAGAAAACGTCGGAGATGGTATTGCCTACGATATGGCCGGAAACGCCGATGTGGAGCAACTTTTCGAAGGGCTGGAATTTCTCCGCCGATTACAGCTTCACTACGTTTTTCGCCAATACGCTGATGATGGAATTCTGGAACGTGCTGGGGGCTGTCATTACAAGCTCGCTGGTCGCTTACGGATTCGGGAGATTGCGCTTCAAGCTGCGCGGCTTCTGGTTTTCCGTGCTGCTGCTGACGATGATGCTGCCGGGACAAGTGACGATCATTCCACAATATATTTTCTATAACAATCTGGGGTTGGTCGACAGCTACGTGCCGCTTATACTTCCCCATTTTTTTGGCGGCGGCGCATTTTTCGTCTTTTTGCTCGTGCAGTTTATCCGCAGTATTCCCAGGGAACTGGACGAAGCGGCTCATATGGACGGGGCTTCGGTTTACGGCATTTATTTGCGGATCATCTTTCCGTTGATCAAACCGGCATTGGTCACTGTAGCGATATTCACCTTTATATGGAGTTGGGACGACTTCTTCGGACAATTGCTGTATTTAAGCTCCATCGAAAAATATACCGTCGGCCTCGGGCTCCGCATGTTCGTCGACCAGTTCGAGATTCAGTGGGGGCAGCTGCTGGCGATGTCTCTGCTGTCCATCGTGCCGTCCGTAATCGTGTTTTTTTTGGCGCAAAAGCATTTCGTGGAAGGGATTGCAACTACCGGCATCAAGGGGTAGTTCCAATACATATTTGAACGTTCGAAAGGGGAATCGGGACATGCTACTGGCAAAAAAACGGATAGCGGGGATGACGATTTTTTCAATGGCTGCGGTATTGGCGCTTACAGCTTGCGGCGGCGGAGGGGGCTCGGGAGACAAACCGCCGGCGGCGGACGGGGACAAGAAAAGCTCGGGCCCGGTCAATATGAAAATCATGTGGTGGGGGACGGATGCCCGCCATCAGGCGACTTTAAAGGCGCTGGATCTGTACACCCAGCAAAATCCCAACGTGAAGTTTACCTCGGAATATTTGGCCTGGGACGCATTCTGGACAAAGCTCACCACACTGGCCGCCTCGAAATCGATGACCGACGTGCTGCAGATGGACGGGGCATACATTCAGGATTATGCCAAACGCGGTTTGCTTGAAGATTTGTCGGATGTTGACTTGAAAGGCATCGTCGATCCGAAAATTTTGGATAATTTGCGCTACAACGGCAAGTTGTACGGGATTCCGCTCGCTCATAACGGTTCCGGCATCGTATTCAACAAAGCGGAGCTGGAAGCCGCCGGCGTCAAAATTCCGGCCAAAGATTGGACCTGGGACGAGTTTTTCGCTTTCGCAAAAGAGGCCCGCAGCAAGCTGCCCAAAGAGAAATACGGCATTACCGACGGCACCAGCAGTTGGGAGTGGTACCAATTCTATCAAACTTCCAACGGCAAAGGCCCGATGATGGTAGACGGGACCAAATTCAGCCTGGATAAGGACTTGTGGTTCAAGTTCCAGCAAACATACGACCAATTCCGCAAAAACAATACCGTGCCTCCGGCGCAAGTACAGTCGGGTTTTAAAGAAAACGATCCGAAAAGCGACCCGCTTGGCTCCGGTACGGTGATGACCAGAACGGCAACGGTCGGTTCCGTCAGTGTGCTCGAAGGGCTGCTGCCGGGCAAGGTGGCGGTTGTGAACAATCCGACCGGTCCGTCGGGCGGCGGTTGGGCGCAAGCCACGATATTCCTCAGTGTCAGCAGCTCGACCAAATACAAAGCGGAAGCGAAGAAATTCGTCAAATGGTTCATTACCGATAAGGAAGCGGGCAAAACGCTGGGCACAACACGGGGTATTCCGATCAACGAACAAATCTATAAAGATCTCCTGCCGGATCTGAAACGGGTCGATACGATCGGCAAAGATTTGCTCGACGTGGCGCTTGGCAAGGCCTTGCCGTTTTATCCTGCGCCCCCGGGCTGGGAAGATTTCGTCAAAACGTATCAGACCGAGATGGAAGCGGTTATGTTCAACAAACAAACGATCGAGCAAGCTTACGATAAAATTGCGGCCAAAGGCAAAGAAACGGAAATGAAGCTCGGAAAAAAATAAACCGCGAGAAGGAGTGAACGCTATGCAGCTCGCTGAAATATTTCCCTCCCACCCGACCCGGCTTTGGCATCTGGCCAAGCAGATGGGAGTTAATTATGCAGTAGGTCCGCTGCCCCGCGAGGAGAACGGCTGGAAGCCGTGGGAATATATGAATTTGCTTCATATGAAACGCCGGTTTGAAGAATTCGGACTGAATTTGACGGTGATCGAATCCGCGCCTCCGACAAACAATATTAAACTTGGCTTGCCCGGGCGCGATGAAGAAATCGAAGTGATGCAGCAATTTATTTCCAACATGGGTGCGGTGGGCATTTCCGTATTATGTTATAATTTTATGGCACAGTTCAATTGGTTCCGCACATCCACGACAACCCGTACACGCGGCGGTGCGCTAGTATCGAGTTACGAGCATGAGCTGATGCGCAATGCGCCGCTGACCGAAGCGGGGATCGTCACGGAGGAGCGGTTGTGGGACAATCTTAAATATTATTTGGAGCGGATTGTGCCTGTCGCGGAAAAAGCGAAGGTGAAGCTGGCGCTTCATCCCGACGACCCGCCGATTTCTCCGATTCGCGGCGTCTCGCGTATACTGCGCAGCGCAGAAGCGCTGCAGCGGGCGATCGATCTGGTGCCCAGCGAATACAGCGGCATCACGTTATGTCAAGGCACGCTGGCGACGGCCGGAGAGCATATCCCCGGCGTCATCCGCAAGTTTGCCGCGCAAAACAAACTATTTTTCGTCCATTTCCGCGATGTGCGCGGCACAGCCGAAAAGTTCGAAGAGACATTCCACGACGACGGTAAAACAAACATGCTGGAAGCGATGAAAACGTATTATGAGGTCGGTTATAACGGGCCGGCAAGGCCCGACCATGTGCCTACCATGGAAGGCGAAGACAACGCCCATCCGGGTTATGAGGTGCTGGGCCGATTGTTCGGCGTCGGATATATCAAAGGTTTGATGGAGGCCGCCGCTGCGGATTCACAAGCGAAAAGAACTTAAGCAAAAGAGAGGCGATTTCAGGTGAAGGTGTTGTTCATCGGGGGAACGGGGCTGATCAGCGAAGCCGTTTCCCAACGGGCGGCGGAACAAGGGCTGGAGCTGTATTTGTTCAACAGAGGTTTGCGGCGCCCGTTTGTCCCTCAAGGCGCACAGGTGATCGTAGGGGATATAAGGGCCGCCGAAGCCGCGGAAACGCTGAAAAGGTATGAATTTGACGTGATTGTGGATTGGATTTCGTTTACGCCTGAGCATATTCGCAACAATATCCAATTGTTTCAAGGGAAAACGGCCCAGTATATCTTTATCAGTTCGGCCTCGGCCTATCAGAAGCCGCCATCGCATTATTTGATTACCGAATCGACGCCGCTGCACAATCCGTATTGGCAATATTCCAGGGATAAAATCGCCTGCGAAAACATGTTGATGGATGCGTACCGGGAAGAAGGTTTTCCGGTCACCATCGTTCGCCCGTCGTTTACATACGGTGACACGATGATTCCCGCAGCGTTAAACAGCTGGCAGCATCCGTGGTCGCTGGTCGACCGGATGCGCAGGGGGGAACCGATCGTCGTTCACGGGGACGGCACCTCTCTGTGGACGATGACCCACAATACCGATTTTGCCAAAGGGTTTGTCGGCTTGCTTGGGTTGTCCCAGGCTGTGGGCCAATCGTTTCATATTACGTCCGATGAAGTATTGGATTGGAATCAGATTTATACGGCGATCGGCAAAGCGGCCGGAGTCCGGCCGAATCTCGTACATGTCGCATCGGATGTGATTGTTTCCGTATCGCCGGAGCAAGAGGGCAATCTGCACGGCGACAAGGCTGTCAGCGGCGTATTCGACAACAGTAAAATCAAACGTTTCGTACCCGGCTTCTGCGCCACGGTTCCTTTTGAACGAGGTATGGAGCGTACGGTCAGATGGTTCGAGGAACATCCCGAGAGGCAGACGGTGGACGGCTCGTGGAATGCTTTGATGGATCGTATCGTGCAAGCCGGGAGAGCCGGCTTATAACACACCACGTGAACGGCAAGCCAGTAAAATAAGCCGGCCGGAAATATCCGGTTGGACTTATATAAACAAAGACGTCTCCACGCACCGCTTTTTTGCCGGTGTGCCGGAGACGTCTTTTTCGCACATGAAGATGGGGGAGCTGGTGTGAATCAGTTTTTCGGGCTGACGTCCGTTCTGACTACGCCCACATCCGAAGCATTGATGGCGAAGGCATTGCCGCCTTGTCCGGTGCTGGCCCGCGTATTTTGTCTGACTACAACGCTGTTTCTATCGGAGCGTTTTTTTGTGTTTTTTTGAGACTTTGGCATGGTTTCGGGATCCCTCCTGTTTCATGATTTTGATGTTCGCCGCGTTGCTGGCAATGACATTGCCGGAATCGGTTTGCGCGTTTGCCGTTTGGAAGATGTGGATGACGAGATAGGTGTTTTTGCCGACCCGGTATTTGTACGATTTGACATTCGATTTAATCATGGGCTGCCTTCCCTTCCTGGAGTTGTTGTCCGGTACATCTTATGCCCGGCCTGTCTATGTGGAAACGGCGGATGGCATTTGCATTTTACGTTTTATGCCCAGTTGTAGTACAATAGGCGTAATGCGCTTTTTTTGGTATACGACAGGAGGATGGCATTTTTATGCGTTGGCATGAGATTACGATCAATACAACGGAAATGGCGATCGAAATGATTTCCAATTTCCTGCATGAGCTGGGCGCCGGAGGAGTTTCCATCGAGGAATCCGGGACGCTGAATAAACAGCGCGATACATCGTTTGGCCAATGGTACGAACTGCCGCTTAACGACATTCCCGAAGGGCGTGCGGTGATTAAAGGTTATTTCTCCGAGCTGCTCGAGATGGACGGCATCATCGAGCAGTTGAAGCAATCAATTGAAGAACTCACGTCATTTGATATCGATACCGGCAATCCGACCTATGAGCTCCGCCTGGTGGACGAGGAAGATTGGGCCAACGCTTGGAAGCAGTATTTCAAGCCTTTGCGTATTTCCGACCGGCTGACTATCAAGCCGACATGGGAAGAGTATGCAGGCGGACCGGAGGAGCTGATTATCGAGCTGGATCCGGGAATGGCGTTTGGCACGGGCACACACGCAACCACTTCGTTATGCCTGAAGACGCTGGAGAAAGTTATTCGTCCCGGCGACGATGTGATCGATGTCGGCACAGGCTCCGGCGTGCTGTCGATTGCAGCCGCCAAACTTGGCGCTCGGCACGTGCTGGCGGTTGACTTGGATCCGGTGGCGGTTTCCAGTGCAACGGAGAATATTAAGCTAAACGGTCTTGAAGCGCAGACGACGGTCAAACAAAGCGATCTGCTGCAGGTGTTCAGAGAAAGCCAGGAGGGTAGCGCTTCAAGCCTTGGCGTGAAGCTGCCGGTGCAGGTTGTTGTCGCTAACATTTTAGCGGAAATCTTGCTGCTGTTTGTGCAGGATGTATACGATGTGCTCGCTTCCGGCGGTCATTACATCGCTTCCGGCATCATTCAAAGCAAGGAATCCGACATCGTTCAAGCGCTAACGGCACACGGATTCGAGATCGTAGAGCGCAATTACGATTCGGACTGGGTAGCAATCGTGGCGAGAAAGCGTTAGGTGAAGGCCTATGGACTTAAGCCATTTTTTTCGGTATTCGCTGGATGAAATTCCGTTTGTGCTGCTGGTGCTGCTGATTGCCTTCACACTTCACGAGTTTGCCCACGCGTATACCGCTTATTTGTTCGGTGACCCGACCGCCAAAAACTTAGGCCGGGTTACCTTGAACCCGCGGGTTCATCTTGATTTGATCGGTACGCTGCTGATCCTGATCGCCGGTTTTGGCTGGGCCAAGCCGGTGCCGGTCAACCGCGCGAAATTCAAGCATCCCCGCCTGATGGGGATCGCCGTTTCGTTCGCCGGGCCGCTGAGCAATCTGGTGATCTGTTTTGTCGGGCTGCTCGCAGTCCATACGTTGAGCAAATTCGGATTAACCTCCCATATGTCCAACGGCGTATTCGAAGCGGTTCGCATGTTTTTAAATTTTCTCATTACGATTAATATGACGTTGTTCTTATTTAACCTTATTCCATTGCCGCCGCTTGACGGTTACCGGATTTTGGAAGATATTTTGCCGCTTCATCTTCGTTTGAAAATCAAACAATATGAGCAATGGGCGATTTATATTTTCTTATTGATGGTGTTTATTCCGCCGGTGGCCCGTGTCACGCTAGGGCCGATTTTTTCGTTCGGCAATGTCATTTTATTCGCGATGGATTCGCTGCTGCGCAGGCTTTTCGGGATGTAGCCGGAATGGCCGCTGTTTGAGGCGATTTTTCCTTGTGTGACGGCCCTGACCGGACCATGCGAATCGATGGTATTTTCCTGATGAACGTTGTATGATGAAATTTGATTGTTTGGAGTGGCTTAACTATGCAGCGCTATTTTATCGAGGCCGGACAGTTCCATGAGGACCATGTTGTGATCACCGGCGACGACGCGCACCATCTGCTCAGAGTGATGCGCGCCAAAGAAGGCGACCGCGTTATCGTAAGCGACGGCGAGCAGCGGGAAGCGCTTGTGGAAATCAGCGGGCTGGAGAAGGATCAGGCGACATGCCGGATTGTCGAGCTGCTGCCGATGGACCGCGAGCCTGCCGTTGAAGTATGGATCGCGCAGAGCCTGCCGAAAGGCGACAAGATGGAAACGGTGATTCAAAAAGGAACCGAAGTGGGCGCAGCCCGCTTTTTGCCGTTTACCTCGGAACGTACGATCGTGCAGCTCGACGCCAAAAAAGAAGAAAAGCGGACTGTGCGCTGGCAGAAAATTGCCAAAGAAGCAGCCGAGCAAGCGCATCGAAGCCGGGTTCCGGTCGTGGCCCAAGCCTGCGGATGGAACGAGCTGCTGCAGGCGGCGAAGCAAATGGACGCAGCTTGGATATGCTATGAGAAGGAAAGCGGTTCGCAGCTAAAGCCCGCACTGCGCAAGCTGTATAGCCGCCCGGACGGATCGGGGTCTCTGAAGATCATGCTGATCATAGGTCCGGAAGGCGGCTTTACGGAGCAGGAAGTGGCCCGTGCGGAAACCGCAGGATGTCTGCCGGTCAGTTTAGGGAAACGCATTTTACGCACGGAGACGGCCGCAATTGTCGGCCTGACGTGCATTTTATATGAAGCCGGCGAGATGGGAGGAGTATAACGATGTCTACAGTGGCATTTCATACATTAGGCTGCAAAGTGAACTTTTACGATACGGAAGCGATCTGGCAGCTGTTTAAGCAGGATGGGTACGAGCAGGTCGATTTTGAATCGACCGCCGATGTTTATGTGATCAACACCTGTACGGTAACCAATACGGGAGATAAAAAAAGCAGGCAGATGATCCGCCGCGCCGTACGCCGCAACCCGGAAGCGATTATCGCCGTTACCGGCTGTTACGCGCAAACGTCGCCGGCGGAAATTATGGCGATTCCGGGCGTCGATATGGTGATCGGGACGCAGGACAGGGATAAAATCATCCCGCTGATCCGTCAATTCGAACAGGACCGCCAGCCAATCAATGCGGTGCGCAATATTATGAAAACCCGTACGTTCGAGGAGCTGGACGTTCCGGATTTTGCCGACCGCACGCGGGCGTTTCTGAAAATACAAGAAGGCTGCAACAACTTCTGCACGTTCTGCATCATTCCTTGGTCGCGTGGGCTGATGCGCAGCAGGGAGCCGGAAAGCGTCATCCAGCAAGCGCGCCAGCTGGTGGAAGCGGGCTACAATGAAATTGTGCTGACCGGTATTCATACCGGAGGTTACGGGGAAGATATAGAGGACTACAGCCTCGGGCGGCTGCTGCGCGATTTGGATCGGGTCGACGGACTGCGCCGGGTGCGGATCAGTTCGATTGAAGCCAGCCAAATCTCCGACGAAGTGATCGAGGTGCTGAACACTTCGGATAAAATGTGCCGCCATCTGCACATTCCGCTGCAAGCCGGCGACGATTCGGTGTTGGCGCGGATGCGGCGTAAATATACGACGGCCGAATTCGGCGGCAAAATCGAAAAGCTGCATAAGGCGATGCCGGGTGTGGCGATTACAACCGACGTGATTGTCGGTTTCCCTGGCGAAACCGAGGAGATGTTCCGCAATGGCTACCGGTTTATGGAGCAGATGCAATTTTCCGAAATGCATGTGTTCCCTTATTCCAAGCGGACGGGAACGCCGGCGGCGCGTATGGAAGACCAGATCGACGAGGAAATTAAAAACGCTAGAGTGCACGAGTTGATTGACCTCTCGGAAAAAATGCAGCTCGCTTATGCCAAACAATTTGTCGGCCAAGTGCTTGAAGTCATTCCCGAGCGCAGCTATAAAGGAATGCCGAACAGCGGTCTCGTATCGGGTTATACCGACAATTACATCCAGCTTGTATTTGATGGCTCCGAAGATTGGATCGGGGATATTGTAAAAGTAAAACTGACCGAAGCCGGGGTCAACGAAAGCCGCGGCGAATGTGTCAGACTGTTGTCTCAGGCTAAGGTCGTAAACGGATAATGCACGAAAACAGGGATTTTGTCCCGCGTCCGGCGGGGTAAAATCCTTTCTGTTAGTTTCATCGTTTCAGCGAAAGTTCTTCGTATTCAGCAACTTTTCTACTCACACGGAAGGGTGGTTCGGATGAAAGAAATTTCGGCAGGCGGCGTCGTTTTCCGTAAGCAGCGGGAACGCGAGCTTGAGGTGCAGATGATTCAAGACCGCTACGGCAAAATTACGCTGCCAAAAGGCAAGATGGAAGCCGGGGAAACGATCGAGCAAACGGCGCTCCGCGAAATCGTCGAGGAAACCGGCATTGAAGGGCGGATTGTCGAACCGTTGGAAACGATTCGTTATCAATATACGATGTCCGGCATCGGTTTAGTGGATAAAGAGGTGCATTATTTTCTGGTCGAGCATACGGGCGGCAAGCTGGCGGCGCAGGTGGAGGAAATCCGCGGCGTGGAATGGCTTGCTCCGCTTGAAGCTTGGCATCAGCAGGTGCATAATGGATATGGCAATAATGATTCGGTGGTCAAAAAGGCGTTGGAAAAATTAGGTTACGAGGTGGAGTAAGATGGCAATTGAAGCTGGCAATATCGCACGGTATATCGACCATACATTATTGAAAGCGGATGCGGGCCGCGCTGCGATCGAGAAGTTGTGCGGCGAAGCAAAGCAGCACGAATTTTACAGCGTGTGCGTGAACGGCGTATGGGTGCCGTTATGCAAGGAACTGCTCGCCGGAACGCAGGTGAACATCAGCGTTGTGTGCGGTTTTCCGTTAGGCGCGATGCAATCCAAAGCCAAGGCGTTCGAAGCGGCGCAAGCTGCGGAAGACGGAGCAAACGAGATCGACATGGTGCTGCAGGTCGGCAAGCTGCTCGAAGGCGATTACGGCGCGGTGGAAGACGACATCCGTCAAGTGGTGCAAGCGGTGGAAGGCAAGGCGATCGTTAAAGTAATTTTTGAAACCGGCTTTTTAAACGATGAGCAGAAACGGACGGCATGCCGCCTATCGGAGCAAGCGGGAGCGCATTACGTCAAAACCTCGACCGGCTTTGGTCCGGGAGGCGCCACTGTGGACGATATTCGTCTGATGCGCGAATCGGTTTCCTCTCATATCGGCGTTAAGGCTTCCGGGGGAGTGCGCGACTTGCAGGCCGCATTGGCGATGATCGAAGCGGGAGCAACCAGATTGGGCACAAGCTCCGGGGTCGCTATTGTTAACGGGGTAACAGGCTCTTCTTCCTATTAATCATCCGATCGAAATTGAACCAAGAACAGGGGAATCAATCGCTGCATGGCAACCGTTATTTTAAACCGTAAACGGAATAAGCGGGTCGAGCAAGGCCACCCGTGGATTTTCAAAAATGAAATCGACCGCATCGAAGGCGAAGCCGCTGCCGGCGAGCTTGTTGCCGTACATAACGCGCAAGGCCAATATTTGGCGACAGGATTTATCAACACCGCATCGCAAATTACAGTGCGTGTCGTCTCTTATAAGCCTCTTGAGGAGCTGACTCACGAATATTTCGCCGAGCGCTTTCGCCGCTGCGCCGAACTCCGCAGCCGCTTCATTAAGGAAAGCGATTCGTACCGGCTTGTCTACGGAGAAGCGGACTTTTTGCCGGGATTAATTGTCGATAAGTTCGCGGACGTGCTGGTCGTGCAGATCCTGTCGCTGGGCATGGACCGCGTACGCGACCATATTGTCTCGGCGCTTGCCGAAGTGATTGCTCCGGCGGGCATTTACGAACGCAGCGACGTGCCGGTGCGCGAGCTGGAAGGGCTGGAGCAGAAGACCGGCCTGCTGTACGGGGAATGCCCGCGGCTGGTGGAAATTAAGGAAAACGGCCTGCGCCTGGTAGTCGATATCGTGCAAGGCCAGAAAACCGGATATTTCTTCGACCAACGGGAAAACCGCGCGGCGCTGGAGCCGCTGATGACCGGATGGGGCAAGACAAGCGGCATCACGTTACAAGAGGTTACTGCCGAAGACGGCAGCATCAAACGTGTTCCGCTGAACAAAAGCGGCAAAGAAGTGACGTTCCCGTATTGGGACGGCGCTACCGTGCTGGAGTGCTTCTCGCATACGGGCAGCTTTACGCTGCATGCCTGCAAATACGGCGCGAAAAAAGTGACCTGCCTCGATATTTCCGAACATGCGATCGAAAGCGCGAAACGCAACGTGGAGCTGAACGGTTTTACTGACCGTGTGGAGTTCGTAGCGGCCGACGCTTTCGAGTATTTGCGCGAGCAGGTCAAAGGGCAGGAGCAACGTCAGGAGCGTGGTCAGGCAGCGCTGAAGAAGGTCGACACCTCAAAGCCGCTGACTACAGGAGGACGTACTTGGGACGTCGTGATTCTCGACCCTCCGGCGTTTGCCAAATCGAAGACCGCCGTGGAGGGAGCGAAACGCGGCTACAAAGACATCAACTTGCAGGGCATGAAGCTTGTTAATGACGGCGGGTTTCTGGTAACCGCCAGCTGCTCGTACCATATGCATGCCGACATGTTTCTGGAAGCGGTGCATGAGGCGGCCGTTGATGCCGGCAAGCTGCTGCGTCTTGTCGAATTCCGCAGCGCGGGCAAAGACCATCCGTCCATTCTTGGCGTAGACGAAGGCCAATATTTGAAGTTTGCGATATTCCAGGTAATAAGCCGATAAAAACAGCTGATAAGCTTCCAGTCACCCGTTGCGGGTGGCGGAAGCTTTTTTGGCGTGTTAAGGGAAGCGGAGGTTCAATTCTCAACACGTGTCCTGAGCGTGGTCACGGCGCCGCATGGCGGCGGTCGAACCTGCGCGGTTGGCTCATAATTGACGTCGAGAATGATTATCAGTTACTATTTTCATGAAGTGCTTCAACATTTCACATGAAAGGGGATGCTTTATGACGAACGATCATCAGCCGTTTCCTGCCGGACCGGCAAGTTCGGATTGGATCAGCCGCATGTGGATCAGACTGGTTCATGTGTTTGAAGAAAACGACAAGCAAGACGCCTTTCGTCTGCTGCATGCCGCCGCCCCTTCGTATATGCTGATTGCGGCAGCCAAACGGCACGGCAATATCGTGATTGACGGTATATTGTCTCCGATAACTCCAGGGATCGTACATGTCATCCGGCCGGGCCAGCGGTTAGAGCTGCGATATCCGTCCGACGGGGAACAGGTGCTGTACGGATTTCATTTTGATATATACATGCCGGAGGAAAATGGGGTAGAGCAGGCGCTTATATCATGGGTGTCGGAGGAAACGATCGCAACTGCTTCAGCGCGTCTGATCGGGGTTTGCGAGAAAATAACCGTACATTGGCATAGCGGCGATGCGACGGATCGTCTGGTCAGCCAAGCCGGGTTTCAGGAGCTGCTGCATCTGCTGCTCAAAAAACAGGGACACCACGAGGATGCGCTGGACCAGGCCCGCGATTATTTGAGAAGTCATTACCGGGACGAAATTACGGTCGAACGTTTGTCCGAGTCGGCCGGCATGAGCCGGTACCATTTTATGAGATCGTTTAAAGACAGATTTGGCCAAAGCGTCATTGATTATTTGACCGAGTTGCGCACGAACCAAGCCAAACTGCTGATGGAGGAAGGCCGTTCGCTGCGGGATATTGCAGGTGAAGTCGGCTACAAAGATCCGCTTTATTTCAGCAGCCAGTTCAAAAAACATGTCGGCATTTCGCCGAGCATCTATATGGCCAACCGCAAATGTAAAACCGCCGCGTACAGTTGGCCCAATCTCGGCCATTTGCTGGCTCTGCAAATCATTCCTTATGCGGCTCCGATCGACCAATCCTGGACCGATGATTACCGGAAGCGGTACCGTTACGATGTCAAGGTTCCTTTAAGCCACGATTACGAGTTTAACAGAAAAGCGTTGTGGCGGGCCCGCCCTGACCGGATTGTCGCTTTGGAGGAAATGATTACCGATGAGGAGAAGATTAAGCTGCAGCAAATCGCTCCCGTCTTGTTTTTGCCGTGGCAGCAGGAAACATGGCGTGTACATCTGCAAATGACGGCCCGGTTTTTGGACAAAGAACAGGAGGGAGAGAAATGGCTGTCGCGTTACGATGACAAAGCCGACGCCGTACGGGAGAAGATTCCTGATGCTTTCAGGCAGGGTGGTCTGCTTATTCTTCATGTCTCCGCCAGAGGAATCAAAATTTGGGGCAAAAGAGCCGGAACCGTCCTCTATGACGATTTGCAGGTAGGCTGTGCCGGCGGTGTCGAGCGGATCCGATATACCGAATTTATCGAAGCGGAACAGCTCGCTGACTTCATGGCGGATGTCGTGCTGATGAATGTCATGAAGGATAGGCAGTCGCAAATGAACTGGAGCCGGCTGAAGCGATCCGAGCATTGGCAGCGCCTGAATGCGGTCCAAAATCGCCATGTATATGTGACGTCTGGCTTAACCTGGTTTGGCGAACCGATTATGGAATATACGGCGTATCAGCATTATCGTTTTTTGCAGCAACTGGACTTGTTATTTTGTGCCCGCGGGTGAGAGTAAAGTAAGCACCATTTCATATTCCTATCCCATCGGATCGTGATATATAATTGTATAATCGATAATGATTATCACTATCATCTTTGGAGGGGAATATGCTTTTTCATGACAAAACCGTTGGTGTTGAGCGGAGCGCACGACAGGCTGCAAATAAAATAATAGGGCGGACGCTGCTGCTGTTTATATTGTTTTTTACCGTTATCATTGCCGCTGCTTGCGGAAATAACGCCGGTTCTAATACGGCGGGGGCAGACAGCAGCACCGCCAACCAAGCGACCGCTTCGCCGTCTGCCGGCAAAACATCCGAGTCGCAGACGCAAACAGTGAAGCACGTCTTGGGAACAACAGAAGTTCCCGCACACCCTAAGCGTGTCGCCGTACATGGCCTTGAAGATATCATGTTGGCTTTGAAAGCCCCGATGGTTTACGCATACAGTGTGGACGGTCATTATTTGAGCGCCCAGCTCAAGGAATTAAAGGTGCCGACGTTTAATACGTGGGAACCGAATTTGGAGGCTATTTTATCGCAGCAGCCGGATCTTATCCTGATTAACAAAAATGCCGTCGATCCAAAATCGTACGCCGAACTTAGCAAAATTGCGCCGACCGTCGCTTTGGACGCGGGAGAGTGGAGAACGTCGATCGTCACGATCGGCAGCATATTGGGACTTGCAGATCAAGCGCAGGCCGTAATCAAGGCCCATGACGAGAAAATAGGGCAAGCCAAAGCGGCGATTGCCGGTGCGGTGGGAGCGGATAAAACGGTCGCTTATATTCGTCCTTCGGACAAGGAGCTGCAGCTGTTTTTTCCAAGCTTTAATCTGGTGTACAGGGATCTCGGCTTAAAGCCCGACGCAAGTGTGATTGATTATCAGAAGCAAACTGCCGACGATTGGGGCATGAATTTGTCGCTGGAGAAACTGCCGACGATTACCGCGGATTATGTGTTCGCCATATACGGTTATTCGCTCGAAACGGAAGCCGAATTTCAACAGCATGTCGCCGCTTCGAAGGAAATTGAGAAATTGCAGGTATGGAAAGCAATGCCGGCGGTGCAACAAAACCATCTGTTTAAAGTGTCGGCCAGACACTGGATTTCTGCCGGACCTATCGCCGAAAGCAGGGAAATCGACGACGTGGTCGCGGCGATCACAGGCAAGAAATAGCGATGCGCACGTGCAGCATAGGCGGCTTCTTGGCGAAGCGGCCTATTGGTGCTGTCATGCTGCCAATATCATGAGGATCGTAAAGATGGCGAATATGAAAAAGGTGGCTTATATGATTCGTAGCAAGGTAGCGGATAACGATAAAGCGGGACCCGCCGGCGCTGCGCCGGCAGTTCGATGGCGTTCCCGTCCATGGGCGGCGACGCTGATTCTGACCGGCGGTTTGGCGGCGCTTGTTTTGGGCATGCTGCTTTCCGTCTCGCTTGGCGCGGAAGATATCCGTTTTGCAACCGTATGGGAAGCGGTCTTCCGTTTTAATCGGCATCTGACGCAACATCAGATTATCCAGGAGCTGCGTTTGCCGCGCGTGCTTGGGGGGGCGATAGTTGGCGCCTGCTTTGCCGTAGCCGGCGCAATCATGCAGGGGATGACGCGCAACCCGCTGGCGGATTCGGGTTTGCTTGGCCTTAATGCGGGCGCCGGATTTGCGCTGGCGCTTTGTTTTGCTTTTGTGCCCGGGCTGCCGTATATGTATCTGATCTTGTATTCGTTTGTAGGCGCCGGGCTTGGTGCAGCGCTTGTTTACGGCATAGGTTCGCTTGCGAGAGGGGGGCTTACGCCGATCAGGCTGGTGCTCGCCGGAGCTGCCTTATCGGCGCTGCTGACGGCGCTTAGCGAAGGCGTGGCGTTGTATTACCGCATCGGCCAGGACCTTGCGTTCTGGTATGCGGGTGGGGTCGCGGGTACGAAATGGCTGCAGCTGAAGATTATGTTCCCGTGGGTAGCGGTCGCAATGGTTGGGGCTTTCGCTTTGTCTCGCGCCTTTACGATGCTTAGTCTAGGGGACAATGTGGCCCAAGGTCTTGGCGTGCGCACCGGGCTGGTTAAGCTGGGCGGAGCCGCTATCGTGCTTATTTTGGCCGGCGCCGGGGTTTCGGCTGTCGGAGTGGTCGGCTTCGTAGGACTGATTATCCCGCATATCACACGCAGGCTGGTTGGCGTCGATTACCGCTGGATCATCCCTTGTTCGGCCGTGCTTGGCGCGCTTCTTGTCGTATTCGCCGATCTGGCGGCCAGAATGCTTAACCCGCCCCATGAGACGCCCGTTGGTGCGATTATTGCGCTGATTGGCGTACCGTTTTTCCTTTATTTGGCGCGCAAGGAGGAGAGAGAGCTGTGAAGCTGCAAGCAACCGCCTTGACACACGCGGAGAGGCGTATCCGCCAGCGAAATGCTGCCATTCTGATGGCACTTGTGATCTTGATCGTTCTGGTCTTTATCCTTAGTATGAACACCGGCTTCACCCGCCTTTCTCCGTTTGATTTGCTGCGCACATTGTTTGGGGGCGGGACAAGCAAGGAACGTCTGATTTTATTCGATTTCCGTTTGCCGCGCATCGTGATTTCCGTATTAATCGGAGCAGGGCTTGCCGTATCGGGTTGCGTCATGCAAGGAATATCGCGCAATGCGCTGGCCGATCCCGGCATTCTGGGCATCAACGCCGGTGCGGGGCTGGTTGTGCTGCTGTTTATCGCATTTTTTCCGACAACGGCCGCCGCCCCGGTATTTCTGCTGCCTGTGCTGGCATGGGCCGGCGCGGGGCTGACCGCTGCGCTGATCTTTTCCTTGTCCTATAAGCGGCACCAGGGGTTGTCGCCGACCCGGTTGCTGCTCTCCGGCGTGGCTGTGGCAGCGGGCATCAGTTCGGTGACAATTGTGCTCATGCTCCGAATCAGCCCGGATAAATATCAGTTTGCCGCCACATGGATGGCAGGCAGCATCTGGGGAACCAACTGGAAGTTCGTGCTGGCGCTGCTGCCGTTTATTGTCGTGCTGCTGCCATTTGTCATCTGCAAAGCCCGGACGATGAATGTGCTTCATCTCGGAGAAGCGACGGCGACCGGGCTTGGCGCGCGTGTGCCGAGAGAGCAATTGACGCTGCTGGCGGCTGCGGTCGGGCTGGCGGGATCGTGTGTTGCGGTTAGCGGCGGCATCGGCTTTGTTGGCTTGATCGCACCGCATATCGCACGGCGGTTGGTCGGTCCGAGCCATCAGACGCTGCTGCCGGCTTCCGCATTAACCGGCGCTCTGCTGGTGATTGCCGCCGATACGCTGGGACGCTGGATTTTGCAGCCGGCGGAAGTGCCGACGGGCATCGTTGTGGCCGTGATCGGAGCGCCGTATTTTCTATATCTGCTGTCCAGGACAAAAGGAGGATGAAATGACGAAAGGAGGAAGGAGCGGATGGACATGCTGCGCAAATTTTTTGCTTATTATAAGCCTTATAAAACGTTGTTTTTGATCGATTTTGGCTGCGCCGTTTCCTCGGCGGTGATGGAGCTTGGATTTCCGCTGGCGGTTAACAAGTTTATCGACGATTTGCTGCCCGGCGGCAAATGGCTGCTTATCCTGTGGGCTTGCCTTGGCTTGCTGGCGATGTATGCGTTGAACAGTCTGCTGCAATATATCGTTACGTATTGGGGGCACCGGTTGGGCATTAACATTGAGACGGACATGCGCGCAAAGCTGTTTGCCCATGTGCAGAAGCTGTCGTTCCGATTTTTCGATAACAACAAAACCGGCCATCTGCTGGCCCGTATGACCAGCAATTTGATGGAAATCGGGGAAATGGCGCATCATGGGCCGGAAGATTTATTTATTGCGGCGATGACGCTGATCGGCGCTTTTGTGCTGATGCTGATGATCAATTGGAAGCTAGCCCTGCTTTCGGTGGTCGTCATACCGGGGTTAATCGTTCTTTCGCTTTATTTCAACCGCAAAATGATCCGCGCGTTCCAGCGTATGTTCAAGGACATCGGCGAGTTTAACGCGCGGGTGGAAGATAGCATCGGCGGTGTTCGTGTTGTGCAGGCATTTACCAACGAGCAGCATGAAGCCGCGCAGTTTGCCAAAAACAACGAGCAGTACCGGCAGACCAAGTTCGTATCGTACAAAATCCAGGCGCAAAACGCTTCGGCCAGTTATTTTCTGATGCGGTTTGTCATTTTGTTTGTGCTTGTGTGCGGCACATGGTTTGTCGTGAAAGGCGAGATGACAAGCGGGGAGTTTGTCGGTTTCCTGTTGCTGTCGGGCGTATTTCTCGGCCCGATCAATAAAATCAATGCGGTTATTGAAAGTTACCCGAAAGGCATGGCCGGCTTCAAAAGTTATTTGGAGCTGCTCGAAACAAAACCCGACATTGCCGACGCGCCCAACGCGATGGATCCCGGTCCTCTGCGCGGCGACATCCGCTACAGCGGGGTAACATTTGGCTACGATAACGAAGCGAAGGTGCTGAACAACGTCGATCTGACGATCCGCGCCGGGGAAACCGTCGCTTTCGTCGGGCCGTCCGGCGCCGGGAAAACGACGCTGTGCAGCCTGCTGCCGCGTTTCTATGAAGCGCAGGCGGGTACGATTACGGTGGATGGAATCGACATCGCCCGGATGAAGCTGGCGTCTTTGCGCGGCCAAATCGGCATTGTACAACAGGACGTATTTCTGTTTGCGGGAACGATTTATGACAACATCGCTTACGGCAATCTGCAGGCAACGGAGGAGGAAATCCGGGAAGCGGCGCTTCGGGCGCGTTTGCAGGCGTTTATCGACTCCCAGCCGGACCGCATGCAGACCGTGATTGGGGAACGCGGCGTGAAGCTGTCGGGGGGCCAGAAGCAGCGGCTGGCGATCGCCAGGATGTTTCTGAAAAACCCGCCGATCCTTATTTTGGACGAGGCGACTTCCGCGCTTGACACCGAAACCGAGAAAGCGATTCAGCAGTCGCTGGCCGAATTGTCGGAAGGGCGGACAACGCTGATCATCGCACACCGGCTGGCCACGATAAAAAACGCCGACCGGATCGTTGTGGTGACCGAACAAGGCATCGCCGAGCAAGGGAAACATCAGGAGCTGGTTGCGGCGGGAGGTATTTATACGCGGCTGCATGAGGCCCAGTTCGGTTCGTAAGAGCGCACGCAAACAAGGATTGTGATATCGCAACAGGAAGAAAGGGGAAAAAACATGGTTCACTTATGGAATAAAACGACAGCCAAGCGGCTGTGTATATTGATGCTGTTGGCTGCGCTGCTGACCGCTTGCGGCGGTCCGGCTCCGGCCGGGACGGGAGATGCGGCGTCCGCTTCTTCCGAGACCGGCTCCACAAAAATATACAAGGATGCGCTTGGCCGGGAAATATCCGTTCCCGCTCATCCCAAACGGGTAATTACAACGCAGTATTTACCGGAGCTGCTGGCTGCGGGCGTCAAACCGGCGGGAGCCGCGACGCATCTGCTGACAAGTTTTGCATCCGTCAAAGATCAAATAGCCGGAATTGAGGATATCGGCGCCGCAAGCAGCCCAAATATGGAAAAAATATTGGCCTTGCAGCCCGATTTGATTATCGCAACGGAAATGCTGCAAGGGCAGCTCGATCAATTAAACAAAATCGCGCCGACTGTCGTTGTTAAATGGGAGGGCAGCGATGTTTTCCGACATTTCAACGATGTAGCCGAGGTAGTCGGACAAAAAGAGAAAGCGCAGGAATGGATCCAAACGTTTAATAAAAAAGGCGAAGAAACAAGAGCCAAACTTGCCTCTTATGTAAAAAAAGAAGAAACGTTTGGCGTTGTTGTGATCGGCGGATATGAGAAAGGGCAATTGAGAGTGTACGGCGGCGGCAATGTGGCCTATACGTTGTTCGAGACGCTGCATTTCCCGATGACGGAGACGGTTAAGAAAGAATGGAGCAAGGAAGGACATGAAAACGGCATGAAGATTTCTTTGGAGAAGCTGCCCGAATACGCTTCGGCGGACCGCTTGTTCCTGGTCAGGTTCGACAACGATCCCGATTTTCTTAAACAAGTGGATGACAGCATGCTTTGGAAAAACCTCCCCGCCTTCAAAAACAATAAGGTTTACACCGTCAATCCGGATCTATGGTTTTCTTACGATGTGATGTCGTTGTCCGCACAGCTGGATGACGTGGTGCAATTATTGAGCAAGTAAACGTATTTTTATACGAACCAACAGGCTGAATCCGGCATTGAATGTAGCATAGCCGCATAAGGAGGATTCAGCGATGGCCAGCAAACAAGTGCGCCGCGGGGGCACTGTGTATAATTTAAGTCAGAAGCAGGCAAGCAGCTCGGGATTCGGGTGGACATCCAGCAATTGGTCGGGTTACGCCATTACCCGGGGAAAAGGAGGTTTCACCTCGATAACCGCAAATTGGGTCGTACCAAAGGTGAGCCCCAGCAAAAAATCGACGTATTCCTCCGCATGGATCGGGATTGACGGCTATAACAACAGTTCATTAATCCAGACCGGCACGGAGCACGATTTCGAAAAGGGCAAAGCGCTTTATTACGCCTGGTGGGAAATACTCCCCGCTGCCGAAACGAGAATCAAACTTCGCGTCAGACCGGGCGATTTCATCAGCGCCAGCATTCGGAAATTAAGCGGGAAAAAATGGTCGATCCGGCTGACCAACCACACGAGAAATTGGACGTTCCGAACGGTCAGAACGTATACCGGGCCGCAAACGTCCGCGGAGTGGATTATGGAAGCGCCGGAAATCAACGGCCAAATCTCCACGCTTGCCCGTTACAGCCGGACTAAATTTGCAAATTGCAGTGTCAACGGCAAAAATCCGAACCTGCAAATCTCCAATGGCGGCGTGATGACGCAAAATAACAAAACCGTGTCGACGCCATCGGTGCCCTCCCGCAGCAGAAACAGCTTTTCCGTTGCGTACGGCTCAAGACGCCCAGTTGTCTCCAATTCCAGGCCGCTGCTGCTGATTAAGTTCCGGGGCAAGACGCGAGTCGCCTTAGTATAAGGCCCGCGTTGCGGCGCCGTCTCCTTGCGACAATTAACCGGTCAGCCCGTTAGGGCGAGGGCCGGTTATTTTCATGAGCAGACTTACCCGCGTCCAGTTCCCCGGCTCGGATACAATCGTCAACCCGCAGCCCGGTTCGTTTCTGGAATACAAGCGAATGCGTTCGTGAACGTTGTACAGTCCGAAGTTTTGGATGGCCGCGGGGTCGGCGGGAGCGTCAAGCAGCTTCTCGAGACGTTCTGCGGAAATGCCTACGCCGTCGTCCTGCACTATAATGATCAGGTTGTCTTTATCCAAGGCGGCCGTAATCGTAATTACGCCGTGTTTCGGCCGCTTCTGATTGATGCCGTGAAGCACCGAATTTTCAACCAATGGTTGAATAATCATTTTCGGGATGCAGCATACAAGAGCTGCGTCGTCGATGCGGTACACCATATGAATCCCGTCGTCATTGCGTTTGTTTTGGATGTACATATACGAGCGGATCAACTGCAGCTCTTCATCCAATGTAACGATGTATCGTCCCTTGCTGAGGCTTTGCCTGAAATACGCCGATAACGATTCGATCATATCGCTGATGTCGTCCGCATGTCGCCGGATCGCCATCCAGTGGATGCTGTCAAGCGTGTTGTACAAAAAATGCGGGTTAATCTGGGCTTGCAGCGCGTTCAACTGGGCGTCCCGCTCCAGCAGCTTGGCCTGATACGATTCGGCCGTAAGGTCGTGCACCGTCTGGACCATACGCGCTACGCCTTGCTCCAGCTCGCGCAGGTCGCTGCTGCTGCGGGAATCGAGGCGGCCGATGCCTTCCGTCTTCAGCGTCAAAATGAGCTCGCGGATTCTGCGGCTTAACCTTTCGGCTGCATAAGCAAAGGCGAGTACAAGAATAAGGATGAACACGATTGAAAAACCGGCAAGGATAATGACGGCGGAAATTTTCGTGAGCGCTATGCTTTCGCCCGACATTTCGGCGGATGGAAGTTTGGCTACGATCGTCCATTCGGAGAGCGGGATATGGCGGTACAATACCGTGATGCCGGCGCCGGCGGCATCGCTTTTGAAATAACCGTCCTCATGCCCTTGGATTGAGCTTATTTGTTCGGCCGACAAATCGGAAGGTGTGCCGATTTTGGCATGATCCCGGTAGGAAACGATCATTCCCTCTTTATCGATGATAAACACTTCCTGCGACGGGGCCAACTCGATATGATCGAGAATTTGCCGCAGCAGCTGCTCCTTCACGTCGATCACCAGCGCACCAATTACTTTGTCGTAGTTGGTCGGGTCGTGCAGCACACGCGCCGCCGAGGCGACGTAGGCGGCATCGCCGCCAAGATAGCTTTGCAGATGAGTTCCCCCCCAATACACCGCACCGTTTCGGGCCTTTATTTTGGCGTACCAGCTTTCGCTTTGAACGTTCCGCAGCGGGAAGAAATGCAGCGATTCATTGGCGTACAGCAGCTCGGGCTGGACGAAAATGCGGATTTGCCGGACATCCCGGTTTCGCTCTCCGCTGCCGACGAGTTTTTCCAGCGCTTGAAAATCTCCGTATTGCAAATAAGACGGTTTTGCCAAGTCAGACAAAAATCCAAAAACATCCGGATTGGCGATAAATCCGTCGGAAATGTTCTCGATCAGTTCAAGCCGGCCTGAAATGTTATATTCCGCTTGTTTTAGCGTTTGCAGCATCGACGCGCTCATGTCGCGTTCGAGAATGGCGGACGTTTTCTGGTAATATCCGTACATCAGCAAGCAGCTGGGCAAAAAAATAAAAATCAAATAAATGAGCAGCGCCTTCTTGACCATGCTCGACTTGGAGATGCCGTTTAGCAGTGAAGCGATCCGTTTTCTCATACCGGCATCTCCCGAAATTCGCTGGGAGTCAGCCCCGTATGTTTCTTAAATAGCTTGCTGAAATAACTCGGGTCTTTATACCCGACGGCGTAGCAAATATCGTATGTCTTATAACTCGGGTCGGCCAGCAGCTGTTTCGCTTTGCGCAAACGCGCTTCAATGACGTAATCGTTGATCGTGAGTCCGGTTTCCTGCTTAAACAGCAGGCATATATACGTTGGCGTCAAATAAACGGCGGCGGCGATTTCGGCGATCGTCAAATCTTTGGCAAAGTGTTCATCGATATAACTTTTGATCAGCGTCACCACGTTGCGTGTTTTATGTTCGCGTTTATCGGCAACGACATCGTAAGCCAAACGGACATGCTGCAGCAGCAGCAGCTTCAGTTCGGCCACCGTCTCGATTCCGGAAAGCCGGTTCATCAGCTGCCGTTCGCTGGTCTGCACCGTCCCGGCGGAAGCGTCAAGCTCCAGCAGCAGCTCCGAGCAGGCGATGATCATATACATGCAGAGATTGCGGCCGTGCTGGACGGGAGCGGCCCCGTGGCCTTTGCCAAACGCTTCGCTGACATAACGCTCGACCGTTTCCCAATTCGGCGCCTTGAGCACGGAAATGCAGGAGCGTACGTCAAGCTGCACCGTTTGCTGGTGCGGACCGGGAACGGCAGCCAGCGAATCCATCGTAATGATCTGATTTTTGCCCAGAAACCAGCGGTGTTCCGCAGCTTCGGCAGCGGTACGGTATGCTTCCGGGAGCGAAACCCAGTCGCGTACGGTGCAGCCGACCCCGATCGTCACATTAATTTTGAGCAGGCGGTTCATTTGGTTTCTGCATTCCTCGATCGTTGTGAACAGCTGTTCTTCTTCATGATCGGCGCTGAAATGCACAAGCCCGACATATTCGCCTGGCTTGGTCTCGAACGTATGGCCGCAATAGGCGGCTTTGACGATATCTTCGCTAATGTTCAGCAGCGCAAACGACAGCAGCTGCTTCTCCCGCTCCGGCATCCCGGCGAGGGCGGCGGCATAATCGTCGATGCGAATGACAAATACGCCAAGACGGGCGGCTTGAACGGGCAAGTCGATGTTCAGCAGCTGAAACTTCTCCTCCAGCGATTCGTGCGACCGGATCCCGTCCACGACCAGCGTGGTCAAATATCGTTCGCGCAGCAGCGGGATGCTTTGGTTGAGCTTCATCTGCTGAGCCAACCGATTATGTCTGGCCTCATCTTCTTCCTGCAGCAGCAATACGACGCGGGCAAGCACCTCCTGCAGCTCCTGAAGCCGTACAGGCTTCAAAATGTAGTCTATCGCATCCAGCTTCAGCGCCGATTTTAAATAATCGATATCCCCAAAACCGCTAATCATGATGATTTTTACCGACGGATGGGTTTCACGCAGCTTTTCCGCCAACGCGATCCCGTCCATATGCGGCATCCGCACATCCGTCAGCACGATATGAATGGAGCGGGCGGCGACAAGCGGCAGGGCGATTTCGCCGTCTTCCGCTTCGCCGGCAAGCTCCAGGCCAAGCGCCGCCCAATCGACGCAATCGCGCAAGCCCGAACGCACCGACGTTTCATCGTCGACGATCAGCACACGGTACATATACATTCCCCTTTGTCGTAAGATAGCAGCTTAAAAGCAAAAGCTGCAAGTGCGGATCACGGTCCGCAGTTTTTTTTGGACGATTTCACCGCAAATAGGCGTTTTCTAGAAAGGAACACCTGAAATCGTAATCCGTTCCCGTTTATCCAAATTCCAAGGCTATATACAATAAATACGTAAGCTTCATCCACGCCACTATTGTAAGAGCAAAAAGAAGGCGGTGTAAACCCTTTCTTGGAAAGGAACGATTTCATGAGCAAAACCGCAGTGACACCGACAGATCATGCCGCAAGGGGGGATAATCGCAAACCACGCACAAGCCGGTCGGGCTTCTGGCATTATGCCGTCAAAAACCCCGATTTGTACTTGATGTCGATACCGGGATTGCTGTTCCTGGTCATATACAAATTTATTCCTTTGTACGGGCTTACGTTGGCTTTTAAAGATTTTAATTTGTTTATCGGGGACAACATCATTGATTCCGTGGTGAAAAGCCCTTGGGTCGGCTGGAAGCATTTTGCCCGGATTTTCCACGAACCCGCTTTTTTACAGGTAATCGTCAACACGCTGCTGATCAGCTTGTACAAGCTTGTGTTTCTTTTCCCGGTGCCGATCCTGATCGCTTTGATGCTTAACGAACTGCGGATCGGATGGATGAAACGGTGGGTTCAAACCATCGTGTATATGCCGCATTTTTTGTCCTGGGTTATTGTATTTGGCTTGTTTTTCTCCTTGCTGGGCTCGTATGGCATCGTGAATCAGGTCCTTGGGGCGTTTGGCATCGAGAGCGTCAGCTTTTTTTCCGACGCCGGCTGGTTCCGGTCGCTGCTTGTGTTTACGGACGGCTGGAAGGACAGCGGCTGGAATACGATTTTGTTTCTCGCCGCCATGACGTCCATCGATCCGCAGCAATACGAAGCGGCGATTGTCGATGGCGCGGGCCGGTTCAAACGAATTTGGCATATTACGGTACCCGGCATCGTTCCGGTCATCATGCTGGTGTTTGTACTGCGTCTCGGTCAGGTACTGAACGCCGGGTTTGAGCAGGTGCTGGTGATGTACAATCCGGCGGTTTACGGAGTGGCGGACATTATCCAAACCTACGTGTACCGGATCGGTCTCGGCAAGCTGGATTTCAGTTTGTCGACGGCGCTGGGGCTGTTTGAATCGGTTGTATCGTTTGTGCTGATTATGTCCAGCAACGGGCTCAGCCGCCGTTATTTGGGCAGAAGCATATGGTAGGAGGGGCTGTAGATGAGAGATAGAGGGCTGGGCAACCGCTTGTTTGATGCGGCAAATGTGATCGTTTTAACCGTGATTGGCCTGATTTGTTTGCTGCCGTTTCTTCATGTGCTGGCCAAATCGCTCAGCGATCAGGCAGCCGTCATGGCAGGCAAAGTTACGTTTTACCCGCTTGGCTTGAATATGGGCGCGTTTGAATTTGTGTTTGGCAAGTCGCGGTTTTTCGACGCGCTTCAGGTGACGTTGTTTGTTACGGTAATCGGCACGCTGCTGAGCATGGCGATTACGATTATGGCCGCATACCCGCTGTCCAAACCGGAATTTCGCGGGCGCAAGCCGATTTTGCTGCTGTATGTATTCAGCATGTTGTTTTACGGCGGGATCATACCCGGCTACATCCTGATGAAGGGGCTGGGCCTCTTGGATACCGTGTGGGCGATGATTATTCCGCTGCTGGTCGTGCCGTTTAATTTATTTGTTTGCAAAACGTTTTTTGAAGGTTTGCCGGAAAGCGTCGAGGAATCGGCCAAAATGGACGGGGCTTCCAACTTCCGCATCCTTATTTCCATCGTGCTGCCGATTTCGCTGCCGGTGGTGGCGACGCTGGGCATCTTTTATGCGGTGGGCTACTGGAACAATTATTTTCACCCGCTAATTTACATCAATTCCGTCAGTTTGAAGCCGCTGCAAATTTATTTGCAGGATGTGCTTTCGAATACCGAAGACGTGCTGGCCCAGCAGCCTGAAGATGTGAGGTTGCGTCTGTCGCCGGAAGGCTTGCGGGCGGCAGCGGTGATCGCAACCGTGCTCCCGATATTGCTTGTGTACCCCTTTTTGCAAAAATATTTTGTGCACGGGTTAACGGTAGGTTCGGTAAAGGGGTAGCACATAGTTGGTTACGATTTTGGGGCTATGCCTTAAAATATATAAATAGATGACAAGGGAGGCTGCACAACATGAAGCAACGCAAATTAAAGATGGGGACGTTTGTCTCCGCAGCTGTGGCGCTGGCGATGGTTGCCGGCTGCTCGGCGGGCGGCGCAAAGCAGGAAACGAAGGGACCCGAAACAAAAGCGGGCGAAACCGGAGCCCAGGCGGATGCGAACAAAGCGAAGCCGGCGCTGAAGGTGCTTGGCTTTAACGTAGCATTTGATCCGAATGCCGATCCGGTTGCCAAAGATGTAGAACAGCGGACCGGGTACAAGGTGAATTACGCCGTGCTGCCCAAAGACAAACCGGAGGAGAAGCTGAATATCGAGATTGCCTCGGGCACGGAATACGACATTTTGGACTTGACGCCTTCGCAGTTTTATACCTTGGTTGCGCAAGGGGCGCTGCAGCCGATCGACGACTTGGTAAACAAATACGGCACCAATATGAAGCAGGCGATTTCGGCGTCATCCTGGGAGCTGGGGAAATACAACGGCAAGCTGTACGGCGTGCCGCAAAAAAACGAAAGGCCCAACATCGAAAAAACGATGATTGTCCGCCAGGACATATTGACCGAGCTGGGTCTGAAGATGCCCGAAACGCTTGACGAATTGTATGCAACGCTGAAGACGATCAAAGAGAAGAAACCCGACATGATTCCGCTGACCGGCAACAACATGGACGTATATATGATCTACAGCGGATTGGGGTTATACACGGACTGGGCGGAAATCGGCGGGCAGCTGCTTCCGCGCATCAAGCAGCCGGCAATGAAGGACTACATGGCGTTTATGCGCAAGCTGTACACCGAAGGATTGCTTGATAAGGATTGGGCGGTTAATAAAACGGCGCAAGCGCAGGAGAAATTCGTCGGCGGGAAAGCGGCGATGATTTCGGGCTCATGGAATGACGCATCCAATATGAATGCGGCTTTTACGAAAAATATCCCGAGCGGCAAGATGGGCTACATGCTTCCGCTCAAAGGCCCCGACGGCAAGTCGGGCGTGCAGATGGAAGATAAGCTGCTGTACGTGCATGCGATTCCGAAGTCTTCCAAACATGCCGAAGACGCCGTCAAGTTTATGGACGCCAAGCTGCAGATGGATACGTTTACCTTTTTGACTATGGGCGAAAAAGGCAAGACGTTTAATGAAGAAAACGGCGTTTACAGCCCGATTATGCCGATTTTCACGGAGCAGCGGGGCAACGCGTATTGGTTCCTCGACGGTATTCAGGAGGTCAAATACGCCGATATGTGGCTGGCCAGGCTGCGTCGCACCCCAACGTTGTTTGAAGCGTTTAGCGCGATCAATAAAGATTTTGACAAATATGCGAAAAGGAATCCGATTGCGTTTATGCCGCCGATCGAAGTGGTTGGTAAAAACCAGGCCGCTTTGACGCAAAAGGAAAACGATTATTTCATCAAGCTGCTGCTCGGCGGGGAATCGGTCGATAATTTCGATAAATTTATCAAGGATTGGGAATCTTCCGGGGGCGGCGATGTTGTGAAAGCCGTAAACGACTGGTACAAAACAACGAAAAAATAAGCAGAGCGAATCAATTTGACGGAAACGGAGTGGAGTATACATGAAATATTTTGACGAGCCGGCACTGCATGTGCCGGTGATTGCGGAACCCGACGTGCTGGTGGTCGGTGGCGGTCCGGCGGGTATCGGTGCGGCTGTCGCCGCAGCCCGCAACGGCGCGAAAGTGCTGCTGGTGGAGCGTTACGGCTTTGTGGGAGGTAACTTGACGGTAGCGATGGTGAATCCGATGTTTACGTTTCACGATGTGAACGGGAAGCAGGTCATTCGCGGCGTCGCCGGCGAGCTGGTGGACCGCTTGGTGTCCAAAACGGTATCGCCCGGACATGTAACCGATCTGACCTTTGACAATGCCTCGATGTCGCCATTTGACCCTGAAGGGATGAAGCTTGTTTTGTTTGAGCTGCTGCAGGAGGCCGGGGTGGAACTGCTGCTCCATTCTACATTTGCGAGCGCTTATACGGATGGCAGCGGAAACGTGACGACGGTCATTGTGGAAAACAAATCCGGCCGCCAGGCGATTTGTCCCAAGCTGGTGATCGACTGCTCTGCCGATGCGGATGTGGTCGCCAGAGTTGGCGCACCGTTCATCAAAGGCCGCGAAACCGACGGCGCGATGCAGCCGGTGACACTGTTTTACCGGGTGGCGGGTGTGAACATCCCGAATCTTAAGGCGTGGATGAAACAAAATCGCCATCTGCTCAAGGATGCGCCGACCGATGAAGAGATCGATGCGCAGAACGCTTTGGCATTTCTCGGCATGAAGGAAATTATTAAAGAAGCGATGGAGCGGGGGGAGTACCCGAAAGACGCCGCACCGCGCATTCTCATGTACGAGCTGCCGCAGGAAGGCCAATTTGCGATCAACTGCACACGGCTGCAGGGCATCGACGGCACGGATGTGTTCGATCTGACGCGGGCGGAGATGGAGACAAGATACCAGGCATGGGCCGTCACAGAGTTTATGAAACGGTATATCGGAGGATTCGAGCAGGCTTATGTGCTTGATACGGGAGTGCAGGTCGGCGTGCGCGAAACACGCCATATCGTCGGCGATTATACGATGACGGAGCAAGATGTGCTCAGCAGCCGGGCGTTTCTCGACGGCATCGCCTGCGGCACGTTTGCGATCGACATTCACCCGCCTGAAGGCGAACAGCAGGTATTCACCGGCTCTGGCAAGGCGGTGTACGAAATTCCGTACCGCAGTCTGCTCCCCCAAGGCCTCGACAATCTGCTTGTTGCCGGCCGTTCTGTTTCCGCCACGCACAACGCTTTTGGTTCGGTGCGCGTCATGGCGACGGCAATGGGGATCGGTCAAGGAGCGGGTACGGCTGCGGCGCTTGCGCTCGCCGGCAATTTGACGACCCGGCAGGTGGATGTGAAGCTGGTGAGAAGCCGGCTGCTCGAGCAAGGCCAATATTTGATGACCGAAGAAGCGGAAGAGCTGGTCGATCCCGCTTTGCGCCTGACGAAAATCGACGGGTCGGGCGGAACGGCAAGCCATCATAATCCGTTTGCCGGTAAGGCAAACGACAGCAACGCGGGGAGGATTACAACATGAAAGCGCATTTGAAAATATGCCCCGAGGAACGTCTCGGCGAAGTGAATCCGTATATTTACGGCCAATATTTCGAACATTTGGGCAACTGCATATATCCTTCGGTCTGGGACGATCAATCGCCGCAAGCGGATGACATCGGGAATCGGCTTGATGTCATTCAAGCGGTTAAAGAGCTCGGTGTTCCCGTCGTCCGCTGGCCGGGAGGCTGTTATGTCGATTTGTACGATTGGCGGGACGGCGTCGGTCCAAGGGAAACCAGACCTACCCGGGTGAATTGGCACTGGGGAGGACTTGAGTCCAATAAATTCGGGACCGACGAGTTTCTGCAGTGGTGCGAGAAGGCGGGGACGGAGCCGTATGTCAATGTCAACTTGGGGACCGGCACGCTGGTCGAATCGCTGCGCTGGATCGATTACTGCAACGGAGCAGGCGAGACCGCCGATGCGCAGTGGCGCCAAGCAAACGGCCGGGCCGAGCCGTATAACGTCAAGTTGTGGGGAATCGGCAACGAAACGTGGGGCGACTGGGAGGCCGGCCGGTTAAATGCCCGCGATTATGCTCATAAGCTGGCCAACTGGGCGCAGTTTTACAAGAAATACGACTCTTCGCTGCGTTTATTGGGCGTTGGTTCCCATCATGGCAGCGATGCCGATTGGGACCAAGAGGTTATTGCTGTAGCTGGAAAATATTTGGATTATTTAACTTTCCATTTATATGGAAGCTCCGTGGACCGCGAGAGTGGAGACGAATATTATCCCGTCGTATTTACACCGGTTTATTTCGAGAAGCAGCTGCGCAAAATGGCCGAAACGATCAAAATTGCCACCGTACAAAACAAACTTCAGGTGGACCGTCCGATTCAAATCTCGATGGATGAATGGAACATCCGCCATTATGAACCGGACCCGGAGAAAACCGGGAGCTACCGCTTAAACCGCAACAGTCCGCGCAATTTGCAGGATGCGCTGTTTGCCGCCGGTATTTTTAACGCGATGATCCGGTTGGGCGACTCGGTCGGAATGGCCAACTATGTGTTCCTGGTCAACGGCAATGGGGTCATTTCGGTAGACGGGGATATGGTGATCAAAACGACGCTGTTCCATGTATTTCAGCAATACGCGGCATGGATGACGGGACAGTCGGTTGGGGTGCGGATCGATGCTCCGGCCATGATCATTCCGCCGCCGCAAATCAACAACCCGGGGATGAACGAAACGGCCGCAGCGCTTCATGAACCGACAGCTGAAACGTTTGTTGACGCTTCGGCGGTTATTCGCGAGAACGGCGAACTAAACATCGCCGTGGTGAATCGCCATAAGGAAGATGAAGCGGAGCTCGAACTGGAGCTTCCTGCCGGTTATCGGCTGACCGGCGTATGGACGCTGGCTCACGACCGCATCTATGCCGCCAATACGCCGGACGCGCCCGAACGGCTCTTGCCCGTATCGACGGCTGTAGAGGAAGCGGATGTGCGGAAGTGGGTCGTGCCGGCACATGCCGTAACGCTATTACAATGCCGGAAAATGTAATTTTCGGCTACATCTCCAGCAAATACAGCAGCTCGCGAATATCCTGAATATAAGCAAGCGGCTTAACGCCACGCGTTGTCATAACAGCCGGGTTCCCCCCATAAGCGACAAACGGGACCCCGGCTGTTTGCGCGGCTAAGCCGTCGGTCCACGAATCGCCGACAGACAGCCAGGATGACGGGGAGGTTTCCGGATAGCGGTTTAAAATCGCGGCGACCCCATCCGGTGCCGGTTTTAAAGCACGCAGCCCGTCCCGGCTGACGATCTCGGAGAAAAAAGGTTCGATGCCGGTCTCCTGCAGCGCTTTCTGCGCGGCTTTCCCCGCATTATTGGTCAGCACGGTCAGCATGATCCGCCCCTTCAGCCGTTCGAGCAGTTCCAGCACTCCTTCCTCAAGACGGGCTCCAACCATACCTTCCTCTTCAATATCCGCAATCCGCTGCCATACGGCAAACTCAACTTCCTGTGTAAACCTTTCGTGTCCGCGTATCGAATCGATCAGCGTGACTGTCGTATGCGATCCGGGCTCGCTCCCGGTTTCGAGAATTCGATGCTTGCAGAGCAGCTTGTGAACCTCGAATTTCATCCGGCCAAATTCGATCCTGGACCCGATCAGCGTATTATCCATATCAAAAATGATTCCCTCGTACCGCCGCTGCCGTTGTTTACCGCTCATTACGCAACCCTCCTTAAAGCCGATGATCTATTTTTACCGATTCGGCACAACCTGTTGAAAGTGCGTTATCAATGTTTAATTTCCGTTATTTATACAAAATATAAGATCGGTTAGTCTAAATGTATCACCGGAAAGACGGCAAAGTAAACCGCTTACCGGAGGGACAAGCATTTGAGGAGGGTCAAACCATTATGCAAAAATCAATGAAGCGTGTCGTCCATATCGGACTTACCGCTGTTGTGGCGTCCGGTCTTTTGGCGGGCTGCGGCAACAAGACAGAAACGCCCGCTCCTGCGCCGGCTGCCGGAGGCAACGGTCAGACAGCGGCCAAGCCGTTTGAAGGCAAAAAACTGACGCTTGTTACAGCGAACCATCCTTGGGGCGAAGCCATCAAACCGCTGCTGCCGCAATTTGAAGAAAAAACCGGCATTAAGGTGGAAGTGCAGAGCTTTTTCGAGGATCAGCTGACACAAAAGCTGACCGTACAATTTACGAGCGGCGCGGCCACTCCGGACGTATTTATGTACCGCCCGCTGCAAGAAGGCAAGCTGTTCTACAAAAACGGCTGGGTGCAGCCGCTTGACGATTATTCCAAAAAAGACGCCGACTACGATTTCAACGATTTTAATAAAACGGCTGTAAGCACCACGACGGTAGACGGCAAGCTGGCCGGTATTCCGATCATCACCGAGCAGGAAATTTTGTACTACCGCAAAGATTTGCTGCAAAAAGCCAACATTCCGGTGCCAAAAACATTGGACGAGCTGGTTGACGCTGTGAAAAAGCTGCACGATCCGAAAAGCGAAATGTACGGCTTTGTAGCGCGCGGCCAACGTTCTCCGCTCATCACCCAGGTGTCCAGCTTCCTGTACTCCGAAGGCGGCGACTTTATGCAAGGGGACAAGGCGACAGTTAACACGCCGGAAGCGATCAAAGCGTTTACGACTTATGCGACGCTGCTTAAGGATTACGGTCCTCCAGGGGTGCTGAACATGTCTTGGCCGCAAGCGATCGGTATTTTCGCTCAAGGCAAAGTGGCGTTTTATACCGACGCTAACTCGATTTATCAAAATGCGACCGATCCGTCCAAATCGACGGTAGCCGATAAAGTCGGATTTGCTGTATTCCCGGCCGGCAAAGCGGGCTCCAAACCTTACAACATCACTTCATGGGGTCTTTCCATGAACGCGAAAAGCGCCAACAAAGACGCTTCGTGGGAATTCATCAAATGGGCGACCAGCAAAGATGTTGTGCTTGCTACTCAACAAAAAGGCAATCCAGGCGCGCGCCAATCCGTTTGGGACAAACCGGAAGGCAGTACAGGATTCCCGGCCGAGCTGGCAACCGTCATCAAGGAATCGCAAAAAGGCGGAGTCGACCACGACCGTCCGACCGTTATCAGCGTAGGCGAAGCCCGCGATGCCGTAGGCGCGATTGTGCTGAAAGGAATCACCGGCGAAGGCGACATTAAAACCGCCGCAGAAACCGCCAACAAAGAACTTCAAGCGATTATCGACAAAGACAAAGGCAAATAAATAGCGGGATCAAGAAGTTATGGGGATGTGCCGGCTTCGTTGGGAGACGGCACATCTTATTAAGTTGTGGGGGCGGCAAGCAAGTCCGAATGCTGGGCTAGGAAGCCGGTGCGTAACTATTTTTTCAATAAACCGTGATTCCGGAAAAGGGGTGGCACTCCGCCGCTCGTGAAAACCGCGTTTCTATTGATTATACCTTGTGGTATAAACACGGTTTTCAAGGCGGACGTAAACTCTGCGTGCCATCCCTTACCCTCCATCACTTTTTGAAAAAATAGTTACGACCCCCAAAACATAACACCAAGCACCTCCGGCCTTGCCGGTCGTTGATGAGTAAGTATATAAAGGAAGGATGAATCAACAATGCCGATGAACTGGTTCGACCGCAATTTAAAATGGATATACACCTTGCCTGCGGTCATCTTTGTTCTCCTTATGATGGTGTTTCCCATTGTGTACACGGTTAGAATCAGCTTCTTCGAATGGAGTATGTCTGCGACAACGCCGCCGAAATGGGTAGGTATGGCCAATTACCTGGCGCTGCTGCAAGATCAACGATTTTGGCACGCCACCGGGGCGACATTTTATTTTACGATTCTCGCACTTGTATTTGAAACGGTGCTGGGTATAGCGATTGCGTTATTGCTGAACCGCGAATTCCGCGGCAAAAATATCGTCAAAACATTGTTCCTGCTGCCGATGGTAGCGACTCCGGTCGCTATGGGTCTTGTTTGGCTGCTCATTTACGAACCGACGATCGGCGTGGCGAACATGCTGATCAAATCAATGGGATTGTCGCCGCTGTTGTGGCTGGCTGACCCGCATCAGGTTATACCGTCCCTGGTCATCATTGACGTATGGGAATGGACGCCGCTGATTGCGCTGATCGTGATGGCCGGCCTGGCTACGCTGCCGACCGATCCGTACGAAGCCGCTGACGTGGACGGCGCCACCGCTTGGCAAAAGTTCACGAAAATTACGCTGCCGCTGCTTGCTCCGACCATCATCGTTGCGGTCATGCTGCGTCTGATCGACGTGCTGAAAACGTTCGACATCATTTATTCGACAACGCAAGGCGGTCCGAACTTCGCATCGGAAACGCTGAATCTGTACGGTTATGTCCTGGGCTTCCAGTACTTTAAGCTGGGTATGGCTTCCGCGCTGCTCGTTTTGTTCTTCCTGATCGTTATGCTCTTCACTCTGCTGCTTATCTGGATTCGAAAAAAATTGGAGGTGACGGTATGAGAAAGAACGAACGCACCAAAAATGCCCTGCTTTCTCTGCTGACCTTCGTTATTATATTTCTGTTTTCGTTTCCGTTTTTGTGGATGCTGCTCGCCTCATTTAAAACTCAGGCGCAAATCATGTCCACCAGCCAGTTTTTCATCTTTACGCCGACAGGCAAAAACTATACAAGCGTGTTTCAGCAGTACGATTTTATGCGGTTTATTGTCAACAGCTTTATCGTAGCGCTTGGCTCGACCATCGGCTCGCTGATTTTGGGGCTTCCGGCCTCATACGCGATCGCCCGCTACCATATGAACAAGATGGGGCTTACGATTCTCGTAGCGAGAATCATTCCGGGGATTACGTTCCTCATTCCCTGGTTTATCATCTTCTCCAGCGTTGGTCTTGTCGACACGTATACAGCGCTCATTTTAAGCCATATGCTGGTCGGATTGCCGTTTATCATCTGGATCATGATTTCATTTTTCGCCGGTTTGCCTACGGAAATCGAAGAAGCGGGCTTAATCGACGGCTGCACCAAAACGCAGGTGTTCCTGCGGATCATTTTGCCGATTTCCGGACCCGGCTTGATTACATCGTCGCTTTTGTCGTTTATCTTTTCGTGGAACAATTTCATGTTCTCGATTATACTTGCAGGAGACAAGACAAAAACGCTGCCGATTGCGGTATTTAACTTTATGTCGTATTCGGAAATCAACTGGGGCGCTTTAATGGCCGCGGCTTGCATCATCACCTTGCCGGTGCTGATCATTGCGCTGGTCGCTCAGCGTTATGTGGTAAGCGGTCTGGCCGCAGGTGCGGTAAAAGGCTGATTTGCATTGAAAGATTTAATAAGGCTGGAGCAAACGGATGATCGGAAAAAAGACGATTTTTACAAGAATCATCGTACTGATAGTGCTTTTGCTCACGCCGGTTCTCATTTTATACAGCTATTCGAATAAGGTCAGCGTTGACGTGGTGAAGAACGAACTTCAATCTTCCAGCCTCAATCAGCTGTCCTTTTTCCTGCGTCAATTTGATTCGACGGTTGAGCAGCTTTCGATGTTCCCGGTCATTCTCGGCGCGGACCCGTATATCCGCGATTTTGTCGATCATGGGCAAGGGACGGGCTACGATGCGCTGAAGGAACAACCCCGGATCGCCGAGCGCATCGGACTGCAAAGCGTATCCAGTGCATGGATGAACGAACTGACGTTGTATTTGCCTAAAGAGAACCGTGTCGTGTCAACCAATATTTTCAAAAGCTACCGCAAAGACGATGTAGCCTTATATGCGCCGATTCCCGGCTGGTCCTACGTGCCGCAGCAGCTCAGTCCCGAAGTGGAGGTTTCAAGCGCAAACAGCGCCAAGACGGCCGGGCAGCCGGTGCACATGCAGTTCATCCGGCAAATAGTGGAGCCTGTGGGAGCGACCGATCCGAGAAATATAACGGCGATGATTCAGGTCGGATTTCCAAGCGAGAACATATCGACGATGCTGGATCAGGTGAAAGCGGGCGGCAAGGGCGACCCGTTTTTTTACAAGCCGGGTGTGGAGCCGATTACCAACAATAGCTCCGCGACTGACATGCTCGCCGAGCTGCTGCCGATTTTGTCCAAGCAGCAGCTTGGTGCCATCGGCAATAGGGTCGCCGAACTCAAGGGCAGACAGTTTTACGTCAACTATGTGAAGTCTAGCCAATTGGACTGGTATTTAGTCGATTATGTGCCGGTGCAAAATATTTTGGCGCCGATCACCAAGACCAGCATCTTGTTTTATACGACGCTTGCGCTGCTGCTGGCGATGAGTATGCTTGCCGCTTATTTGCTGTACCGCCATGTACAGTATCCGATCCGGCGGTTGATGCATGGCGTGACCATGCTGGGACAAGGCGTTTTTTCGGCTCGGGTGAAAAATAAAGCAAACAACGAGTTTGATTATTTGTTCGACAAGTTTAACGAGATGGCGGCGCAAATTCAGGAGCTGGTGGAGCGGGTGTATGCCGAGAAGCTGCGCTTGCGGGAAGCGACGTTAAAGCAGCTGCAGGCGCAAATCAATCCGCATTTTTTGTATAACAGCTTGTTTTATGTAATCAATACCGCGATGCTCGGCGATACGGAGGCGGTGGTGGCGATGGCGCAAAATCTGGCCGAATATTACCGCTACACAACCCGCATCGAAGATCAGGCAGCGCCGCTGAAGGACGAGCTGAAGCTGGTGGACAACTACTTGACGATCCAGAATCTGCGGATGCACCGTCTGGAGTATGAAATCGACGTTCCCGAAACGATGCTCGGAATGCGCATTCCGCGCCTGCTGCTGCAGCCGATTGTGGAAAACGCGATCGTTCACGGCATTGAGAAAAAGCCGGGAGAAGGGCTGATCCGTATTTATGGCGTCGAAAACGGCGAGCGGATCGAGCTTGTGGTGGAGGACAACGGCGCAGGCATGACGGAGGAGGCGCTGCGCGAGCTGGAGCGGCGTCTTGAGGCCCCTTTGAACGGGGAAATCGGCTTTGGCGTCTGGAATGTCCACCAGCGGCTGCAGTATATGTTCGGGGAAGGCGCGGGCCTAATCATTGCCCATTCGGCTGCGGGAGGAATGAAGGTCACTTTGCGTTGGACACGAAGCAAGGAAGGAGGGGGACCCAACGATGAGCCAACTGCTGATCGTGGATGACGAAGCGCACGTGGTGGAGCGGCTGGCTATTATGGTGCCGTGGGAATCGATTGGAATAACCGAGGTGCATAAGGCGTTCTCCGCATACGAGGCGCTGGAGCTGCTGGCTTCGCGGCCGATCGATTTGGTGATCACGGATATCCGCATGCCGGGAATGGACGGTTTGGAGTTGGCCGGACACATTCAGCAGCAATGGCGTAAAACGAAATGCATCTTGCTCTCCGGGCACGCCGAATTTGAATATGCAAAAGAAGCGATTACGCGAGGCACTGCCGATTATTTGCTCAAGCCGGTTACGGATAAGGAGCTGCTCGCCGCGGTATCGCGGGTGCTGGGGGAGCTGCAGGAGGAATGGGCTGCGGTTATTTCCCGGGAGCGCATTGCGCGTACGCTTCGTGAAAACTTGCCGCAGCTCAAAGGCAACCTGCTTAATGAGCTGCTGCTGGGTAAAAGATACTCCGAGACGGGCTTGCAGGAACGGATGGTTCACCTGGAGCTTCCGGCGATTTACGGTGAAACGTTCCGGATTATGCTGCTCCGGCTGGAGGAGTCCTTCATGCAATATGATGCCCATAGCTTGGCGCTGCTGGAATATGCGATTGGCAATATGGCCGAAGAGCTGTTTGATCCGCAGTTTGCGCTGTGGCATTGCAAGGATGCCCACGACTATCTTGTGTTCGTAATCAAGCAGCAGCCCCCCGCCCGGCTGGACCTGGAAACCGCCCGCTTGCAGCTGGAACGGGCAGCCGGACAGCTGCAGGAAGCGGTAGCGGCTTATTTAAAAGGGCGAGTGACGGTGCTGCTCAGCCGCCGCGGCGTATTTCCCGGCGATTTGTCGGCATTATATGCCGAATTGCTGTCCGCGATGCGCAAACGCGTCGGCGTTGAGCAGGAGCTTTTTCTTACCGTTGCGGACGGGCCGGATGATCAAGCGGAAATACAGACGCTGGTTAGCCTGTATGAGCTGCCTACTTTGACGCAGCTGATGGAAGCCGGTAAATGGAAAGAAATTGAAGACAGGTGCGAGCGTATCTTCGGCGAACTAAGGCTCCATTGGAGCGAGTCGCAGGATCATCGGCTTGAGGTGTTTTTCGCCATCTCCTCGGCTTCATCCCATTTCGCTCATAAAAACGGCCGCCATTTAGCCGATTTGATCGGGGGCGCTTACGATAAGCTCATTCAAGGTACGGCTTATCGTTCTTTCGAGCAGCTGCAGGATTGGACACGCGAAGTGCTGCACGGATTGCGCATCGATGCGGAAGGCGAAGCAAAAGATTCGAAAGCCCAGCTTGTAAGGGAAGTGCAGGCGTTTGTAGAGAGCCGCCTGGCGGAAGATGTGTCGCTGACGGCGATTGCCGCGCATGTGTATATGCACCCGGTGTACATTTCGAAAATATATAAGCTGGAAACAGGTGAAAATATTAGCGATTACGTGTACCGGATCCGAATGGAGAAAGCGGCGCAGCTGCTGCTGAACAGCCAGTCCAAAATTTATGAAATCGCCGCGGAAATCGGTTATCAGAGGGCGCATTCGTTTATTCATGTGTTCAAGAAACATACCGGCTTGACGCCGCAGGAATATCGCGATAAATATATGCCTTCTTCATAGAAGGATGGCATGTCCAAGGCGGAAAGAACATAAAGTGAAGGTAGGAACTGTAAAGGGGCTGGAACGATGAAAACGGCGGGAGCCTTTGCCATGCTGAAAAGCAAGGCGCGCAGCATCAAGCAAAATGTATTTGTGCTTGTTTTTGCTTATAGAGACCGGAGAGTGCCTTGGTATGCCAAATGGTTTGCCGTTTGCGTCGTTGCGTATGCCTTTAGCCCGATTGACTTGATCCCCGATTTTATTCCGGTGCTTGGGTATTTGGACGATCTGATCATCGTTCCTTTGGGCATCGCCTTAGCTTTAAAAATGATTCCCGAACCGGTGCTCGCCGATTGCCGGGTGCAAGCGGAGGCGTTAAGAAAAAAAGGCAAACCGAAAAATTGGATCGCCGCCGCGCTGTTTGTCGCCGTGTGGCTGCTGCTGGCCGTATGGGCCGGAAAAATTTTGTATATGCTGATGAATTGAAAAAGCGAAATAATACGCGAATGTTTCCGCAGCCGGAAGCTTCGCGTTTTTTTGTGCCATAACCTGCCTTTTCCCGGACAATGCGCAAATATGGTAGAATAATAGAGTTGGAAGATGATCGGGTTCATGCAACCTTCTCGGTGATGAAAAACCGACTTTTGGAACTCGCATTCTTAGCGGAAAAAAGGCAGGTTTTGTACATATGGCGATACGTTTTGTAATTGGAAGAGCGGGCAGCGGCAAAACCCGGTTTTGTCTCGATGAGATCCGCGGCAAATTGAAGGCGGAGCCGGCCGGTCATCCGCTGGTTATGTTAGTGCCTGAGCAAGCGACGTTTCAGGCGGAATACGAGCTTGTCGCGACGCCGGAACTTGGCGGCATGATGAGAGCGCAGGCGCTCAGCTTCCGGCGGTTGGCTTGGCGGGTTATGCAGGAGACCGGAGGGACGGCGCGGCTGCCGATTGACGACACGGGCAAAAAGCTGCTTTTACATAAGCTGATGCTGCAGCATCAGCACGAATTAAAATGGTTTCACGCATCGGTTGACCAGCTGGGCGTGATCGATAATTTGAATCAGTTGTTTACCGAACTCAAACGTTATTGTATTACGGGAGAACGGCTTGGCGAATTCGCAAGCGGAGCCGCCGGACGGGAAACGGCCGGAACGCTGGAGGATAAACTTCACGATATCCGGCTGGTGTACGGGGCGTTTGAAACGGAGCTGTCCAAGCTGTATTTGGACGGCGAGGACTGCTTGGCGCTGCTTGCCCGGCAGCTTCCCGAATCGGAGTTTGCTGCTTCGGCCGAAGTGTGGGTCGACGGCTTTAACGGGTTTACCCCGCAGGAATTTGCCGGGCTGGAGCAGCTTATGCTGCACGCACGGGATGTGACGGTTACGTTATGCCTGGACCGGGAATACGGGGCTGGCGAGCAGCCGGACGAACTGGCGTTGTTCCACCCGACGGCGAGGACGATGGCAAAATTGCAGGAAATCGCCGATCGTCTTGGAGTGAAACGGCGGGAGACGGTTTATTTGGATTCGCCGGAGCTTGCGAGGTTCAGCCGCAGCCCTATGCTTGCTCATTTGGAGAACAGCTGGGACAAGCGGATCAGATGGCCTTTCCGTCCGGAGCCGATGCGCAGCCAAGTGGCGCTGAACGGCGCGGCGAACCGCAGAGCCGAAGCGGAGGCGGCCGCCCGTGAAATGGTGCGGCTTGTGCGCGACGAAGGATTGCGCTGGCGCGATTTGTCCGTCCGGGTCAGGAATATGGACGAATACGGCGGCCTGCTTTCCGCTGCGCTAACCGATTACGGTATCCCTCATTTTTTCGATCAGAAGCGGTCGGTGCTGCACCATCCGCTGGTGGAGCTGATTCGCTCGGCGCTGGAAGTGATTTTATACAATTGGAAATACGATGCCGTATTCCGCTGTGTGAAAACCGATTTTTTCCTGCCTTTGCCATGGGAGGAGGGCGCCCCGCGCATCACCCGCGACGACATGAACCGCTTGGAGAACGCCGTCTTGGCGTTTGGAATCCACGGTTCGCGCTGGACGGACAACGAGCCTTGGCGCCTTGCATGGCGAAGCGCGTTGGAAGAAGACGTAGATCCGGGTCTGAACGCCGCCGAAGAGCGGGAAAACCAGACGATCAACGAATGCCGCAGCCGCATCGTACGGCCGCTGCTGGCGTTTCAAAAACAGATGAAACAGGCCAAATGCGTGCGCGATCAGGTCGAAGCGCTGTACTTTTTGCTGACCGGTCTCGATGCGGCGGAGCGGCTGGAACGCTGGAGCCAGGAGGCGCTGCGTTCCGGAATGCCGGAGAAAGCCAAAGAACACGCCCAAGTGTGGGATCGTGTGATCGATATGATGGACCAACTGGTCGAGCTGATGGGCGAAGAACAGGTGGAGCTCGAATCTTTTACCAGGCTGGTGGAAACCGGATTGGAAAGCATTCGTCTGGGGCTTGTGCCGCCTTCGCTTGATCAAGTGCTTGTCGGCAGCATCGACCGGACCCGCTCCGGAGCGGTCAAGCAGCTTTTTATACTGGGAGCCGGAGACGGCGTTATGCCCGCGCGAATTAGCGAAGACGGCATTTTATCGGAAAGCGAACGCGACAAGCTGGCGGCTGCCGGACTGGGTTTGGCGGAAAACAGCAGAAGAAAACTGCTGGACGAGCAATTTCTGATTTATTGTGCGTTGTGCGCGCCGTCGGACCGGCTGTGGATCAGTTATCCGCAGGCCGATGAGGAAGGAAAATCGCTGCTGCCGTCGGACATCATCCGCCAGCTGCGCCATCTGTTCCCGGGCGTCAAAGAAACCTATGTGCCCGGGGAACCGGCTGCATCGATGGACGTCAGGGAGCAAGCGGATTTTATCGCACATCCGGGCCGCGCGCTTTCTTATTTATCCGTGCAGTTGAAACAGGCGGTACAAGGCACGGAGATCGCGGATTTGTGGTGGGACACGTACAACTGGTTTGCAGGACGTCCCGAGTGGCACGGGCGGCTGCAGCGGGTTGTCAGCGCGATGGCATATTCCAACGGCGAAACCTCGCTGTCTCCGCAAACAAGCCTGGAGTTGTATGGAGGCACGTTAAAAGCAAGCGTTTCGCGTATGGAGCGGTTTGTTGCGTGTCCGTTCTCGCAGTTTGCCTCGCATGGCCTCAGGCTGGCCGAACGCCGCGTATACCGCCTGGAAGCGCCCGATGTCGGGCAGTTGTTCCATGCGGCGCTCAGCCAATTTGCCGACCGGGTAATGCGGGAAGGGATCGATTGGGGCGCGCTGTCCGCAGAAGAATGCCGGAGCCGGGCGTCGGAAGTCGTCGATGCGCTTGCTCCGCGTTTGCAAGGCGAAATATTGCTCAGCTCCAAGCGGTATCATTACATCGCCCGCAAGCTGAAAGCGACGGTTGGTCGCGCAGCTGCGGTATTGGGCGAACATGCCAAACGCGGCGAGTTTGTGCCGGTTGGGCTGGAGCTTGGTTTCGGCCCCGGGGAACCGCTGCCGCCGATGATGTTCCGGCTGGACAACGGCGGGGAGATGGAGGTCGTCGGAAGAATCGACCGTGTCGATAAGGCGGACACGGCAAGCGGGACGCTGCTGCGGGTGATCGATTATAAATCCAGCTCGACCTCGCTTGGTTTAAGCGAGGTGTATTACGGGCTTTCGCTGCAGATGCTGACATATCTGGATGTCGTGCTGACATATGCCGACCGGTGGATTGGGACAAAAGCCGAGCCGGCGGGAGTGCTTTATTTTCACGTACATAATCCGATCGTAACGCGTAAAAACGCTCCTGCTGCGGATGAAATCGAGAAGGAGCTGGCCAAACGCTACAAAATGAAGGGGCTCGTATTGGCCGATGAAGAAGCCGTGCTGCTGATGGACGGTGAGCTTGCCGGAAAAAGCGGGCACTCCCAGCTGATTCCGGTGGCGATGAAAACGGACGGCAGCTTTTACAAGGCATCGTCGGTGGCGACCCAGCAGCAGTGGACTACGCTGCGCAAATACGTGCGCCGAACGATCCGCCGCATCGGCAGCGAAATTACGTCCGGACGTGTCGATATCGCGCCGTACCGCATGCGAAAAAAAACCGCCTGCCAATTTTGCTCTTACAGGCCGGTATGCCAATTCGACCCGCTGCTTGAGGGCAACGGATTCGCGTCGTTTGCCCCTCTCGGCAAAGATTTCGCTTGGCAGCTGCTGGAACGCGAAGCCCAGAAGGAAGGAGAGGATCGCGAGTGATCATGAAAGTGCCAAAACCCGCAGACAGCAAATGGACAGATGACCAATGGGACGCCATTACGCTGAAGGGCCGAAATTTATTGGTCGCGGCTGCGGCCGGATCGGGAAAAACCGCCGTGCTGGTGGAACGCATCATCCGGCGTATATCCGATGAGGAACAGCCTGTCGACGTCGACAGGCTGCTGGTCGCCACGTTTACGAAGGCCGCTGCGGCCGAAATGAGGCAACGTATCCGCGAAGCGCTGGAGAAAACGCTGGCAAGCCGGCCGGAATCGGAGCATTTGCGCCGCCAGCTTGCCTTGATGGGACGAGCTTCCATCACCACGCTGCATTCCTTCTGCCTTGACGTTATTCGGCGGCACTACCAGCTGATCCGGCTTGACCCCGGCTTTCGGATCGCCAATGAAACGGAAAGCGAGCTGCTGCGCCAGGACGTGCTGGATGAGCTGCTCGAGGAATGGTACGGCAGCAGCGGGGAAGACAGCCACTTCTGGCGGCTGGTCGATTCATTCTCCGGGGAACGCAGCGACGAACCGCTGTATCGGTTGATTCAGCGGCTTTATGATTTCTCCCGCAGCCATCCATGGCCCGACCGCTGGCTGAAGGAAACGTCAGCGCTTTTTGGCGGCGAACTCGGGGGAACCGATCCTTGGAAGATAAGCTTGCTGGCGGGTGTGCGGCTGGAGTTGGCCGGGGCAGCGGACTTGCTGGGCCAAGCCATGGAATTGGCCGGGCTTCCGGGAGGACCGGCTCCTTATTTGGACAACCTGCGAGAGGATCAGGCGGTACTGGCCCGCTTAACGGACGGATGCAATGAATCTTGGGAGCATGCGTACCGCGCTTTTCAAGACTGTTCCTTCGGGAAGCTGAAGGCGGTGCGGGGAGATGCCTGCGACAAATCGCTGCAGGAGCAGGTAAAAGAGCTGAGAAACCGTGTAAAAGAGCAGGTTTCAGGCATACAGGAGGAGTTGTTCGGACGCAGCCCGCAGCAGTTTGCTGAGGAAATGCAAACCATTGCGCCGCTAATGGAAGTACTGACCGATATCGTCTGCGAATTTGCCGAACGGTACAGGAAGGCTAAGGCGGATAAAAGTCTTGTCGATTTTGCCGACTTGGAACATTATTGCTTGCAGATCTTGTGCGGCGTGCACTCCGCTCCGGACCATCTGATTCCTTCGCCGGCGGCGCTGGATTACCGCGAGCAATTCGAGGAAGTGCTGCTCGACGAATACCAGGATACGAACAGGGTGCAGGAGGCGATTGTGGAGCTGATCTCGCGCCCCGCTCCGGGCAACCGGTTTATGGTCGGCGACGTCAAGCAAAGCATCTACCGGTTCCGGCTCGCCGAACCGGGGCTTTTTCTGGAGAAATACAAGTCGTATGACGATGGCGGCGCGGGACTGGGACAGCGCATCGATTTGGCGCGCAATTTCCGCAGCCGGCGCGAGGTTGTCGACGCGGTGAACTATATTTTCCGGCAGCTGATGAACGAGACCGTCGGTGAGATCAACTACGACAACAAAGCGGAGCTTGTCCACGGGGCGAAGTACTACCCGGATCCTGCGGGTGCGGCGAACGACTGCGCCGTTGAGCTGCTGTTGATCGACCGTTCGGCAGACGCCGAAACGGGTTCCGACTATGCGGAGGCGGCCGATGAATCGGCGCAAGACAATGAAGCCGATGCGGCGGGTACGGCGGCAGACGCCGACCCGCTGGAAGGGCAGGAACTGGATACGGCGCAGCTGGAGGCCAGAGTTATAGCTTCCCATATTCGCAGGCTGCTGAGCCAAGACGGCAGCGGCGAGCCGGCATTTGAGGTATTCGACACGCGGCTGCAGGGGATGCGTCCGGCTACTTACCGGGATATCGTGATCTTGCTGCGCGCTACGCAGGCTTGGTCGCCGATTTTTATCGAGGAGCTGCGCTTGCAGGGGATTCCCGCTTATGCCGAGCTGAATACAGGATATTTTTCGGCGGTCGAAGTGGAAGTGGCGATGTCGCTGCTGAAGGTGATCGACAACCCGTATCAAGACATTCCGCTGGCTTCGGTATTGCGTTCAGCGATCGTCGGGCTTTCCGCGGAGGAGCTGGCGCAAATCCGTATCGGCGGCAAAGGCATGCCGTTTTACGAAGCCGTCAAACGGGCGGCGGCCCGAGGAGCGGCGGAAGGATTCGAACAAGAGGATTCTGAACAAGATCGCTCTGTACAAGATGACTCTGTACAAGATGGACCCGAAGAAGACGGAACAGGAGTGCCGGCCTACGGTTCCGATGGGAAGATCGGAAATAACTTGCACGTTGGGACCGGCGCGGACAATGGAGCCGAAGGAAACACCACACAAAGCGGGAACCAAACGGACGACAAAGACAGCGAGGGCGGTTCCACGGCCGTTCCTTATGGCGCATTACGCCACAAACTCAGGCGGTTTCTCGCCCGTCTTGACGAATGGAGGACCTTCGCGCGAAGCGGCGCGCTCTCCGATTTGCTCTGGACCATTTACCGGGAGACCGGTTACTACGATTTTGTCGGAGCGATGCCGGGCGGAGTTCAGCGGCAAGCGAACTTGCGGGCGCTATACGACCGGGCCAGGCAATATGAAGCAACTTCGCTGCGGGGATTGTTCCGTTTCTTACGGTTCATTGAGCGGATGAAAGAAACGGGCGGCGATCTTGGCACCGCGCGGGCGCTTGGCGAGCAAGAAGACGTTGTCCGGATCATGTCGATACATAAGAGCAAAGGGCTGGAATTCCCCGTCGTCTTTGTAGCCGGGCTGGCTAAAATGTTCAATCAGATGGATTTAAACGACAGCTTTTTGCTGCATAAAGAGCTTGGCTTTGGCCCCCGCTTTGCCGATACGGAGCTGCGTGTCGGGTATCCGACGCTTCCGGCGCTGGCGATTCGCCGCCGGCTGCGGCTGGAGACGCTGGCGGAGGAAATGCGCGTGTTATATGTCGCGTTGACCCGGCCAAGGGAGAAGTTATTCCTGCTTGGCACCGTAAAAGGCTTGGACAAACGGCTGCAGCTGTGGGGGAGGATGCTCGAGCGCACAGAACAGGCGCTGCCTGACTTCTTGCTGGCGCAGGCCAAAAGCTACCTCGATTGGATTGGTCCTGCGGCAATCCGCCATCCTCACGGCCGGGCGCTGCGCGAGCGAGCGGGCGTGCAATACCGCGCGCAGCCGTTTTTGCTTGATGAAGCTTCGCGGTGGCAGGTTCGGATCGTCTCGCCGGAGCCTTATTCCTACCTGGAGGAGGCGGCGCCGGCTGTACTGCCGGATGAAGCACGATTAGCGCTGCTGCAGCGTCTGGAGACCGTTCCGGCAGCAGGCGGATGGGGACAAGAAGCGGAACGCCGGTTATCGTGGTCTTATGCATACGAAGGAGCCCATACGTTATTTTCCAAAACGTCAGTGACGGAGCTGAAGCGAATCGGGGATTACAACGGGCTTTTACAGGAAGAAGGCGATGCCGCCTTGCAGATGGCTTTTGCGGAAGAGGTTGCACAGGCAAATGCCGCAGATCAGAGGGGGCTAACGGGAGACAAGGCGCCGGAAGGTCTCCGGCTTGAGATGGCCCGTGGCGAAGGTCGGAACGGCGGCACATCCGAATACCGCCCGGCGATCGTCCGCCGGCCGCGTTTTTTGGAGCAGAAGCGAATGAACGCCGCTGAACGCGGCACCTTGTATCATGCCGTCATGCAGCATATTCCGCTGACGGAGGAGCCGGACGAAGCGGCGATTCGTAAGACATTGCTTGGCATGACCGAACGCCAGCTGATTACGATGGAGCAAAGCAAAGAGATCGACCCGGGAGTCATCGCCGCTTTTTTTCGCAGCGAGATTGGGCAAAGATTGCTTGCTTCGCCGCATGTCCGCAGGGAAATTCCGTTCAGCTACGGCTTGGCCGCAGATGAGGTTTACGCGTATGCGGACGAAACGACCGGCAAAGAAACGATACTGATCCAAGGCGTTATCGACTGTTTGTTCGAAGAGCCGGAGGGGATCGTGCTGATCGATTTTAAAACCGACACGATGCACGGAACGACCGTTCAAACGGTGAGAGAACGTTACCGTCTGCAGCTTCATTTGTATGCGAGAGCGATAGAGCATATTTGGAAGCGGCCGGTGGTCGGCAAATATTTGTATTTGTTCGACGGGTCGCAACTGGTGGACATGTGATATGTCTGCGGCGGCTGCCGACAAGCCGGCTGTACTTTCAACGCGCAAGAACCCCGAGCGCCCGTCCTTGCGGCGCATGTCGGCGCTCGAACTCCAACTGTGCGGTAAGTGGTACGGGCTCATTTTTCACGCGAAAATCAGGCAGGATCGAAGCGCATAGGAACGATAATTGATCGGAGGAACACAAATGCGTATTTTACATACGGCGGACTGGCATTTCGGGCGAACGTTGGAAGGGCGGAGCCGTTTGCCCGAGCAGGAGGCGTTTGTGGACGAACTAGCGGCGATCGTCCGCGATCAGCGGATTGACCTCGTTCTTGTCGCCGGCGACGTTTACGATTCGGTTAATCCACCCGCCGCAGCGGAACAGCTGTTTTACGACAGCCTGGCGCGTCTTTCGGACGGCGGGCAACGTCCGATTGCCGTAATCGCCGGCAATCACGATCATCCCGACCGGCTGGCGGCTGCGGCTCCGCTGGCGTCCGGGCACGGGGTTACGCTGATTGGCCTGCCGACGGCCGATTTGCTTGATATCGGCATTAAACGCACAGGGGAGCTGGCGCGACTGTTTGCGCTGCCGTACCCTTCTGAATCGCGGCTGCGCGAGCTATTGTCGGACAGTACGGAAGAAGAAGCGCTGCGCAGCGCTTATTCCGACCGGGTGAAGCACATTGTGGCGCAGCAGGCCAAACGATTTGGCCCGGATACGGTGAATCTCATCATGAGCCACTTGTACGTGCTGGGCGGCGCGGAATCCGATTCCGAGCGGCCGATTCAAGTGGGCGGCGCTTACACAGTGGATACATCGGCATTATGCGCCGGGGCGCAATATGTGGCGTTGGGTCATCTTCACCGGGCGCAGACGATGAAGGCGCCGGACATTCTCCGCTACAGCGGTTCGCCGTTGGCGTACAGCTTTTCCGAGGCGGGACAGGCCAAGTCGGTTACGGTGCTGGATGTCGAGCCGGGCAAACCGGCCCGTCTGGAAGAGGTGCTGCTGTCATGCGGCAAACCGGTTGTCGTGTGGCGGGCCAAGGAGGGACTGGCCGAAGTGCACCGCTGGCTGGACGAAGGCCGGGATGCCGGGGCGTGGATCGATTTGGAGGTGCATGTGTCCGAAGCGCTGGGCATGGAGCAAATTCAACGGCTGCGCCAAGCGCATGAAGGGCTGCTGAATATCAGGCCGGTTTACCCGGAAATGGAAATTGCGGCGGCGCAGGCCGGCGCGGTGAGCAGCTTGCCTTTGGACGAGCTGTTCCGGCGATTTTACAGGAGGCAGACAGGCGGAGCGGAACCGGAGCCGGAATTGACCCGCATGTTTCTGGAGCTGCTGGAACAAGAACCGGCTGCCGCAGCGGAGGGGGATAAACGATGAAACCCATTCATTTGCAAATTGCCGGCCTGCAGAGCTACCGCGAGACGCAGCAGATCGATTTTACCGCGCTTTGCGGAGCGGGAGTGTTTGGCATATTCGGCCCGACGGGCAGCGGCAAATCGTCGATCCTCGACGCGATGACGCTGGCTTTGTTTGGCAGTGTCGAACGTGCCGCCGGGGGCACGCAGGGCATTATGAACCAAGCGGAAAACGTGTTGTCCGTTTCGTTTACGTTTCAGCTGCAAAACGCAGCCGGTGTTCAAACTTACCGGGTGGACCGGCAGTTCAAGCGAAGCGGCGAAACGTCGGTCAACAATACGCTAAGCCGCATCGTGCAGATGGAAGCGCAAGGCCCGGTCGTGCTGGCCGACAAAGCCAAGGACGTCACCGCGCAGGTACAGAACATTTTGGGTTTGTCGATGCAGGATTTTACCCGGGCCGTCGTGCTGCCACAAGGAAAGTTTGCGGAATTCCTCACTTTGACGGGGAAAGACCGCCGGATGATGCTGCAGAGGTTGTTCCATCTGGAGAATTATGGAGACCAGCTGTCCGCCAAAGTCGCATCGATGTATAAAGAGAAAGATGTTGCCGTGAAAGAAATCGCGGCAGAGCAGCTTGGTCTGGGCGATGCTTCCGAAGAAGCGCTGGCCTCGGCAAAAGCGCGGTGGCGCGCCGCGGAAGGCGGGGCGGAGGAAGTGCGCGTCCGGCTGGCCGCGCAGGAAAAGCACGTTGAGCAGTCGAAGCAGCTGAAGTTGTGGCAGGAAGAAAGCGAAGAAACGTTGAAACGTCTTACCGACGCCGATGCAAAAACACCGCAGGTGGAAGAGCTGAAGCGGCGTTTGGCGTTCGCCGAACGTGCCGAGAAAGCCCGGCCGTATTTGGAGCAGCAGGAATATGCTGAGCGCCAAGTGGCTGAACGCGGCGAAGCGCTGAGGCGGGAGACGGAGGCGGAAGCGGCTGCGCAGAACGTTTTTGCCCATGCGCAAAGCGGACAGTTGGCAGCCGACCAGTCATTAGCCGAACATGAAGCGCCGCTTTCGGTGAAAATCAGCCGCTTGGAGCAGGCGCTGCAGCTGGAACAGGAACTGGAAGCCGATGTATTGGCCGAACGGCAGCATGAGGAGCAGGCGCTTGCGCAGGAAACGGAGCTGCAGACGGCAAAAGGCTCGCTTCTTAAGGAAACCGAGCTGCGCGACAAAGCGGTGGTTCGCCAAGCCGAGCTGAAAGACCAGCTGAAGCAGGCGGAAGTGACCGCCGATGTCAGGCAATCCGCCCAAGAGGCGGTGCAGCAGCAGCGGGAGCTGACCCGGCTGGAGCAAGAGCTGACCGCCCAGGATGCGGAGCTGGCCCGGCAAAAAGACCAGCTTGAAGCGAACGAAGTTTGTTCGCGGCAGCTGCGGGAGGAACGGTCCGGTCTTCAGGAGCGGCTTGCGGATTGGCAGGCGTCCTGCACGGAAGCCGCTGTGCAAGCGCAGCGGCTGATCTCCGGGCTGGACGGCCTGCTTGCGGCCGCTCCCGCGCTCGCCGAGCAGCTGCGCGAAGCGGACCGCGCCGCTTCGCTGCACCGGATGGCGGCCGAGCTGGCCCGCGGGCTGCAGCACGGCGAGCCGTGCCCGGTGTGCGGCGCGTGCGAGCACCCGCTGCCCGCAGCGCTGCCAGCCGCCCCGGCGGCCGCCGAAGCGCACGAGCCGCTGCGCGAGCTCGATGCGCTGCAGGCGCAGGCCCGCGGGGCGCTCGCCGGCGCGCAGCAGCTGCGCTATCGCCTGAGCGGCCTGCTGCAGCAAGCAGCCGCAGCGGGCGCGCCGGCGCCCGGCGCCAGCGGCGCGGCCGCCGGCCTTGCGGCGCAGCTGGATGCCGCGCAGCGCGAGGCCGCTCCGGCGGCGGAAGGCGACGGCGTCAGCGTCGGCGCTTTCCGCCGGCAGCTGCAGGAGGCGGAAGACGCCGCCTCCGCATTGTCTGCGCAGGCGGCCGGCCTGGAGCCGGGCCTGCACGGTTTGCTGCGCGAAGCGGCGCAGCTGGACGGCGCGCTCCGCGACTTGCAAGCGGCCGCGCAGCCGCTGGCCGCCTTCGCCGAGGGCGCGGCGCAGAAGCGCGCTGCGCTTGCGGATGCGCTCGCCCAGCGGCGCGACGCCTGGCGCGCGGCGTTCCCGCAGCTGGCGCCGGAGCAGGCCGCGCAGCGGCTTGCGGAGCTGCGCGGCAAAGACGAGCAAGCCGAGGAGCTGCGGCGGCGCATCGACAAAAGCGTGCCGTACATCGAGGAGCGGCTGGCCGCGATCGAGCGGCAGCAGCGCCAGGCGGCCGCGCTGGAGCTGGCGCTGGTCGAGCGCCGCGCGCAGCTGGCCGCCGCGCAGTCGCGGCTGGCCGAGAAGCGGCGGCAACTGGCCGCGCTGACCGGCGGCGAGCGTGCCGCCGCGCAGATCGCCGCGGCCACCGCGCAGCTGGCCGAGCTGCGCTCCGCGGCCGCGGCGGCGAAGCTCGCGCTCGACCGGGCGCGCGAGGCCGCGCAGGCGGCCGCCCGCGTTAAAGCGGCGGCGCAGCAGGCGTGCGCCTCGGCGGAGCAGCTCGCCGCCAAGGCGCAGAGCGAGTGGCGGCAGGCGCTGGCCGCCGCCGGCTTCGCGGGCGCGCAGGAGCTGCGCGAGCGGCTGCTGCCCGCAGCGGACAAAGCCGCATGGGCCGCCGAAGCGGAGGCCCATGACAGCGCGTTGGCGCAGCTAAAGGGCAAGCTGGCCGAGCTGCAAGGCAAGCTGCAGGGCCGGTCCATTGGCGCGGACGAATGGGCAGAGCTCGAAGCGCAGCTGGCCGGGCTAAGAGAGGCCAACGAGCAGGCGCTTCAGCTGAAAGCGAAAGCGGAACGTGACTATGAAGACCTGACGGCCAAACACGGCCGGTGGAATGAGCTTGAGGTGCGGCGTCTCGACTATCAGACGGTGCTGGAGCGGTTGTCCAAGCTGCAGACGGTGCTGCGCGGCAATGCCTTTGTCGAATTTGTTGCGGAAGAGCAGCTGATGCAGGTCAGCCGCGCGGCCTCCGAACGGCTCAGCGTTCTGACACGCGGCAAATACGCGATTGAGGTCGATTCCGGCGGCGGTTTCGTCATTCGCGATAATGCGGGCGGCGGCGTCCGGCGTCCGGTATCCACGTTGTCCGGCGGAGAAACCTTTTTGACTTCGCTTGCGCTTGCGCTTGCCTTGTCGGCGCAAATTCAGCTGAAGGGGCAATATCCGCTTGAATTTTTCTTCTTGGACGAAGGGTTCGGTACACTCGATCAGGAGCTGCTGGAAACGGTCATCGCGGCGCTGGAGAAGCTGCACATGGATAATTTGACTGTTGGCGTCATCAGCCACGTGCCTGAGCTCAAAACACGTCTGCCGCGGCGGCTGATCGTCGATCCGGCAGAGCCGGGCGGGCGGGGCAGCCGGGTGCGTATCGAAACGTTCTAAACAACGCCTCGAGGTATTCTCCTTCCGACCAGGTCTGGGAGACGTTTTTTCACTGTTGATCGGGGGATCGACTCTATACATACAGAACCGGCACCATTTTTGGCTGCCGGTTTTCGTTTTCCTACGCCCCAGGACATGTTTCCCAAAAGCGGATCGTATTCATAGATAAGCGCAGCCTGTTTACCCGCAGTACGTGTCATTTCTGTCGTATCTGCTTCACGCTGATCGTACAATCGGGGCTTCTCGATCCCGGGAAGCAGGTGTGCCATTTTAACGAACTTGCCTTAACACCGCCCCTCAAGTTATTTGATTTTTTCGCCAAATTTAGGTTGTACGCTTTACTTCCCTTGCGCTTTGCCTTACTATCGAAACAAATCATATCATTTGTTGTTATAAAGTGAGGAGTTTTATTATGAAACGTACCGGAATGATGCATAAATGGTTGTCGACCGTCGCCGCTTGCGTGTTGTCGTTTGCCATTGCCGCAGGCGGGATCGGCTTGCCGCAAACCGCTAACGCCGATGCCGTATGGGACCGCTGGCAGGCCGCGGAGAAAGCTGTAAACGCGGGCAATACGGCGGGAGCGATCCCGCATTGGAAGTTTTTGGTCGATTATTACGTCTCGGCGGGGGATTGGGAAAACGCCGCTTTATTTTGCGGCAAGCTGGACTCTTATTACGATCAGGCGGGGCAATATGATGACGCCATCCGCTATTACGAGCTTGAGAACGAATATTGGCTGAAGGCGGGCAAAGATTGGGGTGCGGTCAAAATCCAGCGCGCCGAGCAAATCCGCACAACGGTTGATGCGTACATGTCGGTGACGGACGAAGAGGTGCTGCGGAAGAACGCCGCTCCGGCAAGCGGCAAGCTGGCCAAATTCGAACCGGAATACGGACTTTACATCGGTTTATACTCCGAACAAGACCCTGAGATGCAAAATTATTTTAACCGCGCGGAGAAAGTGTACGGCAAAAAACATGCCATCTATTTAGCGTATTCTCAAGTCGGCAAGGATTTTCCGAAGGCTTACGCGCAGCGGGCCAAAGAGGCGGGCGGAGCGCTGCAGATCGCCTGGGAACCCGGTGACGGCCTGGACAGCGTTCAGGACAACGATTATTTGCATAAATGGGCGCGTGAGGCGAAAGCGTCGGGCATCCCGATTTTCCTCCGTTACGCCAGCGAAATGAACGGTAATTGGGTTGTTTGGCACGGCGATCCGGATAAGTATATCGAGAAGTTCCGGCTTGTCCATGACGTAATGGCCAAGGAAGCGCCAAATGTGGCGATGGTCTGGAGCCCCAACGACGTTCCTGCTCATTCGATGGACCCTTATTATCCAGGCGACGATTACGTCGATTGGGTAGGCGTCAGCCTGTATACCGAACCCTATGAAAACGGCGATCCGAACGCCGACAATATGCAAGCGACAAGCCCCGTTGAGCGGCTAGACGAGCTGTACCGGACCTACGCCGACCGCAAGCCGATTATGATCAGCGAAACGGCCGTGTCGCATTACGCTCACCGCGCCGAAGAATCGTTCACCGATTGGGCGCTGCTCAACATGGACCGGCTGTACAAGGTAATGCCTTTTAAATACCCGCGGCTGAAGGCGATCACCTGGTACAATGTCGATCTCAAAGACAGGGAATCCCGCAACAATTATTTGTTGAGCGCCAATCCGGATATGAAAGCCGCTTACACGCAAATCATTTCCAACCCTTATTATTTGAGTGAAGTGAAGAACGGGGCTAAACCTGCCGGCGATCTTGGGTTTGTGAAAGCGGACGGATCTGTCTCCTTCGCCAAAAAAACGCGAATCAACCCGTTTGTGAAAACGCCCGATGTTTCCATCGGCAAGCTGGAGTACGTGCTTAACGGCGCAACGGTCGCCACTCAGACAACAGCGCCTTATGGCATTGAGCTGAATGCCGGCCAAGTTCCGGACGGCTCTGTGCTTACTTTGAACGTGTACAATAAAGACGGCGAAAAAACGTCCGGCAAATCGTTCCCGCTGTCGTCGCAAGTATCGGTTTCGATCAACGGCAAAGACCAGCGTTACGAGCAGCCTCCGGTTATTATCAACAGCAGCACGCTTGCGCCGCTGCGCGCCATCTTCGAATCGTTCGGCGCATCCGTATCCTGGAATGCGGAGACCAAAACGGCGACGGCCAAAAAAGGGCCGACTACCGTCGTGTTAAGCATCGGCGACGATATCGCCTACAAAAACGGCGCACCCGTTAAATTGGATACGCCCGCTCAACTGGTCAACGGGTATACGATGGCCCCGGCCCGATTTGTCGGCGAAACGTTCGGCGGCACAGTGAACTATGACGGCACTTCCCGTACGGTGCAAATTACGGCCAGCGGCCTTCAAGCCTCGGCCCAGAGCGGAAAGGCCGGAGATACCCTGCGGGCAGCTCAATTTGGGCTGAGCGCCTCCGCGGATCCCGCCGTTTCGGGCGGTCCGGCATCCCCCGCAACGCTTGGAGGCGCCTCGCCAGGCGCATTGCAGCCCGCGTCTTCCGGCAGTGCTTCTCTGGACGCCTCGTTATCCGCATCTTCTGCGTCTTCCGGCGCTGCATTAGCGCCGCATCCAGCGGCAGTTGCTTCCTCTTCGGACGCCGCCGCCGCTTTGCCAGAACAAACAAATAACCCCGGCACGTTTGTGTCCGGGGTCATCTCCACAGCGGCTCAATTTGCCGCCGCATTTTTTAGAACGCTGCAAGCCGTCGTTTCGCTGCCGGCTTAAATTTATCTGGCCAGCGCGGGCTGCGCCGCATCCTCCAATATCAGCTTGGCCGCGCTTCTGCCGCTGGAGAAAGCTCTTTCCGCCAGCTCTCCTTTGCCTACGCAACCGTCTCCGCAAAAATAAAACGGCATATTTTCGATTCTCACCGGAACAAGGTTATTTGTACCGATATTTTTCACGCTTGAAACCATCGCTTTTTTGGATACGCGTTTAACTGTGACATGTTCGCGCCAGGTCGGGTAATAGTGGTCGAACAGTTGCTCCATTTGCGATGTTTTGCTTTCCAGATAAGCTTTGCGCTCCGCTTCGTCCTCGAAATTATCGTTCAAATAAGCGATGCCTTGGAGCAACTGTCCGCCTTCCGGCACAAGCGTATGGTCAGTGGCCGATACGTCGCTGATAAACAGCTTGTTGTCCATGTCGCTAATGTAGCTGAACGGACGGGCCGCCACTTGGTTAAGGCCGATGTCGTACACCATAACTTCGGTTGCGCTGTTGTTTTCGTAAGGGGCGAGAAACGGCTCCCAAGCTGTTCCTTTAAGCAGCTTCACAACCTGCTGCACCGGCATCGCGAAAATAACTTTGTCAAACGCCAGCTCGCGGTTTTTGGTTTTTAAGTAAAACTGCCTGTCGGCATAACGGATGCCGTCGACGCCTTCCTGCAGGGCGATTTCCCAGCGGCCGGCCAGCTCGATCTTTTGCCGCAGCTGGTTGGTAATGACAGCCCAGCTGCCCAAAATATAGTTAACCGGGCGGGCGGACATAAACAGATTGTGGTAATATTCGCTGATTACCGGTCCCGGAACTTTCCGCGCATCTTCCGGAGCGATAAAGAAGTTGGAGCAAACCAGGTGCTCCCAAAGTTCCTTAACATCCTCGTCCGCGCCTGAAGCGGCCAAATAGTCGCCAAGCGTAGCGTAATTTTTGAGGTTATGAATATTGGCGATAATGGCGGAAATTTCGCCGACAAAGCGCATTTTTTGAATCGGACTCAGCAGTTCCGTGCGGATCAGGTTCACAAAATCAAGCGGCGCCGGTGTCAATTGGCCGTTTTTGGCGTACATGACTCTTCTTTTGTCCACTTGTTTGGAGCTGAAGGAAAGACCGAGCTCCCGTTCCATATCGGATATCGTATGGCGGTCGATGCCGTAAATGGCATGCGCGCCGTAGTTTAAAGTAAATCCCGATTTTTCGTAAGTAAAGGCTCTGCCGCCGAGTTGCGGGCTTCTTTCGAAAAGTACGCCTTCCACGCCGGACTGTTCGGATAAGTAGGCTGCCGCGGTTAATCCCGCCAAGCCGCCGCCGATGATAGCCACTTTCATAGATGTCTCCTCCTTGATTCGGGGTTCAAGCGCGATCGGAGGAACCGGCTGGTCGGTTCTGATTCCCGACCACACGCGTGCAAGCTGTTCCCGCACGGTGTGCACCAGGTCTCCTTCTTCGTTCGTGCACCATGTAAGTAGTGTCCCCTTATACGTTGATACTAGCAGCTCCGCTTTGTTTGGATCCGGCAGCCAATGATTCAAGCTCTCGGACAGCAGACGAAAATGTTCTCTTACAGCACAAGGCGACACTGCCGTTTGCAGCGACATCGCCATCAGGCTGCGCATTAGCTTCGGATGTTTATGAATATTGTACGCCAAGTCTAAAAACAACCGGTTAACGTGCCCTTCCAGTGAAGTGACCTTGGAAGGCGGTTCATTCATCCAAGCCCGGATCAATTCATCCTGCCGCCGCGGAACTTCGCGGATGATCTCGTCTTTGCTCTTGAAATAGTGGTAAAAAGTGCCTTTGGACGTATTGGTTGCGGCAATGACGTCGTCCACTGACACTTCTTCAAACCCTTTTTCGCTGAACATCCGCAAGGCAACATCGATCATGTACTGCCTTTTTTTGCGGGTGGAATCCCTCATCAGTTCTGCCAATACAATCACACTCCATGCCGAAGCGTACGTTCGTAACTAGTATATGCCAAAGCGGCGGCGCAGTCCACATAATTATAGACTGAGAGTCTAAAAAAGTTTTGCCGTATTGTCACATAATTTTACAGACTACGGATTTTCTTTTTGCGGAAAAATTAGGTATGATGTAGAAAGACATTTTCTTTTTGCGTGACAGGGAAGGGGGGAGAGAAAATATGGATTGTATCTTTTGTAAAATTGTCGAGGGAACGATTCCTTCCAAGAAACTGTTCGAGAACGAACATGTCATCGCATTTCACGACATTCAACCCGCGGCTCCGGTCCATGCGCTTGTCATTCCGAAGAAACATATCGCTTCGATAAACGATGTGGGGCCGGAAGATTGGGGACTTATGGGCGAAGTGCTGCGTGCCGCTCAGCAGGTAGCGGCTGAAACCGGCATTGCCGAGACCGGGTACAGACTGGTGAATAATTGCGGTTCCGACGGCGGACAAGTTGTGTTCCACCTGCATGTTCACGTGCTTGGAGGGGAAAAATTGGGCCCTCTGAACGGTAAGTAACAGATACTTCATTCCATAGGTTGACACCCACTTTCTTTTTCACATATAATTAAGTTTGAGTGATTTGTTTTTTTATCGTCTTGGACGGTCTGTTTCGGAGGGAGGGAAAACTGGTGTCAGAAACTCGAGTTCGCAAGAATGAAACGATAGATGCTGCACTTCGCCGCTTTAAGCGTTCCATCGCTAAGGATGGCGTTTTAGCAGAAGTTAAAAAGCGGAAGCATTACGAGAAGCCAAGCGTAAAGCGCAAGAAAAAATCCGAGGCTGCTCGCAAGAGAAAGTTCTAGGAGGATTTTAGGTTAAATGAGCTTAAGCGAGAGATTGAACGAAGATATGAAGCAAGCGATGAAGAGTCAAGACAAGTTTAAACTCTCCGTAATCCGTATGGTTCGGGCTTCAATCAAGAATATCGAGATTGACCAGCGCAGAACCTTAGATGACAGCGAAGTGCTTGACGTTCTAAATCGGGAGATCAAACAGCGAAGAGACTCCCTCCATGAATTTGAAAAAGCCGGCCGTTCCGATTTAGCCGATGGGCTTAAAGCAGAGCTTGATATCCTGGCCGTATACATGCCGCAGCAGTTGTCTGAAGAAGAAGTTAAAGCCATTGTACAGCAGACCATCCAAGAAGTGGGTGCTTCTTCTAAAGCGGACATGGGGAAAGTTATGGGCGCTTTAATGCCTAAGGTAAAAGGACGTGCTGACGGCAAGCTGATTAACCAGCTTGTACAGCAAAGCTTATCATAATGCAAAAGAAAGACACTTCCTGTCACGGGAAGTGTTTTTTTATTGCAAAATAACATAATTTGAAACAGTTTTGCCGCAATTTCGTATACACTAATAACGGGAGTAATATGTGCCCGTGCAGTCTCCGCGAAAAATGGCTGTCAAAGCGGCTGCCGACCGTTCTTATGCAGGCAGCGGAAACGGAGGGATAAGCGTGTTTTCATCGTTTACATTTTTTCGGCCTATTCTGGCGTTGTGGCTGTTGATTGGGGCTGTGTTCCCGTTAACTTCGGTTGCCGCCGCGCCGCGGGACATGCCGGTTTCGCCGAATACGGCGGGAAGTGCGCCGGTCGCCGTCATTCCCGTGCATCAATCGATTGAAAGCGGCTTGTACAAGTTTATGCAGCGGGCATTCCGCGAAGCGGAGGAAGCCGGCGCGATGTACATTGTGCTGGATATCAACACACTTGGCGGCAGGGTTGATACGGCGGAGGAAATCGGCGAACTGGTTCGCGGCAGCCAAATCCCGACGGTTGCGTTTGTTCATGGCAAGGCGGTATCGGCCGGCAGTTATATTGCGCTGAACGCTGGTGTCATCATGATGGAGCCGGGCAGCTCTATCGGATCGGCCGCTGTTGTGGACGGAACGGGCCGCGAGGTGGAAAGCGCCAAGGTGGTGTCGCATTGGGCAAGCGAAATGCGTTCCGCGGCGGAGCTGAGACAGCGCGATCCGCGAATCGCGGAAGCGATGGTCGACAAAAATGTCGGAGTATCTTTGCCAGGGCTGAACCGTACCGTTCAGCAAGGGGAATTAGTCAGCTTGACCGCGGAAGAAGCTTATGCAGTCGGTTACGCCGACCGGGTCGCCAAAAACTTGCAAGAGGTCAAACATTTTTTGAACGCGGATCATCATCCTGAGTTGATGATTTCTCCATCACCCGCTGAAACATTGGCCCGTTTTCTCGTGCAACCGTACATCGCAACACTTCTGCTTGTCATCGGCATTGCCGGTGTGGCGATCGAATTGTTCGTGCCGGGATTCGGGCTGCCGGGGATCTTGGGTCTTGTCGGTTTCGGCTTGTATTTCTTCGGACATTACATCGCCGGCTTTGCGGGAGGAGAGGAACTGGCGCTTTTTGCACTCGGCATCGTTTTGCTGATACTGGAATTATTCGTCTCCAGCTTCGGCTTGCTGGGCGTAGCGGGCATACTGTGCTTGTTCGGCAGTGTCGTCATGGCCGCATACAATACGGCTAGCGCTGTAATCTCGCTGGGCATCGCCGCGGCTATCGCGCTGGTGATCATTATCATCGTGGTCAGGTTGTTCAAACACCGCGGAGTGTGGAACAAATTTATTTTGCGGGATGAGCTGCGGACGGAGCAAGGTTATGTGTCCACTCCGTCGAAGATGGGCTTGCTTGGGCAGCCGGGTACGGCGATCACCCCGCTCAGACCGGCCGGAACGGCGTTGTTTCAAGGACAACGGGTGGATGTTGTGACGAATGGAGAATTCATTCCCGCGCAAACGGACATTTATGTGGTCGGCGTGGAAGGAGTTCGCGTTGTTGTTGCGAGAAAGGTGTAAGGAAAGGATGTTTAAGATAAGCCGGTTATAGCGAAACTGGAAACATCCGGCTTGCTTTGTCCGCACTGAACTTATTTTCGGGAGGAATGTGAATGGATCCAATCGTATATTTGCTGCTTATTGCCGTGCTTGTCATTATCGTGTTATGGGTGTTTTTAAGTTTTGTGCCGATTATGTTGTGGGTTTCGGCGCTCGCGTCCGGGGTCCGCATTGGAATTATCACGCTGATTGCAATGAGGCTGCGCCGTGTTATTCCAAGTCGAATCGTTAATCCGATGATTAAGGCTACTAAGGCCGGGATAACGCTTACGATTAATCAATTGGAAAGCCACTTTCTGGCAGGCGGTAACGTGGACCGCGTGGTCAATGCGCTGATCGCCGCGCATCGAGCCAACATTGAACTGCCGTTCGAACGGGCTGCAGCCATCGATCTTGCCGGCCGCGACGTGCTTCAAGCTGTACAAATGAGCGTTAATCCGCGCGTCATTGAGACGCCGACGGTATCCGCCGTAGCCAAAAACGGGATTGAAGTTAAAGTTATCGCCAGAGTTACCGTACGCGCCAATATCGACCGGCTTGTCGGCGGCGCCGGTGAAGAAACGATTATCGCCCGCGTAGGCGAAGGGATCGTTACAACGGTTGGTTCATCCAGCTCGCATAAAGACGTACTGGAAAATCCGGATATGATTTCCCGTACTGTACTTGGAAAAGGACTTGACGCCGGTACGGCATTTGAAATCTTGTCGATCGATATTGCCGACGTGGATGTGGGCAAAAATATCGGCGCCCAGCTGCAAACGGAACAAGCGGAAGCCGATAAACGCATCGCTCAAGCAAAAGCGGAGGAACGCCGCGCTATGGCGGTTGCCCAAGAGCAAGAGATGAAAGCGCGTGTTGTGGAGATGAGGGCGAAGGTGGTCGAATCGGAGTCTCAGGTGCCGCTGGCTATGGCCGATGCATTAAAGGATGGAAAACTCGGAGTTATGGATTACATGAATTACAAAAACATCGATGCGGATACGCAGATGCGTTCTTCGCTCAGCAAAGCGGCCGATCCGAACAAAACGGATAAGGAACAATAAGGAGGTAATGCTCCGGCATTACTCCGATCCCGGCGCGGAAGGAGCGTGAGAACATGAATCTAATTCAATTTTTGCTGCAAAATTGGTATCTCCTGCTGATTATATACGCGATCTATACGGTTTTCCGCAGCAAACGGAAGTCCGGATCCGGGCAGCCGCCGCGAGGCGGGATGCCGCCTTTCGGCGGTGAACCGAAGCCGCGGGTGCCGCTGTCGTCCAAACGGCCGACTGCGGCCGCGGACCGTTCTGCAGAAGCACGCCGTCCGGATGCTGAGCAGGAGCGAACGGAGCGGCCTATGATCCTGCGACAGAACACCGAACGGCCTGCAAACCGCGAGCTGCGTCCAAATGATGCTTCCCGGTCGGAGACACGGCCGATGGTTGCGGGACAACGCCCGTCATCGACAAGGCCATCCGGTGCTTCGGGTACGATTTCGGCCGACTTGACGCAACGTGTTCCGGCTTCGGGCATAACCGACGCGTTTGACGTGCCTGAAAGCCCTTTAGACGGCCCTGCGGTTTCGGCACAGCCTTCCGGTTCCGCCGCGGTTCCGCCGCTTCTAACGCCGAATATGGCGGCCTCACGGCAGATCGAAGGCGTAATGTGGGCGGAGATATTAGGCCCGCCTCGCGCCAAACGCCCTTATCGCAGATAGTCTTTCAGTAGCAAGACATTCGCCATGAAGCATTCTCACCTTTCATTAAGAAAGGCTGAGGATGCTTTTTTTATTCCCTGCGGGAACAATCGCAAAGAAAAGGACTAGCCAATAACAAGGTTACCCTGCAAGAAACAATCGTAAGCAAAAGGACCAGTCAAGTAGCCAAGGTTACCCGCGCTATTCATTAATCTAACTAAAGCACTCGATACGATGAAAGCAAAACTAAGTAGGTGTGGATTCTGCACTGCTGGATATCAAAGCGGTGCATTTTATCTTAAGGTTTTGCTATAGGTTTTTTTACTGGGGTACATCTGCCGCGCGAGGTTGCCGGATTACATCAGCAATTGAGACGCTAAGTTCGGCCAACCCAGCCGCGCGCAGCGCCAGTAGGGTTCATACTTTAAGTTGCAAATGAGCACGACGTAGAGCCAAGGAATGAGCCTGGGGTGGAAAAGCGAAGCGGCCGCGTTTAAAATCATGGCCCGACCCTTTTCGTATTTCATTTCAAGGGCCATGATTTTAATTGGCGGTTGGAACCCCAGGCTCATTCCCATCCAACGCGCCTGAAATATCTTAAAGCACCGAACAGCTATATCGCCCAGCACGCATAAAAACCGTGATGAATTTGGGTCAGTCTGGCGCCCGCCGCAACCAATAACCGCGCGAGGCACCAAGCGATTTTTCGCGGACAAGCACGGCAAATGATCGGCTGCCAATGACATTCCTTCCATGGGAGATTCTTTGCGATGACTCGGCGGATGAAATCATAGTATACTCATTCATGTAGCAAGCGAGACGCGATAGTGATAGACGAGCTGATAGATCCGATGCCCCACCGACAGGTTGACAGGTTGCATCACTCGTACAATTCGTGCTTGCTTTTTGTTTTGCCCAAATCAAAAAAATCCCACTACATGGAGGTACTTCACATATGAAAAAGAGCCTATCTACGATTTTGTCCTTGGCTGTAGCCTTTTCGATGTTTTCTTCGATGGCCCTTGCAGCGGCACCAAAATCGACCGGTGATTTCACGGACTTGAAAGACCTGGACACAGCAACGAAGGCAAAATTCGATACGATGATTTCCGCCGGCATTTTTGACGGTGTGAAAGAAGGCACGTTTGGCCTGACCGACAAAATGAACCGTGCGCAGTTTGCAAAAGTGGCCGCACTGGTGTTTGATTTGCCGGTGGACAACACCTTAAAAACATCCAGCTTCGCTGACGTCAAAGCAACCGACCCGGCTAACGGCTACGCGCTTCCTTACATCGAAGCGATCGTCAAAGCAGGCCTGACGGACGGCGTGGCAGCAGACAAATACGATCCGGCCGGCGAAGTAACCAGAGAACAACTGGCTACCTTCCTGGTTCGCGGTTTAGGACAAGAAGAAGCGGCGAAAAAAGCCGAAGGCGTCAAAGACGACACCGTGTCCGACTGGGCGAAAGGTTACGTAACTGTAGCTTTGCAGGATAAACTGCTGGAAAACGGCAAAGACGGCAAATTCGGCGGCACCACCGCGGCAACACGCGATCTGCTGGTACTTTCTTCATACGAAGCCAAACAGCAATACGTGCCGCATTTTAACGGCCAATACGCGATTGCTTCCTTAAAAGCTACCGACGCCAACCAAATGACCGTGAAATTAAACGGCGCAGTAGAAGATACTTCCCTTGTTCACTTCGACGTTCAAAAGAACGGCGCGGCGGTAAACGGTGGCTACGAAGTGAAATGGGACGACAAAAAAATGACAGCTACCTTGGTGTTCGACAGCAAGTTTGACGACTCGAACTGGACCGTCACACTGAGCGGCCTGAAAAACATCGACGAAGCAAACAAAACAGCTAAAGTAGCAACAAACAAAGAAAAAATCGAAAAAATCGAGTTTTTGACGTCGAGCGACACACTGCCGAACAACCCTGGCAAAAAATTGCGCGTTGACTTCAAAGCGACCAACCAATACGGCGTAAAAACACAAATGCCGGCCAGCGAATTCGACGTGTTCACAAGCAACGGCACGATCACGCCAATCGGCGGCGAACAAGCTTTTTACCTGACGCTTCCTGAAGGACTTGACCGCAACAGCATCATCGCCTTGACGATCATCCATCAAGACAGCAACAAACAAGTGAACAAATCGTTTACGTTGGGCGACAAGAGTATCGTATCCAAAGTGGAAGTCGGCGACCTGTTGAACAGCTCCGGCAACAAAGTGGAGTCGATCGACGCCAACGGTTATGCGTACTTGGATACCAAAGTATATGACCAATACGGCTTGCGTATCGAAAACAAAGACGAGTTAAACCAAGGTGTCACTGTAACCATTCCTGACGGAGACTTGGCCAAAGGCAACGAAGGCGACACCGGCGCTTACGTGGATAACGCAATTGGCGACGACGCAGCGGACTTGAAACTGCGCTCCGTATCGGATAAAGCCAAAGAAATTACGATCAGCGTCTATGCTAACGGCACCGGCGAATCCGTAACGAAAAAAATCGCCATCGGCGCAACTCGTGTGCCAAATACACTTGAATTCGGCGCCTACAACTACAACTTGGCTAAAGGCGACGTACCCACAGGCGACGATGAAGTCGACGGCAAAATGTATGTGCCGATGGTTGTAAAAGACCAAGCGGGCAACGTGCTGACCGGTCAAGACATCTATGACAACAAAGACAAATTTACGATCTTCGCCAGCGGCGGCATCAAGCTCGCTGACCAGCCGATCTCGAACTCCGGCGCGCACAAAGGTATGATTGCGATCCAAAGCGCAGATAACAAAGGCGCCGCATCGATCACCGTGCAACTGAAGGACAACCCATCGGCAAGCACGAAGCTGGACATGAACGTATATGACGAACGCAAAGCCGACGGTATTAAGTTCTCCACAACACCGAAAAAATATATGATCGCCGGCACTGACAATGAAATGAAGCTGAAGGTGTACGACCAATTCGGCAGCGAAATGAAATACGACACCAACGGCCAATTCCTCGTCAGATATTCGCTCACAGCGAACAGCGGCGACGCAGCAAGCTTGGGAGCAACGAGCCTGGCAAGCAAGCAAAGAGTGGACCAAAACGATGCCACATCGGCCCGTAAATACGTGATGCAGCCAAACACGATCGGCACAGCACTCACGAAAGACTTTACACTGGCGAAAAACTCGTCGGATAGCGTAGACAGCATCTTTGACAAATCGTTCAAATTCTACACGACGGATTTGGCTAAATCGGCATCCTACACGTTCAAAGCAACCTTGTACAAACAAGATGCGGCGGGAACAGCTACGATCGCCGATAAGAAATACGTCGAAGTGAACAACCTGTCGACAACGATGGAAGTGCTCGATCCAAACAACGTGAACAACAAGATCACGTATGAAGCGTACTTGGATAAATCCAACAACACCTTGCTGGCCACCGACGATTACTTCAAAGCCGGGGACGCAGCGGGCGGAGCAGCGAAGAACGTGTACGACAACTACAAAGGATTCGCCAAAGAAGTGAAAGTTAAAGCGAAAAACAGCAGCGGCGAAGAAGTAGCGGTACCGTCAAACATCGTGTCCGTCTCTTCGAGCGACACGCAAGCGGCTGACGTAGCGGGCAACTGGGTAGTTGGCGTCAAAGACGGCACATCGAAAATTACAACAGTGTTCATGGACGGCAAACAAAACATGATCAGCAGCTCGCTGGATGTAACGTCGAAAAAAGAAGGACCTGTTGTGAAGAGCATCGCATTGAAAA
>NZ_SIRE01000031.1 GCF_004307995.1 Paenibacillus thalictri | reverse complement strand
TTCCGTAAATCGCTTCTTGCTCATGATGTAATCCCCCCGTTGCTTACTCTAGTATACAAAAAGGTACCCACAGCCTGAACACCTTTTTTCTAAGTGTCCAGTCTATGGGTACCAGTGTAATCTGATGGTCTTTTTTAACATTATAGGGTTAAAAATTTTGCTTAAGCGGACTGCGAAATTCTATACCAAAAATAAACTTCCGCTAAATCGCGGTCGCTCGTCTTTGAAGCACTTCAATAAAAGCTTTTCTATAGTGTTTATGCGCACTAGCACAAAAGTGGAAAAAGGGATGAGCGTGGGATGGAGAAGCGTTAGCGTCCGCTTTTAAAATCATGTCCCGGCCGCTTTTCATCTATTCAGAGGGACATGATTTTAATTGGTGGTCGGAATCCCACGCTCTTCCCCATACAACACGCGAAAATGAACTCCAGTCAGGCGAGATGCCAGATTTTCTTACTTGAAGCATTATAGGCTCAAACTATCAAAATCATAGATTTTATATCTTTGTCAGATGCGGCCTTTTATGGTACAAATGTAATATTAATAGACTAGGAGTGAATGGAATGTCTGAAGTGAAAAAGATTGCTGTAATCGCGGGCGATGGCATCGGCCCCGAGGTTGTCGGAGAAGCTTTGAAAGTACTAAAGAAAACGGAAGAAGTATTCGGCTACCGTTTTGAAACCGAAGACGGTTTATTCGGCGGTATCGCAATTGACGAGAAAGGAACTCCGCTGCCGCAGGAAACGCTGGAGCTTTGTAAAAATGCGGACGCTGTGCTGCTTGGCGCGGTAGGCGGCCCGAAATGGGACAATAACTCCAAAGAACTGCGCCCGGAAACTGGTTTGCTCGGTATTCGCAAAGCGCTGGGCTTGTTCTCGAATATTCGTCCGGCTGTTATTTTCGACTGCTTGAAGGACGCTTCCACATTGAAGCCGGAAGTGCTGGAAGGCACTGACCTGATCGTCGTGCGCGAGCTGACCGGCGGCATTTATTTCGGCGAGAAATTCCGCCGCGAAGGCGCTAACGGACAAGAAGCGGTTGATACATGCGTATACGACGTGACTGAAGTGGAACGTATTGTTCGTCAAGCTTTCGAAATCGCCCGTACCCGCAGCAAAAAGCTGGCGTCCGTCGACAAAGCGAATGTATTGGAAACATCCCGCTTGTGGAGAGAAACCGTCAACCGCATCGCTCCGGATTATCCGGATGTTGAGCTGGAGCACGTGCTGGTTGATAACTGCGCGATGCAATTGCTGCGCCGTCCGTCGAGCTTTGACGTTATCGTGACCGAAAACATGTTCGGCGACATCTTGAGCGACGAAGCGGCTATGCTGACCGGTTCGATCGGCATGTTGTCCTCCGCGTCGCTGGGCGAAGGCGCATTCGGCTTGTACGAGCCGGTACATGGTTCCGCTCCGGACATCGCAGGCCAAGGCATCGCTAACCCGATCGCTACGATCCTTTCCGTAGCGCTTATGTTCCGTTTGACGTTTGGTTATCATGACGCGGCGGAAGCCATCGAACGCGCTGTAAAAGAAGTGCTTGACGCCGGTCACCGCACAGGCGATATCGCCGTTGACAAGAGCAAAGCGATTGGCACTATAGCTATGGGCCAACTGATCGTTGACGCGATCCGCAAGTAATCTTTTTATAAGAAGCATTTCGTATGTTCAAAGCCTGGAAGCAGGCTCCGAAAAGGAGCTTGTGTTCCGGGCTTTTTGGTATGGAAAAAGGGCTTTTTGTTATGAATAAGGAGATGCAATGTTGGGGCAAACGAAATTGGCGTACACCATTTTTGAGATGACAGAAATATATTATATATTCACAAAAATGGAAAAAACAATATACATAACTAGAAACTTTATGCTAGTATATCGTAGATATAAATTAACAAATTGTAAGTATATGATGCAAATTGAATTGATTAACGTAAGGTAAGCGTGTGAATGGAGGATCAACATGTAATGCTGGCGAATCGAATGCTCACGATGTTTTTATTCATAGCGATTTTTGCGGCCGAATTTGTGGCCGGATTCTATATAAGTTACTTCAACGAGTTTATGCATCCAGATGCGCTAAGCCGCGTTGCAAATGCATTTTATGTTTTATACAGCAGAGACCCGCATCTTGCAGCTATCGGTTTTGTATGGAATCCACTGCCAAGTTTTATGGAAATCATTCCGCTGCTGTTTTATCCGCTTTTCCCTGCATTAGCCTACGATGGGCTTTCTGCCGTGATCGTCAGCAGCCTTTTTGCCGGATTAAATACGGTGCTGCTGTATTCGGCCGGGCAGCGTTACGGCTTACCCGGATGGTTTAACTTAACGTTCTCACTGTTGTTTTCACTGAATCCGTTTATTTTTTTGTTTGGATTCAACGGATTAAGCGATGTGCCTTTTATATTTTTCTTAATGTACACAGTGGTTCATTTTACACATTGGATGGACACAAGACATCCTTCAAACCTCATATTTTCCGGCTTTGGGCTTGCACTTGCTTTTTGGACAAGGTATGAAGCAGTGCTGGTCGGAGCGGCGCTGGCTTTTTCCATTGTTGCGTTATTACTTGCCCAAAGCAGCTCCAACGCAGATAAATTATCGAAAAGGTGGAAAGAAACGTATTTCCGAATCGAATCCTCTTGGATCGTCCTCTTATTGCCGGCCGTATTTTCCGGATTGTTATGGCTGTTGTTTAATAAGATGTTTACGGGTAATTCGCTTTACTTCCTAAATTCGGAATATTCCAATTCGGCCCAGTCCGCAAGTTTGAAAACGGATGTTCAATTTAGTGAAATATTCAGCAATCCTTTGGTTGCTTTAAAGATTTGCTTTCAGAAAACACTATGGTTCTCCGCACCGTTGTTCGGCGTATTGCTGGTACGGGTGATCAATAAGCGGTTGTTTCGCTCGGATGTCATCGCTATCATGCTTGTATTTTGCTCTGTTCCCGCCTTGCAGTTTTTATTGCTTTTAAATTCATCCTCCTTCGCTTGGTTCAGGTACTTTATGTATGTATTTCCTTTAACGGCAGCTTGGATACCTTATGAGCTGAGCAAAGTAAAATCCAGCTTATTCCAATATGGAATCGTCATTTGCAGTCTGATCGTGACCATCGGCTTGCTTGGTTACGCGATAACTGATCCGTCCATTGCTCCCGATGAAAACACGTTGCTTACTTTTAAAAGCGGACAGTATAATCAGAGCATTCAACTCGACCGTTCTGTTGCCGCATGGCTCGACGAACAACTGCCGGATAAAACAATTCTTACGGATTCTGCGTCGGCTTATATGATTATTATGAGCAGTAAAAATCCGAGGAAATTTCTAATTACAAGCGATTTCGAATTCAAAGACGCTGTCAGCGATCCGCCCGGCAAAAGCATCGAGTACATCCTGCTGCCCAAACCTCCCGGTTACAGCACGATCAATTCCAAATATCCCGACATGTTCGAGAATGGAAGTAAATGGGCGACGTTGTACAAAACGTTTCAGGACTCAACGAATCACTTTGAATGGCGGTTATATCAGGTAAACTAACGGGTAATACGGAAGAACAGGGAAAACATGCGTCTTCGAAACGAACGCGCTGCAAGGCAGTGCTTGATGCGGGTCATCGTACAGGCGACATTGCGGTCGAATAAATCAAGGCGATCGGCACATTAGTAAAGGGGCAATGGCTCTCGAGGCAATCCGCTAGTAAGCGTAATGAGCTAAAATATCTATATATCAAAAGCCTGGAAGCATCTCCTGCATGGAGGTGTTCCCGGGCTTTTTTTACATTCTATTGCCCATGTAAGCACATTATTGTTATTTGCATGCATATTTTTCCGGCTGCTGCTTGAAGTACGATGATAGGCAGATAGGAAGACGCAGGATGATTTGACAGCCAATCACAGCGATTTGCTTCTACGAAGGAGGGATGTGAAACGCGGTTTGTACCGGCTGGCATCCATTATGGTATTTTGGCCAAAAGTGTCTGGTCCGCCGCGAGCTGCGAGTTTGATTCGGACGGTTTGCAGCCACAAGATTCAACGGTATCTGGCAGTATCGGTTTGCAAGGAACAACTTTAATGGAGGGAATGAACATGAAATTGAACAAATGGCCCAGATGGCTGATTTGCGTCATGCTGGTAATCGCTTTGGCAGTAACTGCGGCAGGGCTGCCGTCCGGCGCGCCTTTTGTGGGAAGCGCTTACGCGGCGGGCGACGTAATCGTGGACAACGGGGCGGCCGTATTGACAGGAACATGGGCGACATCGACGTACAAGACCGGATATTATGGAAGCGATTATGTATTTAAAGCAGGCGGAACGGGGACGGCTTCGGTCAAATGGACGCCGAATTTGCCGGCAGCCGGCGACTATTCGGTATATTACTGGCTGCCTGACGGAGGAGGCGACCGTACGGACAGCGCGGCTTTTACCGTGTATTACAGCGGCGGCTCGAAAAATTATGCAGTGAACGAACAGCCAGCTGGCGGTGCTTGGGTATACCTTGGGACGCATCCTTTTGCCGCGGGCACTGCGGGGTACGTTCAGCTCACCGATCAAGCAGGCAGCAGCAGCTACGTTATTGCCGATGCGGTGAAATTTGTTCCATCGGTCATCGTGGACAACTCGGCGGCGGCCGTTACCGGCAGTTGGACGTCCTCAACCTATCAAAGCGGTTACTATGGCGCAAACTATTTATTTAAAAACTCGGGAACAGGGACCGCCAGTGTCAAATGGACACCCGATCTGCCGTCGGCAGGCAATTATGGCGTCTATTACTGGCTGCCTGCCGGTGCGCCGGATCGCGCGACCAATGTGACCTTTACCGTGTATTACAGCGGCGGCTCGAAGGCATATACGGTGAACGAGCAAGCGGCGGGCGGCGCGTGGGTGTTGCTTGGCACGCATCCTTTTGCCGCAGGCACAAGCGGGTACGTTCAGCTCACCGATCAAGCCAACAATACGTATGTCATCGCAGACGCCGTAAAATTCCAGCCCGCAGGCGCTCCTGCCGAAGGCCAGTACGTGGTGCGGATGGATGTGCCGAAGCAGGTCATTTGGGGGCTTGGTGTGGAAATTCAAAGCGACAGCATCGGATCGGGCAATAACGGCCTGCCGAGCAAAATTTCCGGGGTACCGCACGATTTGGTCAGTTCGGAAAAAACACGCCTTTACACGCAGCTGCTCAAAGGCTTCCGTTACGTCAGGCTGGCGATGGGGCTTTACTTGCGCGGCACTACAGCGGACGGCAAAAACGTAGTGGAACGGTATCCGGGACAGATGGCGGAATTAAGCGAAATGATCCAGCAGTCCGGTATGGAAGGGGCATCCGTAGAATACTGGTCGCCAACGCCCTACTGGAAATCGAACAACAGTTATATCGGAGGATCGCTCAAACAGTTCGACAGCACGTTTCTGAATGCGTTCGGAGACGCGTTGGTGCAAGATGTCAACTATTTGACGAGCAACGGCGTTCCCGTAAAGATGTGGGGACTGCAAAACGAACCCTCAGTCTCGACAAGTTATTCGACTGCGGTGTACAATTCGCAACAATACCATGATACCTTTGCCGCCGTTGCGCCGAAAATCAAAAGCGCCTATCCAAATATGTTCATCCATGCCAACAGCGAAGGCGGGCAAAATGGCGTCGGCTCGGCCTTGATCCGTGCGGACAGCACTGCGCTGAGTTATGTGGACGGCTGGACCTGGCATAAAATCGGCACGGATTCGAACGACCAGATTACGGGCAGCGGCACTTATAATTCCAACACGGCGGGGAAAGTCGTGTTCAACAACGAATTTGAATATTTGGACGGCAAAACAAGCGAAGCCAAAATGATGAATACCGCCCAGTCGATTATGAACTGGATGACCTTCGAAAACTCGCCTACGTGGTTCTGGCTTCATGCCTTGAAGCCGACCTACAATTCGGAATCGGAGGGATACGGTCTGGGCTTATGGCGTCCGGACGACGACAACGATTTCAGCAAATATCCGAATATCCAAAAAGGCCATTTCGATTATTTGCCGACCAACTGGCACGCGGTGCAAGGTTTCTTGAAATATATGCCTTGGAATTCGCAGCGCTACCAAGTCGACGAAAGCTCCGTTCGCGGCGATAACCGGATTATGGCTTGGAAAACGCCGGAAGGCAAAATGGTCGTTGCGCTGACCAACCGCAGCGGAGCCGACTATACGTTCCATATTAGCGGCATGAGCGGCACTTTTACCGGCTACCGTTTCGGGAAAGTCGATGAAAATATCAATCTTGGCGGCAAAAACGCCAGTGATCTGAATGTCACGGTGCCGAATAACGGGATCGAGTTCTGGGTGCAAAATTAGCGGCAACAGAGTTAGAACGCCGGGAGACGCTTCATAAATCTGAAGCGCCCCGCCAAGGCTGGCCGGCTTCATTAGTCCCTTTGGAGCCGGCCGGTTGCCGTTATTAGCTGACTTAAGCGTCAAAGCGATATGTTCACTAATGAAAGTACAATATTGTTACTTGCATGCATATTCTCGGGCTGCGCGCTTGATGTACGATAAATACGAAAGATGAAAGCGCAATCAGAGAAGGGTGAGGCCATTGAATGAACAGATCGCTTACCGTCGGCAGACAGCGGTAGGCAGAGCGGGACCGCGGAGCCGACTGCTGCGGAAAATATGGAGCTACCGCATGTTGTACTTTATGCTTTTGCCGGGAGTCGTCTATTATATCGTGTACCGATACGTACCGATGTACGGAACCATTATCGCGTTTAAGGATTTTCAAATCACCGAGGGCATCGTCAGCAGTCCGTGGGCAAGTCCCTGGTACAAACATTTTCAAACCTTCTACACCTCGCCGTACTTCAGCCAGCTTTTGGTGAATACGATGCTGATCAGCTTGTATAAGCTCATCTTCGGCATATTTCCGCCGATCGCGCTGGCCGTGCTGCTGAACGAATGCCGGCTCGCCTGGTACAACCGGCTCATTCAGACGCTGACGTATATGCCGTATTTTTTATCATGGGTCATCATCTATGGGATGGCGGTCGCTTTCTTCTCGGAAAGCTCCGGTATCGTCAATAAATGGCTGAAGGAAGCGGGTTTTGATTCCATCCCGTTTCTGACGTCGACATCGTGGTTCCGCAGCGTGCTGGTCGGCTCCGACATGTGGCAGCAAACCGGTTACGGCGCGATCATTTATTTGGCTGCAATGGCCGGCATTGATCCGACGTTGTACGAGGCGGCCCGAGTGGATGGAGCGAGCCGCTTGCGGATGATTTGGCACATTACGCTGCCCGGCGTTCGAACGGTGATGGTGCTGCTTTTGATTTTACGGCTGGGCCATTTTCTGGACGCAGGGTTTGAGCAAATTTATGTCATGTACAACGTGCAGGTGTATCAGGTGGCCGATATTCTCGACACATGGGTGTTTCGGACGGGGCTGCAGCAGCTTAATTTCAGTCTTGCCGCCGCAGTCGGATTGTTTAAAGGATTTATCGGCATTGCGCTTGTGCTCTCCGCTAACCGGCTGGCCCGCAGGTGGGGGGGATCGATATGGTGAATAAAATAAGCAGTGGTGAAGACCGCATCGTCAATACACTCGTTTATGTGCTCCTCGGAGCCATTGGCTTATGCGCGTTGTTTCCGATGTTGTACGTCTTCTCGGCGTCGGTGACGCCATACTCCGAGGTGCTTAAGAACGGCGGTTTTGTGATTATACCGACTTCGCTCACGTGGAACGGCTACAAGCAGCTGTTCCAGCAGGCGGCGATCCCGAAATCGCTGCATGTCAGCGTCTACATTACGGTGGTCGGAACGCTGGTCAACATGGTGCTGACAACCTTGATGGCTTACCCGCTCAGCCGTAAAGATTTGCCGGGGCGGGGAGCGCTGCTGTTCACGATCATCTTCACCTTTATTTTTAGCGGCGGGATTATCCCGACCTATTTAATCGTAAAAAACACCGGTTTGCTTAATACGGTGTGGGCGATGATTATCCCTAATGCCATATGGAGCTACAACGTGCTGATTATGAAAAGCTTTTTCGATCAGCTGCCGGAAGAAATATACGAATCGGCCAAAATCGACGGGGCCAAGGAACTGCGCATCCTGCTGCAAATTACAGTCCCGTTATCCGTTCCCGTTATTTTGACGCTGAGCATGTTTTACGCCGTATCGCATTGGAACGAGTTTTTCCAAGCGATCATGTATGTCTCCAGCCGCTCATTGTATCCGCTGCAGGTCGTCGTGCGCGATATATTGACGCAATCGGCGTCGGCCGATGTAACCAGCGCGGACATGGTGCCGACGCTGACGCTGCAGATGGCCGCCGTCGTGATGGCGAGTCTGCCGATTATCCTGGTGTACCCGTTGATCCAGAAGCATTTTACAAAAGGCATGATGCTTGGTTCGGTCAAAGGTTAGAGCATTCATAAGAGTTCAAAAAAGGAGAGGTTGTCATGCGTCACTTTAGAAAAAGAGGTCACTCGATATCCGTTTCCGCATTAGCCGTCCTGATGACGGGGACTTTGCTGGCGGGCTGTGCGCCCCAAGCGGAGCCGGCTGCCCCGGCAGCACCGGCTTCAGATGCGAAGGCGAGCAACACGCAGCCGCAGCCGGCCAAAACCGGCGATGCCGCCGCACCCGCGGCCAAAAGCAGCGGCCCGGTTACGCTGGACATTATCGAAAGCGCGGCGGCGCTGCCTGCGGCCGATGCGGATTTTATCAAGCAAGCGCTGGAGAAGGCGTTAAATGTGAATTTGAACCTGACGTCGTATACGGCGCTGAACGATTACGTCAGCCAACTGAACGTACGGGTGGCCGGAGGCAACAGCCCGGACTTGTTTCAGGTGACGGACAGAGGACAGCTGGCCCAACTGGCGGATCAAGGGCAACTGCTTGATTTGACGCCTTATGTGGCGAAGCTGGATAAGGTGAAGAAGTTTCTGGGCGACGATAATCTGAAAAAAGGCTATTACAACGGCAAGCTGTACGCGGTTCCCAAACAGCCGGTTATCGATTACTGGACATATTGGATTCGCAAGGATTGGCTCGATAAGCTGAATTTGCAGGTTCCGACCACGGTCGACGAACTGCTTCAGGTCGCCAAGGCATTTACGGAAAACGACCCCGACGGCAATGGCAAGAAAGATACGTTTGGCATCACCGGCGGCGGTGGCGGTGGAGCCCAGGTGTTTGGTTCCAACCCGGGCGTAGCGACAGCGTTTGCTCCCGTGTTCGGCGCTTATGGCGTAGGGCTGCCGGGCAGTATTTACAGCAAAGGCGGCAAGATGGTCGATGCTTACCATGATCCGGCGATGAAGGATGCCATTCAATCGATTCTCAAATTTACCGGCGATAAAGTGGTTGATCCGGATCTTGCGGCTAACAACGGCCTTCAGCATCAGCAGAAGGCGATTCAGGGGCAGGTCGGTATCGTATATATCGACTGGGCCAACATTTCCAAGGATCAATTCGCCGATCAGATCAAATCTGTCAACCCGAACGCGCAATGGGTTCAGATGAGCGCGCCGAAAGGTCCAGGGGGCCAATTCGACGGCACTTGGGATTCGGGCACAACACCTATGCTGCTTGGCTTGTCCAAATCGCTTGAGAAGAACCCGGAAAAGCTGCAGAAGGTGATCGATCTGCTGAACTATGTTGCCGATGGCGACGGTCTGACGCTGGTGCAGTACGGCATTAAGGATAAGCATTATACGCTGGAGGGCGGCAAACCAAAACCGACCGACCTGCTTGGTAAAGAAGGCGGTTATATCTGGTCTTATCAATTCGTAGGCCGTCCGGAGCTGGAATATTTGCAGGGCAGGTTCGATAAGCAGGCTAAATATATCGACTTTACGAACAAGCAGCCGCGCATCCAAGCGCTGAACGGCTACGTCGATATTCCGAAGGGCTACAATAAGGCGGATGCGGAGCGGTATGCCTCCGAAGAATTTTTAAAGTTTGTGTACAATAAGCGACCGCTTGGCGAATACGATGACTTCTTGAAGACGCTTGACGGCCAATTCGGCTATAAGGCTTATATGGATGGCGCCGCCGCACAGCTGCAAACGCTTGGCGTGCTGAAATAGCGGCTTGTTGGCAGCCGCAGCGCAGCATGGAGAATAAGGTTGCCCACGCTTCGGCATGTACATGTGTGCCGGTTGCTGCGAGTGCGGCACTGCGGCAAGAGAAAACGCTCGGACATAGATGACGGCAAATGATGCGGAGGCAAAATGCATATGAGAAAAACAAACGAAACTTACGATGTGGTCGTATGTGGCGGCGGGCTGGCGGGATTCTGCGCCGCCGTATCCGCGGCTCGGCATGGGGCGAAAACGTGTCTTGTGCAGGACCGGCCTGTTTTCGGAGGGAACAGTTCTTCGGAGATTCGCGTCACTCCTCACGGAGCGGCCGCTTTTCACGCCTATGCGCGGGAAAGCGGGATCGTATCGGAACTGCTCATTGAAGAGCGGGCGCGCAACCATGAGGAGATATTCGAGAACGGCTGGACGAACAGTGTTTGGGACATGACGATGTATGATATGGCGATGAATACGCCTAATCTGGTGTTTCATTTAAATACATCGATATTTGATGTCATAAAAGATGAGCGGCGGCATATCCAAGCGATCGTCGGACGGGTTGGCGGGGCCGAGACGGAAATCACGATTGCGGGTAAAGTGTTTATCGACTGCACGGGGGACGGCATTGTCGCCGATCTAGCCGGGTGCGAATGGCGGATGGGCTCGGAAGGGCGCAGCGAATTCAATGAATATCATGCTCCTGAGCTGGCGAGCAAAGATACGATGGGCAACTCGATTCATTTCCGCGCCCGGGATATGGGCAGGCCGGTCCCTTTTCGAGCGCCGGACTGGGCGGTTAAGCATGAAGACGCCAGTTATTTTTATGAGGACGGTCGGGAGCCGAAGGAGCTGCGCGGCGGGTATTGGTGGCTGGAAATCGGAGTGCCGTGGGATACGATTCACGACGCTGAAGATATACGCCATGAATTAACCCGTCACACGTTGGGCGTCTGGGATTGGATCAAAAACAAAGATCCGAAGCTGAGGGACAAAGCGGCCAATTTCGCGTTGGACTGGATCGGGCAGGTGCCGGGCAAACGGGAAAGCCGCCGCATTATGGGGCAATATTTGATGACCGAACACGACCCGGCGGGTCTCACTGTATTCCCTGACGAAATCGCCTTCGGCGGCTGGTTTCTCGACTTGCACACCCCGGGCGGGCTGCTTGCCGCGCACAGCGAGCCGGCTTCGGCGGAAAATTATACGCAGACAAGCGAATACGCGGTCAAAAGTTACTGCGGCCCTTACGGCATTCCGCTGCGCATATTGATTGCGAAGGATACCGACAATTTGATGATGGCAGGCCGCAATGTCAGTGTCACACATGCCGCGTTAGGCACGGTGCGGGTGATGAGCACAACCGCGCTTATGGGGCAGGCGGCGGGTATTGCCGCCTGGGAGGCGATCGAGCGGAACATCGCTGTAGCCAAGGTGCCCGAGCAGGAGCAGGCAGTCTTCGCGGTACAGCAGAAGCTGCTGCGGGACGGCTGTTTCCTGCCGAACTACCGCAACGAGGACCCTGCCGATTTGGCGCGCAGCGCCCGTGTCATGGCAAGCAGCGAGGCGCGCTGTTATGGACTGGGGCCGTTCAGCACGGGAGCCCACGAAGGGCTCAGCGTATGGCGCGATCAGAACCACCGCACCAAAGACGACCGGCTGCACACCGCAAGAAGCCAATGGATCGCCGTAGGCGTATCATCTTCGGCAGATGGGAACGCCGCCGGCGGAGCGGAAATCCGAAGCTTGTCGGTTTGCCTCAGCAGCCATGCGCCGGATGCGCAGACCCTTCGCGCGCGGATCGTGCCTGTGGATCACATCTGGGATTACCAGACCGACGCTTATCCTGCGCTTGCGGAAACAGAACTGCTTGTGCCGCCCGGTGACAATCAATGGATCGACTGGAAAGTTGAATTAACGGAGCAAAATGGGCTGGCCGCAGGCCGGTACGTCCGTTTGGAGCTGTCGGCCAATCCCGAAGTCGAATGGCATAAAGCGGGGGCGATTGAACCCGGGCACGTGGCGGCGATGGATATCGGCATGGGCCGGATGCGCCGGTACGATAACGGGGTGACGTTAAGCTTTAAGGTCGATCCGCCTCAAGCGTGTTATGGCGCATCCAACACGGTAAGCGGCGTGACCCGGCCGCATGCATATACCAATGTATGGAGATCCGATCCGCGGGAGCCGCTCGATCAGTGGCTGGAGCTGGAATGGGATGAGCCGCAGCGAATCGGTCAAGTGGAACTCACGTTTCCCGGACATTTGCTGCGCGAATACCACGCTTACAGCCCGTTCTACCGCGATGCGCAGTGTCCGAAGTCGTACAGCATTCAGATTTGGGAAGAGGGAAGATGGAGGACGCTGCATCAGGAGCCCGACAATTATCAGCGCCATCGGAGGCACCGTTTGGCTGAGCAAACGGCAACCACCCGTCTGCGAATCGCCGTTCACGCGACCAATGGAGATCCATCCGCCGCTATATATGAGGTTCGTTGTTATGAGTAATCGTTGAGCATTTGGTTTGAACGCCGCGTCTTGCCTGCCTTCTAAAAAATAGATGGCGGGTAAGGCGGCTTTCGCATTTTCCTTGGATGACTACGATAGAAGTGTTCCTTAACGTTAAAGAATTGATCTCTTTAGGGTACTCCTTGCTTGCAAAATTTCGTAGAATGGAGACATGGGAACAAATCTATTGAAACGGACTGGCAAATAGCTGAACAAAGGGATGGGCACGGGGCGGAAAAGCGCAAGCGGCCGCTTTTAAAATCTTGGCCCAACCGTGCTCTCATCATTCAAAGGGCCATGATTTTAATTGGCGGTTGGAGTCCCGTGCCCATCCCCTCACCATGCGCATAAGCAGCTCATCGCACCCAAAAGGAACGTCCGGCGAGTTTCCCGGAAGGTCTTTCTCAAGTAATGTAAAAAAGGAACATTTATACGGCGGGCTAGACATAAGGGGGGAACACCGTGTTTCAAGAACCGATCACCGTTCTTATAGTCGATGATGAAATTCCTATTCGTGAGCAGATGCGCACGTACCCGTGGGAATCGTGGGGTGCGGTGCTTATCGGCGAAGCCGAAGATGGCGAAGATGCATTGCAATTTTGCCGGGATTATCGGCCCGATCTAGTCATTACCGATATTACGATGCCGGTATTGGACGGCATGGAATTGTTGCGTGCGCTCAACCGCGATTATCCCCAGACGAAAGCGATGCTGCTGACCTGCCACAGCGATTTTCATTTCGCCAAGGAGGGCATCCAGCTTGGAGCTACGGATTATCTGGTCAAGGTGTCTTTCACCGAAGCGGAGCTGGAGCAGTCGATCCGGCGCGCGAGAGAGCACATCCGCCGACATAAAATTTACGCTTACGGCAGTGAAGAGCAGCAGAAATGGGAATTGGCCGGTCAACTGAACAAGCTGCTGCAGCAGCAGGACCGGGACGACGAGCAGTTACTGGCGCTGCTGGCGGCAGGTTATGCGGAAGGCAGTCAGCTTCCCGGCAATGGAGCGGGAGTTCCATTGTTACCCGGCCGGTTTTGCTGTGTGCACCTGGATGCAAAGCCCGCAGAGAAGCCGTTTGCCGATCGCGAGATTCAGCGATTGCTGGCTGAATATGCGCAAATGCATCCCGGTATGCGATTCCTGGCTGTACAGACCGGCGAATACGCGCTGCATTTTGTTGTAGAGAAGGCTGCCGAATCCGCCGACCCCTATGCGGAACAATACGTTCGCAGCATGGAGTCCTTGCTTGATTATTTGCGCAAATCGCTGGAGCAGAAGGCGCCGTATTTGTGCGGACAGGTGAGGCTGTCGGCATGGATCAGCCCTGTCTGCGAGACGCCGCAAGCTTACGTCACAGCTTTGGAAATGCTTCGGGGAGGGCTCAAGCCGTCTTTTTACTGGCAGCATTCCTTATGGCACGGAGCGCTTTGGTTGCTGAAACCGCTGGGGCAAGCGGAAGAGCAGCAGTTGGACGAATGGCTTGCCGGAGGGGAAAAGATGGGGGCTCAAGCCTTTTTGCAAGGAGAATTTATGGAAGCGCTATCGAGATGGCATTATGAACCGACGGAGCTCAAGCTGCATCTGGCCGGTGCGGTTTCCCGCTGGTTAAGGCGCGCGCGGATTACGCCGCCACGGGGATTGACGGAAAGCCTACTGCAAGCGCCTACTTTGCAGGAATGGATCGAGACGGCTGCCGGCGCCGCAGCTTCCGGAACGGTGAAACCGCCCGCCGCACAACGGGCCGAGGTGCTGCGAACCCGCAAGATGGTCGAGGAAAAGCTATCGGAGGCGATTACGCTCCAGTCTATCGCCAAAGAGGTTGGCCTAACGCCTCATTACCTTGGCAAACTGTTCCGCGACGAGGTGGGAGAGCCGTTTCAGGAATATGTAACCCGGCTGCGGATTGAGAAGTCGATTGAGCTGCTGCGTACGACCAACGATAAAATATATGAGGTTGCGAGCCGGGTCGGCATCACGAGTTACCGATATTTTTCGCTGATGTTCCGCCAATATACGGGGCAGACGCCGACCGAATTCAAGAGAGGTTGATCGGGGTTATGGGACGCTTGAGAGCTTGGATGGACCGGCGCGGGCTTGCTTTGAAATGGTTTCTCAGTTTATTTGTGCTGACTTCGATCCTGCTGGGAACGCTGGCTTGGAACAGTCTTCACGATGCGGAGAAGGTGCTGAAGCGCCAATATTTGTCGAGCACGGAAACGCTGAATGATAAAATTAACCATATCCTCGACATTTATGTAGACAATATCAAAACCACGCTGCGCCAGCTTTCCGTACGCCCTGAGCTGCTGCGCGGCAAAAGCGAAGCGGTTCCGGTGCTGCAATCCTACAGCGACTTAAGCCAAGGTTATGTCAAAACGTTTTATTGGATAGGTACGGATGGATCGATATACAGCAGCAAACAGCTGATTTACGAGTTGGTGGGCAACCCGCAGCTGCAGGAGCTTTACGATCTGGCTCGGGAAAAAAGCCGCGTTATCCAATGGACCGAACCATATGAATCGAAGTTGTCCGGAAAGACGGTCGCATTTGTACAGCCGGTATATGACGCGTCTCAGCGGTTTGTCGGCGTCCTGGCTGCGGAGATTGATCTCGATACGTTAAACAGCCGGCTGCTGCCGCTGCTGTCCGGTTATGACCGGACGTTTACCATCTTGACGGCACAGCAAAACGTGCTCAGCATTGAACAGGAATCGACATTAATCCCTTACAACGTTTATCCGAGGACGATGAGCGAGGCGTTTCGCGAGCAGTTGGCGAGCTTGCCGCAAGGAGTGAGCGCCGTAAGCGGACCGAAGGGCAAGATGACCGCCGTCAAATCGTTTGGCAACCGGATGGGCTGGAGTTTGATTACGCTGATCGACGAAAATTATTTTTACCGGGCGACAAGTGATTTGAGCGACAACTTAAAGCAGACGGCGTTGATCTGGTTTGCCATCCTGATCCTGGGCACATGGCTGATGACAAGGCGGCTCGTTTCGCCGATCCGTCTGCTTATTTCCAAGATGGACCGCGTGCACAATCTGGAATATCCTTCGGCGATTGCCGTCGGCCGCAGCGATGAAATCGGAAAGCTGGCACAAAGTTATAACGATATGATGAGCCGGATTTTTCAGCTTGTGCAGACGGTGAAAAGCATCGAGCAGGATAAAAAGGAATATGAGCTGAAAATGCTGCAAAGCCAGATAGGCCCGCATTTTCTGTACAACACGCTGGCGTGTATTTCCAGCTTATCCAAGCAGCAGCGTTTCGCCGAGGTGGATGAAACGATCCGCAGCTTGACCCATCTGCTTTCATTCAGCTTCGACAAAATCTCTGAATTTGTGACGCTTGAGCATGAACTCCAAGCGATTCGCGCTTACGCATACATTCAAACCATCCGGTACGGAAACCGCTTCGAGCTGGCCATTGAGGTGCCGAAGGAGCTGCTTGCGATGCAGGTGCTGAAGCTGTCGATCCAGCCGATCATCGAAAATGCCATATTTCACGGAATCATTCCGGCCAAAAGGAAGGGCAAAATCATCGTGCGCGCAACCAGGCGCAACCAGGAACTGCACATTGTCGTTTACGACAATGGAGCAGGGATGGACCGGGCCATGTCGCGCAGTGTATTGACGGACCGTTTTATTAAGAAGTTTTCCAGAGGGTTCAATCATGTCGGTTTGCAAAACGTTCATCATCGGATCGGGATTTATTCCGGTTCGAAGTACGGTCTGAAAATTACATCAAGCAAACGAAGGGGCACGATTGTCCGCATCATCGCGCCGATCCAATATGAACCTGCTGTCGTTTCGGAGGCAATCGGCTGAGTTCACAGTTATTGACTTTACTTATACGGAATGATACGTTTTGAGAAGTAGAAATTATTGGAATTCATCTGTTTTTTGCTCGGGCGAGAGATTGCAAAATCTCATTAAGCAAGGGAGAGGGATTTTTATGAAACTGGGTGTAAGCACTTACAGCTTGAGCCGTCTGATTCGTTCGGGGGAAATGAGCGTACTTGATGTGATTGAATGGATTGCTGAGAATGGCGGGGAGCATGTCGAGATCGTGCCGATCGGTTATGAGCTGGAAGGCAATGATGTTCTTGTTCAGTCGATTTGTCACAAGGCGGCGGAAACCGGTCTCGACATTTCCAATTATGCAATCGGAGCCCATTTTGCAGTTGACGATGAGGACGCTTTCCATAAGGAAATCGATCGAGTGAAGCAGCATGTCGATATTGCCGCGGCGCTTGGAGCCAAACGGATGCGTCATGATGTGGCTTCCCGGCCTCCGGCTGAGGCGACAACCGCAGCATTTATAAACGAGTTGGGCCGCTTGGCCGAAGCCTGCCGGCAAATTGCCGATTATGCGGCTTCATTGGGCATCGTCACCAGTGTGGAGAACCATGGCTATTACATCCAAGCCAGCGAACGTGTGCAAGCGCTCATTCATACGGTGAACCATCCCAATTTTAAAACGACGCTGGATATCGGCAACTTCTGGTGTGCGGATGAATGGCCGATCGTCGGGGTCCGCCGTAATCTGCCTATCGCATCGATGGTGCATCTGAAAGACTTTTACCGCCGCGGCGCGGACCGCCATCCCGGGGAAGGCTGGTTCCGCAGCGCAGGGGGCGATTATTTGCGGGGGGCGATTGTCGGACAAGGCGATATCGATATGCCGCAAATTATTCGCGTCATTAAACAATCCGGATATGACGGATATATATCGATCGAATTTGAAGGGCATGAAGATCCGCGGTTTGGCACCAAGGCAGGGCTGGACAACGCCAGGCGCATCTGGAATGAAGTCTGAGAATCCGCAATAATTTGAATAGCCGGAAAACGCAACTAATGTTCAACTCCGTACGTCTTTACATGAAAAGAGGGGCTTCAGCTAAACGTAAGCTTCTTCAATGAAGATCAGTAGACGGACGGTGATATGATGGTTTCTCGTTGGATTGCAGCAGCAGCTATCTGCACGGTAGTATTTGCTGCAGATGTGCCGTATCAAGCACATGCAGCCGGTCAGAAGGTCGGTACAGTAATCGATCAAGTGCTTTCCACCGACATTCAAGCTTTTGTGAACGGCCAAAAAATACCTTCCATGAACATTCGCGGTTATACCGCAGTGACGGCCGAAGATTTGCGTTCTTATGGATATGACGTCAGCTGGTCGCCTTATACAAGGCAGCTGCGTATCTCGGAGGCTGCGGGCCGGGATATAACCGGGAAGGTTGCTCCTGGCGAGCGGGCTGCGCTGCCCGTCGGCGCTAAGCTCAAAGATGTGTTGTATACCGACATCCAGTCCTTTTACGTAAAGGACGGTCAGGAGTTTCCTCTCCCCTCCTACAATATTGACGGCAGCACGGCGATCGTGTTGAACGATCTGGAGTCTTACGGGCGTCTGGACTGGGATGAGGCGAAACGAACGCTTTCGCTTCAATCCGAGAGCTTTCTTACCGGGAAGCAGCCGGATAACCCACAAGCGCAGCCGCAGGCTTTGCAATTGAAAACGACGTCGGCGGTGGCCAAAACGATTGATTTCCGTGATGGTACCATGTACGACGGAGAAGCCAAGGTCGGTTTTGGCGAAGACGGGTTGCCCTTTTTCTCGCTGGACTATTTCGGAAAAATGTTCGGTTATCAAATTTCCCGCAGCGGTAAAGTGTATACGATCGACGGAGGGTTGTACAGCTTCGAGGTCACACCGGGCAGCTTAACGGCAAAAACGTATTGGGGCGGCGAGCTGGATAATCAATTCGAATTGATTAGAGCCCCGCAGGTCAAGGACGGGCAGATCTATATTTATTCCATCGATATGGAGCGGCTGTTTGGCTATACGGCGCTTTGGAACCAAGAGGAGAGCAAACTTGATATTCGCTACGACCATTACGACGTACAGGATTATGGCCTGCCGGCCGTTGTAAGCGGAGATCGCTTGAAAGTGACGGGAACCTTGCTGGAGTCGACGATGCGGGGTTATACGACCAAACCGATAAGTTTAAGCCTTGACAATATGGGGCTGATTTATAATATGACAACGGCGGCGGCAGCGGGGCAGAAGATGCAGGATGACATGCACGTATCCTTGGCGGACTGCGACATTGCGCTAGCGCTTGGTCTGAACCGGATTAAGGAAACGCTGAAATCGGGCGAGCGGATTCTTTATAAATCGGCGTACGATGTTAGTACAGACTTCGCACAGTTTCCTTTCTCAGTCGATCTGGAAGGGTTCAAGCTGGATGGCGCTGCACAAGGACTTGTTCAAAGCGATTCCGCCGAGCCCGAATTTACGGGAACTTCCAAAGTCCCCTTCAACGTGCAGGTATTTAAATGGGATGAGCGGAGCGGCTATCTGCAGCCCACCCCCCAGCAGGAAATAAATCCCGACGAATCCGGCCGTTACGTCATGCCGCTGCACCTGACTCAAGGCCCCGGGTTATATAAGGTGAATGTATCCCTTTCGGAGTGGGTCACCACACCGAGGTCCGGCGCCATCAAAGCGTATTTCGATAAAGGTCATTTTTATGTGAAAGTGCCTTAACCAATCCGTTTTCAAAAGGAACGTCCGTTATCCGCTATTTCGCGGAAGGCGGGCGTTTTTTGTTTTCCATACGAGAGAGCCGGCGCTCCGTGAATATAGACATCTGCTTCGTTCCCGATTGAAAGTTGTGTACATATCGTATCGTATGTTGTTTACCAGGGTCCGTATGCAGTGCAGCTACAGGTGGAGGTACTCGTATGAAGGCAAATAAAATTTGTTTTATCACGTGTGTATCCGATTTGGTCCAATATCAGATGGCTTTGAATTATATGAAAGCATTGCAAATTCCCGAAGGCTACGAGATCGAATGGCAGCAAGTGTTTCATGCGGAAAGCATGACAGCCGGCTACAACCAGGCGATGAACCGGTCCGACGCCCGAATTAAGGTATATCTGCATCAAGATGTGTATATTCTCAATCCCCTTTTTCTCCATGAGATCGTGTCTTTATTTGCTGAGCATCCGTCGCTGGGGATGATCGGGGTGGTCGGCTCCAAGAGCATTCCGGATAACGGGATTTGGTGGGAAAGCCGGCACAAATACGGGATGGTGTACGAAAGCCGAGTGAACGGCCAAACGACTCTGTTAAATTTCAATGAGGTCGCAGAAGATTACGAAAGTGTTCAAGCAATTGACGGTTTGCTGATGGTCACAACAGTTGATCTGCCATGGAGGAAAGATTTGCTGAAGGGCTGGCATTTTTACGATGTTTCGCAAAGCTTCGAATTCGTCAAAGCGGGATACGAGGTCGGAGTTATAAAGCAGCTCTCGCCGGTTTGTCTCCATCATTGCGGTGTTTCCGATCTGACGGGTTATGAGGAGAACCGGCGGATCTTTCTTAAGCATTATATGAACCCGCCGGGTTCGGAGCCGAACCATGCCGCTGCAATGAAGTGGAGCTTCGGCCAGCCGGTTTTTGCTTATGAGCGGGATGATCCGAATATTGTCCAACGCTCCGCTTGGGTCGGCCATCGGTATTTTGCCTATGATTTGATACGCAATGTGAAGCCGCGGGTCGTTGTCGAATTGGGCACGCATATGGGGCTTTCGTTTTTCAGCTTTTGCCAAGCGGTTGTGGACTGCTCAACCGGTACGAAGTGTTATGCCGTCGATTCCTGGGTAGGCGATTCTCATACGGGCGGGTATGAAGAGGCGGTCTACGAAACGGTATCCCGTGTGGCCAAAGCATATTATGCTCCAGCAGCCGAACTGCTGCGGGGGACGTTTGACGAGGCGCTGAGCCAATTTGCCGATCAATCCGTCGATGTGCTGCATATCGACGGCTATCATACGTACGAAGCGGCCGCCCACGATTTTTATACTTGGCTCCCCAAGATGGCCGATAACGGCATCGTATTGTTCCATGACATTAACGTACGGATCGGAAACTTCGGTGTATACAGGTTATGGGAAGAGCTGCGCCGGCAGTACCCGGGTTTGGCCTTCGATCAATCCCATGGGCTGGGCGTGCTGTTTCCTAAAGGCTGCTCCGAGCTGCTGCAGGATATGCTGCTTCACGAAAAAGAGCTGAAGATGAGGTACCGGTGAGGTTCCTGATCTTCAGCTCTTTATTTTTGCCCGTAGCCCAATGTTACGCTTCTGCGGCCAACTTCTTGTATTTCTCCACGTATTTCACAACGGTCAGCACGAAGGTGGCATGGGACCAGGTCAGCGGCGCCACAGATACAGGTCCTCCGTCGAACGGGTCAAGCTGCTCGGGCAACACGCCGCTTTCCATCGCATGCCGTTCCGCCCACTCGAGGGTGCGGCGCGGCGACTCCAGATCGGCGATCGTTTTGGCGGATTCAATCTCCCATTCCGCCACCCAGAGGGTACAGATGATCCAAGGATTTCCCGGTACCTTCTCAATATCGGAGGAACGTTGAAAATAATAATCATGATGATAACGGGCCACGCCGCCGACTTCCGTTTTGATCGAAAGCCTATCGCGATTGGCCTGCATCGTACGGACAACACGGTCATCATCCGCCGGCAGCACGCCAAATTCGAATATGCCGTAGACGCTGCTCTCCAGTGTCTTGTCTTTGACCCATTTGCCATTGTCCATATACAGCCCGCGAACAAAACGGCCTTCCTCTTCATCCCATAGATGCTTCAAAATGCCGGACTTGATTTTCTCCGCCGTATGACGGTAGCGGTTGCTGCGTTCGTCGTCGCCAAACAAGCTGCAGAAGTTGGAGGCGGCAATCAGACCGCCGTAAACCGCGGAGGCGGTAAAGGTGAATATGCCGTAACGTTCCTCCCATAAGTCATAACTTGGTTTCGGCAAGTTCAGATCGTGCTCGATGTAACTTGACATAAACCGGGCCGCTCCGCGAACGAGGCTGCCGTACAGCGATTGCGGCAGCTCGATATCGCCGTGTCGCTGGAAATCCTGCCACAAGGCAAACAGCACCAGCGCCGTCTCGTCTTCTTGAATCGGCAGCTGAATTTTGCCTTGATGCAGATAAGGGTGCCAGCTTGAACCGACGGTTCCATCCGGGTTATATTTATGATGCAGGTAACCTTCGGGAGACATGACCCTTTCGCAAAATTTAAAAAATGGGGTAATCATGCCCTGGTATCCGGCCATGGTCATCGCATAGGCGATCAAAGCGCCGTCGCGCGGCCACATGTAGCTGTAATGATCGCGGTTGGATTGCATGATGTCGGAATCGTTGGCCGCAATGATCGCGCCGCCTACGTCGGTTTGCGTGCGAACCAGCAGCAAGCTTTTTTTATAAAGACTGATGATCTTATCGTTTAAATCGGCATAACTCGATTCGGACTTATTAACCCAGCGCTGCCAATATATTTTGACTCTGTCGATCAATTTTCCCGGATGACTGTCTCTGACATATTGGTCAAGCTTCTTGACCTCTTCGAGATTTTTGCCGGCGCTCATCCAGTAATACATCGTTTGGCCGGATTGCGGCGGAACGTAAAGCCGGAAGCTGATCGTGCTGTCGACGGAGCCCTGGGCAATCGGATTGCCCATCAGATGGCCGTCTTCCGCGTCTCTCCAAGTGCCTTCGGCGTTGGAGAAACGTTTGACACCACTCGTATACTCGAAGATGCCTTCCGAGCCAGTACTGCCGTTGAACATGAAGTACCTGTCTTTTTTATAATGAAATACAGTGTGGTTCACCGGATAATAAGCGGCTGTATCGCCGACTTCCGTCTCGTTGATGACCATATCCTGATTGAAGAACAAGCGCACTTCGCGGACATTATCCCAATGATTCGTGATGAGGATCCGCTTTAAATAGATGCTTTCCCGCTGATGAATGCCATCGTTGATGAGCAAAGTGATGCCCAGATGGTCATGGGTCGCTTTCACCTCGGTGATGAGCGAATCTTCAGCGTAAGCAAGTTCAAAACGCCACTCGCCGTCGGAAAGCCAGGAGAATTGACCGTCAATCCAGATGCCGATACGGCATTGGTAGCCACCAACATGGTTAAGTTGTCCTACATACGGATAATACAGATCGCGTATACACGTATACTGATCCAGATTAATGAGAAACTTGCCGTTTCCGATAACGAGATGCCTTGGCAATACATTTCACTCCCTATTATTTATGTTAGCCAGTATGGCTTCTTAAATGATTGTCAGGCATTTCATATGAAATTGTCGTTGGCTGTAGGTTAATATGTTAGTGTGGGCAGTCAAGTTCAATGCGGCAAATTGCAGGTGGTTGTGTAGCGCAAATCGGGTGAAAACTTGTTATACTGTATAGAGTACTCGTTTCCATAATTTTTGGCAACGGTTTTTGAGTGGGCATTTCCAAAAAAAACCTAGCAACTTAAAATGAAAAACTGCGTCTAAGACATTGGGGAGTATTAAACCTTGGGGGGATAATCATGAGTTTTTGTTGTGGAGCCAGTATGATCGGCACGAAGGGCACATTGAAGCATATTCGAACCCAAATTCATAACGTACCATTATTATTCTGCCCGGTTTGTCATCGTGTGGAAGTTCACCATCTGGTTGAAAATGAATACGAAATTTTAGCCGAATACGCTCACGGGGATGGAGCCCGTGAAGTGGATTTTCAAGAATACGTCGAGCAGCGGGATGAAAAGGAGCTTTTCGAAAATTGCGTCAATCATGATAACGAGGACGCGATGGACGTCGTTCAAAGCCAAATCGACATGTCGCTTGATCTGCTTATGCTTGCCAAGGAATGGAACGATACCGCCTGGGAAGAACAATTGAAAACGCGCCTGCAAATGCTAAGTCGGCGCCGCAGCAAGCTAAAGGCGAAAAAAACGTCGAAAAATGCGATGTAATTTTGGATAAGCTGGGTGTGCGTCTTCTTCGCCGAAGACGTTTTTTTGTTAAAGCAAAAAGAATTCTTTCCTATAGTCCTATATACCCCCGAAAACGGTGCCTTGGGCCCGAAATTTAAGTAGTGTGAGGTGGAACGGTTGCTACTGGTTTTGTTTAAGAAATTTCTGGGGAAACGCCAGTCAGACCACCCTGTAACAACGGATTCGCAAACACCTGAGCAGCAAGTGATTCGGATTCAAGAGGGTGATACGCGTCTGCGTAATCAGTTTATTACCGATTACCAGCCATATGTAGCCAAAGTGACGAGCCGGTTTTGCAAAAGATACATCGATCCCGCCCGGGATGACGAATTCAGTGTCGCGCTTGGCGCATTTAATGAGGCGATCAACCAATTCTCACCCCAAGCCGGACGTTCCTTTCTTGGCTTTGCCGAGCAGGTCATCCGCAGGCGTCTGATTGATTATGTGCGCAAAGAGCAGCGTCATCAGCAGCAAATTCCTTACAGTTCATTTGAGGTGGAGGATGAGGAAGACAATGTAATTAATCCTGTCGAGATTCACCAGGCAGTTGAGCAATATGAGAAGCAGAAAGGAATGGAGGAACGCCGCGGAGAAATCATTGATTTAAACCGGTGCCTTTCCGATTTTGGGATTTCGTTCTCCGATTTGGCGGATGCTTCTCCTAAGCACACGGATTCTCGTTTGACATTGTTTCATATCGGCAAAGTACTGTCCGGAGATCCTGCTCTGATGAGAATCATGCTGAGCAAGCGGATGCTGCCGATTAAGGAACTGCAAGGAAAAGTGGAGGTGTCGCGTAAAACGTTGGAGCGCAACCGTAAGTTTATTATTGCCACTGCACTTATTTTTATAGGCCCATATCCGTATCTTCGCGATTATTTACATATTGACGAAGCAAGATCTTATGCAGCGGCGACGTCAGAAGGGGGGGACAACGAATAATGAATAAAGGGGTTGTCATGGAGATTACAGATAAACATATTATCGTCATGACGCCGGAAGGACAATTCGAGAAATTGGCTCGGAAGAAACGGCAATGCGATATCGGTGAGGAGATCGTATTTGCCAGTACGAGCATCAATTGGAGGAGTCCTTCCGTGGCCGGCAAGTCGGCATTGGCCGCGGCAGTTGTGTTCTGCCTGGTCTTGTTCGGCAGCTTCGCCGGTAAACTGGGAACCCCAGATGTAGTTGCTTATGTGTCGATGGACATTAACCCGAGTGTGGAACTCGGTATCGACGACATGGAGAACGTCATCGAGCTGAGAGGCTTGAACCAAGATGGCGCGGAATTAATTCAGGCAGTCGAGTTTAAGAATAAGAAGCTGGAGGATGTAACCGGCACACTGCTCGACAAAGCGGAACAAAAATCGCTCGCAAAAGGTGAAGGGGAAATCGTCATTGCCAGTACGACGGTTAAGGAGCAAGCAAAAGTAAGCGATGTTGCCATCGCACAAAGACTAAAGCAGCAAGTCGAAAGCCATATTAAGACCACTCATCCGGACCGTTCCGAAGACTATCAGGTGACTGCTTTTGCGGCGCCTCAGGAAATTCGCGATACGGCCAGTCAGAACGGCTTGTCGATGGGGAAATACGCCGTGTACTTAAACGCCAAAAACAATGGCGCCGAGGTGACGGTGGATGACTTCAAGAAGGAATCCGTACTGCAGATCGCTAAGGAAAAAGGGGCCGAGAATGTAGTGACTCCGTCGGCGCCGCCTAGCAAGGCTGCTATGAAGCAGCTGATGGCCGAAGAAAAATCGGGCAAACTCGACAAAAAGGTCGAAGAAGCCAAAAAAGAACGGGAAAAGAATAATACAAATAAAAACAACACGAATACCAAACAAACCGGCGGTACAAACACCAATCAACATAACGGAAGCAATAACACTAACAGCAACAATAAAAATGACGGAAAAACCAACACCGGGACATCGGGAGCAACGCAAGGAAAACCGGCTGTCAACGGAGCGGGCGGAACTAATCAGCAGGGTAATAAGACCCAGACGCCTGCAACAAAGCCCGGTAACCAGGACAACAAGAAAGACGATCCGAAAAAGGACGACAACAAGAAAGACGATAACAAGAAAGACGACAACAAGAAAGACGATAACAAAAAGGACGATAACAAGAAAGACGATAACAAAAAGGATGACCCGCGGAAGGATGATCCCAAAAAGGATGATTCCAAGCGGGACGATCCGCGTAAAAACGATCCGAAAAAAGAAGACGACAACAAGAAGCAGGACGACAAAAAGCAAGATACGCATAAGCAGGACGACGATAAAAAAAACGACAACAAGAAAGACGATAATAACAGCAAAAACGACAAAAATGATAACGGCAAAAACGATAACGACAGCAAGAGCAACAACAAGGGCAACAACAAGAAGGATGACAGCACCACAAAAGATGACAATCGCAAGGACGATAACCGCAAGGACAACGACAACAAAAAAGACGATAACAAAAAGGACGACTCCAAGAAGCAGGACGATGATAAGAAAAGGTAACCCAAACGTAACGTTTTTATAGCTTTAACGGGGATGTCCCGGAAATTAATCGGACATACCCCGTTTTTTTTAACCAAAGCGGGGTTACTGATATTTACTTTTCTGTTTATTTTGACTATTCTTTTAATAGAATAATAGCCTTGAAAACGGGAAGGCGGAGCTCCACCGGGAGAGGAGTTCAGAAAGTGTTGGATGTCAAAAAACAGTATGTACGTGCTTTGACCGATTATGTCGTGCAAAGCGGAAGCGATGACAGCTATCCCTACACTTCATCGTTGAAGGATTATTTGCAGGACATGCTTCCGGAAGAATTGACCGCCCTTCATGAGGAATGTATGCGTATTCTGATTGCCAATGTCGATTCTACCGATGCGTTGTCGTATTATCACCGCTCTTTTGTGTTTCTCATTGAACTGATGGACATGTGCCGGAAGAGCAAAGTATCCGATTCGGGCAACGACCTGTTGAACGAGCTGCGGGAGATGCTGCGGTCAACGCAAATATCTTTTCGCAATGTAAAAAACAAATACGAGAATGTGCTGCAGCACATGGATAGCGGGATCGCGCTGTTTGACAACGAAGGATTTATTTCCTTCGTTAATATCAAGTTCAGCCAAATGATCGGAGCTCCCCGCAAATCGCTGCTCGCTCAAGACATTCGTGGATTGCTCAAAAACCGTCAGCTCAAGCCTTCAACCAGACGGCTGATCGGCCGTTTGTTCCAGGAGATGATTTATTACCGGACCCCGTTTAAAGAACTGATCGACGAGAACGGGAGGCATCTGCTTATTACGGTTACATATGGCGATGAATTTGACGGCGATACGCTGATCAGCGTAAAAGATGTGACGGAGTTCAGAAGAATTGAGCAATCCGCCTACTATAACGATAAATTGGCGATGCTCGGTAAGATTGCCGCCGCTATCGCCCATGAAATTCGCAATCCGCTGACTTCGATTCGCGGTTTTATCCAACTGCTGCGTCCGGATTTGGCGCAGCTTGGCAAAGAAGAATATGCCAAGATCATTTTGCAGGAAATTAACCGGGCGAATGAAATTATTAATGAGTTTCTGAACTCGTCCAAGCCTACCGCTCCGGTCAAGGAAAATATTCAGGTCGCCGCGCTGGTGAAGGAAGTCTCCTTGCTGTACGAAAGCGAGGCGCTGCTGAACGGGTGCATGATCGAATCGGGAGGCATCAATCCTGATATTTTTATTTCTATCGATGTCAAACAGATCAAGCAAGTATTGCTGAATATCGTGAAAAACGCAATGGAAGCGCTTAAAACACGGAGTCGGGATCAGCAAGGTTTTATTCGCATCACGGCTTATCTGAATGACGGGAAAGTATCCATTATGATAAGCGACAATGGGGAAGGCGTGGAGCCCGGGGTCCTATCCCGGCTGTTTGATCCCTTCTTCAGCACGAAAGCGGAAGGAACCGGGCTTGGCTTATCCGTCAGCTATCGGATTATCAAAAACCACGGCGGCACGATTCAGGTCGAAAGCAAGCTGCACGAAGGCACGACATTTATCGTTCACCTGCCGGTGGGCTAGTAAAATTTATTCCTTTTTACAGGCAGATGGCTTATAATGAAGGAAGTTCAAGGTGGGAATCAGTTCGGAAGGCGCATAGCCGCTGACGTGCGTTCACGCCTTTTTTGTTGTCATGGGATGGCGCGAGGAGGAGAAACAGATGAGGTACAGCTTATTCGGAAAGACCGGTTATAACGTGTCTTCACTAGGGTTCGGGGCAATGAATTTGCCGGGCGTCCCATTGGAGCAAGCTCGCGAAGCGCTAAATTACGCGCTGGACCACGGGATCAACTACATTGATACCGCCGCGGCTTACCGCAACAGCGAAGAAATTATCGGAGAAACAATCTCGCATCGCCGGTCGGAATATTTTCTGGCCACCAAGACGAATAAGCGTGATTATAAGACGGCCAAGGAAGAAATAGAACGCAGCTTGGAACGGATGAAGACGGATACCATCGATTTGCTGCAAATCCATTACGTTAACTTTGTTAAAGATTATAAGCAGGCAATGGGCGAGGACGGGGCTTATCTTGCCGCTCTGGAAGCCAAACGGGCCGGTAAAATCCGCTTTATCGGCATTACGGGACATCGGCCTGAATTGCTTGCCAGATGGGTCAGCAAAGGCGACTTCGATCAAGTATTGTTTCACTTGAATCTTGCGCAGCCGTTTGCTCTTGAGGAGTTGATTCCGGAAGCGACGCGGCAGCATATGGGAAAAGTAGCGATGAAGCCGCTGTCGGGAGGATTTATTCAACCGGTCGATAAGGCGATCCGATATCCGTACAGTCAGGACGTCAATGTGATTATTTCCGGTATGGTCAGTGTGGACGAGGTAAAGGAAAACATCGCGGCTATGGAGCGGGAAGTAGGCGATCTGGAGCGCGCGGAGCTGGAACAGCTGGCCCACAAGTTAGGGGAGCACAACTGCCGCCGCTGCAATTATTGCTCTTGTCCGCTTGATATTAAAATTCCCGATGTGATGATCACCAGCAAAATCAGGGACCATTTCGGTTTGCTGCCAAAAGGCAATGGATTTTACGAACGGTTACAGGACAAAATAGTCGCATGCGCCGACTATGAACCGTGCCGTGAGAAACCTCTGTGTGAGCAGGAATGCCCGTATCATCTGCCGATGGCATCGGTCATCCGCAAGTCGATTGCTTATACGGGATAATTTCAGTAGTCGGCTGCATGGCGGTGCTTTCCTATAAGAGAAAGGAAAGTTTAACGATAAACTTTCTTACATATGATGGTTTGGAGGGCTTCTATGCCGGTAAGAACTAATGCCGTTTCACTTGTTATTGCGGAAGCTGGGGATACACTCCAAGCGGATGCTTTGATCCTTTACATGGATAAAGAGTCTGTTCATCAAGGTACCGGATTGCATCCGGGGCTTGATGAGGAGCTCGCGCGGCTGAGGGAGCGCGGGCTGTTTACCGGCGAAGCCGGGCAGACGGAACTGCTGCCCGGCTTCGGGCTTTGCGGCGCGGGCGGCGGCGTGCTGCTCGCCGGCCTAGGTGTTGACGCAGCGTCGCCGCTGGCGTGGCGCGCTGCGTCCGTGTATGCCGCGCGCGCATTGCTCGCGCGGAAGCTGACGCGCGCCGCCGCGAAGCTCGCGGCTGGCGGCGGCGCAGTGCCATGGCGCGACCGTGCGCGGGCGGTCGCGGAAGGGCTGCTGCTGGGCGGATACCGGATGCCGGTATTCCGCCTGCAGAAGGATGACGCCGCCGAGCTGCGCGAGGCTGCGCTGCTTGTGCCGCCGGGCGATGCTGCGGCTCGCCGCGCGGCGGAAGACGGCCTGCACGACGCGGTGGCGTTTGCGGAGGGCATCATCTATGCGCGCGACCTGACCAACCTGCCCGGCAACATGCTGCTGCCGGAGGGGCTGGCTCAGGAGGCGCGCGCGCTGGCGGCGCAGCACGGGCTGGAATGCACCGTGCTGGACGAACAAGAGCTTGCCGCCCTGGGAATGGGCGGACTCGCCGCCGTCGGGCGGGGCAGCGCCAATCCGCCGCGGATGATCGCCTTGCGTTATCAGGGCCGGGCCGAGTGGAACGGCGTCATCGGCCTCGTCGGCAAAGGCGTCACCTTCGATACCGGCGGAATCTCCTTAAAGAAAGCGGAAGGCATGGAAGAGATGATCAGCGACATGGGCGGAGCCGCTGTGCTGCTGGGCGCCTTGCATACGCTTTGCCTGTTGCGGCCTGCGGTGAATGTGGTCGTTGTTATTCCCGCCGCGGAAAATATGCCTTCAGGGGATGCGATGAGACCGGGCGACGTCATTACATCGCTCAGCGGCCATACCATCGAGGTATTAAACACCGATGCTGAGGGCCGCGTGGTGCTGGCTGACGGTATGACATACGCTAAACAGCTGGGGGCGGAAAAGCTGATCGATGTTGCTACGTTGACCGGCGCGGTACTGGTGGCGCTTGGTGATGTGGCCACCGGCGCGATTGCCAACGACGAAGCGTTCCTTGGCGAATTGCTTGCCGCGGCAAACAAAGCCGGCGAGAAAGTATGGGCTTTTCCGAATTACCCGGAGTACCAAGAGATGCTGAAAAGCTCGGTGGCGGACATCAAAAATGCCACCTCGCACCGGTGGGCGGGCAGCATTGCAGGAGGATTGTTTATCGGTTTTTTTGCCGGGAATACGCCTTGGATTCACTTCGATACGGGCGGTACCGCTTGGCTGTGGGATGAAAAAGGCACGGAGCCGAAAGGCGGTACGGGTGCTCTCGTGAGAACGATCGCGGAGTGGATTCTGGAGAGTGCGGAGCAGCAAACAGTTGCTTCTATATAAATTGAACAAATGACTTGGAAGCCCGTTCCGTTCCGAAAAGGGATTATTTTGCCGTTTCAGACAGCTTGTCCACTGCAGTCCTGGAAGTTCTTTTGTTCAACTTATCTAGCTGAGCGCTGTATCTGCTCAGCTAGATTGGTTAAAAACGTCTATTGTTCCGCGGTTGCATTCGCGAAAGTGCGGTTCAAGCCTCGACGCCGCGGTTGTGCGAAGCGGCTTTGGCCGGCAGACGTCTCGCAATTTCTTCTACGTCCGAGGCATTTAAGATCAGGCGGGAAATCTCGTCGGTTGTGTAAGACACGCCTTGGGTGCGTTGAACGAGATTGGCGAGCTGGATGCCGACCCAGCCTTGTTTGCGCGGGTGAGCAATCAGGTCAAATCGGAGCACCGGGGCGGAAACGGCATTCGCTTCGGCCCCGGGCGCTGCCAGTGCAGGCATGATATCGTCGGTGTTGAAGTACAGCCGGCGTTTGTGCCATGCCACATATCCAGGCGAAAAAGCGATCGTAATGCGCCCTGTGCCGGATTCGTCCGTTGTTCCTGTTATAGAAACGCCGCCGGCTTGTTTGCCTTGCTTGCCGGAACGTATAAACTGGCTGGTCCGGATATCCGGCAGCACAGGCACGATAAACAGCGGCACGGCGCTTGCGGCATACAGCATGTAGGTGGATTCCATGTAGATGGCAAGCCCGATCAAACCGAGAAAAACAAGAACCGATAATAGCAATAAAATCCGGGTTGTCTTTGAAGTCATTTTTATCCCCCAAGATAGTATACAAAGTAGGTTAACAGTCCTATTCTATCATAAGCGCCCCTCTGTTTTGAAGAGCGAAAGCATTGGGGTTCCAAACCCAATTCATATAAGGACTGGAGAGTTATCCAGATGGAAGCGAATAAGGCCCTCTTTTTTCGGCCCAAACGAAAGATTTCCGATTATCGCCGCGGATTATGGGCCGCCACGATGGAAGGTTTTCCGGCCATCGTTGTTTTACAGCTGCTGGGAGGACCGTTCCTCACCGGCTATTTGTTGTTTCTTGGAGCAACCAGCGAACAAATCGGGATCGTGCTTGCTGTAACCACTCTCGTGAATATTGTACAGCTCGGTGCCGCGGTCGCCATGCAAAAAATCAAAAGCCGCAAAATGACACTTGTCTTGTTTGGCTCCATGCACCGTTTGTTATGGGTATCGACGGGACTTATCCCTTTCGTGTTGCCTCAAGTTTGGTGGGTGGATGCTTACATCGTATTGTATTTTTTGGCGTTCCTATCCAATGGCATCGGCAGTGTCGTGTGGACGTCGATGATGGGCGATATGGTTCCGGCTGCGGTGAGAGGCAAATATATCGGCATTCGAAATACGATCGTCTGGGCGATCGGCGGTGTTTGTATTTATGCCGGGGGACAAATTCTGGAGAAATATCCCGGGGCCGAAGGCTTTCATTTGATCTATATCATATGTGCGATATGTACAGTGCTGAATATCATCGCTTTTTTCTTCTACCCAAATCCGCCGTTCGCCAAATCGACGGAACTGGATATCCGAGGGATGTTGAGAAGGCCTTTTCAGGATGCGATGTTTCGCCGGGCCGTCTTGTTTTTGTCGGCTTATTTGCTGGTTCAAGGGCTGGCCGTGCCTTTCTTTAATTTTGTCATGCTGGATGTGCTGAAGTTGGGATACTCGCTGGTCTCGATGTATACGCTCTTAATGACGCTTGTGATGATGGTAAGTTACTATTTGTGGGGGGCGCTTAACTCGAAATACAGCACGCAGCTGCTGCTGTTGTGGTCGCTTCCGTTTATCGGCTTGTCGTGCCTGCTGTGGGGCGGAATCGCTTTCTTGCCCGCGCTATTGGTTTTAGGGGCGGTTCATATACTGCTTGGCATCGGTACCGGGGGCTTCAACCTGCTCGCTTTTAATTTTATTATCGGAGACACGCCAAAAAGCGAACGTCCGATGTTTATTGCGGTGTATTCCGCGCTGACAGGTATCGCCGGTTTTATTGGTCCGCTGTTAGGCGGCGTTATCTTCAAGCATGCGGCCAATTGGCCGGAATGGCTGCAGCAGTACGGCATTTGTGCGATAACCGGCTTATTGCTGCTGATGTATGCGGCTGCCGGGAAATATGTGTTTGGCAAAAAAACAGCCTAAACAATCTGGGGAAGGGAAGTCGCAATAGAAATGAAATCAAGAATCGGTTTGATCGGATTGGGCGATATCGCTCAAAAAGTATATTTGCCGTTGTTGTCTGCAAATGAGCGGGTAGATATCGTCGGCATCGCCAGCAGAAGTCTCTCAACCGTCGATAGAATCGGTTCGCAATACCGCATCGAAGGCCGTTATGGCAGTCTGAAAGAGCTGCTTGCTTGCGGGTTAGACGCTGTGTTTATTCATAGCCCAACGGAAACGCATTATGAGCTTGTCATGGAGGCATTAAACGCCGGAGTGGACGTATATGTGGATAAGCCGCTTTCTTACCGGTTGGAGGAATCCGAGCAGATGGCGCAGTATGCGCTGGAACGCGGACGTCTGCTAGCTGTCGGTTTTAACCGGCGATTTGCTCCGCATTATGTAGAGGCCAAACGCTGGTTGGAGGAGACGGGAGGATTCGATCTCGCTATCGTGCAGAAGCAGCGTACACGCCAACAAAAACATCATGCGAAGTTGACCTTGTATGATGATCTGATCCATATGCTGGATCTGCTGCTTTGGCTTGGCGGAACCGCGGCGATTGACGCTTACCGGCAGCGCGTTGATGCCGAAGAACGGCTTGTCAGTGCGACTGGCAGTCTCGTATTTTCCGCTGGTGATAACCGAGCGAAATCAGACGATGAAGGAGTGGAAGCAGTTACTGCAGTTGGAGATTCCGCTGCCCAGCTTGTCTCGTCAGGAGCCGCCGCCGCAGCCGGCGGAGGGATCGCGTCATCTTCAGCAGCCGCAGGGCAGTTTAGCATGGTGCGATATGCAGGGGCCGATTTGGAGCGGCTTGAGCTGCATGGCGGCGGACGCTCCGCGGAGGTGAGCAACATGGAGGCGGCGAACTTCTATACCCCATCCCAAGGTGTGCGGTCGGCTTCCTTCGGCAGTTGGGACGGGATATTATACCGCCGCGGTTTTGCCGGTTGTGTGGAGCATTTTCTTGATTCGCTTCGCACTCCGGACTCCTGCTCGATAAGAGCGGATCGTGTGCTGGAAACGCATCGGCTTGTGGAACGTTTGGCTGACCGGATGTTGGTGCTTTGAGGGGCGGAAATATAAATAGGATATACTATGTACCAACATATCCTAAATCTGAGTAAAAGGAGTGACCATATTATATGCCTAACGATCAAGCGCACCGTGTTCCGCCCGGACAAACTTTAACGTCCGGATTTCCGGTCCTGCATTTCGGCAGCGTGCCGTATTACAACGATATGAGCAAGTGGGATTTGCGCGTATTCGGTTTGGTGGAAGAGGAGATCTCTATCAGCTACAAGGATTTCATGGCATTGCCGCGCCGTGAGTTCAGCAACGATATTCACTGTGTCACGACATGGTCGAAGCTGGACAATGTCTGGGAGGGCGTGGCCGTAAGCGAGGTCATGAACCGGGTAAAGTTGAAACCCGAAGCCCAATACGTCATGCTGCATGCCGAGCACGGATGGTCAACGAACCTGCCGCTTGCGGATTTTATGAGGGACACTTCCTTTTTTGGCATCAAGCACAACGGCGAGCGATTGACCCCCGAGCACGGCTACCCGGTTAGGATGGTCGTGCCGCATCTATACTTTTGGAAAAGCGCCAAATGGCTGCGCGGCATTGAATTTATGGAGAAAGATAAGCCGGGGTTCTGGGAGAAGAACGGATATCATATGTATGGAGACCCCTTCCTCGAGCAGCGCTACGATTTTGATTAATGTGTCGACTGAAAAGTCATGAAGGCAGTCATCACGAATTTCGTGGTACTGCCTTTTTTAACGCCAGAATTTATATGAATTCAGCGAAGATGAACATATCGATTACATTTGACGGACCTCTGATTTTGTTTAAATTGCAGCGCACGCGTCCGTTAGAGGGGGCTGGCTGGTCCCATGATCAGGTTCAATCAACCAGTATAATTATGGAAGGAAACTTGGCAGTCTTTGTCGAATATGTCCAGAACGTGTAACAGGAGGATAGGGTCGTGGATGTAGACAAGATAAAGAAAGCCATATTGTGCCGCCATTGTTATGAGTTTCGAATTTCCCGCGCGGAAGCGGTTTGCTCGATACCGGACTGCGATTGCTCGAAGGAAAAATCGTTTGAAACGATAGTAGAGTGGTATGCGCTGCTCTATAAGATGTTGGACAACTTGAATTACATTGATTACAAGACCGCATCCAACCGGGACCCTGAAGAAGCTCATAAAGTGTATCATAAGCTGGAACGGGAGTGGGCCTCGCATCTGAGGCCGCATCAAGTTTTGTACACGACCCGGAGTTATATCACTGTGGACAGTGGCACAAAAGATTTTTACAGGGAGCTCATCTTAAGTTCAAAATCGCTGAACAATCTCTTGTTGCGTATGGTGAGTTTGCTGCAGGTACTGGATCGGCAGCTGCTTAAAATAAAAACCGATTACAATTTATACTATAAGGAAGAACTTCCGATAGAAACCCGCTATGGCGATTTGGTTCCGGTGGGCGACTCGGTCCTGCTGCTTGCTATTCAAGGCCATCCTTCTTATCGAAGGCCGATAGACCCGAACTATTTGTTATTGTCCAATAATGTGCAGAGCTTCCATCTGGCTAAACCGTCGTATACATTTTATCAAGTAAAGCATCGGCATTTAAATACACCGACTTATACACCTGAGAATGTATTGGATTTGAAAATCGGTTTTTTGCCCGGCAAATTTGATGTCAGCTTCGATTATCAACTGCACACAGATTCGGAGCTGGATGATGATGGCCTGAGGCCGTTTTACTTTAAGGGCGTCAGTGATCCCCAGCGGTATTATTCTCATGTAATGGGGCTCTTCGAACAATTGCTCGAACACAAGCCGGATATGATGATGCTTCCGGAACTGTTCACACCTCCGGACCTTCGTGAGCAATTGGTTCAACGATTACGTGAGAGTGCTTCTGCGAGCGATAAGTTAGGGGAAGACCGCCGTCCCTTCTTATTTCTTTCCGGCTCCTTTCATGAGAATATCGATGACCATATTTTCAATGCAGCTCAAATTACTTCAGGAAATGGCAAAGAATTATCCAAAGTATATAAAATGAACCGCTTTATCCTTCAACGCAGCGAAGATTTCAAAGGAGAGTTAGCCCCCTTTGTTCATCATGATGGCGTTGAAAAAAATGCCTATGACCGGCGGGAAATCACGTTGTTTGAGAGCTCGCTGGGGCGTATAGCTATTTTTATTTGCATCGATTTTCTTAGCTCTCAGTTGGAAGAAGTACTGCTGGATCGTAAAGTCGACGTGATTTTGGTTATGGCCATGACACCTAATCCCGCCAGCGGTAAATTTACGCGGCGCATGCAGGAGTTGGCCGAGCGAAACGGCGCTGTCGTTATTGTATGCAATCACTTTGGAAAACCGGAAGCGGATACATCCAAAGTCGATAAAGAAGCGCGGGTTGTCGTGTCACTTCCAGGTTTTAAACAAGTATATTGGGATCCCATGGAATCCGGTGTCTGTACCATTCGGCAAGTAATAGAAAATCTTACTGCGAAGAAACAAGCCCGATCAGGCTTTAGCGGTTGAGAAATAAGCTGTAGTTGCATATAATTAAAGTGTACAATAAGTGTACAATAAAGGAGTGATTGAGATGAGCAATATGGTATGGGAATGGATGGAGAACTGGAAGCAATTGCAGGACTCTGACGGGCGGCAGGCCAATGTTCATCTAATGCTGCTATTGCGTTATGTTTTTGAAACCAGAGGAAAGGCTGATTTGCCGGAATTGGATCGCCTCAGGTTTCAGCTGGAGGAGTCTATTGAAGGCAGACTGCCGGAAGACTGGAGCAGCTATAACCTGGGCATGGCACAGGTTCTTCAATATATGCTTCATCATGATGTGATTGCCAAGCAGCAGCAGTTTACGTTTAAAGCCCTTGCTCCCTTAGAGAAGAAAGTAATTGATTTTCTCGCACACCACCCGAAAAGCACCCCGACTGAATTAGCCGGCGGGTTAGAACTTTCCAGCCGTCAACAAATAAGCAATTTGCTGCGTTCCTTGCGCTCCAAGAAATTGATCGAGTATTTGGAGATCGGCAAAAACCGCTGGTACAGCTTAAGTCAGATTGGCGAGCTTGCACATGCTGCACATCAAGCGCAAGATGAGCTGTCCGTCTTGAAGTCGGCCGATACGTTTGCCGAAATCGAAGAGCCGGCCGCTCAAGAGCTAAAGCGAAAACAATCGAAGAACGCCGAGCCTGAGAAACACGAAAGCAAATTTGAGGAATTTGCGGAATTGTCATCGGGTAACATTGTAGAGCTGCAGTCGTTCGAACCGCGGACTCATAAAGGAAAGCACGGTTCTGTCCGCCGAGGGAAAAAACCGGGTAAATTCGATGTCAACGATACGAATCAAAAACCATTGGCGGTGCTTGGCATATGAGTAAACCGGCAATTGGCAAATTATGCGGAGATTTGAGTGCCTGGTATCTTGAGCTTCCGGAAGCTGACCAGTTTAATGCAATCCAGATCATCGAAGAGGGTTATGCAGATATTCTGGAATGGCTTGAAGAGCATTATCCATCTACCTATGAAATGTATGCCGAGCTGCAATCCGCGATTCATCAGATGATGAAGGAGCGGGAATTTAACAAAACCCAGGCGGCACTTAAAAAGTATAAATTAAACGAAGATTTGCGAGCTGCCATGACCGCAGCGGCGTTTGATGCCTTGCGGCCTTATCTTGAGGCCGCATCGCTTAGACGGATGGATGATGCCGAATTTGAAAGGGTCGTAGATTTAATCATATTGGACAACTACGTCGAACGCCGTTTTTTGACGTGGGATCGCTGTATTGTCTACGTTCAATTGGATGATATGGACCAGGTGAAGCACTGCTATTTGACCGTAATGAGAGCGGTAAATCAGCATTACAGCAAACTGAGCACCTTAGAGGAACTGGAGGAATATTTGGAATCCGAACTTGGGCTCAGCACCGTACAAATGGAAATGTTTAACCAAATCATTATCAAATATAGAGAGCCGCTCGACCGGTACATGCTTTTTAGGAAGTTGGATAAATTGGAAGCTTCATTAAAGAAACGCAAGAAATAATTCCCATAAGCTGAGTTATTAAGTCCATGAACTACTCATGGGCTTTTTTTCATGTTTAGAAAATGTTGAGAGTCTATTCGTTACAATACGATTATCGATAGCTTCGTATAGATTCAACGGAAAGCAGCGGCGGCTTTTAGGCTACTGCTTCTTCATTTTTCACGCTACGATGTCGAACAATCTGTTATGATAAGGGTGATGCCTATGTGGCATACAAAGCGCATATTTTTATGGGGCCGGATGATGAGAAAAAAACATATGTTTGTGATCTCGGGGATATTGGCCATTTTTTTGCTGGGGCTGTTCATCTTCTTATTTAAATGGCTTCATCCGGACGCAATTTTCCCTGAAGCGAAGAACGGATCGCTGGATGCCAAAGCGTGGAATTTCGCCAAGAGGGGCATTATTCCGCTAAAAGGCGAATGGGAGTTCTATGAGGACAAACTGCTTAGTCCTGCCGATTTCGCCAATGGGGCCCAGGAAGCGGATAAACAGATGCTTAAGGTGCCGGGCGATTGGCAAGGTACCGTGGAAAGAGCAGGCAGGGACGGCTTTGGCGTAGGAACATATCGCCTTGTCGTTGATGTAAGCAAACCTGACATATACGGTCTCAGATTAAAAAAGGTGCGGATGTCCAGCCGGGTATTCATAAATGGCGTCGACCTCGGAGGCAGCGGGACGCCTTCGCTTGAGGAAAGCGTCTTTTATGCCAGCAACTTTCCTTTTTACGGTATAGCGAAGTCGGAATCCGACAAGGTAGAAATTATTATTCAGGTCGCCAGCCTTAAATATTTGGCCGGCGGCATCGCGCAGACGCCCGAGTTTGGTCCCGGACAGATGCTTCTTGACCGGCGGGACAACTCACGTCTTGCGGATATGGTGCAAATTTCGGTTATGCTGTTGTTTACGTTGTATTATGTCGGCATGATTAAGCATTGGCGCACGGAGCGCCATTTGATGTATTTCAGTTTGTTTTGCCTGGGGACCGGCTTCTTTTTTAGCATCGATAACGAAATATTGTTGTCCTCCCTTTTTCCCGGCCTTTCTTTTCCGGTGCTGCAAAAACTGATTTTCGTCTCCGTGTTTTTATCGTTTATTTGTTTTGGCTTGTACATTTATGCGTATCTGGGACTTCAAGAAGACCGATTTTTCCGATGGTTAAAAAGAGTTACGTACGTGTTTGTTACGGTCGCCTGCTTCACACCCAACGATTATTTGCGTTTAACGGTTCCGTTGTACCTATTGCTGCAAATTACTACCTTTTTCATTATCATAGCAGCATTGTTTCGCAGCTGGCGAAAAGGGACGACGGACGCGGTTTACTTAATGCTCGGTTTGTTTTTCTTGATCGTTAGTTGGGCAACGGCTCAATTCAGATACGAGATCGGCCTGGACAACCCTTATTATATGATTGTGGCTCCGCTGCTGCTCGTTTTCTCGCAAGCTTTCCTGATGTCCAACCGAATTCAGCAGGCGTTTATCAAAAATGACAGGTTGTCCAGACAATTGATTGAATATGACCGGCAGAAGGACGAGTTTATGGCCAAAACGTCGCATGAGCTCAGGACCCCGCTGCACGGCATTATGAACCTTTCACAGTCGCTCCTTGATGAACGGGGCAGTGAAATGGGAGCCAAACAACGGGAGGACATCCGGCTTCTGAACCTGGTGAGCCGCCGACTTGCCGGTCTGGTGCACGATATCCTCGATATGTCCTTGATTAAGCGGGGACAGCTGCGCATTCGTACGACACCTGTCGACGTCCGCATGACGACACGTTTTGTGATCGAGACGCTTTCCATTACGCCGATAAGCAGCCAAACCGTCTTGATTGACGATTTGCCTGCGGATTTGCCGTTGGTTTGGGCCGATGAGAATCGCCTTAAGCAAATTTTATACAATTTGTTGGAAAACGGTCTGAAGTTTACCGAGAAAGGAACGGTTCGGATTTCGGCGGAACGAAGAGGCGAGGAACTCGCCATATCGGTCATCGACACAGGCATCGGCATTCCGGAAGAAGCCCGCCATACGATCTTTTTGCCGTTTGAACAGTACCGCGAAGAAGGAGCAAGATCGGCAGGGGGGATCGGACTTGGCCTCAGCATAACCAAACAGCTGATTGAACTGCAAGGCGGCATACTGGATATGGAATCCGAAGTAGGTCAGGGGACGAGATTTACGTTCACGCTGCCGATCGCGCGGCAAGACACAGAGCTGGCGGAACAACGGTTCATCCCGGAGCCTATGGAAAAAATATCGCTGCTGCCGATTCAACGATCCGACGATAGCTCGGCCCCCTTTTCCATATTGATTATCGATGATGAACCGTCCAATGTGGTGATTTTGATCCATGCGGTTACTTCGTTAGGATACGGCTACACGGCGGTACAAAGAGGCAGTGAGGCGCTGGGGCTGCTGCAGAACGGACTGAAACCGGATCTGGCGCTGGTCGATTTGATGATGCCCGGCGTATCCGGATTGGATGTGTGCAAGGAGATCCGCTCCAGTCACAGTTTGTCCGAGCTTCCCGTACTGATGCTGACCGCCTCCGGTCAAAGGGGCGATGTGATGGCATCGTTTGCCGCAGGGGCTAACGACATTTTGCAAAAGCCGTTTGAGCTGGAGGAGCTGAAAGCGCGGATGCAGTCGCTGCTTGCGATGAAACGGTCGTCGGAGCAGGCGGTCCGCAAAGAGATCGATTTTTTGCAGGCGCAGATTACGCCTCATTTTCTGTACAACAGCATGAATGCGCTGATTGGCTTAAGTTATAAAGACGTTGACAAGCTGAGAGAAACGATTCATCATCTGACGACGTATCTGCGCGCCAAATTTACGTTTTCGTTTCAAGGGCAGCTGGTATCTTTTCAGCAGGAGCTGGAACTGGTCAAAGCGTATCTGGCCATTGAACAGCTTCGTTTCGGCAGCAGATTAAACGTCATTTACGATGTGGAGGACGATCTTACGTGCATGCTCCCGCCGCTTACGCTGCAGCCACTCGTAGAGAACGCCGTGCGCCATGGCATCGGCCCCAAAGAGGCCGGAGGAACGGTGTGGATCAGCGTGAGCAATGTGAGCGGAGATATCCACTTCAAGGTCGAAGACGATGGAGTGGGGATGGATCAAGAGACGCTTACACGACTTGAGCATGAGGATGGAACCGGTATCGGCGTAGGTAACGTGAAACGCCGGCTGCAAATGATTTATTACCGCAAGTTGGAAGTAAGCAGCGTTTTTGGACAAGGAACGCAAGTTAAATTTACTATACCGGAGGAATTCCATGATCAAAGCCGTCTTGATCGATGATGAGGAGATTGCGCTCGATGTGCTGGACATACTGCTTGGAGAGGTGGGCGGCGTTTCTGTTATGGGGAAATTTAACCAAGCGTCCGAAGCCCTTCGGTACCTAGACGAACTCAACCCGGAGCTGATCTTTATCGATATCGAAATGCCGGGTATGAACGGATTGACTGCCGCAGACAAGCTGCTTGCCAAGGTGCCGCAGAGCGAAGTTGTTTTTGTAACCGCATATGAAGAATATGCGGTAAGAGCTTTTGAGGCGAGTGCTTTTGACTACTTGCTTAAGCCTGTCTCCAAAGACCGGCTGAATAAGACGTTGGACCGATTTCGCGATCGCCGCTTGAAGCGGGCATCGTCAGGCAGGTCTGCGGCTCAACCTGTTCACAATTCGGCCCAGCCCGAGAAGCAGCCAAAGGCATGCCTGCAGCTGCATGTGCTTGGAAGTATGGAGCTTTACGACACAGAAGACCGATTGATGACATGGCGCACCAAAAAGACCAAAGAGCTGTTCGCTTACTTGTGGCATCACGCCGGCTCCCCCGTATACCGCCATAAGCTGATGGATGAACTGTGGCCCAATCTTCCTCTGGATAGGGCGCAGTCGCTGCTTCACACCACTTTGTACCAGCTGCGCAGCATGCTTAAACAGGCGGGATTTCCCGATATGATTATGTTTGGCGACGAACGTTACTGGATGCGGACCGAACAAATCGAAAGCGACGCGGGGCGTTTAAGTGAGCTGCTGCAGCGCGAAGCGGATCAAACCGTCATCGAACAGATGCTGAAGTTGTATCGCGGAGATTATTTGGAGATGGAGTCGTATCTCTGGTCGGAGCATAAGCGGTACCAGCTTTTATCCGCCTATCTGCGAAGTTTGGGGAACTGGCTGCCCAAAGCGGATGACATCATCAAGGAAGCGATTTTGCGGCAATTTATTAAGCTGGAGCCGGGCGAAGTCGCACATTACAATGCTCTGCTTAAGGTTCTAGAGGAGCGGGGGGAAATGGGGGCCGCCAACAGACTTCGCACGCAAATGAAGATGTGGTTGACTGAGGATCTAGGCGAGCGGGACAATTGATTTCGCCCATGGTTCGGCTGCTTCGGGAATACGGAGCAGCCCGTAACAACGGGGCTGACGGGGCCGTCATGCAATGGGCACGATGATGTGAGAATGGACCGGGACCTATAATAATGACAACATGACCTAAAAAAACTTTTACCATCTTCAGGTTCATGGACTATATAATGGAAAAGCCGGCCACTATGCTTGCCTGAGGAGGGATTGCCGTTCGCTTCACCCGATGCAATAAAACTTGAATGCTTGCCGTGATGATGAAAGTGGATTTTGAAATGTCGAAAGGACAACTTGTAACCGCATACAAAATTATATTGGAGGGTATAATGATGTTGCGTAATGAAATCAGCAAAGTTGTGCGTCTATTGATTTGTTTACTTTTACTGGCGGCTTTTGTTCCTCTTGCTCCCGCTTCCGCCGCCACATTGTTAAGTGACAATTTCGAATCATACTCCGCTTTTCCGCAAGGCAACTGGGTGAATGCAACAGGTAACGGCAGTTGGGCGATTTCGGAAATCAGCACGAAATTGGCCAAGCAAACCCAAACGACCTCGACCGACTACGTCATGACTAACGGTCAAACTTCCTGGACGAACTACACCTACCAAGCCCGCGTTCAAACCGGCTCGACCGGCTCCACTACAGGTATTCTCGGACGTTACGCCGACAACAACAATTATTATTTGCTAGCATTAAATAACGGCAACGTGGTGCTCAAGAAAAAATCGGGCGGGACGGCCACGGTGCTGCAAAGCGCAGCATACTCCTTTAATACTTCCACCTTCTATACGTTAAAGCTTTCGATGAATGGCACGACGATTTCCGGGTATGTCAACGGCGTACAGCAAGTCAGCGTTACCGACAGCAGCTTGTCCGGCGGCAAAATCGGCATATACACGACCGGCGCCGGCTGGTGGGATGACGTTCTGGTCAGTTCCGGCGGAGACACATCCATTACAATCGCCAACCCGGGCTTCGAAAGCAGCTTTAGCGGCTGGACGACAAGCGGAAGCACCGCTATTTCCACCAGCGATCATCATAGCGGTTCGCGTTCCGCGAAAATTCAAGCGTCCGGCTCGCAGGTTTCGCAAACCGTCACCGGTTTGAGCGCAAATACCGCATATACGGTCAGCGCCTGGATAATGGGGCAAGGCGCGATCGGGGCGAACGGCTTCGGAGGCAGAGAAGTTACCGTAAACGGCAACTCACCCTCCTGGAAGCAAATTTCAGTCTCTTTCACAACCGGAGCTTCGAACACAAGCGTGGTGATTTTTGCCCGTGGTACAACGTCAAGCGATGTTCGCTTTGACGATTTCACGTTGACCAGCGGCGGTGCCGGAAGCGGAGGAGATACGCAAGCGCCCACGGTTCCGACGAATTTGACGGCGGCGGCCGTATCGAGCAGCCAAATCAACCTGAGCTGGACCGCGTCTACTGATAATGTCGGCGTCACCGGCTATGACGTCTATCGCGGCACAACGCTGGTCGGTTCGCCGACCGCGACGTCGTTCAGCGATACGGGATTAAACCCGTCGACGTCTTACAGCTATACGGTCAAAGCGAAAGACGCAGCAGGCAACGTGTCGCCTGCAAGCAATTCCGCCAGCGCCACCACGCAGTCCGGAGGCTCGCAAAATCCGACTTTGCCATCGCAGGTGCTATATTTGAAAAATTGGAAGCTAACCTTGCCTATACCTAAATCGCCCTCCGATCTGTCATCGCCGCTGGAGATCGTTCAGCCCGATCTGGACACCTATTCCATTGATCCGTGGTTTAAAGTGGTGCATGATTCCGACGGTTATGCCGTGCAGTTCCGGGCTAATCACGGGGCCGTATCGACAAGCGGCTCCAAAAATCCCAGAAGCGAACTGCGCGAAATGAAGGATAATTACAGCGGTACCGGGTCCAGTTCGCAAATGTCGTGGGGAACCAACGACGGAAAGACCCATTCGATGTTCATCAAGCAAAAGGTAACCCATCTGACTTCCGTCAAACCGCATACCGTGGTCGGCCAAATTCATGATGCCAGCGACGATGTCACGGTGTTCCGCGTGGAAGGCGACAATCCCGGGGGCGTGTCCACAACAGCCAAAATCTACATTACCGACGGGAACAACACACATGCTTATTTGCTCGACAGCAACTACGTATTGGGTACCGTATTTACGGTTAAAGTAACGGCATCCGGCGGTGTGCTCAGCTATGAGTACAACGGTCAAGCGGTGCCTTACACGCAGACCAAAAACGCTACCGGCTGCTATTTCAAAATCGGCAACTATACGCAGTCCAACGATACGACCGCACCCGGAGAAAGTCAAAACGCGTATGCGGAAAATTGGGTCTACGATTATACGGTGACACACCAGTAAAGGCGCGGATTGCTTAAGCTCGTATTAAACATCGGAATAAAACACAAGCAGCCGGCTAGGAGCTAGGACTCCTGGCCGGCTGTTTGGTATTATACTGGCAAAACAATTTCGACCGTAGTACCTTGACCCGGCTTACTGTGGATCGATAAGCTGCCTTTATGGTTGTGTATGATGCGTTGGGTCACCATAAGCCCAAGTCCTGTCCCATTTTCTTTGCTCGTAAAAAACGGCTCCCCCACCCGGTTTAAAGTTTCTTCCGGAATGCCGCAGCCATGGTCGGTAATGCGAACCATAACACTTTCAGGATGGGGATGGGTCAGCTCGATAATGATCGACCCGCCGCCCGGCATGGATTCCATGGCGTTCTTAATGACATTAATGAACACTTGCTTTAATTGATTGATTTCGCAAAGCACAAGCGGCGTCTCTTGCGGCAGCCGCATGTCAATTTCCACATTGTTCAGGATCATCTGCGATTCCATAAACATGACGATGTCGAAGAGGATACTGCCCACGTTTTCCGGTTGAAAGTTTCTCGCTTGAGGTTTGGCGAGTACAAGGAATTCGCTGACGATAAAATTAATTCTGTCCAGCTCGGACAACATTACATCCAGGTGGCTTTCGCTTAACGGCCCTCTCATTTTCTGCAGCTGAACAAATCCGATTAATGTAGTGAGCGGGTTGCGTATTTCATGTGCGACGCCTGCAGCCAGCTGTCCGACAATGGAAAGTTTCTCCGACTGCCTAAGCACGTCTTCGGTTTGTTTGCGGGCGGTAATGTTTCTGGTAATCGATGCTACGGCGACGATGTTGCCTGATTGATCGCGAATGGGTGAGATGGTGATGCTTACATCGATCAGCTTTCCGTCTCTTGCATATCGCACCGTTTCGTAATCCGCAACCGACTCTCCCCGCAGCATGCTTTTTATTTTCAACGCGTATTCTTCTTTCACATTATCGGGAATATTGGTCAGCGGGCGGCCAAGCACCTCATCTTCAGCCCACCCGTACATGGCTTCGAACGCAATATTCACCTGAATGACATTGCCTAGCAGATCGGATACGTGAATCGCATCGGAGGTATGGTTTACGAACGATTCCAAGTATTCTTTCGTTTTTCTGAGCTCTTCCGCCGTTTCTTTTAATCTGGCAGTATGGGAGCTTAAATTGGTTGTCATTGTATTCACCCGCGAAGACAGCACCCCCAACTCGTCTTTCCGGCTGACGTGAATCAAACTGCTGAAATTGCCGGAGGCGACCTGGTTTACCGTCATCAGAATTTCATGCACAGGACGAACGATAATTCCGGATAAAAAATAACTGGCGATCATAGTCACAATGAGCAAAATTAATGAAATCATGCAGTGTATGAACAACTGATGGCTTAAGCTGCTGTTCATGGCCGTATTATCGAAAGTAATGCCAATGACATAAGGATGCTCGCTAAAAATGGGGATAAAACTTTTCAAAATATTGTTGCCGTTCAAGCGGAGTTCTCTATTGGTGATTTCTCCCGTTTTAATTGCTGATTGGATAGCGATTGCATCATAAGTTTCATCTCGATATGTATATTGTCCGAAAATAACGCCGCGAATGTCCAAGTTATATACAGGTATGCCCTTTTTGACTTTGATCAACGGCTCTTTTCCGAAAAAATCCGGACTCATTCCTGTAATTTCCAGAATGTTGGGGTTATTTTGCAAAATTTTCTGCACAATGGCTTCTGTTCCTGTTGATTTCTCAAAATCAAGAAACACCTCGGCATGGATAAACGGATTGACGAGATAATTAGTCGTTCCGTCGTAATAATAACCCCATTTATTAATCCTTTTCGGATCGGAGGAGGCGAAGTTAATTGGTCCCGACCAAAAGTGCGGCAGTTTCTGGCCTTGGGGAATCGTGACATCATGATTTTTGAAAAGCTGCTGCTGCGCGGTATACCAGTAATCCCAGGTGCGAGAGCTTAAGTTGATTTCATTGGGATCGGACGATTTGAGGGCGACAATATCGTCGTCGAGTTTCTTCCATAGTGTAATATGGTCGACCCCCAACTTTGCGCTAAGCTCGATCAGTTGCTGATTTGTCACTTTCTCGATATCGGGGTCAAGCTGCATTTGCGCAGCGATGGCAGCCGTTCTCAGCCTTTCGCCGATTGTATCCTCCATATAACTTCGGTCCTGCTGGGATATCTCAACGGTTTTGCTTACTTGCTCGGCAATGAAAGCCAACTGCTGTCGGTTGCTGGCTTCTTGACCTTCCTTTGTCGAGAAGTAATACATAAAGATATTAAGCGCCAGAATGAAAGCGACCAATAAGGATATACAGACGGTTAGTTTAATTTTGATTGACACATTTTCTGCCCCTTAAGTTCTATGATGTCTATACTAATCTACATTTTAGCAGAAATTGTTTATCGGAGAATATGAGAAAATATTCCACCCGACATGTAAAACGCAGACCCGAAATAAATAAAAAAGCAGCCGGGAAGGTTCCGCAGCTGCCTGCTTGCGTAAAATGAGAGCGTTACCATTATTGGAGTAAGAGAAATTAGCTAATCGATTTAATCTGGTTCACAATGGACAATTCAATGTTGTTGTTGATTTTATCGACGCGTCCGCTGATCAGGAACAATTCGACTAGCAGCCAAATGCCGATCGGAAGGAAGAACAAAATGAAAAACGTCAGCCAACTTATAATTAGAACGACGATCAAGCCAATTGCATACCCGATGTCACCCAAATAAAAACGATGAATGCCTAGACCACCGAGAAAGAACCACAATACAAATGCGATTGGCTTCGATTTCTTCTTCTTCTCAAACTCCGAGTTAACCATCAATTGCTGATCCGTGGTCAATCCTTGACGAGCGACCAAATTATCCATAAGCGAACGTACATCTCCTCACGTTTTTGTATGATAAGTATACTTTATCAGAAATAACCAAAATTTTCTATGGTAAAATTTATTTTTAATGTCCGGTCGCAGCCAATGGGAGGAGGGGCGGCAAACCCCCTTTTTTCAAGCGTTAGGCCTTGGTACATGCCTTTATTACCACTCTGAATATACTTTACATATATTATAAATAAATTTAAGGGAGTGAAAGAGTTGCCGTTACTTGAACGAATTGTCAGTTCGTCATCCAATACTTATGTTGCTGCGACAAGGGAAGCTGCTGTCGCGGAAGTACTGGCGAACGCCGGCACGCTGGCTTCTTCGGAAATACGCCATCTTGTTTGGCCGGCACTGCAGCCTTATACCAACGATAATGCCACTTTCCTGAACTATAATCCCGCAGCAGATCAGAACCCGGAATATTTGTGGAATCCGCCCGTTCAGAGTGGTCAGCAATACGGTTTTGCCGTATTGTCAGGGGCCTATTTGTCGACTGTCGAAACGTATTTCGATATTCAGACGGCGGTATTTTGCGACAATGCGCATCAGATGCAGGTTGACCTGGTGAATGCCGATACGGGCGTTATCATCAGCACGGCTCCGCTAGGCGTTCTGCTGCAGGACGGGAGCATGGATCCGCTGGCAAGTTCGACTACCGATCGTTTTAAACCGTATAACTGGCAAAATATCAGGTATTACACGATTTCTACCGGGAATCTGCCGGCCGGAAACTATCGGATCCTGATTTCATTTACGGCGTTAAATTATAACAAATCAAAACCTACCATTCTGAACAATCCGGCAGGACTATCGTTTGTCGCGGACATTATGGGCCCTATCCCGATAGCAACCGGCGTATACAACCGCACGCAGGGAACTTATTACAGCACAATGGATGATGCTGTCGCCGGCGCAAGCTCGGGCGACGACTTGCTGCTGCTGCAAGGAACTTACACCCGCAGCACAACATTATTCATCAATAAATCGATCACTTTTGAAGGAGCCGCCGGGAGCATGATCCTGCTCACCGCTCCGGTGATTCCGATTGTCGCCGTGGGAAGCAATATTACGCTGAAGAATCTGAGGATGACCAGCGATGCTCCTTATGAAAACGAATTTATCCAAATCGGCGGAAGCAATAACCAAGTGCTGAACAATACGATTTATGGACCTCCACAGCAGCTGCCGATGATGAATTGGGTCGTCAACCGGGCCGTTGTTCCTCAAGCCAACAATATGACCAATTTGCTTGTTCAGGGCAATATGTTTTATTCGCTCCGTTCCGGTATGTACCTGAATCCGGGCACAAACGGAAATATTATAAACAATGTAGTGTATAACACTAAAGGCGGATTTTTGGTGGACAGCGCCGTCTTCGTGATGAACGGCAACTCCTGGGGCAATACGGCCAACGAGGTGGATATCGCTATATTCGCCGGGACGCCGGTCGGTCCTCCCTATGATCCGATCTCGCAGCTCAAAGCCAATAATAACAACGCCACCGTATCGGATCAAAGAGTGTGAACTACGTGATTGACGCCGTCTTGAAGCCGCTGTTTGCGCTCGAGGCGGCTTTATTTTGCTGAACGCGGGTAAACGACTTGAATGGAAAATGTTTGTATGAAAAAATGGACGGGAGGAGAAGTTAAATCCAAAATATCACAGAAGCTTATGAGGGCCATCATGAAAAAAATATTGCACATTTATAAAACCGATCTGCTTAATATCGCCAAGGTGCCGACAGGGCTGCTGCTGATGGTGGCGCTGGCGATATTGCCTTCCGTCTATGCGTGGATCAATTTGGAAGCGATGTGGGACCCGTACAGCAATACGTCGGGTATCAAAATTGCCGTGACGAGCAAAGATGAAGGGGCCTCCGTGCAAGGGAAGGCGTTTAATATCGGCGATGAGGTGCTGAAAAGTCTTCAGGACAACCATAAGCTCGGTTGGACTTTTGTCGATGAGCAGGAAGCGCTGCGTGGCGTGGAACATGGCGAGTATTATGCAAGCTTGCTGATACCGGCCGACTTTTCCCGGAACATTGCCAGTGTGATTGGCGGCAACCTGAAGAAGCCGGAAATTGAATATACGGTAAATGAAAAGATCAACGCAATCGCCCCGAAAATTACGGAAAAAGGCGCTTCGGGCATCACTGGGCAAATCAGTGAAAACTTCATTAAAACAGTTAGCGAAACGCTGCTTTCGCAAATGAAGGAGCTGGGCCTGCAGTTTCAAGAGCAGCTCCCGGTGATCCGCAAGGTGGAGAGCCGTATCTTGGAGCTGGAGGCGCATCTTCCGGAAATCGAAGAGATGGGCAATAAAGCGCTTGAGATTGAGCAGAAGCTGCCGGAGATTCGCGACAAGGCGGATAAAATCGTGGAGTTGGAGAGTAGAATTCCCGAGCTCGATCAAGCCGGCAATACGATTCTGAAGGTAGAGGAAAAGTGGCCCAAAATCAATGAAGCGGCGCAAGAAGTGCTGTTTATTGAGGACAAGCTGCCCGAGATTCAGCGCGCCGCGGACAGGCTTACGGAGCTGGATCAAAACTTTTACAAGGTCGAAGAAGGGCTGGATACCGCGATTGAGAAGGCCAACAAAGCCAACGAAATCATTACGACGGCATTAAACGTATTTCCCAAAATCGAGACGATCGCCGACCAGGGGGGCGCTTTTGCCGATACGCTAAACCGGTTTTTGCAAAATAACGATGCCGCTTTTGAGGCGCTGATTCCGGTCTTGAGGATGAATCTGGTCCTGCTTCAGCAAATCGCCGATGACGTCACGCAAATTACCGGTCTGCTGCAAAATGCCAATATCGACCCGCAGCCTGCGCTTGTAATGCTGACCGCTATCGCGGACCGGCTTGCGACGGCGGCAGGTGTGCTCGACCGGATGATCGACATTTTCGCTAAACTGAATGCTTGGCTTCCCGGTGCGCCGCTTACCGATACGGTCGATAAGCTAGGGGCTGTCAAAACGAATTTCGCTCAGCAAACGGAGACGATTCGGGCGATTATCGATGCTGTGCAAAAGGGCGAGCAGCCGGCCCAAGATTTGGTCGCCAAGCTCAGCGCGCTGTCCAAGGATGCAAGCGGTCTGCTCAGCGGCATCTTATCCCGCTACGATTCGGAAATTGTGCCGAATGTGCGGAAGGCGCTTGGGCAGATCAAGTCGGTGGCGCTGAATGCCTCCGATGTGCTCGGGACGCTGAAGGCCAAGCTGCCGGACATCCGCGCTTTACTGCAGGATGCGCAGCAGACGGTGCATTTCGCTCAGGATCAATTCGCCAAGCTGCAAAGCGATATGCCGCAAATTCGCAGCCGCGTGCACGAAGCCGTGGTCACGATTCAAGCGAAGCTGGGCGAATTTACGCAGGCCATCCAGGAAGCGGCGCCGTTTATCCGCAGCGATCTGCCGAAAGTGGAGCAGAAGGTGCACGAAGCGGCCGATTTTGTGCGCAACGATTTGCCCGCGGCGGAAGACGAACTGCGCAAGGTGGCGGACTTGTACCGGACGAAGTTCCCGGAAGTGGAAAACGCCGTGCATCAAACCGCCGATCTTGTCCGCAACGACCTGCCGGGTTTTGAAGATGCGGTGCGCAAGGCGGCCGGGCAAATCCGGCGCATCCAAGGCGAGACGAACATCGACGAGCTGCTGAAGCTGCTGCAGAACGACGTGCAGAAGCAGAGCGATTTTTTTGCCAATCCGATTGTGGTGAAGGAGAATAAACGGTTCCCGATTCCGAATTACGGCTCGGCGATGTCGCCTTTTTACACGACGTTATCGTTATGGGTCGGGGCGATGCTGCTTGTATCGCTGATGAAGGCTGATCTGGAAGAAGACGAGGCATCGTACAAGAGCTATGAAATTTATTTTGGCAGGCTGCTGATCTTCTTGACGATCGGGTTCTTTCAGGCGCTCATTGTTACGATGGGCGATATGTTCTTGCTCGGTACCTATGTCGTACACAAAATTTGGTTTGTCGTGTTTGCCGTGCTGATCAGCAAAGTGTTTGTGACGATTACGTACACGCTGGTTTCCGTCTTCGGCAATGTGGGCAAAGGGGTGGCGATCATCTTCCTGGTGCTGCAGTTTTCCAGCTCGGGCGGCACGTTCCCGGTCAGCACCTCGTCGGCGTTCTTTCAGAAGCTGAACCCGTTTGTGCCGTTTACCTATGCTGTGGGTGCGATGCGGGAAGCGGTCGGCGGCATTTTGCCGGATGTGGTTGTCAAAGATGTTTTATGCTTGTGCGTATTTATCGCCATCTGCTACGTCGTGGCATTGGCGCTCAAAAAGCCGCTCAGCGGGTACATCAAGCGGGTAGCGGAGCAAGCGAAGAAAACGAAGCTGATCTCTTAAGCCACGAACCGATATAGACGCCGCCAATCTCTTAAGCCACTGGCCGCTAGAGGCGGTTTAGTCGGCAACTGTGCCTGCTCCAGACAATGAGCGAGGTAGCGTCCCAAGGCAGCGCTGATCGGATTATAACCAAGTCCGTTCGGCCATTTTTGCCGGGATTGGCTATTTTTGCAGGCCGCTTGTTATGTATTCCCTTCGCAAGAACCGCTCGGTATAATAAATAATAAATCTTGGCACCTTTTGTGCAGGTTAGTGTTGTCTTTGATCACTCACTATACCGGAACGGGAAGGTGCTTTTTTGCATCCACATCTTTTCATGAAAGAGGGGACTTTTATATTTCAAAAAGGGAGCATGTTCCGCCGGTTGTTTGTCTCGTATATGCTGATTACGTTTATACCGATCGCCGTGCTGTTTGGGATTTTGTACAAAAACAGCGTCGTTAATCTGCGCAGCGAGGTGGAATCGTTCAGCATCTCCAACATGTACAAAATCAAAGATCTCATGGACACGCGTATTCGCGAGTGGAAAAGCATCTCTTCGCTGATCTCTTTAAATCCCAAGTTGTCTCCGTACAATATGACCAACCAGGATTACCAAACAATGGAGGGGATTGCCGAGCTGGCGAAATATAAAGCGGGCAATGCGTTTATCAGCGATATTTTGCTCTGGTACAAAAACGACGAGGACCGGCTGTTTTCCTCAACGGGTACGATTTCGTTGCCGGTGCTGCTGGAGAAAAGCTACGGTTTTAACGAAGCCGAGCGGATGCAGTTCGAACGGGATATCCGCAACATGAAGGTACCTGTGCTCAAAAGTTTCCCAGCTTCCGACACGATGACGTATATGGTGCCGCTTCCCGTCTTTGGCCTTTCTCAGCACGGTACCGCCATATTTATGTTCAAGGGCTCGGTGATTCGCAAAATGATCAGCGAAGGGCGCACCGAATTCCAAGGCGCAACCCTGCTGTTGGACGCCAATCTGAACGAAATGGTCAAGGTTGACACTAACGGCATGCTTGAGCAAGAAGGCATGCTTGCTTTTCTCAAGGAAAAGGTCGTGCCCGGCATTCATGTCGTCGATTTTAAGCACAACAGCTTGTCGATGATTTCCGTCGTATCCGAGGAAACCGGTTGGACGTATGTCACCGTCATCCCGACCCGGCAATTTCAAGCGGTGGTGACGTCGCAGGAAATATTCGTCATCGCGTGTACGTTGATTCTGCTTGTGCTTTGCTCGGCCGTGGCGTTGACGCTGGCCCTTGGCAATTACCGTCCGATTCGCAAGTTGGACACGTTTGTCCGGCAGCACCGTCTTACATCGGATGCAGCCAAAGGCAACGAATTGGAAAACATCAGCCAAGCCATCGGCAAAGCGCTAGCGCTGAATCAATCGCTTACGGACCAGTTGGACACGCAGCGCATGCTACTGCGGTACGATGTGTTGATCCGCTTGTTGAAAGGCGATTCGAGCAGCCGCGACGAACAGATCAAGCTGCTGGAATCAAGCGGTTTGAGCAGCACGGGGCCGTATTATGCCGTTATCCTGGTTTGTTATGACCCAACGGAAGGAGAATTGGCCAAGTTAAACGGAAAAGTGCTCGATTATGTGGCCGATCATTATTCCGCCGACGGCAAGGCGTTTGCCGTGGAACCCGGCAGCGACAATGCAGTGGCGATTATCGCGTGCGCCAAAGCCAAGGGAGACTATGGAGAACTGCAGCATCTGGCCGAGCAAATTCTTGAGTTGTACGGGGAATCCCGCGGCAAAGTGACGATTGGGATCGGCAAAATCGGCGACGAATTGCTCCAAATCAATCGCTCGTATATTGAAGCGTATGCCGCCGTCGAACACCGCTCGGTCCTTTGTGACCGGCCGATCATCCGATTTGAGGAAATCGTCACTTTCCCGCAGTGGTACTGGCAGTCGGCGGAGGATGAAATGTACTGGCTGCACAGCTTGAAGCAAGGGGACCGGGCGCAGGCGCTTGAGGCGCTGCGTAAAATGGTAGGGCATATCGAAGATAAAAATATGCCCGAAGCGATGACCCGATTTGCCTGCAATAAAATCGCCGATCTGGCGATTCAGGCGGTCCAGCAGGTGACCCGAGAGTCGGCTCCAGGCCGAAACGAGGCGCCGCAGTTCGGCGAAGCGATCATCCATGTGATCCAATTCCATTCGCTGCCCGAATTCCGGCGTCATATGCAAACATTGATCGGCAGTATTTGCGATTATGTGTACAAGGTGCAGCAGCAGCGGGAACAAGGATTAGTTGCACATATCATTCGTTATATGGAAGACAACTTTAAAGACCCGAACCTCAGCTTGGAGAGCATCGCCGAACAATTCGGCAATTCGAATTATTATTGGAGCCGCTTTTTTAAAGAAAAGATCGGCTGCCACTTTACGGACTATTTATGGAATTTGCGGGTCCGGGAAGCCAAGCGGCAGTTCGCAGCTTCGAACAAAACGCTAAAAGATGTCGTGGCCGATATCGGCTATCTGGATCTCAGCAGCTTCAGCCGGAGGTTCAAAGGCGAGGAAGGCATCACTCCGGGGCAATATCGCAAGTTGTATGCCACGGCAAATGAAACATAGTCGTGCAAAAAAAACCGGTTATATTGTTATTGAGTCGGGAGAGCCAAGCGGTTCTCCTTTTTTTGTAAGGGTTTGCAATAACCGCACATGGCGTTAAAAACGACAGATATACAAATAAAACGTTTTCATGGTACAACGTTGGTGAGATCGACATCCACATACGACAAAGGAGAATCGGCAATGCCTCAATTGACCACAAACCCTGTGAATTCGGCAGGGGCGGTAAACGCGGCACGCCGGCAGGCGTTGCGAAAACGACTGCGCGGCGTAACGATGAATTACCAATTGTACTTGTTTATTTTGCCTACGCTTGTTTATTTTATCGTTTTCCATTATTGGCCGATGTACGGGGTGCAAATTGCCTTTAAAGATTTTAATGGGGCGCTGGGCATCGAAGGCAGCCCTTGGGCCGGGCTTAAGCATTTCCTGCGGTTCGTTCACGCGCCGAGCTTCTGGACGATCATTACGAACACGGTTGGCATCAGCTTATTCCAATTGGTCGTCGGTTTTCCCGCGCCAATTCTGCTTGCGCTGCTGCTCAACGAAATACGCAGCGGAAAATTTCGCAAAGTGCTGCAAACCGTCACTTACGCACCTCATTTTATATCCATTGTTGTGTTGGTCAGCATGATTATGCTGCTCTTGAACCCTTCTTATGGCGTCGTCAATAAAGCGATAGGGTTGTTCGGCTTTGAGTCACATGATTTTATGACGGATAAAAGCTGGTTCAAAGCGATTTATGTATTATCCGATGTGTGGCAAAACGCGGGCTGGAGCTCGATCATTTATTTGGCTGCGCTGGCCGGCATCGACCAGGAGCAACATGAAGCGGCGATGATCGACGGGGCTTCCCGGCTGCAGCGCATCCGGCACATCAATATACCGGGCATTACGCCAACGATTGTCATCTTGTTTTTGTTCGCCATTGGCGGCATCATGACCGTCGGATTCGAGAAGGTGTTTCTGATGCAAAATCCGCTGAACCTTGAAGCGTCGGAAGTGATATCGACCTACGTGTATAAGGTAGGCCTGCTGCAGCTGCAATACAGCTTTTCTTCGGCGGTGGGGCTGTTTAACACATCCATTAATTTCATACTTCTTCTGATCGTCAACGCCGTCGTCAAACGTCTCGGCGAAACGAGTCTGTGGTAGGGAGGCCTTGGGCAAATGCCGTCATCTTCATTAATTCGCAGCCGGGAAGACCGGATTGTCGACAATATCGTTCTTATCCTCGGCGCCTTTATTTTGCTGGCCGTCGCTTATCCTCTGATTTATGTCGTCAGCGCGTCGCTTAGCGAACCAAAGCTGATTACGCTTGGGGAGGTGTACCTGCTGCCGAAAGGATTTACGCTCGATGGATACCGCAAAATTTTCGAATACGATCCGATCTGGACCGGTTATCGCAACACGTTGTTTTATACGATTGTCGGCACAAGCCTGAACGTAGCGTTGACCTTGACCTGCGCTTACGCCTTGTCCCGCCGCGATCTGATCGGGCGTAACCTATTCACCTTCCTGTTTACGTTTACGTTGTTTTTTAGCGGCGGCTTGCTGCCGACATATTTGGTTGTCAAAAAGCTGCAGCTGGTCAATACCGTCTGGGCGCTGCTGCTGCCCAATGCCGTGTCGATGTGGAACGTGATCATTGCCCGGACTTATTTTCAATCAACGATCCCCAATGAATTAAAGGAAGCGGCGTTTATTGACGGCTGTTCCAACTTCAAGTTGTTCGTGCGCATCGTGTTGCCCTTGTCCAAGCCGATTATCGCGGTGCTGATCTTGTTTTATGCGGTGGGTCACTGGAATTCCTTTTTCAGCGCGCTGATTTATTTGTCCGACCTGAAATTGTACCCGCTGCAGCTCATTTTACGCAATGTGCTGATCATGGATCAGATGGTTGATCTGATGGGCTTAGACGCCGAGGCGATGCAAGAGCTGGTGAAACGGATGGAGCTGAAGGAAGCGATGAAATTCGGCATTATCGTGGTGTCTTCGCTGCCTGTGCTGGTGCTGTATCCGTTTCTGCAAAAGTATTTCGTCAAAGGGGTGATGATCGGAGCAATCAAGGGGTGACGGCAAGATAGGGGAGGTAAAGCAATGAATGCAGGGCGTTCAGACTCTGAAGGGGGTGATCGGCATCGTTAAATAACGGACGGATCAAGTCAATGCACAAAGATTTGGAAGAGTCAGCTAAAGGAGGTCGTTTATATTGAAAAAATACATGGCCGGACTGCTTTCGGCAGCGCTTGTCGGCTCCACACTTGCTGCCTGTTCGGATAACGGGAAACCTCAAAGCGAAGAAGCGAAAAAAGCAAGCGACAAAGCGGCTGCCGATAACGTTAACCCTACGGGGCTGCCGATCGTCAAGGAGCCGATCACCGTTACGTTAATGTATCCGCGTGAGCCTGCCCATGGCGATTTTGACAAAATGTGGTTTTTTAAGGAAATTGCCAAGCGGACCAACATCAACATCAAGGTTCAGGCGATTGAGAGCGCAGGTTGGGAAGAGAAGAAAGCGCTTGCGTTTGCAACCGGCGATTTGCCCGATATTTTTTTCTCGGGGCTTACGGTGAAGGATGAAAATATGTATGGCCCGCAAGGGCTGCTCATGAATTTGAAGCCGCTGATCGACAAATACGGGCCGGAGACAAAGGCGCTGTTCGACAAATACCCGGAGGTGCGCAAGACGTTCTCAACCCCCGAAGGCTCCATCTATACAATACCGACGTTTAGCGATTACAAGCGGGATACCGTGACGGTTCGCCCTTACATCAACAAGCGGTGGCTGGATAATCTCGGGCTCAAAGTGCCGACGACCTTGGATGAGCTGTATACGGTGCTGAAGGCGTTTAAGGAGAAGGATCCGAACAAAAACGGCAAGGCGGACGAGATTCCTTTTACGGGGCTGTTTAACGGTTCGGCCAGTATTCCTATTCTTTCGGCGGTCGGATTCGTCGATTCGCGGCACGATGTGATTAAGGATAAATACGTGTATGTGCCGATCCAGCCCGGCTACAAGGAATATTTGATATACATGAACAAGCTCTACAAAGAGGGATTGCTGGACAAGGAATATTTCTCCCAGAAAAAAGAGCAGGTACTGGCCAAGGAAAAAAACTTGTCGGTCGGCTTAAACGGGGATAGCGGCGGATATACGAACATCGGATCAGGCAATTTGGACCAGTTTATCATTCTTCCCCCGCTCACCAGCTCCGTCAATTCGCAGAAAATGGCGCGTAAGCAGCCGGCTTATCAGCGCTGGGGGACGTTTGCGATCACAAACAAAAGCAAGAACCCGGAGGCGATGCTGCGGCTTGTCGACTACTTGTTTACGCTGGAGGGCAGCTTGGCCATGCGTGCGGGCCCTGAACTTGGCGTCGTAAGCGACAAAGCGGGTTACGAATATGTGACGGTCAACGGGGTAAAGACGTTTAATACGCATTTTGAGGGCTACCCCAGCTTCTACGATTTCAGACAAAAGCAGTCTCCGGTGAACGGTCCGTTCTACAACGGCCAGACGATAGGCGATTATTTAACTTATAACGATCCGATGCAGGTATGGCTAACCAATTTGATCATGAGCAGCGGCAGTGTCGATGTTGCAAGATACCCTTATCCGGAAGTGAAGTTTACCCCGCAGGAGCAGGAGAAAATCGCTTCGTACATCGATATGGACAGCTACGCGGATCAGATGGAAGCCAAGTTCATCATGGGAGAAACACCGCTCAGCGAATGGGACAATTATATTGCGACGCTTAAGAAGATGGGCGTGGACGACATGATCAAAATTCGCCAAACGGCTTACGACAGATGGAACAGCGTGAAATAAACAATAGCGACAAGGAGAATCAAAACGATGGATACAATGCGCCTGATTTACTGGGGCAAGGCCCCGAATCTCGTCTGCTGCGAAGCGATTTTGCGGGAGATGCCAAACGGAGAATGGGTAACGTTCATCCAAACCGGAGGTTTTACCGAACCCCATATCGATAACGATGTGTATTTGAGCCGCTCCACGGATCGCGGGGAAACTTGGGGACCGCTTGTCAGGTTGTTCGACATTCCCGGCAAAGCGACCTATCAGACCGAAGCGATGGTGCTTGGCGATGAAGTGACGTTGTTTGTGACCGTGCATAACGGCAAATTTCTCGACTGGGAGCAGTGGATGTGCGTAAGCCGCGACAGCGGGTACACATGGAGCGAGCTGGTGCCGCTGCCTGTGCCGCATCTGTTCGAGCGGACCTTCATCCGCACGTTGTATCACAAACGCAACGGGGAGCTGGTGCTGCCTTATCAGCATTATCATGTGGCGGAAGAGGAGCTGGCCCGTTTGAGAGCCGAGGATTTGCCCATCATGCGCACCTCGAGTTACCGCTCGGACAATGGCGTGCTAATTAGCCGCGATAACGGTAAAACGTGGGATGCCCATGGGGGCATCTCGATTGATCTGCCAAACTGGAATTGGGCGGAAAACAATGTGGTCGAGCTAAGCGACGGCCGGATGGTGATGCTCATTCGCGCCGATCGGACCAGCATGCTGTATCGTTCCGATTCGGCGGACGGCGGCCGCACCTGGAGCGAGGCGTATCCGAGCGGCATTGTAAACGCCGGCACCAAGCTGCGGTTGTTCCGCTTAAAGGACGACCGCATCGCGCTGCTGCACAATCCTGCGCCATGGCGGGCGGAGCACGGACTGGCTTCAAGGAATCCGCTGTCGCTGTGGATTTCGGACGACGATATGAAGACATGGTCCGTCCAAAGGGATCTTGTCACCTTCCCCGGAGGACTTTCATATCCCGACGGCTTTGTTGACGAAGACAAAGGAGTTATTCATTTCACCTTCGACTACAACAAACACGATACGATCTATGTCGGCGCCCGGATCGATGGCTAGCTACATCGCTGTGGATATCGGCAGCAGCTACATCAAATCGGCGATCCTTGATGTGGATCGCCGTGCCCTCCTTGCCGTGCGCAGAGAAAAGACGCCGGCTCCGTTATCCACCCCGGCCCCGCTGTCTGGGAGCGGGGCCGGGATTGTGGCGCGACGGCACGAGACGGACGCCGAACGGATTGTCGGCATCGTACGCGAGATGATCGACGATCATCTCACGTTGCGGCCGGAGGCGCAAGGCGTGCTGCTGTCGACGCAGATGCACGGTTTTGTGCTGGCGGGACGCGATGGACACGCCGTTACGCCGTATATTTCATGGCAGGACGAAAGATGCATGGAGCCGGTGGAAGACAGTTTGGCGCGGACCTATCTGGATCTGCTGCGCGCGCTGGTCTCGGAAGAGGATTTGGCCGCTACGGGCATTGGCCTCAAACCGGGGCTGGCGATGTGCAACGTATTCCATTTGCTGCGCCATCATGTCGATGTCCGCAGAGAGGCGGGAATCCGCTTTTGCACGCTGGGTTCTTACATTATCTTGCGGCTTACCGGCGAGCATGCTTGCCACCTGACCAACGCAGCGGCTACGGGGTTTGCCGACATTCGCAGCGGCGCTTGGAATCGGAGGCTGATCGAAGCAGCGGGCTGCGGGACGATGTCGTTCCCGCAAATCCGTTGTGAGACGGAACCTGCCGGATGGTACAGGGGGAGTGCCGCTGCCGGGTCGGTTCACATTCCGATATATCCCGATATCGGAGATCATCAAGCTTCGGTGCTCGGCAGCTTGGCCGTTCCGCAGCAGGATACCGTGTTAACGATCGGAACGGCCGGCATCATGTCGCGGCTCGAAGAGGAGTACCGGCCCGGCGCGTACGAAATCCGGCCGTTTGTTGGCGGCCTGTGGCTGAACACGCTGACCCGTCTGCCCGGAGGCCGCAATCTCGACGTTTTGGCCGATTTTGTGAAGGACATTGGCGAGACGATCTTCGGCTGTCAGATTGAGGAAGCGCAGCTTTGGAGCGGACTGCTGCAAGCGGCTGATCGAGCCGACGACCGGGGGCGGCTAGAGGTGTCGGTCGGTTTTTTTTCGAACCAAAGGGGTGTCCGGGAGGGGGCCTTATTAGGAGTTGATGCGACAAATCTGCGTATCGGTCCGATTGTGCGCGGCGCATTGGACAATATGGCGGACATTTATGTTTCGCTGCTCGAACAATTACATGGTGCACGTCCGGAAACAACGCGTCGATTGATGTTCTCGGGAGGCGTACTCAGCCGCAATAAGCTGCTTGCGGAACTGATCAGCCAAAGAAGCGGCATCCCCGGCATATGGTCTCCGGTGCAGGACGAGGTGTTCGCCGGTATGTACCGCGTCGCTTTATTGTGTTCGGGCCGCTGCCGTTCTTATGATGAAACAAGGCGGCTTATGCCGGAGAGTCTTGATTGACGCTGCAGGAACGATACGCGCTGCGGTAATAAGCACTGCAGCCCCCCGGATCGGGTACGACTAGGGATGGGAGAAGACTTCGGATCGGTCGAGGACGCGAAGCGGTGTTTTTAAATTACACAGGAGGATGGCATGAACGGATTAAACGAAAAGCTGAACGGAAATGGGCCTGTATTCGGGACGATGGTGTCCGAGTTCCACACGCCGAATCTCGCAGTCATGCTGAAAACGTGCGGGTTTGATTTTTTTATCGTTGATTGCGAGCACGGTTATTTTGATTACTCTATGGTGGCGGGTTTAACTACAGCGGCCAGAGGGGCCGATATCCCGATCATCGTGCGAATCCCTGAAGTATCCAGAGAATGCATCGTGAAGTATTTGGACATGGGGGTGAATGGGCTGCTCATTCCGATGGTCGAGCATGCCGAACAGCTTCGCAGCGCAATTCAATACGGCAAATACGCTCCCGAGGGCCGCAGGGGCGTATCGACGACACGTGCTCATACCCGTTATCATGTTGAGAATTTGCGTGAATATATGAAAGCGGCCAATCAACATACCGTCATATTGGCGCAGATCGAGTCACAGCAAGGGCTGCGGCAATTGGAGGAGATCGCCGGCGTTCAAGGACTGGACGGATTGATCGTCGGACCAAACGATCTTGCTCAGGATCTTGGTATTTCCGGAACGCGCAATCATCCCGCTTTAATGGAAGCGATTGGTAGAATCGCGGCAGCGGCCCGCACAGCCGGCATTGGCTCCGGCATTATTTCGTCGCAGATTGACTTGCTGCAGCATTGCGAGCGGATAGGCATGTCGATATTAAGCTGGAATAGCGAAGTTGGCATGCTGATGAGCGGCGCCAAGGAAGGCCTCGCCAAGCTGAAGCGGGGCTGACCTGATTGGCAGCTTCTGAACTATGTTAAAAAGCCCCCGGTTCCCTAATCTGAACTGTGAGCTGCAGATGAGCACTTTGTCCTAAGTGTCCATCCTGCGGTCTTTCGTTCAGACAGGAGCCTGGGGGCTTTGCTTTATCTCGATGTTTCCTTATACACAGGGCGGCGGCTGGTGCTGATGGAGAACTTCGGTACTTTGAGCAGCAGCGCAACCGCCAAGAGCAGCGAACCGTTGATTGCAAAAATAACCGGTATCGGTAATTGAGTGGCCAAGAGCCCCCCGATTAGCGGCCCGGCCATCAGGCCCAACTGGTTGGCCGATTGGTTCAAGCCGAAGGCGCGGCTGCGAAACGCCGGGTCCGTCTGCTGCGCAATAAAAGCGTTAAGGGCCGGAAATACGCCGGCAAAAAACAACCCGTACACAAACCGCAGCGATCCGAAGCTGACGATATCCTGAAACACCATCTGCAGCAGGTTGCCGATGCCTCCGCCCAGCAGCCCGATAAACAGCACCTTCTCAAATCCGAGCTGGGAGCCCCATTTGCCCCAACGCGGGGCGGCAATAAGCGTGGCGACACCAACCGCGGAGAATATAATGCCCGCATACAACGAAGCGGAAGATTCGCTGGAGCCGAGATTCAGCACATAAATCGTCAGCAGCGGTTCGATGATCATCACCGACGAGGTCGTTACAAAAACGACAACCAGCGCAATCATCAGGCTGCGGTTGGCGGCCGCTTCCTTCAAGTCCTGTGTTACGGAAGAACGTTTGGCCGCAGATTTGTTGAAGTAAGGCTCTTTGACCGCAAAGAGGGCAATCAGAAACGCCACAAACACCATCACACCGGCAAAAAGAAACGTATCGCGCGGCCCGATCAGATGGCTGACTACACCGCCTAGCAGCGGTCCGATGATTGACGCCGCGGCTCCTGACGTCGACATGATGCCAAGCGCGTACCCGACATGTTTTTCCGGAGTATTGGTGGCGACAAGCGCGATTGCCGAAGGGATGTACCCGGCGAGCAGGCCTTCCAAGATGCGAACGGCAATCAATTCATAAGGATTTTGCACAAAATAATACAAAAAGTAAGCGAGCGACAAGCAGACGCCGGCTCGCAAAATCATCGGTTTTCGTCCATACTTGTCGGCAATCGAACCCCAGAACGGAGCGATTAACGCGCTGGCGAGAAACGTAATCGCAAAAACAAACCCGGTCCAAGCCTCCAAATGCTGATGAACACCCAAGTCTTTTTGCAAAAAAATCGGCATGAACGGGATCGACACCGAATAAGCCATACTGACCAAAAAAGCCCCGCTCCATAACATGAACATATTGCGCTTCCAAGAAAATGACTCAGACGACATTCCCTGCACCACCTTCCTTTTCAGTTCCCATCATAACATTAAACATCCGCTTGAAACCGAATAAGTTTATTTTTCATGTGATAAAATGTGATGATGCGCAGCAAGATCAATTCGGACAAGTAAGAAAATTGAAGATTTTGGTAAATGTTGCAAAACCAGCTTGGCAAATTTGCTTTATAAAGGTAAAATTTAGAATAACCTCCTTGGACGGTGCGAATCGATTTTAACCTGACCTGCTCTCGCCAAGCAAAGGATTGGGCAGATCGGACGCACTATAGCTTGCCAACTCCTCTTTTGCATCAGGCGGGGACGTCCCGCAGCTTTGCAAACTCAGCTCACCGCCAGTATTCTTTCCTTTCCTGCATTTTATTTGGCATGGCTCTATTCTGCTTGTATGATTTGTCGAGCACGCTAGAGATCGTTCAATCGGACTGATGCTCCGATTGGCCCAGCTAGCACACGATGTCCCATCAGCGAAAAAATTTCATCACTTGCTGAAAGAGGCGGTGCATTTTGGCGAATATTGGACGGATCTAACCAGGTTGATACCGGTAATTTGCCGGCTTATGATGTCTTGACGTGCGACTTATTTCACGAAATGATAGCGCTTCCGTATCAGCGGTCGGCTTACTCTTCTACGTTCCTATTCCTTGTATTGCCCAAATCCAAAGGAGGTTGTCCACTCATGATTTATGCTCAACCGGGAAGCCCAGATGCAAAGATTGCTTTTAAGAAGCGTTATGAGAATTTTATCGGGGGCCAGTGGGTTCCGCCTGTTCAAGGTCAATATTTTGAAAATGTGTCGCCGGTCAATAACCGGTCTTTTTGCGAAGTACCGCGTTCTACCGCCGAAGATATCGAACTCGCGCTTGATGCGGCTCATGAAGCGAAGGACGCATGGGGACGTACTTCCGTTGCGGAGCGGGCGCTTATTTTAAATAAAATCGCCGATCGGATGGAAGCGAATCTGGAGATGCTGGCCGTCGCCGAAACTTGGGATAACGGCAAGCCGGTGCGTGAAACGCTGGCTGCGGATCTGCCGCTTGCGATCGATCATTTCCGCTATTTCGCGGGATGTATCCGGGCGCAGGAAGGCACGTTAAGCCAACTCGACAACGATACGGTGGCGTATCATTTTCATGAGCCGCTTGGCGTCGTCGGGCAGATTATCCCATGGAACTTTCCGCTGCTGATGGCGACATGGAAGCTGGCACCGGCGCTGGCGGCAGGCAACTGCGTAGTCCTGAAGCCCGCTGAACAAACGCCTGCGTCGATCCTTCTGCTAATGGAGCTGATTCAGGACCTGCTGCCTGCGGGTGTGGTGAATATCGTCAACGGCTTCGGATTGGAAGCCGGCAAACCGCTTGCTTCCAGCAACCGTATCGCCAAAATTGCCTTTACCGGTGAAACGACAACCGGCCGTTTGATTATGCAGTATGCTTCACAGAACATCATTCCGGTGACGCTGGAGCTCGGCGGCAAATCGCCGAACCTGTTCTTCGAGGACATTATGGCCAAGGACGACGCTTTCTTTAATAAGGCGATTGAAGGTTTTGCGATGTTTGCCTTAAACCAAGGGGAAGTCTGCACATGTCCGTCCCGTGCGATCATTCAAGAATCGATCTACGATGCGTTTATGGAGAGAGCGCTGAAGCGTGTAGCTTCCATTAAGCAGGGCAACCCGCTTGATACGGACACGATGATTGGCGCTCAAGCGTCCACTGAACAAGTGGAGAAAATTCTCAGCTACATGAACATCGGACAGCAGGAAGGGGCGGAATGCCTGATCGGCGGAGGGCGAGCGCAGCTTGGCGACGATTTGGCGGATGGTTACTATATCCAGCCGACGGTGCTTAAAGGGCATAATAAAATGCGTATTTTCCAGGAAGAGATATTCGGTCCGGTTGTTTCGGTCACGACGTTCAAAGATGCGGAAGATGCGCTTGCGATCGCCAACGATACGTTGTACGGCCTGGGGGCGGGGGTGTGGAGCCGCGATATGAACACCGCTTACCGGATGGGTCGCGGTATTCAGGCCGGCCGGGTGTGGACCAACTGCTACCATGCGTATCCGGCACATGCGGCGTTCGGGGGCTACAAGACTTCCGGGATCGGCCGGGAGAACCACCGGATGATGTTGTCGCATTACCAGCAGACCAAAAACCTGCTAGTCAGCTACAGTCCCGATGCTCTGGGATTTTTCTAAGGGGCTCGACACGGGATGTCTACCCAAGTGCAAAGAGTGCTCGCTACCGATGCCGCTCTGGACTTAATCATCTTCCTGCGAAGCAAACACGGTCCGGTTATGTTTCATCAATCGGGAGGCTGCTGCGACGGCAGCTCCCCGATGTGTTACCCGCTCGGCGAATTTATGGTCGGAGACCAGGATGTGCAGCTCGGGGAGATCGGAGGCGCTCCTTTTTATATGAGCCAAGTGCAATACGATTATTGGAAGTTCACCCAGTTGATTATCGACGTTGTACCGGGCCGGGGCGGCATGTTTTCGCTGGAGGGTCCGGAGGGGAAGAGGTTTTTGACCCGGTCGAAAGTGTTTACGGATGATGAGCTTGCGGAGCTGGGTTTAACGTAGCCGGATATTGTCAAAAGTTTCATGCGTGGATTAAGAGGAAGCCTGGAGCACCCTTTTTTACTAAGGGATGCGCGGGCTTCTTTTTTGTGAAAAGGTATGGAATGCCAGTGACGGTTCAGGATCATCCGGTTGGCGCATTTAAACCGAAGCCGTTTGCAAAAGCTGATATCTCGCAGCTGCTCCTTATGAATGCAGCGGCTCTCCCTAATTGGACTTGGTATGGAAGTTTTTCATATAATATTAGAACTGCGGTGTATACCGAACTGCTTGTAAGGATGGGAAAACAACATGCCAACGATCAATCAGATTGCATTGTATGAGCAAGCTGCTCATTTTATAGTTCGAGCTTATCAGGAGCTTGGCAAATCGCAGCATGAAGCTGAACGCCGGCTGTCGGAAATACAGCGCTCGATAGAGCTGACCGGCTTTTACGAGCACACGTCGGAGGAATTGCGGCACGGCGCCAAAATGGCATGGCGCAACAGCAACCGGTGCATCGGGCGGTTGTTCTGGGAATCGCTGCACGTATTCGACGCGCGTGATGCGGACACGGAGGAGAAAGCAGCCGAGATGTTGTGCAGGCATATCGAGTTTGCCACGAACGGAGGCAAGATCCGGCCAGCAATTACCGTTTTCGGGCCGTCGCATCGTGCGGAGCAGCGTTTGCGTATTTGGAACCACCAACTGATTCGTTATGCGGGTCATGAAACGGAGCACGGGATCATCGGCGACCCGGTCTCGACGGCATTAACCCGTTTCTGCAAGTCGATCGGCTGGAGCGGGGAGGGTACGCCTTTTGACGTGCTTCCACTGGTTGTGCAGATGGGAGACAGGCAGCCCCGCTGGTTTGAAATTCCCCGGCCGTTGGTGCTGGAGGTGCCTATCTTGCATCCCGAGCACGCGGGTTTTGCGGATCTGCAGCTGAAATGGTATGCCGTACCGCTTGTTTCGGATATGCGTTTGGAAATCGGGGGCATTTCTTATTTGGCCGCTCCTTTTAACGGCTGGTATATGGGCACTGAAATCGGGGCGAGGAACTTGGCCGACATAGAGCGTTACAACATGCTGCCCCGGGTGGCGGCTTTGCTTAATTTGGATACGAGCAGGGAAGCGACCTTGTGGAAGGACAAAACACTGGTGGAGCTCAACGCCGCCGTGCTGTATTCCTTTAACCGGCAAGGGGTAACGATTGTCGACCATCATACGGCCGCACGGCAATTCCAGCTCTTCGAGCAAGCGGAAGGCAAAAAAGGCCGCGGCATTACGGGGGATTGGACTTGGCTCATCCCGCCGCTTTCGCCTGCGGCCACACATATCTTTCACCATTCATACGACAATAAAATCGAAACGCCGAATTTCTTTTATCAGGAAACGCTTTATTGAGCATCAAAGGGCGACGCTGAGAGCTTACGGAATGGCCGGATTTGCGTTCTTCAGCCGGTCGAATTCGTAAACCGATTCCAACAGAAACGGACTGGATGCCGTCGCTCTTTTGAATAACCCCATATACCCCGTTTCGTTAAAAATAACATACTCCAGCGTTGTCAGCGGGTCGGGGCGGCTCGACTGCCAATAATAATGCAGCTCCCGCGGAGCTGTGTACCACAACCAATCCAGGTCCTGTATCGACATGTCCCTGTGGGTAAGAACCCAGATGCTGAATAACACGTGAGGATCGTCAATCGTAATTTCCGACTTCGGATTTTTGTCCCTCAGCTGCTCGGCCGCCTTCTGCAGGATGGCGTTCACCTCTGAAGCCGCAGAATATTGGGAGACGGCCCTCACTTGATTAAACTCCGCCGTATATTTGGCGTTTTCAACTTGCTCTTTCAACTGAGTTAAAGTGATTTTTGGAAGGTAAAAATTGGCATATACGCAAATCAGACCGAAGATAAGCGCTTTGGACAAATAGGACTTTTTTGCTTTCCTCATATAGATAAGGCCGGCAATACAACCCGCAGGTATCAATAAGCCGAACAAGTCGATATAAAATTGGCATAACATAAACATCCCGGCGACGATAAGCCACATCTTGACTGTCATGTCGCGCCTCCGGTCAACGTAGGCAAGCAAAAGCAAGACAAGCAAGCTGATCCAAATAATCCCGTTCATGCGGCCCCCACTTTTCACTTATTTAATAACCATATTACACTGCGGAGGGCCGGGATAAAAGTGATTATTTGGCAAAAATTAGTTATTTGGAAATTTGCGACCTGGTAGCGGCCTCAGCTGCTGTCCGCAATGCGGCGAGCGCGTCGGTACCGGCGTCATAACAGCCGGGCCGAAAACCGGGATATCCGTACGGTCCGTGAAAATCGGAACCGGCCGTTACGATAAGATTGTGCTTGGCGGCGTATTCTCGGGCCAAAGCGGTATCTTCCGGCGTATGGGAAGGATGCTGCGCTTCTATGCCCTGGAGCCCGGCATCAACCCATTCGCCGATCGCTTCGAAGTTGCGGAGCTGGCCCGGGTGTGCCAGCACGGCGACGCCGCCGGCCTCGCGGATGGCGGCAATGGCTTGAACCGCATCCGCATAAGCGATGGGCAGATAGGCCAGGCCGGGCGCTTTTCCCGGTTCGCCCCGGTGAAACAATGTGCGCTGCAGCTCCCCGTGCAGGTCGTCGCAGTGCCCGCGATCCATGAGCACGCGCATAATGTGCTGCTTATATACGTAACCGCCTGCCGTACCGTATTGAAGCGCATCCTCCCAGCGAATCGAATAACCGGCCTGCTGCAGCCGCTGTACGATGGTGCGGGATGCTTCGTGCCTTCTCTCGAGAACCGGCCGGCAGAGAGCTTCCAGTGCGGGATGTAACGGTTCCACGTAATAGCCCAATATGTGAGCCCTTCGTTTGCGGCGCATATCGTATGCCGAGATTTCAATGCCCGGTATAATTTCGATGCCATACTTCCGTCCCAATACGGCCGCTTCGATGAGACCCGCTGTCGTATCATGGTCCGTGATGGCGAGATACCTCACGCCTTGTTCCTTTGCTTGAAGCAGCACTTCCTCCACCGTCAGCGGATTATCCGAATAGTGGGTGTGGCAGTGCAAATCCACAATGTCGCGTGCCATCGTCGACCTCTCCTTTCTCCGTATTGTCGGCGCCTCCTGTGTCGTTAGGATGCTGTTCCCCATATTACTGGTTTCTGCTCTATCGTCAGGACACTGTTCTCCGTATCGCTGATATCATCTATGCCGTCCAGATCGTTCCGTATGGGGTCAAACGCACATATTCAAACGTCCGGGTTCAAACGCCGGAAGCAGTGCTGTGAGAAACGGCTGCTGTCTTGCCGAGCGCTTGATCGTATCGCTCTCTTAACTGCGGCCAAAACGATTCGTACATTTCTCTGACCTCATGGATCACGTATCCGTGGAAACCGGGCCCAAGCTCCGCTGCGATCAGCTGGAAGGGCAGGTTTCCTTCGCCAAGCGGCGCATGCATATCCCCGCGTCCGAGCGGAGCGAGCTCATATTGGCTTTTTTCCGTGGAGTAGCAGGGGCGGCCGTAATTGTCATGCAGATGCATGTGGATCACATAAGGAGCGAGCCTTCTCAGTTCCTGCAGCAAATCCAAGCCATACATATGCACGGCCATATGCAGATGGCCCGTGTCCAGCACGGCTTGAACGTGCGGATGCGCGACGGCTTCGATTTGATCGGCGAGAGCGCTTGGGGAAAGCGCATAGACGTAATCCGCGCAATCAAGGTACGGTCTCATGTTCTCCATAGCGATCATTACGCCGCATGCTTGAGCCCTGTCCCCGGCTGTGCGCATCCATTTTTGCTCATATTGCAATAACGCTTGTTTCTCTTCTTCGGTATACCGGGCCCATGAATGGGATATGGACAGCTGTTCTTCCCCTACATAGCGGCCTACATGATACACCATGATTTTGGCGCCTATAGCTCCGCTGATGTCCACTGAAGCCATCAGGCATTTTTCATCGACGGAGGTATCGCCTTGCCGGAACAAGTTCAAATCAAACGGGGCATGTGTCGTATACTGCAGCGGAAAGCTGCTCAGCAGATCTCTATAAGCCTGCAGCCTGCTTGCATTAATGCGGCCGTTCTTAATGACATTCATGCCCTGGATAGGCAATTCGACGGTATCGAACCCAAGCCCGGCAATCTTGTGAAGCTTATCTTTCAGGCGCTCCAAATTGCTTGTTGTTTCGTTGATCGGCAAACTGACTCCCATGCCTTTCAGTTTCATGCGCCTTCCTCCTTGTGGTATCGGTCCGTAATCGAATTGAGGGCTCACAGGCTACAATGAATAAACAGCCGCCGCAGCATGGTCCATTCGGCCCCGATAATCCATCTGGCATACGGTTTGCCCGCCTACCAATACTTTCTCAATGACCGGACGGCCTTCGTGCATACGTGCTAGCAAAATATCCGCGGTTTTGCCGGATTCCAGCGAACCGAGCCGATCCGAGATCCCAAGCGCTTTCGCGGGGTTTAGCGATATCATGTTAAAAGCATAAGGAAGATCGTAACCTAATGCGTGAAGACGGAACGCGGCCTGCAGCATCGAAGGCGGATAATAGTCGGAACACAAAATATCGACGAGACCTTCTTTGATCGCTTCCAGCGCCGACAGATTGTTGCTGTGCGATTTGCCGAGGATGACGTTGGGCGCGCCCATTACAACGTAGAGTCCTTTGCGTTTGGCTTCGGAAGCGACTTCCAGCGTGATCGGAAATTCACTGATCGCCGCATTCCAGCCTTGCACAAGCTCTAACTTTTCGACGGAATCGTCGTCATGCGAAGCCAGCGGCACACCTTTGCTGCGGGCCAGATCGGCGACAAGCTGCAGATCGTCCCGGCTGACTTTGGGCTGCTGTCTGCGGGCTTCCAGCACCCGCAGCGTTTCCTCTTCGGAAAGCTTCTGGCGCTCCATCACAAACTTTTTTTGTACCTCCAGATTGCGGTATTGTCCTTGGCCCGGAGTATGGTCCATGAAGGAGATTTGATCGAGTTCGCCGTTCTCAAGCAGCTCGACGATATGCGGAACGGCATTTAGATTGACGATTTCGAACCGCAGATGCAACTGGTGCCGGATCAAATGCCCGGCTGAAGACAAACGGCGGATGGTGCGGATCATATTTTTCACGGATTGGTTGCGGCGTACTTCCTTCGGCGAATTGTCATCCCACATGCTAAGCGAGTGATAGATGGTGGTGACCCCTTGGCCGGCAAGCTTCCGCTCCAGCTCGTAAAAGGACATTTCAATCGGAAACAAGCTGGCCGGACGCGGCTGCATCTCATGTTCGATGGCGTCGCTGTGCGTATCGATAATACCCGGCAGCACCAGCAAACCGCGTGCATCAATATCATGGGGGCCGGGAAGCGAAGGTACGGAGGACACATCGGCGATAGTGCCGTTTTCGACGACCAGTGTGCCGTTCTCCAATATGCCGGAGGGGGTTACTATGGATCCGCCGCAAATTTTATAAACATTGTGCATGAAGTGATCCTCCTTTTCTTTAGCGGGCAGCCGGAATTTGTTCGGTTTCCGCTGCGTTCTGCGAGGCTTGCCATATCCGCAGGTCCAAAATGTCGTCGGCCACCCGGCCCATGACATCCCAGTCGTGGAACACGCCAATCATCGTTGTGCCTTGTTCTTTCATCTCATTAAGCAGCTGCAGCACCTTCAGGGTCGTATCGTGATCAAGCGAAGCGGTCGGCTCGTCAAGAATGAGCAGCCTAGGTCTGGCGATCAGCGCCCGGGCCAGGTTCACGCGCTGCTGTTCGCCTCCGCTGAAGGTGGCGGGAAACGCGCTCCACAAATCTTGCGGAATGTTAAGCCGCTGCAGCATGTCTTGTGCTTGAACGCGCGCTTCTTCCATGGTCGCTCCTCGCAGAAGCAGCCGCTCCGCAACGACATCAAGCGCCGGGATACGCGGGATCACTTTGAGAAATTGCGTGACGTAGCTGATTTCCGCCCGGCGCAGATGCACTATCTGGCGTTCGGTCGCCTGCGCCAAATCGAGCTCGCCGTACAGTTCCGAGTCGTACAGGATGGACCCTGCCGTAGGCAAATAGGTACGGTAGACGCATTTAAGGATCGACGATTTGCCGATGCCGCTTGGTCCGGCAATACCGAGAAACTGGCCCCGGCCCACCTCAAAAGATAAGTCGCGGAACGGGCGGATTTTCATTTGGCCGGTCATGGACAATTCGAACGTTTTGGCTAGCGATTGCACTTTAAGCATGTTGTCGGCCCCTCCTTACAAGAGTGAATGGACGAGCAGTTGGGTGTACGGATGCTGCGGGTCCTCTAAAATTTGATCGGTTAAGCCTTGCTCAACGATACAGCCGTTACGCATCACCATCGTGCGGTCGGCAAGCATCCGGATGACGCCCAAATCGTGCGATACGACAATCATGGCCACCTGCAGCTCGCGTTGAATGTCGCGGATCAGATCGATGACCTTCGCTTGGACCGACAAGTCGAGACCTGTGGTCACTTCATCAAGCAGAAGCAGCGGGGGGTGGTTGGCCAGCGCCTTGGATATTTGCACGCGCTGCTGCATCCCGCCGCTGAACTGCTTGGGCGGCTCATCCATGCGGCTGACCGGAATTTCCACGCGGTCAAGCAAGGAGGACGCGCGCTCGCGGATTGTTCCTACGTGAAAATGGCCGGCGGCGAACAGCTTCTCCGCAATATTGCCGCTGGAAGAGAAGTTCATGCGAAGCCCAAGCAGCGGATTTTGATATACCATGCCCATCAGATGGTTGCGGATATAACGTTTCTGCTGCGAAGACTCGGTGAACAGCTCCGATGTGCCGTTTTTATAAGCGGTAATACGCATTTCTCCGCCGGTAATCGCTTCGTCGAAGTACAGGCATTTCACCATGGTGCTTTTGCCGGACCCGCTTTCGCCGACCACGCCGAGAATTTCGCCGGGGTACACATGGAAATCGAGCGAGCGGCACGCCCAGATGCTGCCGCAGGCCGGGCAGCGGACCGGCGCATCGTCGCCGGAAACCGGGTGCTCGCATAAGCTGCAGCCGGCGCCGTACCGTTTGCTTAAACCGCGCACTTGCAGTAAGGGTGTTTCCGTCAGATGCGGGTCATTTGCTAGCTGGGCAGCATTAGCTTCAAACCGTCCGTGTTCATGAACCGCCGGCTCGGATGGATGTAATTTCGACATTAAGGACATACGATAGCCTCCTTTGATGTAGCGTTGGCGGTCGTTTGGCGTTTATTGCAAAATGCCGTGTCCGAGCATTGATACAGCCGCCCGGAGCCTTGCTCTTCGGCCACTTCGTCCAGGAAGGTATCGGCTGCGCCGCAATGCCGGCATGCCTTGCCTTCGAACGATTCCACGTGAAAAAGATAATCCTCGAATTCAAGCGGACGTACGTCGGTATAAGGAGGGACGGCGTAAATCTTCTTCTCGCGACCGGCGCCAAATAACGTCAGATGTTCCGCTTGATGCAGCTTCAGGTTATCCCAGCGCGGGATTGGGCTAGGTGCCATAATATATCTTTCATGCACCATGACGGGATAATCCGCGCCAAGCGTAATGTCGCCCCATTTCACGATGCCTTCGTACAACGTCAGCCACATCGCGCTGTAGTCCATCTCGGCATGTTTGATTCTCGATTGGCGCTCTCGCGGCTCCACCTTGCGCAGCGGCTCCGGCTGCGGCACCTGCATGACAAGCACTTGGCCGTGGCGCAGCGTTTCTTCGGGAATACGGTGGCGGGATTGAATGACGCTGGCGTCCAGCGCATCTTCGGTCGTGCGAATCCCGCTTGTTTCTTCTACCAGGCGGCGGATGCTGACGGCATTTACGCTGTCGTCATTGCCCTGGTCGATGACCTTCAGCACATCGCTTTGCCCGATCAAGGACAAGGTAAGCTGGAGCGCGCCGGTTCCCCAGCCTCTGCCAATCGGCAGCTCCCGCGAGGCGAAAGGCACCTGAAATCCCGGAATGGCTACGGCTTTTAACGATTTGCGGCGGATCTCGCGCTTCGATCCTTCGTCCAGAAAGGCAAAATTATACGCGGGCGGGTTGAAGTTGGGTCTCATCAGGGGCTGCCTCCTTTTTCTGTTCTTCTTTCGGCTGTGCGGTGCGGGCTTGCGTATCGCGGATGCGGTCCAGCGACGATTGGAACGTAATGTAATGCGGCAGCTTCAAGTGGGAAACAAAGCCGTTGGACTCCACGCTGTCGATGTGCAGCAGCACGAATTCCTCGTCTTGCGCAGGTGCCGGGCCGGTCGTTTCCAAGCTGCGTTCCAGAATGGACATGGCGATCGCTTTCAGCTCGTTTTGGCCGAAGCATAAGCCGTACCCTAGTAAAAATTCGATTTTGCCCGCTTGGTTTTGGGTAAAAGAATTAATCGATTCGACTTCGGTCAGCATCACTTCTCCGATGTACAGCGCATCGTCATCAGCGCCGCCGTCTCCGCCGGGATAGGGGACATATACTGGAGCGTAGCCGACACGCAGCTCGCCGATCGTCGGATGCACCGCGCCGTAACCGCGCATGCTGCTGTAGGCCAAAGCGGTCATCGCCCCGGTTTCACCACGGGTCAGCGTCTGCAGGCGGGCCGAACGCGGAGCGGGGAACGTCAGCTTTTCGCGGGTAATATCGTATGGCTCGATTTCCTTCCGCTCCGTTCTGCCCATCAGCCCTTGCTCGCGCAGCAAATCGGCTACCTTGACAAAAGTAAGCGGAGCGCCGGTCTGCGGTCCGTTTTCTTGAGTGGACTCCAAAGCAGCGCGATCGTTTTCTCGATTCGTCTCGCCAGCAGCAGGGTTGTTTTCCCGAAGCAGCTCGGAGGCTTCATGATTGTTTTCCCCAGCCGGTTTCTCAACTGCACGATCGTTTGCGACCGACTGTGCTTCCGGATCAGCATCACGCAAGTACGTATCGACAAACTCTTCGATCGCCCGCTCATCTTCGCCTCTGAGCGAAAATTTCAGCATGCGGTGCGTATAGTCGTAAGTCGGCCCAAGCAGCTGTCCGCCCGGAATATCGCGGAAGGAAGAGGAGATACGGCGAATGATGCGCATGCCGGCCGGCTCGATGACTTGGGAATAATGGTTGCGGGGCAGGGTGGAACGGTAAGCGCGGATCAGAAACGCAGCCTCCGACGGATCCCCTTCCGCTTGCTTCAGTGCTACAGCGGCATGCTCGGGTGCGTACAGCCCCCCTTCGCTCATAATTCGGTCGACAAGCAAGCGGAGCTGCTTTTCAATCGCATTCACCGCAATCGGCGCATTCGAATCCTTCAACCGGTAATATTGGGTTAGGAGATCGGCTTGTTCAATCGCTTTTTGCCCGCCGGTAACCGCTACATAAGCCATGACGATCCCTCCTTGCTTAATTTGGTCGTACGGGGCAGCGCCATCAGCTCGCCGGATTCGGTAAAAAAGTACATATCAACGCCCATCGGATATTCGTCATTGATAGCTTCGCGAACTTTCAGCCATGCCGGGGAGACGCCGCTTAGACAGCAGAATTGCGTGCCGCGGATTCCCGGTCCGCTGAGCTCAAGCTGCACTTGAGGGGGAGATGATTCACATTCGTCCGCCCGGATTCCTGCGCCGCTAAGCTCAGGCTGCACTTGAGAAGGGGGGGACTCGCATTCGTCGGCGCATGACGATTCGTTCTCGCACAGAGCTTGAACCCGGATGAACAACGTCGCGCTTTCATCGGGAGCGGTGAGCGTACCGCGTTTTACGGCATGCAGCAAAGCCTCGATGTCCACTTCAGGCATGACGCCGTCGGCAAAAATATAATCCGCTTCGTCAAGGGCCGTTTCCCGGCAAAAGGTCATACGGCGGATGTAGGAAGGTAAAACGTCCTGCCCTTCCAGCCTGACGGCAAAGCGAACTTCCCCATCCAGCAGGGCATGCGCCAAGCCGGCGGCGGCCGGGCTGCATTTCATATTCTCCGGCAGCTTGGCAATCATCGGGCCGATGTGAACGAGAGTGCCCGGACGTGAAATCGCTTCGAGCAGCATGCGGTAAACGGCTTGCGTATCATGAACCGGGTCCCATGCCGGGACGATGTGTTTAACGTTTTCCATACGATTCCTCCATGGTGTCAAAATGCACGCGTGTTTTCATAATGCGTTCTTGTTCTTCGGCGCGCCGCTTGGCTATGCGCTGTTCTTCTTGCTCCAGAAGAGACGTCCAGTTTGCCGTTACCGGCAGTCCGGCATGAAAAGCGGCATCGACAACGGCGAGCTCATAGGCGCTCTGCGCATCTTCACCGATGAGCAGGCCAAAGCCATGAGTTTCACCTAAAGCCACCGTGCACTCCGTGACCAATATTTCTCCAAGATAAAAAGGCTGGCCCGAAACGGAGTCCCTCGCTTTGCTCATCACAAGCGATTTCTCCGGCGCTTTTACGACGACCGGCTCGGCGGTTTCCTCCACCAGCGCGCACAGCCGCTTCAGCAGCTGCCTGTCGCCTTCGATTAAAATACGGGTAATTTGCGAACGTTTCAGCATGTTAGCTCCTCCTCCGAATGCTCGATTTAAACCGGTTGCTGCAGAGCTCCACCGTAAATACCATGGCAAAAATGACTAAGGCTACAAAACAAGCGGAATCAAATTCGTACGCCCGCATCGCGTTGGCAATTTCAAATCCGATGCCCCCCGCGCCCACAACGCCGAGAATGGACGATTCGCCGATATCAACCTCCAGCCGGAACACGCTCCAGGCCAGGAACGAGGTGGCTACGTTCGGCAGCACGCCTTGGCATACGATTTGCAGCCAGCCGGCCCCTGTGGCCCGCATCGCTTCAATGACGCCGTCGTCGATTTCTTCAATCGATTGGGAGAACACCTTGATCAGCATGCCTGTCGCATGAACGCAAATCGCCAATATGCCGGGGAAAGGTCCCATCCCTACCGCAACGATAAAAATCAGCGCCCATACCAGTGTCGGAATCGCTCTTAAGAAGGAGGCGATGCCTTTAATAACAGGAGCGGTTCGCGGCGACAAATTGGCGGCAGCAAGAAAAGACAACAGAAACGCGATACATACGGCGAGCACCGTGCCGACAAAGGCGATTTGCAATGTTTCCAATGCGGCGAAGAGTACCGGCTTCCATTCCGCAACATTAGGCGGAAACATCAAGGCAAACGATTGAATGAATTTCCATGTGCCTTGAAACAACACCATATAATTGAAGTTCAGCTGAATCAGACAAAATACGAAAAAGCAGATGCCAAATATCAAAGCCGCCACCAAAACCGGGTCCTTGCGCGGCTTTTCCAGACCGCCGGACGACGGGCGCCTCATTAAACCGACATCGACGGCATGTTCCCCGGCCGGGTTCCACTTTGCGCTCATAGGATTCGCTCCCTTAATTTACTTGTGATCCATTCCGTCACCAGCACCAGCGCCATGACCATCAGGATCGCCAAGCTGACTTCTTTGAATTGAAACAGCTTAAGCCCTTTTTGAATGGCAAAACCAAGTCCGCCTCCGCCGACCATCCCGATCAAAGTCGAAGCTCTCACGTTTAACTCCAACTTATACAGCGACCAGCCGATAAAGCCCGGCAGAAACTGCGGCCAAACCGCTTGCGCCAGCACCTGAATGTACGATGCGCCGGTCGCTCTCAGCGCTTCGACTTGGCCCATGTCGATTTCCTCCAGCATTTCCGCGTAAGCCCGGGTTAACGTGCCGATGGAAGTGACGATCAGTGCCAAGGTACCTACCAATGTGCCAAGGCCGTAGGCAACGACAAACAAGATACCCCAGATCAACGTCGGTATGTTGCGCATGACGGAGCAGAATGCTCGTACGGCCATTTGCAGGGCAGGATGCGGACTAGTTGTCGAAGCGCCGAAAAAGGCAAGCCCCATGGAGAGAAAAGCGCCGACCGCCATCGCTACAAAGCTGATATAGATCGTATCAAGCGCAGGCCCGATCAGCTTTCCGATCTTGGTAAAGTCGGGAGGCAGGAAATCGAAAAAGATGAACCTGAATATTTCCCCGCTGCCTTTCGCCAATTCGGTTATGGAAAATCCGGTTTCAGCGGCGGACCAGACGGTAATCCCAACAACCAATAAAGCGATGAAGAGGCTCAGACGTTTCTTTTGCTTATGAAGCTCTTCCAACCGTTCTCCCTGCCGCGCTTGCCAGCTTGAGCTTACCGAGACATCGGTTTTATTCATTTGCGGTACACCCTTTCCGCAGCTTCGTCGGTCAACTGCTCCGGCGGCCCGTCGAATACGACGCTTCCTTTGTGGATGCCGATGATTCTCGTTGCGAATTTTTTGGCGACATCCACTTGATGAAGATTAACGAGACAAGTAATGCCATCTTCCCGGCAAACGGTATGCAGGTGCTTCATGATCGATTCGGAAGTGACGGGATCCAGACTGGCGATCGGTTCGTCGGCCAAGATGAGAAGCGGCTGCTGCGACAACGCCCGGGCGATGCCGACACGCTGCTGCTGGCCGCCGCTCAGCTCGTCGGCTCGTTTATACATCTGATCGTGAAGTCCGAGTCTGTGCAAAATATGCATCGCTTCTTCGATGTCCCGCTTGGAGAACAGTCCTAAAGCGCCGCTGAAGCTGCTCATATAACCAAGCCGTCCGTGCAGCACATTTCTCAGCACAGTGACCCGTTCAATCAGGTTGAAGCTTTGAAAAATCATGCCGACTTCCCGGCGCAGCTTGCGGATTTGCCCGCCGCTCGCTTTGGTCGTATCCATGCCATTGAACATGACGGTGCCTTCGGACGGTTGGACGAGCCGATTGATGCAGCGCAGCAGCGTGCTTTTTCCCGCGCCGCTGGGCCCGATGACAGCGATGAATTCACCCTGCTGCACCTGCAGATCGATGCCCTGCAGCGCCGACGTGCCGTCCGTATACACCTTGCGCAAATTGCGAATTTCCAGAATGGAGGATGCCATCGTCTCCGGTTCCCCCTTTTATTTGAGCAATTGCTCGGGACTCATGTTCAGCGCCTTGGCCGTTTCCCGAACGATATTGTATTTGCTGTCGTCGACCAAAAAGAAACGTTGTGTCCCGCTGCTGAAAAACTGCGGGTTTTTGTTGTCCTTATGGTAATTCAGCATGAACTGCTTCATTTTTTCCACCAGGTCTGCGGGGAGGTCCTTGCGGTAGGCAAACGGGCTTTGCGGAATCGGATCGGAAGTGCCGATCACCCGGTAATCGGATTCTTTGACCAGCCCTGCGTCCACAACCCGCTTGATGCAGGTGTCGCATACGCCGGCGCCGTCCGCTGTCCCTCTGGCAATAGCCAGAATCGACTTATCGTGTCCGCCGGAGAACGAGACGTTGGAGAAATAAGATTCGACTTGATCGTTAGTGATGCCAAGCTGCTTAATCATCATCGCGCGGGGAAATAAATGGCCTGAGGTCGAAGCCGGATCGGCGAACAGGAATGTTTTGCCCTTCAAGTCCTCGATCTTTTGAGCCTTGGATTGGGCGGGAACGACAATCAGGCTTTTGTACAGCGCTTCGTCTTCGGATTTCGCTTTTACGGCAAGCGCCACTGCGCCGCTGCGTTCTGCAGCGATAATGTAAGAGAATGGGCCAAAGGAGGCCATGTCGATTTTTTTTGTGCGCATCGCTTCGACAACCGCCGTGTAATCGTCGCCGACAAACAATTCCGTTTTGATGCCTAGTTCTTTGCCTAAATCTTCTACGAATTGTTTATTCCCGCGCGACAGCTTGCCTTCTTCTTCACCCGGCAGTACGCCAAATCGCAGTACTTCGGGCCACTTGGTAGAAGCGGTTTGAGCCGTTTGGGCACCAGCGGCCGGAACTGCCGAGCCTGCGGCTTGCTTGTCTGTCGTACCACATCCTGCTAATGCGATGGCGAGAAGCGCCGTAACAGCGAACAACCTTTTTTTCACTGAAATCCATCCCTTCGTCGAACTAAATTTTTAAAATATTCTGAATTTAACGCTTCTGAACGAGTCTATTTAAAAATGAATCGAGACTTTGCAGAGATCGCCGCGATACTTGGCTGATGTGAACTCGACGGGCCTGCCGTGCTGATCTCTCATCAGGCTTTCGATATGCAATAAATTCATACTGGGGGATACTTGCAGCAGCAAGGCTTCCTGGGCGTTGGGATAGGTTGATTGGAAAGTCGACCAGAGCCGCTGCATCTGAATATCATAATGGCGCCCCAGCAGCTCATACAGCGAATGAAATGACTCGGTGCGCTGCAGCAGGTCAGGAAAATGGCGCTCCGGCAGCCAAGTGACATTGAGGCTTAAAGGAATATCGTCGGCAAATCGGAGAATTTCCAGCCTGTAAGCATGCTCATGTTCCAAGAGCAGCAAATGCTGCGCAATGGGCTGGGGAGGGATAACAATCTCCTGCTTGATCATGCGAATACCCGGCTTGCAGCCGAGCCGGCTGATCACATCGGAGAAACGCATTCCGGGTGTAATGGTATAGGCAATGTCCAAAGGTTTTTCACATACATAATGCCCCTTGCCTTGATGGGCCCGGATGACACCCGTCGTTACGAGCAGGTCGAGCGCTTGCCTGACGGTATACCTGTTTTCCTTAAACCTGCTGCATAACTCCGCTTCCGAAGGCATTTTTTCTCCGACGACATACACACCGCTATCGATTTCAGCCTGCAAAATATCCGCTATCACATGTCTTGTCACACCTTCATGCGAATCCGCGTAGGGCTTCAAAACTTTCACCTCCATATGGGTCGTTGTCTGTCTTGCTGAACTAACCGTAACTTGTCGACATCAGAGCAGTGTCAAGCAAATGTGAAGATTACGTTAAGACAAGACGATTTGGAAGCGCAAAAGAGGCTGTTCCTCACGTTTTCTCAGACCTTTTGAGACAGCTCCTTTTCTGATTTTGGCTATAAACGTTGCTTAAATCGAGCCGCTGCAGCTCCAAAAATGGGGGGCTTAAGGAAGATGACGAATCTGGGCTTTCTGCTATAATAGGAAAATATGACAATTTCCCAGAGTAAGGAAGCCGATGATATGAAAGCGCGTTCAACCAGACAAATCTCGATACGCACTGTACTGATCAGCTGCTTCCTGGCCTTAATGATTTTTCCTATGATCGTTATTACTATCGTGACTTACCATAAAGAAAATGAGATCTTTCAAAACCAGGTGAGCCGGTTTTTGCTGCAAACGGTGGTGCAGACAAGCCGATCGCTTGATGCCAACTTGGCGGAGATGGACCGGTTGACATGGCCGATTTTGTACCGGGAGCCGTTTGATTTTTTGGCCAAGCCGGGCGATTCTTCTTATGAACTGGTCAAAGCGGCGGAGAAGTTCAAGGAGGAGATGGTCCATCAATATTTCCGGGGACGGATTAACGAAGTGAGCGCCGTCTATTTTGTAACTCCCGAACGCACGCTGCTGTCCACGGAAAGCGCGTTCCAGACATTCGAGCAAGTGATCCCCGGCAATTTTCAATATATTACGGAACGTCTGGAGCAGGACCCTCTCTCGATTCATTGGTTTAGCGAAAAATATGCGATTATGACCCACCGCGAAGCGTTCACGACGCGGATTCATCCGTCTGTGCTGGCGGCGAGGAAGATTGTCGACAGCAACCGGGTGGAGCTTCAGGGATATTTCATCATGCAGTTCAATAATTTATTTCTTGAGGACGTTCTGCAAAATGTGCAGATCGGCAAAACGGGCTCCTTGCTGCTGCTTGACCAAGGGAGCGAGCTGCTGTTCGGGCAGCAATCGCCTTATTTGCGCAACGAGCGCATCCGGCAAGCTTTGGGGCGTCTTCCCGCGAACGGCTCCGGCACCGAAGTCATCGACGGCAAGTGGATCGTCGCATATGTCACATCGCAGAAGAGCAAATGGACGATGGCCGCGGTGATGCCGCTGGCGGAATTGCTTGAGCCTAACCGGCTGCTGCTGCGTAACCTGCTGATTATTGCCGGATTGGGAGCGGCGGTTTCGGTATTTGTATCTCTTTCGCTGGCGACCCATATATCCAGGCCGGTTGTGTATTTGTCGCAGTTGATGCTCAAAGCTTCCTACGGCAATCTCGATGTCCGGCATACGAATGAAAGCTACCGGGAAATATCGATCTTGCAGCGCAACTTCAACAATATGATGGAACGAATTCAAGAACTGCTGGCAGCGGTCGAAAAAGAACAACGCGAGAAACAGCAAGCGTCCATGCGGGCATTGCAGATGCAGATCCATCCGCACTTCTTGTACAACATTTTGGACACGATTCATTGGATGGCCAAAAAATACAAGGCCGAGCAAATCGGCAAGCTGGTTACCTCGCTGGGGAAGTTTTTTCGCTTAAGTCTTCATGCAGGCAACGACCGGATCCCGCTCGAACAGGAATTTCGCCATGTAGCGAGTTATCTGGAGCTCCAAGCGATTCGCTTCCGCGATAAGGTCGTCTACCGGTTGCAGCTTGACGAGCGGGCCAAGCAGGTGCCGATCGTGCCGCTTGTGCTGCAGCCGATCGTTGAGAATGCGTTCGAACACGGCATCACGCAATCGCTTCCCGAAGGCGTGGTCGGAGAAATCACGATTGAAGCGACATATTCGGGGGATAAAGTGAGCATTCGAATTACCGACGACGGCAAAGGCATGAGCGGAGAGACTTTGCAGGAGCTGCTGCAGAGTCTCGGGCAAACGGAAAAAGCCGAGCATATCGGCCTGCGCAATGTGCAGCAAAGGCTGCAGCTGGCATTCGGACCGATGAGCACGCTGCACATCGAATCTCGGGAAGGAAGCGGAACCTCCGTTTCTTTCGACATTCCGGCAGAGGAAGGGAGCGTATGAGCATGCCGAAGTTCGGCTTAAGCAGCTATTCAGCGATTTTGCTTTTGCTTGTATGGGGGATTGGCTGTATGTACATTCTTGGCTTGTCGATCGAAGATACGCCGGCGGCGCAAGCCGAGCAGCCCCACAAAATCAAACTGCTCGTCCGTACCGGGAACGAAGCGGCCGCAATGCGGCAGGCGATTCCGACATTCGAGCAGGAAACCGGCATCGGGGTGGAGATGATCGAGCTGAGCCGGGACGTCTATTTCACCACGCTGGCTACCCAGCTGTTTGCCGGGTCGGACGATTTTGATCTGGTATTTGTACCAAGCACGTATGTCGCCCAATTCGCGTTAGGCCGGGTGCTGCTGCCGCTCGACTCGTTTATGCGCGATCCCCAATTTACGGATGAAAAAATTTTTGACCAAGCCGATTTTATGACGACTTATTCCTATAATCAGAAGGTGTACGCGCTGCCGACCGATATCAGCACGCATTTTCTTTATTACCGCAGCGATTTGATTCCGAATCCGCCGCAAACCTGGGATGAAGTGAGTCGGCTGGCGGCTCGTTGGACCAAAAAAAGCAATCCGGACTCCCCTACGGAATGGGGAATCGGCTTGACGGGGCTGGCGCCGGAAGAGCTGCCGAAGGTGTTCGATACGATGTTATGGAGCTTCGGCGGCGATCTGCTTAACGAAGACAACGAGGTGTATCTTGATTCCTCCCGTTCCGTGGAAGCCGGACAATATTGGGAGCGTTGGGTCAAGGATAAGGTGGTGCCGCCCGACGTGCTGTCGTGGGGATTTTCTGAAGTGAGAGACGCGCTGATGAACGGCGATATCGCTATGGCGGCACCGTATTGGAACGCTGCGTACGATTCAATCCGCAATTCGAACAGCCGATATAAGGATGTGATCAAGGTGGCGATGATTCCCGGTACGCCCATGCCTGACGGCTCGATCCGCCGTGCGACGTTCCAGCACGGATGGGCTCTTTCCATCAATGCCAAATCGCCTCATCCTCAGGAGGCGTGGCGGTTTATTTCCTACATCACCGGCAAGCGCGGCGGCGTCATCTACGCAAGAGCCGGCGGGACTCCGGCGCGCCAATCGATCCTATCGGACCCGCTGCTGCAGTACGTCAGGCCGGAGTTCGCGTTGGTGCTGGAAAGTATGAAAATCGCTCGGAACGAACCGGCGATTCCTTTTTATCCGCTGATGATCGACATTGAGAACGATGCGCTCACCCAAATATTGACGCTTCATACGCCGCCCGGGCAAGCTTTGCAGACTGCGGGTGCCCGGCTGCGCAGCGCCGCCATTCATTTTCAGGCCAATGCGCAGCCGGCAGGAAAGGAGAACCTTCCATGAACTGCAAAGCAATTCTCATCGACGATGAGGCATGGATACGCGAAGGGTTGGCCGAGCATCTCGAGTGGAAGGAGATGGGAATCGAGCTTTGCGGAGCGTTTGCCGACGGCTCGCAAGCGCTCTCATATGTTTTGGCCGCGGAGGTCCATATTATCCTTACGGATATACGAATGCCGAATATGACGGGGCTGGAGCTGATCGCCACGCTGAAGGAGCACTCTGCCGAGAAACCGGAGCTCGACCGTGTGAAAATCGTATTTTTGAGCGGCTACGACGAATTTGCCTACGCGCAGCAGGCGCTCCGTTTCGGCGCCGTCGACTTTTTGCTGAAGCCTGCCGATGAGGAGGATATTCAGGATGCGCTGCTCCGGGCCAAAAAGCAGTGGCAGATGGACTCCGCCAAGCTTCAGCCTGTGCGGCATCCGGAGGGGGCGGACAACGAGTGCAGCCCGGTATCGTATATTATCAAAAAGGCGCTTCATATCGTAAACGAACGATATACCGAGGATTTGCAGCTCGCCCAGTTGGCCGAGGAAGTATTTGTAACGCCGAATTACTTAAGCCGTTTGTTCAAACAGGAGACCGGGCAATCGTTCAGTGAGTGCGTGTCCCAGTTGCGGCTGGAGAAAGCCAAGGAGCTGCTGACGAATACGGCGATGAAGGTGTATCAGATTGGCGAAACGGTTGGTTACCCGAATCCGCGGTATTTTAACGAATGGTTTCAAAAAGCGACCGGGCTGACGCCTACCGATTACCGCAACAGATACACGGGATAGGCAAGGCCGGGAGGCGGCCTCCCGCGTAGAGCGCCAAATGCTCGCTTGGGATTCGCGTGTGTTGAAAAACACTTGCGGCAGTAACACCACTGCCGCAGGTGTTTTTGCGTTTGCGCGAGACGAGCCGTGCTCCTAGGGCAGAGGCAGACGCCGCGGTGCGACAGCTTAGCTTCTAAACGCGCGCCGTATCATACGGCGAAGGTGAGCGCTTTCAGCCTATGGCAAAAGATGCATCATAGCGACTATTATTTTTGCAGATTACTATCCTTTTCGATACTTCCGGGGTTATATCCAAACGCCAGTCTTGATCGTTCCCCCGGACGGTGATTACAATGGGGGTACACCTTACTCCATGGAAGGGGGGCCGCAAGTGCTTGCATTGATGCGAGGAAGGTTGAACCTCAACTTTTCCAAAACCTACATCAAGATGATGACTTTCATCTCGATCGCCATGCTGGTTCTGGTTTTATCTTTGATTCAATTTCTGTATACAAAGTTTGAAGAAATCGGATTGGAACATTCGCATGAATTAAATCGCAATCTGAATTCGCAGTTAACGTACAACTTTGACTACATGAACGAATTTTCCAAAAACATGGCCATTACGTTGTTTTTCGATCCTTCTACGATACAAATTATGCAAAATAACGTGGACACGGAGGATAATTTTAACACGATCCGTAATGTGGCGGAGCTGCAAAATCTCATTGCCAACAACGCGCTTCTTCATTCCGTGGTCGTTTACAACAATAAACGAAAAGAATTTTATACCGTGGATTCCAAGGGTGTGACTCCGACACAAGCGAATTTCATGGAGATGGTCAGAAAAGGGAAACAGATTCCCGTGTTAACCCCGATGCCGGGGCTCCTGAATGAGGATGGCGCCAATGTTCCGGTATTTTCTTATTTAATGTTCGACAGCGTGGATCAAGCCGGTGTGATGGACAGCGCGATCATTCTGAATGTGAAAATGGACTGGCTGGCCGGCAACCTGAAAAAATTTATTACGAATGACGGCTCCAATTTTGTCCTCATCGATGCGAATGAGAAAGTATTATTGGACGCTCGAAACGAATATCGCTTGTTTGATCAGATTCAAGGGCAGCTTGCTCATGTAAATGCAAATCAAAGCACGATCGTAACGACAAGCGCCGGAAAACAGGTGATCACGAAACTGGCGGTATCGGATACGGATCACTGGTATCTGCTTTGTATCCGCTCCTATTCATCCGTATTCGGATTTATAGACAAGCTGAAGGGTCAGATTCTGCCCATCACGTGTATTGCATTCGTTGCCGCCATTCTGGCATCACTTGCCATTTCGAAGCTGATTTATCGTCCTTTTGGTCTTCTTGTGAAGAAAGTCAGAAATATAATGGGGGAACACGGCTCCCCGAACTACGACGATACCGAATATTTATCGCGTACACTGCAATCCAGTATTAATAAGTACCGTGAAATTTCGCAAACCAGCAGGGAATCGATCAGGGAAAATGTGCTAAAAGGCTTGCTTACGGAGAGTCATTTTCTGCAAAGCGGGCTTCATAAGGAACAGTTAAACGACTTGCGGGCATGGTTTCAACAAGGCCGGTCGTTCAGGCTGATCTTTTTTATGATAGATCAAAACAAACATTACCAGAGCCTTGTTCAAGCTGAGAAGCAGCTTGTCAAATTCTCGATTCTGAACGTGGCCAATGAAATCGCCGGAGAATTTGGCCTTTACGAGAAAGCATTCCTGGGCAGCGGGGAATTTGTTTACCTCGTAGAAGTTTCCGAACCGGAAGGCCAAGATCAAGATGCTCTACTTCAACGAATCAAGCTCATACAATCCGTTGTTGCGAAAATTACAAAGGTGATGACGATTTCCGCCGTGATCGGTCCTTCGTTCGATCGATTCGACGATCTCTCCCACGTTTATCAGACAACCCGTACTTTGCTGAATTACCGGTTATCGCAAGGGAGCAGCTGTATATTGAGCTACGATTCCTTTATGGAGAAACAAACGGACGGGGCTCACCCAATTGATGCCGAAGCGAAAATTAGCGATGCGATCAAACGCGGGAAGATGGATGAAGCGACGGCCGTATTTCAAGCGCTCACCGATGATTTGCGAAACAGCGATAACAATCGTCTGCTTGTCACCATGGTCAGCTTAGCTCTTTCTATCGGCAGAACCGTGCAAGAAATCAATTTGAATAAAATGGAAGATATTCAAATCAATTTTTCTCATTTTTACAGTGAGATCGTTCAAGCGGAAACATTGGATGAAATTAGCGGACGATTTCAGCAGCTGTTCGAGCAAATTGCCGGGCTGCAGCGCCAAGCGGCCGATACCAAGCATCAGGTAATGATAAACTCGGTGACCGATTATATTCAGCTGCATTATTCTGATGACGATCTTAGTCTGAAGCGGATTGCCTCTGAATTTAAAATGTCGCAAGGGTACTTGGGCCAGCTGTTTCGGGAAACGTGCGGCAAATCAGTGGGGAAATATATCAACGATATCCGGATGGAGAAGGTGCAGTATATGCTGCGCGCAACGGATTGGAGCGTCAGGGATATTGCGGTAAAGTCCGGATATTTCAACGAGGCCAATTTCTACAAAGTGTTTAAAAAGGAATTTGGCGTTACGCCTAACGAATACAGAACAAGCCGAACGTTGGAACTAGTGAGCCAGGACAAATGATGAGCGGCGGCGGAGATACCACAAGAACCCTTTACAGCATGGGGAACAACCATGTTGATGAAGGGTTTTTTTGGATTGTTCAATTTAACATATTTAATAAAAATGAATAGTCAAAAAGCGATACTTCGTTGGATTTCACAGTATCGCAGAGCGGGCTGGAAACGCTATTTTTATCGTATCGACAACAAATACAAAAAAAGGATGAAGCCTGGATGAGTTCCAAACGTTCGAGTTTTTTGAAGAGTCAGACGAGAGACTTAACGATTCTTGCCGTGCCTGCCTTACTGCTCTTGTTATTATTGAATTACCTTCCGATGGGCGGGCTTGTGCTTGCGTTCAAAAATTACCGGTATGATCAGGGGATTTTCGGCAGTGATTGGGTTGGACTGAAAAATTTCTATTTCCTGTTTTCTTCGCAAGATGCATGGCGTATTACACGTAACACAGTTGGGCTTAACCTGCTGTTTATTGTTACGGTGACGGCCGGCGCCGTATATTTTGCCATATTGCTTAGCGAGATTTTACATAAAAAATTCATTCGCCTCTATCAGACTACCCTATTTTTTCCTTACTTTCTGTCGTGGCCGGTGGTAGCGTTAATCGTATTTGCTTTTCTGGATGTCGATCTTGGGATTTTGAACCATCTGCTAGGGTCAGTTGGCATCGAACCCGTCATGTGGTATTCGGAAGCGGGCGTATGGCCGTTGCTGCTGGTTTTTATTACATTCTGGAAGTCGATTGGATACAATACGCTCATCTATTATGCGGGGATTATGGCATTCGACCGGAGCTATTATGAGGCGGCTGCCGTAGACGGTGCAACAGTGACACAGATGAGAAGGTATATTACCGTTCCCTTGCTGATCCCTTTGGTCACAATCATGACATTAATCCAGTTGGGTCATGTATTTCATTCGGATTTCGGACTTTTCTACATGGTTACACGTGATTCGGGCGCACTGTACCCGGCAACGGATGTCATCGATACGTACGTTTACCGGTCGCTGAGGGTCGTCGGGGACACGGGAATGGCGGCAGCCGTCGGATTCTATCAGGCTGTTGTCGGATTTATGCTTGTCCTGCTCGCCAATGCGGTGGTCAGAAAAATCAACAAAGAAAATTCGATGTTTTAAAAGGAGACCGCTTCGATGAATAAAAGAGCGTTTGCCGATGTATCGCTTTTGCTTAAACACATTCCATTGCTGTTTCTGGCCATCTGCTGTATTGCACCGTTACTGCTGGTCGTTAACGTTTCATTTACGGATATCCAATCAATCTACCGTACGGGGTATTCATTCCTTCCACACGCTATTAGTCTTGATGCCTACGCTTACATTTTTGCCGATGCCAAGCAAATCGTGCATTCCTATTTGGTTACGATCCTTGTGACCGCCGCCGGGACCGCATTATCCTTGCTTGTTATGGCCATGATTGCTTATCCATTATCAAGAGCCGATTTTCGCCACCAGCGGAAAATGACGTTTTACGTGTTTTTTACGATGTTGTTTAATGGGGGGCTTGTACCTACTTATATCGTGGTGACCAAGTATTTACATCTGGGGGATTCGTTTTGGGCGCTGATTCTGCCATATCTGGTCATTCCGTGGTACGTGCTTTTGTTAAAAACATTTTTTACCCAAATTCCTTACGAAATCATCGAGGCATCGAAGGTAGACGGCTGCAGCGAGTACCGGATATTTTTTACCATTCTGCTGCCCATGACCAAGCCGGCTTTGGCGACTGTGGGATTGATGGTATCGCTGCGCTATTGGAACGACTGGTGGCTCAGTCTCTTATATATCAACAACGAAAACCTCGTTCCTCTGCAGCTTCTGCTATACCGAATCATGGCGAATATTCAAGAGTTAGCCCGAATGGCGGCAGAAAGCGGAATTAATGAGACCATTGAGTTTCCTTCCGAATCTGCGCGGATGGCGATGGCCATCATTGCGGCGGGACCAATGCTGTTCATATTTCCATTCTTTCAACGTTATTTCGTGCAAGGGTTGACGGTTGGCGCCGTTAAAGGTTAGTTCAGGCTTTACCCGCAAGGTTTAGCATACAGTTCAAAATCAATGAGGAGGTTGCATAATGAAAGCAAGAAAAAAATGGCTGCACAAGACGATTCCGCTTGCGCTGGCAGTAGGATTGACTGCCGGCTGTTCATCCCAGGCGCAGCCGCAAGAGACGCAAAAGCCGGTGCAGAGTACCGCGGCTGCAGCAAACCCGAATTCACTGCCGCCGGTAAAACTGACTTGGCTGTTGCGGATCAGCACACAGACGGATTTGCCCGCGGTCCAGCAGGAAGTCAATAAAATTACAAAGGAGAAGCTGAATGCCGAGGTTGAACTGAGATTTATCGATCCGGGAACATTTGACGGCAAACTGAAAACGATGATTGCGGCCGGCGAGAATTTCGATATCTCCTTTGTTTCCTCTTCGATTGGCGGCGATTTTTACGGAAGCGTCGCCAAAGGGGCTTTCCTGCCCATGAATGAACTGCTCACAGCTTACGCGCCCAAAACGTATGCTTCCATCCCGCCGGGCTTTTGGAAGGCTGTTTCCGTCGACAGCAAAATATACGGCGTTCCGAATTATCAGATTGTCGCCCGGGAAAACGGTATTTATATCCTGAAAAGCATCGCAGACAAGTACGGTCTGAACTTCGACCAGATGAAGAAGCTGGAGGATCTCGAATCCTTTTTTGCCAAAGTAAAAAGCTCGGAGCCGGCCGGCGCTGTTCCTTTTGTCATGAACAAAACCGGGATGTGGAAAGACAGCTTGGTATATTACGGCTTCGATACGATCGTGTCGCCGACTTCGCCGGGAACGGTGAAATTAAACGACGATGCTTTAACGGTCGTGAATCAATTTACCGATCCCGCTTTCAAGGAACACGTGAACCTGATGAGAAGCTGGTATCAAAAGGGATATATCAATAAAGATGCGGCTATGGTTTCCGTCTCCGATGTCAATAACTTATTGAAATCGGGGAATGGGATCAGCATGTGGAATCCGATCAAACCCGGCGGGGAGATTGAGGTGAGGACGCAATTCGGTGACCGTGATCTCGCCGTTAAATCGTTTGAGACGCCTTTTGTAACGTCCTCGAACATTTCCGCTACGCTGCAGGCGATTAGCAGAACCTCCAAAAATCCCGAAAGAGCGATGATGCTGATCGAACTGGTGAATACGGATAAACAGCTGTACAACCTGCTCTCTTTTGGCCTTGAAGGCAAGCACTTTAAGAAAGTATCCGATAACCGGATCGAGCCGGTCGCAGACAGCGGATATTTCCCGAATAAAGCGTGGGCGATCGGCAACCAATTCAATGCATATTTATTGCCCGGCCAGCCCGAAAACGTATGGCAGGAGACAATCAAGCTGAACGAGAGGGCCGCTCAGTCGAAATTGATGGGATTTGTGTTCGACAGCGAGCCGGTGAAGGCGGAAGTGGCGCAAAGCCAAGCGGTAGCCGACGAGTTTCTTCCTTCGCTTTTGACCGGTGCCGTCGATCCGGAAAAGTACCTTCCGCAATTTCTGGATAAGTTGAAAACGGCGGGGGCAGATCGGATTATCGCGGAGAAACAAAAACAAATCAACGAGTGGAAAGCGAAAAAGTAATGAGGGTGATTACATAGCATGACAAATGTACGGAAAGAGGGGGTTTCGATGACAAGTAAAACGCGCAACTGGGTAAGCTTGATGATGGCCGTATCGCTGCTCTGGGGTATACTCGCTTTTGAAATGCCGCGTGACGTATATGCGGATTCGGCCATTTTAGCAGGAGATATCGTACATGAGGACTTTCAGAGTTACCCTGAAAATTCCAAGCTTACCGCTAATGGATGGAGTCATGTGGAAAATTCGTCGTCGGGGACTGTTTCTGTTGTTAAAGTGCCCGGCAAAGCGGATGCTTCCGATCAAGGGCTGATGATTAACAGGTCTGCAGTATCCGGCAGCGCCGACTTGCTAGCCAGAAGGACGCTATCCGCCGCGCAGCAAGGCAACATCGTGGTGCGGGCTAACATCATGGCCAAGCAGACAAATGCTGTCGTTTATGCGCTGAATATAAAGGGCTCAGGTAACGACGAAATTGCCAATATTTTATTTACCAATGGAGGCAAAATCGCTTATCAGCTCCCCAGCGGCTCCTATTCGACGCCGGAAACGACACTGCAATCCTATTCGATAGATACTTGGTATGATGTGATGGTCGTATTGGATACGCAAAACCAGACGTTTACCATATATATCGATGGCGTCAAAAAGAAGGAAGGGGTCTCATTTAAATCGGCGGGCGCAACCGATTTTAAAACGCTGGATTTCCAAATGTTCCGATTATATACGGGCACTGCTTATATGGATGATCTGAACATTTATACGCACCATGTCTTGATGAGCAAATCGGCAAGCGTGCTTGAAGTGGGACAAATCGAGCAATTAACTGCTGCGGTCAGTCCTGCGCTGCCGGCTTTCCAGACGGTAACCTGGTCTTCCAGTGATGCTTCGGTCGTCTCGGTGGATTCATCTGGGCTATTGAAAGCGCTTCGTTCCGGCGCGGCGGTTATTAAGGCGGTATCTTCCGGCGGAGCATCGGCCGAATGTGCGGTAAACGTGCCGGAACCGCCGTATGTCTCGTTGAATTCCATTGGACTGGATAAGCCAAATGTAAATCTGGTCGAGGGCGGGAAAGCGAAAATCAATGTCACTTTTGACCCGTCAAATGCAGGTAACCACCCGCTTGTCTGGAAGTTAACCGATGAGACAGTTGCTTCCGTCACTTACGATACTTATTCCCGTTATGCTGTGATTACAGGGGGAAGTCCCGGAGTATCCAATTTGACTGTAACGGCCGATGACGGGCATCAAGCTCATGCTGTCGTAACGGTTGTGCCTCGGGGCGATCTTTATAGCGAAAACTTCGATTCGACGGCGGCGGGACAATTTCCTTCCAGCTTGACTGCAAAAAGCGAAGTGAGCGCCGTCACAAGCGTGGCGGAAGTCCCGGATGAGATTAACAAAAGCTTAAAAATGGTGAAGCCCTCGGCAACGGCCAACAGCTTATACGCTGTCCGGTCATTTCCGGACGGCTTGACGAAAGCGAAGATCTCTTTAAAGGCCATGGCGATGCAAACCAACGCCATTGTATACATCCCGCTTGTATTAAACGAGAACAACGGAAACGTTACGCAGATCGCCTTTTTTAGCGATGGAAATATATCAGTCAGATCGGATGGTGCTTGGAAGCCGCTTCAATCTTACGAGGCGGGGAAATGGTATGCCATCGACGCCGTATTTAATGCCGACGCGGGATGGCTGGATATTTACATTGACGGGGTATTGGCCAAAAGTAAAGTGAATTTTACCGATCCGTCGCAATGGGTGAAATCGATGCAGCTTGGGATGTACCGCACGGATACGGGAACCGCCTATTTTGACGATCTGAATGTATACTCTTTCAAAGCTTTGCAAAACGTAGCCTTCACGCAAAGCGAGGAGCAGTTGGCTCTAGGTGATAGTTTGTCGCTGTCTCCTCTATTCACTCCCGCTGACGCGACTTTCCGTTCACTTGTATGGACCAGCAGCAACCCGGATGTGGCGGCTGTAGACGAACACGGAGTGGTCACGGCCAAAGCAGTCGGCAATACAACCGTTACGGCCGTTTCCACTTATAACTCGTCCATCGCCGCTTCGGTGAATATTAGCGTTGCCATTAGCCATGTCGTGAGCGTCTCGGTCAATCCAACTTCGATACAGCTTCCTGTCAATGCGACTAAAGAGCATGTCGTGGACCTGGCATTTAGCCCCGCGAATGCCAGCGACAAAACGGTGACATGGAGCTCAAGCAATCCGAATGTCGCTGCGGTTGACGTCGATGGAAGCTTAACGACAATCGGTGTTGGAACAGCTACAATAACCGTTACGTCCCGTGACGGCAATAAAACGACGTCTTATGAGGTCACTGTGGTGCCGCGTTCCGTTCAAGCGTCTTATTATGTGTCGCCGCAAGGCAGCGATGACCACGCAGGAAGCGCAGCCGCTCCGTTCCGGTCATTGAGCAAAGCCCGTGCCGCGGTTCGGCAGCTGAACCAGAACATGACGGGCGACATCGTGGTGTACTTGGCGGAAGGTACATATACCTTGGATGAGACATTCCAATTGGATGAACGGGATTCGGGGTCAAACGGGTACAAGGTCATATACAAGGCATTGACGCCGAATCATGCCCCGATCCTGAGCGGCGGGCGGCAAATTACAGGTTGGCAGCTGCATGACCCCAATAAAAATATTTACAAGGCTTATGCCGGAGGTAATATAGAAACCCGGCAGCTGTACGTAAACGGCGCCAGAGCCATTCGAGCGAGAAGCAATGGTGGGCTTACAAATCCTGTAAGGACGTCCGCCGGGTTTACGTCTGACGATACGTTCCTGGCAGGCTGGGGCCATATTAGCGACATGGAGCTCGTATTTAAGGCGGAATGGACCAACCCAAGGGATGGTGTCCAATCGGTGACGGTGCAGGACGGCAAGGCGGTCATCACCATGAAGCAGCCCGGCTGGTCGGCCGTTACCAGAAGGCCGTCGGTCACTTATCCGTGGACTTACGAGAATGCATACGAATTGCTTGACGAAGCAGGCGAGTGGTATTTGGATCGAACAACCGACACCTTTTATTACAAGCCGCGACCCGGCGAAGAGATGAATTCGGCTTATATCGTAGCTCCGACAGTAGAAGAATTGGTGAAAATACAAGGCAGTTCGCTTAATACGCCGGCCAACCATATTCAATTCGAAGGCATCACCTTCGCTTATACTACATGGCTTCGTCCGAACAGTGATTTGGGGCATGCAGACGCGCAAAATAACCACCTTCGTTATCCGCCCGCGCCTGATGTGCTTCCTCCGGCAGCAGTTACGATAGAGAGAGCTCATAATATCGATTTTGAACGAAACGAATTTTCCAAGCTTGGCATTACGGCTTTGAAAATGGCAGGTGGTGTGCAGAACAGTCTGATTCAGGGGAACCGGTTTTACGACGTTTCCGGCGGAGCCATCAATGTCGGAGACCCGACAAATTCCGATCCGGCCATTTATAACCCTTCCGACGTGCACTTATTGATGAGCAATGTTGACGTTCTGAATAACTACATTCATGACATCGGCGTCGAATATCGTTCCGCCGCCGCTATATCCGCCGGTTTTCCCGTTCATATGGATATCAGTCACAATGAGATGTTTAATATGCCTTATAGCGGTTTGCACGTTGGGTACGGGTGGGCAAATATTAAATCGTCGGCATTTGCCGACATGAAAATCGAAAACAACTTTATTCACGATTTGTTTGGCGACGGGATTTATGACGGCGGCGCTATTTACACGATCGGAGGTACAGGGGGGACATCGGAAGCTCCCAATCTTGTAAGGGGGAATTACATCCGGAATCAGATGGAGCGTTACGGGGCCATCTATCCGGACGAAGGATCATCGTTTTGGCGTTATGAGCACAATGTCGTGGATTTAAGCGAAACCCCGGTTTGGGGCGCTGCGACAAACGCCACTTGGGCCCATGTCGGTACTTCGGGTATCCATGATATCACCTTTGCCAACAATTATACGACTACCGGGTACTACGTAAACCGCGGAACAAACGTTTCCTTTACCGGAACGATTGTGGTACCGGACGCGGTGTGGCCGCAGGAAGCGCTGCAAATTATGGAAAACGCCGGATTGCAGCTGCCCTACCGCGATCTTGCCTCCCATACATTGGAAAGGCTGATCGTCCCAGAACAGGTGAGCATGCAGCTAGGGCAAGCATTTGAGCTTGAGATTCAAGCGAAATCAGGCAAGGATTCGGTCATCGACCTCACGGCCGGAGCGGCGCAAATCTACTATGAGAGTGACAATCCTTCGGTCGTCGCTGTGAATGCACAAGGCCGTATCGAAGCATTAGCTTCAGGATTTGCGTCGATCAAGGTCAGCGTAAAGATGGGAGGAGTGTGGACGGTCCGTACGGTTCCCGTTTATGTTGAAGATGCTTTGGAACGAATCGAAATTCGCGATGTGGTGGATCAAAGTATTGAACTTCTTGAAGGTATGACTCAATCCCTGATCCCGATGGGGATCTCCCGTTATGGCCAAAATGTGGAGCTGAGCGACTTATCATATGTCAGTTCAAATCCTGCTATTGCAGTTGTAACCGCAAGCGGCCAAGTCACGGCGGTAAACAGCGGAACCGCTTATATTACGGTAGCGGGAACATGGGATGGCGTCAGGAAGCAAGTCGGAATTGTAGTTAATGTGCAAGGCATACATGTCGTCGACTATGATGGAGATTACCTGTATTACGATGCTTATCCGCTGAACGATGTCATTGCGGACTCGGACCATTGGTTCGTAAACGCAACAGGAGACAATAACAAGAAAACGGACGCGGGGACGATAGAAATATCTACTCCGGGCGGATTTGCCTCCTATAAAGGCAGGATGTTTGAAAACGAACTGCTGACATTCAACATGAAAATCAACGGAACGGATGGCTGGCCGTCCGTCGTACTCCGCGGCCAAAAGCCAAATGAACCGTATTTGTCGGAGACCAATGACTTGTATATCATCGGTTTCAAACCAAACGAAATCGAACTTCAAAGGTTCAATAAGGGAGTAAGGACCGTTATTTTTGGAAATATCGATGGAGCGACAAGCATCGGAGGACCGGCTTACCCGAACACGGTCATGGCATTTAATACAACCCACCTCGTCCAGGCGGGGGCGATTACGGAATCCAACGGAGTCAGATTGCTTCTTTATGTAGACGGACAAAACATATTTAACTATCTGGATTCCGGAGAAGGGAACATTGCAACACCCGGCTATTTAGGTCTATACGCCAGAAGCGGCAGTATTACGTTAGGAGCCGTGCCCAAATCGGCGATTAGCGGCCCAAATGAAATAAAAGTCGGCGAAGAGGCTGAGCTCAATCTTTCTCTCGATACCGACAGCAACGGAATGGTTATGAAAGATACCGCCATTCGGTACGATAGTCAGGCATTCGAATTTGTCGGCATTCAATCGCTGAAGCCGGAAATAAATATCGGTACGGTTGACGATGATCATGAAGGCAACGTCATGGTAATGCTTAACGGAGACAGCCTTTCTTTGAGCGAACCGGCAGCGGTATTTTCCATTACATTAAGGGCCCGGCAGGAGAAGAAAGATGCGTCGGCAGGAATAGCCTATGTTACTTTGCAAAAAAGCAACGGCACGATCTTTAGAACGGCTCACGACTTTGCCCAAATAACAACCGATCAAACAGATTTGGCAACCAGAACTGGATTCAGAATGCAGGCATTGTCACAAGTTTTCAGGCCAAATTAAGATTGCGCTGAGCTTATAGTCGGTACGGTGTTTCGTTCACAATGGCGGCAGGCGCGGACCTGCCGCCATGTTTTTTTGATTTGGCCCGCGGCGGCACGATGGCGATTTCAGAAGGGAATTGGAAGTCGGAGGCGAGGGTTTGAGGTGTTTAGATCCGGCGTAAATCTGTATATAAAACCTGCGCAAAAGATAGATTTACCGCATATCGGATTGGAAGCGTTTTCTGTACAATGAGTACAAAAGTGATTCCAAAAAATAGGAGGGGAACGATGGAACCAATACCATCATTTGAGGCCAAAGGGATCATTAAAAACTTCGGCCGCATCCAAGCTTTAAAAGGGATCGATTTCACGATTTACCCGGGCGAAGTGGTTGGGCTACTTGGCGACAACGGAGCGGGAAAATCGACACTGATCAAAGTGTTTTCCGGGGCGCTGTCGCCAGATGAGGGGGAACTGCTGCTGGAAGGCAAGATATGCCGATTTTCATCGCCGCAGGAGGCGAGGGACGCCGGGATCGAAACCGTGTACCAGGACTTGGCGCTGGCAACCGATCTCGATATCGAGTCAAATTTGTTTTTGGGCAGGGAGATTTTAAAAAAGGGCTGGCGGAGCCGGTTCGGCTTTCTGGACCGGAAGGCGATGTTCCGGGAAGTGGAGGATTTGTTCGCTAAATTGAACATTCGTGTGCGCGATCTGAATGCGAACATTTCCGATCTGTCCGGCGGACAGAGGCAGGCGGTAGCGGTGGCCCGCGCTGTGAAGTGGGGCAACAAGCTGGTTATCATGGACGAACCGACGGCGGCTTTGGGCGTAGAGCAATCGGCGATGGTGCTTGATTTGGTCAGGCAGGTGCGTTCCAAAGGGATACCGGTTATTTTTATCAGCCATACGATGCCTTTTGTGTTTGACGTTTGCGACCGGATTGTCATTTTGCGCCTCGGCGAAGTTGTAGCAAATCTGAAGGTGAAGGAGACGACGGTGAACGAGGTGGTGCAGTACATTACCGGCTCCAAGCAGTCGGATCGCATCGCCCGCCTCCAGCAAAGCGGGGCCCGACCATGAAAGGAGAATGCGGAAAGTGAGCAGAAATACGATGACTTCCTTGAATGTGCCGGTCCATCCGCTCAGGCAGCGGGTGGAGGACTTTTGGATTTTTGGCGTGCTGGTGCTGCTGATTGTTATTTTTGGCATCATCAACCCGGTATTTTTTTCGGTGGATAACTGGAACAACACCTCGACGTTTATGACGGATACGCTGCTGCTGGCGCTGGCGGAAACGGTAGTTATATTGACCGCAGGCATCGACTTGTCCGTTGGTGCCAATATGGGACTGTCGAGTATCGTGTTTGCGCTGATTCTCGAATACGGCATGGACCATGGCATAAGCCATTGGGTGACGGTTCCGCTGGGCATAGCGGGAGGGCTGCTGACTGGGGTTCTGGTCGGTTTTATTAACGGTTTTCTGATTACGAGGTGGAAAATCACACCGTTTATTTCCACGCTGGGGATGCTTGGCGTGTGCACCGGGATGACGTTTATTATTTGCAACGGAACAAGCGTGACCAATCTGCCCTCGGAGCTGGGGACGGCCGGCAATTACATTATTTTAGGTTTTATTAGCTTCTCCGTGCTGATTACGGCGCTTGCCGTAGCCTGGATCTACATTTTGCTGACGAAAACCCGGTTCGGCCGCTATACCTATGCGATCGGCAGCAATGTGGAGGCGGCATCCCGAGCCGGAATTAACGTCAAAAGTCATCTGACCAAGGTATACGTTTTGTCCGGATTTCTGGCGGCGCTTGCAGGTATTATTATCGTCATGCGGTTTGTGAACGGTTCTCCGCTGACAGGCTCTCATACCGAACTGAACGCTGTGGCAGCGGTCGTGATCGGCGGCACCAGCTTGTTCGGCGGCCGGGGCAGCATCTGGGGATCGGTTGTCGGCGCGGCGATTATCGCGGTGCTGATGACCGGACTTGTGCTGGCGCATGTCCAGGTCTATTGGCAAATCGTCGCCGTTGGCGCGATTATCGTGCTTGCGGTGTATGTCGATCAGCTGCGCAGTAAAAGCAAACGTTAGCAAGCAATGGTAGAAGCTTAATTATCGCAGCAACTGATCATTCGGACGTAAGATTAACAGCCTTCACGCGGCAATGTGCCTTGCTCTAGGTGCTGCACAAGGTGCGAAGCTTAATGTAAGCCGGTAACAAGCACGCAAAAGGGCTAGCCATATCCATCCACTTTTTAAGGGAGGTTTTTATCCAATGAAAAAGGTTTTGTCAGTCGCGCTTGCCATGATTTTGTCCGTCTCGCTGGCGGCATGCGGTTCATCGTCGGGCTCCAGCCCCGCAGCAGGTTCCACAGCAGATTCCGGTGGGAAACCCGCACAGCCGGCGGCTGCACCCGCGCCCGCAGAAAATAAACCGGCCGCAGCGGATAGCGGCAGCAAAGACAAGAAAAAGCCGCGCATCGCTTATGTGGCCGGCATTACGACAGACGCTTTTTACATCTCGATGAAATTCGGAGCGGAGGAAGTAGCCAGCAAGCTGGGGGTGGACCTTGTATGGACCGGCGCGCCGGAGTGGGATTATACGAAACAAACGCCGATCGTCGACAGCCTGATCGCCGAAAAAGTCGATGCCATCATCATTGCCCCTAATGACGCCAAAGCGATGGTGGCTCCGCTAAAGAAAGCGATGAACGCCAACATTCCCGTATTTACGGTCGATACGAACGTATCCGACGAATCGGCTTATATCGCCAACGTCACCTCCGACAATATCCAAGGCGGCAAGCTGGGAGCGGACACACTCGCCAAGCAGATCGGGGAAAAAGGCAAGGTACTCGTCATGAATACGAAGCCGGGCATTACGACAACCGACGACCGCCAGAAAGGCTTCCTCGAGCAAATCAAGAAATATCCGAACATTCAAGTTGTAGCGACCGAATATTGTGACGACCAAGCAACCGTCGCGGCGAAAAAAACACAGGACATTTTACTGGCCAATCCCGACCTGAGCGGCGTATTTGCGGCCAACGTTGTCTCCGGCGCCGGTGTCGCTCAAGGGCTGCGCGTCAAAAATGTGCAGGATAAGGTGAAGCTGGTTTCTTACGACGCCGGTCCGGAGCAGGTAAAATCGCTGAAGGCGGGCGAGCTGCAGGCGATCATCTCGCAGAAGCCGCTGGAGGAAGCGCGTATCATTTTGCAAATGGCTTACGATTACTTGAATGGCAAAAAGGACGCCAAAAAGCTGACCGTGCTTGATAACGTCTCGGTCACGCCGGAAAACATCGACAAGCCGGAAATTCAACAGTGGCTGTATCGCACCAAGTAAGTTGGGAACGACCTGCCCGAGCCGAAAACGGCTATCCGGTTCCAAGCCGACAAATGCAAGCGACGGAGCACCGCGACTTGGCAAGCGCCAGCTCTCTGAATGCTGCCCATGTAATGCTGCAACGCACCACTCGGGATAACGCACGTTGGAAGGCTTCGGCAAAAAAGAACAAGCATGCAATAGCTTATCGGAACGTAAAATGTAGGGGCTGCCTTGTAGCTGGGGCGGCCCCTCCCGCACATTAACCGCTTGGCATTCAATTTATTTATATGGAGGGAAATAAGATGTCGGTTTCACCCCGATTGCATCGGCTGTTCGGCACGGACGGAAAGTGCTTTGATGTGGCTATAGACCATGGTTTTTTTAACGAGTATTCATTTTTAAGCGGGATCGAAAATATGCGGGAAGCCGTTGCCACGATTGTGAGCGCCAATCCCGATGCGATTCAGTTAAGTCCGGGACAGGCGGGGCTGCTGCAGGATATTCCCGGCAAACAGAAGCCTTCGCTTGTGCTGCGCACGGATGTGGCGAATGTGTACGGCAGCCGGCTTTCGCATTACCTGTTCAGCCAGCTCATTGAGCGGCCGGTGGAGCAAGCGCTGGCGCTTGACGCGGCTTGCGTTGTCGTTAATTTGCTGCTGCTGCCGGGACAACCCGAGCTGCATCGCCAATGTATCGAAAATGTATGCCGTTTGAAACCGGAATGCGAGCGTTACGGCATGCCGCTGATGGTGGAACCGCTGGTTATGCTGCCTAATGAGCAAAAGGGAGGTTATATGGTAGATGGCGATATAACCAAAATCATTCCGCTGGTCCGGCAGGCGGTGGAGCTGGGGGCCGACATCATCAAGGCCGATCCGTGCGATCGCCTGGAGGAATATTACCTCGTCGTCGAAGCGGCATCCGGAAAACCGCTGCTGCCGCGGGGAGGAGGTAAGGCCTCCGATGAAGAAATATTAACTCGTACGTATACGTTGCTGCAGCAAGGAGCTTCCGGCATCGTGTACGGACGAAATGTCATTCAGCACCCTAAACCGGAACGCATGACACGCGCCTTCATGGCGATGATTCATGCCGGGGCCGATCCTGAGCAGGCGGCGCTACTTCTGCGCGGGGAGGGCTGAAGCGGATGGAAGCAGGAAGACGTATCATTCGTTTTGGTCTGATCGGCTGCGGCTTGATGGGCAGAGAATTCGCCAGCGCTGCTGCCCGTTGGTGCCACCTGACGGGCGTCGATTTCGAGCCGCGAATCACAGCTGTTTGCGATGCAAATCCCGAGGCTGCAAAGTGGTTCGTACGCCATGTTCCGGGTGTCGCCACCGTGACCACGGACTATAAGGAGCTGCTGGCGGATCCGGATATCGACGCGATTTACTGCGCGGTGCCGCATCATCTGCACGCGCTGCTGTATGTGGACATCATTCGGGCAGGCAAACATCTGCTTGGCGAGAAACCGTTTGGCATCGACAAGGAAGCGAACGAAGCCGTTATGCAGGCGATCCGCGAACATCCCGAGGTGCTGGTCCGATGCTCTTCGGAGTTTCCCTTTTTTCCGGGCGCTTATCGGATTGCCAAAATGGTGAGAGAGGGCAAATTCGGCCGGATCATCGAAGTGGAAGCCGGATTCTGGCACAGCAGCGATCTGGACCCGCTTAAGCCGATTAACTGGAAGCGGCGCATAGCCACGAACGGCGAATACGGCTGCATGGGCGATCTGGGCTTGCACGTCGTTCATCTGCCGTTTCGTTTCGGCTGGAAGCCGCAAAGTGTCCGCTCGCTGCTTACGAACGTCGTGACGGAACGTCCGGATGCTTTGGGACGGATGGTTCCTTGCGAAACGTGGGACAATGCCATTCTTGCCTGTGATGTGCACGAAGCCGGGGGCAATCGCTTTCCTCTTATGCTGTCGACGAAACGGATAGCTCCCGGGCATGCCAATACCTGGTTTCTCCGAATCCAGGGGACGGAATGTTCAGCGGAGTTCAGCACGAAAAATCCGAAGATGATGGCATCGCTGCCTTATTCCCCCGGCGGTGAGCAGGCGTGGCGTGTGGCCGATGTGCCTTATGTATCGGCTTACGGTACAATTACGGGAAACATATTCGAATTTGGCTTCTCCGACTCCATTTTGCAGATGTGGGCCGCCTTTTGCGACGAGCTTACGAACGGCTCTGCCATGCGCCAGCCATTGTATTGCGCGACGCCGGAGGAAGCGGCCGACAGCCACCGCCTGTTTACGGCGGCGTTGGAATCGGAGCGCAGCGGGCGGACCGTCGCCTTGCGATGGGGGGAGTAGCGCTTGCGGCAGAAGCGAGTCGACATTGTCGTTGCCGGACATATCTGCCTCGACGTGATCCCCGCTCTTGGCGGTTGGCATGGCGGAATACACGATATTTTGCAGCCGGGCAAGCTGGTTGATATCGGTCCTGCGGTGTTGGCAACCGGTGGCGCTGTGCCAAATACAGGGATAGCCCTCCATCGTCTTGGCGCCCATGTCGCGCTGATGGGCAAGATCGGAGACGACATGTTTGGCGGCGCTATCTTGGATGTGCTGCGGCGGCAGGATGAACGGCTGGCAGACAGCATGCTGGTACAGCCCGGGGAAACAAGCGCGTACACGATTGTGATCAGCCCGCCCGGGGTAGACCGGATTTTTCTGCATTACACCGGAACAAACGATACGTTTGCCGCTGACGACATTCGGCACGAGGCATTAGCGGGAATACGTTGGTTTCATTTCGGTTATCCCCCTTTGATGCGGCGAATGTTTGCGGATGGGGGGACGGAATTAGCCGGCATGCTCGAGCGGATCAAAAGGCAGGGGGCCGCCACTTCGTTGGACATGGCCCGGCCCGATCCCGATTCGGCTGCCGGCCGAGCGGATTGGAGAGCCGTTCTGCAAAAGGCACTTCCCTACGTGGATTTGTTTATGCCGAGCCTGGAGGAAATCGTATTTATGCTTGATCCGGGCCGTTCCGGCAGCTCATCGGAAGTAGTCCGTTCTACAGGCGAACCGGTGGTGCCAGACGATACGCTTTTACGGTCTCTTGCCGATGAGTTGATCGGTATGGGAGCGGCGATTGTCGTCCTGAAGCTGGGCGAATACGGGTTATATTTGCGCTCGACAAGCGATGCGGACAGATTGCGGGCTGTGGGAACTTGCGCTTTAGCTGACCCCCGTAGTTGGCTTGGCCGCGAGCTGTTGGCCCCCTGTTTCAGGGTTGACGCCGTCGGGACGACAGGAGCCGGAGATTGCACCATTGCGGGGTTTCTGAACGCCCTGCTGCTGGGGATGCCCGCGGAGCAAGCGCTGAACAGCGCTGTCGCCGTCGGTGCATCCAGTGTGGAGCAAGCCGACGCAACCAGCGGCGTACCATCTTGGACGGAGCTGCAGCGGCGCATGTCCGCCGGCTGGCCTCGCCATCCGACCGCGATGGCTATACCAGAATGGCGCGAGTGCAGCGAGACGGGAATTTGGATAGGGCCAAACGATAGCGTGGTCCGGGTTATACATGATGAGGGCTTTCCTCACGGAAAGCCGATAGAAAATGCTAACGACGCAGGAGGAAATCACATGCTGACACAAACGCAATTGAAAGCGGCACAGGCGCGTACGGCGGAGTATTTTGCCAAAGCGGGTATTGTGCTTTCACAGGAAGAAACGGAGAGTATCGAAATCGCCGAGTTTGGTCTCGAAGAGCTGGAGAAGCAAGGGCTGGAACTCATTACATACATCAATACGGACCGCTATTGCGCCAAGGAGCTGGTGTTATTTCCAGGGCAGACTTGCCCTGAGCACAAGCATCCTCCCATCGGCAGCGATCCGGGCAAGATGGAAACATTCCGCTGCCGCTCCGGCAAAGTGTATTTGTACGTGGAAGGCGATCCGGCCGAAAGTCCGAAAGCTCAAGTGCCTGCGGGCAGCGAGCCGTATTACACGGTGTTTCATGAAATCGAGCTGAATCCCGGCGAGCAGTATACGATTCAGCCGAACACGTTGCATTGGTTTCAAGCGGGGGCTGAAGGTGCGATCGTTTCCGAATTTTCCAGCACCAGCCGGGATGAATACGATATATTTACGGATCCCCGGATCAAGCGGATACCGGAAGTGGCCGCTGATTGAAGGCGGATTGCCGTTAAATTTGCAACGTTGCTTATGAAATGATAAAGTTTATAAAAATAAATTAAAGCCGTTTGTTTCCTGCCTTTTGCTGTGGAAAGACGGCTTTTTCATATGCTAAAATAAATCGACATTTGTCTTATTTTGTCGTGAACGAAGGAAGTGCTGTTATGGAACCAGCCATCGAACGATTAACGGGAGTGTTTTCCTCTGTTTGCCCGCTGGATTGCCCCGACCAATGCGGACTGTTGATTCATAAAGAAGCCGGTCACATTGTCAAAATCGAAGGCGATCCTGACCATCCCGTGACCCAAGGGGCGATCTGCAACAAGGTGCGGAATATGGGTCAGCGCATCTATGATCCGAAGCGTCTTCGTTATCCGATGAAGCGGGTCGGGCCTAAGGGCTCCGGACAATTCGAGCGGGTTTCCTGGGAAGATGCGATAGAAACGATTTCCGGCCACTGGAAAAAGCTGATTGCGGGCGCAGGAGCGGAAAGCATTTTACCTTACAGTTTCTACGGCAATATGGGCCGGATTGGCACGGAAGGGATGGACCGCCGGTTTTTTCACCGGCTCGGAGCCAGCCGTCTGCTGCAAACGATCTGCTCCGCCGCGGGAACGGAAGGGTATCGATATACGATGGGCGGGAGTTATGGAATCGATCCGGAGGATACGATTCATGCCAAGCTGATCATCATGTGGGGCATCAATGCCGTCAGTACGAACATGCACCAGGTGATGCTCGCGGAAAAAGCCCGCAAAAACGGGGCTCAGATTATCGTCATTGATGTTCATCGCAATCAAACCGGCCGCTGGGCCGATTGGTTTATTCCGATATTGCCCGGGACCGACGCGGCGTTGGCGTTAGGTCTGATGCATATTTTATTTGCCGAAGGCATGACCGATGAAGATTTTCTCGAGCAGTATACCGTCGGTTACGAAGAGCTCCGTGAGCATGTGAAGTATTACGAACCTGCAATTGTATCCGGTATCACGGGTGTCCCCGTCGAAGACATTTACCGCCTGGCTCGTATGTACGGGGAAACCTCCCCTTCTTTCATTCGAATCGGGAACGGTCCACAGCATCACGACAACGGCGGAATGTTCGTTCGCACCATATCCTGTTTGCCTGCATTGACAGGTCAATGGCTGAAACGGGGCGGCGGCGCGATCAAAGGCAACGGGGGTTATTTAAACGTCAATACCACGGCCTTGCAACGGCCCGACTTGCTGGCCAAAAGCACGCGCCGCATCAATATGAATTTGCTCGGCAGCGCGCTGCTTGAACTCGAACCGCGGATCCGGTCGCTATACGTATACAATGCCAATCCTGCGGTTGCGGCTCCGCATGCGAATAAGGTCAGGCAAGGGCTGGAGCGGGAAGAGCTGTTTACGGTCGTGCACGATTTGTTTCTTACGGAGACGGCGGCTTATGCGGATATTGTGCTGCCGGCAACGTCATCTTTTGAAAATACCGATCTATACACTTCCTATTGGCATCACTATGTGCAAATCCAGCAGCCGGTCATCGAGCCGTATGCGGAAAGCAAATCGAATGTCGAAGTGTTTCGCCTGCTGGCTCAGGCCATGGGCTTTACAGACAGCGCTTTTCAGGATTCGGAAGATGAGATGATCCGCCAGGCGCTGGATCATCCGCATAACCCTTATCTGGAGGGCGTGACTTTCGAGGCGCTGGCCGAACGGCGGTATGCCAAAGCGCAGGTGAAGCCGCTTTTTCCGGGGAAACTGAAGACGCCAAGCGGGAAAATTGAATTGTATTCCAAAGCGATGGAACGGCGCGGTTATCCGCCTTTGCCGGCTTACGTCCCGCTGCCTGAGGAGGACGATTCACCGTTTTGGTTCATTCCAGCGCCAAATCATAATTTCTTGAATTCCACGTTCTCCAATAACGAAAAGCATGTCCGGATGGAGAAATCTCCGAAGCTGCACATGAATGAGGCCGATGCCGCGGCTCTCGGGATAACGGAAGGGGATGCCGTCAAAGTATGGAACCGGCAAGGCGAATGCATTCTGACGGCTGCGGTCGGCGATCAAGTGCTTCCCGGAGTGGTCGTGAGCCAAGGGCTCTGGTCGGACGCATCAGCAGGAGGAAAAGCGCTGGTTAATGCGCTCACACCTGATCGTTTGGCCGATATGGGAGGCGGAGCCGTTTTCTTCTCCGGAAAAGTACATGTGGCCAAACAAGATCCGCAAAGTTCATAAATTTGTAATGATTGGGTCTCCATTTCGTGTTCTTTTTAACAATTTTCGTTCCAATGTTCGGTTATCGTTATAGAGTCAAATTTTTAAAAAGGGAGATTCTTGATCGTGGCAAATCAATGTTCCATTGAAGGTTGCATGAAGCCAATCAAAGCGAAACATCTGTGTGCGATGCACCATCAACGGCTGCTAAGATACGGGGACCCACAGCATGAAAGGGTTAAAGCGAAAGAAATCAACTGCAAATGGAGACGCTGCGAGCAGCCGTCCGTCGCAAAAGGATATTGTCAGACCCACTACCTAGCAAGCAGATACCTGGACAAGATCGGTATGGCGCATATACAAACCAATATGGCTACTCATAATCATTAGTGGTGAGATGAAGGACCGTGAGTTAGGCATACAAAAAAGGCAAAGAGGGCCGCATGACTCTCTTTGCCTTTCGTTTTGAAACGATGGAATGCCGCTTATAACGGATTAATTTTCGGAAACAACGGTGAAACGTTCGTTAAGATGCTGCGGATTTTCGATTTCATCGACGATGGCGATGGCATAATCGGCATAGCTGACGTAACTTTGGCCTTTGGAATTGATCAGCAGCTGGTTTTTGCCTTTGCGGTAAGTGCCTGTTCTTGGCCCCTGCGGGTCAAAAAAGGCCGACGGGCTGACGAAGGTCCAGTTAATAGAAGTGGAATTGCGCAATTCCTCCAGGTTGATAGCTTGGTTGGAGGCAGTTGCATGATACTCCTTAGGGAAATCCGGCGTATCCACCACGCGGACCGTTTCGGCTTCGTCTACAAACAAGCTGCCCGCGCCGCCGACAACAATCAGTCTTGTTGGGGTTCCTTTGAGCGCCTCAATCAACGCATGTCCGGCTTTCACATGAAGTTGCTCTTGTTCCAGCGGCGCTCCGAACGCGTTAATCACAACGTCAAAGGGCGCCAAATCGCTTGCGGTCAAGCTGAAAACATCTTTCTCGATGACAGCTGTTCCGGTAGATTGAAGTTTGGACGCATTTCTTACGATAGCCGTTACTTCATGTCCTCTGTCTGCAGCTTCCTTCAGAATCGAGCTTCCTGCTTTGCCGTTAGCGCCAATTACTGCGATTTTCATTGTGTGTTCCCTCCGAATAATAATATAGTTTCATGATGCCCAAACCCATTGTTTTTACGCCAGATGTAATCGTTGTAGTTACATCCAGTCCAAAAAAAATCGGATATCCCATTATCCAATTTTTTGAACTAACACGGTGACCAGTTCTTTCATCGTAATCTCGGCCAGCACTTGCTCCATCGCTTCCTGAGCGCGGTGCAGGATAAGCTCAAGCACGGCTTGGATATTGGCCCCTACTTCGCAATTCGGATTCGGGTTGCTATGGAATTGAAACAGCTCGCCTTCCTCCATCACTTCGACAGCGCGGTATACATCCAGCAGTGTAATGGCCTCCAGCGGTTTGAGCAGCTTCGCTCCCCCAGTGCCGCGGCGGATATCAATATATCCGTGCTGCTTCAGCATGCCCATGATGCGGCGAATAACAACAGGATTCGTGTTGACGCTTCCCGCGATCCATTCAGACGTACAAGGGCTGCTATTTTGGATAGACAGCAGAGATAAGACATGAACAGCGACCGTAAACCGACTGCTTATTTTCATAAGTCGTATCCTCCCTTGATGTAACTATCATAGTTACAATTGACTCTATTGTCAACCCAGACGCTTAAGCCATATGCGAATATCTTAACCATTTTGGGGATAAAATACCAACGATTCCTTCTTACTCAACGACGGGAGCCTGATATGATTCATTCCAACGAAAAAATCTCCTTTTTGCAAGCGTGTATGATTTTCGCCTTGATGAATGGTCTGACCAGTCATGTCGTCATTAACGCCGTGCTGCTTGACGCATCGGGCAGAGATGCATGGATTACCGTTCTTGCCACAGGAGTCATCTACATTCCTTGGTGCGTGCTGCTTGTTTATATTATGCGAAAAATGAATTACCAGAGGCTGCAGTTTTGGATGGCGGAACATTCGAGTCCGTTAGTCTCATGGCTGTTGATTGCCCCGTTGTGCTTGCAGCTGTATTCCATCGGGGGTTTGACGGTCATACATACAACGGTATGGACGATTACCAATTATTTGCCTGCAACGCCAAAGCTGGCGTTAATTTTGCCTATTGTCCTATTTTGCTGGTACTGTGCCAGCGCCGGCATCCGCACGATTGCCGTCAGTGCGGGTATGCTGCTGCCGCTGGTGATTATGCTCGGCATTTTTGTATCGGTTGCGAATGCATCGGAGAAAGATTTTTACTTGCTCAAGCCGTTTTTGGAGGACGGCTGGAAGCCCGTGATGAACGGGATGATTTTTGCCGGAGGAAGCTTGCTGGAGCTCTCGCTGATCCTTGTCATGCAGCACCGGATTAAATCGGAAGTGAAGGTGTGGCAAATCGTATTATTCGGTTTGTTTATTGTGGGCATTACGCTTGGACCTATTCTGGGAGGCATCACGGAATTTGGACCGAAGGAAGCCGCCAAGCAGATGACATCGCCGTATGAGCAGTGGCGTCTGGTAAAAATCGGCGATTATGTGGAGCATGTCGATTTTTTCTCCGTATATCAATGGCTCGCCGGAGCTACCATCCGTATTAGCGCCGCCATATTTCTTATGGCGGATATTTTGCCGTTTCGCACGGACAAATGGAGAAAACGGTTTATGTTTCTGGTCATGCTCAGCTACATTGTGCTGCCAATGCTGCCGATTAGTCAAAACGCGTATTATTTATGGATGTATCATGTGCACATTCCCGTTTTCCTGGCGGTTTCCTTGGCGCTGACTGTCATCTGGACGGTGATGTCTTTGTATACCAAGCCGGTAAAGGAGAGGGCGACATGACGGAACGCCGTGAACGGCTGCAGGCATGGACCCGGCAGGACCTCGAAGAGTTGTTTGCCGGCTGCTCGGATGTGCAAATTTTATCTTACCGCTTCGGAGAAGAGTCCTCCTCGGAAGTGTATGTGATTTATGCCGAAGGCTTGTGCAATTCGGGGAAGATCGGTACAGACATTATGCCGGTATTGCAGCAATTGTATGTCGATAAGGGCTTTGAATCGTCGGCCCAATGGAAATTATTCGGCTCGCTGCCTGTTATTCAGTTTCACGGTATACCTGAAAGCCAGGATATTATCGATTCCGTGTTTCAGGGCGATCTGCTGCTCTTATTTGCTGAAAACTTACAGCTCTTGAAGCTGAACATATGTAATCGCCCAGGCAGACAGCCCGAGGAGTCGAGCACGGAAATTTCGATTAAAGGCCCCAAGGACGGTTTTGTCGAAGATATTTCAACCAGTATCGCCCTCATTCGCAAACGGTTGCGCAGCAACTCGCTGCAGGCTGAAATGTCGGTAATCGGCAGAAGAACAAGGACCAAGGTCGCTTTGTTGTATATTCGCGACATCATTGCTCCGGATATCGTGAAGGAAGTGCGCAAACGTCTGGGCAAGATCGATATCGATGGGCTTTACACGACCAACCAGTTGGAGGAAGCGCTGGCCGATGTCAAATACAGCTTATTTCCAATGCTTGATTTTACAGGCAGGCCCGACTATGCGGTAAGCTCCCTCCTGGCCGGGAGATTCGTCTTGATCATCGATGGCAATCCGTTTGTGCTTATCGGTCCCGCCGGATTATCGCTGCTGCTCAAATCGCCGGAAGATGTCCATTTTGGCTTCATGTACATCTCTTTTGCCCGGATGGTACGGTTTCTCAGCTTTTGGGCGGCGATTATTTTACCCGGTTTTTGGGTTGCCATTTCGGCGTTTCATCAGGATCAGTTTCCCTTTCGTTTAATGGCGACGATTTCGCTGGCCCGTTTGGGGCTGCCGTTATCCAGCCAGCTTGAGATGCTGCTGTTGTTGGTGCTGCTGGAAATTTTCCGCGAAGCCGGGTTGCGGCTTCCCAACTCCATCGGGCAAACGTTAACCGTTGTAGGCGGTCTGGTGATCGGCGACGCGGCGATTCGCGCGGGACTCGTTTCCCCTTCCGTTGTGGTCATCGGAGCGATTACGGCCGTTATGGGGGTCACCTTAGTCAATCAAACACTCAGCACATCGGTGAGCATTGCCCGGTTCATTATGTTTTTGCTTGCATCGGTGCTGGGCATGTACGGGGTGATTCTGGGGTTTATTTTGCTTATTTTTTATATGTCCAGACTGCATTCGTTTGGCGTGCCTTATTTCGGACCGATTTCTCCGCCGATATTCTCGGATATGGCCAAATCGTATTTGCGGGTTCCGTGGGAGTTTTTGAAGTCGAGACCTAAAGCCATCCATCCGGTGGATCCCGATCATCAGGGGGAAGATAACGGATGATGATGAAAATAATTTGGCTGATTGGTCTATTGGGTTCGACTTTGCTGCTGGCAGGCTGCTGGAATTCCAAGGATATTCAAAGCATGGCTTATGTGACCGCAATTGGTCTCGATTACCGGGACGGCAAATTTGTGACCTATGCCCAGGTGCTGAACTTTTCCAATGTGGCTAAAGGCGAATCGGAGAAAGTAGGCCAAGTTGTGCCCAATTGGATTGGCAAAGGTGAAGGCGATACGTTGATCGAATCGTTTTTTAATATATATAAAACATCGCAAATCCGCGTATTTTGGGGGCATGTCAAAGCGATCATCTGCACCGAGGAGTTTTTAAACCATGAGGATTATGTCAAAGGCGCTTACGATGCGCTGAACCGTTACCGGGAAATCCGTTACAATGTCCTGTTGTATGGAACGAAGGAGCGGCTGCAGGATATTTTTGTAGAAAAGTCGCTGTTTAATCTGTCGCCTCTGGATACAGTGGTGTATTCGCCAGCCCGGCTGTACGCCCAAAGCTCGTTTATCCAGCCTATCTACGGATATAAAATCATTGCCAAAATGAATGAGCCGACCCGCTCGGCCATGATCCCTTCCATCACACTCGACAAGGGGAGCTGGCATGAAGACAACAGCGTCAAGCCGATGCTGAAAATCGACGGCGCATACATCTTGACTCATGATAAAGTTAACTGGCTGTCCGAAAAAGACTTGATGGGCGCACGTTGGCTGCAGCGAAAGATGTCGCGTTCCCCGATCAATATTCCCGATGGCCCAAGTACGGTTGGCGCCATGGTATTGATCAATCCCAAAGTGAAAATCAAGCCGATCATGGAGGACAGCCTGGTAAAATACGATATCGGTCTAAGCTTCAACGCATATGTCGAAGAATTGGTCAAGGACATACCGGAGAAAATGCTGGAGGACAAAGCGGCGAAAGTGATCGGCGGCCAAATCAGGAACACATACAATAAAGGGCTGGAGCAGCAAATCGACGTATTGTTCTTAGATGAAACGCTGTACCGGGAGTATCCGCGCAAATGGCATGAGCTGCATGAAAAACCTGAGGATTTTGTGCTGAACAAAGATTCCCTGAACAAGATCGACGTAACCGTTCACCTCATCCATACCGGCAAATATAAAGGCAGGACCGAGTAGATCACTCGATTTCCTGCCTTCTTTTCATCGGTATAAATAATGATGCCGCGGCGGGTGAGTACAATTGCTTAATTTGCGGATTGCACCGCTTCGGATACAAGCTGATACGAGCGAAGCCGGGCGTTGTGATCGTAAACCTGAGCGGCAACGATGATTTCGTCGGCGCCGGTTTGCTCAAGGATGTAGGGCAGCTTCTCGCGTATCGTTTGCTTGCTGCCGGCAATGGAATAACTGAGCTGTTTCAGCACGTACTCTTTCTCGTGCGGAGCCCACAACGGTTCCATGCTGTCGACAGGAGGGCGCAGCTGTCCCCGGCGGCCGCGGATGATGTTCAGAAATTGCTGCTGCTGGCTGGTAGCCAGTCTGCGGGCTTCTTCATCGGTGTCGGCGGCGATGATGTTGATGCCGACCATCGCATGGGGCTTGTCGAGCACATCCGACGGCTGGAAGTTGCGGCGGTACAACTCCAATGCAGGGAGCAAATAATCGGGAGCAAAATGGCTGGCGAACGCAAACGGCAGCCCCAGCTTCCCGGCCAGCTCGGCGCTGAAACCGCTGGAGCCAAGCAGCCAGATCGGGATGTGAAGCCCTTCCCCGGGTACGGCGCTCACACCGAGCGGACGATAGTCGGATTCGCGGGCTGGATCGAAATAAGCCTGGAGCTCGCTAAGCAGCTCAGGGAAATCCTGGCCGCCGCTGGCTAAACCGCGTCTTAAAGCGCGGGCTGTTAATTGATCGGAGCCGGGAGCCCGCCCTAGTCCCAGATCGATACGGCCGGGAAACATCGTTTCGAGTGTGCCGAACTGTTCGGCGATGACAAGAGGAGCATGATTCGGCAGCATAATGCCTCCGGAACCGACGCGAATTTTTTGCGTACCGGCAGCAATATAGCCGATCACCAGCGAGGTGGCCGAGCTGGCGATGCCGGGCATGCTGTGGTGTTCGGCAAGCCAATATCGCTGATAGCCCCATTGCTCGGCATGCCGCGCAAGATCCAGCGAATTTCGGAATGAATCTGCGGCGGTGCCGTCTGCAACGATCGGCGCAAGGTCGAGAACGGATATAGGGATTTCACGCATCATGTTCACACTCCTATTTTGATATACATAGAATTATTATTCGATATTATATAGTAATTTGCAAGTACCCGATTTTTTGTAAGTATGTAGGAAAAGGCTATTGCTTTTTATAACTGTTACAATTATAATGACAGTAAGCTTAAGTCGAAGGAGGTCAGCGAGGTGAACAGCGAATTTACGATTGCGGTGCACAGCCTGGTGTATCTCGCTTCCAAACCTGACCGAATGGCTACAAGTGATATGATTGCCCATAACGTGAATACCCATCCGTCGCGAGTCCGCAAGGTGTTAAGCATCTTAAGGAAACATGGCTACATTGCAACGAAGGAAGGGGTCGGCGGCGGATTTTACTTGAAGTGCAGCCCTGAGCAAGCATCGCTTGACGAAATATACCGGGCCACTTCCATTGGTTCGATTAAGCCTTCGTGGTGTTCCGGCAATGTGGAGGAAGATTGCAAGATCGCTTGTAACATGGCTGAGGTGATGGACCATATTTTTTGCGAGGCCGAGCAGCATTTGCTTTCTTATTTACAATGCATGACGATAAGTAAGGTGCTTGAGCGCGTATTGGCGGCCGAACAGCAGAAGTAAATGTTTCTTGAGGCATTAAGGAGCATTGAGCAAGTTTCTTTCATTAAACTGTCACTTGAATGACGACAGTTAGAAACCATAGGTTAACTGTTACCTAAATGGTGATAGATGCCTTTGATATATAACATTCTAATAAAGAGGTGAACAGGTATGGCTGCAGTGAGCGAGCATGGCATTATTCAAGAAGGCGATTGGGTCAGCGGCACATCCCCCCTGGATGAAAGATTTATCGGATACGTCGAATCGGTGGATCCGCACGGCATGATAAAGGTAATGGTTACGCAAAGCGACCATGCGGAAACTGTCAACACCGTGATCGAAACAAGAAGGCTGAAAGCGAGAAAGCTGCCTGATTATGTGCCTTCAACTTCTGAAGAACTGCGCAGTTTGATCGAACTGGCGCTGCTCACATATGACAAAGCGTGGTTTGAACAGCTGCAGGGCCAATTCACCGAAGCTGCCGCCAAAGAGGCCGGCCGCGGCGGAGCAAAGCGCAGCATGGTATATAACAGAACGCGGCTTAATGGAACCGAAAATATAAAATAAGGAGAGGGTTAACATGGCTATTGTGAATGTATCGGATGCCAAATTTCAAGAAACGATTCAGGAGGGTATTGTACTGGTTGACTTCTGGGCCCCATGGTGTGGTCCTTGCAAAATGATCGCCCCTATCTTGGAGGAGTTGGATCAGAAACTGCAAGGCGCGGTAACGATCGCGAAGGTGAATGTCGACGACAATCCGGAAACAGCCGGCCAATTCGGCATAATGAGCATTCCTACATTAAAAGTGTTTAAAGATGGAGTGGACATGGGCAATTATGTTGGCGTTCGTCCGTTGGCGGAGCTTGAAGCCATCGTGCAAAAGCACCTTCAATAATTCAGTTCTGTATGAAACACATAGTGGAAAATAAACAAGACGAGTAAAACCCGGCGGACTTTTGTGAAAACGGAAGATGCCTCCGGTGTTTACTCGTCTTTTTCTCAAGGTCCGTCGTGGATGCCTATAACGTCGTAGTAAGCTTAGGGTCGTTATCGCTTGGTTCAATGAAATTTGGCGGCAGCGTATCTCCCCAGGTTAGTTTGATGTTATCTACGAACTTGGAAATTTTTGTTTCAAAAAAAGCGGGTTTTTGCTGCTCCCACACTTGTTTGGGGAGCGTTACTACGAAATTTCCTTGCTTGTCGGGAATCGTAACGGTGTATTCTACGTCTTTGGGAACGTTTAGTCCAACAAGCACGCCGGTATAAATAGCGCCGGGCGACGTTACGCTGACCAGCGTCGGAGGTTTATCTTCGATAATGGTGCCTTGTCTCGGCAAAGTAATGTCAATTTGTACGCTTGTCTTCTCGGGCATGACAAACACTTTGCCCTCCGGCAGCGTATATCTTGTCGTACCGAGGGTGACCGACAGATTCGTTTCTTCATCTTCAGGCATGTAGTAAATCGAATAGGTGCCATTCTCATCCGTTGGCGTCGATTTTCCGAAACCTTCGCCTTCATCTCGATCGAACCACACGACCGCGTTTTGCACCGGTTTGCCATCCGCATCTTTCACAACCCCGCCGATCCGATACTTATCCACCTGAAAAAAAGAGATGACATCATCTTTGCTGCCTGATAGCACTTGTCCGTGCACCTTTACTTTAGCGGGGTCCTCAGGTGAGTTCTCCACCTGCTTGACCTGAATCGGATAGTTTACGTTGATTCTTGTTTCGGCAGCCAGTAAATCTTTTGTCATCTCGCTTGTTAGCGGTTTGCCGGAAAAAGTAGCTTGATCGAGCGATTTTACTTTCACTTGTGTATCAGCCAGCAAACTCTGGTCGACTGTCAAAGCAAAAGCGCCGTCCTCGCCGGTAACGATATCCCGTTTGATGCTGGAGGCATGCAGAATGCCGTTGGTGACAGGCTGATTGTCCAGTAAAAGCGTGCCTTTCACGGTCGTGATGTGAGAGCCGTCCACTTTCCACTGCTTCAGCGTAAAATTCTGCTCATCCAGCTGAATTTGCGCGGTATGAGCTTGATCCTTCACCGCCTCGGAGGGCGCCGGGGAAGCGGCGTTATGGGGAGACTGAGCCGAACATCCGCCGAATAAGGCGGCAATCGCCAAAAGAGCCGTTGTTTTGTTAATGCTTTTCATGACTGAAGCTCCTCGTATAGTATTTCTTAAAGATTGTTGTTGAGCCAATTTCCAGTACCCTAGGGTACTGGCGGCCACCTTCAAAATTTCCAATTTGATCTTTGAAAAATGAAAAATAAATGAAGATTCTTAAAAGGGACTGGACTTTTCGTAATGCTTCCAGACAATGAATCTTAGGGTTCATTCGGGGAAACTCTTTTTCCTCCTGTAGTTCGACTACTCTTAAAGTCTGTTTCCCTGGCACTCGTGCGGCACTTCTTACCCGCTGGCTGTTCCCTCCGGCAACCCATGCCCGAAGATAGCAACTTCGGGGCAGCTCATGGACCGAAGTGAGTTCTCATAGGCGAGGGTGACTGATCGGCGAGCGCGCTGGGGGCATCCCGAAAAGTCCATTTCCCTGAATCCCTAATAGAAAGGAGGATTTCCACTTGAAACTCTTTGTCGGTATTGACGTAAGCAGTGAGCAGCTTGAA
>NZ_SIRE01000003.1 GCF_004307995.1 Paenibacillus thalictri | reverse complement strand
CGGCGGCGAGCAGCGCCCCGGGCGCGGCCAGCGCCAGCGCGGCCAGCACCAGCGCGAGCCGCCGCGCGGAAGCGCGCTGCTCGCTGCGCAGCTGCTCGCGGGCGGCGCTGTCATGCGCCGCGCGCTCCTCAGCGAAGCGCAGCTCGGCCTCCGCCTGCTGCCAGTCCGCGGCAAGCCGCCGCAGCTCGTCCAGCTGCGCTTTCCACTCCTGCGCGGGAAACCTGGCAAACAGCGACAAACTTTCGCTGTGCCGCTCGCGATACCCGTTCAGCGCAGTTTCGGCTTGTTCCCGTTCGGCGGCGGCGTAACCCGCCTCTCGGGCCAACATCATCTCCTCCGCTTCGGCGTGCAGTTGCCGCTGCGCCAATTCCGCAAACGCTTCGCGGAATTCGCGGATTTGCTCGCGCAGCGCGATCGTCTGCGGAAATGCGGCCAACGCCGCTTCATCCCATCCAGGATCGATTCGCTTCAACAGTTTACCTAGCTCCGTCTCAGCATGTTCCAGTTCGGCACGCAGCTCGGCTGCCGCGGCCTGATTGTCGCGGTAAGCGGCCGACCGTTCCAGCAGACCGCTCAATTCCGCTTGCGCTTCCGGAGCAAACGAAACTTCGCTGCGCTCCGGCTTGTCCAGCTCCCTTTGCAACTGCTCCCGCTTCAGCGCCAGCTTGTCCAGTTCGCCAAACAGCCGCTCCTGCTCGGCAAGATAAGCGTCAAGCCGCGGCACCGCTTCTTCCGGAAAATGCTCCGTGACAGGCAGCCCGGACAGCTGTGCCTGCACAGCCAGCCAGCGCGACCAGGAGTCGCTTAATTGAAGCGCGGTACGGACCATCTGCAGCCCCGCAGCAAGCTGATCCTTGCGATCCGAAAGCTGCAGGATACGTTGTTCCGTTTCTTGAATCCGCGTCCGTAGATGATCGTATTCGGCCACCGCGTCAGGATCGCTGCGCAGCGCGGCCTCCAGCTCGGCGACCCGCTGTACGAGCTTGTTGATCGGCTGAAGTTTGCCTCTCGGCTTGTACATTTGGTCCAGCCCGGCGGCAAGTTTTTTCTCCGCCTGGCGGATTCGGCTTGCGCTTGCGCCGAGCCCCGCACTATATATGTAACCGCTGATCTCTTCTCCTTGCAAGGTGCTCAACTCCTGCAGCTCGCCGAGGCCAAAAGCGAATACTTGCCCGAACAGCTGAGCCGAAATGCCGCCGAGCAGCTCGGCGAGTTTGGCTTCCCCTGCCGCCGTTCCGTCTTCATAGACGATACGAAGCGCCGAAGAAGCCGCCGATTTTCCGTTAGCGGCAGCATACCTTTCGATTCGCGCCGGGCGGCCCTGCGAATCGAGAACGCCGATCGCGCCTCCGGCAGCTCCCTGCTGCCGTGACGGAAATCCGAACAATACGGCGCGGATGAATTGCAGCAGCGTCGACTTGCCCGCTTCATTGCGCCCGTACACCAGCGTTAACGGCTGGCTGCAATCGAGCTGCAGGTCGCGCAGCGCTCCATAATCCCGCACATGAATATACGTTAATTTCATTCGCTTCCCCCCGTCTCCGCCAGCATGTCGACCGCCAGCGTTTCCGCGGCTTTGAGCAGCTCCAGCCGCTCTTTCGGCGGCAAATCACGCAGCAGCCGGGCAAGCGCTGGTTGGCTTTTTAGCGCCGCCAGCGCCTCCTCGCAAAACGGCTCAAACCGCTCCCGGTCTTCGGCCAAACTTTGCGAAAGACGCAGCAGGTCCCCCAGAAAGCTCGTTTCCTGGGCTAACACAGACATGTCAAGCCCTGCACCGGTCCGGTTCTCGATCGCTTCGATCCATACGAACGGATAACCGTCCGCTCCTTCCGCTGCCGCCGTTTCCTGCAGCCGCAGCTCGGCTGCCAGCTCTTCCAGCGCCGGACCTTGCGATATGGCCGCATGCAGCTTGCCGCGCCCTTCCAGCTGAAGCCGGACAATGCAAGCTCGTCCTTCGGCTTCGCTGCGCAGCTGCTCCAATACGCTCTCCACCGCTTCTTTCAGATGCTGCTCCGTATCCATCCCTTCAATCGACAGGCTGTGCCGCATCCATCTCACCGTATCCAGCGGGTGGAACACAAGCGAGGTATCTCCGGCATGATTCACATCAACGATATAACAGCCCTTGGCTCCGGTTTCATTGCTGTGTCTGCCCTGCGTATTCCCCGGGTAGACGACATGGGGATGCTCATGCAGCGTACGCCGCGTATGTATATGTCCCAAAGCCCAGTAGTGGATCCCTCGGTCCAGCAAATCGTTCAGGCGGCACGGCGCGTAGTTATCGTGAGAGGCGTCACCGTCCACATTGGCGTGCAGCAGGCCAATCCGGTACAGCTCCCCGGGATTGGGCTGAAAACGCAGCGCCAAATTTTCCTGCACCGCCGCCGTCTCATATGAAATGCCGAATATTTCGGCCACAGCCCCCCGATCGGGCGTCATTGCGGTGATGCTTGCCGCCTCCCCGCTGAAAAAATAGACCGAGTCGGGATACCGCAGCCGGGCCGATTTGCCCTTCAACGGATCGTGATTCCCATGAACAATAAAGGCGGGTATCTGTTTACCCGCCAGCTGTTCCATCGCTTTTTGAAAGCGGATCTGCGCTTTAAGCGACCGGTCCGCCGTATCGTATACATCTCCTGCAATAACGACAAAATCTGCCTGCTGCTCGGCTGCGAGCCGGACCATCCGCTCCAGAGCGGCAAAGGTCGAATCTCTCAGCCTGTCGCGTATGACCGGCGGCAGTCCGGCCAGCCCGCGAAACGGACTGTCCAGATGCAGATCCGCGGTATGCAGAAATCGGAAAGCTTTCATTATATGTCACTCCTCACGCCGCACAAGGCCACTGAAAAAGTGAACGCTGGCACTTCTCCAGCATGATTTCGCTTACTTCGCTGCTTTTTCAGTAGCCTTTGCCGCACCTCCGGTATTTTCGGACCATGCCGCCGCATGATTCTAATCTTTGCGGTAGCTGCGGTATACTGCCCGCAACTGCTGAATGACCCGGGTCAGCGAATACGTATTTTTCGCTTTCTCCCAAGCGACCCGGGACAAGTTGTACCGGTATTGCGGATCGGACATCACCTTTTCAAGCGCGCCCGCCAGCGCATGCGCATCGTCAACCGGGACAAGCAGGCCATTTTGCCCATGTTCGATCTGTTCGGCGATACCGCCGACGTTGGTGCCGACGACGGCCAAACCGCAAAGAGCCGCTTCCGCAAACACGGAACCAAACGCCTCCGCCCGGGACGGCAGTACAAACACATCAAAAAACGGCATAAAATCTTCAGGGTGCAGCATGTATCCGTAAAAAATGATTTCTTCGTAAATGTTCAGCTGAAGCGCCATTTCCTCCAGCTCTTGGCGGATCGGACCGTCGCCGATCAGATGAAGCACAAACGGAAGTCCTTTTTGTTTCAATTCGGCGCATGCCTTGAGCAAAATATCGAGCCCTTTTGCCGGAACAAGGCGGCAGACGGTAATCAACTGCGGAATGTGATTTTCGTGAGAAACCGGGCGAAACCGCTTTTCATCATAGCCGTTTGGTATGACGCCGATCCGCTCCGGTTCCTGTACGTACTCGGACAAATACATCTTGAAAGAATTGGACACGGTGATCAGCTGATCGACCCGATCTTCCAGTTCTCTGTATATCGACGTCAGGAACGTATGCTCCGGACCGTTCTCGGCTATTTTTCCGTTTAGAATCAGCTCGCGTTCAAAGCTGGAGTGAATCGTCATAATGACCGGCGTGTCCGGATAAAGCTGCTTCATGACAAGCCCCGTAATCGGATGATGTGCGTGAATCACGTCATAAGTGCCGCGCAACCTGAGTTTTGTCCACCATACATAGTCCTTGTAGGTCTGTATATATTTGTCCACAATAGGGACTCCTTCAAATTTGCGCCAATCAAACGTTTGAAACGATACTTCCTCTGTCCCTTTCTGCCTCACCCTTTTGGGCAGCGAGAACAGCTCCATATTCCAGCCTCTTCTATTAAAACGCTCTAAAATATAGGGAACCATTGAGGAAACCCCTCCGGGTTGCTCTGGCGGAAAAAATAATGCTTGTAAAATATTCATGGTACCCCTCCCAAGGTAAATCCACCTTTTCGGCCCACAGCCTGCTAAGGTCACATGTCTATTGTACTCGCTCCATGGCCCGCAGAAAAGACTTTCGTTTGTAAGCGTATACAAATGACTTTCCGAATGACTTCCTAGTTCATCCGATTCATTGCCAAACAGATCACGTTCACAGTATATTAATTGTATATGCTTTAGGTCATTAAATGTCTACTGCTTCCATTGGGGGAGTTATATGAAATTTTCCGACATCGCCTTCGGGCAGATGAGCAGTGTCTACTGGTTTACGATCATTCTTACGATATTGACGATGATGCTGCTTGTTTCTTTACGTTTGATGTTCAGCCGCAGAAAAAAGGCTTATTTGTCCATGACGTTGTCCGTTATGATCCTGATGTGCCAATACGTGCTGAATATACGCGCTTCCTACGCCGAAACATTGGACAACCTCACCGATTACAGCCTATTGATGCTGAAGATTGTCTCTTTTACTTTTCTGAATTTGGGCGTTTTCCAGGTATACAACACGACCCGCAAACGTCACAGCCTGCTGTTTTCGGCTTTTTTGCTCGGCAGCTTCGCGGTATCCGGCACTTATTTCCTGACGCCGGACTGGGTCTCGTCCACGGGAACCCAACTGGTGCTGCTGCAGCAGTTGTGGATGAACTTGTATTTATATGTGCTGATTTTTCTCGGCTTTACGCTGATCGCTCCAAGAATCGGTCAAGCCGGCAAATACCAGGTCGGTCTGACCATTTATTTTTTCGCTCACACCGCACATATGGTCAACACGTACATGTTCGCCGGCAAGCAGCCGTTTTACACACTGGTGGAAAATATGCTGCCTGTGGCCTTTTTCATGATTATGTTCCTGCTTTTGTTCGAACGGGTCATTGAGCTGATGCAGGCGATTTACACCTCATCGATCACGGATGGTTTGACCCGGCTGTATAACCGCAAATACTTCGATAATGTTGCCGGAAAGTTCATTCAGCGCCACGTTCCGGTGTCCGTCATTTTTAGCGATATCGATAATTTCAAGAAGCTGAACGATACAAAAGGCCATGATATGGGCGACAAGGTGCTGAAGCAGGTGGCGAACATCTTGCGGGAAGAGTCCGAAGAATACGGGATCTGCGGCCGTTACGGAGGCGAGGAGATGGTCGTGCTGGTCACCGACCCTGACGCCAACTGCGGCGAGTTGGCCGAGCGGATCCGCTTGCGGATCGAAGCGGAAACTATTGCGACGGTCAGTATGGGCTACAGCAAATACAAACAAGGCGTCACGCGGGACGAGCTGATCAAGCAAGCGGACGATGCGATGTATACTGCCAAAAAAACCGGCAAAAACAAAGTTGTCAAATATAGCAAATCGGCTCCAAAAGCGGTAGCGGCCGCCGTTGAGTAACTTCCGGCGTTGTCAGATGAAATTCGGGGACAAAAAGTAAATGACGACGCTTCTTTATGACAAAAGTTTGCATAATTCATCGCGTCCGCGGGGATGATAACCCTAACATTGGTAAACAGACCAATGAAGATTTGCACCAGGAGGGATTCATCTATGGCAAAAGGTCAAAGTCGTTCCAGCAATCAGCTTGTCGTACAACAAGCTGCATCCGCAATGAACCAGTTGAAGTACGAAGTAGCGCAGCAGCTTGGCATTCAAATTCCGCAAGACGGCTACTATGGCTATATGGCCACCCGTGATACAGGCGCTATCGGCGGACATATTACCCGCCGCTTGGTGGAAATTGCCGAGCAGCAATTGGCGCAACGGTTTTAGACTGATCTGCGCTACATAGCCGGCTCTAATCGTTCCTTTACGCCACACATCCCTGCCGAACAACCGGCAGGGATGTTTTTTGTTTCGTCTTGGCGTCCGATCAGCCTTCAGCCATTCCTGGCGACACGCTGCGGCTGCACGATCAAACTTTTCTCCATACACACATAAGGCACTTTGCGCAGCGGGTAATACACATAGCCTCTTTCTGTGTAGCCTGCCCGCTCGTACATCGCCACCGCAGTCTCATTCTGCGAATATACGTCAAGCCGGATGCTTGTGTTCCCGCGTGTTCCGGCAAGCACTTCGGCAAATTGCAGCAATCTCTTGCCGATGCCTTTTCCTTGATGATCCGGGTGCACCGCCAGGCGGTGTATGCACGCAGGCCGGCCTGCCGTATCTTCCCAAGGCAAAGCGGCCGTCTTCTGCATGAGCTGCTCATCCAAGGCGACAGCCCCGAGGACAACGCCCCCACGTACGATTCCGTACAAAATTTCCGACTTGATATCGCCGCGGATCACAAAGCGATTTGGGTAAAACCAATCCCACTGGTAGATCCGCTTAGCCCGCAAGTCGCGTTTCACGGCCGAATACAACCGCAGCAAGCTGCGGTAATGATCCATCGTCAGCGGGATAATCAGCAATTCGGATGCTCTGTTTTTCATTTGCCGCAGCTCTCCTTTTACGCTCGCCGGGCAGGGTCGCTGCCTGCGGAACCGGCTGCAAAAATCCACTTTTCCACCGCATAGGAAATGCCATCCTCATGCAGTGATTTCGTAACAAAACGCGCTTTTTGTTTGAGCCCGTCTCCCGCGTTGCCCATGGCGATTCCCATCCCGACGGCTTCAATCATTTCCATATCGTTTAAGCCGTCTCCGAAAGCCGCCGCTTCGGCAGCTTCGATATTGAGGTGCTCGCATAATTTCTGCAAGCCGACCGCCTTGTTCATGCCGCCCGGATTAATGTCGAGCGCCCATGTCCGCCAGCGGTGGAGATAATAGTCCGGCTCGTTGCCGATATAAGCCGATTCTTCGGTTTCGCTGCAAAACACAATACATTGGTATATGGCGGGCACTTGCTCCGCCGACTCAATAAGCAGCGGTTCCATAAATCCGATTTCCTGCTGGGCCTGACGGAAATAGGGGTCATCCTGCCGGTTGATGAACATTTGTTCGGCGCCGTAGAGAAGAAACGTATGGCCGCGTTTTTCCGCTTCCTCAAGCCATTCTCGAATCGTCTCTGCCGGGAAAGCATTGCCGAAGACAGTTTGCCCGCGGTAACCGATATGGCTGCCGTTGCAGGTCACTGCCCAATCTATGCCAAGAGCCTCTCTCAGCTCTTTCATTTCGTATTCGCTGCGGCCGGTGCACAAAGTAAGCGAAACGCCGGTTTCTTTCAGCTTAAAAAGCGCCTCGCGGGTGGAATCCGGTAAATAATCCCGGTCCCTAAGCGTACCATCCACATCAAAAGCAGCCAGTTTAACCAAATCTCCCACTCCCATTCTTGTATTCAGTCTATTTTGCAACTATTATACTACCTGCCGCGCCGAGATGAAACCGAAAAAAACGGAGCCGAAACCGCCGCCGCGTTAAACCGTTCCAGCGGTTGTTTCCGCCAACCTTTCCGCGTCTATAGGCGAGCCTTGAATCAGGCGGGCAATGTTGTCAGGATAAGAAGTCGATGGACTGAAGTTGTCGATGGACCAAAGTTGTCTATGGGCCACAGTCGTTACGGGAATGATCAAGCTTCTTTTATGCGTCGTGGCCCGTTCTGGACATAGAACCCATTGTGATCGATAGCGGACTGGAGTGAAACTGTAGATTGGTTATGCAACCCTAGCTTGGAGGAAGCCCCCACTCTAACACTCTAACGGACACAGGCGCCGCAATGTAAACCAAATCTGGGGTTTGCTGCATGTAACGGACACCGGCGCACTTATTCGGCCTACCATCGCGGTTTCCCCGACTTTTTTGGGCAAATAAAGTCTCCTGCGTCCGTTAGACATGATAACCCCGATTTTTTCGCCAAATAAAGGCGCTCCTGTCCGTAAGCGTTGGGGCACGACGTTCGCATGCATAATTCTAGTCGCAGGCTAGCCATAGCGACGAGGATGTCGGCTTCAGCCAGCCAGCAACGATCAGCTTTAATTCAAGGTCGAACGAATCGAATGGATGAAAAAAATGATCGAAAACGGCCTTGGCATCTCTTTTTTGCAGCGGAATATCGTTAGCAAGGAGCTGGAGAGCGGCAAGCTGGTGGAAGTGCCGCTGCTGCTAGCGCTGCCGACAACGCCGATCTCCCTGCTGTTCCGCAAACATGTGCCCAAAGATATCCGCACGGTCATTATCGAAACAGCCAACAGCTTGTTTAATGAGGAACTCGGGTAACAAATCGCAAGTTTTTTCAAAAACCGTCTCCCCTTGTCCTAACGAGTTGAACTACCCACTCCACTGAAGACGCCTGGTCCTGATTGATCGTACGACACGTGAATATCCCCATCTATAGTAAAAGGACTTCGGCTACCTCCACTGCAACACACAGTGGAAGCCGAAGTCCTTTTTCTCGCAGGCTTATCATTTAAAGGCTGAGTCCGCTTTGTTCCGCTCCTAGATGCGGCTGCTGTTCCGGCCGGACCGTCCCTTGTTTCCGCTGCAAATACGGCGCCGGGATCGGGAACAAGTCGCTGAGCTTCCGGGCCGCGCCAAATTCGTTAATAAACTGAATATGCTCCCGCGTAAATTTCCGCGGGCTGTCGAGCCCCGCCGCAGCGGCCAACGAATATAAACCGTAACGCATGCTGATGATGTAGTTCATGACTCTCCACTGCTTTTCCGCGGGAACAAGCGCATCCTGATATTTCGGATGGGTCGTGGCAATTCCTGAAGGACATTTGCCGGTATGGCATTGGAGCGCCATAATACAGCCGTTCGCCATCATAAATCCTCTCGCTGAATTTACCGCATCGGCGCCAATCGCCAGCGCAATCGCCACTTTATCGGGAGAGATCAGCTTACCTGAAGCAAAAACCGCAAATTGATCGCGGACGCCGAATTTATGCGCCGTATCGATAAACGTGATCAGCGCCGGAATAAGCGGCATGCCCATTGTATCGGCCATCGATTTGTAGGTCGCTCCCGAACCGCCTTCGCTTCCGTCAACTGTAATAAAATCGGGATAAATGTCCAAACGAACCATCGCTTCCATCAATCGTTCCAATTCGTCCTGCTGGCCGATGACGATTTTCAAACCGACCGGTTTGCCGCCGAGCTCCTGCATCTCCCGGACAAAAGCAAGCGTGTGTTCCGCATTATCCAAAAAAGCGAACCGGTTCGGCGAATTGACCGTCTGTCCTATGGGAACTTTGCGGATTGCGGCTATTTTTGCTGTCACCTTGCTGCCTTCCAGATGGCCGCCGCGGATTTTGGCTCCTTGCGCGAACTTCAGCTCAAACGCCTTTACGTGGTCCTCCGCGGCGTACAACGCAAATTGTTCTTTGGAAAATTGTCCCTTTTCATCCCGATAGCCAAATAAACCCGGCCCGATTTGCGCCACTACATCGGCTCCCGAAGCCAGATGCTCCGGCACTACCCCGCCTTCGCCCGTATTGATCCAGGAACCGCCCGCCAAAGCTGCTCCTTGACCGGTGGACAAAATATAATTTTCCCCGATAGCCCCATACGAAGTAGCCGAAGCGCCAAACATCCCTTGCAGTTTCCACGGATGCCTCCGGTTTTTGCCGACAATTACCGCATCGGTTTCATTATACAGCCAACGCGGCGTTGTATCGTCGATCATCCGTTCTGTGCGGCTGAAGAGACCTTCACGTTCAATTTGGTATTTTTTGGATTTTACATTTTCTTCTTGAGCCACACTAAGCTGATCGCTTAATAAAGGGAACATGGCATTGGCAATGTAAAAACCGGGTTTGTCAAAATCACGTTTGGAGCCAAAACCGATCAGGTCCGTGCGGTATTTGGCGGAAAACACCAAACCTACATAGTCATACCTTGAAAATGGTTTGCCATCGGCATCGTCGTCAAACCAATATTGCCGAAACTCGGGTCCAAGCTTCTCCAGCAAATAACGCACCCAACCCAAAAACGGGTGAGATCTGATAATGGAATGTTGCGGCCTTCGCGAAATAATAAACAACTGCAGCAATAATGCGGCCACTGCGATTACAATAAACGCGGCAATGATTCCCAGAACATCAATAAAGGTCATGTATAAATCTCCTTTCTGATCGTGGTAAAACGTTCCATTTCAGTTTATCATAAATCCGCAGATGCGTTTTCGCCGCACAAAAAAAAGAACTGCGCAAGGTTTAGGGCTGTACCCTAAACTTGCGCAGTATCCGGATCTGGAACATGATAAGTGCGTGCTTTTACTTGACCGTCACATTAACAGTGACCGTCATCCCGGCAAATCTCGCCGTAACGACAGCATTGCCTTTGCCGTATGCCGTAATGAGTCCATCCTTGACATCGGCGACCTTGTCATTGGAGCTTTTCCACATCGCCTGCGAAGCTACCTCGGCATCAACGCCGTCCTTATACGTTGCGATCAAAGACACCTGCTTTGTATCTTCTACGCTTAACGTCAGCTTCTTGTCGGCGGATTTCAAGTACTTTAATTCGTCGATGGCAAGCTGGATCGTAATCCGTTTGCCGCCGTATTTGGCCGAAATCGTCGATTTGCCGTATTCAATCGCCGTAACAACGCCGTTTACGACATCGGCAACTTTAATATTGCTTGACGCCCACTCCGCTTCGGAGGTTACGTCTCTTGTGGAACCGTCGGAATACGTCGCAGTTAACTCCAGCGCTTCGCTGCCGCCGGATTTCAACGACAACAACCTTTTGTTGAAGGCCAATTTCTGCGGAACGCCAACTTCGACAGTGACCGCAACGGATTTGCCGCCATAGGTTGCCGTAATCGTCGCTTTTCCCCCGCTATAAGCCGTTACCAGACCGCGGTCCACATCGGCAACTTTGTCAGCGTTTGTTTTCCATTGCGCTTTATCGGTCACCGTTTCGGTCTCATTATTGGAATTGGTCGCCGTCAGCACCAGCTGGGCTTGCCCGTCTTTGTCCATGACAAGCAGCTTGGTGTTCAGAGAAAGTCTGTTCGCCATATCGACTTCAACCGAGACGGTTTCCGTTTTGTCGCCGTATTTCACGGTGATCGTAGCCGTGCCGCCGGAAATCGCACGAATGACGCCGCCATACACCTTGGCTACTTTTTCCTGCGATGAGCTCCAATCGGCATCATCGGTAACACCCTTGGATGTGCCGTCCTTGAAAGCTGCTGTTACCGTAATAGCAGCCGACTGTCCTTCGGAAAGGAGCAGCTTGTTCTGGCTTACGGTAAGACCTGTCACTTCACCTACCGTTACGGAGACTGACACGGTCTTATCGCCGTAGGTTGCCGTAATGGTCGTAGCACCACGGTCGATTGCCGTTACCAAGCCTTTATTGACACCGGCTACGGAAGTGGTCTTGCTTGTCCAAACGACTTTCTGCGTAACATCTTCAGTTTGGCCGTTCGGATAGGTCGCTGTGACCGTTAACTGCGAAGTACCTCCGGCTTGCAGGCTGATCTTGGTTAAGTTCGCCGTCAAATAGGTAGCTTGATCGACCGCTACCTGGACTGTCGCCGTTTTACCGCCAAACGTCACCGTAACAACCGCCGAGCCGGATTTATAAGCAGTTACATTGCCTTTGCTGACCATTGCCACGTCTTGATTGTCAATGGACCAGACCGCTTTATCCGTCACTATGACAGGATCGCCTTCGGCATAAACAGCCGTCACCGTAAGTTGCTCGGAAACACCGGTCCGCAGATCAATCGCCGTTTTGTTCAAGCTGATCTTGCGCGGCACCTCCACATCAACCGTGGCGGTAGCCGTCTTGCCGCCATACGATGCGGTGATCGTCGCTTGACCCATCTTAATGCTGCGGATCAAACCGCCTGTAACGATCGCATTGTTTTCGTTGCTGGAAGTCCAATCCGCTTTGCTGGTTACTTTCTCGCTGGTACCGTCTGCAAACGTAGCCGTAAGCTCCAATTGCTTCGTATTGTTTTCCTTCAAAAATACGTCGGTCACATCGAGTTCCAGCTTGCTTGGAATTTCCACCTGAACCGTGACAACCGCTGTCGTATCGCCGTATTTGGCGGTCACAACAGCTTGGCCTGTGGCAAGGGCTTCAATTTTCCCTTTGGTCACTTTCACCGCCGCGATATTGTCGACCGACCATTCCACTTGGTCCGTGACATCGACTTTGCTGCTGTCCGCGCGCAAAGCGGTTACCGTAAGCTGCTCCGTGCCGCCGGTCCGCAAGCTGACCGTTTTCTTATTCACCGTCAAGCTGCGCGCCACATCGACATCAACAACCAGCTTGGCCGTAACCGAACCGAATTGCGCAGTCACAATCGCTTCGCCTGCGGAAATCGCTTTGATCGTGCCTTTCGTGGCATAAGCAACGGATTCTTTGTCGGACGTCCATTTGGCTCTATCCGTCACATTCTCCGTTGTGCCGTCGGCATATGTAGCCGTAAGCTCCGCGCTGTAGGAATCTCCGGTGTTCAACTGAACCGAAGATACCTTCATTTCCAGCTTGCGCGCCGTTTCAACGTCGACGCTAACGGTCGTCGTTTTGCCTCCGTAACTTGCGTTAATCGTCGTTTGCCCGCTGGAATAACCGGTAATATTACCTTTCTCCACGCTGGCTACGTCTTCGTTATCGGAAGTCCACGTCGCCTTGGAGGTTACGTCTTCGCTGCTTCCATCTGCATACACCGCAGTAACTTTAACTTGCTCGGTGCCGTTGACCTTTAAAAATAAGTCCGACTTGTCCATATCCAGCCGTTTGGCGACATCCACATTCACCACAACGGTAACGGATTTATTTCCGTATTTACCGGTAATCGTCGCTTGGCCGGTTCCGTAAGCTGTAATCAAACCTTTAAAAGCATCGGCCACGCTGCCTTTGTTCGAGGACCATTCAGCTTTCTCCGCCATATCCTCGTAATCGCCGTTGTCAAACAGCGCCATCAATTTCATCTGCTTGGTACCGCCGACTTTCATGATCAGATCGGTCTGGTCCAAATCAAGTCTGCGCACGGAATCAACCGCAACGGAAATCGACACGTTCTGACTGCCGTAAGTCGCGTTGATTGTTGCCGAGCCGCTGCTGACCCCGGTAATCAAACCGTCGTTAACCGAAGCGATCGAATCGTTGGTTGTAGACCAATTTGCTTTATCGGTCACATTGGCGGTAGTTCCATCCGTATATGTAGCTACGAGCGAAATTTGATCCGATGCGCCGACTCGAAGAGAGCTGCTCGTTTTGTTTTTGGTAAGAGTGCGCACCTTTTTCTCCACATTCACATTAACAACGACCGTTTTACCGGCATATGTCGCAGTGATCGTGGCTGTCCCTTCCGCTTTTGCGGTAATCACGCCTGCATAAACGGACGCGATAGACGGCGTGCCCGATGTCCAATCCGTTTTGATCGTGACGTCATCCGTGGCGCCGCTGACCGTGATCGCCGTGGCGGTAATAGAATAGGTGTCGCCGATTTCAAGCGTCAGATCGTTCTTGGATAATATCAAGCGAGATACTTCGTCCGCGGCAAATGCTTGTCCGCATAAACTGAACAGCAACGCCAGCACCAAAGCAACGCTTCCCCATCTCCATCTTTTGCTAGTCTTCAAAAAACGCACTCCTTTCTGTTTTCTAAAACTTCCGCTAATTTGCGGTCTCCTGTCCATGAAAAACTTCGACAGAAGTTTGCCTAATCCTGCAATTTTCGATTGCATACGTAGTTTACAATATCAAATGTTTATGAACGGAATATGAACAACCTTCGAAAATGAAACTTAAGTCCCTCTATTCCGGCGGTTAATAAGAACGCAGTCACAAAAAAGACAACAACGCCTGCTCCCGGCGGCAGCCCGAAACAAGCGTGTTGCAGTTAGTGCTTACAATAGATCAGCTTTCGTCATCGTCTCCCGACAACTCTTGAATCAGCGCATTTAACGTATCGTCGTCAAGCTGCGAAAGGCTTTCGTTATTGTACTTAGCCAGTTGCTCCTTCAGCTTGCTGGCGTAATCCGTTGAGCTTGCGGTGGTCGTATCGTCTTCGTCATCGGAGCTGGAATCATCGTCGGAATCGTCGTCATCTCCTTGAAGCAGCAGCTCAAGCAGCTTCTTCGTCTCGCTTTCCGAAGAGCTGTCCGTTCCGTTCACCCCGCCGCCGGGAGGAGGTCCGCCCGGGGGCATTCCACCTGGAGGCGGGCCTCCGGGTGGTCTTCCTTGGCTTCCCGCTTGCACGCTGCCGGCAGCATCGCTTCCATCACTGCCTGCCACATGCAAAATTTGCCCGACCTGCTCAAATGCGCTGTTGATTTCATCATCCGACGCGCTATCGAGGTCCAGTGAGCTCAGTTGCTCCTTCAGAGCCGCCAGCACGTCGGATTCGTCCGATCCGGTCTCCGAAGCGCTGTCCGTCTCCTCCGTTCCTTCCGCGTTTTCTCCGGCAGAAGCCGTCGTAGTGCCGTAATCATGCTGAATACGTGATAAAATCCGCTTCTTGTCGTCGGTGCTGAGATCGACTTTGGACGGGCTCATCGAACCCGAATTTTCCTGCATTTTTGCAAACCGCTCCATAGCCTCCGGACTGAACTGCACCGAGTCCGTCTTTTTGCCCGCGGCAGAGCTTGTGCCGGTTGAGACGGAGCCAGTTTGCGTGCCATATCCGGTTGCCGAGATATGCAGCGTATTCGCTCTGTTGTAGCTTCCATAACTAGAAATATTCAATGCGCTCGCCTCCTGAATTGATGTACAACCAAACAATACCAGGAGTGTGTTAATAGAGTGTGAACGCCAGCTTAAAGTATGGTTCTCTTATACGCTTATACTGCGTACGCAGTTGGAGCATTATTTGGTGTGCTGAGTTACTCTTTGCGCGTGGTAAGGGGATGAGAGCCGCCAATTAAAATCATGGCCCTTTGAATGATGAGAGCACGGTCGGGCCATGATTTCAAAAGCGGCCGCTTACGCTTCTCCGCCCCGTGCCCATCCCTTTGTTCAGCTATTTGCCAGTCCGCCACTTGACCTATCATCTGCAATTCTTGGCTGCTATTTTTATTACAACAAAAGCCGCGCTAGCGGCCCATTTGGACTGCTAGCGCGGCTTTAAGCGCCTGCCGGCGGTTTATTGCGAGAAGGTAGCGACCAATCTTCTTGCCGTACCTGTCGAAGTCGTAATATCTTCGTATACTTTAATCGTAACTGGATATTCCAGCTGTTCGGATTTGATGCTGTCGAACGTAATCGTCTGTGTGCCGTTGATCAGCTTGTTAGCGCCCTGCAGCACTTGCGTGGTGCTGCCAAGCACACGGTTGGTCGCGTCGACAACCTCGAATTCCAGCTTGGAGAAGGAATCGTCAACAATAACCTGCTCGACTTTCTTAATATCCAGACCCAGTTTCAGCTTGTAGTTATAAGCGCTGCCGCTGTAGGTGGCGGAAATCGTCCAGTCTTGCACCGTTACGTTAAACGGATAAAACGACATGACTTTTTGCAGCGCGGTCGGATCTTCGGAGCCGCTTTCTGCCACGGTCACCAAGTTTTCGGAAATCGGCACCTTGACCCCGGCAGAGCTGGAATTGTCCAAAATGCTCAATTTGAAATCGCCTTTTACCGAAGGAGGCAGCATATACGTGTAACTGAAAACGTACGCCGTATTAGGGATGAGCTGCTGCAGCGTCGTCGTTTGCCGTGTGCCCGGATACGAGGTGCCGCTGGCATCCGTAAGCTGCGTATCAAACGCCGGAATGGTTAACGTTTCGCTGCTTTTGTTCAGCAGCTTGAATTTGGCGACGGCCGTTTGGAAGCCGTTTTCCGAATCGGTATGCGAGCTCAGCTCGACGACGGAAACTTCCAGATTCGAATCGATCAAGCGGCTGGCGTTGTCGAATACAAACGGCTCGCCGATCTTGTATTGCGGCACATAGACATAATTTCCCGCCGCCGTAAATGCGTCTTGCAAAGCCGCGGCCAGTACCGGAATCGTATTGCCGGAGCTTACGCCCGAAGTCTGCGAATTCGATTGCGACGAGCTTGTTGTCGAGCCCGTTTGCGTGGCAGCTGCCGACGTTCCGGTTTGTTGAGTGCTCGATCCGCTGTTGCTGCTTGTCTGCGACGTGTTGTTGCCTGTAGTCGAAGCCGGCTTTTCGGCGACAAACAGTTGCAGATTATCTTTGTTGACGCCGTCGGGCAGTTCGGCAGCAAAACGGTATACCCCCGTATCTCCCGCCGCGATGTATGTTTTTGGCGTGCCAACTGTCGATGCATTGATGGTCAGCACATCATTCGCGGATACGAACGCTCCCAGCAAATCAGGCGACTGCACGGTGCGTTTGCTGTCGTTATGCAGCACGGCCGTTGCAATGGTTTGATTTTTGCCGTTCTGCTGCTGAATTTCCGCTTTCTGCACTTCAACCGTGATGCCGTCTTGCCCTTGCAGCAAATATGAAACGCGATCCCCTGCCTTGGCATTTTGGAACACCGAACCTAATGCCAGCTTACCGAGGCTGGTTGTGCTGCCGTCCGGCTTGAATTCCAGCTGCAGCTTATCCGTTCCCGGCAAGCTTTTCATCGTTGCGCTCAGCACGATATGTTTGGTTTGCCCGGAACCGATCGTATTGCCTTCAACGGCGTTAGCCGTCATGTCAACAGCCTGGCCTTGGCCATCCAGCAGCGAATATTTCAACGCGGTCGGCAGCGTGACGCTGTCCGTACCGGAAGGACTGGCGGTCAGATCCAGCGTGACCGTCCATTTGCCGTCTTGAGGGAATGCAAATGCACGCATCGCTTGAAAAGCGATAAACGTATTTCCTTTTAATGTGGAATCCACATCGGATAAATTAACAAGCAGTTGATGAGCGTTTTCGGTGAAAGCTTGGGCGCTGGCTACGGATAACGAGCCGATATCGCGGGTGCTGTCGCCGTTGCGCTCAAAAATCGTTACTTTCAACTGTTCGGCTGTTAGATTGCCTGGAATTTTGGCGACAAAATAGTAGGGAACCGCGGAGTTCGGCGCTGAAAGCGCGTCGGCTTTCTCGCTCAGTTGGGCGGAATACGCCGCTCCGGCTTCTGTCGTTACTTTCACTCCGTAGCGGTTGAAATCGATATAAGATTCGCCGTTATTGTTTAAGGTCACATTAAAGCGCATCATCTGACTGTCGGCTGCTTTCGATATGGAAACCTGCTCCAGCGTGAAATACACCGAATTGTTGATGAACACCCCTTCCTTCCCTGCAAAAGAAGTGCCGGGGATATATAACGCGATGCAGAGCACCGCAAGCAGAAGTGCAGTAATTCTGACCAAAACGGGCCGCTTCGCACCGTTACCTTCCGAAATATGCATCATAATACCTCCTCGTTTACCTGATAATCCTGTTGTGTAATCTGGTTGACTTTCCGGCATCAGTCGGTGCGCAGCGCATCGATCGGTCTGAGCTTGGATGCTTTATTCGCGGGATAGAGGCCAAAAATGACACCGACCAGAACCGAGAATAGAAAAGCATACATGCTGATATCAAGCGATACGACCGTCGTTTGGCTTTTATTGAAGTACGGCCACAGCTTGGCTAAGGAGATACCCAGCCCCAAGCCGATCAATCCGCCCATACCGCTTATGACAACGGCTTCGACTAGAAACTGCATCAAAATATTTTTGCGCCGGGCGCCTATGGATTTACGGATCCCGATTTCTCTTGTCCGTTCGCTTACGGTGACCAGCATAATGTTCATGATCCCGATACCGCCGACGAGCAGCGAGATACAAGCGACGCTCACCAGTTGTGTCGTCAGCGTATTGGCTGCTTCAGTCCTCGCCGAAAGCAGCTGATCCTGGTTCATCAAGCGGAACCCGTTGCTGCTTTTGAATTTGTAGGTTAAAAAAGAGGTCAGCGTTTCTTGCGCCTGCGTAATATCGTCCTTCGACGTCGCCTCCACATAAGTGGTGCGGATGCTGCCCATGCCCAGCTGGCGCTGGCCTGTCGTGAGCGGAACGATAACCATATCGTCCGGCGAAGTGCCGCTTGTCGTCGAACCTTTGGAGGCCAATACGCCGACAACGGAAAACTGTAAACCGTTGATATTAATCGTTTTATCGATCGGATTCACGCTGCCGAACAGCGTTTTGGCCACATTGGGCCCCAGCAGAGCCACATTGGTGCGAAAATCAAGATCGGCATCGGTGATGAACCTGCCCTGCGCCATCGACAGCTTCTGTACATATTGGTATCTTTCATTCGATCCAAGCACAGTAAACGAATCTTGTTCCGTATCGTATTTGACGTTCAGGCTCGATGAAACCGTCGGCGCGATCGAGCTGATCTCGGGGAATCCCTCAAGCTCCATAATATCGTTGTATTCCAGCTGCTGCGCCCGCCCGACGCCAAGCAGGTTGGCGACAATCATGTTGGTGCCCATATTTTCGTATTGCTTTTCGATCTGCGCTTGAGTGCCCTTACCGATCGATACAAGCGTAACGACGGAAGCGACGCCGATAATGACGCCAAGCATCGTGAGCAGCGTCCGCATCCAGCTGGCGGTGACCGTTTTCATGGCCATTTGAATTAATTCCATCATTCTCATACGTGTGCCACCACCGCCTCTTGCGGATCGACTGCAAGCTTGTTCATGCTGTCGCTGACGATCAGCCCGTCGCGGATTGTAACTACCCGCTTGGCGTTCTCCGCGATATGAAGATCATGTGTAATAAGCACAATCGTATTGCCTGCTTCGTTCAAATGCAGCATCAGCTCCAGCACCTCTTGACCCGTTCTGGAGTCCAGCGCGCCTGTAGGTTCGTCGGCGAGCAGCAGCGACGGTCCGACGGCCAAAGCGCGGGCGATGGCCACACGCTGCTGCTGTCCGCCGGATAATTCGCTGGGCTTATGGTGGGAACGCTGTCCCATGCCCAGATTTTCCAGCGTCTGTTGTGCCCGCTCGCGCCGTTCTTTGCGCGGGATGCCTTGATAAATCATCGGCAGCTCGACATTTTCAATGGCCGAAAGGCGCGGCAGCAAATTAAACTGCTGAAATATAAAACCGATTTTGCGGTTTCTGAGCACTGCCAGATCGTCGTCCTTAAGCTTTTCCGTAACGACGCCGTCCAGGGTATAGGAACCGGAGGTCGGCACATCGAGCAGTCCGATCGTATTCATCAGCGTAGATTTGCCCGAACCGCTGGGACCCACGATGGCGACAAATTCGCCCTCATCCACGGAAAGCGAGACGGATTTCAGGATCGGCAGCTCTTCGTTTCCGCGAAAGTATGTTTTTTTGATGTTATCCAGCTTGATCATGTTCATCGACGCTCACCATCCATTCCGATTTTAGAAGCCAGGGGGAGGTCCGCCCATACCGCCGCCTCCGCCACCACCGCCGCTGTTTCCGCCGCGGGCGCCCTGCTGGAATTGTTGGCGCATTTGATCGATTTGCTGCTGATTCATTTTAGTTTGCGTTCTGGCCGCCTGCATGACGATCGTATCGCCTTCGCTCAAACCGCTTGTAATCTCAACCAGCGTGCTTGTATTGGCGCCGACCTGCACCTCGTGATCCTGCTCGACCGTACCGTCCGCTTTTTTCAATGTAACGATACGTTTGCCCGCTTTTTGTTTAACCGCCTCAACCGGAGCGACAAGCACATTTTTCTTGTCTTCGACAAGAATATCCGCCGTTGCGGTCATCGCATTTTTCAAATCGCCTTCATTTTTAATAGAAACAACTGCCGTATAGGTCGTTACTCCGTTGGTTGTCGTACCGACAGTGGAGAGCTGGGTGACCTCGCCCGTAAAGGTTTTGCCGGTGATCGCGTCAACCTTCACTTCCGCTTTTTGCCCGACCTTGACTTTCAGCAAATCAAGCTCATCGACCTTGACCGGGAGCTGAAGCACATCCATGTTGGCCACTGCGCCCAGCGACACCCCTTGCGAAATCGTCGTTCCGACAGGATAAGAAGTCAGCACGTTTTTCTTCTGATCGGCAAAGTCGGTGGAGAACACGCCGTCAAACGGAGCGTACACCTTCAGCTTTTCAAGCTGGTCTTCCAGATCGGCGATGCTTTTATTCGACTGGTTGATCTGGTTCTGCTTGTTCGTAATATCATTCTTAAGGGTATCGTTGACGATCGTTCCGATCCGCTCCCCTTTGTTAACCTGACGGTTCTCTTTGATGTCCAAGCTGTCGATAGTGCCGGAAACGCCGGCCATAACGATCTGCGAAGTTCTGTATTGCAGCGCAGCCGTCGCTTTGGACTCGATGTTGATACCGCCATTAGGGACAGTCCCTTTAACAATTTGTCCTTCATCCATTGTTCCATCGTTGTCTATATTGATCTTAACATCAAGCAGCCGGTTACCCTTGCTGTCCGATTTCACCGACGACGATACGGAGTCGACCGTCCCGGTCTTCGTCAGCATGTATCCGTCGATAGTAAGCTGCACCGTATCTCCCTTGTGAATTTGCGCGGCTTCGTCCTGCAAGAAAGGCAAGGTTACCGTCAGCAGCGAGCTGTTGGCGATCGTACCGATTTTGGTCGTTTTGGACACTCCGGCGCCTTCACTGACATTTGTCGCTAAAATAAATTTCCCTCCTGCAGGGGCGACAATCGTTTGAGCGTCATATTGCTTCTGGAGATCGGCCAAGTCGGATTGCTGCTGGCTGAGCGTAAGTCTGGCGGAGTCGAGTTTCTCGTCAAGCGAGGAATCGCTGAGCTCAAGCAGCAAGTCGCCTTTCTTCACGTTCATATTCCGCTGCAGATTAATCGTTTTGATCATGCCTTCCTTAGGAGGCACTATCGTCTGCTGCTGTTGTGGTTCTAGTTGGGCGGTTCCGGATATAACCGAACGGATATTGCCTTTTTTCACCGTGTATACCGTTTCTTGAACGGCGGTCTGCTTTTTTGTTGTGTTCGCATATTTGTAAAAATAAGTGTAAGTGCCGCCTCCGCATGCCAACACCGCCACTACCGCGATAATAATTCCTTTTTTCATTTTCATCCCGAAAACGCCCTCTCTATTTCTTTTGCTGACGAGCTGATTTTCAACTTATCTCACTTCTTATAGGTTGATTTCATTATGAGCGATGAATCTGAAACACACATGATCGCTGGCTGAAAGATTACTGAAGATGAAAAAAGGCGTAAAATGCACGGATTTGGCGTTTTTTCCATACTTATTGGATAGATGGCTTTCAGCAAACATTCAGTTATCGTTCAGTTTTCATTCAGCAACTTATCAGCACGCCAAAAATCCCGTCTGTCGGAAACGACGGGACGGGAAGCCGGATGCTGCGCGGTTTTAGGCCGCTTCTCCAAAAAGTGTAGGTTGAACGGCACAACGGGGGGCGCCTATAATGAGAACTCGAAAGGAGCGATCAACTTGAAAACATGGAAAACTCTCGCGATCCTTTTTGCGTTTATGTTCGTATTTACCGGCAGTCAGTTTACCGGTGTCGTCCACGCGCAGGCGCCCTCGCAGCTCACGCAGGGCAGCGCAAACGGGGATGTATGGGATTTGCAGTTTCGCTTGAAGCTGCTCGGGTATTATGACGATATATTGGATGGCGTATATGGAAATAAAACGATGTCCGCAGTCAGCAAATTTCAAATCAATTACGGATTAACGGTTGATGGCAATGTAGGCGCGCAAACGTGGAAGGCGCTGAAAAAATATTCGTTAAATCGCAGCGAATTGGACATTCTGGCTAAGGTCATTTACAGCGAAGCGCGGGGAGAACCATACCAAGGCCAAGTGGCGGTGGGTGCGGTTGTGATGAACCGGATTGCATCGGGCCAATTTCCCGACAATATTCACGATGTCGTGTTCCAGAACAGAGCTTTTACAGCCGTAGCCGACGGCCAATACTATCTGACTCCGAACAGTACAGCGTATCTCGCGGCCCAAGATGCCGTTCGCGGCTGGGACCCTACGGGCGGTTCCTTATATTATTTTAATCCGAAAACGGCGACCAGCGCCTGGATTTGGTCCAGACCGCAAACCGTGACGATCGGCAATCACATTTTTGCGAAATAACACTCATTAAAAAAAGCAGTCTTTATCCGCGTTACAACGCGCGGATAAGGGACTGCTTTTATTTTTGGCGATATGGCCGGCGATTATTCACTTTAGCCGCGGCGCACCTTACATTATCCTTTGACAGCGGTGCTGGAGATGCCTTGAATGATGTATTTCTGGCCGATCAGGAACACAAGCAGCATAGGAACGATCCCCGCCATGGCAGCCGCCATCATTCCGTTATAATCAATATTCGACTCCAGGATAAAGTTTTGCATGCCCAAAGGGACGGTATACAAATTTTTGTCCAGTAAAAACACAAGCGCATTTTCATAATCGTTCCAATGCCAGGAAAATTCGATGATCGCCAAAGTGGAAAGCGCCGGCTTGGACAAAGGCAATATCAGCTGCCAAAAAATCCGAAAATGACCCGCTCCGTCGATTAACGCGGATTCCGAAATATCTTTCGGAATTCCCGCAAAAAACTGCCTCAGCATAAATACGCCGAAGATTGTAAAAAGCCCGGGAATAATCAAAGCCCAATGCGTATTGTAGATGCCCATCCAATCAAACATTACAAACTTGGGCACAAATAAAACTTGGGGCGGAATCATCATCATCGATAAATACATCAAAAACAACGTTTCCCGGCCTTTAAATTCGATTTTGGCAAACCCGTATGCGGCAAACGCAGCCAAAAACGTTCCGCCGACCATACAAATAATCGAAATTTTTAACGAGTTTACATAATATTTCACAAAGCTGTATGGACCAAACCACACTTTGTAATGATGTTCCCAATTCATATGATCCGGAATCCACCGAATCGGGAAAACAAACACATCGGTGGGCGATTTAAACGATGTGCTAATCATCCATAGAAATGGAATAATCATGAGATAACCAAGACCAAACATGATTGCAGTCACGATCAGCTTGCCCGTACCCCGCTGGATTGCTTGTTTGCTTAAGCTCATTAAAGTTCCCCCTTTCCCCGATTTTAATAATGCACCCATCTTTTTTGACCAAACCATTGAACGAAGGTGATCAGCAAAATAATCGCAAATAAAATCCAAGATATCGCCGAAGCATATCCCATTTCGTAATACCTAAACGCCGTACGGTATACAAACAAGGAAAGAATCGTTGTGCTGTTGCCGGGTCCGCCTTGTGTCACGGCTTGGATCATCCCGAATGTTTTGATGGTCATAATGAATCCGGTGACCAGCAGCAGAAACGTTGTCGGACTTACAAGCGGCAGTATCACGTGCCTCACGATCCCCGTTGTCCTGGCCCCGTCGATTCTCGCCGCTTCCATTAAATCCGGAGAAATCTCCTGCAAAGCGGCCAAATAAATAATCATGTTGTAGCCGAGCATAAACCAAATCCAAATGATGTCGATGGCATACATGGAGGTATTCATATCCGCCAGCCAGCCGGGTGGATTCACGATACCTAAGCTTTTTAATATTTCATTGATCGGCCCGAGCTTTGGATGAAACAAAAGCATCCACACAAACGCTACGGCCACCCCGCTTGTAATATACGGAAGGAAAAACATCGCCCGCAGCGTTTTCTTAAAAAATACCGCCCAGTTTAAAACAAGCGCCGCGAGAAACGCCAGAAATATGGAAACCGGTACGGAAGCCAGAAAAATCAGCGTATTTTTTAACGAAGTGTACAGCAGCTCGTCGGCAAACAGTCTCCGAAAATTGTCCAATCCGACAAAGCTGCCTGTCTTCTTCAGAAAATTCCAATTCGTAAATACCAAATAAAGCGAAAACAGAGCCGGAATCAAAAAGAATACCGCAACTCCAAGCATATTAGGAAAAATAAAGATGTAGCCGAGAAACTTCTGTTTTGCCGACCATTTCACGTTATCCCCGCCTTTGCTGTCATGCTGATTCGATAAGCTAAATGACGAAAAAAAGGGAAGTTATCCTTAAGTTGAGGACAGCTTCCCCTTGATCGATACCCGAAGTGCGCAACCGAAAGCGACACCGCTAATGTCTTATTTCTTTTGCTGCTTCAAGAAATCATTGTGCCGTTTGACCATATCATTTACAGCTTGATCCAACGTTTTATTGCCGCCGAAAAATTTCTCCATCTCTTCGTTTCTGAGATCGACTACTTGCTGTTCGATTTTCAGCTGATACCTTGGCGTCGTGTCTGCGAGCACTTTTTTGAACGATTCCACATCATACGTCTTTTCCGCATCGCCCATCAGCAGCTTCAGCACCTGATCCATGTTGATATCCTTGGAGGCTGGAATTCTGCCGCCTTTGGCCATCGGCAGCATACCGCCGTCAGCATACCATTTGATGAACTTCCAAGCTTCTTCCGGATACTTTGTTTTTGAGCTGATGCACAACGTATCGGCTACGCCGCCGAGAATTTTAAAATCCTTCTGGTCCTTGCTCAAACGCGGTACCGGGGCAAAAGCGATCTTGAAGTTGCGGGGGAAGTTTTTCAGATCGTTGGAGTTGCGGAAAACCCAATACCCGGCATTCAGAATCCCCGCTTCTCCTTTCAAAAACACCGTGTCTACCGGCATTTTGGTCGTTAATTGCTCCACCAGCGTTGGTGTTGATTTATCTTTGAGCATCATGTCGTGTAATGTTTGCAAATGCTGCTTCACGTACGGATGGTCGAAGTTGGAGGTGTTGTCGCTTTTCGTGAAGCCCAGGCTGTCCAATGATCCGTCGATCGGATCGTACAACACATAATCAAACTGCACGAGTCCCCATCGCTTGTCCTGTTTCAGCTTGTTGGCATACTGCTTCATATCGTCCCAGGTCCAATCAAACGGTACGGGCAACCCCGCCGCATCCAGCAGATCCTTGTTCAGCATCACATACTTCAAATCAAGCACGGTCGGCACGCCGAAGTATTTACCGTTGTACACATACTCCTTGGCGGACGGTCCCATCTTTCCTTCAATGTCAAAATCCTTGTATTGGCTGATGTCGTAAATCATACCGGCTTCGATTCTTTTCTTATACTGCGGCAAACGGTAATTGACGAATAAATCGACGTCTTGGCTGGTCAATAATGCCGTGTCCAGCTTCAGGTTGCCTTCATCGTTATTGACATACCGTACATACTCCACCTGAATATCCGGATTTTGCGCATTCCAGGCGTCAACGGCCTCCTGCGGACCCGATTCCGGCGGAACCCCTCCCCAGAATTTCAGCTTTACCGGCTGCTTTTTCGCGGACGCCGCCGCCCCGTCTTTAGGAGCCGGCGACTGCTGGGAGCATGCGGCCAATACCATGCTTGAAAGCAGTGCCGTCGATACGGCGGCCGCGAGCTGTTTTTTCAACTTCATAACATATCCCCCTGACTTGTGAATTCAGCTTTATATTACCGGGAGGATCGGCCCGACTGTAGGAACAAATTTAACAACCTGATAGAACAAAATTATTGATTTGCCGATTTGCGATATTGGCTTGGCGTCACATCCATAAACCGGCGGAAAATTTTAATAAAATAATTGTCGTTTTCAAATCCGACCCTGAGGCCGATATCCGATACCGGCGATTCCGTTTCAAGGAGCAGCGCTTTAGCTTGCTCCACCCGGGTCCGCTGCACATAATGAATCAACGATTCCCCGGTCTTCTTTTTGAATAACGAACTGACATAATTTTCGTCCAACGCAACGTATTGCGCCATAAAGCGAAGGGTAATGTTCTGGGCGTAATGCTGGTTAATGTAATCGATAATTTTGTTGATTTCCGGGTGGTCCGACCACATCTTTGTATGCCGCATATACAGCTCAAGGTCCAGCTTCAGCTGATCTAACATCCATGCTTCCAGCTGCCGGTGCCGGACAAAACCATCGACCTGCCGGTCGTCCGGATCGCCTGCTTGGGCAAGCCGCGCCATCTCCCTGCGAAGCTGAACGGCCATATGTTTGACTTTCGGAATCGGCCAGCTTTCCGTTTTCATCTGCTCCCACATGCGCTTAATCCAGCGAATGCAGACGTCAAGCTGTCCCTGCTCGAATTGCCTGACCAGCTCCATTTCCCCATGTAAAAAATAAGCGGCCGTTTGTCCCGGCGACGAACAATGAACGGTTTTGCTCAAGCCTTCATTGTCTTCATACCAATAAAACTCAAGCGCCCGGATTAGCGAAATCCATACCTCCTGCAGCTCATTCATCCGGGTCGACGGCGAATAAACCATTGGCACAGCAGCGCTTTCCTGCGGGATTACGGCCAGCTCCTGGTCCGACCAGCAAAAAAACGTCATTATGCCCAAATGGCTGAACACATGCATCTCGCTTATTCGCTCGCGTTCCAAGACGAAGTTTTCGCAAAGCTCGCCGATGGAATACGGCGTATCACCGTGCAGCGCAACAAACATCCGAAGATGCAGCGAAGCCCAGTTGCGGTAAGCGGGAAGCGCCATGTCCGCCACCTCCGGCATGAGTTCCGCTTGAAACAACCTTTCCCACACAGCGGCATAATACCAGTCCGCCTGCCCGGCCAGCTTCCGGCGTTCCGCCGATAATTCGCCATTCATTTTGTCCAATATGTCCCTGAGCGACTGTACGTTCATAGACAACTTCAAAATATAATTGGAGGCGCCGTATTCCAGTGCCTGCCGGACATAATCAAATTCGCCCATGCAGGTCAGCATGACAAAACGGGATGCCATCCCAAGCGCTCTTGCTTGCTTCAGCAGCTCCAGCCCGTCCATAGTTGGCATCATAATATCTGCAATGACAAGATCGAAATGGCGCTTTTTCATGAGATTCAGCGCTTCCAACCCGTTCCCGGCTTCGGCGGCAAGCTCGAATCCGCATAAATTCCATTGAATCGTTTCTCTGATCGATTCCCTGACGAATATTTCATCTTCAACCAATAAAACCTTCCACATGACGCCGCTCTCCTTCCCGAAACGGTTCTGATATAAGCAAAGGGAAACGCATCCGCACTAATGTTCCTTGGTTTAGGCTCAGAACCTCCAAGGAAGCTTCCGACTTAAATAAAAGCTTCAAACGTTCGTTAATATTTTTCATGCCGATGCCTTCTCTCTTCCGCAATGGAGTGCTTTGGTGTTCCGGATTCAAGCCCACTCCGTTATCTTCAATTTCCATGACCAAATATTTGTCCTCGGCATACACGCGAATTCGGATAAATCCTTGTTCTTCCATGCCGTCAAAACCGTGCAGAATCGAATTTTCAACTAGAGGCTGAAGGCACAATTTAGGAACAAGCGCATATTTCACCTGGTCCGACAGCAAATACTCGACATGGAATTGGTTTTTGTATTTAAAACTTTGGATATATTCATACGCTTTGACCAACTGGAGCTCGTCCTGCAAATGGATCATTTCCATCTTGGAGTTCAGGCTTGTTTCGAGCAGCGTGCCAAGCGAAATGCAAATTTCGCGGATTTCCGGAATTTCTTTGCGGATGGCAATCCATTTAACCGTATTTAACGTATTCAGCAAAAAATGCGGGTTCATCTGCGTAAGCAGCATTTGAAAACGGACGGCTTCCTTCTGGCGCTCCTCCATTTTCAAGCGCTGAATAAGTTCATTTGCATCATGAATCATTTTGTTGAAAGTAAGCGTCAGGTCAAGCACTTCCCCCTTCAACTGGCTTGTAGGAAAAGCGGCCTTCATGTCCAGCCGGACCGCCTGAGCCATCCTCTTCTGCAGCATCTGCAAAGGTCTTGTCATCGCCAAGGAGACAACATACGTTGCACCGATAAACAATGTTGTGGATAACAGCATGGTAATAAAAAACCGGCGCTTCATGGCCTCCATTTCCTGAAATAAAAAATCAAGGGACATCTTGCTTACCATATACCAGCCGGCAGAATCGATGTAGCTGTAATTCAGAATGGAGTTGGAGCCTTTATCGATCACATAACCGTCTGCAGCGGAATGCAGATCGGCTTTTAAGCTTTCAATCGGCAGGCCGGCATCGGACCTGGACTCGGCAATAACTTCCCCGTTCTGTGTAATGATGTAGAAATCTTGGTTGATCGACGGGTCCCTTGTTATATTTTTAAACCAAAACGAATAATCGAGACTAACCCGGGCTACGCCGTAAGGCACTTGATACATGTCGCTTAGTCTGGCGGTCAACGACAATAATTCCGGGCTTTTGGAGGCGTCGGGATGGACATAATTAGGATCGTTGGAGATCCATCGGTACGGCTGTCCGCTTTTTAACGAAACAAACCAATCCTCTCTGGTCAAAGCTTCGGCATGTATGGACTCCATAGGCTGATAAGAGGTGTATGCGTTTCCGTAATAATCGATCAGCGTATAGTACACCTGTGGTCCGTTAAAAAAGAAGCTGTTGTTGATCGTTTTGAATTTATCTTCGATCTGGTGCTTGCGTTCCAACGGAGAATAGTTTTGGGGGGATTTCAGAATGGATAATACCGTTGAGTCCTGCTCCAGCATGATGGTCGTTTTAAAGGAAAGGCTCATGAAATTTTTTAAATCCTGAATCATTTTCTCCAGCTGCTCATGGCTTTGCTCACTGGCCTTTTGCTGCATGACGTTTTTGACTTCCTGAAAATTGTACAAGTTGAGTATGGAAAACGGAAAAAAAATCAGCAGTATAAAAGCCATAAATAGCCGGGTTCTTAAAGTAGCGGGAATCAGCAGTCCGATTAGCCTTGCCATGTTTCTCACCTTTCCTTTGGGCCGCATGAAAAATTTGTTTCATTTGCATCAAAAAAATGTTCTATTCCTTTATGGAATAGGCCCCGCTTGCATTTCAATCGTATTATACAATTTTATCTCATATTGTGAAATTAAATTTCAATAATTCACATGAAACTCATACAAAATAAAAACCGCACAAGCAGAACACAGAGGAACTGCTGGCGCGGTCATTCAAATTTATTTTTGACAATGCCGGTTTTCGGCTGTAGCCGTTGACTGAAAATCACCCTCTGGCAGAACTGCCTTCTTTAAGTTCGGCCATATAATGGTTCAGATTGACGGTTTGCCCGGTTAATCTGGAGTGCTCGGCGGCAAATGCCATAATATGGCTGCGTGCCGATACCGCAGCGGGAGTTTTCCCGTTCAGATCGCCGCGGCGCACCTGGCGCACGAATTCCCGCATAATGAGGAAGTCCGCCCCGCCATGTCCGCCTTCAAAACGTTTCGGGCGAATCAGCTCCGTTTTGCCGGAGAAATGCCTGATTTCTATTTCGTTATTTTGATGATGTCCCCTTATTTCCCCGCTTGTTCCCATAATCTTAAAGGTCCGCGTATTTTCCGTCGTAAACGCCGACATCGTAAAGGATACGGTAGCTTCATTGTCAAAAACCAGGTTAACGACCTGGTGATCGACCACATTGTTATCGCAGCGAAACACACATCTGCCGTAAGGACCTTCCGTAATCGCTTTCAATCTGGCCTCCAATGTCGGGGTTAAACAGACGGCCATCGGGAAGCCGGTATCGTCTTCGTTGTAATAATGCTTGATCGCGGAAAAAGAACACTCGTGCTCCACCTCGCAACCGCTGGTGCAGCGTTCCGTGGAACCTTTGGGCGCATTTTCCGGACGAAAATAACTCAAGCTGCCGTATGAAGACACACTTGTGCATTCCTCTCCGACAAACCATTGGAGCAGGTCCATATCGTGGCAGCTTTTCTGCAATATCATCGCGCTGGTCTCATCGGAATTGCGCCAGTTCCCGCGAACAAAGCTATGCGAATGATGCCAGAAACCTACGTTTTCCGTCCATTGGATGCTCATAATCCGCCCGATAACCCCTGTATCGAGCAACGCCTTAACCTCACTGTAGTACGTATCGTAACGGGATACATGGCAGATGGTCAAAATCCGCTGTCTTCGCTCCGCTTCCTCCGCCAAAAGTATCGATTCCAGCGGGTCGTGCGACATCGGTTTTTCCAGCAGGATGTGATACCCCATCTCCAGCGCTTTCATCGTCGGTTCAAAATGCATGCGGTCCTGCGTGCAGATCAGCAGCGCTTCGCATAAACGCGGCTCGGCAAGCAGTTCCTCCCAAGACGCAAACTGCCGCTCCGGCGGAATCCCGTGCTGTCTGGCGAACATCTGTCTCCTTTCCTCATCCGGCTCCGCAACGGCAACAAATTGAATTTCATCCGGCCTCTTCAGAGCATAAGAAGCGTAAGCAAACATCCCTCTGCGACCTGCGCCAAGCAAAGCTGCCTGCAGCATAAAAGGTTCCTCCATTTTCGCTCACCATTATATTCGGAACATTACCTCCATCTTAAATAATGTAAAATATAGCGTCAATCCCATATCGAACAATAAAATCCCGTTATGTACGTTTCCGTACATTCACGGGATCGGAAGAACTACGCGGTTAATCTTCTATCGCTTGGCTGTCGCTAATCCGCAGCAAATCTTTGCGCCGATAAATGCCAAGCAGCAGCCCGACCACCGCCATTTCCACGAGCAGGTGGCTGCCGCCGTAACTGAGAAAAGGAAACGGAATACCAAGAAAAGGCACCCAACCAAACGGCATCATAAAACAATACAACATTTGGAATCCGAGCATCCCGGCCACAGCCGCACTCAACAGTTGTCCGTAAGGATCTGTAACGGCACGATTCGAATGAACCAAACGCCCGATAAAATAAACAAAACAGAATAGAACGGCAATGCCAAACCACCAGCCAAAACAATAAATCAAATAAGCCAATACGTTGTCCGTGGCAATCCCGGGCAACCGCAAGCCGGCAGGCGCCGAAATGCCATGTCCCAGCCAACCGGCGGATTTAAGGACCGAATCAAGCATCATGTATACATACCCTGCACCTCGCGGGTCATCGGCGGCATTCAGAAAAGCAAATAGTCTGTTTAGTATGTACGAATGAGGGTTACTAGCAATAAGTAGCGTAAAGGCGACCGCCATGGCGGCTCCATGAGCCAGGGTCGCTTTGAAACCGCCGGTGACAAAGATCAGCAGGATCAAATACCCGGTCATATACAAAAGCAGATTCGACAGCGATGAAACAAGCATAAACAAAACGGCCGGTATGACAAAAAAGGCAAGCAGCGCACGAAGCCAGAATCTGTTTTGCTTGCGCCATTTCATCAGCAGCCCCGGGGCGGAAATGATTAACAGATAAGGGCTAATACCAACCCAATCTAACGTAAAAGAAGCAATATGCCAATATTTAAGCCCATTCACTTGAGCTCCAAAAATTTGAGTTCCGATTATCCCGCAAACGGTGACCACGTAGATCGCCATGGAGTACTTTCTAAGCTTCGCATAATTGAAAAAATACAGTCCGGTCATAACAAGCAATCCGACACTTGCATATACCAGCGTCCGCTGCATGTAGCGGACTTTAAATTCGGCGGTTGTGCCCGCTTCCACCGTATACATAGCCAAAATGCCTAAAGACAGAAAAAGCAGTACCCCGGCCAGTAAGCCCCAATGGATACGCGGACGATGAATGCGGTGCAGTTTGTCCCCGACTTCCGTTGCGCTGCCCATCTGCTGCACAGCCCAGCCAACGGCCTCGTCACGGCTTGCCCCCGCCGTTTCCCGCTCCAATACAAGCTCCTCCAGATGGCTCTCCAGTTCCCGGCGAATGTCCCGATGCGCTTCCCGCGCCCGGATGCGGGAGCACACTTCGTTTAAGTAAGCTCTGATCGCATCGTGATGACGTATCATACTTGCCCCTCCCCCAGAACACCGTCAACGGCGTTGCGAAACATCCGCCACTCCGCTTTTTTTCCGCTTAGCTGCTGCCGACCTGTTTCCGTAATCCGGTAATATTTGCGCTTGCGCCCTTGCGCCTCCTGCCAATAAGCTTCCACCCAATGCTCCGATTCCATTGCATGAAGAATTGGGTATAACGTTCCTTCCTTCAGCGCAAATACGCCGCCGGACCGGCGTTCAAGCTCCTTGATAAGCTCATAGCCGTATAAATCGCCTTTCTCCAGCATGGTAAGAACCATCGTACCCGTGCTGCCTTTCAGCAGCTCTTTAGAAACGCTCATCTTCCCGCTCCTTTCCTAGCTTTATCTTTCATTCACTCCATACATAGATTATATATGCATAGTAAATCTATGTATTAGATTAGCTCTCTGCTTTTCATTTGTCAAGATTTGCTTGCTGCGCAAAACCGCCGCATCCCGCAAACACCAAACAACGTCCGGCCAAACAAGGCCGGACGTTGCCGCAAGCTTTATATGAAAGTCTGTTAATTAATTCGTAGTTGCAGCCGGCTGTTCCGAAGAAGTGTGGTCCGCTTTTTTGTCGGCTCGAGGCTGAGCTTTGCGGTCTACCATTTTGTTCAGCTGCTCAGTCAAGCTGTCTTTCAGCTTGCTGATCAATTGATCGCGGCTGATGCCTTTTTCCTCTGCAATTTCCACCAACGATTTGCCCGCTTTCATCCCTGCAGTCAACTCATCTTCGGTGATACCGATCGTTTGCGCCAGCTGTTTCACGTTGCCCATCGGTCCAAAACCACCAGGTTTACGCATTTGTCCAGAGAAACCAAACATTTGCTTGTTTTCAATTTCTTTTTTCAAGCGGTCGGAAAGACCTGTTTTCATCTTATCGGCTTGCTCTTGTTTCAGCTTGCCGTCCGTAACCGCTTTGTCCAGCGAAGCCGTTTCCGCAGCGACCAGCTTTTGCAGGAAATCATCTTCGGTGATTCCTTTATCTTGCGCGATTTGCGCCAGCGTTTTGCCGGATTTGATTGCTTCCATAATCGTTTTTTCATCGGAGCCGAGAATCGTCGCCGCTTCTTTGAGGGTGCCTCCCCCTGCGAAGCCGTGGCCTCCCGGACCTCTTTGCGGGCCGCCGGCTCCCGGAAAACCTTTGCCGTCTCCGCCACCGCGGTTCATTCCGCTATTTTCGACCATTTTCTTCAAACGATCGGCCAAATTTGCGGTTTGTTTATCGGCCTGCTCTTGGGTCAGCTTGCCGTCTGTGACCGCTTGGGTGATTGCCGCCGACTCCGCATCGGACAGCTTTTGCAGCAGCGCATCTTCGGTGACGCCTTTGTCTTGTGCGAATTGGACCAGCGTTTTTCCCGATTTGAGAGCTTCCATGATCGATTTCTCATCTGTGTTAAGTATCGTTGCCGCTTCTTTAAATATGTTAATGCCCCGGTATCCCGCATCTTTACGAGGTGCGTGGTCTTTTTGCGCGCGTGCATCCGCTTTGGTTTGGGTCGAAGAGGTGGAAGTCGTGTCAGCGAATGCCTGGTTCTGAACGAAAGCCGCTCCCCCAATCAACAAACTTGCTGCAATCGTACCGGTTATCATCTTTTTGCTTAACGATTTCATATATTAGCCACCTTTGCTTTGGTTTTATTTGATACTTTGAATTATAGGTTTAGTATCTTAATGGTACATTAAGGAAAGCTTAACGTCTATTGAATGTTCGCTGAAAGTTAGCTGAAAGCTTCCATTCGATGATGTTCCTATTATGGTATACTAGTTTCAAAGATGACAGCCGAATGGAGGCCAAACGTATGGAATGCAGGCAGGGATGCGCCGCATGCTGCATCGTCATTTCCATCTCTTCTCCGATACCGGGCATGCCTAATGGCAAGCCGCCGGGAGTGCGCTGCGTACAGTTGACTGGCGACAACAAATGCCTTCTGTTCGGCCGGCCCGAGCGTCCCGCCGTATGCTCCAGTTTACAAGCGGCAATCGATATGTGCGGCGATTCAAACGAACAGGCGTTCGTATTTCTTGAAGTGCTGGAACGGGCTACCGCCCCGGAAGCAAACGACGCAAAAAAGCCCGGCTCGTCGCCGGACTCTAGAGTATAAGTATGCATTTACTGTGCTGCTAGCAATTAACTTACGATGGTTTCCGCCGGGATCGTTGCCGCCAGCAGATTACCAAACGCCTCTCTCATTTCAACCAGTTCCTGTTCGGAGGAATGTTCCATCTGCCTCATAATTTCCAACGTCGCTTTTCCCCCGACTAACTCGCTAAGCTCCTTCTCCAACTGATCCAATCTGATTTTTGTGACCATCTGTGATCGATCTCCTCCTCTATCTTTATAAAACCCGATAAACCGAAGAGGTTTTTACAAACGTAAAAAATCCTCCCCAAACAAAGCCAAAAGGGAGGCAAAAACGTTCGACTCCTTCTTTCGGCAGCTGGCTGACATAGTCCACACTTTAGTCCCTTTAGCTTTGCGTCCCGGACTTTCGTCAGGTTTGCCATTATCGAGATGGTTCTACGGACCTATTGTATCATACTCAGCTGCCGAAATAAAACAATGCCGAACATTACATTTTTGTGAACTGATCGGTTAGTTCCGGCGTTTACGGATCGGATATAACATGTCGTAATCGAATAAATCCATTTGCGAATAAGGAATCACAAACGGATTGACCGGAGAAAGCCGGTTCGCCTCTATGCCCAGCACGCCTTGTCCGGTATTGAGTTCGTATTCCTCCGATTCTTGCAGCCACCAAAACATCGCATCATAAGCCTCATTCATATGCGCTTCGCCGCCGTGTACCCGTACCGTGGCGCAAAGCGTCTCAGGAATCGTCAACGGTTCCAATTTCGGCGGAACTTCGCCGAATTCATGAACAGCCAGTCCGACCCAAAGCGTCTGTACGCCTTCCGCCCATTCCTTCTGGGGAATGAATACATAAGCGGTATCCGAGTTTACCCGGCGAGGATCGCCCGCTTGAAGTTGTTCCTCCAAAATCCGCCATGCTTCCCGTGTGCCGCTTTTGCTCGTGTCTACGGAAGTCCGTACGGCCAGAGCCTTAAACGAAGGTTGTACCGCAACTTTTACAGAAACCAAACTTTGCATACCTTCAAGCCCTCCATTTCAAAAAATGATGATGGAAATAGAGCTTCACCTTCTCATGGATGCCCGCTTCGGTAAAGCGTAAATGGCCGAGCTTGTTAATGAAGCGGCTGTTCTCGCAGGTTTGCCTACTCATCTTATCGTAGCTCTCGAGCCTTCCGAAGTAAACCTTTTTTTCTACTCTTTTACATTTCTATGATAAACAGCTGGTCCAGCGGTTTCTCCAGGATATCGCTAAGCTTCTTAGCCGTTTGAGGCCCAACCGTTTTGACGGATCGCTCCAGCAGACTGATATAAGAGTGGCTTAAGCCGGACTCCAAAGCCAATTGACGCTGCGACATGCCTTTCAAAACCCGTGCTTTCACAAATTCAGCCGTATTCGCTTTAATTTTCATTTTCCAAACGCTCCCCAGATGTTACTATTAATTACCATTTATATTATATCATTTATATTTGCATAAGCAACTTTTTTTGTTTTCATATGTAAATGATACTTTTCCCCTGAAGACATTTTCAAGCAAATGCGAAAAAAATCCATATTGCCCCACCCTAATGGTTACTGGTATTATATGTATGTTAACAATATTTTACTTTTCTCTACAATTATCCACATATTTATTACAATGGAGTGCCGAAACTATGGATTTCTATGGTAAATTAAAAGATTACCGCAAGCTGAAAGGTTATACGATTCGTGAGCTTTCAGACCGATCTGGCGTCTCCGCCGCGTATATCTCGCAATTGGAGAATGGCAACCGCGGAGTTCCGTCCCCGGATGTGCTGCAGAAATTGTCAGAGGGCTTAAACATCCCCTACCCGGAGCTGATGCAGCTGGCCGGCTACTTGGACCGCTCCCGCGAGACGCTTGCTGTGCACAAAAAAGCGCCGGTGAATTTGCGGAGATTTTTGCGGGAAAACGATCTGGTCTTTGACGGCATGGAGCTGACCGAGCAGGATAAAGAATGGATAGAGCGAATGCTCAGCACTCTATTCTGGAAGGAAAAGCAGCTGCGCGCGCAAAAATGAGCAGCCTTCTCGATGAAGTACATTCGCTTTTGGAGAGAAAGTTTTTATTGCGTGCAGCAAGTTTCCGGCACCACAAACAAAAAACCGTCGGGAGAACAGCTCTCCTGACGGTTTTTTGTATTGCGGGATATGATTACTGCAGGCATGACCATTTCATACATAGCGGCGCACTTCCTGCAGCGCGCATCGGCAAACAGCTGCTTCAGCTGTGAACGGCATAAGAAATCGGATCGGTTAGCCCCGCCTCGGCGAAACCCTTTAGGCGAAGACGGCAGCTGTCGCAAACGCCGCAAGCGTCCTGCTTGCCGTTGTAACATGAAGTCGTGAGCTGATACGGCACGCCAAGCCGGGTGCCTTCACGGATGATATCGGCTTTGGTCCACTCGACTAGCGGCGTTTCGATGCGGATTGGTTTCCCTTCCACACCGACTTTTGTCGCCAGCGCCACCACTTCCTCCACTTTGCGGATAAACTCGGGCCGGCAATCGGGATACCCGCTGTAATCCAACGCGTTAACTCCGATGTAGATCGCCTCCGCTCCTTTGGCTTCGGCGTAAGAAGTGGCAATCGACAGAAACAGCAAATTCCGGCCTGGCACATAAGTCACCGGGATGCTTTCCTGATTGCTGCCTTCCTTGGTCATATCCGGCACATCGATGTTTTCGTCTGTCAACGCGCTGCCGCCGAAATCTTTCAAGAAACCGAGGCTAATCACTTTATGGCGGTCGCTGACGCCATAATGTTCGGCCACCCGCCGCGCATTCTCCAGCTCCAAGCGGTGGCGCTGGCCATAATCGAAGGTCAGGGGCAGCAGCTCATAGCCGGCTTTTTCGGCAATCCCCATGCAGGTTGTGCTGTCCAACCCCCCGCTTAATATAACGACGGCTTTTTTTGAATCGGTCATCTTTGCATTTCACCTTTCTGATTATCGTTCCTTGTGCGGTGTTAAACGCCTCTTGCCGCCGGATCCCAAATGATTTTGTGCAGCTGCATATTCAATTTAACCCCCGATAAGCCCCTCGATAACATAAGCTCCACAAGTTTGGCCGGAGGCATCGTCTCCCAGACGGGACTGAACAACGGGAGCGCACGGGTCGAATGACATTCCAATATGCCGCATGCCGCCTCGAAATCCGCCTCGCTGCCGATCACAAACTTCAATTCGTCCTGCCCGCGCAGCAAGCCGAAATTATCGACGATCATCTTATCGTTTTCCCCGGAGTCGGGCAGCTTGTAGTCCATAATGTATCTGACCTTCGGCGAATCGATCTTCCGCATAAAAGGAGCCAGATCGACGGCACCGTTGGTTTCGATATGCAAATCGGCGATTCGTTCAATCGTCAGCAGCGCCTGGACCAGCGCAAGCGATTTCTCTCCGTACAAAAGCGGTTCACCGCCGGTCAAGCAAATATGCGTTGATCGATAACCACGTACGGCCTCCACAATTTCGCCAATTGTCATGACCGATTCCGCTTCTTCGGGCGGATAGCTGTATTTGGTGTCGCACCATGAGCAGCGCAAATTGCAGCCAAACAATCTTACGAACACCGTCGGGAATCCGGCACGGGTGCCTTCCCCTTCGACGGTTTCAAATATTTCCACCATCGGCAGTTTGATATTCATCATACGCCTGTTGTCTCCTTCCGCACGTAAAACAACTACCATTATACCATGCGGCGGGCGAAAATTCATGAGAGGCACTCCGACGTGCCCGGCATCCGTTTCGCGGCTGTTTTTACTCCGATTCGATAATATCCACGTTTTGGATAACTACTTTTTCTGTCGGGCTGCTTTTTTCCGCCGTTACTTTTTGAGTGGCGACAGGTACGGCTGCGATAGCCAGCACCGTATCCATCCCGTCCGTCACTCGCCCGAATATCGTGTAATTCGGAATTTGCGCCAAATTCCGGCTATCCTCACCCGTGCAGATGAAAAACTGGCTTCCGTTCGTATTGGGGCCGGCATTGGCCATAGCGACAATCCCCGGCTCATAAGAATAAGGTGAATTTAATTCGTCTTCGAATTTGTAGCCTGGACCGCCTCGGCCCGTTCCCGTAGGGTCCCCGGTTTGAATCATAAAGGATTGGATGACGCGGTGAAAAATGACATCGTCATAGAAACCTTCCTTGGCAAGAAATACAAAATTGTTTACTGTTTTTGGAGTCGAGCCGGCAAACAGCTCTATCGTAAAATCGCCTTTATTCGTATGTATCACTGCCGTATACTTCTTGGCATCATCAATCGTCATTTCAGGAGCGTGTTTATACTGCTTAACGGTCGCAGGCTGGATTGCAGTTTGGTTCTCCCCGGCGGTTTGTCCGGTGTTTTGTTTAGCGCTTTGTTTGGCGGTATGCTCAATATGAATGACTTTGCCAACAATGTGGTCCAGTGGAACCGGACCTATATCGCGGCTGTCGAAACTGTTATTGTAATTATCTCCTATCACAAATACCTCGTTATCCCCAAGAGAGAGCTCATTACGATTCCTCATATTCCCCGGGAAAACCAGGGAAGGAAACCGTTGACCATTAATCAATAACTGCTCTTGGTTAATGCTGACGTTTTCTGTGGGAAGTCCGATGACTCTTTTTGTATACAACTTGCCTTGCGTCTCAAATAAAATCAGATCGTTTCTCAAAACGGAATGAAGCTGATAATACTGCTTGTCGATCCATAACCGTTCGTTGTCCGCAACGGTAGGTTCCATCGAAGGTCCTGCGGCAAAATACCGGGCATACCTGCTGCTCTTCGGAATATCTGCGGCAGCGTTTAAAATGGCGGCAATTTCCTTAAAAGTCGCTGCATCCTCGGAATTCGCCGCTTTTATGTTTTGGTTGACCTGCTCAGCCAATGTTGCGCCGTTCCGGTCTTTCTTCTGCGGGTTTGCGCCGTATTGAATGAGCAATTTGACAATCTCCGGGCTTTTGTAATAGATGGCGCTATCGATTTGCTGGATTCCGATGAACGGATGCACGGGATTCATCATATCCGGGATCGCCCCGTGTTCGAGCAGCAGCTTTACCATTTCGACATTTTTATGATGCACGGCCAAATCCAAGGAGGAGACTCCATCGTTCTTATTGGCAAAATTAGCGCTAGCGCCTTGTTCAAGCCAATACTTTGCTCCTTCCGTGTTATTCCGGATCACTTCGTTATACACGTAATAACCTTTATCCGTAACGATATCGATGTGATTGGTTTTCGGATCCCATGTTACGTCCCCACCGGATATTTCGCCTAAAAAACGAATCGGCACAAACGTTGAACCTTTGACGATAGCCGGCGCCGCGGACAATTCCGCGGACTCTCCATTGATGTAGCCGGTGAGCCGATTCACTTGCAGCTCCACTTTCATATTAGGCGCGGTGCCCGTGATCGTCTGGGTCGCCTCGTCCCATTGCACGGTATATCCTAACGCCTCCATGGAAGGTTTGAATGGCACTATCGTATTCCCTTCCTCCACAATAGGCAGCTGATTATAGATCACTTGATATCCGTTGACGAAAACCCGGACCGGCTCATCCGCATAAACGCGGGGAATAAGAAAAAAAGCAAACAACGATAAAAATAAAATTAGCCGTATAGTCGGTTTCATAATACACCTCTGTTTGTGTAAATAAAGATGAATTTCCACTGTCATATCCTAGTTTGTCATCGAAGCTTCATAAGCTCGCGGGCATCACCGGTTAAGTAAATACCTTTCATCAAAGCAGTAACATCCCCACTGCTTTATCGGACCATCGCCACAACCCGGTTCAGTTTTTCCACATCGCCCGGGGCCAGCTTTAGTGTGGAATTGGCGTATCCCGTTCCACCGTAAATATGCGCATAACGGTACAACTGCCTGTCCATGACGACAGGCAAACCGTGGCCCACTAAGGGTACCGCCCCTATGGCAAAACCCGTTGCCTGCTCCACCTCTTTAGGTTTTGCCAATTTGAGCTGATCGCAACGCAGACGATCTTTCATTTGTTCAAAATCGATGTGGCCGTAATCTCCTGACACAATCATCGCGAAGTATTCCGTATCTGATTTTAGTATAAGCGTCGGCGCCGTTTGCCCCATCTCAATACCGAAATAAGCTGCGCCCTCCTGGGCGGACCGAAGTGTTACATCATGTTCGATGATTTCATAAAGAATTTGATTTTCTCTTAAATAGGCCGCAATATCCCTCATCCGCTGCCTCCTTCCCATAAATACTTTCAGCACCACCCACCCGCAGTCCCAGGGCGAGATGCGACAGCGCATGGCGGCTGTCAACCTCATACCTATACTAGTATTCGCTTCGTTTACTGCATGTCCTCTTCTCGGGAGCAAGCAGTCTTTTCCCGCTCAAATGGCCATCTTCAAGCTTATTCTTTGTTTCAAGCGCCGATTATCCTATAATATGAGGATGAGTTTGTAAAAAGGAGAATTGCCAGATGACCACCTCACTTGCACTGCCTGAATTTTTTATCGGGCAAATGAAAGATCAATTGGGAGAAGAAGCTCCGGCTTTTTTACATAGTTACGATGAGCCGCGAACATTCGGGCTCCGTCTGAATCCACTCAAACTGCGGCCCGGTGACGAAGCGGCGGCACACATCCGTGCTTTGTTCGCACTGGAGCCTGTGCCCTGGTGCGAAGACGGATATTATTACGGAGAGATGTCGCGGCCCGGAAAACATTCTTATCACGCCGCAGGCTTATATTACATTCAAGAACCGTCGGCCATGTCGTCGGTCGAGCTGCTGCAGCCCCAGCCCGGCGATATCGTGCTTGATTTGGCGGGTGCTCCCGGCGGGAAATCCACACAAATTGCAGGCAAACTGCAAGGACAAGGGCTGCTGGTCGCCAACGAAATTCACCCCGCCCGGGCCAAAATATTGTCTGAAAACATCGAGCGTATGGGCATTGCCAACGCGATTGTCACAAGCGAGCCGCCGGACCGCTTGGCTGCAAAATTCCCGCAATTTTTCGATAAAATTATGCTGGACGCTCCTTGTTCGGGAGAAGGCATGTTCCGTAAAGACCCGGATGCCATAACCGAATGGTCGCCGGATCATGTCGCGATGTGCGCGGCAAGGCAAAGCGATATTTTGAACGAGGCGGCCAAAATGCTGAAGCCCGGAGGTGTGCTCGCATATTCGACCTGCACGTTTAACCGCGAGGAAAACGAGCGGACGATTGAACGGTTCGTGCGCGAGCATCCGGCCTTCGAGGTCGAGCGCACGGAACGGATATGGCCGCACCGGGACCGCGGTGAGGGCCATTTTGTGGCGGTGCTGCGCTGCAGCGGCACCGCCGAAGAGCCGCCGGGCGGGCGCAGCAGCCGCCCGGACCCTGCCGCCGGCGCCCGCGGGGCCCGGCGCGAAACCGCCAGCGCGCTGCGCGACGCGCTCGCGCTGTTCGAGCAGTTCCGGCGCGACGCGGTGCCGGAACTGGCATTGCCCGCCGGCGAGCCGCTGCTCTACGGCGGGCAGTTGTATTGGCTGCCCGTGCCGGCGGGCAGCCAGCTTGGCCAGGCCCGGCTCGCGGGCCTGAAAGTGCTGCGCCCCGGCCTGCACTTGGCCGAGGCGAAAAAAGGCCGCGCGGAGCCGGCGCACGCGCTGGCGCTGGCCCTGCCGCGCGGCGGAGCGAGCCGCGAGCTGCGGCTGGCCGCGGGCTCCGCGGAAGCCGCGGCGTATTTGCGCGGCGAGACGCTGCCGGCGGAAGCCGGGTCAAGCGGCTGGCTCGCCGTCAGCGTGGACGGCTACCCGCTCGGCTGGGGCAAAGCCAGCGGCGGCCAGGTCAAAAACCACTACCCCAAAGGGCTGCGCTGGCTGTAGAAACTGCCAAGCTGACCCGGCAGCGATTCGAATGGAAGCCGGCACACCCGTTATTGATCCCCATCTCGAACAGAACATGACTTATAATACTTGATCCTCAATCGGGCGTTCGGATTCCCCGAACCCAAACGCCTCACACAACAAAACTCGCCGCAGTACCGGCGAGTTTTGTGTCTATATGCCAATGTGATGGTAAGTCTCCCATTTCGTTTGTGCGAGAGTATTTATTCGATAAGATTTTTTAATGCCGCATACATATTTTTGGCGTATTCGTCAATTTCATCCCGCGACATGCGCAGACGGTTTACGGAAGTGCCGTATCCAACTTCTTCTTTCCCCTCTTCCAAACCTTGAAAGATACCGTCTGCGAATGCATTGAGCGGCTCTCCGTGCGTATGAAGCCCGGCTCCGCCTAAATCTGTATTTACTGCCGGCGGAGCAATTTCGATAACTTCTACAGACGTATCGGAAAGCTGGTGTCTCAGACTCATGGTGAACGAATGAAGCGCCGCTTTGGTCGCTGAATAAATCGGAGCAATCGCAAGTGGTGTAAAAGCCAATCCGGAGGTCACATTTATGATGGCCGCTTCTTCTTTTGCCGCAAAATAAGGAGCAAACAGCATCGAAAGATGAAGGGGAGCCTCTATGTTTGTTGTCATTTCTTTGGCGAAATAACTCCAATTGTGCTTCGCATCCGCTTTTAACACGTGAAAACGTTGCTGAATCCCCGCATTGTTAACCAGCACATTCACTTCCGGATAATTCGCCGTCACCCAATCAAACAATGCCGTGCGCTCGGATTCAATATCCAAATCACTTATCCGGGTAATAAGACCGGGGACCTTGTCTTGCGCACGTTGAAGCGCACTCTCCCGCCGGCCGCAAATAATGACTTTATTTCCGGCTGCGATAAAACGCTCTGCAAAAGCGAAACCAATTCCGGCGCTTCCGCCGGTAATCAATATCGTATTGCCTGAAAGTTTCATATCATTTTTCTCTCCCATCTATATAAGCCCAATTCGATTATCTTTCCCGAGCCTATTTGTTAGTGTAACGATTGATTTTCACGTCAATTCCTTTTAAAGATTCCGTCATCAAAGAAATTTCGGCCTGCACAGCCCGTTTGTGCTTCTCCATCATATCAAGCCGGAGTGGAATGGTGTTATCTCCTTCTACTACCCAGTCCATATATTGCTTAATATCACGTATGGGCATGTGCGTGTTTTTTAAACAAATGACGGTTCCAAGCAGCGCGATTTGATCTTCCGAGAATAGCCGCCTGCCGGCTTCGTCCCGCTGGATTAACGGCAGCAGTCCCTTTTTTTCATAATACCGCAATGTGGATTCCGGAATGTTGAATTTGGCCGCGGCTTCGCTAATTGAACAATACTTCACCTGGAGACCTCCAAATATCTTTCGACGTCGACAGGAATATGATACGACTTAAACCTTGGTTTAAGTCAATAAAAATTTTCATCAGTCGTAAGTTGATGTTCTCTAGGCGTTATAACGCCGCCGGCGATGCGGCCGATTTGGCCGAAGCCGCCGTTCCCGGCTCCATCTTGTGATCCGCCGTACGTTTGCCCTGCTGCAGCTCATACATTTGATAATAGAAGCCGCCTGCAGCCATCAGCTCGTCGTGTGTGCCGCGCTCCGCCACTTCCCCCCGCTCGAGCACAAGAATCTGGTCCGCGCTTTTGATCGTCGACAACCGGTGGGCGATAACAAAGGTTGTGCGTCCTTTCTTGACCACATCCAACGCTTCTTGAATCACCGCCTCAGTCTCCGTATCGATGTTGGAGGTCGCTTCATCCAAGATCAGGATCGCCGGGTCAAACGCCAGCGCCCGTGCAAACGAAACCAGCTGCCGCTGCCCTGCCGACAACGTGCTTCCCTTTTCGATCACCGGTTCATCGATGCCTGCAGGCAACTGGTCGATCAGCCGGCCCGCACCGACATCACACAACGCACGTTCGATCCGCTCCCGGGAAATGGAAGGTTCGCCCAGCGATACGTTGGAAGCAATCGTACCCGTAAACAGAAACGGATCCTGCAGCACGATGCCCATATGCTGGCGCAGCGTTTGGCGCGGCAAGCTGCGGATATCTTGGCCGTCGATCGATATCGTCCCGGCGTCCGGGTCGTAAAAGCGGAACAGCAGGTTCAGAATCGAGCTTTTGCCCGAGCCGGTATGTCCGACAAGCGCCACGGTTTGACCTTGCCGCGCTTCAAGCGATACTCCTTTTAACACGGGTTCGCCATCCTTATAAGAAAACCAGACGTTGTCAAACGCCACATTCCCCTTGTAGCGCGGCATCGTTTCGTCGGAAACGTCTTCTCCCGCTTCGTTCATCAGCACAAATACACGTTCGGCGCTGACAAAAGCCTGCTCCATGTTGGGCAGTTGGTTGACGATATTGACGATCGGCTGGAACATCCGGTTCAGCAAATCGACAAACGCGTAAAGTATGCCCAGAGAAACACCGCCGGTCACCGTTCCGAGCGATACCCCGGAGAAATAAGCAATTAACGCGACAAACGACACGTTGCGAATAACGCCGACCAAATTATGCGAAGTAAGCGAGTTCAGATTCAGCATCTTATTGCGGTAATCGAAATACCGCTTGTTAAACTGCTCGAACTCATCCGCTTGCTTCCGCTCCCGCCGGAACGCCTGAATGATCGTCATCCCGGCAATCGATTCGTTAATCATGCCGTTCATTTCCGACAGCGTGGAACGAATTACCCGGTTATAATGGGCCGCAAATTTGCGATAAATGACAATCCATAGCGCGAGGATCGGGATGATGAGCATACAAATCAGCGACAACCGCACATCCAGCAAAAACATCGCGCCAAGAATGGCGATGATATACAATGTGCCTGAAAAAAAGTTCGCCAGCACGTTGACGTACATATCCTTGATCGCTTCCGTATCGTTGGTGATGCGCGATACGACTTTGCCTGCCGGCAAATTATCGAAATAACGGATCGGCAGCCGGTTGATATGCGCGAAAATATCGGTCCGCATGTTTTGAATAACCCGGTTCGCCGACGTTTGCAAATAATACCGCTGTCCGTAGCTGAATACGGCCGACACGGCCAGCAGCACCAAATAAATGACGGTCAGGTTCATGATCCCGGCCATTTCCGGCTTGTAAAACGCAAACAGCTCCGTTTTCGACAAAAGCTTGGCTTCGTAGTCTGCCGTTTTGCCATTTTTGGCGACGGACAACACAACCATCCCGCCTTCCTTAACGGAAACCGTTCGCTCACCGTCCTCCCGGATGCCCCCGGGCACAAAAACGAACTCGCGCCCGACTTGCAGCACCCGCGCTTCATCGTTTGCGGCCGCTGCCTCGTCCTTGCCGGTTGCCGCAGACTGTTTCCCGCCATCCGCTGCGGCCCGGTTCACCGCTCCTGTGCTGACGTCGATGGCCGCCGGAGCCGCCGCCTCTTCCTTGCCGGCAGGCTGCCGCGTTTCGTCCGCCAGCCGGTCTGCCCGCTTCCAGTAGCCGCCGCCGTATGAAACGCTGTCCGCGGTCTGTTCATTCACGCGGTACCACGGCTTCTCGATGCCGGCCACATGATCGTCGATAATCCGTTTGGCGATAAAAGGCCCGGTCAACTCGGTGCCAATCGCCAGCGCAAGCATAATTAGCGCCAGGATCATCGTTTTTTTATAATGCAGCGCGTAACGCCACAATTTCTGTCCCGGACGCGCCCGTTTCACCGCTTCGCGGTCGATCTCCATATCCATATTGTCGTTCACTTTCGTATTTCCCACCCTTCCTGTTCAAGCAAAAACGGCACCGGGTTTATGCGTATTACGCAAACGCAGCGACACATGGATTGACCGTAACGCAGCCGCTGCCATCCTTCGATACGTTTTACGTTATATGGTTCATGCGCCTTCCAGCGATGCTTCCGCCTGCTGCCGCTCCCATTGTTCGGCGTACCAGCCGCCCATGTCCAGCAGCTCCCGATGCGAACCCTCTTCGACGATCCGTCCTTCGTCCAGCACAACGATATGCTCGGCATGCTGAACCGCTGACAGGCGGTGCGTCGCGATCAGCGTCGTTTTTCCGGCGCGGGAACGTCGGATATTGCCGATGATTTCGGCTTCCGTCTTGGCGTCCACCGCGGATAAAGCGTCATCCAAAATCAGTATTTGCGGACTCGCGATCAAAGCGCGGGCAATCGATACCCGCTGCTTTTGTCCGCCCGACAGCGCCACGCCTTTTTCCCCAACCAATGTTTCCAGCCCTTGCGGCAGAAACTCCAGATCTTTCTTGAACGCCGACAGCCTGACGGCTTCATCCAATTGGCCTGCCGCCTGCTCCCCTTTGGCGAACAAAATGTTTTCCCGTACCGTGCGCGAGAACAAAAACGGAGTTTGCGGCACATAACCGATCCAGCCCTTCAAATCGTCAAACGCCACTTTCTCCAGCGGTTCCCCGGAAACGGACAGCAATCCTTCGCCCGTCGGGTATTCCCTCAGCAGCTGCTTGATCAGCGTCGTTTTTCCGCTTCCCGTCCGTCCGACGATACCCAACGTCGAACCGCGCTGCAGACGGATCGTGAGACCGCTTAGATTGTTTTCCGCGGATGACGGGTACCGGAACGTCACCCGGTTGAATTCAAGCGTACCCGGCTGCGCGAGCCGAAGCGGATCGGAACTCTCCTCCACATCTGCCGGATATGACAGCGTTTCGTTCACGCGGTCCAGCGAAGCGTTGCCGCGCTGCATAATGTTAATCAGCTCGCCGATGGCAAACATCGGCCATATGAGCATGCCGAGGTACACGTTAAACGAGACGAGACCACCGACCGTCAATTCATTTTGAAAAACAAGATAAGCGCCGTACCCGAGACCGATCATATAACTTGCGCCAACAATGATTTTGATCGTTGGTTCGAACAACGCGTCGATTTTGGCGACTTCAATGTTTTTGGCCAACACGTCGCTTGTCACACCGGCGAAATTCCGTTCCGCCGCCCGCTCCTGAACAAAAGCGCGGATGACACGAGTTCCGGAAATCGTCTCCAGCACGCCGTCGTTCATCACGCCAAAGGCGTTTTGCGCTTCCTTAAATCGCTTATGAATTCTTTTTCCATACGACTGCATCGCCAAGGCAAGGATCGGAAGCGGCAGCACCGCCGCTAACGTCAGCTTCCACGAGACCAGCACGGTCATCACGCCTAGCAGCGTGAGCATCCATACCGTCGAATCCATCAGCGTCAAAATACCAAATCCGGCGGTCATCGACACGTCCTTCAAATCGTTGGTCGCGCGGGCCATCAAGTCGCCGGTGCGGTTTTTCTCGTAAAAGGTCGGGGTCATTTTCAAAAAATGCCGCATCAGCTGCGAACGCAGCAGTCTCTCCAAAATGAAAGCGCCGCCGAACAAACGGTACATCCAGAAATAAGTAAGAAAATAAATCGTCACGGCTAGCCCGCCTAGCAGCAGCAGCGTTTGCGTAACCATTTGCCAGTTCAGCGCGTTTTGTTGAATGCGGTCAATCATTTCCCCGACGACTTTGGGCGGAATCACTTCCAATAACCCTGCTATAATGAGCAGCGGAATCGCTATCGCATACCTTCTCCATTCCAAGCGAAAAAACCATTTCAGCTTGCCTAGAACCGTTAACATCTAATCTGTCCCCCTTTTTTGCAGCTCTTCATTCAAACGGATTGCTTATATAAGCTTGGCTTCCCATGAATATAGACGCAAGTCATTTTCCACATGTTCCCACACTATCAAAATATTTTGCAAAGCGGAACGGAAACTTTGGCTATATAGGTTCATTCCAAGCATTATGATTCGAGATACGGAACACACGTTCCTATAATAACACGAAAAAGCCCCTTCATAAAGAGGGCCCGCTGAATTCCAACAAAAAACAAGCGCCCCCCGGTTATCCGGCGAAGGCGCCTGCCTTTTGCGCAACTGCAATATTTTAGTGAATCGGCTCGCTTTCCAGCATCAATTCTTCGAATGGTTCGTTTTTATGGAGCATCGTCAGGTTCATCTGTTCAAAATCTTTCTCTTTGTCCAGTTCCTGCATCAGCAGCGCCGCAATGTGCTCGCGATCGTTTTCATCCCCCGGCTCGCGGAAGTCGATAAACCCGCTTAAGAGCCTCTGGCTGATATCGATGGTCGCTGTGCCGATCGGCAGTCCGCCGCGCGATTGCTGATAAATCTCATAAGTCAGCATATCTCCGTCATCGCGCGCCAGTACGATGGTGTATTCGTCGTCCAGGTCGGAGTATTTTTGCTCCCATTCATATCCATTCTTCTCATACGGCCATTCGGCCGTATCGGCGTCGTCCAATAAATCTTGATGCGTCAGCTCTATCGTTTCAATTACATCATTTTCGAAGATCATGTTGATCACAAACGTATCCATCTCATGTTCGTCAAAATCCGAGACGATCAAATCGGCAACCTGATCGATTTCTTCATCCAGCGGCTCCAGCAGCCAATTGACCGAACCGTAGACATCCCGTCCCTCTATATGCAGCAGCGCCTCCGCAATCCATATATCATCCTGGTCATAGACATGATATTCGACGCTTTCCTGATCTTCACCGACCACTACCAATTCGTAATCCGGACGGTCCCACTCTTCGGTTTCGAACATCTCGGTGATCTCATCGTCGTCCGTGAGCGGACCGCGGCGTTGCACGCTGGGAATTGTGTCTTTCATACTGATTTCATCTTGTTCGGATGCATCCGGATCCTCGAAACGTTCGGGATCCTCCCAAGTATCGTAATCGTAATCCTCATCGGCAGCGTAATATACATTACCTCCGAGGCGAATCGCTTCGGACTCGTTTTTGTCGGCGAAAATCCGGTCATATGGGCTGTAAGTCATCACAACGTCGCATTCCATTACATTCAGCGCCCCCGCCATATACTGCACGTAGTCCTGCAAAAACTCGGCAACCTCTTCCTTGTCGCGGGCACCCAAGCTCGCTGCTTCCAGTTGGATGGCACCGGATAACCGATCCGACTCCCTGTATACGAGAGTCATCGTCCCGATATAACGTCCCTTCCAGACAATATCTTGCACTTCACCACCCGATGTTTTCAAATCAGGCCTTAAGCTTACATTGGACATTCGATCCTCGCCTCCAAAAGGAAATGATGGGCCTTACATATAGCAGACCACTTTTTGTAGCATGTCCCGATCAGCCCAAATGTTATGCAAAACAGGCAAACGTCCATACCAAATCCCGGCAGCAACATATGATGAATTAACCGGTGTACATTCGTGGAGATAGGCCTTAAGCCTCCACGATCAGTTGACTACTCGATGCGAGCCACCCGGTGAATGACCATCTTAAAGGAGGAATTACAATGTCCGCACTTGGTGGAGGATTTACTTCTGCAGGCGTGATCTTAGTGTTGTTTATATTGCTTGTTATCGTTTCCCGCTCCTTCCTGATCTAATGTAACTCACAATCGAAAAAAAAGGCTGGCACTTTGAATAAAGTGCTAGCCTTTTTTCGTAACATCCGCCTGCTGCAGCTCGGCGAGCTCAGCTTCGGTCAGCTCCCGGTATTCGCCCGGAGATAAATATTCGTCGAGCAGCAAATTGCCCATGGAGATGCGCTTTAAAAACACGACCTTTTTGCCCACGGCTTGAAACATCCGCTTCACTTGATGAAACTTGCCTTCCATAATCGTCAGTTCGATTTTGGACGGTTTGCCGAGCAGCGGATCGCCGGGCACAAGAATGTTCAGCTTCGCCGGCATCGTTTCATAACCGTCGTCAAGCGCCACCCCCGCAGCAAACGCACGGGCATCCTCTTCGCCGACCGCGCCTTCCACCTCGGCGTAATACGTCTTTGGCACATGCTTGCGCGGCGACAATAAATTGTGCGCGAGCTTTCCATCATTGGTCAGCAGCAGCAGCCCTTCCGTGTCCTTATCGAGGCGGCCGACCGGGAACGGAGCGAAGTGGGCGTATTCGTCGTCAAGCAGATCAATGACGGTACGGTCCCGATTATCCTCCGTAGCCGAAACGACACCTTGCGGTTTGTTCAGCATCAGGTACACGAACTCTTTATATACGGCCCGTTTGCCCTCGACCATAATGACATCTTTTTGCGGATTGACTTGCAGCCCGCTGTCCTTCACTTGTTTCCCGTTCACTTCGACGGCTCCCTGCTTGACCAGCAGCTTAATTTCACTGCGGGTGCCAAATCCCGTATGCGCAAGCAGCTTATCCAATCTTTGCGTTGCTTTCATTGTTTAAGTCCACCTCCACCCCGGCGGGTATTCATTTTTTACAATGCCGTCCACCCATTTTCCCCATCCGGCCGGAAATCCGCCGATACATACGAGACAATACCCCTTTGGTCCGATGGCCGCGGGATAATCAAGCCGCTCCTTGGGCATTTCCAGCGTTTCGCCTTTTAAATACCGCAGCGTGTCCGGGGAGTCGGACGGTATGTCCAATACGCGTAAATAATCGCCGCGTCTTAGCCCCAAAGCAAGGGCATGCGACGGCTCGAATCTTTGCTTATGTACCGAGCCGAGATACCAGCCGGGTCGAATGACGCGAATTCCGCTTAAGTCCGGCAGCCCGGCAGGCTGAGCGTAGATGTGGTCGCCGTATGCCGTCAATTGTTCCGGAATTGCAAGCGTCAAATGCTCCTGCCAAAATGCCTGTAACGGGTCCATGCGGATCTCTTCCCGCTCGTTTGCTTCATGTGGTTTGCTTCTGCCTTTTTTATCCGAACGGACGGTTGAACGATTCCCGCCCATAGCGGTGAGACGCGTTTCCGCTTTTCCGTTGCGAGCGGTTCGCTCGGGTTTCGCTGTCGCCGCAATATACTCAGGTTCCGCAGACAATCCCGGTGAGGAGAACGGACGTCCCTTCCGTTCCTCCCCGTTGCCGCCGCCCTTGGTTTCCAATCTATCCGGCATGTTCTCTACATGAGCGGAATGATCCCCGGTTTTACGCAATGAGGCGACAAAATGCCCCTCACCTTTTAGTTCATGCGGCCATAACCGCACCGTCCCTTTCACAGCCGCGGCGGATTGCCCGGTTAGGCTATTCCAAGCTCCGGCACCGGTTTCCTCATCAGCATCTTGCTGTTCATCCGCCCAGTCCAAAATCCCGTAGCGAAAGCCATGCGCCGCTGGAATCGGCTCGATCATAAACTCCGGATGACGCGCCGCAAACTGTGCGATCATCGCTTCATTTTCCTCCGGCGAAAACGTGCACGTAGAATAAACGATCCGGCCGCCCGGCTTCAGCATCTCCGCCGCCTGGTCGAGCAATTCCCGCTGCATCGCGGCGTAATGCTGCGGATGGTCCGGCTGCCACTGTTTGGCCATCTCTTCATCTTTGCGGAACATGCCTTCCCCGGAGCAAGGAGCGTCGATTAATATTTTATCGAAGTAGGCGGCAAACGGCCCAGTCAGCTTATCCGGCCGTTCATTCAGCACCACCGCGTTACGTACCCCGGCCAGCTCCAAATTTTTCACCAGCGCTTTCACCCGGTCGGCGTGAATATCGTTTACGACCAGCAGCCCCTCGCCTTGCAGCTTGGCGGCAATCTGCGTCGATTTGCCTCCCGGCGCAGCGCAAAGATCAAGTACACGGTCCCCTGGAACGGCGTCCAGCAGTTCTGCCGGAGCCATTGCGCTTGGTTCCTGGATATAATACAATCCGGCATGATAATACGGATGTTTGCCCGGACGGTCTCCGTCTTCATAGTAAAACCCCGTGGAAGTCCACGGGATCGGCGTTAAACGAAACGAAGACAACCGCTGAAACGCTTCGGCCGGAAGTTTTAACGTGTTCACTCTTAATCCGAACCATCTCGGGTCGTCGTAAGAAGCCAGAAAATCGGCATATTCCGTTCCCAGCAGCCGCTTCATTTTATCGCTGAAAGCTTTAGGCAATTGGATGCCCATCATCAATTCCATCCTTTAATCACTTGATTGCGGGGCCGTTAGTTCATCGGAAAAAAGAACATTTTATCCCCGTCCGGCAGCGTCCGGATTCGTGCCATCCAGCCGCCGTCCAGCAATTGGTAATAGGCGTTGTCCCACTTGTATTTCTGGTAACCAAGCGCCGAGACTACAAGATCAGGCCGGGTAAACGAGCTGACAAAAACGCGGTTATTTTCGGTTTCCGAGAAAAATACGGCATCCTGTTCGGGCCATGATTTCATTTCCTGCGTATTCCACTTCGTCGGATAATAGGTATTGTCCAGCATATTGACAAATGCTTGTTCATAACCATTTTCACCCGAGCCGTTAACCGTGCATTCCGCATAAACGATATCTTTCCGGTCCCAGCTGTCAGGCACGTCGATTCTGGTCAAATCGGTCAGCTTCCCTGTCTGGATATCGCCTAGCACCCAGCCGGCCGTTTTTTTAATAGTTTGTCCCTTTTTATTGACTGCGACCGTATATTTATGCAAAATCAGAGCCATTTGCTCAGCGCTGTAGCCGCCGTATTCGATTTTTTCCTTGGCATCGGCCGGCAGTGTGAACCGTCTAAGCGGATTGCCGGAAAGGTCCAGCAATTGTAAGCCTTGCGGCAGCAGCAGCGTTCGCTTGTCCCCTTTCACCACTTGCTGCGGCTCGCGGTCAGTGGTGAAATTATAATATAGCATACTTCCTTTGGCCACGAGACCCGGTTCAACAAAACCTTTCTCCGCGGCATAAGGCTTTTTCACCTCGCCGCTGCCAAGCATAATCAGCGATCCGTCCGTTCCGAAGCGATCCGGCGAGTTGTAGGCCAGGCCATCCTGCTCCGACAACCAGAAAGCGCCGTCGTCTTTCGAATCCGGCTGGACAAGCGCTGTTTTTGCGCCGGTAGTCAGATTGTAGGAGACTATGGCATGCTGGTTGTCGCGAACATACACACGTTTTTTGTCCGGAGAAACCCATACATCGGTCAGAGCCACACTTGGCGTATCGCCTTTCTTTGTGCTGCCCAGATCAATGAGCGGAGTGACTAAACCATCCGACAGTTGGATTTTGCCGATATAATGCTGCAGATCTTCTCCGGCATTACGGACACTGGCATACAGCAGTTCGTCGTTATTCATAAATCCTGCAAAAACCGTCGCTTTTTCCGCAGCCTCCCGATACGGGCCGTTCACAACGGCCAGCGCTTGCGTACCGATTGCGCCGGTTTGGGGGTTGACTGTAACCGCATCCAGTTCGGTCCATTCATCGCTGTCCTGTTGATGGGTTCGGGAAACGGCATACATCATCCCCGCGTTGTCAAAAGTGGCGATGCTGCGGACCACATGCGCTCCCTTTGCAGTTAGCTGCAGTACTTTGCCTTTTCCCTTGGCGATATTCAGTTCCGGAAACTCGTATTGCGGCAGCTGTTTATAATGCGTCTTCTGGTATTCCAGCACACGATAACTTTCTTGTTTGACGAGCTGGCTTGCCGGTTCCGCTGTCTCAGAATCCGGCTTCGTATGTTCTCTATGCATAAACGAAAGGGCTAGAAAACACGAACCTAAGCCGCACAGAAACGCAAGCGCCAAAAGCCATAATGCGACAGGGTTTATTTTATTCCGTGTTGTCTTCATGTTGCCGCCCCCCTGAACGATCCATGGCCTTATTCATCCGTGTAATGCCATTAATTCCACACCAAGGCCTTGAATCCCTTCATATTATGTAAACTTAGGAACTGGTAAATCAAGTATGGTAAGCTCCCGCTTACGATTCTTCATCATGCTCGGGCGGATGCAAGCGCAGCTCCTCCACCAGCAGCTCCAGCTCCGGGTCAACGATCTCAATATCCAAATCGTATGGAGCAAAAGGCTCCTGCGCCAGCCGGTGCAGCTTTGTCAAATATAAGCCGCTGTCCGCTTTAAGCCGATCCAGCCGGATGCCCCCGATGAGATCCGGATAACCCGCCAGCTTTTCGGCCGCAGCCGTAAGCAGCTTCACCGCGCCTCCCGGATTGCCGTTCCAATGGTGGTACAAGCCCACGGCAACCTGCAGCATGCCCTGGTATAGAGGATTGCGGCCTTCCTCCAGCCACAGTTCCTCCATCACCTCATGGCATTCAAAGTAGTTTCTCTCCACATTAAAGTAATATATAAACTGCACGTACAACCTGTCATATGGCATGATAAACGGTCCTTTCCGCCAAAACGATCGTTCCGTTAACCTTTTTTCGCGCGGGCGATCGCCGCCTCGATTTCATTGGACAACTCTTTCAAATGCCACGTATCTTCCATTTCCCACAGCTCGTTGAAGCGCAGCTGAAACTGTGCGGCTTCTCTGACGCGATGGTAAAAATACAGCGCTTGAATCCCGTTTAAGACCCGGTTTACAATGTTGGAATTATCCTCGAACAGTTTCTGCGATTCCATGATTTCGTCACGAATGCTGCTCATTTCTTCATCGAGCACATGAGCCGCTTCGGCAGCCCGGCTTAACCGGTTGCGCACGTCTTCAGGCAGCGCTTCTTTATATTTATAATTTAGCGAATGTTCGATCGTCGCCCAGAAATTCATCGCCAGCGTGCGGACCTGAACTTCCGCCAGCACCCGCTTCATGCCTAGGGCCGTCTGCACCGGATATTCGACAATCATATGAAAACTGCGGTAACCGCTTGGTTTTTTATTGCGGATATAGTCTTTTTCGTAAAGAAGCGTCATATCTTCGCGCGTGCGTACCAGATCGGCGATTCTGTCGATGTCCTCCACGAATTGACACATGATGCGTATGCCTGCAATATCTTCAATCCCGGTTTCCAGCTGGTCCATCGGGACATTCAGCCGTTTGGCCTTCTCCAGCACACTCGATATTTTCTTAACCCGTCCCGTTACAAATTCGATTGGGGCGTATTCCTCACGGCTTTTGAGCTCGGTGCGCAGCGTCTTGAACTTGACCTTGAGCTCCTCCACCGCTTGCTCATATGGCATTAAAAACCTTCTCCAATCGCGTCCATCCATACGTGGTCCTCCTTTACTTCCCCCGATGTGCGGATCCGACCGCTTGAGAAATATGCGTAAAACCGTCTCGCCGCAGCAGTTCCCTCAAACGTTCGTTGATGCTCCTTAACAGTTCCGGCCCTTCGTATATGAGCGCGGTATATACTTCGACCAGGCTGGCCCCGGCCCGTATTTTGTCATATGCGTCCTCCGCGGAAAAAATACCCCCGGAGCCGATAATCGGCAACGTCCCGCCGGTCCGTTCATATATTCTATGGATTAACCTTGTCGAGCGTTCGGTCAGCGGCTTCCCGCTTAAACCGCCGGTTTCCCCGCGGTGACGATGCGTCAGCCCTTCCCGCCCAATCGTCGTATTCGATGCGATGATACCGGAGATGCCGCTGCGTTGGATCGTATCGATCATGTAACTTAACTGCTCGTCCTCCACGTCGGGCGCTATTTTGACAAGCACCGGCTTGGCCGGACCGCCGCTTTGCTTATGCTGCGCCGCCATCTCTTCTTTCACCGCGGCAAGCAGCCGCGACAAATCGTCTCCGTGCTGCAGATTGCGCAAATCCGGCGTATTGGGCGAGCTTATGTTTACTACGAAAAAGTCCCCATATGTATATAACGCGGCAATACATGCCCGATAATCGTCTTCCGCCTGCTCATTCGGCGTTGTTTTATTTTTGCCGATATTGATGGCCAGCGGAATCAGGTGTTTACCCGCTTTCTGCAAATTGCCGGCCATTTCGGCGACACCGACGTTATTGAAACCCATTCGATTAATAAGCGCCGTATCGGTAGGCAACCGGAACAACCGCGGCTGTTCGTTGCCTGCCTGCGGTTTTGGCGTGACCGTGCCGACCTCCATAAAACCAAAGCCAACGGACGAAAAACCGGGCACCGCTTTGGCGTTCTTGTCCAATCCTGCGGCAAGGCCGATCGGATTCGGAAATGTGATGCCCCATAACTCGGAAGACAGCTCTTTATACTGCGGCACCCCATATAAACCCTGCAGCAAACCTTTGCCCCCCGGAAAATTCGCCATCAGGCCAAGGCCGTTAATCGTCAAATGATGCGCCTTCTCCGGATCCATTCGAAACAACACCGGTTTGACGATATGTTTGTATAACATACGTTTGTCCCACTCCCCTATCCGTTCTGTAAAAAAAGCTCTACCAGACAGTTTATCCCTTTCACGTTAAAAAATAAAGTCATATTCGTTGCAATTAACAAACTATATACGTAAAACCAAAGAACATTGGAGCTCATTTCATCGGTTCATCTTCATATCAACGCAAAAAAGGGAGCGAATCGCCCCCTCTGCCCAATCGCTTTACAATATGTTAAACTAAAGACAATAAATACATGTCCAAGAGGTGTCTTCCATGTCGCAAAAGCGCAAACCCACGACCGTGCATCGCAAAGCAAAAGAAGAACCGAATAAAAAGCTGATCATCGGCTTATCCGCCGCTTTTGTCGTAGTTGTTGCGCTAATGGCCGTTCTGCTTATTGTTCAGAAGTAAGAGCTTTAATCAAGCCACTTGTATACTTTGTTCGGGTTCGTCTCCTCGCTAAACAGCGGCATCTGAAACGGATTGCCGCTCCTTTCTATGCCTTCGGGCAGCAGCCCGCTGCCGATCGTCACCTTGGTTCCCATCGGCGCCATATCGAACAATTCTTCAACATCCTGCTGCAGCATCCGGATGCACCCGTGGGATTCGTCCTTGCCGACGCTGGACGGTTTATTTGTGCCGTGGATGGCGTACAGCGTGTCGGACAACGTCATGCCTCGGCTCCCGAATTCCCCGTTTGATTTGCCGTTTGGGTTTCTCACCTTTTCCGAGATGGCATACTCTCCAACCGGGGTTTTGTCGCCTCCGAGACCAACCGGATAATTGCGGATAATCACATTCCCGCTGACTAACGCGAGCCTATGCGCTGTTTTGTCGACAATAATGCGAAGCGGTTCGCTTAGCGGTTTCGTAAGCAGAGGCGCGCCGCTGGCTCCTGCCGGCAGAGCTGCGGCTTCAGCCGGCTTCCCGGCGATTTCGGCGAGCATCGACTCGGCGGACTGTTGGAACCGCTCCTCCATATACGGCGTCAGCCCCGGCAGCACATTATCGGGATAAGGGCGGTTCAGCTCTCCGGGAGCCTGCGGCAGCTTGCCGTAACGGGAATAGAACGCTTGAAGTGAAGAATGCAATACCAGCTCCTGCTCCTGCTGTGCCAGCCATGGCGTCAGAATGGACAGCGGTTTAAGCGGCTCCGTCGGTTGGCAATCGCAGCTCAAGGCATCGTGATATTGAATGTTTTTTTGCGCCGTATCGGCTTTGCCTTCTACGGAAAGCAGCACCGTCGGCGGTTTAAGCCAATCTATGTACCGGCCGTCGGGTGTTGGCTGCCCTTGTACAAGAATCGAATAACTGCTGATTTGCTCCTTGACGAGAATTTCCTGAAGCGCCGCGCCGACGTTTTCTTTTGTTTTTTCTTTGGCGATGTAATACACTTTCGTTTCCTTCAATTGAGCGGGCGGCGGACTGGTCTTGATCTGCGCATCGTTTCCGCTGTCTGCAGGAGTAGGCGCAGGCGGAATATAAAGCAGCAGCAGCACAGCGGCGACAGCCGCAACCAGCGCTCTGAACCAGAACAACGGCCCCCATCTTTTTCGCGTAGCAGCACCGCTTGCGCTTGCGTCCGCCTCCATCTCCGGGATTACCGGCGCAGCTTGCTCTTCGAACGCTTCATACACTTCCCCCGCCTGGGTAAAGCAATACAACGCCTTTCCTTGCTTCCCTTGCGCGGCATATTCTCTACCCAGCAAATACCAGGCCATCTTATTGTTAGGATGCTGCTTTACATATCGTTTTAAGTACTGCGGATTATCGACTGGATGCTGGCTGAAAAAATCCTTCAGCTGCTCTTCGTGATTTTTCTCTCTCATCATCGATCCCTTCCTTCGCTTTCACCTCGTTTATCGGCATTTTCCCTTAAAATATAAATAGGTAAAAATCACCCCTTGAATATCGCTTAAGCGGGAACTAGCCGCTGTCCCGAGTCTTCAACTGAGCGGCGGTTTTTCCGCATAGAAAAAGCGCCCGTTGAACGGAGCGCTTGCGAACGTTACTCTATGATTTTGCTGTACAACGTCTCTCTGTCATTTAAGTAATGCTTTTCCTCCATCACACTTTCGAATGCTTCGACAACATGAGGGTCAAAATGGCTTCCCTTGCAGCGGATCAATTCCGCTACGCCTTCGCGGAAGCTGCGGCCCTTGGCGTAAGGCCGGTCGGTTGTCATTGCGTCAAAAGCGTCGGCCACGGCGACAATTCGCGCATAAAACGGGATGTCCTCACCGGAAAGACCATTCGGATAACCGGAGCCGTCCATTTTTTCATGATGGTATTTAGCCACTTCAGTGGCTTGAATCATTCGTTCCCTTGGTTCCATTTTCGATAAAATACGAGCGCCGATCGTAGTGTGCGAAGCCATTACGGCAAATTCTTCATCGTCCAGACTGTTCGCTTTTAATAAAATTCGATCGGGCACTCCGATCTTGCCGATGTCGTGCATCAACGCCGATCGGTGAAAATGTCTGCACTCCTCCGCTTCCACGCCAAGTTTTCTGGCGATCCATAACGAATAAAGCGCAACCCTTGAGGAATGACCTGCAGTATAAGGGTCACGGGAATCCAAGGCAAGCACAAGGGAATGAATCACGCTTATTGTGACCGGATGGTCGGACATTGTTGCTGTCGTAAGCTCGCTTGTCGATTCAAGCAATAAGGTTAGCTCCCGGTTTCTAATCTCCAGCTCCCGAATGCGCGCTTCCAAACGCTGCAACTCAGACACAGCTTTTTCCTCCTATCCATTCCTGCAAATTGGTTCCTTTTGCAGTTGTCCGTTTTCCCGCACGGACCATTGTGCCTATGCAGCAGCACTTTTTCTTCTATCTTAAACGAAAAGACTTATTCTGTGAAGTTGCCCGCGGCCCTTCCACAAAATAAGTCTTTTTCTGTCGCATGACGTATTTAATTTCCGCCGATTATCGAATAATGGCCGTTCTTGTCGCATTATTCCATTGCACATTTAATCCGATTTCTTCAGCAAAGAAACGAATAGGCACGAAAGTGCTGTCCTCTTTAATGTAAGGAGCAACATCGGTTTCTTTGGCGACCTCCGGTTTGCCTTTTTCAACCCGTTTGATGCCTGTTTTGTCGATATACAACTCGATGGTTACGTTGCCTTTCGTCAATTGCACGCTGCGATCGCTATCGCGGAACGAAACCGTATAACCCAACGCTTCGGTAATCGCTCTTACAGGCACCATGGTCCGCCCGTTGGCAATTTCAGGTTGGACATCGAATTGAATCAGAATCGATCCGTTGACTACTTTTACATTGTCGTTTTGCGGCAAGTTGGCCGGCAGATGGTAAAGATCAATCTTCCGAATCTTGTTATTAAACGAATCCGCTACAAAAATACTGCCGTCCGTCGCTACCGCAACATCCGTAGGTCTGTTAAATTCCGCGGAACGGTCGGCACCGTCAAGCTCTCCGGATTTTTGGGCGGCATCTCCAGCCAGCGTCGTAACTTTGCCGCCAAGCAAATAACGTACGGAATGATTGAGGCTGTCGGCAATGACAAGGCCGCCTTCATCGGTTACAGCGATCCCCATCGGATAATTAAACAATGACTTCAAAGCGTCTCCGTCCGCAAAGTCACCGGGCGCATACAAGGCGTTTTTACCGTATAAAGAGTTGTCCCCCGATACGGCGGCGCCGGCAACCGTCGTTACTTTCCCTGCGGCAAAATCGATATAACGGATTCTTTGGTTGCCCGAATCGCTGACGTACAGATTGCCCTTGGCGTCAAGAGCAAGGCCTGTCGGTTCGTTAAACAACGCCGTCTTGATATCTCCGTCTTTGTAATCGCCGGCCATCGTATACTGGCCCGGAGCCACTTCAACCGCACGCGTCGAAGCGCCGGTTAATGTGGTCACTGCCCCTGCCGGGCTGATGCTGCGAATCAAGTGGTTCAGCGAGTCGGCTACATAAATCGTACCGTCCGCCGCTACCGCAACATCCTCGGGATTATAAAATCCGGCCTTCTCGCCTACTCCGTCCATACTACCCAACACGCCGTTGCCGGCTAGAGTGGTAACCTGTCCCTGCGTATCGATTTTACGAATGGCATTGTTCGCGGAATCCGCGACGTAGATGTTGCCCTGAGCATCCGCCGCTATGCCGGCCGGTTCTTGAAACAACGAGCTGTCCGCTTTCCCGTCAATTCTGGCGCCAACGGGAAACCCCTTAACGTCCTTCTGCAAAATAATCCCTGCAAATGTGTTCACCTTGGCTCCGGCTACTTGACGGAGCAGGTGATTTTTCTGATCGGTTGCGATCATGGAACCGTCTTTTGCCGCAAGGAGACCAAATACTCCGCGGAAAGAGGAGCCCAGGCGCTCGGCATTATAACTGCCGAAATCGCCTGTACCCGCATAAGTTGATACGTTGGTTAAAATCTGGTCGTCGCTGCCCGCGACACCGTCTTTGCTGAGCGAAGCGGCCCAAGCGCCGTTGCCGCCAAGCAACGCGGCGGAAAGTACAGACGCAGCAAGCAGTTTACCTACTTTTCTCATATAGTTCTCCTTACAAATGGATTATTTGACAGGTACGTTTATCGTTATTGAGTTGTTTGGAGTGACTTCCAAGACGGTAGCTCCGCTTTTATTGACGATTTTGTAATAGACCACGGTGATAGGCACAGTCGTATCCGCTGCCGCACCCGTTCCGACGGTGAGCGGGATCGTAACCAGCGTCTTTTTGCCGTCCACAGTTATGTTCGACGATACATTCGCCAAATCGTAGTTGGATGCCGCATAAATCAACTCTGAGTTCGACGTAGTTCCGGTATATTCTTTTAAGGTTTCGGCGCTTTGCGCTTGAGCGCCGAAAATAGTGCTATTGTCCTTAATCAGCGTCTCGGGACCGGAATATTTCAATTTGGAAGGCGCATATGTCAAATGCACTTCCAAAGCGTAAAACTCGTTTGTTTGCGGGAAGTTTTCCAGCGACAGAACTGCTTTGGCCGTGCCGTTTGCATATGTGCCAGGCTCCACTGTAAGTTTAGCGGTGCCGCCCGTGCTTGTGACCGTGATCGTAACGTTAATTTTGCTTCTCTCGCTTTGAATACCGGATTTCTCGACCGCTACATAAAGATTGGAATAGCTGCTACCTGCAGCCAACGCCAGCGGAACGGTAACATCTTGATTTGCGATTCCGGTTGCGGAACCTACAAGCGTTTCACCGTTAAATACTTTGATTAACGAGTCGCTTTTGGAAGCTCTTGCCGTCACATAAGGGCTGGACGTCGTCACATTACTTGTCGGATAAACCACCTGAACGGAACCCGGTTCAACTACGGTAATGGCCGGCAAAGCAACGTTAGTGCTTGTATAAGCCCCGAGGAATGAACGAACAGTCAGATTGTACGTGCCCTCAGGAAGATTCCTCAAAGTGATATTGGACTCCGTATCTCCTGCACCTTGTGCAGAACCTAATTCGTCCGATCCGTTGAACACTTTGATCGTGTAAATATTCGCCGCTTTGGCCTTGATAACAACCGGATTGCCTACCGTAACAACGGTTGAAGGACTTGTGACGGTTGGAACCGGAACAAAGATCGTGCTGGAACCGGACGAAGAGTTCCCCGAATTAGACGTCGTCGTCGATGGAGTTGTTGTTGGTGGTGTCGACGGCGTGGTTGTCGGATTATTCGGCGTTGTCTGCTGCGATTGCTGCTGTGCGTTCTGCTGCGCTTGTTGTGTCGCTTGCGCCTTCGCTTGCTCGTTAGCCGCCTGCACTTGCTGACGCTGCTCCGTCACCTGACTCACAAGGTTAGGCATGTTCTGCTGGGCAGCCGTTACCTGCTGCTGCTCTTGCCCTGTCCGCTCAGCTGCCGCAGCCTTATTGGCCTGTTGTTCCTGAACGATTTGCGCAACGGCCGGATCAACACCCGCATTCGGATCAAGAGGCGTTACATTATTCAGATCAACTTGCTGGCCCGGGGGAAGAGTGCTGTTTAATTGATCAATTGTAGACTGGGATGCAGCCCCGGAATTCACCGCAGACTGTGCAAAGTTCGGGATAAGACCGTTAATATTGCCAGAGAACTGGCTCAAAGCGTTTGGATCGCTCAAATTTAAAGTCGTGTTGCCGGGCGGAGTTGTTCCGTTTTGAGCATTGGCGCTTAAGTTGTTCATAATTTGATTATTTTCAGCTTGCATATCGGAAGCGCCTTGAATAAACGAATTAACGATGTCAGGCGGCGCATTTTGAACAAAGTTGTTAACATCCACCGTATTGACCGATGCCCGAAGGTCGGTCACCTCGTCGCGGGAACCCATGCTGAATTGTTGTGTCGGATAGACGGTTACATCTTGGCTTGTTTGTGTCGATTGACCGTCCGGGGCCGCTTGATTTGTCGTTGTCGTAGCGGTGACAATCCCCGAACCGACCAGCGTAGATGAACCGCCTGTCTCGGGATTGATGTTAACCCCAAGCTGTGTGCCGCGCACACCCATGACCGCGGTAGGCGTCTCCATCTCAAATTCATCGTCGGAGCTGACAAGGCTTTTTACTTTGGTCCAGGCCGAACCTGCCCACATCTTGAACTTGGAAACCGTTCCGCCGCCTTGTTCGGCCAAGTCGGATATGTAGAATTCGGAGTTCTCGCCGACTGTAATTTCATCCTGACGATCCGCTACGCGCAAAGTAACCGCTGCGCCGGAACCTGTGGAAATATAGTCGCCTTGATTCAGGCTCATATCCTCGTATGCGGAATAAGACTTGGATCCTCCGGCTTTTTTCACGCTGACATCGCCTTTTACTGTCACCACAACGGCAGCCCGGGCCGATGCTTTAGCCTCTGCCGGCTTGGCGGCGATCGATGAGAAAAGACTGAAAACAAGCGTAAAAACAATAAGTAATGACATAAAGGCCTTGCTTTTCATTCGGTATTCCGTTATGTTCTCCACTGAAAATCTCCTCTCGTATTCTATCAATTGACCTATCCGTACGTTGTCGAGTGTCATAGGAAGCAATTGAAAGCGGCAAAAATCCTCCCCAATAGGTACTATTCTCATTTTAAGGTGCTAGATTCCAATTGACAATAATTGTTTCCGCAGAAATTCATATTTTTATAGGTTATACGACTTTTTTCACAAAAAAACCCCTTCTTTCGCAGCTCGCAAAAGAAGGGTAATGCATTAGGATGCCCTGCCGGGAGTTTGCGCGTCTCCGCGTTCCGCAGCATCGGCCGGGGCGCCTTTGACGCCAAGCACCTCAAATAACTTCAGCGGCACGCTTTTCCCTTTCATCAGTTTCTCGCCGGCATAGTTATACTCAAAATATTCTTTCGTCAGTTCATAGGTCACTTCCGATACCAACACTTGGTTCGGGCTTGTGTTGGACTCGATTCTGGCCGCGGTATTCACGTTATCTCCAATCGCTGTATAATCGACCCGCAAATAAGACCCGATGTTGCCCACGACCACATTGCCCGTGTTAATCCCGATTCCGACGGCTATCGTAACGCCGTATTTTTCCAGGACGTCGGCACGAACCTTCTCCATCCCCTTCTGAATGTCATACGCAGTCTTTACCGCGTAATAAGGATGATTTGGCACGTCAAGCGGCGCATTGTACAAAATCATAGCCGCGTCGCCGATAAATTTATCGATGGTCCCGTGGTTTACGAGCGCCCGCTCCGTAATTAAGTCGAACATCATGTTCAAGAATCCGACCACTTCTTCCGGATTCAACTTCTCGGACAACGGCGTAAAACCCCTCACGTCCAAAAACAACACGGTCAGCTCCTTGCTGATGCCGCCCAGCTGAATCTCTTTGTCGCTGCTAGCGATTTCCTTAACCAGATCGGGAGAAATATAACGGCCGAATTGTTTCGTAATATAGTTTTTCTGTTTCGTTTCAAAGTAAGTTTTCATCGCAATGTTGCCCACGTACGCTACAAGACCGCTGATGATGACGCCTACCACATCGACAAATACGGATGAAGATTTGAATACGAAAAACTGTACGGCAAACAAAGCAATCACAGCTACAAGAACGAGCAGCACACCCATAATCGCTTTAAGTCTCCAGGTCAAAAGTCCGATAACCGCAATGGCGAGAGCAGCGAGCAGGATCGGAATCCAGCTGTTTGCAAATGTAACTTTTGTGCCCTTTAAAATCTGGTTGGCGATATTCGCATGCGCGTACACCATATGAATATGTTTTTCGATCGGCGTGATGCCTTCATCGGAGCCGGGCGCCGTATAACCGACAAATACGATGCGGTCTTTGAAAATGCTGGCCGGAACTCCGCCATTCAGCACCTTCGCAAATGGAATCGTTTCGAAGTCGTATTCTCCCGCATCCCACTTGATTGCAATCTCCGACTTGGGATGATTGGGAAGCGTCGGCAGATTAAGATACGGCTGCACGTTGGTCCCCGCCATCTCTGCGGCTTTAAAACCCATGGAAGGAAAGATGCCATCAGGCGAATTGATTTGCAGCCAGTTGTTGCGCACTACGCCGTCATCGTCGAAAGCCGCGTTGATATGCGCCTTTTGCACGGAGCTGGCAAATATCGGGATCGGCTGCACCACTTTCTCGGCCATGATAAGCTCGCCTTTTTTCACCACGGTGGAACGGGATATTTGACCTTCCAAATCGGCATGTGAAGGAACGATAATGTTTTTGTATTTGCTCAGTTCCTGCGCCAACGCCTTGTCGCTGTCCGGATTATTGCTCTCCGTATAAAGCTCGATATCAAAGGCGATAACCTTCGCTCCCGCTTTTTCCAGGAGATCGATCAGCTTGGCATACACTTTGCGGTCCCACGGATACGGTCCTACGGTCTTGATCGATTCCGTATCGATTCCAACAACGACAATATCCTCATGCGGCTCATGGGACATCGAATTTTTCATGTTAAAATCGTATACCGCATGGCTTAATACGCCCAGAACACCTGAAGCGAACAGGAATAAGCATATAAGCACAACCAGCACATTACCCGCTGCGATGACAGCGGATTTGTTGAGAACGAATTTCATAAGAGCCCCCTTGGTTCTACCACATTGATTTTGTTCCTTATTTTAACATAAATGCATACCGCACAGAGATAAATTTTATGAAAATACCGCACAAAAAAGCCTTTCCCTAAAATAAGGAAAAGGCTTGTCTGGGTCTATCATTATTATTTGCCGAAAGCGCCGTCCGCCACTTTGATGGAGTCCGTAGGGCAGCCGTCTTGAGCATCTTGAAGATCATCGTACAGGTCCTCTGGAATTTCTGTGTTTCCTGAGTTTCCGTCCCCGTCAAAAATAACTTCAGCCAAACCCTCATCGTCGTAATCGTAAATATCTGGCGCTGTGGCGCCGCAAGCGCCGCAAGCGATACAGGTATCTTTGTCTACCCAAGTGTATTTTGCCATGTCTAATTTCCTCCCTCAAATGTAACCTCAACATAAAATATAATATAAAACGGACAAAAGTTCAAACATATAATCTTTGCAAACCGCCCAAATCAAACAAACAGCACTTCTGCATCCGGCTGTTACTGTCCCAGTTTCCCCAAATAAGCAATCATCCATGCAGAAAGGCCGGAATAATTATTGATATTAAATACAGGGATATTTCCGCATTCATAAGGACAAACAGCGGCAATTGCGATCGGCGGATGAGGAAGCAGCTCCATAATTGCCGATTGATCGTGGCGCAAAAACACGGCAATTTTCGGATGCGGCTCGCGTTTGAATCCTTCCGCCAAAATCAGGTCATAATGTTGAAGTTTCCGGACAGCATCGTCCAATGCGAGGTTCCGCCGCTCATGCATATAATACCCGTTCGGAGACAATGCCATAAAGCCATCAGCGCCGGCATCGGCAAATGCCGCCGTATCCGTCCCTTCCGCTTCCTTATAATGCCCGTGGGCATCATGCTTAATGACCGCAACGGAGAGGCCCCGTCCCCTCAGATGCGGAATCAGTCCGGCAATCAACGTTGTCTTCCCGCTATTCGAAAAACCTGCAAAACCGATCACAGCCGCCACCTTGTAATCCTCTCATTCTGCAGGCTACTCTTCGCCAAGAGGCTGCTGCCTCAGATGGTCCATCTGCAGCGAAGTTCCCCGCTCCTTGTAATTTCGTATAAGCGCCGAAGGGTCATCCCCCAGCATGCCTGCGGTTAAAATCGCGCTTTCGCCGAATTTGTCGCGGATGGCGTCCATCGCTTTGGTCAGCCGCTCCTTGTTTGGCTCCTGGGTATAACTGAACAAATCAAGCTGGATCGCGGCATCCGTTTTCAACTGCAAGCCCTGCAGCGTAATGCCAAGCAGCCTGACGGGAGCCGGAAGCCGCCAGTGACGCTGAAATAGCTGGCACGCCATCTTGTAAATTTCATCCATGCGTTCTGTCGGCGCTTCCAGCGTAACGGATCTTGTAATCGTCTTCATATCCGGATTGCGGATGGTGATCTGCACGGTTTCCGCCACCAGCTCTTGGCGTCTCAACCGGCGGGCCACTTGGTCGGCCAAGTTCAGAAAAACGCGCTGAATCGGTTCCCATTCGCTGTAATTCGACGGTAAAGTGGTTGTGTGCCCGATCGATTTGCTTTGCTCCCGTTCGGGATTGACGGGGGACAAATCAATACCGTTTGCGGCCTGCTTCAGCCAGCTCCCCAGCACGCCAAATGCGGCGTTCAGCTTGCTTTCGTCAGCCGCCGCCAGCTGGCCAAGCGTTCTGATATTCATTTTCTCCAGCTTCTCAGCCGTCTTCTTACCAATGCCGAACAAATACGAACAGGGCTTATCCCACAACAATGCTGGAACATCCCTTTTGCGTAATACCGTTATTCCGTTAGGTTTTTTCATATCCGATGCCATTTTGGCCAGCAGTTTATTGGGAGCAACTCCGATCGAACAAGGCAAGCCCAGTTCTTCACGCACCCGGTACTGGATTCGCTCCGCAATCTCCAGAGGTGTTCCGAACTGCTTGGAACCGGTAATATCCACATAACACTCATCGATCGACATCGTTTCGACAAGCGGCGAATAATCGTAAGCGATTTTCATAAACTCCCGCGAAAATTGGCGGTACAGCTCAAAATTGGGTTTAATCAGCACAATTTCCGGACAAAACTTGACAGCTTCCCGGACAAGCATCCCTGTGCGCACTCCTTTGCCGCGGGCGGCGTAGGAGCACGTCACAATAATGCCTTTGCGCAGCTCGACGCTGCCGGCCACCGCAATCGGTTTGCCGGCGTACTTCTCGGGCTCGACCGCTTCATGCACAGAACAATAAAATGCATTCATATCAATATGCAGAATGACACGGCCGGCCTTCGGGTAGCTGTCACTTGCCGGCTTCATACTCCGCCCTGACGGTCGTATAAATACCGCCTCTTACGTTAAATTTACCGACAACCTGCAGCTTCTTCGGCTGAATGAATTGTACGAAGTCTTTCAGAATCTGATTGGTTACATCTTCATGAAAGTGCCCTTCGTCACGGAAACTCCACATATACAGCTTCAAAGATTTCAGTTCAACGATGGACGGACCCGGAATATATTTAAACGTAATCGTGGCGAAGTCCGGCTGGCCGGTAACCGGGCATAGAGCCGTAAATTCCGGGCATTCGATTTCCACTTCGTATTCACGATCTGGATGCGGATTCGGAACAGGCTGCATAGTTCTAGACGGCTTTGTAGTCATTGCTTAAGATAACCTCCAACATATTAAATAAAATATAACATTATCAGCATACAATTGATGCCCGCCGCGGTCAAGCGAACTGCCAGTTCTTTTCCTGCTTCTTTCCATTCTTAAAGAATGGGACAATGGGTATGTACCTGCTTACTTCCCCAATACCGCCTGAACAACATATTCATGTGCAGTCTTGTTCAATTATGGTATAATAATTTAATCTAATTTCAAAGACTACGAGTTTCGAGAAAAAACAGGAGGACCTTTTAATGACGAATACGGTAAAAATATTCGATACGACGTTGAGGGACGGAACGCAAGGCGAAGGAATCAGCTTATCCGTCGAGGACAAATTAAAAATCGCGCAAAAACTAGACGCTTTGGGCGTTACATATATTGAAGGCGGATGGCCTGGCAGCAACAATAAAGACATTGAATTTTTCAACCGCGCAAGCGAGCTTCATTTGACGCATGCCAAAATTACAGCGTTTGGCAGCACGCGGCGCAAAGACACCAAACCCGAAGAGGACGTTAATTTGCGCCGGATTCTGGAAGTCGGCGTTAAGGTTGCAACCATCTTCGGCAAGTCGTGGGACTTCCATGTGCATAAAGCGATCCAGACCACGCTGGAAGAAAACTTGTCGATGATTTACGACTCGGTGAAATATTTAAAAAACCAAGGGCTTGAGGTCATTTATGACGCCGAGCACTTCTTTGACGGATATAAGAACAACAAGGATTATGCCGTGCAAACGATCAAAAAAGCCGAAGAAGCCGGCGCCGACTGGATCGTATTATGCGACACCAACGGCGGAACGATGCCACACGAGGTTTCTGCGATCGTAACCCATGTATGCGCCGAAATCAAAGCTTGCCCCGTCGGCATTCACGCCCACAACGATTGCGAGCTGGGGGTAGCCAACAGCTTGGCCGCCGTTATGGCCGGCGCCACTCAGGTGCAGGGCACAATCAACGGCTTCGGCGAACGCTGCGGCAATGCCAATCTAGTTTCGATCATTCCTAACTTGCAGCTGAAATTAGGCTATAACGTCATCAGCAGCGAGCAGCTTCAAGGATTGACTCCAGTTGCGCGGTATGTCAGCGAGATTGCGAATATGGCCCTGCCGGTTAATCAGCCGTTTGTCGGCGCTGCCGCTTTCGCCCATAAAGGCGGAATCCACGTATCGGCGATCCTGCGCAATGCCAGCACATACGAGCATATCAGACCGGAGCTGGTCGGCAACAAACAGCGGGTGCTCGTATCCGAGCTTGCAGGCCAAAGCAACCTTGTGTTTAAAGCGCAGGAAATGGGACTGGAGTTCAGCAACGACAACTCGCAATCGAAGCAGCTGATCGAAAAAATCAAACAGATGGAGCATGAAGGCTACCAATTCGAAGGAGCCGATGCCAGCCTGGAGCTGCTGATTCGCGACGCATACGGCAAGATCGAAGAAATGTTTACGGTTGAATCTTTTAAACTGCTTGTTGAAAAATCGGCCGATAATCCGAGCGTATCCGAAGCGATTGTCAAAATCAAAATCGGCAACGAGACGGTATACAACGCCGCCGAAGGCAACGGGCCGGTTAACGCGCTCGACAACGCGCTGCGCAAATGTTTGCTGCAATACTTTCCGAATCTGCAGCAAATCCATCTGTCCGATTACAAGGTCCGTGTGCTTGACGAAAAAGACACAACCGCCGCTAAAGTCCGCGTGTTGATTGAATCAACCGACTTCAATAACTCGTGGAGCACGGTTGGCGTCTCGGAGAACGTCATCGAAGCAAGCTGGCACGCCTTGATCGACAGCTTCCGCTACGCATTGATCGGACAAGAATGCACACCCCAATCCGCAGACGATCAGAAGGAAAGAGTCGGACTGGTCAATCACTAAAGGCCGCGTGCGCTAACCATAGCTCCGCAGAAATAGAACAACCTTGGCCCGCAGGCCAAGGTTGTTTGTTTTGCACCGCTATTCGGCAAATATATCGATAAATCGCCTGGCGCTTTTGGACAAATACCGGTCCTTGAGCCAAAGCACGCCCACATCCGATTGAAAATCGGTGTCCGAGATGGCCAGCACTTTAATGCCGAGCAACGTAAACGACGACATAACCGACTTGGGAAAAACCGTGGCGCCGATCCCCGCAGCAACCAGCGACAAAATAATCGTGACGCTTGAGCATTCGCAGATCACCTGGGGCTCAAATCCGTGGTCGCGGCATTCTTTAATGACCCTTTCGTGCATGCCAACCGTCCGGTCCGTTTTTAACGTCAGAAACGGGAAATCGGCCAGCTCTTTCATCTGGATGGCTTCGGTGCCAGCGTTTGAATGCCATCCCGCGGGAATGACAGCGACAAATGGATCCGACGGCAGCGGCAGCACGGAATATGACTCTTGTCCCGCATCCGCTTCGTACGGCAGTCTTGCGACAACCAGTTCGATGTTGCGCCTCTCGAGCAAATCGGCAAGCAGGAAGTGATCTCCCTCCCATATTTTGTACGTGACCTCCGGGTAGCTTTTGCGGAATCTTTCAATCCGGCTAGGCAATAGCGATATACAGGAGACCACCGCGCCAATGCCAAGAACGCCTTTGATCCCCTCGTCCAGCTCCTGCACTTCTTTCATCGTTTCATCAAATTCGTGAATAAACCGCTCCGCCTTCTGGCGCAGAAGCTCCCCCGCAGGCGTAAGCGTAAGCCGTTTGCCCGACCTGTCGAACAAAGTTACGCCAAGCTGCTCTTCCATTTGCTTCAATTGCCTGCTGAGCGGCGGCTGTTCCATATTCAGGCGTTTCGCCGCCCTTGTAATTTGCTGCTCGCTGGCGATAGCCAAAAAATACCGCATCTGACGAATATCCATGGTATCCACCAAACTCCTTTTCTACTGCATCATACCTCTTAGGTATGATTATCCCACAAAACAAATATTTTGAATATGCTATATTATGTGATAGCATTAAATGTATCTAGTATAGGATCGTCGCATCATTAGAAAACTTGTATAATGGTTCTTCTCGGGACAACGACCGTGCTAGCGGGAGGGTCTATTCATTTTGCTTAAATAAGGGAGCTGTTAAAGAACAATGGCGTATTCTATTGAAATCACCCAGTCAACCACCAGAAAACAAAAGCCGGATCCAAACCATCTTATTTTCGGCAAACATTTCACCGATCATATGTTCATCTTGGATTACAGTGTCGAACAAGGCTGGTACAACCCGCGCATCATTCCTTACCAACCGATTACATTGGATCCCGCTGCGCGCGTATTTCATTACGGCCAAACGGTATTCGAAGGTTTGAAGGCTTATCGCACTTCCGAAGGACGCACCTTGCTGTTCCGTCCGGATCAAAATTTCAAACGCTTAAACCGTTCGAACGTCAGAATGAGCATTCCTGAGCTTGATGAAGAATTGGCGATTGAAGGCTTACGCAAGCTTGTCGAAATCGATCAGGACTGGATTCCGGAAGTCGAAGGCACGTCTTTATACATCCGTCCTTTCGTCATCGCCACTCAAGCTTCCTTAGGTGTGGCCCCGTCGCATACGTACCAATTTCTGATCATTATGTCGCCGGTCGGCGCTTATTACGCCGAAGGCATTCATCCGGTCAAAATTTATGTGGAATCCGATTATGTCCGTACGGTCAAAGGCGGCGTCGGCACGGCAAAAACAGGCGGAAACTATGCAGCCAGCCTGAAAGCCCAGGAGGAAGCGTCCGGCAAAGGATATTCCCAAGTCCTGTGGCTCGACGGCGTGCATCATAAATATATTGAAGAAGTCGGCAGCATGAACGTATTCTTCAAAGTAAACGGCACCGTAATTACCCCGGAGCTGAACGGCAGCATTTTGGACGGCATCACGCGCAAATCCATTCTTGAGCTGCTAGCATCCTGGAACGTTCCTGTCGAAGAACGCACCATTTCGATCGAAGAGCTTTATGAAGCACACAAAAACGGTACGCTGGAAGAAGCTTTTGGCACAGGTACGGCCGCTGTTATTTCCCCAATCGGACAGCTCTGCTGGAAAGATGAGGAGATTACTTTAAACGGCGGAGAAACCGGCGAGCTTTCGGCTAAGCTCTACGATACTTTAACCGGTATTCAGCGCGGCGTACTGCCCGATCCTTTCGGCTGGACCATGAAGCTTTAAGATAAGGCCATCCATACGTCACTATCGCGTTCCAACAAGCTGCATCCAGCAGCCGCAACCAAGTCGGAGCGTAAATGAAAGCCCCCATGATTCAACAGGTTTATGCCTGCGGGATCATGAGGGCTTTTTTCGTTTGTTGTTTTTGCGGTATCCGCTATTTTTTGAGCAGCGCCTTAATTTTCTTCTCCCACTGCTGCGGCGTAAGTACATGAACGACTTCACGGATGGTGCCGTCGCGGTCAATCAAATAAGTAGTCGGTATAAATAAGACGCGGTATTGTTCGGAGACTTTCCCGTCCATATCCATCAGCACAGGCATTTTAAAATCATATTGTTTGACGAAATCCTTGGCGTTTTTCTCCGTATCCCCTTTGGTTACGTTAACGGCATAGAAATCAAGATCGTTTTTATATTGATCGGCTATTTTCTTCAAGTCAGGCGCTTCTTGATGACACGGGTCGCACCATGAAGCCCAGAAGTTGACGATTAGCGGTTTTTCTCTGGGGCCGCCAACAGTGTAGCTGGTCCCGTCCAAACTTTTAAGCGTAAAAGAAGGTGCGGGCTTCTGGAGCTGCTCCGTAGCCGGCTCATCAAAACCGGCGGCTGTAGACTCTTTGGCGCTGCTTACCGACATATGCTCGTACACCGCAAAGCCGGCCAGCGCTATAATAAGCAAACAAACAATCAGATTGCGTTTCAGCATCGCATTGATCCCCTTACAAAAGATGTCGTTTTATATATTATCGCCAAAACATAACAAAATCCAACCTTTTTTTGCTGGAATATGTTCGGCAGTATGAGCGTTTTCGGATCAGGATAAATTAATTGTACATTTGGCAGGCAGGAGGAACTGTACGAAATGGAAAAAACAAAGCAGCGCAAGTTAAGTATTGTGTTCGAAAGCGATATTGAAGACAGCCCGCAAGCCGCCGAAAAAACTAAAGAAAACCAAAGCGGAGCTTCTTCCAAAGGCCATATCTGGGAATTTATCGCTCTGGCTACGATCCCGCTTGTTCTTGTTCTGGGCAATTCCATGCTGGTGCCTATTTTGCCGGACATGGAGGAAAAGCTGGGGATCTCCAAATTCCAAAGCAGCCTGATCATATCATTATTTTCCGTTACCGCAGGACTTGTTATTCCAGTTGCAGGTTACTTATCGGACCGATTTGGCCGCAAGGCAATCATCATTCCATCCCTTATCGTATACGGCGCAGCAGGCGTACTGGCAGGCTTCGGCGCGATCTGGAACTCGTACACCGTCATCATCATTGCCCGGGCAATACAAGGGTTAGGAGCCGCCGGAACGGCCCCCATTGCGATGGCTTTAGCCGGTGATTTATACAGCGGGGGGATGGAAAGCAAAGCGCTTGGTTTGACTGAAGCCTCTAACGGAACCGGCAAGGTAGTCAGCCCGATTCTGGGATCGCTGCTTGCTTTAATCGTCTGGTATGCGGCATTTTTTGCATTCCCGGTATTTTGCCTGCTTTCGCTGCTGGCGACGATTTTTATGTTAAAAGAACCGAAGAAAAAACAGGAAGCCCCCGCCCTCAAGCCTTACCTGCAAAAAGTCGGGGCAACGTTAAAGAAAAAAGGCCGCTGGCTGATCACTTCTTTTTTTACCGGGGCCATGGCGTTGTTTGTCCTGTTTGGCGTACTTTTTTATTTGTCGCAAATTTTAGAGAAACCTCCGTTTAACATTGATGGGGTGAAAAAAGGCCTGGTCCTTGCCATACCGCTTCTAGGTATGGTCGTGACTTCCTACACGACAGGCGCATTAATCAAAAAGAACGGCACGGCGATGCGTTGGGTAATCAACATCGGGCTTGTCCTGATGACGATCTCGCTGGCCTTATGTATTTGGTTCAACAAGCAAAATCTATACCTATTTATCGGACTGCTCACGGCAAGCAGCATCGGCACAGGGCTGCTTCTCCCTTGTTTAAATACGATGATAACCGGTTCGGTCGAGAAGCAGGAAAGAGGGATGATTACTTCGATCTACAGCTCTCTGCGATTCCTCGGGGTCGCTTTCGGACCGCCTTTGTTCAGCTGGTTGATGGATATCTCCGATCAGATGGTGTTTATCACCGTTTCGTCACTGGCTTTCGTTGCATTTGCGCTTACGTTCTTCCTTATCAAACCTGCAGGGCAGATCGGTTGAACGATCGCCCTTCCCCCGGATATAATGAGCTTATCCATCTATAAGCTTAGATGTATCGGGGGCATACATATGAAAGCTTTTATATACCGGTCCGTTCTGAAGCGTATGATCGAATACGGCCAAACACAGCTGCCCTATGAAGCATGCGGCGTGTTGCTAGGGGACGTCGAGGCGGCAGCCACGTTTGTGCATACGTTTGTGCCCGTCCCCAATATCTCAACCGGGCCGCTAAACCATTTTCTCATGGATCCGCTGCATCTGCTGCCATACATTAAGGAAACTTCGGGAGCGCCTCGGCTGGCAGGCTTTTATCACACCCACCCGCTGGCTCCCGCTATTCCCTCCGAACAAGATTTATTGACGGAATGGCATACTGTCCCGACACATTGGATCGTTTCGTATGCCGCCCCCAGCAACCCGCACGTGCGATGTTACCGCTATGACTCAATCGGCCGCGGAACTGTCTATGAATCAGTTTGCTTTTCGGTTTGCGAGGACAATCGCACTTAGCAAGCAGTTCCTTTATCACAAGCAAATAAGGGCAGTCTGATGAAAGCGCCTGACGGTCCTGGTTCCTCGAGTTTGCTGGAACAATCGCACTTAACAAGCAGCATTTGTCACAAACAAATAAACGTCTGGCCAAATCGCCCGACGGTCCTGATACGGTGAGTTTGTTTTGGCGCGTAATCAGGAGAAAAGCAGGTGATGTTGTCAGGTAAGAAGCCAATTGACCAAGTTGTGTCACAGGAATTAACAAACTTTTGTGCGTGTCATGAGTGGGAACCCATCAGCTAGACAAGGTTTGCTACCCGTGCATCTCCAATATTGGAGAAACCCCTCTAACGGACATGCACGCTGCTATGTAAACCAAATTCAAGGCTTGCTAATTGTAACGGACACCGACGCTCTTATTTGGCCTGCCATCGCGATTTTCCCGACTTTTTTGGGCAAATAGAGTCGCTGCTGTCCGTTAGAAAAGAAAACCCCGATTTTTTTGCCATATAGCGACGCTGCTGTCCGTTAGCTTTGGCGCGTGATGTTTGCATATGTAATTCTGGTGGCAGCTTGTCATAGCGACAAAGATGTCCGATTCATATCGATGAATATACGATTAGAATAAAAAGTGGACACCTTTTCAGAGACAATGCAATCCCAGAATTGCTGCGTTCACAGTTATTTAGATATAATGCTTTTTTTGACTTCATGTATAGAATAAACGTTACAAGCAAGCTTGAATCTGCTAACGCAAAGCAGAACATCGAAAAATTCAAGCTAGAGTATTGGAAAGCTGAAGACTTTTACTCGGATTCGGGTAGCTCCGTTAGCCTACACCCACACGGTTATAAATCACTAAATAATGCGTAAATTTCCATTAATAAACAATAACTGCAGCAATCTTTTACGATAAAACCAATGCAAAAAGGTCTCCGCTCTTGATTGGAGGCCACTGAAAAAGTAGCGTAGTGAGCGAAATCATTCTGGAGAAGCGCCAGCGTTCGCTTTTGTCCCCGAATATCACCTGCCAAAAGCAGGTACAATTCAAGAAATTCGGGGACAATTGGCGATCGTAAGAATGATTCGTTCATGCAGCGTTCACTTTTTCAGTGGCCTCCTTGATTGTGCGGAGACCTTTTTTTGCATCAGCAGCTTTCAATTAATCTAGCAAGCAAAACAGTTCTAAGCGGTATTTCGTCGATGCGCACAAATTCAAGCGGCGAGTGGGCATGATCGCCGCGGGCGCCGAGGCCGTCCAGCGTGGGCGTACCTGCGGCGGCTGTGAAATTGCCATCGCTAACGCCGCCTGTTGCGGTTTCTTCCAAAGCAAAAGCCAGCTCGTCGCAGGCAATACGTTTGGCCAACTCGTACAATGCCGCGCCTTCCCCGGTACGCTCCATCGGCGGCCGCGTCATGCCGCCGGTCACGCAGATCTCGGCATGCTCCATAAAGGGGGACAAACTTTTCAGCGCGGCGTCGATACGCTCCGCTTCTTCTCCGCTAGCTACGCGCACATCAATTTCCGCTTCGGCATAATCGGCGACGACATTGCTGCCAATGCCTCCATGGACAACTCCGACATTAACCGTCGTGCCAACCTGATAATTCGTCAGCGCATGCAGCCTCTGAACTTGGCAGGCCAGCTCTTGAATAGCCGAGACGCCTTTCTCCGGGTTGACCCCGGCATGGGCCGAGACGCCGCGAACGGCCAGCTTGTAGCGGCCGCTTCCTTTGCGCGCCGTTTTGAGCGCGCCGTTAGGCTCCATTGGCGGCTCAAGCACCAGCGAAGCGGACGAGACTCGCGCCAGCTCTTCAATCAGCTCCCGGGAGGTCGGGCTGCCGATTTCCTCGTCGCTGTTAATGAGCAGCGTCACGCGTTTTCCCTGCGGGAAACGCCCTTCATCAAGCAGCGCCTTAAGGGCAAACATAGCCTGCAGCAGGCCGGCTTTCATATCGTAAACCCCGGGACCGTAGGCGATGCCGTCTTCGATGCGGAACGGACGCCGCTGCGCTTCGCCAATCGGCCATACCGTATCGTAGTGGCCGACAAGCAGAACCTGGCTGGGACCGTCTCCGACAGTGCATACAAGCCGATCGCCGGCCGTATCATGACACAATCGCTGCACGCGGCCGCCGGTCAACCGGATAAATTGCTGCGTAAACCAGTCGGCCATCCGGTCGTTGTGCGGCTTGCTTCGCGACGGCGAGTCCATATTGACGCTTTGTTCGAGCAGGTGCAGCAGTTCCGGCAGGTTGGACTTTATTTTTTCAATCAATGACATAGATGTAATGGCAACTCCGTTAGTGGGAGTGCGAGTTGGTGCCGAACAGCCGGTCCAGCCCGTAAACGCGCTCCAGAATAATAATAAATACAAGACTCAGCAAAATAACGACCGATGAGATTGAGGCAACCAGCGGATCCAACGTTTCCTGCATATAGCTGAATATAGCGAGCGGCAGCGTCGTTGTGGACGGCGACACGAGAAACAGCGATACGGTTACGTTGTCAAAGGAAGTCAGGAACGAAAAAATCATGCCCGACATGATCGCCGGTTTCATCAGCGGCAGCATAATGTCCCAGAACACGTTAAGCTGCTTCGCCCCAAGCATATAAGCAGCCCGCTCCAGCGTATAGTCGAAGGAGCTGAGACCGGTTAGCACAAGCCGCACGACATACGGAATCGAGATCAGCACATGCGCCAACAACAGGCCGGTGAACGTGCCGGCAAGACCGTATTTTGTGAAAAACAGCAGCGCGGCGATCCCGATAATCAGCGATGGAACCGTCAGCGGCGAAAGCAGGAGAGCATTAATCGCGCCACGCCCCGGGAATGAGTAACGATGGAGCGCCATGGCCGCCAGCGTCCCGACCAGTGTAGCGATGATAGCGGATAACGCAGCCAGCTCCAAGCTGAATATAAACGAATCGACAAACTCCGGACGGTCCAAAATTTTCTCGTACCACATCAGCGAAAATCCGACCGGCGGGAACGATAAAAATTTTACCGACGTCAGCGATGTCGGGATGATGACAAGCAGCGGCGAGATAACAAACAAAACAACGATAAAGGTAATGATTCCAAGAGGCGACCACTTTTTCATGAGGAGAACACCTCTTTATAACGCTTTGTTTCCACCAGCCGCGTAAACAGCGTGACCAGGGCGATAGTGAAGAAAAGCAGCATAAACGACAGGGCTGCGCCAAGCGGCCAATTCAGCTGCGCCATCACCTTCTCGTAAGCGATCACAGGCAGCACCTTGACGGAAGTGCCTCCCATCAGGGCCGGAGTCACAAACGAGCTCATCGAGAGGCTGAACACAAGCGTTGTTCCGGCAATAATGCCGGGAAGCGTCAGCGGCAGCGTTACCGATAAAAATGTCCGCAGCTTGCTTGCGCCTAAAATACCGGAAGCTTTATACAACGAGCCGTCAATTTGATACAGGCTTGTCGCAATCGCCAAAATCATATAAACGATAAAAGAGTCGGTCAAGCCGATCACTACGCCAAGCTCGTTATACAGCAGCTTAAGCGGCTTGTCGATCAAACCAAGCTTCAGAAGCGAGCTGTTGATCCAGCCCTTGTCTCCAAGAATAACGACCCATCCGAAATTGCGGATGACCACGCTGATCAAATGCGGGGAGATGATCAGAAACGTAATAAACCCGCGCATTTTTCCGGAGGCTTGCGCCATATACATCGCTACCGGATAACCAAGCACAAAACACGCTATGACCGTAAGCAAGCTCATCTTGATCGTTCTCCACAAAATTTGGATATAATACGAGTCTTGAAAAAACAATATATAATTTTCCAATGAAAATTGCTCATGCTTATCCTGCAAGCTTAATATGAAAATGTAAAACATCGGAAGTAAAAACACCCCGAGAATGACAATCAGTCCCGGAGCCAGCAGCAAAGCGGCGGTCTTCATCGACCGGCTGCGCCCCCCGCTCATGGCTTGCTCTCTTTCCGAGCGAAGACAAATACATCATCGGAGTCCCACGATAATACAACGGGCTGGCCCGGCGTAAAACGTTCCTGCTCTTGACTTGCCGGAATCCGTACGATCACATCGCTGCGGCCAACCTCCACCTCGCATTCCGTATGTGCGCCGAGGAACGAAGTCAGCTTCACCTTGCCCTGCGCTTCGTTGGCGCCGACGCGGTCGCTCATCCGCTCGTCGGCAGTGCGCAAGCGTATTTTCTCAGGTCGGACATAAGCTGACACCGGCTCGCCAACATGAAAACTTAACCCGCGGGCATTTCCTTCCAGCCGGACTCCCTCTGCCGTCTCAAGCGCAATTTCACTGCCGCGAAGCTCATTCACCATAACCTCAAGCCGATTGGACTTGCCGATAAACGTATGCACGAATTCGGAAGCAGGTCGGTTATAGATGTCCCATGGGGTGCCGATCTGTTCAACTTTTCCGTGGTCAAGCACAACGATGCGGTTGGACAAATACAACGCCTCCTCCTGATCATGGGTGACAAAGATGGTCGTCACCCCGATTTCCTGCTGCAGACGCTTCAGCTCGTCCCGCAGCTCTTCACGCAGCTTCGCATCCAGATTACTGAGCGGCTCGTCAAGCAGCAGCAGGGACGGCTCGGTCACAAGCGCCCGCGCAATCGCAATACGCTGACGCTGCCCGCCGGACAGCTGCTTCGGGTAACGGTCGCCGACTTGCGGCAGCTTGACGACATCGAGCACTTTTTTTACCCGCTCGGCGATTTCCGCCTTGGCTGTTTTTCTCAGCTTAAGACCATACGCCACATTTTCAAAAATCGTCATATGGGGAAAAAGCGAATACGTCTGGAATACCATGCCAAGCTCGCGTTTGTTGGAAGGGACGCCGTTCATCCGGCGGCCTTTAATCAGCAGATCGCCTTGATCGGGCTCAAGGAAGCCGGCGATCATGTTCAGCGTAGTCGTTTTACCGCAGCCCGAAGGCCCGAGAAAAGACACGCATTCTCCTTGTTCGATTTGCAGATTGAAATTGTCTACAACGATATTGGAGCCGAACTTCTTCTGGATGTTGTTTAATTCGACATCAAAGCGGGAATTCACCATATCACCTATCCTGTAGTCGCCATATTTGCAGTCTCGTATCTACACGAACAATCGAGTTTATTTACCTACCTTTGGAGCTATTTCTTTATTAAAACGGTCAAGCCATTCCGGCGTTTTGGAGCCTACAACCTGCAGATCGAAGTTAACGACCTTTTTGCGGTCAAAATCAAGCTTCTTGGCAATGTCGTCAGGCAGCTTCACCGAAGCAGCCGGGTTGTAATACAGCTTTGTTCCATACATTTGCTGAATTTCGTCGGTCAGCAGAAAATCGATAAACAGCTTGGCTGCGTTCGGATTTTTTGCCCCCTGAATCATAGTCGCTACGTTAGGCACAAGATTGGTGCCTTCCTTCGGAATGACAAACTGCAGATCAAGACCGGCATCTTTCTGCACAAGACTTCTTGCCATCGTCCAGGTTGTGTAGGCCGCCGTCTTGTCCTGCATATTTTGCTGCAGCTGGGCCGCACTCTTGGCGAAGGTTGGCATATATCCCGCAATCGTTTTCAGTTTATCGAAGCCGGGATCGATATTTTTTTCCGAGCCTCCATTGGCGTAAGCAAGCATAATGGTAGTCGAACGGCCGAAGTTGCTGGAAATTTCCGTCATGGTCAGATTGCCCTTCATTTCCGGCTTGGCCAGATCGTTCCACGATTCAGGTACAGGCAGGCCTTTGGCTTTCACTGTCTCCGCATTGTACGAGATCCCCATCGGCGTGAAGTTGACGGCAACCCCGCTGTTATCCTTCACCTTGAGATCCGCGGCGACTTTTTTCATATTAGGGATATCTTGCTCGGAAAGCGGCGCCCATAAACCTTCCACACGGCCCGCTTCCTGTTCCCCGCCTTCGACAATCGCAACGTCCATCTGAGGAGAGGCCTTTTGCGCCTTGGCTTTGGCGACGATTTCGGTAGATACGCCGGATACGTAAGTCAGCTTGACATCAGGGTATTTCTGATTGAACTTTTTGAAAATATCGTCTTTCATCATTTGCTCTACTGTCGCTCCGTTGCCTGCAACAATGAGCTGTTTTTCCGGAGTTAACGTCTGTGCGGCTTCTTTGCTTGGAGCCGCAGCGGGAGCGCCGCCTGTCCCTGTGTTTTCCGCCCCTTTGCCGTTCGATCCGCACCCCGCCATTAATGAGCCGCACAATGCGGCAACTGTTACCAGCGTTCCTAATCTTTTCATCCCAATCGTCCTCCTCAGATTTTCGTTCTCTATACACGAACATCGTTTACTATGTGTAAACATGTTACTTATTTTAACACGCGATTCCGGCATGCTGCAATACAAAAATTTAAAACTAAGACAGCGGCAGCGATGTTACGGATTTTTTGATGTTCATGTGGGAAAAACAAGGATCTTATGATAAACTAACCTCTAAACATGACATCATTCGTCTCATCTCTTTGACCGTAAGCAGCTGAACAAAACAACTTCAACAGCAAGCGCTCGGCCGAAAAAGCTCCGGGCACACGCGGGTCGCGTGGCTTATTAGAAATACGGCAGCAGCATTATGTAAGGAGTCGCAAAACTATGGACAACCATCTATCATCCGTCAAAAACGGCAGCAGGCTGCTGAAATTGTTTCTCGACGCTCCCAAAGAAATGGGCGTGAGCGAATTAAGCCGCCGCTTGCAGCTTTCCAAAGGAGCGGTTCACAAGCTTCTGATGACGCTGGAAAGCGACGGTTTCATTAAGCAGAACCCGGTTAATAAACAGTATTCCCTCGGATATACATTGCTTGAGCTCGGCAATAAAGTGCTCAAAAATCACAATCTTGTGGAGTTTGCCAAGCCGTTCTTAAGCAGTCTGGTGGAGAAGACCCAAGAGCTTGCTTGTCTTTGCGTGAGAGATATGTACGACGCCATTTATGTCGATAAAATCGATTCGCCACACCCGATTCGGTTTAACGTCGAAATCTACCGGCGTTTCCCTTTGTACGCTACATCCGCGGCCAGAGCCATTCTCGCTTTCCGGGACGACGCCTTCATCGATACCGTGCTGTCTGAAGGCATCCGGACGTTTACTCCCCATTCCATCAGAGAGCCGGAGGAAATCAAGCAGCGGCTTAAGCTAATCCGTAGCAACGGCTATGAATTCAGCTCCAATCTGCGCAATGTCGGCGTATCCGGAATCGCCGCGCCGATTTACGATGCGGACGGCTCCGTTAACGCCGCAATCAGCATGATCGGCCCCAACGACCGCGTAAGCGTCTCGCGGGACAAGTTTGTAGAGCAGGTTACCGCTACGGCAAAGCAAATATCCGCCGAGCTTGGCTATCGGGAATAATCGCTTCTCCTTTTCGGCGCCCGTATGCGAAAAAAGACACGCCCGCTTAAAGGAGGCCACGGAAAAAGAGAACGCCGCATGAGCGAATCATATTTACGATCGCCCATTGTCCCCGAGTTTCTTGAATGTACCTGCTTGCGGCAGGTGAAATTCAGGGACAAAAGCGAACGCTGGCGCTTCTCCAGCATGATTCCGCTCACTTAAGCTACTTTTTCCGCGGCCTCTCTTAAAGGGCCGTGTCTTTTTGGCATACTGCAACAACATCGGTTCAAGCTGCAAAAAGGCCGTCACACCCTCCTATCAGAGCGTAACGGCCTTTATTTGCTTAAATGAGAGTACAAGTCGCCTAACGTGAGCACATCCCTCGCTTTGATTTCCGCCATAAATTTCGACCAAAGTTTGGCGGTCATCACTGCATCCTCCAAAGCGTGATGCCGTACCGTAACCGGCACTTCATACATGTCCAGCAAGTAGTCCAGATCGTAACTCGGAAGCTTCGGATTCAACCATTTCGCTATCATAATGGTGTCGATCAGCCGGTGCTGCAATTGTATGCGCGACGTTTTCCATAACGCCGAATTAAGAAAATGCTTGTCATGTCCCGTACCGTGAGCGATTAATATTTTGCGCTGGACAAATTCCAGAAAACCGCTTAGCGCTTGGATCAGCTCGGGAGCCGCCTCCGCCATTTCGTTCGTAATCCCGGTCAATTCGACGATATTGGACGGAATCGTTCTTTTCGGATTGGCCAAGCTGTAATATTTCTGCTCCTCCAAAACGCTGCCGCCCTGCACAGCCACTGCGCCGAACGAAATGATCTCGTCCCCGTTGTACGGCGAAAAGCCGGTCGTTTCCAGATCGAAAACGACCAGCTCCACCGTATCCAGCGGAATATCGTACAATGAATGTTTGCGCTGCTCTTTCATGATGGAGCGGATGAAGGCCATCTGCTGGGCATTTTGCGCATCAAACATCGAAGCTATTGCAGGTGTAAGCCCGCCCATCCTGTATAGATGCAAAAATCTGCCCGCAGGCCGCATGTCTTTCATACCGCCGACCACCTCACCCGATTAAATGGAGTTACCCTTCTTCCCTAGTTCTAACGTTTTTTCATCGCTTATCCGCGCTCTTTTATTTTGCTTTGCACGTATTTCTGCAAGTCCTTTCCAATCCGGAGACAAAATTTCAGCTCATTGGTCCGTTCTTTGGTCAGCATATCCGCGGGAAGTTTGCCGCGGGTCGTATATTGTCCTTGTTCCATCTGATAAGGAGTCTCCGATCTGAGCTTAAGCACAAGCGCAAGCGCATCAAGCCAGTCATGGCCGAGCTCATCCTCCACGAATCCGCCGCTAATCAGCCGTTCGATACGCTCCCGGGTGGAAGAACTGCATATCCCCGCCTCCAGCGCCAGCAAACGCACGCCGTTGACGATCGGGATGTAGGCGCCGTATTTAATATCGACGCCGCCCGCATCTTCGCCGTACCGTTCTTTAATCAACTGTCCGAAGACACCAAGCGAAATTTTGTGATGCAGCGTATTTTGCAGCATGTGAAACAAGATCTCCGGGTGCTTCTGGCGGTAATCGTACAATTGATCGATCAGAGCGTCAGCTAAGGTCACGTCACCGTAAACGCAGCGCATGTCGGCCACAATCAGCAAATACCGCACATTCTCCCACTCCGGCTCCTGCAGCCACTCCAGCAGCATGCTGCAATACTGCGGCAGCGTCTGCCTCCATCTTGCGTTTGTACTGATCACATTCCCGCTGCAAGGAGGATAGCCGACAATTGACATCCCCATTTCGATACAACCGCTCAACAGCTTAAAATATTCGTCCGTTTCCGACGCTTTTGCCGCCGGCGGTTCCGCATAAATAATTCCGTTATCCTGATCGCTCCACAAGGTTTGCTCTTTTCTCCCGCCGCTCCCGAACAACACAAATGCATAAGGAACCGGCGGCGCTCCTATCCCATTCCGCTCTGTCTCTTTCTCGGAGAGGTATACAACACGCTGAATTAATGCGTCGTGCGCGGTATTCAACTTTTCGTTCCATTCAAGATCATACGGAAAAAGGAGCCCCTCGCCTAATTCCTCATGTATCTTATCCCGGAGCTCGCGCAGTCGTTCGAACGTAGCTGCTTGATGAATAAGCTCCAAAATTGATTCCATCGAGAAATGTTCCATGACGAGGTTCTCCTTTACCTGCAACCGCCGTAAGCGGATATCGCTTCGGCCCGGCGGTCATTGGCACGAATGTATAAGCTATTAAACCGTTTGGGCAGCGCTTTGAGCGGCCTTTTTCATTTGCTCAGGATAGCCGTACGTGCCGTGTTCGGACAAGTCCAGACCGACAATTTCTTCTTCTTCCGTAACGCGCAGCCCCATAGTTGCTTTAATAATAGCAAGGATAATATAAGAAAGCACGAGCACGAAGATAAATGCTCCGAAAACGCCCAGCGCTTGCACACCCAATTGTCCAAGACCGCCGCCATACAGCAAACCCGCACCGCCTACGCCAACTTTGGCCGCAAGCTCAGGTGTTGCAAAAATGCCTGTGGACAATGTGCCCCAAATACCGGCGATACCGTGTACGGAGAAGGCATATACCGGATCGTCAAGCCCTGCTTTCTCAAACCATTGCGCTGTAAAAAAGGTGATGATACCTGAAATTGCGCCGATAATAACCGCATCGCGTGGCGTTACGAATGCGCAAGCAGCCGTGATGGCAACCAGTGCCGCCAGAACGCCGTTCAGCATGCTGGGAATGTCCGCTTTGCCGAAATACATCCAAGAAACAATCATCGCTGCAACAGCTCCCGCGGCTGCCGCTAGGTTGGTTGTCAATGCGATATATCCGAAGAACCCGTCGCCCATCGCGCTGAGCGTACTACCCGGGTTGAATCCGAACCAGCCGATCCATAAGATGATAACGCCTAGGACGGAATATACTTGGTTGTGGCCGGGAATCAGGTTTGGCGTCTTATCTTTATTGAATTTGCCGATACGAGGTTTAAGCAACAATGTAGCAACAAGCGCCGCGGTCGCACCTTGCAAGTGAACGACCGTAGAACCCGCGAAATCCTGCATGCCCAGTTTGGCCAGCCAGCCGCCGCCCCACACCCAGTGAGCAACGATCGGGTAAATCAATACAGTGAACAAAATGCCGAAGATGAAGTAAACCGGAAGTTTGCCTCTTTCTGCAAAACCGCCCCATGCGATTGCCAAGGATACGCCGGCAAACGCCAATTGGAACAAAAATTTGATGCTGATCGGAACATCGGAGCCGGACAACGCGCCGAAAGCGGCTTTCGCTTGCTCTTCAGAGCCGTCTACAAAAAATCCGGTCGTTCCCAGAAAGCCGTTGCCCCCATCGTCGCCAAAGGCGAGACCAAAGCCGATTGCCCAAAAAGCGATAGCACATAATCCGAAAGTGAGTACAGTTTTACCGGCGACGTGGCCCGCGTTTTTCATTCTTGTGGAACCCGCTTCCAGCAGCGCAAAACCGGCCTGCATGAAAATGACGAGTATCGCAGCGAGCATGACCCACACGGCATCGATAGCTCCTTGCAGTTGAGCCGGTGTTGCATCATCCGCTGCGAAAGCAAACGAGGCAGGGACTAGCATTGAAGTAATGCCTAAACTTAACAAAAACTTCTTCAACATGGCGACCACATCCTTAATGTTAATTTATATAACATATAATGAAACTCATATTGTCATTATATACAGCTTTTTCTTGTTTGACAATAGATTTTTCGTTAAGAAATTGAAAAATACGAAAAATAACCTGACATAAGCCACCCATAATTCGGTTTTTAAATATAATAGATGCTAGATTAATACGGACATGTAATATATTCTCCCCTTACATTTCAATCTCTTCATTATATATAAGCGCAAAAAGCATAACGTTTGACTGTATGGTTTGATTTCAGTATCATAAAATTAGCAGACAAAAGAGTATCTATAATAAATAGAGGGGTGAAATCGGATGGGGATATGAAACTGTACCGCATTGGGGAGTTAGCGAGGCTTTCAGAAGTTAATCCGCGAACGATCGACTATTATACGAAGCTGGGACTTATCGAGCCGGAAACAAGGTCCGGAACAAATTATCGATTATACAGCGATGAAACCTTAACGCGCTTGAAACGTATTGAATTATTGAAAAGGGAGAAATATACCCTGGAGGAAATCAAGATGAGCCTGTCGCAGTGGAGCAGGATGAGTCAGGATGAATTCACGGCAAATAAGCTAACATCGCTGCAAATCCATCTTCAGCAGTTAGAAAAAGAAGCCAAAGAAATCAGCCCGCTCCTGGATCAGCTGAAACCGTCGCAAGCCAAACGGTTTCATAAGATGCTCACACCGTCCATGGCCGCTTGCATCGAGGCTTTACTGCTCCTTCTTGGCAAAGGTCCCTTAGGATAATTTTGAAACGGAGGAAAAGCATATGTTTTTTCATCCCATGGACATTTTGATTCTCATTGCCTTTGGACTTTCATTGTGGGCTTCATTTCGGGTCAAAGGAACGTTTAACAAGTGGTCGGAGGTTCCGGTCGCATCGGGCATGACCGGTTACGAAGCCGCACGCAGGATGCTGGACGCCAACGGATTATACGACGTCCCGGTAGAGCCGGTGCAGGGCAGACTGACCGACCATTACGATCCGGTTCAGCGCGTTGTCCGCTTGTCGGAGCCGGTGTACTACGAAAGCTCCATCTCCGCCGTGTCGGTGGCATGCCACGAGGTCGGCCATGCTATCCAGCATAAGGTGCATTATCCGATGCTGGTGCTGCGGCACAATATGTTCCCTGTCGTCAATTTCGCTTCAGGCGTAGCGCCGCTGATGATTTTGGCGGGATTGTTTTTCCAGCAGTTCAACTTCTTGTTGGGTCTTGGCATCATCTTTTTCTCCGCAGCGGTTGCTTTCCAAGTCGTAACGTTGCCTGTCGAGTTTAACGCCAGCAGCAGAGCGCGCGAATTGATGGTAGCCGAAGGCTACATCTCCAACGAGGAGGAGCGCGGGGTTGCCAAGGTATTGAACGCCGCGGCGCTCACCTATGTAGCGGCTGCGCTGATTTCCATACTTGAGCTGCTCAAATATGTGATGATTTTCAACAACCGCAACAACGATTGACAATCGCAAAAACAGCAACCCCCAGCGGATGGAAGCTCATTTGCTGGGGGTTCTTTTAAATTACATAGAAGAAAGCGAGCACACCATGAAGCCTCATTCACTTTACATCGAATTTGACCGCAACGACTGGTCCGCACTGCGGGATCATACGCCGCTGCCCATGACGGAAGCGGAACTGGAGCATTTGAAAGGGTTAAACGAGCAAGTGTCCATCCAAGAAGTTGAGCAGATGTATTTGCCTTTGACCCGCTTGATCCACTTATATGTGGAAGCCTCCAGACGGCTGCATCTCGCCTCCACCGCATTTCACGGCAAACAAACGCAGAAGGTGCCTTATATTATCGGTATTGCAGGAAGCGTCGCCGTCGGCAAAAGCACGACTTCGCGGCTGCTTCAGTCTTTGCTGTCCAGATGGGACGGCCACCGAAACGTCGACCTCGTAACGACCGACGGATTTTTGTATCCGAATCGGGTTTTGGAGGAACGGGGAATGATGAACAAAAAAGGTTTCCCGGAAAGTTATGATATCAAGAAGCTGCTGAAATTCATAGCGACCGTCAAATCCGGCGCCGCCGAAGCCCATGCACCCGTTTATTCGCATTTGTATTACGATATTCTGCAAGATGAGGTTCAAGTTGTAAGGAATCCTGACATTCTAATCCTCGAAGGCATTAATGTGCTGCAGGTGAATAAAGAAGCTCAAATATTTGTGAGCGATTTCTTTGACTTCTCGATTTTTGTGGATGCGCAAGAACGCGATATCGAACAGTGGTACATCGAAAGGTTTCTTATGCTGCGGGATACCGCTTTTCGCAACCCAACTTCCTATTTCCATAAATACGGCAGCTTAACCAAAGAAGAAGCCGTACAAACGGCAACCCGAATATGGAAGGAAATCAACTCCCGGAACTTATCGGAGAACATCCTGCCGACCAAGGGGCGGGCACAGCTCATTTTACGCAAAGACGCCGACCACAGCATACGGAACATTTATTTAAGAAAGCTGTAGAGAGAGTGTTCTCATAATTTGACTCGGGAGCATGCACTAAACGCAATCAAGACCGCTTCATTCAAAACAAAGCGGCCTTGGTTCGCGTTGCAAAAACTTCATCGCTGTCTGCATTTTCACAACTTCCCCCGGCTCCTGCTGCGAGCTGAGCCAAACGATGTCGGCGTTGCCCGAACCGGTTCCGCCCGGCATCCCTTCCGCTCCCAGCACTTGCTTCAGCCGTTTCACCGTGCCCGCACTGCCGTCCATAATCGTGACATGACTGGGAAGCAACCGGCGGAAATGCTCCCGGTAAAACGGAAAATGCGTGCAGCCCAGCACAATCGCCCCGTATTCGTTCATATTGAAAGCCGCGAGTTTATCCCGCAAGTACGGAATAATGATTTCATCGTCAAACTGCAGCCGCTCGCAATACTGCACCAGCTCCGGAAGCGGCAGCGAATCGACCAGATGGTCCTCGTCGATTTTGGCGACAAGCTCCTGAAACTTCGCTTCGCGCAATGTCAGCGGCGTTGCCGTCACCAGCACGCGCCGCTTATCGGCCCGGCTTGTTTCTACAGCAGGTTTAACTGCCGGCTCCATCCCGATGATCGGAAATTCGTAGGTTTCCCTCAGCTCCTTAACCGCAATGCTGGTTGCCGTGTTGCAGGCGATCACAAGCGCCTTCACATCGTATCGGCGCAGCGACTCCACCGCTTCAAATATATATTGTTTCACTTCATGTTTAGGCTTTGTGCCGTAAGGAACATGAAGCGTGTCGGCATAATAGACAAAACGTTCGTTCGGAAGCAGCCGCACCGCTTCATTCAACACCGTCAATCCGCCAAGCCCGGAATCAAAAACGGCAATTCTCATATTATCACCTTACATTGTATTGATCTTCTGCAAACTGGCCTTGCCCCATATCGCCGCTTCGCATCCAGACGGGCGCCCCGATCGCGCGAAACAGTCCGATAGCGTCTTCATAACCTCTTTCGATATGTTCCACACCGGAAATGACCGTTTCCCCTTCAGCCGCCAGTCCGGCCAAAATAAGACAGGTGCCGGCGCGCACATCGGTAGCGTGCACTTGCGCCCCCCGCAAAGGCCGGCCGCCGCGGATCAGCGCGCTATCCTTGCGGATTTCGATATCCGCTCCCATACGGTTGAGCTGCAGCACGTGATTGTACCGTTTCGGGTACACCCGGTCGGTCACGATGCTTTTGCCGGGGATTTGCGTGAGCAGCGCCGTCAGCGGCTGCTGCAAATCCGTAGCGAAGCCGGGATACATATCGGTGCTGACCCGGCTTGGCTTCAGCCGGGATGCCCCGTATGCGGTGATGCTTTGCTCGCCGCATTCGATCTGGAGCCCGATTTCCTTCAATTTGGCGATACAAGCTTCCAAATGCTCCGGAATCACATCCGCCACCGTAACCGTTCCTCCGGTAATGCCCGCCGACATCAGAAATGCGCCGGCAATCAGCCGGTCCGGGATGACCTGATAACGGACCCCGGATAAATACGGAACACCTTCGATACGAATTGTCTCCGTGCCCGCTCCGTATACTTTTGCCCCCATCTGATTCAACAAGTTTGCCGTATCGACAACCTCAGGGTCTCTCGCCGCATTGCGCAAATAGGTGCGGCCCCTGGCTTTCACGGCTGCCAGCATGGCATTAATGGTGCCCCCGGACGTGATCGTATCGAAATAAATATCCGCACCGGTCAACTGCTTGGCCGACACCACATAATGGTCCGTATAAAAAGTGAATTCGGCGCCAAGCGCCCTGAGCGCTTTCACATGCTGGTCTATCGGTCTGGAGCTGAAATCATCGCCGCCCGGAAATCCGATCGTCACCTTCCCGAACCCGGCAAGCAATGCTCCGATAAAGTAATAGGAAGCGCGGTATGCGGAAGATAAGCCCGGATCGATAACCGAATTGTATATGTATCGCGGATCGATCAAGATATCCCCTGAACTGTCGCGTTCCATGTGAAGTCCGATATCTTTGCCGATTTGCGTAATGATGCGGAAATCGTAAATATCGGGAACCCCTTCCAGCACAACTTGCGAATCAGCAAGACACGTAGCCGCAAGCAGCGCAAGCGAACTGTTTTTGGAGCCGGGAATCGTGACTGTGCCGTTTAGCGGTCCCGACGTTGCTACATGGATCGTTTTTGCATTCATAAGCGCCCCTCAATCTTTCTCCAAAATGTACCCGCTGCCGCGGACAGCGCTGATGATGAAGGAATGCTTGCCGTATTTTTTGCGGATACGGTAGACCAGCGCGTTCAATTCATCGATGCTGACATCGGGAGCGCCGTCCGGTCCGGCGCTGCGTTCAGGCCACACATTCCTTTTGATATCTTCTACCGGCACCAGTTGGTTGGCGTTATCGAACAGCACCTTCATAAGGCTGTATTCTTTCTCGGACATCGTAATTTTCTTGCCTTCTACGATGCATTCCCTTTTCTCCCAATGGATCACAATCGGCTCTTCTATCGCATGCAGCCGCTCTGTATTCAGCATCGGCTCGAACTCAAGCGTCTGGTCTTCAAATATATAAGAAAAATGGATAACAATCATGCCCTTAGCCAATTTGATGATGTCCGACGATTGCAGGCGGTATGGCGTATTCTCCGGCAACCGATTGCCGTTGACCTCCGTACCGTGCCGGCTCCCCATATCGTAAAGAACCGCTCGCCCTTGTTCTTTGCGGATCATAAAATGTTTGCGGGATATAAACGCATTGCTAAATGATATATCCGGTGAAGAATGTTTGGATGAACGTCCGGCAACGGTTTCCTCCGCCGATAGATTGACGCAGGTGCCCGGTCGGTATGGCTCTCCCCTGATTATGTAAAGACAAGCAAACGTCTCCAAGCCGATACCTCCATCCTTCCAAACCCCGATTGTTCTAAATAAATGTTACCTCCCCATAATACCTCATCTTAACCATAAACAAAATGATTCAACAGTCACAACAGACTGACGCCCCGCCAATGACCAAGTAACAACAAAAAAAGCTGCTCCGGAGGCAGCTATATCGTTCTGGCAATCGTGATATTCATTTGTTTCTGCAAATCGATTTCATAAGCGGAATATACGGGGTGGCCGCCCGGTTCCTGGATGATTCTAACAATCGGTCTATGCGAGGCGGACGCATTCAGCGCCGTTACAACTCCGATTTGCCCGGTATTTAATTGCACGGTCGTAGCGATCGGATATACGGCAATATGGCTGCAAAAAATTTTGATCAGCTCGACATTAAACCATTGGTTGCCGTTGGCGTAAAGAAATTCGATCGCTTCACCCGGAGAATATCCGATACGGTAAGGACGCGGCGAAGTCAGCGCATCGTATACATCGGCAATGGCTACGATTTGGGCATACTCGTGAATTTCGTCCTGCTTGAGCCCACGCGGATAACCGGTACCGTCATAGCGCTCGTGATGCTGCAGCGCGCAATGCGCGGACAATAACGAGACATCAAACTGCTTGCGCAGCAAATTGAAGCCCTCTTCCGTATGTTTCTTGATCCGCTCCCGCTGCTCTCCGGTAAAATCGGTATTTTTCTGCCACAGCTCATCGGGAAACACCGTCATTCCGATATCAAACAACAGGGCCCCTACGCCAAGCTCAGTGAGTTGAATGCGATTATAACCTTTGGCCATGCCCATAATTCCTGCCAGGATCCCGACATTGACGGAATGATGAAACAAATATCCCTCTTTGACATGCAGGTTGGACAAGCTAACCATGAGTCCCCTGTTGCTGGTCAAGTCAGTTAATATTTCAGAAAATATTTTCTGATAAGTAAGGCCCATATCTTTAGAAATCGCTTTATTCTTGACACTAGGGGAGGATGTGAGATCAACCATAGTTTTATAGACGGTTTCGATTGCTTTTTTTCTAGTTTCGTCCCTGACAATTTCCTCCGGAAAAATATCAGTCGTATGTCGATCCTCTAAGAAGAGGTAATCTACGCCATAAGATTGCAGGCGCTCAATGTACCGGTCTGTCAGTTTCACTCCAACCCCGATCAAGTTGGAGCCATTCGCAGATAAGACCGGTCTGGCAAGGACATCTCCTTGCTTGGCGAAGCTAATATGAACCTTTCTCACTGGAATCCCCCCTTCTGCCGGGTAGACATTATTCATCGTAGTACCAAAGGACTAACCATATTATATTAAAAAATATCTAAAGAAATTGTAGAATCTTGTCGTTTAAAATTATTTTTCAATATTTTTTCTAAAAAAAACTTCAAATCAGGCCCCTTTTTAAGCGGCATAAGCGCTTAATCAAGGTACAAAGTAAAGAAATAAAACTAAGGACTTTAAAATGTTTTAATAAAATTAATTTGAATTAAACAGGAATTTCCGATTCGACGTCGAACTATGGCGAATGAGGTGACAAAATTGAAAAAAAGAAAGTTCAAGGAATTGACCAGTACGATCCATCTGCACACCGCCGCAATTAATCAAACACCCGTTCTTGCTTTTCATGGAAGCGAGTTGGTAGGCAGCGGAATCATAATGGAAATTACGAATGAAGCGATCAAAATTAACGATCACTATTACTTCAGGGAAATATGCAGATTTGTTTATGCCAAGGCATGACGTAAAAACAGCCTCCAAGCGTACAGCTTAAGGAGGCTGTTTTTTTGAAAACCAAATAAGGCAGTCCGGAGTCAGATTAGAAATGGACGGCTGTATGATGAAGCGTTTCGGCGGAGGATGTTACTTTTTCCGAAGCTGCACTAATTTCGCCAATCGATTTGACCAGCATCGCCACCTCGCTTTCGACCCGCTTGATTCTGCTGATGCTGTGGTCCGTCGACTCGACGATCGCTTGGAAAACCTGCTTGGTGTCTATTGCAATCTGCTTGCCGTTCTCAACGGAGGTTTTGACGGCGCATACTTTCTGAACGGCGTCCTGAAGCAGCTGCGCCGATCCGGCCATATTGCTGGAGATCGCCGCTATCGACTTCTTTGTCTGCACCGACAGCTTGCGCACTTCATCGGCTACCACCGAAAAACCTCTTCCCTCGTCCCCGGCTCTGGCCGCTTCGATCGCCGCATTTAATGAAAGCAAGTTGGTTTGATCGGCAAGCTCGCGGACCATTTGAACGATCTGCGAAATGTTAGCGGAGTAGCTTTCCAACTGAAGCAGCGATTGCTCCATCTCCACGGCTTTGTTGAATATCGTGGCAATTTGCGCTTCCAATGCGTTAATGTGGGCGGCGCCGCCATGCGAGAATTGCTGCACCCGCTCCGAGTTTAAGGTTGTGGCTTGGACGGAGCCGTTCACTTCGTTGCTGCTGGCCAGCAGTTCCTGTATCGAGGCGGCCGTTTGTTCGGTAAGCGCGGCAAGCTCTGCACTGACGCCGTAAATGCTCGCTTTAACCTCGGCTTTTATTTTATCGTATTGAGCGTTGACTTTACCCAAATATTGTTTCTCGTAGGCTTCCAGCACAAGCTGCTGTTCAAAATTAAGCAGCTTGGTAACGGCCAGGCTAATCTCCATATATTCATTGCGGGGCACGTTATCGTGCAATACGCGCAGAATCGCATTTTGCAGATTCTGAAAGGCGCCGATGTACCATTTCGGCTCCAGTCCGACCTTAACGTGAACCTCCGCGATGATCGTTCTCTTCGCAATAAACGATTCGTCCACGACCCCATCGAACATCTCCAGCACATGTTTCTTCAGCGTGCTGATCAGACGATCTACCGTGCTGTGTCCTACAATAATGGAGTTAAGCTCTTTCACTTGCAGCACCTTGACGTAAAAGGTGCCGGCGATCTCTTCAATATGCTGCTCAATAAGGGGCTTGACGCTGCGGATATAGGCCAGATCGGCTACAGTCAAATCGATCATCCGAATCTGATTGACCGTGTCCTCTCCGCTCACTTCCATTTTCACCAGACCGTAGTCGAAAGCGCCAGGCTTTCTTGCGGCTTCGCTTTCCGTCCCGGAATATAGCTTGGCAAACCAACGTTTCATTCCTAGCTGACCTCCGCATTTTGTTTATTCCATATATCCGAACCCGCCATGTCCCGCCGCGAAGCCTGTCCATTGTGTCATGTCAGCGCCCAGATACACTCATTAAAACAAAACCAGGAGGTAATTCCTATGATTATAGTCACATTATTCCAATATGCCTAGGTATTCATTACTTCATTTCTTTAATAAATTCCAGCAAAAAACGCTGGAACACTTCAGCCACAAGCGGAAGTTTTTCGCCGGAACGATGAATCAATCCGACGCTGCGTGTGACTTGCGGCTCCACAACACGAACTCTTGCCGGATGCAGCTGGCTGATCTCGGTTAACGCCATCTCCGGCAGCAGACTGACTCCCATCCCCGCGGCCACCAAACCGCGAATCGTATCGGTTTCTTCACCTTCAAAATCGATCTTGGGGGTAAATCCGGCGCTTGAGCAAGCGTCCAGCACGATCGTCCGCAGCGAATACTCATCGCTGAACATGACAAACGGCTCATCTTTTAATTGATTCAGCTTAATCGACTCCAGTTGCGCGAGAGGATGCCCTACCGGCAAGATGGCATAAAGCTCCTCCTGCAACAGCAGCTCCCCGGTCACATGATCGTGTTTTTCAGGAAAAGGAGAAATAAAGGCCAGGTCGATCTCGCCTTTCATCACGTCGCGGATCAAGCTGTTAAACGTGCCTTGCCGTAGGCGGAATTTGACACCCGGATGGCTTTTGCGGAAATGCGCGACAACCGTCGGCAGAAAATAAATGCCGAGACTGTGAGGAAAGCCGACTCTGATTTCGCCGGCTTCCGGATCCATGAACTCATGCACTTCGTTGACCGCGCGATCCAGCGAAGCCAATATTTCTTCCACTCTGTTTAAAAACAGCTTGCCGACAGGCGTCAGCTGCAGCTTGCGTCCCTTTTGCACGAACAGCTGTACGCCCAATTCTTCTTCCAGTTGATGGATTTGCCGGCTAACCGCCGATTGGGCGATATGCAGCTCCTCCGAAGCTTGCGTGACGTGCTGTTTTTTTGCCACTTTCGCAAAATATTGAAGCTGTCGCAGTTCCAAACACAAAAACCTCCAACCTAATCTGTAAATACGTACTTGTCATTTGCAATATTTCATAAGCAAGCGGCTGCAAGAACGTTAGCGGTTAACCCCGAATCCGCAGTCTCATCATGCAGAATAAAATAAATCCCCCGACAAAACCGCCCAGATGCCCGTAATAATTAATTTGCGGCATAAAGATGGAATACACGACCCCAATGCCCACAACAATATAAATTGTTTTGCGTGAGGACGGATCAAGCATCTGCCTGCGAAACAGCCCCAGAAAAATATAAGCCGCGTAAACGCCGTAAATCGCCCCAGAAGCGCCTGCAGACAGCAGCACCTTCTGCGATAGCAGCACACTCGCTACGTTGCCTAGAAAGCCGCTTCCGAGGTATAACAGCGTATATTGCGCTTTACCCAGGAGCCGCTCCAACGGAGGCGCAAATACGAGCACCGAAAACATATTAAACAACAGATGGTCAAACCCGATATGCAAAAAGCAGGAAGCGATATACCGCCAATATTCGGAAATAAACGGCGGATCATTGACAAGGGCCCCGAACCGGAGCAGCGTCTCCTGGTTCTGAGAACCGCCAAGCAGCGTCATCGCGATGAACAAGCCTATGTTAACCGTCAAGATCAGCGAAGTAATCGGATAAAGCCGGATGTAATCCGAAAATTTTTCATTCCGCAAAAATAACAAGGGGGATTCTCCTTTGGTCATGGCATTGGACTTTTTCCTTTTATACAGTTTATAATAAGTTGTGGTGAAATACCAATTATACCTATTTTCAAGGAGGACAACCAATCATGGCGCAAGAGCGTACTGGTGTTGCAACTTTTAAAGGAAATCCGCTTACCCTCGTAGGACCGGAGTTGAAGGCAGGAGACAAGGCTCCAGATTTCAAGCTTAACGCCAACCTGCTGGAGCAAGTATCGCTGGCTAATTATGCCGGCAAAGTAAAGCTGATCAGCGTTGTTCCTTCGCTTGATACCGGCGTATGCGATGCGCAAACCCGCCGTTTTAACGAAGAAGCTTCCAAGCTCGGCGAAAATGTAGTTGTTCTGACTGTCAGCGTGGATCTTCCTTTCGCTCAAGCCCGCTGGTGCGGCGCTGCCGGCGTCGACAGAGTTGTTACTTTGTCCGACTACAAGGACCGTAACTTCGGACAAGCTTACGGCGTGCTGATCAATGAATTCCAGCTTGATTTCCGTGCTATCTTTGTCGTCGACGCTAACGATACGATCCAATATGTAGAATACTTAAAAGAAATGACGGAGCACCCGAATTACGAAGCGGCTGTTGAAGCTGTTAAGAAATTGGTGTAACGCGTACTTAGGAAAAAACAGCGAGGCGCAATGCGACCTCGCTGTTTTTATGTTCATTATCGGGAAGTTCATGCAGATGAATCGTCCAGCGCCCCATCCCGCGGTTAGTAGGAATCTTTATACGCCGCGAGCTTCTTGTCAAGCTGATTGTAAATCTCCAAGATCGTACGGTAATTGGAGCCAAGGTCTCCGAGCGAGCCGCGTGAAGCCGAATAAATATCAACGGAGGTCTTCACAGGATTGATGGATATGATCGTCACCGTGATGTCCTGAATCCGCCCGGTAATCGTCCGTTTCTCCAGCACGATCTCTCCGACGTTCTTCACTTCATGAAGCAGCTTGTAGCCTTTCATTTTCTTAAACATGCTCACGACTTCGTCCCATACCTGGTCTCTGGAGAGTTTGTAATTGCGAGTCTTTAAAGCAGGATCTTTCGCCTTTTCGCCCGTGGTGTCATGGCTGCGAATTAAGCCGATCAAGATTCTCTTTAACAAAAGCTTGTTCCCCCTTCAAAGAAGTGCACCGATGCTTATCCCTAATACTCTGTTTTATATTACCACTCTTTCTATGGAAGAGAAAGAAGGAATTCATCGTTTTATTCCGAATATATAATTTACAGTTTAAGTTCAATGATTAAACTAAGTTTGAAAGATCATATGACGGGGTGACGGCGATGGATTATTTTTTGGGCATTGATTTGGGAACTTCAGCGGTAAAATGCATTTTGGTGGATGCCGAAGGGAACGTCACGGCAAGTGGAAGCGCTGAATATCCTCTGCTCCAGCCGCAGCCGGGTTGGGCTGAGCAGCATCCGGAAGATTGGTGGAACGGCTCCTTGAACTGCATCCGCCAGCTTCTGCTTGAATCGAAAGTGGACGGACATCTGGTGAAAGGCATCGGACTGTCCGGTCAAATGCACGGCGCCGTTCTTCTCGACGAACAGTTAAGCGTTGTGCGTCCGGCCATGCTTTGGTGCGATCAGCGGACCGGAGCGGAATGCGAATGGATTGAAGCGACCATTGGACGCGACCGGCTCGGTCAATTGACCGGGAACCGGGCTTTAACCGGTTTTACGGCGCCCAAACTCATCTGGATGCGCAATCATGAGCCGGAGCTCTACGCCAAGGTTGCCCATCTTATGCTGCCTAAAGATTATGTGCGGCTTCAATTAACCGGCGCTTTCGGCATGGATATGGCCGATGCCAGCGGTACGCTGCTGCTTGATGTAGCCGGGCGCCGCTGGTCGCAAGATGTCGCCGAACAACTTGGCATTCCGCTCGGCTGGCTGCCTCCGCTGTTCGAGAGCACCGATATCGCCGGCCATTTGACGGCAGAAGCGGCAAAACTTACAGGACTTGCCGCAGGAACCCCGGTTGTTGCCGGAGGCGGCGATCAGGCCTGCGGCGCTGTCGGCGTCGGCGTCGTGAAGCAAGGCATCGCTTCCGTCGCCTTAGGCACCTCCGGCGTCGTATTTGTCCATGACGACAGCTATCAGCCGGAACCGGAGTGCCGGCTTCACGCTTTTTGCCACGGGGTACCCGGCAAATGGCACCGTATGGGCGTCATGCTGGCCGCTGGAGGCTCCTTTCAGTGGTGGAAGAACCATTTTGCTTATGAAGAGCTGGAGCAAGCGCGCAACTCGGGACGCGACGTATATGAGTTCTTGACGGCTTTGGCGGAAACCGCCCCGCTCGGCAGCGAAGGTTTGCTGTTCCTGCCTTATTTGACCGGTGAGCGAACCCCCCATCCCGATCCGAAGGCGCGCGGCGGGTTTATCGGCTTGAATCTGCGCCACGGCAAAGCCCACTTGACCCGCGCCGTTCTGGAAGGCATTACCTTTGGGCTGCGCGACTCGCTCGAGCTGATGAAAGCGTCCGGCATCGAAATTACCGAACTTCGAGTGAACGGAGGCGGCGCGCGCAGCCTCTTCTGGCGGCAGATGATCGCTGATATTTTCGGTTATCCCGTCGTCACCGTCAATTCTACGGACGGACCGGCTTACGGCGCCGCTGTAATGGCCGCTTCCGGCGTCTTAAACCGCAGCGTGGACAGCTTATGCGGAGAATGGATTCAGGTCGTCGACCGTGTGGAGCCGGACGCCGGACGCCACGAGCAATACAACCGGTATTATGCGATATACCGCTCGTTGTACGACACATTAAAAAACACCTTCCACGAGCTAAGCGATCTTGTCCAAAAATAAATTCAAACGCAAAAAACGCTCTCGGCCTGCCATATTGGCGAGCTAAGAGCGTTTTGCTTGTAAAAAGGGTACAAAAAAACCCGCATATGCCGTCCGATTTTGCGTTTCAAACCCGCTCTCGCAGGTGGGTGTCCGCACCGGCGCTTTTGAAGTCCCTTTTCGAGGGCATGTCAGCCGCGCAGGAATGTAGGTCTCCCTAGAAACAGTCATTGGTTCAAAACGACATAGAAATCGAAACGTACATCGCAGGATTTAATTGTTCAATTGGCAAGCCGCATTTGTGAAAATGTTGCCGCCATTTGATTTATCTTTATTATAGAGTGTATCGCGGCGAAAGTAAATGTTTCGCCTGCAATACTTGTTGCCATGGAAAGGCTGTTACCATTTGGCTTTTTTATTATGCCCGGCCATCGTTTTTTTCATTCTTTGAGTTGGCATCGCCATCAGGGCCGGGTTCGGCCGGTTTTCCGTCGGGAAGCGCCTCTCTTTGCAGCGGCTCGTCCGCATCGGGAGCGCCTTGCAGCTGAGAGTCCCCGGAATCGGAGTCGTCTTTTTTCCCCGCTGCCGCCTTCTCTTCCGCTTCCTCAGCCCATTTCTGCTGCTTTTCTTGGATTTTGGCAAAAATAAAGTTGAAATTCCAGAATGAAACGACCGCCATTAATGATCCCATGAAAAATGGAATTAAAAATGTGAACTTTAGAAAACTAATGTACAAAATAATACCGTTTGCCACCAGCATAAAGATGGAGCGGATCGGATTACCAATCGAAATCAGAATCGAATTTTTAATGATTTGGAACAACTTCATATGAAGATGCACCGTGATGGAGAAGAAATGGAACATGGAAACCGATAAAATGACCGAAAGCGACAGCACCAAAAACTTAAGAACGCCGATCGTCGACGTTTGCGAACCGTAAAATCTTAAGTTTGTATATAAGATGGCGCCGATCAATACATAAATCAGTCCACCCAGCATGCTTTGCACATAATTTTCTTTATAGCCGCGAAAAAACGTTTTCAAAAGCGGCGCGTCTTCTTCGCCCGTCAGCCATTTGCGCACGACAGCAAACATTGCGGTTGTCGCGGGAAATAACGTAAACGGCGAAACTGCGGCAATCAGCACAAGCGTGGACATCAATTGGTCGACGCTCTCCGATTGGAGTGTCATCAGCAGCAGTAAAAATACCGGTATGGAGCAAATAACCCATAAAACATTGATGACGGAAAGCCGCATAATCCATTCCGATATACGGTAAAAACCGCCCATAACTCCTTTAAACTCCAACTTGGACAACCTCCTACATAGTTTCCGACCTTAAGCTTGCAATGGATTTGACGTATTATGTCGATCTTTTTTCATTATAGCCTATTTTGATACGTTTAGGTAGACGTCTAATCCAAAGAGGCTGATGTACATATGTTATATTATCCCCCCGGAACAACAGACTATTTAAAACAAAGGAGGATGTACACATGTCTAACTTTGGATATGGAGCTTGGACTTCTACAGGCAGTATTCTTGTATTGTTCATACTGCTTGTTATCGTCACCAGCGCGTTCATTCTGTAATTTCAAATATGTATGCAAAAAGGTGAAGCTGCAAAGCTTCACCTTTTTGCTTTAGGTAACAGGAGGGGCCAAAGCGACCCCTATGCGTTTAAATTAGCTGCGGACCAAGTTCTCGCCGTGCTCTTCGGAACGCGCATAGCTGCGGCCTTCCGAGCTTCTAGGACGGGATTTGTAATCGCGGTCCTTGTTGTCGCTGCGTTGAAAATCGCGGCTGTCTTTACGCGGGCCGCGGGAACCGTTGCGATCACGGTCGCCGTAACCGCCGCGGCGTTGTCCGCCGTAGGAGCTGCCGCCTTGCGAACCGCTGCCGCCGCCGTAGCTGCCGCCCACTTTGCGTCCGGAGCTGCGTACATCCACCCGGCGTTTCTTAGCGCGGAGCGGTTCTTCCGGCGTCAAGTCGATCTGAACGTCCTTCTTGTCTCCGCCGGTCAGCAATTTGAGCGCAGCGGCGAGCAAGTGCACGGAATCGTATTGTTCAAGGAGCTGGATAGCAGTTCCTTTAAATTCGTTGTGTTCTTCTTTTTGCACTACTTCCAGTACCCGCTCCGCAGTCAGCTTCTGCTTGCCTTCAATAGCTTCAGCCAGACTTGGCATCGGCTTGCGGGCGATTTTTTGGCGAGTCACTTTCTCGATGAAGTACAAATGGTCGATCTCTCTAGGCGTTACGAACGTCCATGCCGTACCTTCCTTGCCTGCGCGGCCCGTTCTGCCGATCCGGTGAACGTAACTCTCAGGATCTTGCGGAAGGTCGAAGTTGATAACGTGAGATACACCCGATACGTCGAGGCCTCTTGCCGCCACGTCGGTAGCTACAAGCACGTCGATGCTGTTATCGCGGAATTTGCGCATCACATTGTCACGTTGATTTTGCGAAAGGTCGCCGTGCAATCCTTCCGCGGAATAACCGCGTTTTTGCAGCGCTTCAGCCAGTTCGTCTACGCGGCGTTTGGTACGGCCAAAAATAATCGCAAGATCCGGCGCTTCCATATCGATCAAACGGCAAAGCGCTTCGAATTTTTGACGTTCGTTCACTTCGATGTATGCTTGGTCGATAAGCGGCGCGCTGATTTGCTTCGGAATCACGGATACATGCTCCGGATTCGTCAAGAAACGGTCCGCCAGCTTGCGGATATTCGCAGGCATCGTGGCCGAGAACAGCATCGTTTGGCGTTCTGCCGGGCAGAGTTGGAGGATCGATTGGATATCGTCCAGGAAGCCCATGTCGAGCATTTCGTCCGCTTCGTCCAAAATGACGTTAGTCACATCGTCGAGTTTAATCGTTTTGCGGTTAATATGGTCAAGCAAACGGCCCGGCGTACCGATGATGATTTGCGGTTTTTTGCGCAGCGCGCGAATCTGCTTCACGATATCCTGTCCACCGTAAATCGGCAGCGATCTGATGCCTTTGAAACGGCCTAGCTTTTCGATTTCTTCGGCGACTTGGATAGCTAATTCGCGGGTAGGGCACATAATCAACGCAACGATTTTTTCTTCTTTGACATCGATTTTATTCACAAGCGGAATACCAAACGCCGCTGTTTTTCCTGTACCAGTTTGCGCCTGACCGATCAAGTCTCTGCCATCCATTGCGATAGGAATCGCCTTGTCCTGAATTGGCGTCGACTCTTCAAATCCCATTTCCGTAATGGCACGCAAAACTTTCGGCTCAAGGCCGAATTCGTAAAAAGTTTTCAAATGATTTCAATCTCCTTTTTCTTATGGGGTTCTCTTTATTTATACCCTTAAGTGCGACTCCTATCTAAAACTTATGAAAAACTTCAAGTTACCGAAGTTTTCCCAGGCAGCCAGACCGTTTTAAGCGGATAGCTTTTCTTGGATTTCATCCGCAGCGCCGCTTAAAATACCGAACACATGTAAAAGACAAGCCGGACTCCCGGCAACATTATGGCCGTACTTAAGAATATCTTTTATATTATATCACAGTCGGAATTCATATTCCATTCATTTCCCAAGTTAATGGAGGAATTATTTTAAAATGAAACTCCAGACGCGAATTTACGTATAATGATTATAGGGCAAACAAGCGTATAACGAGCATATTTAGTAAGGAGTGGCTCTCATGTCTATTTTTAAACGCGTCGGTTCCATCTTAAAAAGCAACAAGCAGCCCGATCAGCCTGTCAAAACGACCAATTCTTTCGAAGAAACCAATCTCGGCGATATTCTTATCATTGATTTGGAGGAGTACGTCGTATCCGGCAAGGTGGTATATTTTGACCGGGGATTTGCGCCTCACCGGTTCGCTTATTATTTGCAAAACGGGAAGCATATATCATGTCTGCTAATTGAAAAAGGACGCACTTACGAATGTTTTATGCTTGAATTTGTGGAAGGTTCGCTGGATGATCCCAATGATGTGCCGACCCGCCTGGAAGTCGGCGACAACCTGGTCTATGAACTGGAGCATTACCGTACCGATATGGCGCGTACGGAAGGGAACACCGATTTCAGAAACAACGACGATTTACTGATTTGGCGTTATTTTGCCGATCAGGACAGATACTTTTTTCTGCAGTGGCAGGATGGTAAATATGTTGCCTTGGAAGGAGCAAAAATACCCTCCGGCTTGATTCAGTTCATGAAATCCAAATAAGTCTGGGGTGAGTCGCTTGAACAGATGGGTATCATGGATCGCTTGCACGGTCATTTTTACCTTGCTTGTCGGTTGTACGGACGCAGGTTCTTACGTCAAGGAAACCTATCCGCTGGTCGATGTCCAAGGAACGGGCAAAAACACAGCAAAAGTATACGTCGCCGAAGGGAAAAATGTGCCGACGGCCGCCAAAGAGATCGCCAGCAAAGAAAAACCTCAAGAAATAAGCAAGGAATCAACCGATCAGATGTTCCTTGTTTACAAGGATAAGATCGTTAACGTTCATAAGGATCCAAGCAACGAAAGCAACTCCCTAGTGGAAATGGACACGGTGGAGTATGCCAAGGAGCATTACGATTCCTCGTTTCTGCAAGGCTATATTACCGCTTCTTTGCTGCAGTCCGTTCTGGGAGGCGGCTGGTTTAATTCCCGCAACGGCAACGATTATCGGGGATATACTCCGCCTGCGTCTTCATCCGGAAGCGGTCAGCGGACTCAAACGCCAACGCCAACGAGCCCGACTACGAAAACGCCGACGACCTCCGACCGGCAAGGTTCTTTTGGCAGCGGCAGCAGCAAAACGACAACACCGCCAAGCAGCAGCGGAGTCCGCAAAAGCGACGGGTCGACTCCGACCTATAAGGCGCCAAGCAGCGGATCCAGCAAACCAAGCACCGGGTCGCGGTCAGGTTCATTTACGAAACGAAAATAACCGCATTGCTTAAGGCTTTCCTCCCTGCTTAATTGTTACGGGTTTGGGAAGCCTTTTTGCTTTTTGCATCATTAGCGCATGAATCCGGCCGGCTAACAAATACTAGCGGTTGGAGGGCTGCCATATGATGAAAGCATTAAGCCGGCTGTTTGTTACTGCTATAGGCGCGCTGCTCGTGACGGTAGGATTTAACTTTTTTCTTGTGCCCCATTCTTTACTTAGCGGGGGTTTATCGGGCATCGCCCTAATCATCAGCTATTTTACCGGTTGGAATGTCGGGCTGCTGTACTTAATCAGCAATATTCCGGTGATGATCCTAGGCCTCTTGCGGGTCGGGCGCACATTCATCATTTTAAGCACCGTATCCGTCGTGTTGACCTCTTGGATGCTGCAGTTCGTGCCGGTCATTACGCTCACTCACGATAAAATTTTAACGGCGATTAGCGGCGGCGTGCTGATCGGGCTTGGCTCCGGCATCTCGCTGCGGGCGGGCGGATCGACCGGGGGTTTTGACGTGATTGGCTCGATTTTAACCCGCAACCGCGATTTCCCCCTTGGCTCCGCGTTGTTTGCTTTGAACGGAGTGGTCATTTTAGCGTTAGGATATTTTAAGAACGATTGGGACCTGGCCCTTGGCTCTATCTTTTCGATATTCATTACTGTGAAAGTGATCGACGCCATACATATACGGCACCTTAAAGTTACCGTATTTATCATAACCTGCCGCAAGGATCAGTTATTGGAACGTATGCTGAGCATTCAGCGCGGCGTAACCGCCATTCAAACCGAAGGCGCCTATACGAAGCAAGGCCATCACATGCTGATGACGGTAACCACCAAATACGAGCTTGGCGAGCTAAAAGAGCTCATTAGAGAAGCGGATCCCGGCGCTTTCGTCAATATCGTGGAAACGGCTGGCGTTATGGGGCTTTTCCGGCGCGAGGGATGATTTTTTCCCATTCATAATTTCGACAAATGTGTTATAATGAAAGTTGTAATTTCATAAACATGAATTGCGGCTTTATCTGATATTCTCGTAATTCTTTTTCAGTTTTCGTTTGATGACGAATCGGAAGGGGGATGCGTATGGAAACAGTAAAGTTGTCCGAGATTGTAATGAAATTGACGCCAGAACTGTATTCTTCCCTCACACCTGTGGAACTCGATTCCTACATCGTGCTGAGAAATGGACTTGCCGCGCTGGAAGCGGACGATGTCCTTGAAATTATTCAATTCAGCATTTCCGAGCACCAAAAGGTCTTTAAATTAAATTGATGTAATAAAAAAACGGTCTCCATAAATGGGCGGCCGTTTTTTTATACCCCTGAAATTACCACGCGGAAGTTTCTTATTTTGTAATATTTATGCTATATAGTATGATTAGAACATGTTATGATTAAGCTACATCGGATTGATGTTACCGAAGGGGGTGTCATTAAATGGGAGCACTATCGCCATGGCATATCATATTGATCGCACTGGTCGCCCTTCTTTTGTTTGGGCCCAATAAACTGCCTGAACTCGGACGAGGTTTCGGCAAAATGTTCCGCGAATTTAAGGATGCGACGACTGGTGGCGGTTCCAACGCCGCTTCAGAAGATACAACCGCAAGAAAAGAAGTCGGTCCTACCGCTGCGGAAGCGCATAAAGAAGCGCCGGCGGCGGCCAGCGCTGCGGAAGCTTCGCAGAGCAAACACTAATAATCAGCTGAAAAACCATCGGACCTTTAGAGGAAAAGTCCAGATGGTTTTTTTGTTCCTTTGCGCATATAAACGTGAGTTCCAATCAACAACAGCGCGGCAAGCAAAGTCAGCACGGCCCCGAAAGCATACATATATTGTCCACCCCAGCGATCTTGAATCAATCCCCCTATGGTCCCGCCTGTAATTCCCGCTAATCCCAGAAAAACGGCAGACAACAACGATTGACCCGTGGAACGGAGCTCTTCCGGAACCAACCGCACCGCGTATTGAACCGACACAATCCAGAAGACGGCGTAGGTGATGCAATGCGACGCTTGAAGCAGCATGATCAGGAAAGGATCGCTGATCGCATAATATAACAGCCACCGCACCGTATACAGAACGGCAACGATGCTGAGCAGCGCCAGCTCGTGAAACCTATGCAAATACCGGCCCAGCAGCGCAAAGGTAGGCACTTCACTTAATGCGGCAAGCGCCCACGCCCAACCTAACATCGAATCGGAAGCCCCAAGCTCCTTCAAGTACAATCCGGCCAAAACGTCGTTCATCCGGTGCGGCACCGTCAAAATAAATATCATGACTAAAAACCACAAAAACGGCTTGTTCCCCATCACGCTGCCGAACGACCGTAGCGTGATGCGCGTCCCTCCGCTTCTCTCATCCCGAAGCAGCAGCAGCAAAAGCAGCGGCATAACCCATAAACCCCAGTACAAATACGGGATATTGTGCACACCGCCGAGCTTGGCCAATATAAACCCGGAGCTCATCGCTACAAGCGTAAAGCCAAGCGATCCGAACATACGCACGGTTCCGTAAGGCACGCCCGCTTGCAGCGTTGTTTTGATCACGATGCTGTCCAGCAGCGGATTGGAAGGCAGCAGGAAAAAATTCAGCAGCAGCATGAACACAAACGAATACGTAAATCCGTCCAACATAAACACGCCGACGCTGGCCATAACGCTCAAACTCCAAAGCACAAAGATGATCAGCTTCAATTTGTGGTACCTATCGCTTAAATAACCCCACAGCGGCTGCGCGAAGATGGCGACAAAAGGGCCAAACATCATAAGCAGGCCGATCTCTGAAGAGCTGTAACCTTTTTCTGCAAAATAAACCGGTAAAAACGGCGTTAAAATCGCGTTGGTCGCGAAATAAAACATGTTTAATGCGCGCAATGTCAGCAGCTGCTTGTTCATCATTACCCTCTTTTGCTCAAAAATACACAATCTCTATCCTAACCCACTTCTCGGAAAAAGAGAAGCGCAATTTTATAGGTTCGCCGTTTCGACAGCCCGCTATGATAATCCTAGTTTTTTTGACAAATTGCCGCAAATTTTACTATCCGAGCATTTGTTTGTCACCTATAATAAATAGAAGATTAAGAGAATCAACCTTCTGGGAGAGAGAAAAATGGACCTGTTACTTGCATCAATGCTGATGTTGTGGGGAGGCCTTGCGTCGGACCAACCCAACATGACTTTCGAACAGCTGGCTCAAGCCGCCGTCGATTCTTCCAAGCCTGCCATCGTTCAAGCACCGGCGCCTAATGCGTCTACGTCGGACCCGCTTGTTCCGGTGAACAAAATAGACCCGCAAAAAGACGCCCCTTCGGTGAAGGGCATCTATGTCACCGCCCACAGTGCCGGAGGTTCGCGGCTTAACTCGCTGCTTAAGCTTACCGACGAGACGGAATTAAACGCGATGGTGATCGATATTAAAGACGACTGGGGTTACATCACTTACGATACGTCTAACCCCGAACTGGAAGCGCTCGGCTCGAAACAAAAAATCATTCCCGACATGCCAAAACTTATGAGCGAATTAAAAGAACACGGTATTTATCCGATCGCCCGGATCGTCGTATTTAAGGACACCATGCTGGCCAACAAACGCCAGGACCTGTCGTTCCTGAATCCTGACGGGTCGCTGTGGACAAACGGCAAAAAAGACAGCTTCGTCAATCCGTACAAAAAAGAAGTATGGGACTACAATATCGCGGTTGCCAAAGAGGCGGTCAAAGCGGGTTTTAAAGAAATCCAGTTTGATTATGTGCGTTTTCCCGAAGGTTTTGAGACCCGCGCCGATACGCTGCAATACGACAAAGACGAGCGCAGCCGGATCGATGCCGTCTCCGCTTTCGTCAAATATGCCCGTGAGCAGCTGACGCCTCTTGGCGTACGGGTGTCCGTCGACATCTTCGGTTACGCCGCATCGGTTCCCGCCGCGGAAGGGATTGGGCAGGATTTTGAAAAAATATCGCAAAACGTCGATGTGATTTCGCCGATGATCTACCCGAGCCATTATTCGACCGGCTGGTTTGGCCAGAAGGTTCCCGACGCCGCTCCTTATGCCACGATCAACGGCGCGATGAAGGACACCCACAAAAAGCTGGATCCGATTGAAGCATTGAAGCCGGTTGTCCGTCCATGGCTGCAGGACTTTACGGCAACTTGGGTGCCCGGATACATCAAATACGGCAAAAAAGAAGTCGATGAGCAGATTCGCGCGTTGCATGATAACGGGGTTGAAGAGTTTTTGCTGTGGAACGCGGGGAATTCATATAGTTATTAGCCCCCCTCAATCCCCCCGTCGGGGGACTCCAGGCGCTGCGCCCTGGACCCGCCTGCGGTGGAGCGGCTTATGTGCCTCGGGCTCGCACCTTGGTGGGCCTTGCCAACGCTTCGCTTGGCTTTGGCACACCGTGCTTTACTTCAGCGCGATGATGCGGGGCGCCGCTGTGTGCCTCGGGCTCGCACTTTGGTGGGCCTTGCCGACGCTTCGCTTGGCTTTGGCCCACCTGTGCTCTACTCCGGCGCGGTGATGCGGGGTGCGGCTATGTGCCTCGGGCTCGCACCTTGGTGGGCCTTGCCGACGCTTCGCTTGGCTTTGGCCCACCTGTGCTTTACTACGGCGCGATGATGCGGGGCGCCGCTATGTGCCTCGGGCTCGCACCTTGGTGGGCCTTGCCATTGCTTCGCTTGGCTTTGGCCCACCTGTGCTTTACTACGGCGCGATGATGCGGGGCGCCGCTATGTGCCTCGGGCTCGCACCTTGGTGGGCCTTGCCAGCGCTTCGCTTGGCATTGGCCCACCTGTGCTTTACTACGGCGCGATGATGCGGGGCGCGGCTTGTGTGCCTCGGGTTCGCACCTTCGTGGGCCTTGCCATTGCTTCGCTTGGCATTGGCCCACCTGTGCTCTACTATGAACAGCGTTCTGCTTTTAACAACTAACAAGCAGAAGGCTCTCCCTCCCCGGTTACCCGGGCTCAGGAGAGCCTTTTTTAACGTCTTGCCATACCTTGCTACATTCCTTTAATCCATCTCGTAGATGGAGCCGGTCTTACTGGCATACAGCTCTGAATATACTTTCTCGGCATATGCGTCCGTCATGCCGGAAATATAATCGGCCATAAACCGCTGCCACGGCCATTTTCCTTTTTGCTGCTCATATTCTTCGGTCCAGTCGGGAGGAACGATCAGCCGGCCCGTATCCTGGGCGCTGAAGCTGATCCACAGCCGGTGGAGCATGATCTCGCTGCGCTTTTGCAAACGTTGGACGCGAAAATCCTTGATCATCGTGACCCAGGCCATTTTCTTCAATACCTCCATCGTGCGCAGCAGATCCAAATCCTGTTGTCCGTCCCGGACGAAAGTGACCTTTTTCCAGCTCTTCTCAGGATCGTCGATGATGCCGATGCGGCCGGCAAACAGGTTAACCCAACGCGCTTTCATCTCCCTGCGGGTACGGGACGCTTCTTCGTGGCAAGCGGCGTAAATTTTCTCCCACTGTTCGAAGTACGCGGCCAGCACCAGTTTGACAAACTCCGCCACATCCACTTTGTCCCAGCCCAGCGCGCCGTTGCCTTTATCCTGCACGATTTCCTCGACAAGATGGCGCACCAGCCTGCGGTCCTCGAAAAAAGTGCGGTTCATTTGGATTTTGCCGGCGCGGATGCCGTCTTCGATGTCGTGAGTCGAATAAGCGATGTCGTCGCACAAATCCATCAGCTGCGCTTCCAGCGTCGGACAGTTTTCCGGCATGTTCCACAGCTCGCGTAAATAACGGATGCCTTCCCATTCAGAGCCGTATACCCCTTTCATACGGCCGGGTTCATCAAGCGAATACGGATATTTGTTGATGCCAAGCAATACGGCGGCGGTCAGATCCAGACCGTTGCCGCTGTCGGCGCGTTTTTCCAAAAACATCAGGAGCCGAAAGTTTTGCGCATTCCCCTCGTAGGCAAATCCTTCGGGTTCCAGCAGCCGGTTCAGCACGTCTTCGCCTTTATGCCCAAAAGGCGGGTGGCCCAAATCATGGGCCAGCGATGCGCACTCCACCACAGCAGGATTGATGACAAGCCCGGGATGCTCCTTTTTGCTTAAGAAAGGATAAGCACTCCCGATGCGGCCTGCGATTTCTCTGGCGATTTGCGAAACTTCCAGCGAGTGAGTCAGACGCGTGCGGTAATAGTCGCCGGAACCTGCGCCAAACACCTGGGATTTGCCCTGCAAACGGCGAAAAGCCGGGGATTGGATCAGCCGCGCGTAGTCTTTTTCGTATTCATTGCGCTCTTCGCTAGATTTGATTGGAGGCGCCTCATTCAGTCGTAATTTTCGCAAATCCATCGATTGTCATCCTTTACTTCCGTTGTTCATATTACCTTCCAGTTACCTCAAGCCTTCCCATTCCTCATAAAAACATTCCAAATACCGAGTTAACGTTTCGTGCCTTCCTTCAGCCAGCCGCTTGGCATGATCCGTGTTCATCAGGTCTTTAAGTTTAAGCAGCTTTTCGTAAAAATGCGCAACAGCCGATCCGTCGGCGCTGCGGTATTGCTCTTTTGTCATATCCGTACGCGGCACGAAATCCGGATCGTGGATGAGTCTGCCCTTAGCGCCGGAATAGGCGAACACCCGGGCGATGCCGACGGCCCCAATCGCATCCAGCCGGTCCGCATCCTGCACAACCCGGCCTTCCAGCGTACGCATCGGCGGACGCCCGCCACCCTTAAACGACATGGTGCTGACAATTTCAATGACATGCCGGACGGCGTCCGGAGAAACCTCGTGCCGCTCCATCCATTCGCTGATTTTGCGCAAACCCGCCGCTTCATCACCGAACAGCTTCTCATCGGCGAGATCGTGAAGCAATGCCGCCAAACGGCAGATAAAGACGTCGGCGTTCTCCTCCCGCGCTATCCGTTCGGCCAGCCGGTCCACCCGGTACACATGCCACCAGTCGTGGCCGCTTGCTTCTTGTGCCAGTTCCTGCTTTGCATAAGCTTCCGCAGCTGCCAGAACGCGTTGTTCGTGCCGCTTCATTTCAGCCGCGTCATGCATAGGCGTCGGACTCCTGCAATTGATCGTACATCGCCAAATCGGGAATTTGCCAATCAATGGCTCCCATGCCGGCTTGCTCTAAAAATTGATTTGCCTTGGAAAACGGCCGGCTGCCGAAAAATCCGCGATGCGCCGAAAGCGGACTCGGATGCGGCGATTTGATAATAAAATGATGCCGTCCCTGAATCAGCTGCTGTTTTTGCTGGGCATGGCTGCCCCAAAGAATAAACACCACCGGTTTTTCGCGTTCGGCCAAAAGCGAGATTACCCGGTCGGTAAACATTTCCCACCCTTGGCCCTTATGCGAATTGGGCGTGCTTTCCCTTACGGTCAGCACCGTGTTAAGCAGCATAACCCCCTGCTTGGCCCATTTCAGCAAATAACCGTTATCCGGAATGCTGCAGCCAAGATCGCTTCGCAGTTCCTTATACATATTTTGCAGGGAAGGCGGCGCAGGAATTCCCGGTTTGACCGAAAAGCTCAGTCCGTGCGCTTGGCCCGGGCCATGGTAAGGATCTTGGCCGAGAATGACCACCTTGACGTCGGCATAAGAGGTATAGTGCAGCGCGTTGTAAATATCGTACATATCCGGATACACCCTGCGTGTACTGTATTCTTGGCGCAAAAATTGGCGTAATTCCTTGTAATAGGGCTTGGCGAACTCCGGTTCCAGGAGCTGCGCCCAATCGTTTTTTAATATGACATTTGACATAACTCCATCGTCCCCCAACAAAAAAAGCCCTGACGGGCTTTTATTATAATCGTATATCGATATTCCCGCCCAAATGAGGCTGAACGCTTTGCTGAAGCATTTGCGCCAGCTCCTGACCTTGCTGCTGCATCTGGTCCTTGGCGATGGAAAGCAGTCTGACTCCGACGGCGTCTCCTAAGCTGCTTTGCTTCATCTGCATCGAAAGTGCCGCGATATCCATGTGGATTCCTCCGCCTATTTTCGTTTTTTCCATTATACGCTAATTGCTAGTATCATTCAATCATTTAGCAAAGGTTTGAACCATACGCAAAAAGTATTGTAACGCTCGAGCAATCCGTTCTTTCGTTTTCTCATGTTCGGGTTCGCCTTCCGGTGTAAAACGGCGGAATTCTCCGCCGATGGATATCCATTCGGGGCAGTTGATCCCGTGCACGTTGCGGACGACCGTCTGCAGGTGAGTCAGCGGGCTCACGCCTACCGCGCCGCCGGAGGAGCTTGCCGAAAGCACGATTTTGCCGTCAAAATGGTCGAAGCCCAAATAATCCAAAGCGTTCTTCAACACGCCCGATAAGGAACCATGGTAGTCCGGAGTCGCCAATATGACACCGTCCGCTTCCTTTACGATTCGTTCCAGATGGCGTACATTCGGATCGGCACACTCGACTTTAGGAGCGTATAAAGGCAAGGGATGATGATAAAGTTCAAATAAGTTCACGGAACAGCCCATCTCTTCCAGTACTCTGGCCATATAACGGCACAACATCGTGCTTGTAGCATTCTCGCGGTTGCTTCCGGCAATAATCGTTATTTTCAATGTCTCCACCCTCTTCTGTCACTTTACATACATAATAGTATAAAAAGTAAATAAAGTCAATGATATCCACCACTTTTGCGCGCTGCCGTAAATTCCATCGATCCGGTTGCTTTCCACGCCCCGTCATGATATATTCGCCGCGAGAAGAACTACCGCCGACAGACCCCATTGCATCCCATTTTGAAGCTGAAGGAGTGACAGCGGTTATGCTGGAAATCGGAAGCCATGCACCTGATTTTACGGCCGAAAGCACACAAGGCGAGGTACGTCTTGCAGATCATTTAGGCAAAAGGCCGATTGTGCTTATTTTTTACCCGAAAGATGAAACGCCGATCTGCACAAAACAACTTTGCGCGGTGCGCGATTCCAAAACCCGCTACGCGGAATTCGACGCGCTGGTGCTGGGCGTTAATCCCGGCAGTATCGATGAACACCGCCGTTTTGCCGCAAAACATAGGTACGACTTCCCCCTCATCTCCGACCATGACCAAGCGATCCGGCAGAAATACGGCGTCGGCGAGCTGCTGTTCGGACTGCTTGGCCAGCAGCGGATTGTTTTTGTAATCGGCAAAGACGGAAAAATCGCTTATGCGCGCAAAGGAAACCGGCCTACCGATGAAATTGTCGCGGTGCTGCGCGGCACGCCGTAAAGCCGCAGCTTGCACGCGAATCCTAAACGCGCTGCGGCGGCCGGGCCGCTTTCTAGACGCACAAGGGCCGCTGTTCCCATCCCGGAATAGCGGCCCTTGTGATGCATAGGCTTATGATTATTGCGATAAACGCATAGCGAGCTGGTACAAATCGAGATTAAATTCTTTCTTCGAGTTAACGACTTTATCGATGTCGGTAGTTACGAGTTTGTTCTCCATTACGCCGCAGCCTTTGCCGGAATCGCCTTCAATCAGCTTGCGAACGGCAAAATCGCCGAGCCGGCTGGCCAGCACCCGGTCGTTATGGGTTGGCGTGCCTCCGCGCTGAATGTGGCCAAGCACCGTTACACGTGGTTCGATGCCGTTGCGCAGCGTAATTTCCCGGGCAATGTCTTCGCCTTTGCCCACACCTTCGGCTACAAGAACGATACTGTGACGTTTGCCAAGCGCAAAGTTGGTCTTCATCCGCGAAGCGATTTCGTCAAGATCGTAATTGACTTCAGGCACAAGAATCGTTTCCGCACCACTCGCCAGTCCCGAATACAAGGCGATGTCGCCGCAATGACGGCCCATGACTTCCACCACCGACGAACGTTCATGCGAACTCATCGTATCGCGCAGTTTGTTGATCGCGTCTACAACGATGCTGACCGCCGTATCAAAGCCAATCGTATAGTCTGTAAAAGGAATGTCGTTGTCGATCGTCCCCGGAAGACCCATTGTTTTGATGCCAAGCTTGCTGAGCTTGTTGGCGCCTTGGTAGGAACCGTCGCCGCCGATGACGACAAGCCCGTCGATTCCGCGTCTGCGCAGGTTGTCCGCTCCGAGGCGTTGGCCTTCCTCTGTCGTAAACTCCTTGCAGCGGGCTGTCTGCAAAATCGTACCGCCCCGCTGAATGATATCGCCCACGCTGCGCAGGTCCATTTGCCGAATATCGTCGTTAATGAGCCCGGAATAACCTCTTTGCACCGCATATACTTCAAGTCCGTGGAACAATGCGCTCCGCACCACTGCACGTACCGCCGCATTCATCCCTTGCGAGTCGCCCCCGCTTGTCAAAACCGCTATTGATTTTACCGCTGACATGTCATTAATCCTCCCATGCTGAAAATACATATTCACATTTTACTCGAAAATATGACGATGTGCTATGAAATTTTGCGGATCCACATACTATTTACAAAAAAGAAAAGTCTTGTAAGCGGGCTGCCCTTCATCAACTGGCGGGAAATATGCCGCACCTCCGGCTGATCTTTGACCTTCGGATCCGACAAATAAAGCGCCAGCAAACCTTCGATAATCATCCGGTGAAACGATGAATGCTCCAGCTGAAGCGCCTTGCTTCGGGCCTCTTCCGCAATCAGCGCGATTCGGTTCACGGTCGTTTCCCGGTTCTCGTAATAGCTGCAGAAATTCAAATCGCCGCCTGCCAGATCCTCTTCCTGGTCGATCAAATAATCAAGCAAAATATGTAAACCGCAAATATAAGGAAAATAAGTTTCGTATATTTGCTCTACGAAACGCTCGTCCAAACGGGGAGAGGCAGCCGCTAGAAACAGCATAAAAACGCCCAGCGTCGAGCCGGTCGCCGCGGCGAATTCGTTCCATCTGATGTGTGGAAAATGGTGTTTGTGACTTTCCCACCAGCCGAGCAGTTCGGGTTCCCGCAGCTCATGTTTGATATGCTTATGCACCTGCAGGTCGCAGTACAGCCCTACCAATTCGGCGATACGCAAAGCCGCTTTGCTGTACGAGGGCAGCTGGCGGATGCAGGTTTGGCACATTTTGACCAGCTGCTCCAAATAAAGCCCGTCGTCTTTCTCCTGATGAAACTTGTAGTAATCGTGAATGGGCGCTGACGGATTGACCGCGTCGAGCATCGCCTGGTGCAGCTGCCGAAAGTCTTCCGCATCCAGGGAAGTGCTGCGGTCGCACAGGTTGTCCAAATAATCGCTGATCGTCTGGAAAGCTACAATTAACGGAATTAACACATGGCGCATCGGCAGGTTAGCCGCAGCGTACACCGCGCCGCCTTCACAATGGAATTTCTTGGAAGTCATGCTGTCGATCGCCTGCTTGCGAAGCTCCGGGTCGGGAATCCGCTCCGCTGTATTACGCCACATATGGAGCTGCTTGTGCACCTCAGGCAGCACATAGCGATATACGCGCAGCATTAAAGAAACAGGTCCGTGAGGAACCGAAACCTTGCTTGACTTAAGAAAACTCAAGAGAAATACCTCCACCGGCTTGCTCGGAGCAGCTCTGCAGCAGCAGCTTCAGTTCCAGGCTTTGGATCCGCTTCAAGACAGATTCCGCAGCCGTGTCGTGCGCTGTGGTTACTTGCAGCTCGACAATATCGATAAATAAATACGGGTTCCAGCTGTCCGCCGTCAAAAGCTGCTCCAATTTAGCGCGCAGTCCGTCGTGACCGACCGTGCCGATCGCCGTCTCCTGCCGCTCTCTGAGCTTGCTGAACAATCTGGAGAAATTGGGATGAGACCCGACTTGATGAAACCAATATTTCGCATTGCTGTAGTCGCCTTCCATCCGATGCATCATTCCGTGCCAATAACTGCCTTCTTTGCTGTGCAGCTCTTGGGACAGCGTATGCGAGGCGTCCAAGCTGTCATTCCATAAGTGAAGTCCGGCCTTCACCGCCATAAGAAAAGGCCTCTGAGCCGCCGAAACGTCTGCAAAGGCAATGCGGGCAATTTTTATATCGAGAAGCTCATCCCATTCTTCTGTGGGATAAAGCTCAGGCTCGTGGGCAAGTAATTTATTAACGATCGATTGAAGCGCTCCCGGTGCTTCCGGCATACGGAGCACCTCCTTTATCCGGTAATTGTTTCCTTATTTTCTTATAGTATACCTGCCGCGGCAAGCCCGATAAGAATAGATCCGCCAGTAAAGCGTTAATCCTTATGCAAAAACACCGTCGCCCGCTTAATGATGCGCCGCGCCCGGAGCAATATCCTGGTTAATCCGAAACCAGATATGAAGTTCGTTGATGGTGCTCGCCAGCTCCGCAATTTCGCTGTTCAGCTGGCAGGATAACGCAAAGTTTTCCTCCATGCTCAGCTGGCTTTGCTTCACCACAATCACACGTTCGATCGCCATAATGCGATCCGGAATCGTCCCGCGGATTTCTTCCCACCGCAGCAAAATAGCCGACCTTTCCGCTTCGGCGTACTCCTCCCACTCCAGATGAAGCTCAGGCAGCGGAATGCCCAATCGTTCATCGAGCACAAAGCCATAGTTCACCCTTTACTCCCCATTTCCCATGTGTAAAATCTGCTTCGTTGCTTCTATCCTTATAATGTAACATGTATTTGCTGACGCAAGCCAGTGCCGGACGAAAAAAAATGATACCCAGCCCCCCACGCTGGTGTTATAATGAGCAATTGTAAAATTCAATATCGAGAGGATACTATACATGTACAGCGACGGCAAGGTTCAGGTCACGCTTAAGCAGCTGCTCGCCTTTTTTATCCCGCTCGGGATTTCTGCGAGTCTTGTAACGATTTCCCATGTCATCATCAACAGCACATTGGCTCGCTCAGCGCATCCGGAAATCATTATCGCTAGCTACGCGCTTCCCATGAGTCTGCTCGGCATTACGGAACGGCCCGCCATTCTGCTGCGGCAAACGTGTTCGGCGCTCGTAAGAGACCGCATCTCGTTTACGGCCATGTCCAGGCTGACCGTTTATGTTTTGTCCAGCGTCCTGGTTGCAGGACTGATTGTTGCTTATACGCCGCTGGGCCGCGCGATTTTCCAACATTTGCTCGGAGTGCAGCCGGAACTGCTTGACCCGGTGATGAGCGTATACCGCGTACTGATGTTCGTCAGTATCTTTTCCGGACTTCGCTGCGTATTTCACGGCATCATCATATCGAACCTTCGTACAAAATGGCTGACCATCGGCATGATTGTGCGGTTGGCCGCAATGTACTTATTGTCGTTATATTTCATATCCACCGATTCAGTGACAAGCGGCATGGTCGGAGCGATTATCTTTCTGGTCGGCATGGCGATCGAAAGCGCCGTCAGTTTCATCGAAGGCCGGTCTCTGCTCAAGCACACCATTCCGCGCAAAAAAGCGGACCACCCCGTCGAAACGGTCGGCCACATCTTCCGTTTCTACAAGCCGCTGCTGTTCTCTTCCTTTATCGCCGTTGTAATCGGGCCTTCGATCAACGCCGCGTTGGGGAAGTCGGACAATGTGCAGCTGGCAATCGCTTCCTTTGCGATTGCTTCCAGCTTAACGCAGCTGGTGCAAAGCTTCTTCAGCTACATTCATCAAATTGTGCTGAACTTTTACCGCAAAGACAGCCGCCAGGTGCACCGGTTTCTGATGGTCGTCGCTTTCATTCCGACGCTGCTGATCGCGATTCTGGCCTATACGCCGCTGGGCACGTGGTTTATGGCGAATGTAATGGGGGTAAACGAGCGGCTGATGGTCGCCAGCATCGAAACGCTCCGCATCTTTATGCTGACCACACTCATTTTCCCATGGCTCGATTTCGGCAACGGCATCATTATGCTGCAGGGCGAAACCAAGCTGATGGTTTGGTCGCAGGCGGCCAATGTGACGGTCACGCTGATTTCCTTAGTCGCCTGCATCTTTATTAACAGCGGTTGGAACGGGGCTATCGGCGCTTTAGCGCAATCGCTCGGACTTGCCGCGGAGGCCGGGGTCGTCCTCTATATGCTGCGGGTAACGCTGCATTCCGACCGGACGCTGAAATCGGCGGTATAATGGTTTTCTCCATGAAAAGACAGAATACAAGAGAGTGAGTTTCCATGAAAGCAACTTTTCACGAAAACGTGCTCAGGGCGTTTTCTTTTTCTTTATATACCACAACAGCAGTGATTACTTCGTTTTTCGCTTTGTATTTTCAAGCGAAAGGTCTTTCGACCGTGCAAATCGGGCTGCTCTTTTCGATGGGGCCGCTGGTCGGGATCGTGTCCAATTTATTTTGGGGAGTTCTAAGCGATAAATGGAGAACGGTCAAAAAGCTGCTTATCATCATTTTGGCAGGACAGCTGATTATGGCTTTCGTCATGTTCCGCAGCGACTCCTATATGGTGCTGCTTGTGCTGATTTCTTTATTTTACTTTTTTCAAACGCCGGTAAGCTCGCTTTCCGACAGCTTGACCTTGCTCACTGTGGCCGGAACCAAGCGAAGTTATGCCTCGATCCGCATATTCGGCTCGGTGGGGTTTGCGATCGCAGCGCTTGTATTTGGCATGTATTTAACCGCTAAAGGAGCAAGCGCGATTCCCTCGTTATGTCTGGCAACGGTCGTTCTCACCCTGATTGTTTCGTTTTTTTTACAGGACAAGCAAGGTTCTGTCAAAAAGATCGGGTTTAACGGACTTTTTCACATCATTACAAGAAAAAGATTTATCCTGTTCATGCTGACCATGCTCGCCGTATCGATCAGCACTCGCACCAACGATACGTTTCTCGCTTTGTTTTTGCAGCAGCTTGGGGCAAGCACGACGCTGATCGGTAATTCCTGGATGATGTCCGCCCTCAGCGAAATTCCGGTCTTTTTCCTGATGAGCAAATACGGCCATAAATATAAGGAACTGCCGCTGCTGATGGTCGCTAGCGCGATGTATTGCTTGCGTTTCGTGCTGATGAGTTTGACGCACGAGCCGGGTTGGGTGCTTGCCATTCAGGCGATGCACAGCTTGTCATTTGGCATCTTTATGCCCACCGTGCTCCGTTACATCTCGCAAGCCGTCCCCGATCAATACAGAGCCTCAGGGCAAGCCTTGTATGCCGTCATTTGGACGGGGCTGGGCGGATTGATCAGCGGAGCGGTTGGGGGCGGCATTTATCAGCTGCTCGGACCGCATATGCTGTATGCCAGCAGCGCTTTGCTTGCTTTTATTGCCATGCTTGGCTTCTGGGGACTGCACATAACGGAGCGCGATGACGTCTCGCTGGAAGAAAGTTAATCGCTCAGCTTCAGCTCCAGCCGATATCCGAGCCCCCGGATCGTACTGATTCGGAACGCATGCAGGTGCTCGGGGAATTTTTCCCGCAGCCGATTAATATGCACGTCGACGGTTCTTTCATTGCCCTCAAAATCAAAACCCCATATGCTTTCGATCAACTGATCGCGGGAAAATGTTTTGCCCGGATAACTGGCCAGCTTAAACAACAGATCAAACTCTTTAAGCGGCAAAGTGATCGGCCGCCCTGCGGCAACAGCTTCGTACGTTTTGCGGTTGAGCGTCAAGCCCGCCAGCTGCACCGTTTGCGACGACTCGATGCGGTAGCGCTTGAGCAGCGCTTTGACGCGGGCGATCAGCTCCTCGGGTTCGAACGGCTTGACTAGGTAATCGTCCGTTCCCAGCCTGAAGCCTTTTACCTTCTGCGCAGTATCCCCTTTGGCCGTCAGCATCAGCAGCGGCAGATCGTAATGCTCGCGCAGCTTCATGCACAACTCCCAGCCGTCCATATTCGGCATCATAATATCGAGAATGACTAGATCGATCCGTTCCGTCTCCATGACGGTTAACGCCTCTACACCATCCGAAGCCTCCGCCATGTCAAATCCTTCGTTTTTCATAAAAAAGCGTACGAGCTCGCGTATATTCGAATCATCGTCCACCACTAGCAGCTTAGCCATTGCCGCCGCCTCCCGTCTTTCCGTTATTCCCTGATGCCCCCGAGCCCGAGTGATTCGGTAACGCCACAATTATCGTTGCGCCTTCCCCCGGTTCGCTTATCGCCCGCACCGTGCCTTGATGCAAATCAACGATCCGCTTCACAATGGCCAGGCCCAGCCCGCTGCCACCTACCGCTTTGTTGCGGGAAACGTCGCTTTTATAGAACCGTTCGAAGACATGCTCCAAATGCTCGTTGGCAATGCCGATGCCTGTATCTTTGAACAATATGTTCAGCTGCTGCGGTTCCTGCGCGAGCTCAATGCGGATCGAGCCGCCGCGCGGCGTAAACTTGATGCTGTTATGGAGCAGATTAAGCCATACCTGGCTCATCAGTTCTTCGTCGGCAACAATATACGTTTCTTCAAAAGCGACATCGATGTCCAGCTCCTTCGGCTGCCATTGCGGCTCGCATGCAAGAACAAGATGAATCATCTGCTTGTCGAGGCGGTACCGCTTCGGTTCAAAAGGCTGAAGCTCGGATTCCAGCGACGTCAGCTTCAACAAATTGTCGCTCAGCTTGGACAAACGCACGCTCTCCTGTTCAATAATTTGCAGATAATGGAGCCGCTCCCGCTCGTCAAGCCCCTCCTTCTGCAAAGCGCGTGCAAAACCGCTAATCGAGGTAAGCGGAGACTGCAGCTCATGGGACACATTGGAGATAAACTCCTGCCGCATCATCTCCATCTGCCCCAGTTCTCCGGCCATGTGATTGATGCTTTCAAGAATCGGCGCGAAATGACCGGCTTTCCGCGGATCGTCATCCAGCTTGACATTGAAGTTTCCTTTGGCGATTTGCCGTATGGCATCGATGATCGAGCGGAGTACGACCATATTTTTATCGCGGGCAAAAAAGCTGATAATCGATATGATGAGCACAATCAAGAGAAAAGCGGCGATCGCATTGGCAATTTGCAGCAGCAGTCCGGAAAGTTCCAAACCTGCCGCTTTATACACATAAGGCATTCCATAATACGCCGCGGTATGGCACAAGGAGATAGCGATAATAACGGTGCACAGCGCCCATATAAATTTCAAAGCAATAAACAGCTTGCCCTTCCAGCCTTCAGTTCTCTGGCGGTGGCGGCCGGTATATAGTTCATCGTCACGGCTCCTGCGGCGGAGGCCGGTATTTGACGCATCATCGCGTCTCCTGCGACTCATTTTCACGGTGAAGCCTCCTCGCGGTAACGTCCTGCCCCAATTGCAAAAGCCGCCCGGTTACGGCTGCTCTTGAAGCCGCAGCTGCTGAGCCGTAAATTCCCGGTACAACGGATGGGAAACAAACAACTCATGATGTGTGCCGATGCCGGTGACACGCCCTTTTTCGATAAAAACGATCTGGTCGGCATCCACGACGGTTGACAGCCGGTGCGCGATAATGAATGTCGTACGCCCCTGCATCAGATTATGAAGCGCCTGCTGCACGACGATTTCCGATTTGCTGTCCAGACTTGAGGTCGCTTCGTCCAGCATTAAGATTTGCGGATTGCGCAGCAATGCCCGGGCAATGGCGATACGCTGGCGTTGGCCGCCGGAAAGTTTGATTCCGCGTTCGCCTACCTGTGTTTCGTAACCGCCGGGAAGTTTGGCAATAAATTCGTCGGCATAAGCCATCTCCACGGCATGCTGCAGTTCTTCGCGGCTGATGCTGCGGTCCAGCCCATACGTGATGTTTTCCCGAATCGTTCCGGCCACCAACGGGCTTTCCTGGGAAACGTAACCGATCCGGCTGCGCCATGAAGCAAGCGCATATTCCTCAACCGGCGTGTCGCCGAGCCGTATAACGCCAGAAGACGGGATGTAGAAACGCTCGATTAAGGAGAACAGCGTCGTTTTCCCGCCGCCGCTAGGTCCGACGATAGCCGTCACCTTGCCCGGCTCCGCCGTAAACGAAATGCCGGACAAAACCGTTTCATCGTTACCGTAACCGAAGGAAACGCGTTCCAGCTTAAGCGGCATATTCATGTTCGCCGCCTCCAGGTTCTTGCCGGATGCCGCTTCCTCCGCCTCCTGCAGTGTTTCGACAATACGTTCCGTAGCTCCTTGCGCCTTTTGAAATTGGGCAAAAAATTGTGTAAGCTGGGTAATTGGCATCACAATCTGAAACAGGTACAACAGAAACGCCACCAGCGCTCCGGCAGTCAACGCCCCGGAGGAGACCCGCATCCCGCCGTAACCGACGATTACGACAAACATCAGCATGATAACCAGCGTAATGACCGGCGAAATCCACGCCTGGTAACGCCCTTCCTTGATCCCCAGCCGCAGCAGATTGGCAATGCCGCGACGTCCCAATTCATATTCGCTTGGCTCGGCGTTGGACGATTTGACCAGCCTGATCTCCGACAAGACACGGCTTAGCACCGAGGTGAAACCCGCCGTCTCATCCTGCACGTCCTTCGAGACATGATACATCCGTTTTCCCAGCGGCACCAATACAACAGCGGTCAGCGGGATCACGATCAGCATGAGCAGCGTCATTTTCCAATCCAAATAAATCAGCATGACAAGCGACCCGGCAATCGAGATCATACCGGTAAAAAAGTGGGCCATATGTTCCGTAATCAGCCCTTTTATCACTCCCGTGTCGTTCGTGAGCCGGCTGATCGTTTCGCCGGTTTGATGCCGGTCGTAATAAGGTACGGGAAGAACCAAATATTTCTTCCACAATCGTTCTCTTAAGTTTGCCACAACTTGCTGGCCCACCCGGCTCAGCATGTACAGGGACGCTCCCGCCGCCAAAGCTTGGGCCAGGAAGGCCGCCCCGATGCCGAGAATCTGCCATACATTCAGGCTTTCGACGCTGAAGCGATCGACGACATTTTTCATAAACAACGGGACAATCAATCCCGTCAGCGTTGTTATTAGGTTAAGCAGCAAAGCCGCGGCGATCCACGATTTCGACGGATTGGTCTGCATAATCAGTCTGACGAACGCACGCCAGCCCAACGATTTTGAAGGTGCCGCGCCACTCGGCTCTACCCGCTCAGATAGGTTTGTCATGATTGCCTTTCCTCCTTCTGCATCGGCACGGTCCAATCGGCGGTTGGTTACGCCTATCATGTGCCGGTTACAGTCAAAGGATACCGCATCCATATAAACTCAATGTAAACAACAAATGCGCATGTTAGTGCTTATATTCCGTGACATGCTCTTCGCCCGCCTGCAGCAGCTTGGTCAATATCACGATTTGACCGGTGTGGTAGCCGTAATGATTGCATAATTGCAGCAGCAGAGCGCCTACCTGGCGCGTATAATAAGGTTTGGCGTCGCCGGTCCCTCTATTTTTCATCGCGTTCCAGTCTTCGGATCCGTAGTGAATCGTAACCTCTTTGGTTAAATCCGCTTCCGACAGGCTGGTTAAAATAAGTTCCGTCTCATGCCGAACCGACTTCAGCAAGGCAAGCAATTCCGCCTTCGAATGACTGCGATTCGCAGTAAATTCTTCCGTTCTCTTGCGGACGAACGGCCTGCCGCCGATCCCGCTGACCATATTCTGATATTCGTTGCCGGCCAAATGGACACATAAACTCCCTACGCTGTTCATATCCGGCCGGGATTTTGCCCAGACCTGTTCCTCGCTCAAGCGGTTCAAGCAAATTTCGATGCGGTTCAATTCTGTGTTGACCGTATGTAAGGTTTCGCGGATTAAAAAAGACATGTTTGTGAGCCTCCAGGTTACAATATATTCTCCCCATTTATTTTCGCGGCCCAGCCGCCGTATCCTTCCTCAGAAGGAGAGGTCACCGTATCTTCCGATGTTTCACATAGCTTTTTTCCGGCGAAAGACATATAATGACTAGTATTAGCTTATAGCACCAAGTAACAAAGGAGATATCTAATGAACTACGACGAATTCAAAAATATTGTACAAGAACGCCGAAGCATTCGCGCTTTTACCGAGCAGGAGGTAGCCGTAGAGGACGTCCGCGAGATCATCGATTGCGCCCGCTACGCCCCCAGCGATACGAATTCCCAAACATGGGCTTTTATCGCCGTTATGAACCGCGAAAAAATAAAACATATCGAAGAGATGACTTGGGAGCAGCTGCATAAACGTGCCGCCGAAGCCGAGCAAAAGGGACTTTCCCGCGAAGGGCGTTTGCTTGTCAAATCGTTTGGGCCTTACGCGACCGCCTTCTCCGACGCTCCCGTGCTGATCGTTTGCTTGGCGACGCCGTACCAATCCAAATTCCGCGACCGGATCTTTGATCCGATTGAACTTGTAGACGATGCGGTATGGGCCGAAGAAGGCATCAAAAGCAGCTGTCTCGCCGCGCAAAATTTGATGTTAGCCGCACATGCCCGCGGACTGGCGACTTGTCCGATGACCGGGCCGGTGCTGCTGGCGCACGAGCAATTAAGGGAATATTTGAACATACCGGCGGAGAGCCAAATCAACATGGTTATAGCGCTGGGCCATCCTTCCGAACGTCCCGGCAAACTTGCGCGCAAAGAAATTGACGACATTTTAACAATTGTCAAATAATGCTGCAGATTCCAGCCTGCTCCCCTTTTGGGGAGCAGGTTTTTTGATGTTTATAAAAAGTAATTGACGCACCTTGTCATTCCGTTTTTTAGATATTAGAATGATTGTATTTAGTAAGCAGCTTATTTAATAATCATACACTTCTTCTATGAAAGGACTGTTAACCATTAATTACTCGCCCTTACAAAAACTAGCCGGCAAACTGAACCGCAAGCCGGCTTCAGCCGCGACGGAAGGATCTTGGCTGGAGAAAGCGCAAAGCCAATCCGTGACGGTCTCGCTGAAAGGCCACCCCGAAATTGCCAGCCAGATGACGATGATCCGCTTGGCCGAGCCCGACTTAAAGCTGCTCAAAGCGCTCCAGCCCCTTATCCGCAGCCATATTGAAGAAATCACCTCATCTTTCTATGATACCGTGCTTGGCATCGATCAATTAGGACGGATTATTCACCAAAACAGCTCGGTTGACCGGTTAAGATTAACTTTGGAAACACACATATCCGAAATGTTTAACGGAATTATCGATAACGAATTTATTGGCAAACGCCTCAAAATCGCCAAGGTGCACCAGTCCATCGGCCTAAAGCCGAAATGGTATTTGGGCGCTTTTCAAAATTTGCAGGACAAGCTGCTGGAAGTTGTACATAAAGAGATCAGCAACCCCGAAGAAAGCTTGATCGTAAGCAAAGCGATTACCAAATTGCTTAACTTTGAACAGCAGCTGGTGCTTGAAGCGTACGAAAATGAAGAAATGCGGATGAGGGAAAAGCGGGACCGGCAAATCAAAGACGACTTGAAAGCGCAGATCGCCGCGGTAAGCGAAGAGCTTGTGCTGCTGACAGGTCAAGTGAACGCCTCCGTGCAGGAGCTCATTGCCAGCAGCGGCACCATGCTTGGAACATTTCGGGGCAGCGTCGACAAGTCGCATCAATCCAAAGAGCTGGCTTCGAACGGACAGCAAAAAATGAGCCATCTGAACTCGCAAATCGGCCTTATTCATGAAAGCGCAATGGGCATGGAGAAATCGGCGGAACAACTGGACGCTTCCTCCGTACAAATCAACAGTATTGTCGGGATGGTGCAAGAAATCGCCGACCAAACCAAACTTCTGTCGCTGAATGCGTCGATCGAAGCGGCAAGAGCCGGCGAACAAGGGAGAGGATTTGCCGTTGTTGCAACTGAAGTGCAGAAGCTTTCCGAAGATACCAAACAAGCCGTTTCGCAGATCAGCGGACTTATCGCAGCCTCCGGAGATTATACGCGGGATGTCGTCGCAGCCGTGAGAAATGTCCAGATGCTGGTAGGCCATGGCCAGGCGGAAGCACAGGCCACCAACGGCATGTTCGATCAAATCGTCACCTCCATGGAACAAAGCATTTCCGAAATCGGCAGAATTGAGCAGGAAATGACGTCGCTTTCCGCCGCTATCGAAGAAATCGGCTCCGCGGCGGAAAAGGTTACCGATTCAGCCGAACGGTTGACCCAGACGACTCAAACCTTGTAATCCCCGTTGGTTGATCGGAACGGATATAAAATCATATTAGCGCAGCTGATCTGCGACGGGGACACACGGCTTCTAAAGTTTGTTTGCGCTGCGCGGCTGCATGTACAGGGTAGGCAGCGCCCCAAGCTTGCGTTTGAAAATCCGGTAGAAATACGATACGTCCCCGTACCCTACATAATCGGCAATTTCCTCGACGGTCATCTGCGATTGGGCAAGCAGAGATTGAGCCGCCCTGATCCGGGCGGTATGAACATAATCGCTGATGGTCTGGCCGGTCGTCTCCCGAAACAGCACCGCCGTATGATTCGGGCTTTTGCCAATAAACATCCCCAGCTCATGTTTCGTCACTTTTTCCCGGTAATGGTTATGAATAAACGATTTCATCAATTCGGCCAGCTCGCTTCTGGAATCCTGCCTGCTTCGCCCGTCCCATTCCCTGTTCAGCAGCGCAAGCTGTTCCAGCACAATGCCTCTGCAAAGCGCTTCTTTGTACGGAGCGGACTCCTTCCAGCAATCGAACGTTTCCTTCAACCGCTGTGCGATTTGCGCAAAACGGACGGGCCGCAGCTTGACGATTTCCCTAATGCCCAATAAGGGCAACTCATCGGCTGCGGTGGTATCGGTGTGAAAAAATACCGCAAACTGCTCATGGGTCACCGTCGGAATGCTTTTTCCGTAATAAGGGACCGTCTCCGGAATTAGCAGCACATCTCCCTTCTCCACAATCAATTTATCGTTTCCCACCCGGTATAAACAGCGCCCGTAATGCACAAGCGAAAGCCTGACGGCCTGGGGAAATCGGCTCCCCTCTTCTTCATACCAATCCGCTCCCGAGCAGCGGCGAACGTCAGCAATACGAATCATCTCACTCCCACTCCATCCATACTATTATTCATATACCGTACTATATTTCATAGTTATGTTCAAGAATGTGGATTACAATAAACTCGATTATCTTGTTCCATAGAGAGAAACCATACTGTACAAATCAATTAAATCTTACAAAAACCTCAAGGAGTGGGAACATGCGCAAAACTACGATCGTCTGCACCCTCGGTCCTGCCATTCGGGCCGGATCAACTATGACCAAAGCTATCGAGGCCGGCATGAACATCGCTCGCGTTAATTTCGCCCATGGCGAAATGGAAGATCATTTGGCCGCCATCGAAGAGGTTCGCGAAGCGGCTCGCAATTTAAATGAACAAGTAAGCATCCTGCTTGACATAAAAGGCCCGGAAATCCGGATCGGCAAACTGGCCGATGACTTTGTCGAATTGACAGCCGGGCAATCGTTTATTCTTACCACGGATCTCGTCTTGGGCGATGCCAGCCGGGTTTCCGTCAACCACCCGAACATGCCCTCCGAAGTTGTTCCCGGTTCCGTCGTGCTGATTGACGACGGCATGCTGGAACTTCGCGTAGAGCAAATCGAAGGCAGCAACATCATATGCCGTGTCGTCGCCGGAGGCCGCCTAAAGCCGAGAAAAGGCGTAAATCTGCCCGGTGTCCACACCTCGCTGCCCGGAGTAACCGAGCGCGACCGCGAGCACATCCGGTTCGGCATCAAGCACAATGCCGATTACATCGCCATGTCGTTCGTACGTAAAGCAGCCGACGTCCTTGAAGTCCGCTCCATGTTAAACGAAGGCGGCAAGCCAAATATCAAAATTATCGCCAAAATCGAAAACCAGGAAGGCCTGGACAACCTGGACGAGATTATTGCGGCGGCGGACGGTATCATGGTGGCCCGCGGAGACCTTGGAGTTGAAATCCCCGTGGAGGAAGTGCCGATCGCGCAAAAACAAATGATCCGCAAATGCAACGCCGCCGGGAAAATGGTTATCACCGCAACCCATATGCTCGAATCGATGCAGTCGCAGCCCCGCCCTACCCGCGCGGAAGCCGGCGATGTCGCCAACGCCGTATGGGACGGCAGCAGTGCCGTGATGTTGTCCGGCGAAACGGCCGTCGGCAAATTTCCGGTTGAAACGATCGCCTGCATGTCCCGTATCGTCGAACGCGCCGAAACCGCGTTGTATCGGCACGAACTTCCGACACTTCAAAACGCGTAAGCCGAGGCGCCTTTTACGCTCAACAACGTGACATCCTCCCCCCTTAATGCCCATGCCCTAAAGCAAAAGCCGTCCATTAGCTTATCATCGCTAATGAACGGCTTTTGCTTAAAGCTGCCTGTTACTTCCAGTTCTCCACACCGCTTTGGAATTTCTCAAACTTGTGCACAATGGAAGCCTCCAACAAATTTATGATCAGTCTGCGCAACGGACCTGATCATAAATATAGCCCTCGCTGTCATTGAAAACAGGAGGGCTTTATATGTTGACATCACTTTTATAAAAAAACACCGCACATTCGTCTAACGCTCAAAAAAAGGCGATTTCCCGGCTATGCCGGGAAATCGCCTTGCGCTCGACACTAATATAAGAAAATCGTCTCCTTGTCAGGAGAATCGATCTTATAACTTAATGACGTTAGCTGCTTGAGGACCACGATTACCTTGCGTGATGTCGAATTCTACTTGTTGGCCTTCTTCCAAAGTTTTGAAGCCATCGCCTTGGATTGCGGAGAAGTGAACGAATACGTCGTCGCCGCCTTCTACTTGAATGAATCCGTAGCCTTTTTCTGCGTTAAACCATTTAACTGTACCTTTCAAGTAAACAACCTCCTAAAAATATCGCCTTCGTGGGCGAGTAAACAAATTATAACATCAATTCTAGGATAAATCAACGCCGGGTAAATATTCAAATGGCCTGTTTTACCACCTGCAACAGCTCCCCGGAACCCGGAATAAACGGCAATTTAGAAGGCAAAAAGGCCGTTTCCGCACCCGCCTGATGAAGGTCGGCAAGGAGGCGTTCCATGCAAGGATACGCTACCCATGAAAGCGTAAACACCGGGTACAACCTGATTTCTCCTCCAGGCCTGCACAAACCAAGCAGCCCCAGCACCGCATCGCGATGGAATTCGTAATTGAACTGATGATGATATAGAAACAGAAAGTGACTGCACAAAATCAAAGCATAACGGCTTTCTTCCAACGGTAAATGCGGCAGCCGCCCGTTTCTGTAAACTTTTTCGCCGTTCACAGAATTAAAATCGGCAATAAACGTCTCCAGCGAACGCAATCTTCCCTGCTTATGCAGGTCGATATTCCCATAAAAAGACCAGTCGTATTGATGCTGAAGTTTGGCCAGCTTGGCGGTGGAAACTTCAATTTCCTCACGCCCGTTGGCGTAAAGCTCGTCGCGGGTTAAAGCATACTGCGGGTCAACCGCCATGGCTTCATAACCCTTGCTTCTCGCTTCCGCGGTGAATGACGACGCTCCGGCGGCGACATCCAATATAGGCCCTCTCGAAAGCAATTCCTCATCCAGATCAAACATGCGCTCATACTCGGCAAAAGACCGGCAGGTCATGGCTACGCCTACCTGCTCATACCGCTGCAGCGGATTGGTGTTACTCATCTTCATCTCTCCTCATCTCGGCTCATCTACTCTGGCTAAAAACAGATCTCCGCGGCGCCTATGCGCCGGTACATGGATTTTAGCATCTGACACCCGCTTTGACAACCACTTTTTTCTACTTTTTTCCTATTATGAACTTCATATGGATGATCTCTTTCTTGAACTGGATAGAACGGCGCAAACGGCTTGATTTCGCGCACGTCTTCGAGTATGATGCTCCCATAACCTTTAAGCTGGAAACAGCTGCAGATTGGAGCTATGAAGATGATTAAAAAACATCAGATTTACAAAATAGACAAATGGAATATGATGACCGTCGAGGTCAACGGCACCCGCTTTGTGCTGCGGGAAATTTCCGATCAATGGGGCGAGGAATGCCATGAATTTTTAAGCCGCCCGGCATTAATGCATTGGGCCGAAGAACGGTTCCGCAAAGATAAGTATTCCGGCACCGAAGAAGAACGCGAAGCGATTCTGAAAGCCTTCAAGGAAGTATGACCAGAACTTCAAGCGGCTGCTTTAACAGGTGCGTAAAAGGCTTGACAACAAGCTTGTCCGCAACCTATAATAACCTTAACTTCATAGGACGTCCTCCAAAGGGGAGTAGCTGTCACAGTAAAGTCGTCAATTCGGGTTTAAGGGAGTTGCCCTTCCGCCCCGGCTTTATTGGCAACGTTTATCGTTGTTAGCAAGACCTTTGCCATGATGATGGTAAAGGTCTTTACTTGTTTGTTCGGCCTTTACCGATTCCACGGTAGAGGCCGTTTTTATTATCCAAACAAAGGAGTGGGGCTCATGATGGAATGGTTCACGATGGAAATGTTGACGGCTTTAGTTAGTATCATTATGATCGATCTTATTTTGGCGGGGGATAATGCCATCGTAATTGGCCTTGCCGCAAGGAATTTACCTAAGGACCTGCAGAAGAAAGCGATCATCTGGGGCACGGTTGGAGCGATAGCGATTCGGGCCGCGGCAACGCTTGTTGTAGTATGGCTGCTGAAAATACCGGGACTGCTGTTCATCGGCGGTTTGATGCTGATCTGGATCGCATATCAACTTCTCGCCGACAAAAAGGATCATAGCGCCGTACAAGCGAAAAACAAGCTGGGCGCAGCAATTTGGACCATCGTTATGGCCGATGCGGTCATGGGCTTCGACAATGTCGTTGCCGTTGCCGGAGCATCGCACGGCAGCTTCGCGCTTGTCGTGATCGGCTTGCTCATCAGCGTGCCCGTCGTCGTGTGGGGCAGCACGTTGTTTATACGCTGGATCGAACAGTTCCCCGTTCTAATCTATGCCGGTGCAGGCGTGCTTGCTTATACGGCCGCACATATGCTCACAGGCGACTTGTTCGTCAAACCGTTTTTTGAAGCAAATCCGTTTATGAACTGGGCGCTTACTATCGTAGTTATCGCCGGTGTTTTGCTCGCCGGCCGTTGGAAGCAATTGACCGGTTCCGTCGCGCGTATTAACGAGCGCGGCGAGCTGACCATCCCCATGGAGTTGGGCCATGCCGCAGGCATTCAGTCCGAAGACCGGCTGATGGTGCGCTCCGACGAACGCGGACGCCTGGTGCTGGTCAAACGGGCGGACGGTTCCGACGATGACGATCTGATCCGCAGCGCGGGTTAATGAAGGACCCGCGGTCCGCATAGGTTAGCGGCGCAGCCGAGTGCAGGCTGCGCCGCTTTTTTTGTTCACAAGCGCAATGTCGTACCGCTCGTTAAATTTTCGTATGCGGCACCAAGGTATCGGCTGTTGCAATTTCGACGATAGCAGGTTTACGCAAGGATAAAACATGAGTTAACGCTTGTTCCAGCTCTTGCGGAGTAGTGGCTTTCATTCCGACGCCGCCGCATGCTTCCGCCAGCTTGGCGAAATCAGGGTTTCGGATGGAGCTGCCAAGAGGCTGCAATCCGGCCAATTGCATACGATTTTTCTCCATCGCGTACGAGCCGTTGTTGAATATGAGCATGACGATAGGTGCGCCGGTTTCCACGGCGGTCTGAAACTCCATAATCGTCTGGACCGCGCCGCCGTCACCGGCTATCGCGATCACTTGCCGCTGCGGATATTCCAGCTGTGCGGCAATGGCCGCAGGCAGCGCAAATCCCAGCGTCCGCCAGCGCCCCGACAGAAGCACCTGCTGGCGTTTGGCCTGAAAGATGCGGTTAAACCACAGCGTATGGTCTCCGGTATCGACACACACGATGGCGTCCTCCGCGATAAGCCGGGAGAGGCAGCTTACGATGTGCTGCGGCGCCAAAGGCGAGCTCATCTGCCCCGCCTCCCGCTCGATACGCTTCTTCCAATCGCCGCATACTTCGGCGATTCTCGCCCGCCAGCCGCTGCGGTCTTTTTTATCCAGCCCGGCCTTATGCAGCAACTGCGGCACGATGTCCGTCAAATCGCCGACGACGCCAAGCTCAAGCCCGTGGCCAACGCCGATATGGGCCGGCGACATATCAAATTGCACGATACGGGCCCGTGCAGGCGTATATTCATCCGGCCACCACGTGGCTCCGAGAATTGCGATCAGATCGCTTTCCGCAAGCAGTGTGCTGGAAGCTTCGCTTCCCCCCTGCCCCAAGCCGCCGGCATACAGCTCGTGATCGTTCGGAAACAGCGGGCGCGCAGGATAGCTGGTCACTACGGCGGCGCCAAGCGACTCGGCCAGCTGTTTGATTGGCTCGGCGGCTTGCGCCGCGCCCCCGCCAATCATCATAACGGGCCGCTCCGCCCCTGCCAGCAGCGATGCGGCTTGGGCGACCACTTCCGGCGGCGAGAGCAACCTCTGGCTTAAATGAGCTCCGTACGGTGCCACAGTTCCTTTCACGGGGGCATGGTACATATTTTTCGGAATGCTGATATGGGTCACTGTTCCTTGAACAAGCGACATGGTGAGGCTTGTTTGCAGCAGCTCGGGCAATGCATCCGGCGAAACCAGCAATTCCGAGCTGGCGCAAACCGTGCCGAGCAGCAACTGCTGATTGACGTATTGCTTCGCATGCGTGCCGATTTTTCCCGTTTCCACTTGACCGGTTATCACTAGCACAGGGGCTTTGTCCATGTAGGCGTCCGCCAAACCGTTCAGCAAATTTGCCGCTCCCGGGCCGCTTGTCGCCAGACAAACCGCCACCCTCCCGGTCAGCTTCGCTTCGCTGGAGGCCATCAGCGCGGCCGCGCCCTCGTGCCGGCAAGGCACATAGCGGATATGGTTCTGTTTTGCCAGCTCATCCAATAAAAATAACGTAGCGTCTCCGATGACTCCGTAAATTGTTTTTACTCCCCAGACCCGCAACTGCTCGATAATAAACTGCGCTACATTCAGATGAGAGGATGTCTGAGGTTTGCCGGCATTGACCGGCTGAGGGGGCGATATCGTTGTAACTGACATTTGGATACATCATCCTTTCGGCGTTTTGGGCGTTGAAGAGGATTTTCGCCGCTTATAGGCGAATTTATGATACTTAAGAGTCAGACTTTGAATCATTTGAGGTGAAGCTTTTGAGCAACAGCGCGTCTATTTTAACGTTTATTATCGTGTCCTTTGCACTTGCGCTTATCCTTATTATGAAAAAGGACTCGCTGCCAAGCGGAGTGAAACGTCCACTCGCATTGCTTGCGCTGGTGATGATCGCTTTTTCGTTTGGGCTGATCATGTACAGCTTCTTCGGTCTGTCCTAGGAGTCTGTCCGACGATAGTAAATCCGTGAATATTTATTCATGAGTGCGGCTATTTCGGGAAAGGGATGGCATTCCACCGCTCGTGAAAACCGTGTTTCTCTTGAATTTACCTTGCGGTAAAAACACGGTTTTCAAGGCGGACGTAGACTTTCCATACCATTCCCTTGCCCTCCATACACCAGCATGAATAAATTTTCACGAAAATCAATCCCGTCGGACTGATTCCTGCTCTTGGAAAGTTTTACATGCGCATGATGTTTTCATATAATAATGAAAAGGCGTTACGGTTATACTACGGAAATCATTGACAAGTCCTTCAGGAGCGTGAGCCGAGGATGAAAGTGATTCCTATAACCGTAACACTCAGCATGCTGGCGTGCCTGCTCGCATCCACCGGCGCTGCCGGGAAAGCGCAGGAAAAGCCCAAAATATTGACAAGGAGGGCTCCAATGAATCAAATAGTAGAGCGCAAAGACGTACCTGCAGAGCACCAATGGAGGCTCGAGGATTTATTCTCCGATCAGAAGGCATGGGACAAAGAATATCAGGAAGTCAAAGACGCACTGCCCAAATTTAAAGAACTGCAAGGAAAACTGAGCGAACCTCTGGCGATCAAGAAATGTTTTGAGCTGGAGGACGACGTTTCTCAGCACAACGAACGGCTGTATGTATATGCAAGCATGAAACATCATGAGGATACCGCAGACCCTACCTACATGGCCTTATCCGATAAAGCGAAAAGATTAAGCGTCGAGGTGGGTGAAGCTCTCTCGTTCATTTCACCGGAAATTTTGTCGATGAGCGACGAGCAGCTGCAGAAGCTGGTGGCAAGCCCGGAGCTGGCTTTCTACAAAAGATCGCTGGAAGAGCTGATTCGCGAGAAGCAGCATGTGTTAAGCGGTGCGGAAGAAGCGCTGCTTGCCCAGGTAGGCAATATCTCGCAAGCGCCGGGAACGATTTTCAGCATGCTCAACAACGCGGATATGAAGTTTCCCAAAATTAAAAACGATAAGGGCCAAGAAGTCGAGCTGACCCACGGCTCTTACATTCAGTTTCTGGAAAGCCGCAACCGCGAAGTGCGCAAGAACGCTTTTGAAGCGGTATACGGCACTTATTCCAAGCAGAAAAATACGATTGCCTCGACACTCGCGGCAAATGTCACCAAAAACGTGTTTTACTCCAAGGTTCGCAAGTATCCTTCGGTGCTTGAAATGTCGCTGTTCGGCGACAACATCAACAAGGAAGTGTATACGAATCTGATCGGAGCGATCCACGACGCGCTTCCGCTAATGCACCGCTATATGGCCTTGCGCAAGAAGCTGCTGAAGGTCGACGAACTCCACATGTATGACTTGTTTGTGCCATTGGTCGACGAATACGACATGAACATTACATACGAAGAAGCGAAGAAAACCGTGCTTGATAGCTTGAAACCGCTGGGCGAAGATTATTTGAAAGTGCTGGGCGAGGGGCTGTCCGGGGGCTGGATCGATATTTACGAAAACGTCGGCAAACGCAACGGCGCTTACAGCTGGGGCGCTTACGGCACACATCCTTATGTGCTGCTGAACCACAAGGATAATCTGAACAGCATGTTCACCTTGACGCACGAAATGGGCCATGCGATGCATTCGTTTTACTCGGACACGAATCAGCCGTATCGTTACGCGCAGTATACGATTTTCCTCGCAGAGGTCGCTTCGACGCTGAATGAAGCGCTGCTGATGGATTATATGCTGAAACATTCGACAGATCCGAAAGCTAAAATGTATCTGCTCACCTATTACATGGATCAGTTCCGGACGACCGTATTCCGGCAAACAATGTTCGCCGAGTTCGAGAAGATCATCCATGAAAAAGTGGAAGCCGGCGATTCGTTGACACCGCAGGAACTGAGCCAAATTTATTACGACCTGAACCTGCAATATTACGGCAAGGACATGGCCGTCGATAAAGACATCGAAATGGAATGGGCGCGTATCCCGCATTTCTATAACAGCTTTTACGTGTACAAATATGCAACCGGCTTTTCCGCGGCGACCAGCTTCGCCAAGCAAATTTTGACGGAAGGCCAGCCGGCAGTCGACCGCTATCTCGGTTTCCTGAAAAGCGGCGGAAGCGACTATTCGATCAACATTCTGAAACGCGCCGGCGTCGATATGTCGACACCGGAACCGGTTAAGCAGGCTATGAGCGTATTTAAGGATTTGCTCGATCAGATGGAGCAGCTCGCCAAATAAATATTCATGAAAGCTTTGCCAAAAAGCTGGGAATCATGCTACCATGATCTCAGCTTTTTATTTTAGTCCGGAAAAGGGGCATTATTGATGATGAAGACACAATGGATTCTTATATGCTGCATGCTCTTCGCCTTGCTTACGGCCGTATTCGCCGTCATCAATGTGGACAAGGTGAAAGTCAACTTTTTATTCGCTCAGCCGGATATGCCGCTTATTCTGGTCATTCTCGGTTCCACGCTGCTTGGCGGGCTCATTGTAGGCGCGTTTGGCATGCTGCGCGGATATAAGATGCAGCGCACCATCCGGCAGCAGGACAGGCTGCTGCAAGCATGGAAACAAGCGACCGGGCTGGAAGAGCCGCCCATTCCCGCGGAGCCTTCCCAAGAGCAGCCGCACGAACAAACCACAGCGCCGCAAAGCTGATAAACGGCACCTTTTTTGTTTACCTTTTTTCGTGAAGCTGAAACAAAATTTTCCTTGCATACGTCTGAGAGGATAAAGCTGCCAAACTGCCTACTGATGGAGGGAAAATTATAATGAAGAAATTGGTTATCTTGGGATCGCTTGTTTTTTTAAGCGCAGCCAGCGGTCCGGTTATCGCCCCGCAAGTTATGGTAACGGCCTCCGCATCCGCCGAAACTGTCAAACTGACGCTGGACGGGCAACAGCTGCAATTTGCGGTGTTGCCTCGTATGCAAAATGGTACGCTGTTTGTCCCGCTGCGTGATCTGGGCTCTGCTCTCGGAGCCGATATTACTTGGGAAGAAGGAGCCGGATCGGCTACCATCAGCAAAGGGGATGCAAACCTCAGTTTCACCTTGGGCAGCGCAGCGGCGGTCCGCAACGGCAAGCAGTTGGAGATGGCTTCCGCCCCCGTAATGGAGCAAGGGCAGATGCTTGTGCCGCTGCGTCTGATCAGCGAAACATTCGACTTTAACGTCTATTGGGACGGGGCCAACAAAGCGGTGGAGATCATGAACGGGGCGGACAGTCTGCCTACGGTCGGCACTTTCGACAAGCTGCAAGCACTGTTAAAGGAGTCGGCGCCGGACGGCGGTATTTACGTTAACGGCGGGATCGCCGTGCTCGATCAGGCCGGAGCGAAGCTAAAAGTGAATGCGAAATCGGAAGCCGCTCCGCAGAGCGGATCGAGTTCGATTGCCCAGGTTGCCCCGATGGCCAAGGATTCCGCTTCCGCGGCGCCAACCGCTCCCCCAGCCGGCGCATCCGCAGCAGCCAACTCGGCCAAAACCGCCGCACCGGGCGATTATTCCAAAACCAACGTGCAGGTGGAAGGCGTGGACGAAGCCGATGTGATCAAAACCGACGGGAACTACATTTATCAGGTAAACCGTAACCGCATTCTTGTTGTTGAAGCCAACCCGCCGGGAAATATGAAGGTCGTCAGCACGCTGCAGTTTGACAATCGCGAAATGATTCCCAGCGAATTGTACGTGGACGGCAGCCATTTGATCGTTATCGGTTCGGCCGTGACAAGCCCGCCTATAGCCGCCGTTCCCGCTGCTTCCGATGCACCCCAGTCTGATTCTAAAGTGAAGACAAGCGAAACGATGATTAAAATTGTGCCGCCCCGCTTCGCCAGAAAAACAATGACCAAAGCGGTTGTGTACGATCTTTCCGACAAAACCCAATTGACCAAAGTGCGCGAAATCGAGCTGGAAGGCAATTATGTTACCTCCCGCAAAGTCGGATCATCTTTTTATCTGGTAGCGAACAAATATATGAACAGATATCAGATATTAAACGCCAAACCGGCTGCCGACGGATCAACGGCTAGCATAACGGATACGCCGACATATCGCGATTCGCTCGCTGGAGACAGTTATATTTCGGTTGGTTTGGAGGATGTCCGTTATTTCCCTAAATCGGCGGAATCGAATTATTTGATCGTCGCCGGCGTCAATCTCGATCAACCCGATCAGAAGCTCAGCGTGCAAACATACCTTGGAGCCGGCGATAATGTGTACGCCTCTACATCCAATTTATATGTAACAATGCAAAAATACGAACGGGTGCCTGCCGTCACAAACAGCTCCGACGCAAGCGGATTGACGACAGATTCGGTGACGCTGACGACCAATACAGCCAGCGCCATCTACAAATTCGCGCTGGACCAAGGCTCAATCCGTTATACGGCTCAAGGAACGGTGCCCGGGCGGGTGCTTAACCAATATTCGATGGATGAAACGAACGGTTATTTCCGGATCGCCACCACTTCGGGAGAGGAATGGCGGAGGGATGAATTTACTTCCCAAAATAATATGTATGTGCTTAACGATAAGCTCGAAACTGCAGGCAAAATCGAGAACATTGCGCCGGGAGAACGGATTTATTCCGTCCGTTTTATGGGCAGCCGCGCTTACATGGTTACGTTCCGGACCGTCGATCCGCTGTTTGTTATCGATCTGAAGGACGCCGCCGCGCCGAAAATACTCGGCCAGCTGAAAATTCCCGGCTACAGCGATTACCTCCACCCTTATGACGAAAACCATATCATCGGTTTCGGCAAAGATACGGTGGAAATCAAAAACGACTTTAACGGTTCCGGCGGCGCTCCTGCCACTATGGCCTATTACCAAGGCATGAAGCTGGCGATGTTCGACGTCACCGACGTGACGCAGCCAACCGAGCTGTTCAAGGAAACGATTGGCGACCGCGGCACCGATTCTCCGCTGCTGCACAATCCGAAAGCGCTGCTTTTCTCAAAAGAAAAGGGATTGCTGGCCTTCCCGGTATCGGTGTCCGAAATTCCGGACAAATCGGCGAATCCCGATCCGAAAGAAATGCTGAAATATGGGCAATTCGCGTTCCAAGGGGCTTATGTGTACCATATCGACTTGACCGGCGGTTTTCAGCTGAGAGGGAAAATTACCCACCTGACCAGCGACGAATTGGCCAAAGCAGGCTCGTGGTACAACGGCGACCACAGCATTGAACGGCTGCTTTATATCGGAGACAATCTGTATACGGCATCCAAAGGGATGCTTAAAGCCAGCGACCTGAATACACTGCAGCAGCTTGGCGAGCTGGAGCTGAAATAAGCCTGGACGGCTTACCCCCGTCCACTCCCCGAATGACGGCACCGTCATCGGCAAACAAAAACCCGCACAACAGGATGGAATGCTCCACCTTGCGGCAAACAGTTTATTTCAACTGTCTGCCACAAGAGCGCATTTCGAATCCCGGCTTGCGGGTTTTTGTAAACAAATCCCTTATCACAAGAAAAACTTCAGCTACATAACGGTCGCTCGCTTTGCAGCCGTCAGCCTATTTTACCGGAAACATAATACTGGCTCTCCAGCTCCTCAATTCTTTGGCAAATTTCATGCTGCCAAACCGTATCGCCGATCAGCGCCGCCGTATAAGACCAATTGTGGAGTGTAGCCAGCTTGCGCGCAAAATTCGCATTTAACTGCAGGCACAACGACATTTCCGTATTTTCCGCCTCGGTAAGCTCCCGTTTTTGCCGAATCGTCCATAACTCGGCCAATCTCCAGTGCACCGGTAACATATGTCCCCACCTCTTTATTGCTGCTTAATTCCATTGTTGACCGTTTTGACCGATTTCAACCGGGGACTATGCGAATATACGCATAATAAGCAGCGTTACGGCAAATCCCGAATAGCCCGGCGGAAAACGCAGTCAGGATAAAAGCAGGCCGATGCCGGCACATACCGCTGCGCCAAGCAGCGAGCTGAGCATATTCACCGTATCGTTCGTAAAGAAGCTTAAACCGCGAATCCGCTTCGCGGGGACACCGCAGTGCTGCGGTTTCTCCACTTCCCTGCCGCAGCTTGGGCAGCGGTACATCGCCTGATACGTCGCTCCCAGCAGCGAATCCGTCAGCGAACCGCACATGCCGCCGATGAGGCCAAGCAGCAGCAGGAACGGGAGCTCCGCGACCGCCCCTTCCGCAATCAACGCTTCATGCGCCGCTGCTCCAAGCTGCAGCAGCCATGCGGCGGCGCCGATAAACAGCCCGCCGGCCGCCGATGCCGCAAGGCCCAGCCCGGTAATGCCTCCCGACGTCCCTGCCGTCACCACGCGGCCCGTTAAGATCGAACGCGGAGCCGAACGGCTGAGGCCGCCGATTTCCGTCGCCCACGTATCGGCGTTGACCGCCGCCATCACCCCGACAAAAGCGCTCCACCATAACGGATGCGGCCACAACGCATGAGCAACGCAGAACAGCGCGCCTAGTCCTCCATTGGCTGCAACCTGGCCTGCGTCGCGCCGGCCTCCTTTGGCATAACCGCTTTCGGCGGCTGCCTTGCGGTGATGTTTCCATTTGGAGCACAACGTGGAAGAGATGAAAAAAGCGAGCAAAGTGCCATACCAGGCCAGATTGCCCAGGGCGTACAACAACGTGCCGACCGCGACCGCAGCCGCCGCACCGGAAGCGGACAGCGACTTTTTCCAATATGCCAATCCGGCTACAGCTATGCTGCACACAAATCCGATTGCCCAGATCATGCTTCGCCTCCGTTCTCTAAACATAGTTATATTTAAATATACATTTTTCGCAAAAACACGGCAAACCCCCGTTTACAGACTACGGTCCATATAATATGATTTTTATTACAACGCGCTACTATAAAATGGGAGTGAACGCCGTGTATGAAGTAGATGAATTCCTTACGGTGAAAATCAAAAAAGATCTTGCACCCGAAGAAATGCTGAAGGTGATTTTTGATTACGCCGCAAGGATCGCCAACGAACGCAGGCTCGATAACCTGCTCATGCTGATGGCCGATATGGGACGGGAAATGATCGTCGCCGACCGCTGCAGCGTTTGGCTGCTCGACCGTGCCAAAAACGAGCTGTACACGACGGTTGCGCACGGCGCCCCGCCGCTTCGGCTGCCGAGCCATCACGGCCTGGTTGGGCATGCCGTTTCATCCGGGCAGCCCATATTTATCGATGACGCATATACGAACGTCGAATTTAAACCGGTGCTGGAGAACGGCGCATTAAAAATGGATAAGCAAACCGGTTATCGCACCAAAGCGCTGATGGTCATTCCCTTTCGCAACAACGAGGGGGAAATTATGGGGGCTTATCAAGCGATCAACAAACTGACCGAACATGAGCATTTCTCGCAGAAAGATCTTGAATATTTGACGCTTGCCGCCTCCTATGCGGGCAAGTCGCTCGAATCGGCGCTGCTCACCAATGAGATCGAAGAAACGCAGAAGGAAATTATTTTTACGATGGGTGAAATCGGCGAAAGCCGCTCGAAGGAAACCGGCAATCACGTGAAACGGGTAGCGGAATATTCGTTTATCTTGGCGATTGGACTCGGCATGAGCCATGAAGAAGCGGAGATGCTGCGGATCGCTTCCCCCATGCACGATATCGGTAAAGTCGCGATTCCCGACGCGGTGCTGAAAAAGCCGGGCAAACTCGACGAAGAAGAATTCGCCGTTATGAAAACACATACGACGATTGGTTACGGGCTGCTTCGCAATTCCCACCGGCAATTGCTTAAGACGGCGGCCATCCTGGCTTATGAGCATCACGAGAAATGGAATGGCAAAGGATACCCGCGCGGGATTGCCGGCGACGACATTCATGTTTACGGCCGGATTACCGCCATTGCCGACGTGTTTGACGCGCTCGGGAGCGACCGTGTGTACAAGAAAGCTTGGGAGCTTGACCGCATATTAAACCTGTTTAAGGAAGAACGCGGTCAGCACTTCGATCCGAAGGTGGTCGATGTGTTTATGGAGCAGCTGCCCCAAATTTTAAAAGTCCGCGACCAGTATTCCGACGCGAACTTGGAAGATGAGAAGAAATAAGCTGCTTACATGGTAAAAGGAGGGGTCCACGCCCCTCCTTTAGTCATGCCGGGCGCTTCTAATGCGGCCCGAGGTATTTTAAATCGACAAGAAATCTTCATGCTCATCTATGACGCTAATGATCTCGTTTTCGATCAAATGTTCCCGGATCGCCCTGAAATCGTTGGGCAGGGGCCATTTTTCATCATACAGCCGCTGTTCCGCCCAAAATCCGACAATATGTTTGATCTCCGAGTGCAATTCCGTTTCAGGCACGTTGACAACGCAATCTCCGACAATCTTTTTGAGGTTTACATTCAGCGTCGTCTGGAATCTGATTTTCAATATCATCACATCCCGCTTACATATACTGCATCATATGTACGTTGTACGCCGCTTGCCACCTAAACGATCAACTTATGCGTTTTCCAATCGCACGGTGCATGCTCCCCACGTTTCGTTGCCCCACAGCAATTCCAGGCGGTCGCCATCGCTCACGGCCGCTACGCCCGCCGGCGTTCCCGTGTAAATGATGTCTCCTTGTCCCAGACCGAAATGACGCGCGATAAAATCGACGATGACCTGCAGGTTAAAGATCATATCGTTCAGATTGCCTCTTTGCGCTTCGTCCCCGTTTTTCAGCAGCGTAAACTCCGTTTGCTTCACCTGCTCAAATCCGGGAAAAGCTCTGAATTCCGTAATCGGCGCCGAATTCAGGAAGCCTTTAGCGGCTGTCCACGGGTGGCCTTTCTTTTTCAGCTCCGACTGTACATCGCGCAGCGTGAAATCGATGCCTAACGCGAAGGCGTCGACCAACTCGTCGACGGTGATGCCGGGACGATAATCCGCAGCAATCCGAATGACCAGCTCGGTCTCAAAATGTACTTCTCCCCGGTCGGTCGGCAATGCAATCGGCCCGCCGTTCATGGGCACAATAGAATGAGTCGGCTTCAAAAAAATCATCGGTTTGTCCGGGATGTCGTTGCCCAGCTCAGCGGCATGCAGCCCGAAGTTGCGGCCGACACAATATATGTTGCGGATGGATGTCATCATGGCTCACTTCCCTTTCCCTAATTGCGAATGGTGCTTACGCACCGATTATATGCCAAGTTCATCCTGCTGACAATGAAGGCCACTGAAAAAGTGAAAGCTGCATGAGCGAAATCATGCTTCCAATCGCGGCGCTGCTCCAGTATGATTCCGCTCACTTAAGTTGCTTGTTCAGCGGTCGGCTGACAATGCAGGAGCGTTTTTCACATGGATGACACGCCTTTTTCCCATTCTCAATCCGGCTATCGCATGATAAATTTTTGGATGAGCCGGCGCATGCCGCACGAAAATGGCATATTACAGATAATTTTCCCAGGAGGGCAACCTAGTGATAAGAACGTTTAAGGAGCATCTGATTCGTCAGACACTGGAACTTGATGGCAGCTGGGACTTTATTCTCGACCCGCAAAACATCGGCCAGTCTGAAAAATGGCAGGAGCGTTTTCCGCAAGACCATCGTTCTATGTTCGTTCCGGCCTGCTGGAATAACGAATTGAATTTATTCGATTACGAAGGTGTTGCCTGGTATCGGACAAGCTTTCATAATCTGCAGGAGCAGCACGTACGGCTGATTTTCCATGCCGTGCTCGGACATGCCGACGTATATGTCGACGGCATTCATCTTGGCTATCATTACGGAGGCTACAGCCCGTTCCAATTTGATCTTGAACGCTTATCCGCCGGCAACCACGAGTTGATCGTCCGGACCGACAGCACGCTGGATAAACTGACCATTCCGACGGAAGTCGTCGACTGGTTTCATTACGGCGGCATCATTCGGCCGGTCGAACTTCAGCTTCTCCCTGATGTATATATCGACACCTGGCGTGTGGAATATGAACTGGCCGGCCGGGACGCCGATGTATCGATTACGGTTCGTCTGCGCTCGGCAGCGGCTGAAGAACAACAAGTGCCGCTGTCGGTGTATGAAGGCGGCCGGCTCATTCACAACGAAACGGTACAGGTTTCCGCCGGGCAAACATCGGTGAGCATTAAGCAAAAGTGGAGCGATGTCCGCTTATGGAATGTCGGAAAACCCGAGTTGTATTCCATCCGGGTCGTCGCCGGACAAGACGACGTGATCGACCGCATCGGATTCCGCCGCATCGAAACGAAGGACCACCGTATCCTCATTAACGGGGTGCCCGTTTATTTGCAGGGCGTTAACCGTCACGAGGAGCATCCGGAGTGGGGTTTCGCTTTCCCGCCGAAGCTGATGCAGAAGGACCTGGACATCATTTTGGAGCTTGGCTGCAATACGGTGCGCGGCTCGCATTATCCGCAAAGCAAATATTGGCTGGATTTGCTGGACGAACACGGCATCGTATTCTGGAGCGAAATTCCGATGTGGGGCTGCTTTATTCCGCGCGATACGCTTGGCAATACATTGTTCCGAGACCGCGCGCTGGCTATGATTGACGAAATGATCGAACGCGACTATCATCATCCTTGTATCGTCTTCTGGTCGGTGCACAATGAGATTGACACCACCTGCGAGGAAGCCGAGTGGTTGACCAAACCGCTTGTCGACCTGGTCAGGCGGAAAGACAGCTCGCGTCTTGTTACTTATGCGACCATGCACCCGTTAAAAGATATTTTGCTGCCGCTTTTTGACGTGATCGGCATTAATAAATATAACGGATGGTATGAAGGCCAGGTGGAAGGTTTCGCCCAACTGCTCGAGCAGTTTCACGCTCGCGCGGATGCGCTGGGCGCCGGAGATAAGCCGGTGCTGATGACCGAATTCGGGGCGGCCGGCATCTTCGGCGATGTCGGCTGGGAGCCACGTTTGTTCAGCGAAGATTACCAAGCCCATGTCGTCAGCACCGCGCTGCGTATTTTTAAAGAAGATCCGCGTATCGGCGGCACTTACATTTGGCAATTCTCCGATGTCCGTGCCGATCTGAAAAGCAGCGGCACTCATTTCCGCGACCGGGCCCGCAGCTTCAACAATAAAGGACTGGTCAACGAATATCGCAAGCCCAAGCAGGTTTACCGCACCGTACGGGACATTTACCGTTCATGGAAATAAGCCCGACCAAAACAAAACCAGCCTTTAGCGGGGCTGGTTTTGTTTTTCGACCGGGATCAGTTTCCCCTCCGTATCGATTTTGGCGTTGATGGAGATGCCGGAGAGCCTGTTGAAGAGCTTGGCACCGTCTTCCTCCGTCATTTTAACAGGCTGCGCCCATTTGCTGAAAATCGGAATCAATTGAATACCGCAGGATTTCGTTTTGTTGCAGGTTGCGTTCATGATCACCGTTTCCCAGGTGGATGACGTATTATTGGTTGTGAAGATGAAGTTGCCGAGGCTGTAAGCAATCCATTTGCCGTTGTACTGCTCGAAACTTTGCAGCACATGCGGGTGGCTTGCTACGACAAGATCGGCCCCGTTATCGATATATAAATGCGCCAGATTGGTTTGTTCTTTTGCCGGTTTATCCTGGCGTTCCACTCCCCAGTGAGCAAGCACAATCACAAGGTCGGCGGTTTCCTTCGCATTGCGGATCGCCTCAAGCGCCAGATCGGTGGTATACGTTTGCGCTACGCCCGGCGTGGTGTTCGTGGCGTACCAGCTTTTATCTTCGGCGACTCTGCTGAAGCCGAGAAAGGCGATTTTCAGCCCATTTTTCTCCATAATCACCGGACGGTAAGCTTCTTTAATGTCTTTGCCCGCTCCGACGTATTGAATGTTTGCCGCTTTTAGCTGGTCGATGGTATCAAGCAGCCCGTCTTTACCGTAGTCGAGAATATGGTTGTTGGCCAAATTGACGACGTCGAAACCCGCTTCCGCAAATGCCGGCATAGCCTGCGGAGAGGAGCGGTATATGTAATCTTTGGTTTGCGCTTTGCCGCGAGTGGTCACCGGCGTTTCCAAATTGGCGACCGTTACGTCCGGCGACTCCAAATAGCTCTTCACTTCCTGATATGGATAGTCGTATCCATTTTGTTTCAGCAGGTCTTCCACTTTGCTGGCCCACATCACATCTCCCGTAAAAGCAAGCTTTACAACGCCGTCTTCCGGCGGCTTGGCTTGCGAAACCGGCTCGGCGTTAACCGATCCGTTCGTCCCTCCCTGAGCTTGAGGCGGATCCCCTTGCTTGACCGGCTCCGGAGGTTTGGCCGCGGCATTTGCTCCGTTATCCCCGGTGTTAGTGACAGGATTGGCATGGCTATCTGAACCCGCGCCCGCGATTTGTTCTGCAGTTTTGACAGCGGACGGGCCGGTCTGAGAGGCCGTTGCAGGCGGAGGATCCGCTTGCGGGACGTCGCCTTTATGGGACAACCAGTACATCAGCCCGCTGAATGAAGCAACGACAAGCACGGAAAGAATACTGATGGTGATCAAAGGACTGCGTTTTGTTGTCCGCCTGTGACGTTTGGATCTCGGTTCCATGTTCTCCCCCTTGATAATATGACAAAATCCAGCATATTGAACCCATTATAGCAGAAATGCGTCGAAAAATTCACATGCTTGTTCCGCTTTACTTTCCCCCTTTCGGGCATGATAATGAAGAAAATGCCAATTTGCTCAGTACATGCTTACGAGGTGAGCTTTACTTCGTAAAGCTCGGCACATCCTTACGAAGTGAGTTTTACTTCGTAAAACTCAGTACATGCTTACGAAGTGAGTTTTACTTCGTAAAACTCAGTACATGCTTACGAAGTGAGTTTTACTTCGTAAAACTCAGTACATGCTTACGAAGTGAGTTTTACTTAGTAAAACTCAGCACATCCTTACGAAGTGAGTTTTACTTCGTAAAACTCTTAGGAGGTATCCCGCCCATGAATTCATTTCAACAGCAGCTTGAAAAATACGCCGAACTTGCCGTCAAAGTCGGTGTCAACGTACAGAAAGGCCAACAGCTTGCCGTTACTGCGCCGCTGGAAACGGCGCCGCTCGTTCGGCTGATCGCCGCTCAAGCCTATGCCGCCGGGGCCAAATACGTCTATGTCGACTGGGAAGACGACGAGCTGCGCAGAACGTACATGCTGCACGCCCCGGAAGACACCTTGGAGCAATATCCGCTCCCTTGGCGAGCCAAAGGTTACATGGATATGGCCGATGAGAACGCGGCTTTTCTCACCGTCTACGCGCCGAATCCCGACCTGCTGAAAGATGCCGATCCGTCCCGGGTTGCCGCGGCCAGCAAAGCGGCGATGACCGCGATGCACGGTTTGCGCACGGCCAAGCAGAACAGCCGGGTCAGTTGGTCGATCGTATGCGCCGCCACAAAACCATGGGCAGCTAAAGTGTTCGCTGATCTTCAGCCGGATGAGGCCGTAGAGCAGCTGTGGGAGCATATTTTTCGCGCAACGCGGATCGATCAGGACGATCCGGTGTCGGCTTGGCAAACGCATCTCCGCGCCTTAACGGAGAAAACCGAAACGCTGAATCGCAAAAAATATAAAAAGCTGCATTATTCAGGTCCCGGCACCAACTTAAGCATTGCGCTGCCGGATCGCCATCTTTGGGCTGCGGCGGGGATGAACAACGCGCAAGGAACTTTTTTTGTGCCTAACATGCCGACAGAAGAAGTATTTACATTGCCGGACAAATATGGGATCAACGGAACGGTGTCCAGCACCAAACCGCTCAATTACAACGGCAGCCTGATCGACGGCTTCTCCCTTACATTCGAGAACGGCAAGGTTACCGGCTTTACCGCTCAAGAAGGCTACGAGACGTTGAAGCGGCTGATCGAAACCGACGAAGGTTCGGCTTATTTGGGCGAAGTCGCCATCGTCCCGCACGACTCTCCTATTTCGCGAATGGACCGGATCTTTTTTAACACCGCCTATGACGAAAATGCTTCTTCCCATTTGGCTATCGGCAGCGCTTATCCCTTCTGCCTTGAAGGCGGCGTACAGATGAACCCGGAGGAGCTTGCCAAACACGGGGTCAACCGCAGCCTCACCCATGTCGACTTTATGATCGGCTCCAGCGAACTCGATATTGACGGTGAGACCGCCGACGGTACCCGGGAACCGCTTGTCCGCCAAGGCAATTGGGTGTAATAGCAGCCTGATTTACATACCGGTTACAAGACCATTCATTTTCGAGACCGTTCAAGCGCCGCAAACGTTTGAAGCGGTCTTTTTTATGGGCATCTGTTAAAAAACTGTACCCCAATATTCGTGAGCACATCGTCCAATACGCGCGAAGCCGCAACCAGCATCTCGAATTGATTGAACATCATAAATTGGAGAGTTATTAAATACATACGAAAAAACAGAACAGCAGACAGGCCGTATGGGGTTCGATCACCGCCATGCGACGCCAGGACACGCACACAGAATTTGTGCGCGTAGAAATGTAAAGGCCGCTTCCGGAATTAACCGGTTGCGGCTGTTTTTTTTGGGATAAATAGACAAGCAACTTCGGATATTAGTAATAGCTGTAAAGCTATGTAAGTTGAACAAAAAGGAACGGGCTTCCAAAACATGTGTTCAACTTACATCGTATACGGAAAATAATTTCCAGGAAGGAGTTGGCCAAAATGAAGCGGTTCAAGCTCGTCTGTTTTTTTGCGTTATGCATACATCTGGCCGGTTGCAGTCCGATTGCCGGTATTCAGCACGCCGATGTCTATATGGAGGATCGCATGATCGCACAACAGATCGACGTGGTACCGGAGGGCCGCTCGGGAAAGGTGTGGGTACCGCTGTCCGTTATTTCCTCGTGTCTGGGCATGTCCGTTTATGAAAAAGACAATGCCTTGCTCATCGGATCGACCGGTCCTGCTTACACGCTGCAGCCCGGCCAAACGGCCGCTTTTCTCGGAGATAAGCCGGTAACCGTTGCGGATGCGCCTAAGTACATCGGAAACGAAGTATACGTAAGCGACCGCACGGTAACCGATTTATGGACATTCCCGGTCCATTGGGATTCGCAGCGGAAACGAATCGGCATCGCTTCTGCCGATCACAAGCAGTTGTCCAGTTGGCTAAATGCCTACAACTATACAAACTCGCCTACGCAGTTGAGTCATTTTCAAACCGGCCAATACCGGGCTATGACCAGCGCGGCCAAACCGAACTCCGCGGCGATTGTCGCTTATGCAAAGACGCTGCAGGGAGCTCCGTATCAATTCGCGGCTGATCCCGAAGCGACATCCGCGGCGGCGGCGTTTGACGCTCCCTCTTTTGTACGGCACGTGTTCGGGCACTTCGGCATAACCCTCCCGCGTAGGGCGATTTCCCAAGCAGAGCTCGGCACTACCGTAGCGGATGAGAACCTGCAGCCGGGAGATTTGATGTTTTTTGATATGCAGAAAGAGCCAAGCGGCAGCCGATATGTCAGCCATGTCGCGATATATACCGGGAACAACCGCTTTATTCACACTTACGGGGCGGACGGCGTTACCGTATCGGAGCTAAGCGGCGAATGGCGAAGCCGGTACTTATTCGCCAAAAGATGGGGCTAAACCCTTACCGTTTAGGGAGCAGCTTGACGTATTCGTCCGACATTTTCATCAGCGTCATGATGTAGTCGAAATCGTTGCGATACGGCTTGGCATTGGCATCCTGCAAGTTTTCCAGGGAAACGCCGGTCCCGTCGTCAAAATCTTTTCCCGGTGTAAACATGATTTGATTATTGAAAAAAGAACCGGTCGGCATGTAATATCTCATGCCAAACGACGTCTTTTGAATGTTCAGCAGGTCCTGCCCAAAATGCACAAAATTCCGGTCCGCAAGCGAGATGCCCAGCAAATTGGCAATCGTCGGCAAGATGTCGAGCTGCCCTCCGGTCTGCTCGATGACTTGCCCTTCCGTCTGACCGGGGATATGAATCATCAGCGGGATATTAAACCGCGATACGACCGGATGATAAGTGATGCCCAGCGCGGCGCTCACTTCTTTCGGGTCGTTGTCGTCCGGCTGCAGCCCAAAATGATCGCCGTACGCGACAAAAATCGTATTGTCCCATAGTCCCGCCTTTTTTAGACGGTCAATAAATGTGCCCATCGCATAATCGGTATAGTTGATCGCCAGCAAATAATCACCGAGCTGCTTTCCTTTCAGCGAATCGGGGATCGTCATTTTCCTAAATTGTTCCGGAACGGTGAACGGAAAATGGCTTGAAACCGTAATAAACTGCGCATAAAACGGTTTGTTTTGCGCAGCCAGCTCCGCCAGCTTCTCGGTGCCAACCCGGAATAGCTCCTCGTCCGAAGCGCCGAAGGAATTGAAGTTATCGTTGTTGTAATTCGGTTTATCGTAATAATGGTCAAAACCGATGGCGGGGTACAGCTTATCGCGGTCCCAGAAATGCACTTCATTGACGTGAAACGTGTCCGCTTCATAACCGATCGACTGAAGCAGCTTCGCCAGGCTGGGGAGATTGCGGTCTCCATAGCCGGTCGACATCGGTATCGTGCCGGTCGGATAAATCGACGTGTTGGACATAAACTCCGCATCGGACGTATTCCCTTGACCGATTTGCTGGAATATGTGCGGGAAATAAAAGCTTTGCTCCGCCAAGCGGTTCAGCACGGGCGTCAGCTCGCTGCCGTTGTACTTCAAATGAATCGGGAAATTTTGAAACGCCTCCAGCTGCACAACGATCAGGTTCTTGTCTTTTCCCGCGGCAAAATACTGAAGCTCCTGGCCTGCAGCGGCCTGCGGCCGGTAGCCGTAATCATTTTCGTAATCGTTAATCACAAGCCCGGCCTGATTCACATTGGCGAAACTCGTTTTATTTTTATCCCTGATGCCGTTCACGGCTACGGAAACTTCATAGTTTAGGAACCCAAGCTGTTCGGCCCGGACCAGCTCGTTGACGATGCCTTTGTCGTATTTGATAAAAAAAGCCGACACAACAAGCCCAGCAGCGGTCACGATAAGCAGCGGAATCCGGTTCACTCTGCGCGCCGAATACATATGAATTCGTTGCCGTCCCACCGCCACGCGCACAAGCAATATCAGCACAAAATCGGCAAAAAACAAATAATTCAGCGGTTGAATCGTCGCTTTGACGCTGGACGATATTTTCATAATTTGCTTCAGCTCCAGCGCCGCGGTATAGGTGACGATCGAGCCGAAATGCGAATAATACAGTGCCGCCGCAAAAAAGACAAGCGAAAGAAAAGCGTTAAACAGCCAGAAAACCGTACGCTTCGACCTGCCCCGGAACACCATTTCAATCAGCCCGGTGAAAATCAATACGCTCGCCAAATCAAGCAGCCACCACTTCAAGCTGATCTCGCTGAACAGAAAATATCTGAGCAGCGCCAGTTTTAACCATATAAACAAAGAGTACACCACATAAGGACTGCGCCAAACCGCTTGCCGCTGTTGTGTCATGGCCACCTCCGTCATCTTCGATATCGACCCATTTTCATATGCATATGAGCCGGCTTACGTTTCATTCATTTACCAAAAACAAGAATATATACTTCCTATCGTAAAATTCGGGCGCTAACTGCAAAAAAGCCAATGTTCTTAGGCGTGAAGCGCCGGAGCATTGGCTTTTTCATTGAATTCGGCGGCGAATCGCGGTTGTGCCGCTGTATCTGACGCCGTCAGTCTGACGTTATTGCTGCATCATGCCTCCGAATGGGCGCGGCCCGTCAAACGGGTTCATTCTGCCTTGCGGCCCTCCGTTAAAAGCCATACCGGATGGCTGTCCTGATTGCTGCATGTGCTGCATCGGCTGCATCGATTGCATCGGCTGATAGGTGTGCAGATACGTCTTGGCGGTATGATCGTTCATGGTCGGGACTTGGTATTGTCCAAGCCGGTTCATCAGCAAAAACACCTCATAGGACTGATCGGCGCAGGTGATCGCGCCTTGGATCAGCATATGCCGCACATTGGGATCGGCACATTCCAGCGCCCCCTGCATATGCAGCTTGGCGGAACTTTTATGGAAGCTGAGCATGGCGCACAAAATTTGGCTGTCGTTCATTCTTCCTTGCAGTTCGGGCGATACCGGTGCAGGGTTTCGCAGGCCGTATTGAATTTGCTGCGGCTGTACGCCCGCTCTGATGTCCGGATATGCCGGCATCGGCTGGTTCGCCGCACTGTAATCGTGGGTATACGCGACCAATTGGTCATAAGAGCCTGTTACGGATTGCATCTGGCGTTCAATCATCTCGCGCAGTTCCGCAGCTTGCGCAAATTGCGCATAAAGCGAGAAATGATTCATCATATTCAGCTTTTCACTTAGTATCTCATGAACTTCCATCGTTTCATGTGCTCCAAATGGCATAGTTAAACAGCTCCTCGGCAATAGATTAAAAACCAGTACATACTTTTTCCTGAAATAGGAAAATCTATGCGCGGATTTTTTCGAAGCCGGATATCCGTTAGTGAATTTCTGGCAACATGTGCTAAAATACAAATGGCGGACTTACGGTCATGGGAAGGGAGTACGGAAAACTTGTCAAATTGGAAACTCAACTTGGTCGTGCTTTGGCTCGGACAATTCCTCGTACTGGCTGGAATGACGATGATTACCCCGTTTTTGCCATTTTATATTCAGGAGCTCGGGATTACGGATGCACACTCCGTGGCCTTGTGGGGCGGGCTTATCTTTGCCGCGAATTTTGTCACTTCCTTTTTTGCCCAGCCCATTTGGGGCAGTTTGGCTGACCGGTACGGCCGAAAAATGATGCTGCTGCGTTCCGGTTTCGGCATGGCGCTAGTCATCGTGCTGATGGGTTTTGCGACGCACCCTTGGCAGCTGCTGCTGCTGCGGATGGTCAACGGTACGATCTCGGGTTTCGCTCCAGCGGCCGTGTCCTTGATGTCAGCCAACACCCCGAAGGAAAAAATGGGCTTTGCGCTTGGCACGCTGCAATCCGGTTCCGTCGGCGGTTCGATTCTTGGCCCGTTAATCGGCGGCTTGATGGCGGAATGGATCGGCTATCGGCCGATTTTTTACGTCACCGGCGTTTGTTTGTTTGGCGCTTCGCTGCTCGCGTTATTTTTTGTCAAAGAGTCGTTTGACGCCAAGAAAGCGGTCAAGCAGCCAAAGGAATCGATCGTGAAAGGCTTCAAGGAATTAAGCAAAACGCCGCAGCTGCCGTCCTTGTATTCGGTCACCTTATTGATTCAATTCGCTATGCTCAGCGCGATGCCGCTGATCCCGCTGTTTGTTCAGGAGCTTCACGGCCAAGACAAGATGCTTGCCTTGTACGCCGGTCTTGTCGGGTCGGTCACCGGCTTCTCCAATATGATCGCTTCGCCTCTGCTGGGCAAATTAAGCGATAAAATCGGTCCGGAGAAGGTGCTCAGCATCGCGTTGATCGGCGCGGCGCTTAGTTTTATCCCCCAAGCGTTTGTAACTAACATCTGGCAGCTGATGGCCTCCAGATTTATATTAGGTTTGTTTATGGGAGGCATGCTGCCTTCGGTGCAGACGCTGATTCGGCGGTTTACGCCTAACGGCAAAGAAAGCCGCTCCTTTAGTTACAATTCAAGCGCGTTAAGTCTTGGCAATATGCTGGGACCTGTCATCGGCGGAGCGCTGTCGGGGTGGATCGGCATCAAAGGTATTTTTCTCATGTCCTGCGCCCTGCTGCTTGTCAATGCCGCATGGGTCCGCAAAACATTGTACGTGAAGCCTTCGCATGAAACCGAAACATCGGTGAAATGAGCTAGCCAACAGCATTCGGTTCGTGTTAAAATAGCAAAAAAAGGAATATATGGTTACTCTCTGTGGAGGGCTGTACATTGAAGCTGAATGTAAAGCGAATGTTGTTTATCGCCTTATGCGCCGAGCTGCTGCTGTTGTATTGGACGCGTGCGGAATATAAGGAACAGAAGCAAGAAATCGTCTTTCACCAACAACAAGTTGAAGTGAGCAGCCCTGAAAAGACCGGCAACAAAGCACCTCAACCGCTTAAGAAACATGAATCATAAAGTATAAGCAACAGGCAGCATGGCCGAATCGCTAATGAATCGGCACATGCTGTTTTTTTATATTGCTCTCCTAAATTCGTGTGAGAAAAACTGTAGCGAAGTCTTTCAAGGATGAGAAGTGATCGAAAAATCGCTTTACTTTGTTAACGTGTTAATGTATTATACTATTATCGCAATAAAGCGATTGTTTGTACCGTTTGCCGATTCAGGCACTTTTAAAGAGGAGGATTACCTTGATGGAAAAAACACTAAAAATCGCATCGCGCAAAGCCGTGGAGAAACTGAAGCCCTACTCCCCCGGCAAACCGATTTGGGAAGTTCAGCGGGAGCTTGGCATCTCGCATGTCATCAAGCTGGCTTCCAACGAAAATCCGCTTGGCCCTTCGCCCAAAGCGGTGGAGGCGATATCTTCGAGCCTTGGCGAGCTGCATCGTTATCCCGATGCACAAGCATACACACTTAAGCAGGCGCTGGCGGATGCTTACCGGTTTGCTCCGGAAGAAATCATTGTCGGCAATGGAGCCGATGAATTGATTACTTTGATCTCGGAAACCTTTTTGGAAGCGGGTGATGAAATCATCGTCCCTTCGCCATCATTCAGCGAATATGAATTCGGCGCCGATTTGATGGGTGCCGTTACTGTGCCTGTGCCGCTTGGAGATGGATACGGCTATTCGGTCGAGGCGCTGCTGGCCGCAGTCACACCAAAAACCAAAGCGGTCTACATATGCTCGCCGAACAACCCGACCGGCACCTATATGACGAAATCGCAGCTGCAGAAGCTGCTTGAGGCGCTGCCCGAACATATTCTGGTGATCTTCGACTCGGCATATACCCATTTTGTAACCGAAGAGGACTACACCGACGGTTTTGAATTTATAAGGCAGGGCTACCCGGTCATCGTGCTTCAGACGTTTTCAAAAATTTACGGTCTTGCAGGCATACGGGTTGGCTTCGCCATCGGAAAAAGCAGCTTGATCGACCACATTTTGCGCGTCAAAGAACCCTTCAACGTCAACTCGCTGGCTCAAACGGCCGCGGTGGTCGCGCTTTCCGACACCGAGCATGTAGAAAGATCGCGGAGCGTAAATGCCGCAGGTCGCGAGCAGCTGTATGAAGGGCTGCACAAACTGCATCTGCAGTACACAAAAAGCATGGCGAATTTCGTGCTTATCCATCTCGGACAGGATGCCAAAGCAGTATACGACGGCCTGATGGCCAAAGGCATTATCGTGCGTTATGCGGGAATTTGGGGAATGCCTGAGTATATAAGAGTCTCTGTTGGAAATAACGGGGAGAACGAAGCTTTCTTGAAAGCTTTGGAGGAATTGCTGGCTTAAGCGTCAAGCCTCCGCAGCAGCGTGTACCGCAAATGCGCTACTGCTGCTGCGGCTGATCTTTCCGGCAGCATCTGCAATCGTGCCGGATTGTGCAAGTCAGACGAGGTCTACCTCAATCGTTCTGCATGCACGGCTGACGCCGTTCCTACATGCGAAACTTACCTTTTTTGCGCTGCTTGTTATTTGATTCGGGCCAAAGCCAAACCGTCGTAAGCGGGCAAAATCACGCCTTCCAGCCTGTCGTCTCCGGCGATCATTTCATTAAATCGGCGCAGCTTCACCACTCCGTTTCTTTTTTCTTCCGGATTCGCTACTTTACCGTGCAGCAGCGCATTGTCTCCAACGACAAGCGCTCCGGGCGCCGCCAGCTTGATCGCCCATTCCAAATAATTCGGGTAATTGCCCTTATCCGCATCGATAAAAAACAGATCAAATCGTTTCCCTTCCGAAGCAAGCTGCTCCAAACTGTGAAGCGCCTCCCCCACCCGGTATTCGACCCGATCGCCGAGGCCCGCTTCCTTCAAATGCCGATGAGCCAGTTCGGCATATTCAGCCTTAAGCTCCAGCGACACAAGCCTTCCGTCTTGCTCCAGCCCACGGGCCAAACAAATGCCGCTATAGCCTCCAAGCGCTCCGATCTCCAGCACATGTTTCGCCCGCACCAGCTTGACCAACAGCGTCAGCAGCCTCCCATAACCCGGTACAATCGAAATCTCCGGCATATGATTGGCTCTAATCGCCTCTTCCACCCGCTCCAGCATCTCATCCCGGGCAAACAACGATTCTACATATTGTTCCGCATCCATATGATCCCGCTCCTTATTATCTTGTGATTCCGTTCATTTGTCAGAGGCATGCCTTTCGCCTATACTATGATATTGTATGGTTTTTATTATCGGACTTCAAATGGATATGGAGTTGAATTAAACGTTATGGCGCAAATAGAGCTTATTGCCACGGCCCCGATGGGGCTGGAAGCCGTCGTCGAAAGCGAGGTGCGGCAGCTGGGCTACGATCAGATCACGGTTGAGAACGGGCGGGTTACGTTTATCGGGGACGAGTCGGCCATCTGCCGGGCCAATCTGTGGCTGCGGACGGCTGACCGGGTGCTTGTCAAGATGGGCCAGTTTCCGGCTCGGACTTTCGACGAGTTGTTCGAAGGGACCAAGGCGCTGCCTTGGCCGGATTGGATTCCGGAGGATGCGGAGTTTCCGGTAGACGGCCGTTCGCATAAATCCCAGCTGTCCAGCGTACCCGCTTGTCAGGGAATCGTCAAAAAAGCGATTGTCGAAAAGATGAAGGACCGGTATCACACCGAATGGTTCGGGGAAACCGGTCCGATGTTCCGAATCGAAGTTTCGCTGCTGAAAGACGTCGCTACGCTAACGCTGGATACGACCGGCATCGGCCTGCACAAACGCGGTTACCGCAAACTGGTCACGGAAGCGCCGCTGAAGGAAACGATGGCCGCCGCCCTCGTGCTGCTCAGCAAATGGCGGCCGGAGCGGCCGCTGTACGACCCGTTCTGCGGTTCCGGCACGATTGCGATCGAAGCTGCGATGATCGGCTGGAACATCGCCCCCGGGCTGCGCCGCACCTTCGACGCGGAGCATTGGCCGACCGTGCCGGAGAAGCTGTGGCTCGAAGCGCGCGACGAAGCCTACGATTTGCTGGCGGACGACGTGCCGCTGGATATCCAAGGCAGCGACATCGATCCGGCGGCGATCGACGTCGCCCTTGCCGCAGCCAAAGCGGCCGGGCTGTCCAAGGAGCTGCGCTTTCATACCGAGCCGGTAGCGAAAATCCGGCCCCAAGGCGAATACGGCTGCCTGATTACGAACCCGCCTTACGGCGAGCGGCTCGGCGAGCAGGACGAGGTCGAGCGGGCGCTGCGCCAACTGGGCAGCGTCACGGCGCAGCTGCCTTCCTGGAGCGTGTTTGTACTGTCGCCGAGCAAGCAGTTCGAGCACTACATGGGCCGCCCGGCTTCCCGCAAGCGGAAGCTGTATAATGGCCGGATCGAATGCCAGCTGTATCAATATTGGGTGTCTGGTGGAGTGTACGGGCGGGGGACCCCCTAAATCCCCCTGAAAGGGGGACCCCAGGCGCTGCGCCCTGGACCCGCCTCGGTGGAGCGGCTGTGTGCCTCGGACCCGCATCTTGGTGCGCTTTGCCATCGCTGGCGCTTGGCTTTAGCGCACCGTGCTCCACTGCGGCGCGGTGACGCGGGGCGCGGCTGTGTGCCTCGGACCCGCACTTTGGTGCGCTTTGCCATCGCTAGCGCTTGGCTTTAGCACACCGTGCTCCACTGCAGCGCGATGATGCGGGTCGGGGCTGTGTGCCTCGGGCCCGCGCATTGCGCACCTGCTTTTCGCTTCGCTTAAGCTTAGGTGCGCTGCGGCTCACTGCGGCGCGATGATGCGGGGAGCGGCAGTGTGCCTCGGACCCGCATCTTGGTGCGCTTTGCCATCGCTGGCGCTTGGCTTTAGCGCACCGTGCTCCACTGCGGCGCGGTGACGCGGGGCGCGGCTGTGTGCCTCGGACCCGCACTTTGGTGCGCTTTGCCATCGCTAGCGCTTGGCTTTAGCACACCGTGCTCCACTGCAGCGCGATGATGCGGGTCGGGGCTGTGTGCCTCGGGCTCGCGCATTGCTCACCTTTGCTTTTCGCTTCGCTTAAGCTTAAGGTGCGCTGCGCTTTCTTATGCTTAAGAGAGCTGCCTCTTAGCTTATTTGGTCCACAAGCAGCATAAAACCGCCGTACTTGGTAAACACGGAGATACTCCGATTTACCAAGTACGGCGGTTTTTTAATTGCGAACATACGTTCCCACTTGTGTGATATGATCTTAGAACACCAACTAGCTCCTTTTGCCACAATAACTATAACTCCGGAGCCTCAATAAACAGCTTCTTACAAACTTTTAAACCGTCTGACCTGCTCCGTGATCGCCAGCTCCGTCGGCAAACGCTCGATGCTGGAGGCGCCGAAAAATCCGGCGACGCCGTTGGTTCGGCCGAGCACATATTGCACATCTTCCGGTTCAGAAATCGGTCCGCCGTGGCATATGACCAAAATATCGGGATTGACGCTTTTGCCGGCGTCGTGAATGCGCTGCACGAGGTCTGCGGATTCGTCGAGCGTCAGTGCCGTTTTGGCGCCGATGCTGCCTTTGGTCGTCAAGCCGACATGGGCGACCAGCACATCCGCTCCTGCCGTAGCCATGTCAATCGCGTCCTGCTCACAGAATACATAGGGTGTTGTAAACATATCAAGCTCATGCGCTTTGCGGATCATATCGACCTCCAGCCCGTAGCCCATGCCGGTTTCCTCCAGGTTTTGCCGGAACACGCCGTCGCATAAGCCAACGGTAGGGAAATTTTGTACGCCGGAGAAGCCCATCTCCTTCAGCTGCTTTAAATAAACGTCCATCAGCCGGAACGGATCCGTGCCGCATACGCCTGCCAGTACAGGCGTATCACGTACGATCGGCAGCACTTCGCCGCCCATATCGACCACAATTTGGTTGGCGTCGCCATACGGCATGAGCCCGGCCAACGAACCACGTCCGGCCATCCGGTAACGCCCGGAATTGTAGATAATGATCAGATCGACGCCGCCCGCTTCGGCGCATTTCGCCGATAAGCCGGTTCCCGCCCCTGCGCCTACGATAAACTTCCCTTGCCCAATTTGCGAACGCAATCGGCGCAATATTTCTTGCCTTTCCAATGCCATATGTGTTACCCCTCTTTCTGTTCTAGGAACTTCAGCAGCCTTTCGGTAATACAATCGGCCACCAACGGGTCGTTGATGTCCTGCTCCAGTTCGATAAACGGAATGTCGCTTCGCAAATGAGCTTTTATCCCCTCATATAAAGCGGCTCTTTCCTCTTTGCCGTCAAACGCCTTGCCTTCCATATCCAGCAGCGACACTCCGCCTTTTGGGAAAATGACAACGGTCGGGGAGCTGCTTTTGTTCAATTTTTCGGCCAATATGGTGCCAAGCTGATGGTTTTCGTCCACTGTGGTGCGCATCAGCGTGGTGGTCGGATTATGCTGGTAAAACTTCCGTTCTTTAAACCGTTCGGGCACCGTCTCCGGCGGGCCGAAGTTGACCATATCAAGCGCCCCCACCGAAATAACCTGCGGGATGCCGGCCAAACCCGAAGCTTCCAGCCGGTTCGGACCGGCACTAAAAATGCCGCCAACCAGCTCATCGGCCAGCTCGGTTGTCGTAATGTCGGCGACGGCTTTAATGTATCCCGCGGAAATCAGCTCTTCCATCGCCATGCCGCCCGTGCCTGTGGCATGGAACACCAGCAGATCGTAACCCCGCTCTTCCAGCTTCTCCCGCACACGTGTAGCGCAAGGCGTCGTTACGCCAAACATCGTGATGCCCAGCGTAACCTTATCTTCGTCTTCCGTCGGTGCTTGCTCCTGCGAAAGATGCGAGATCATCCCGGCAAGAGCATAGGCGGCATTGCTCAGAATACGGCGGGACAACTTGTTAATTCCGGAAATATCGACGACGGAATACATCATCATAATATCTTTTACTCCGACATACGGCTTGGTATTGCCGGACGCGACAGTGGACACAAGCAGCTTCGGAATGCCGATCGGCAGCGCCTGCAGCGCGGAGGCCGCCACCGTTGTACCGGCCGTGCCGCCCATGCCGAATACGCCGCCGATGATTCCGCTTCGCTCCAGCTCCGCCATCGTGCGTTCGGCTCCTCGTGTCATAACGGCCACCGCCGTGCCGCGGTCGCTTCTCTCCCGCAGCTCCGCCAAGCTGGAGCCGCCGACAGCAGCCACCTCATCCGCGGAAACGTCCGGCGTAAAAAGCGGGTCCCCAAGTACCCCGGTATTAATCACAAATGTTTCCAAACCGCATGCTTCAAGCTGTTCCTTAACAAACAAATATTCCTGCCCTTTCGTATCCAAAGCGCCGATCAGAACCGCTTTTTTCCCCATAACGATCTATTCAGCTCCTCTCAAGGACTTTATAAATTATTCGCCGATCGTCTGACGATCCGGCGCAGAATAAGCGATAATCATCCGGCATGGCTCCCAACTGGTTGTCATCGCGTTATGCGGCACGCCCCGCGGGATGCGCAGCATCATGCCCGGCTCCAAATGAATCATTTCCTCCCCTAAGCTGTGGTCGCATTCGCCGGACAACACGAAAATGTACTCCTCGCAATTGGGATGCACGTGGCGCGGATTCGATTCTCCCGAGTGGATATACACCATGCCAAAAGTCATCTCGCTATCGGGGTCGATGTCCTGCCCGCAAAGCCATTGAATTTTACCCCAATTTTCATTGATCAAACGTGCCGGGTCCTGCTTCCTCAAATCCGAAACTGTCGCCATTTCCCTCATTCTCCTTTGCGTATGTTTGTATTTGTATCCAAATCTCAAGCTTCGTTAACGACCGAGACAACGCCCTCCGGCGTCGTTCGATACGCCTCAAACAGCTTGGCGATTTCCAGCGAAGCGTCAAGCGTGCCTTTTTGCGGCGGCTGTCCGGCGAGCACGCTTTCGCAAAAATGCAGCACCTCCGGCGCGTATCCAAGCATAAAGATATTTTTGTTATACAACTGGCCCAGCGAAAATTCCGGCTCCCAATGCAGCGGAGCTTCCTGTTCGTCGACCAAATAGCTGCCCGTTCTTCCGTACGGCCGTTTGCCGCTCAGTTTGCGGTAGTAGGTCAGATGCACCCCGTTTTCCAGCACGACGTTGGCGCCTTGCCCAATCACCTCGAGACGTTCCAGCGGACTGCTTCCGGCGATACCGGCCGTCATATGAAGCGTTCCGATCGCCCCGGACAAAAAACGGAGATTGGTCACCGATCCGCCGTTGACAGCTTCCCAGTCGTACGACATTTTGCCGATTTTGCCCATTAAATAATAAATAATGGCGCCTGGATGATAGATGTGATCGAGCAGACTGGTAAGGTTCTTCAAATCGGCCCGCGCGGAGAACGGCGGCATCGATTGCGGATAACGGACATAAATCGAAGACGGCGTCCCGAACTCGGGGGAGCTGATAATCTCCTTCACTTTGGCTACGCCCGGGAAAAACATCTTCTTCAACCCGGTCATCACATAACGTCCGCTCTGCTCGCTGGCCAACATCAGCTGCCGCACTTCCTCGGCGCTGGCCGCCGTAGGTTTCTCCATCCAGACGTGCACGCCCGCCCGCAGAGCATCCATGGCGATATCCGTCGCCTGCACCCGCCCGTCGGGGTGATAAGAAGTGACGATAAACACCGCATCCGGCTTTTCCTTCTCGAACATCTCGTTATAATCCGTATAATGCGCTTTGGCTCCGAATTGCCGGGCATAAGCGGCAGCCCGATCTCCGTCGCTGTCGCAGATGGCCGCTAAATCGACAGGCGCATATTGAAATGTCGGGTATACGTTGCGGAACGAATGCCCGCCCGCCCCGATAAAACAAACCTTCAGCTTACGTTCGTATTCAAAATTGTATTTTACGGGTACAAGATTCATGGTACACACTCCTTAAATGTTATTACGCCGGCTAAACCGGCAGCGAAAGAACTCCATCACTTAAGTGAACCGCTGGAAATCCCGCGCACAAACGATTTTTGCAGCAAAATATAAATCAGCATCGAAGGTATGAAAGCAAATACGACACCGGCAAACACAACGCCATAATCGGACGTATGCAAGCTGGAGAAACGCACGAGCCCCAGCGGGATCGTTCTTGAATCATTGCTTACAAGCACTAGCAGCGACAGCAGAAATTCGTTCCATGAGCCAAGAAAACTGAACACGGAAAGCGCCAGCACCCCCGGCTTCGACAACGGCAGCATGACACGCCGGAACGCTCCCCATGTGCCCGCTCCGTCAATGACGGCGGCTTCGATCAGCTCGTCGGGCAAATCGCGGAAAAAATTCCGCATCAAGTAGATCGCAAACGGAACTTCCAGCCCTACCTCGGCGATAATCAGTCCCAATTTATGATCGATCAGACCGTAACTTTTCAGCTGGTAAAATAAAGGGATAATGACCGATTGCGCCGGCATCGTCATGCCAAACAAGATGATATAGAAAACAAAGGGATGCTTGCGCAGCTTCATCTTCGCAAACGCGTAACCCGCCGGACAAGCGATCGCCGCCAATATGACCGTTACCGATACCGCGATCAGCAGGCTGTTCCAAAAATAGACGCCAAACTTGCCGTCCGTCCATGCGGTGTAAAAATTAACCCAATTCCATGATTTCGGAATGAGCGAAGCGCTGCCGAAAATTTCGGCGTCGCTTTTAAACGCGCTGGCAATGACCCACAGAAACGGCAGCACCGTTGCAGCCGTAAAGATGGCAAGCACGGAAAACACGGTGATCTGATAGTTGCGGATCGATTGTTTAAACATCATCTACTCTCCTTTTCGATCGCGCCATTGATTAAATAACACCGTCAAGACGATAACGGCGATCCCCAACGTTAATGCGGCCGCCGAAGCTTTCCCGATTTCGGAGCTTTGGAAAGCATCCCGCCATACATATACAGCCACCAGTTCGGAAGCGTTGTTCGGACCGCCTCCCGTCATCGCCCATACGGTGCCGAAACCTTTGAGCGAGCTGATGAACGCCAAGCTGAGCACCAGCGTAAGCGTATTGCGCAAAGACGGAAGCGTAATATAACGGAACTTTTGCCAAGGCGATGCGCCGTCGACGACCGATGCTTCATAAAGCAGGGGATCGATATTTTGCAGTCCCGCCAAAAAAATGACCATATAGAAGCCGTAAGCCTGCCAAGAGCTTGCTACACTGATGGAAGTCAGCACAAGCGACGTGTCCCCCAGCCAGGTTTTGGCGAGAAAGCCTAATCCGAGCTGCTTTAAGGTCAAGTTGATAAAACCGATGTTCGGATGGTACAGCTGCGCCCAAATGATACCTACAACGGATAAAGACAATACATGCGGCAAAAAGCATAATGTGCGGAATATGCTCTGCCCCCACCTGACCTGCGCAATCAGCAGCGCCATCACAAGCCCGCCGCCGACGGCAAATACAACGTGAAGCACCCACCAGATGAGAGTGCGCAGGAGCGACGCAAGAAAGCGGGGCTCCGACCACAGATGCACGTAATTGGAAAAACCTACGAAATCCATGGAAGGCATCATGCCGTCCCAGTTAAACAAGCTGAGCTGCACGGAAACGAGCAGCGGCAATAAAATAATTGCGACATAAAAACATAAGGCCGGCAGAGAGAATAATAATGCCCATCCATATTCGGGAACCAGCTTGGCTATACGTCCTTTTGCGTAAGACGACGTTTTTTTCCGGTCCGAAACCGTTACATCCATGAAACGCCACACCTCCCTTCACAAAGACGTTCAGCCGCTTACTTCGTTTGTTTCGCCTTCGCCATCTCCGCTTCAATCGCTTTAAACGCTTCTGCCGGCGAGCCGCCTGCCGTAATGCTGTCCACCGCTGCATACCAAGCATCTTTGGCTTTGGCAGGCAGGTATACGCTGGGGTTGTAACCCGCTCCGTTTTTCAGCATCTCCGACGCTTTTTCAATCGCGGGATCGTTTTTCACTTTGCTTGTCGCTTCAACGACGGGCACGAGGCTTCCCGCATTGGCCGCAACAACCTTTAAATACTCCTCGCTGGACACCCAATCCAGCCATTTTTCCGCGGCATCGATATTTTTCGTTGTGGCATTTACGATCCAGCTGTGGGCAAGCCCGGCGCTCGGCCGTGCGGGACGTCCCGCTTCGCGCGACGGCAGCAGGAACGTGTCGAATTTGTTGACATCGTTGCCTTTTTTCCGTTCCGAAGCGATAAAGCCCTGCGACGATATCGTCATCGCCGCTTGCCCGGACAGAAACGCCGCTTGGGCTTGCGCTTGATCGATCGCGCTGGCGTCCTTGCCATTGACATATCCGGCGTCAAGCAGCTGCTTCAGCATTTCCCCGCCGAGCACGATTTCCTTCTGGTCGAATGGGCCTTTGCCAAATATGACGTCCGTCATCCGGTCTTTTCCCGCTGCGGCTTCCACCAGATTGCCGAGCATCCAGCCGCCGCCGATGCCTTTGCGGAAGCCGGCCGCAATCGGCAAAATATTGGCGTTTTTCAGCTTGGCGCAATTGTCGAGAAATTCCTCCCACGTTGAAGGCGGTTTCAATCCGTACTTTTGAAACATCTCTTTATTGTAGTAGACGGAAAATACATCGACGCCTTCGACCAGCTCATATACCTTGCCGTTTCCTTGTACCCTTGTCTGATCGATAACCCACTTCTGATAACGGCTTTCGATGTTATATTTTTTCATCGCATCTTCAATCGGCAAAATCAGACCCGCATTTGAAAGCAAGCCGACACGCCCCGGGCCCGAGCTGACCACCATCACATCCGGCCCGCTGCCGGAACGCAGCAACGCTTGAATGGATCCGTCCTCGAAATCGTTGTTCCCGGGATTCCATTCGACCTTGATATTCGAATACTTCTTCTCAAACGCTTCATTGACGGCTTTCGTGTAAGGGTACTCGATGCCCCCTACCCTCAAGGTAACGGGCCCGCTCGCGGGCGGCGCGCCCGTCCCTGACGTTTTGGGCGCAGCCGTATCTGCAGGTTTGACGGCTCCCGGCGCCGCAGCGCTGCAGCCGGCCGCCGCCGTGACGATTACGGACGTTAACAATAGATACGAAATGCTTTTCAATGAAAACACCCCTTCATATACAAATTGTTTGTATGTCCTTATGCGTTTAATTAAATGACTTCCAGACCGTCCTTATCCGGGAGCCTTGGATAAACGGAATGAGGTTCCGCCTGATACCAATACGCGACGGAAGCAATATCGTCCTGCAATGGCAGATACCTTCTTCCCGAACGCCAGCCCAATGCTTGAATCGTTACTTTCAGCTCTTGCTCGAACCGGATCGGATCCATCACATGCCACCGGTACATGCCGAACCTTTGCTGGCTTCTGTATAATCCGTCGGGTTTAATCACCTGGTGCATGCCGAGAAATGCGGTCGAGTAGGTGCCGTATTGGCCTTGCGGTTGTTCCCAGTTCCATGCCCCGCCGAAATAATCCTCCGTTCCCGTACCGCAAATGGTCGGGTAGTCGACATCGCCATCCATATAGAACTTGATTTCGCCTTCCCCAAACCAGCCCGTATTGTTGACCTGCCATGCCATGTAGGTGCCGACATAATGGCCTTTTCCTTGTACCCCGTCCAGAATGGTGTGCACTTCTTTGTACGGCAGCGGGTTGCTGCGCCGCCACTGGGCATGAAAATAAGCCGCTTTGTCATCGATTTCCGTCAAGGCATAGTTGACTTGATAATACACGGTAGCTTCTTGCTCCGAGATGTTCTCCAGCGTTATTTTGGCCGCCTTGCGAAACGGCATCTCCCAATAGCTGTTCATCCCTCCGGCCGGATTGACGGCAATCGGCAGCGAGTTGACATTGCTCCGCTCGCACCAGCCGTTGCAGAAAAAGTCGCCTAGCGGCACTTCGACGGAAGGAAGCTGCTCCTCATCCCAATACATGCGCAAAATCAGCATTCTCCAGCGGTCTGGGAAACAAGTGATCCAGAAATGCTGAATCACCCCCGATGCGGAAATATCCGCAAGCGTAAACGTCGATTTCGCCGGGATATTTACCGAAGGCGAAACTTTCCAGCCTACCCCCAAATCGCGGGCGCATGCGGCGCCTGTTCCTTCGCTCGCCATACCTCCTTTTCCTTTTTCCCCGGTAAAGTTCTCAGGGCTGATTGAGCGGGTTTGGGCGTCGGACAATAAAGACAAGCGGCCTAACCCAGGATACATACACATCTCCTCCTTAAATGAAACGTAATTAATAAATAATAAATTATGTATAATTATATTCAACCAAGTTTAATGAAATTATATAGCAACTTGCCCGTTAATGCAATCGCTTTCTTTCACAAAAAACATACTTTTTTTATCGCCAATAACGCGAGTTGGATCGGGATTGGATGAGATTTGCAAGATAATTGGAATAACGTTCGGAGGATAAAATCGAAGAAAACGTGAGAAAACGAATGGGTCTAGATGGTTAGATGGGAATGGCATAACCGGTTACGCAGTCGTACACGGGCTCCATCGGGTGCACGACCGCTTGACGCAGGCTTCAACGGTAAACTGCTTGCCTTTTATTTGGCCGGCTCCTGCTTGGATTGGGTGAACACGGCCACATACTTGATTTCGTCAGTAATCGGAGACAGCATATGCTTCTCGATCGAGTCGAAGTAAAGACTGTCGCCCGGCCCAAGCGTATATTCAACATTGCCGACCTTATATTTCATCTGGCCTTCCAAAATAAAAATAAATTCTTCTCCGTTATGGCTGAACGTATGTCTGTTGTCGCTTTCCTCTTTGCGTGAAACAAACAGGAACGGCTGCATCAGCTTCTCCGCGCGTTCGACGGCAAATGCAAAGAAAGAGTAGCCCTTTTCTGTTTTGACCAGCTTGGATTCGCTTGTCTGTCTGGTTGTATGGATGGTGCCGGACTGCTGCTGGTCATCCAGCAAAATCGACACTTTGGTCCCTAAAGCGTCGGCGATTTTTACCAATGTGGAGATCGGCGGCATCGTCTTGCCGTTTTCGATTTTGGACAGCAAACTTTTGGAGAAACCGCAAATATCCGCAATCTCGGCTAAATTACGGTTTTGCTCCTTGCGCAGCTTTTTGATTTTGTTTCCTAGATCCATGATGGGAATCTCCTATTTTCATATTATTCAAATAAGTTTATCATAACTACACTTAATGGAAGCGTCAAGCCTGATGGCGGCACAAAAAAAGAAGCTTCAGCTTAAAGCTCATGAAGCTTCGGACCTTGGGCCTATCCACAGGCCGTCACAGAAATCAAAGACCGTTAAGACTGAATGCTTACGTCCTCCTTAACGGTCCTAATCGATTTATCCGTTTTGTTTCATCGTTTCGACGAACTGTGCAAGCACCGTATCCGCTTGATCGTACGGCACCTGGCAAGTGCCGGCCGCTTTATGCCCGCCGCCGCCGTTTGCCAGCATCAACGCCCCGATATCGGTTTTGGCGCTCCGATTGATGATGCTGTAGCCGCATGCGAATACGCAATTTTGCTTGCCGCGCCCGTCTATCATCCAGATCGAAATATTTTGCTCGGGATACAGCGCGTACACCATAAACCGATTGCCCGGAAAAATGGTCTCCACGCCACGCAAATCGGTCACGATGACGTTGCCGTCAACCCGCGTATATTGCTGAAGCATCTGCTTGTAGTCTTTGTCCAATTCAAAATACCGCTTCACCCGTTCCTGCACGTCCGGATGCTGCAGCACCTCGTCAATGCCCATCGTCGCACAGTGGTCTACGAGCGCTTCCATCAGCTGGTAGTTGCTGATCCGGTAGTCATGAAACCGTCCAAGCCCGGTTCTCGCGTCGCATATAAAAGACAGCAAATCCCAGCCTTGCGGCTGCAGGATGTCGTCAGCGGAAAACTGCGCCGAATCCGCTTTATCTACGCCGGCCATCATATCGTCGATGTCGCCGAAAGTTTCCTTGCCGCCGTAATAATCGTAAACGACACGCGCAGCGCTCGGCGCGACGCGGACTTCCCCTTTGAATTCCGCCTGCTCTCCGGTTCGTTCCAGCTCGCTGGAATGATGATCGAACCACAAGCCGCACCCCGGAACAAACGGCACATTGGCCAAAATATCGTTTTCGCTAACCTCAATCAGGCCGTCCTGCACATCTTTGGGATGAACAAATTTCATCTGATCAATCATCCCGAGCTTTCTAAACAGAATGGCGCATACCAATCCGTCAAGATCCGAACGTGTTACTAACCGCATGGAGCCCCTCCTTTTAGTTCTAACGAACTATATCACTCTTGTTTATTATAAGGGCTCCGATTAAGGCGCGACAAGAAAATTTTGTTAAGTTTTCGTTACTGTTTCTTCACGGCTAATTTGTGTCTTAGGACGGAAACGGCCAGCAGCAGAAGCGGCAAAAAGATCATAAAAAACGAAGCAAGCGCGGTCCAATTGCGGGCGAGAAAACGGGTCGAAAACAGCGTATCCGGGTAACAGATCAGCGACAGCGAAACCATGCCCAGGGCAAGCGGCGCAACGTACGGCTTCTCGCTTTTTAAATTAAACACCTGCACCATGCCAAGGAGGGAAGCGTGAAAAGTGATGACCACCTTCATAAATATCGTCAGCACCCAGATCAGCATCATATTGCCTTCCAGCCTCTGTATAAAATTCCCAATATTAATATTTTTCGCAAGCGTATACGCCGGAAATAACTGATTCGCCGTAAGCGATGCTCCCAGCACCGCGATACTGCTAAACGTCGTGATCGCCAAAACGATGCCTCCAATCACCGTCCCTACGATCATAGCGCGTCCCTTGCCTTCCCCGACAAACGGATAAAGCATAAGCAGCACCCCCATCTCCTGAAGGCCGAAAAATGAATAAGCGCCCTTTAACACCGGTTTGATTCCGTTTTCCATGAGAGGCATGACATTGTTGAAATGGAATCTATGCAGCAGCGGCACAATCAGCAGCAGAAATAATACAAGCATGATAGGGAAGAAAATTTCGGCCGCCCTTCCGTATATTTTTACCCCATAATACACGGCGGCGGAAATGGTGAGGACAAATAAAATTTGCAGCATCTCAATCGGCGTTTCCGGCACAATCTGGGACGTCAGAAAAAAGCCCAAATCCCCGACCATCAACGAAGCCAGCAAATAATAAAACAGCGTCAGAACCAGCCCTGCCGCTTTGCCCAGCCACTTGCCGAATGCCCTTTCGCAAAAACCTATGACGGATAACTCGCCGAACCGCTTTCCCAACGCAGCGTACAACAGCACAAGCAGCAGATTGACCAGCAAACCCGTCAAACATGCAAGCCATGCGTCCTGCCGGGCATCCACGGCCAAACCGGCGGGAGTAATCAGTATCGACGTGCCGATCATAAAAAAAGCGACAAGTATCGTAAAGGTGTGGCTGTTGATTTTACCGCCGTTTTCCATAAGATGCTTCCTTTCAAGTCAGCAGGGATTCAATCGTTTGCACATAAGGCTTTAGAATCGTCTCGATTCCTTTCAGCGGATTGGGCAGCTTCACATGGGCCATCTGCACGCCGCATACCGAAGCAATGACAACGATAAGCATTGTAAGCATGATCAGCTCCTTATAGCTGCGCTGCCCCCATAATGCGGGAATATCCTTAAGCCCGGCGCGAACGATCACCGCAGCGATACCGATCCACATCAGCATAATTTATTCCACCTTCGCGTGTTCTATTGGCTGCAAGGTCGTGCCGATTCTTCGCAGATCGACATGAGAGTGAATGCGTATTTCCATATTTTTATATACGTTGTTCCAATTTTTAATTTTACGCCAGTATTTCGGGTTTTGCCGGTGGACTACATCGCCGAATCCAAAATAATCCAATTCGAGGGTTGTCTGGGATTTTCGAACAGAAGCGGACAGTACTCTAATGATTTTCTGATTGACTGCCTCCGTCAGCTCCTCCTGAATTTTGGGATCCAACACGTCGACATCGCATTCAATGTCGCTTATATCCATCTGCGTGTTTTGATACACATCAATCTCAGGTTGTCCGTCATTACTTATTTTCGTTTCGATTCGGTTGCGGGACCTGACAATTTGCGCGGTCATGTTGCCCGGTTTTTTTTGGGGACACGGAACAAACGCCGTTGTTTCCTTCACGGAATTTTGCAAATAATTAAACGTTTTGGCATCGTTTTCGTCCAGCCAGTCCACCATCCGGTCCACGTTAAAGATCGCCATGCCGGAATATTGCAGCAGAACCCGGGGTTCTACATTTTGACCGTTAGCCTGCTTCTTGCCCTGATTTGGGTCTCCGAGAATTTCGATGCCTGTCAGCACAGGGTTTTTGCCTTCCTTAAACAGCTCCTCGATCATTTTGTCCAGTGTAATTTTCCCTGTAGCCGCCCATAATTTGTCGGACGTCTCGAGTTTTGTGTACAAGTTATTGGAGGGAATCGGGTCGATGGCGCTGTTCATTTTTAAGATTTGCGACGCGCTTGAATGTCTGGCCACAACGATAAAAAAATCCGTCCGCATATCACGGTTTCTGGAAATAAAATCAAGCGGCTTGCCGACTCCCTCTCTGGCCAGTTCCTCGCCGATAACCAGCATCCGCAGATGGGCGAAATACATGCGCCGCGGCGCCTTGACGGTCATCCGGGCCAGTGCCTCGGGCACGGTAGCCCCTTCCTCCTCATAGGTGACGACCGGGCTGGAAAGATTTTGCCCCCCGTCCCGTTTCGACGCTACTTTGGCCGGATTGACGATTTGCGACGTCACTTTGTATTTGTCATTAAACTTGTCGATGCCCAGGCCAACCACGATGCTCAAATCATTCAGTTCATGCCGGCTCCAGCAGCCGGTCAGCGGCAAGGCAAGCAGCACAAACAGCAGCGCAAATGCCCAAACCCGTCCCATACCATCGCTCCTTTCATCAACGTTTTTTTTGGCGCACCAGATTTTTCAGCAGAAAGCTCTTCGGTCTGGTGATCATCCTGGGAATCGGGGCCCGCATGAACGTATCTTTCTGATCCTTCAATTTAAAAGGAGCGAGGCTCCCCATGTATGGAAATCCGATGGAAGTCAGGCTGCACAGATGGAGTACAATGAGGATCATTCCGATAAAAATGCCGTACAAGCCAAATGTAGCCGCCAGCAGCATCAGCAGAAAACGGACGATCCGCGCTGCGATCCCCATATTAAAGGCCGGCAGCACAAAATTGGATATCGCCGTGATGGATACAACGATGACCATGGCCGCACTGACAAGTCCCGCTTCAACCGCCGATTGGCCGATGACCAGTGTACCCACGATCGAGATCGATTGACCGACCGTTTTCGGCATCCTGACGCTGGCCTCACGCAAAATTTCGAATGTGATTTCCATCAACAGCGCCTCTACAAAAGTCGGAAACGGCGTGGCCTCCCGCTGGCTTGCCAAATTGTACAGCAAGGTGGTCGGCAGCATTTCTTGATGGAATGTCGAAACCGCTATGTAAACGGAAGGCGTCAGCAGCGCTAGGAAAAATGAAAAAAACCGCAGCAGCCGGATTAATGTCGCAAAATCGGCGCGCTGGTAATAATCTTCGCTGGATTGAAAAAACTGCGTGAACAAAGCCGGAACAAGCAGAGCAAACGGGGTGCCGTCAACGAGAATGGCCACTCTGCCCTCCAGCATGCCTGCAGTTACCACGTCGGGACGCTCCGTATTAAATACCGTTGGAAACGGCGTCGGCTGCTTATCTTGGATATACTCTTCGATATAGTTGCTTTCCAAGATGCCGTCCACATCGATCGCAGACATTCTTTCCCGCAGTTTATCCAAGATCCCATCCGTTACGATGTTATCCATATATAGAAGAGCTATATCCGTTTGCGTCGCTTTGCCGATTTTATACGGCTCCACACGCAGATGACGGGATTTGATTTTACGGCGCACCATGGCGATGTTCCAACTGATCACTTCCGTAAAACCTTCCCGCGGACCACGCACGACCGACTGCACATTTGGTTCTTCGATCGGACGCGCCTTCTGATCTTTGGTTCCAACGGAAAGAGCGTAAGCGCAGCCTTCCAGCAGCATCATGCTGCACCCTGTAAATAAAGCTTCATACAGGCTCTCGAATGTATCTACGCTAGCGATGGCGCCTTCGGCAATGATGCTTTTTCTGAGGTGGGCCAGCAATTCCTCGGGATGGGCAACGTCCGGAACCCGCAAACTGCTGTCGCTGCTCAGCAGCGAATGAAGCATGTCATGCAGATTGACGAGCCCCTCCACATAGACGATCGCTCCCTTAAATATCACACCGGATTCCGCAAAAATTTCAATTTCGCGGGTTTTAATATCCCAGCTATTCCCGGTTTCTTCTTGAATCCTGCTTAAGTTGAAAGCAAGCTTCGAACTTAGCGGCTGCTTGTTTTCTTCAGGCTCGTTCATGATGTTCATGAGATCACCTCTTTCTGAAGAACACACAGGAATTTCCTTTATATTTTGAATTTTTACCCATTTTTATACCCATTTCAGTTATAGAGCGCAATGCAAAAAAAAGAACCCCCATATCCCGCGCCTCGGCTGAATGGTAGGTTCATCTTAAATAAATATGCAGATTTATTTCTTTTCCTGTATAAAATCGAACGTTTGTTCCAAATATTGCTTGCACTGCCTGTTTTCTTTGGCAAGCGTCATCAGAAAGGTATACATGCCGCGAATAATAATCTCGTTGGGTTTCTCTTTGCTCATCTCCAGCAAAATCGCGTCGACCGACTGTATCATCGTTCCCGGATCGGTTAAGTGCCCCTCCATCCAATCCCGCAGCTGCCGAACTTTCTGCCTGTTTTTTTCCAGACTCGTAGGAATGCACAAGCGGTCCAAAATGCCCGAGGAAACTTGCGGCTCAAACCGGCTGTTCAGCAAACCTCCGGCGAGATCGTTCAGCCTTTCGAGCAAATATTCGGATAACTTCATATAATCGAAGGTACATCCGCATGCGATCATCGTAAAAATGTATTCTTTTTGCAGGCCGTTCAGCATAATCGAACAATCCAGCGCAAACGGTTTAATGTCGGGACCGTACAATTGGATAATCCGTTCCTGGTACCAGCGTAAATTTCTCAGCGATTCGCTCACAAACAGTTCTCTGAGCGAGGGATTGTCGACAAAAGCCGTGCCCTTCAACATCATTTTGACAAAATCCTGATCTTCCTGGATCATCCGGCATTGTGTCTGAAAGGCCGCCATAATCAATTCCCTTGGCGGCAGCGCCAGCCGGTTCTGCAAATCCTCGAGGTGTACCCGGAATTTTTCAAAAAAATAGTTGTAGATCGAAAACAGCAGCTCGTCTTTGGATTGGAAGTGCTGGTAAAAGGCGCCCTTGGACACGCCTGCAAGACTCACGATATCTTGTACGGATGCCGTATAATAATCACGTTCGCTGAACAGCTTCATCGCGGCCCGTATGATTTGCATTTTCTTCTCATTCATAACCTTCACGTCCTAACGTCATGATCCAAGGAAATTTTCGGTGCAATCGAATTTAAAGCTATTGTATATGTCAGACCCAGACAAGTCAATACTGACCGACTGGTCATTTTTTATTATAAACTGAATAATCTTATTGAAATTGCTATGTTTTTTTATTATAGTACTAGTTGACCAACTGGTTTTTTTCACTAAAACTGACCAGTTATTCCGTTTTTCAGACCCCATAAGGAGATTGCGATGAAATTGCCAGAAACCTATTCGGATTTAACCCGTAAAGTAAACCAGTACATGTCCGCGCAATTTGAGCGGCAAGGCTACAGCCAGCTGGCCGGGAAAATTTTCAGCCGGCTGCTTTTCGCTCAGGAACCGCTCAGTTTGACCGCCATCGCTTCCAGTCTAGGGGTATCCAAAGCGGCCATCAGCGTACAGGTCCGAATATTGGAGAAATCCGGATTATGCTATAAAGTGCCGATACATAACGACCGCAACGATTATTATTACATCACCGAGCGATTGTGTCTGCAAATGATCCACCATCAAATAGACCAGTTCGGCAAGCAGCTTGATTGCATGAATTACTTTCTTACGGCTCTTCCTTCCTTATCAGAAACTGCCCCCCAGGAGCAGGACTCCATTGAAGCGTTCCGCAAACGGATGACGGAGTTATCGCTGCTGTATAACGATATTTATGACAGCTATAAACAAATCGACAAGGAGTGGTCCAAGCAATCTGTCTAAGGGAACAGTTATAAACAGCCGCTTATCGCACACGCACAGGCAGGAACACGAGTGGAGGAGTAGAGAGAAATGAACCTGTTGACCCGGTTTTCCTTGAAAAACAATGCCGCAATTATTATTATCAGTCTGCTTTTGTTTATCGCGGGGGCCTTCTCGGCTTCTACCTTAAAGCAGGAAAGCATGCCGGACATCTCGCTTCCGGTTGTATTTGTAAGTACGATCTACCCCGCTACGCCAACGGACGTGATGGAAAACGTAACGAAAAAACTGGAGAAGCGGATCGTCGGGATCGAAGGATTGAAAAAAATATCGTCCATCTCCAACGACAATTACTCCGCTATCACCATCCAGCTCGTCAACGGCCGCAGTCCGGATGACGCCAAGAAAGATATCGAAGCCGCTTTGTCCGATATCAAACTGCCGCTTGGTGCGGGCAAGCCGAAAGTATCCAAGTTCGGCAGCAACGAGTTCCCGGTATATTTCGCAGCCCTATACGGCAACAGCAACACAAACCGCGAGGAAATCAACCGGATCTATAAAGATGTCATGGAGCCGACGATCAGCGCCATGAAAGGCATCGACCACGTCGATTCGGTAGGCCAACAGGAAGCCACATTAAAGCTGAAGCTGGATATTAACGCCATCGCCGGTTTCGGATTGACCCCAACGGGTGTCACGCAAACCATTCAGACCGCGCTCATGAGCAGCCCTGCCGGTACGGCCGATTTTAACGGTTCCACCCAGTCGGTCCGGATCGAAAGCGATCTGAACACAATCTACAATCTGGAGAATATGAAAATTGCGCTTCCCGCCGGCGGCACCGTCCTGCTGAAGCAAATCTCCAAAGTCGAAGCGATTTCCGATTCGGAATTCATCACACGGCTGAACAATGAGCCGGCAATCGGACTCACGTTGTATAAAAGCAAGGACGCAAATACGGTCCAATTTTCGAACGATGTAGAGAAGCTGATGGCCGGATGGCAGAAGGAATTCCCGAATCTGAAGTTCACAACCGTATACAATGCCGCGACCGATGTGAAGAAGTCGATTAACGGCATGTTGAAAGAAGGTTCTTCGGGCGCCATTCTCGCCTCCATCATGATTTTGCTGTTCCTGCGTAATATACGTATGACCTTGATCGTGCTTGTCTCGATTCCGTTATCGATCCTGACCACGCTTTGTATCATGGCATCGCTGGATATAACGTTAAATATTATGACCCTCGGGGGACTCACGATCGCCGTCGGCCGGGTCGTCGACGACAGTATCGTTGTCATCGAGAATATATACAGCGAGCTGCAGAAAGCGAAGGAACGCGACGAATCGGTCATCAAGCTGGCCACGTCGAAGGTAGCTTCCGCTATCACGTCCTCCACGATTACGACAGCCGGCGTTTTCTTGCCGATCGCTTTTGTCGGCGGCGTTCTCGGCGATATTTTCCGCCCGTTCGCCATCACACTTGTCGTTGCCTTGATGACATCGCTGATCGTAGCGTTGACGGTCATTCCGATGCTCGCCAAACTGCTGGTCATGAGAAGCGACAAAATCAAATATCACGACGAAGAACATATCGGTTCATTTACGTTGAAGTACAAGAAAGCACTGACTTATTCCTTAAACAATCCGAAAAAAATCGTGTTTGCCTCTTTCCTTATTTTCGTTATCGCGATTGGCGGGACTGTGCCGTTTCTCGCTGCCTCGTTTATGCCTGACAGCGATTCGAACAAACAAGTTCAGTTCACTTTAAAGCTGCCTCGGGAAACTTCCTTTGAGTCGATGGACCAGAAGGTAAAAGAAATTGAGAAAATGATGGGCGACGCCAAAGATGCGACCGGCGCTCCAGCATTCGATTATTACGAATCGATGGTCGGTTACGACCAAGGCAATATGAGCGGCGAACGCACATCCTACAAAGCGATGATTATGGCTGCCGTTTCTCAGCATTCCGATGCGAAACAAATGGCCAAGGATTACCAGGCCAAAATTGAGTTCATGGTGCCGAAAGGCTCCGAGGTGGAAGGTGCGCTGCTCAGCGGCGGCATGGGCGGCTCCAGCGACGATTTTGCCTACTTGCTGAAGGGTGACGACATCAACCAGCTGATGGCCAGCGCCGAACTGGTCAAAGCCAAGATGAAGGAATTCCCCGAACTTGAAGAAATTAAAGACAATTTAAGCGAAAAGAAAATGCAGGTCAACGTATCGGTCGACCAGAACAAAGCGCGTTTGTACGGACTTTCCTCAGCTCAGATTACCGATACCGTCAGCCAATGGCTGGCCAAACAGGATTTGGGCGAAATTAAATTCGACAATGTCAACTTTGTAACCAAGGTCATGATCGACGATCAGTACAAGAACTCGCTCGATAAGCTTGGCAACATCATCATTACCGCGCCAACGGGTGCAAAGCTGCATCTCAACGAAGTAGCTAAAGTTCATCAAATCGATGCGCCTGCCGCCATCAACCGGGAAATGCAGGAGCAATTCGTTAAAATCACCGCCAAAATCGACAGCAAAGATAAAGGCGGCGTCAGCACCAAAGTAACCGAGGCTTTAAAAACGGTTGAATTACCTAGCGGTGTTCGCCCGGATGTTCAGGGGGTCAACGACGATATTCAAGAAAGCTTCGGCCAAATGGCTGTTGCGATGGTTGCCGCTATTTTTATCGTTTATCTCGTTATGGTTATCGCATTTGGCAATGCAAGCGCGCCTTTCGTCATCTTGTTCTCGCTGCCGCTTGCCGCTATCGGCGGATTTCTCGGTTTGTTCGTGGCCAAGGAGTCCATCAACATCACCTCTTTGATCGGCTTCCTTATGCTGATCGGCGTCGTCGTGACCAATGCGATCGTGCTCATCGACCGCGTGCAGCAGCTTCGCGAAGAGGGACAATCGACACGCGACGCTTTAGTTAAAGCAGGCATCACCCGGCTTCGCCCGATTATCATGACAGCCGGCGCAACCGTTCTTTCCTTAATGCCGCTTGCCTTAGGGTTGTCAGAGGGCTCGCTTATTTCCAAAGGGCTGGCTGTTGTCGTTATCGGCGGTTTAATTACTTCGACGGTATTGACGCTTCTGGTTGTCCCGGTCGTGTACCAAATCATTGACGGAATGAAAAACCGGGTATCCCGTCTGCTCAATAGAAAGTCAATCGTTAAAGCCGAGTCGAAGTCGGCAACCGTCGTCCATTAATTATTGGCAGCCCGCCAAATCAAGCATTCGGTATATAAAGGAGATTACGACCATATGAAGCTGTTATCGACAACCACCTTTCAAAGAAGCGCCAAGTTTGCAGGCGCCCTGCTCGTCAGCACGGCGCTCATCGCCGGCTGCAGCGCACAACCTGAAGCAAAACCTGCGCAAACGGCTGTCACTGAAAATCAAGCGAAAGCCGTGAAGACGGCCAAAATCGAAAAGAAAAAAATTAGCGACCCGCTTGAGCAAGTAGCCGATGTGGCTTCCTCTCTGCAAATCGACGTCATCACCAAAGCGGGCGGCGATATTCAAGAAATACTGAAGCACCGCGGGGACCGCGTCGATAAAGGCGACATTATTTTCCGCATGGACCCGACCGACGTGCAAATCGCCCAACAGAAAGCCAAAATCGCCGTTTCCGGCACACAGCAGCAGCTTGTTAAATCCAAGCAGGATGTGGAGGACGGCAAGCAGGAGCTCAAGAACGGCATCGCCAAGCTGGAAGCATCGCTGAAGGACGCCGAGAAAAATTACAATAAAATGCGCAACGACTACGATCTTGGGCTTGTCACCAAAAATCAATTGGAGCAAACCGAAACTTCGCTGAACAATATGCGTCTAGATTTAGAGAGCAATCAAAATAAACTGAAGACGCTGGAATCGACCAATTCCTTGGCACAGCTTGAACAAGGGCTGCAAACCGCCGAAGTGTCGATCCGCGAAACGGAACGCACGCTGGAGAATATGGAAGTGAAAGCGGCTGTTTCCGGTATCATTACCGACCTGCCGATTGAAACCGGCATGACGCTGCAAGCCGGCTTTAAAGCAGCGCAAATTCAACAGCTCGACCCGATCAAAATCAAGGCCGAGCTGACGGAAGATTCCGCGGCGCTGATTCGCGGCAAACAGGAGCTGAGCTTCTACATTCCAGGAACGATCGATAAAACGAAAGCGAAAGTTTCTTATTTGGCCGACGTGATGAGCGCCAATTCCAAGTCGTATTCGCTGGAGCTTGAGGTTCCTAACCCGGACCGCAAGCTGAAGCCGGGAATGAAAGCCCAAGTACTGCTCTCGGAAGAACAAGACCAGGTTGTTGTCACCGTGCCGACTTTAAGCGTCGTAAGAGAAGGCGGCGACACATTCGTATTTATTGCAAATGGAGATCAAGCGGAGAAAAGGAAAGTTACGCTTGGCCGTCTGAACGAAACGTATCAGGAAGTGCTTTCCGGCGTTAAGGAAGGCGAACAGCTCATCGTCTCTGGTCAGCATCAGCTTAAAGATAAGGATAAGGTCCAAATCAGCCAGTAATGCACAGATTAAAATTGGAGTCTGTCCGAGCGGATAGAAGGAGGAATAACCAATGAATAAAAAGCTGAAAAAAACGATTGTTTCCATAGCTTTAACAGCTTCTCTCATGAATGTATGCAGCTATGCGGCATGGGCGGACGAACCTGTCCCTGCCAAGATTGTCAAGTCGGCGGCTTCGGCGCAATATTACAATCTGACCGATAAATTGGATGTACAGATCACCAGCATGCTTAACGAGCGGGCGGACAGCGGCACACGCATCGGCGTTACGATTAAGATGAGAAACAACGGCACGTCCGTCACACGTGTCCCTGATTACGAATTGAGAGTTACCACTTCCGACAATGTGACTTACACGCTGCAGCCTAGCGCCGCCAACGTAAAGTCCGTTCAGCCGAAGACGGAAGCCCAGCTCAGTTATCTTGCCGTGATCGACCGGACGGATGACGTACAGCTGAACGATGTATCCTGGATCGACGTCGACTATTACGTTTATCCGAAAAAAGAAACGCTGATTGTATCCGCCCCTGTCGCGACCTCACCATGGAAAGGCAGCGATTCGGTCATTTCCGACGAAAATGCTTTGCTGAAATGGTCCGATACATTTACGTTGCCCTACTCCGATTCCAAAATCGAGTATACTCCGACAGGTATCCATAAGGAACTGACCGATAAAGGCACGGTTTATGTAGTTCAACTGATCGCCGTCAATCCGTCGGACAAAAGGGAAACCGTCCCTTCATTCACATTGGACGGCAAATCCAAAACGAAGAATTTCGCCGGAAAACGGGTTGAGCAGGACGCCATCGTAATTGAATCGAAAGAACAGAAATACATTCATTTTGCCATCCCGACGGATCAGGATACGCTGCTGACCAGCCTTAACGTGCTGACATCCGAAACATTTGCTTCGGCTTCCGCAACGGGAGCGTCTTCGGCTGTGCAGTATCAAGTCGGACGCTACAACATAGCGCTTGAGAATGCGCTGAAAAACGGTGCGCTGCCTTATACATTGGGCCAAGCGATGGCATTCGACTCGCGCAGCGACCTGATTCACCCTGATCTTCAAGTATCGCTTGTCGAGTTTACGATGGACAAAAACGATGAAGAAGGCAGCCAGAAAGTAACGGGCAAATTCCTGCTCAAAAATAAAAGCGATCGCCCGATGACGGTGCCGAACTTTGACGTCAGCTTGCTTAGCACCGACGGCTACGAATATTCGGGAGCACGGCAAAAAACGGTAGCGGCCTCCATTCTTCCGAATTCGGGAGTGATTGTGAACTTCGGCTTTACGCTGCCTTCCACGGAATCGGGACAAAATCTGACCGTGAAGGTTCAGGACGCGGTAACCGCCGCACCATACAAAACGACGATCGCGGCTTATTCCGCACCCCTTCAGGCGCCGCCTAAAGGCGACAAATTTTCGATGTACCCGTTTGATATTACAGTGGAAAATTGGGACATATCCTATTTATTCTCGAACCTGATGTTCTCCTATAAAGGCAAGTTCATCTTGGACATCAAACGACAAAATGAAACTCAAGTCGACAACAACTACTCCAAGCTGCAGTTCGAGCTGTATGACGGAATCGGCAGACTTGTCGGAACAAGCACCAAAGCGATGATCGGCCAAGGCCGCCTCGTCTCCGGCGAAAACAACATCACGTTTGACGGGTCTTCCGAGCAGTTCGAATCGCCGCTGCGCTTGAAGGTGTTTGAGATCTTCCCAACCGCTAACGGCGACGCCAAACGCTTGCTGGCCGAATTCGAGAAATAATCGCTCTTATCGGGATCATACGAATCTACAGAAAGAAGCTTTCAGAACCGCCGCAAGGTGATTCAGAAAGCTTCTTTTTTGTCATATGCCCCTTATATCTAGCCGCTTGCTTTTTCCGTTCCATGATCCAATCCCGGGTTCTGCGCTGAGCCATCGGGCCGGCTTGGTATTTGTTTCAAATCTCCCAGCAGGAAAGTAAAGCAGAGTATCCCAATAATCAGAATAATGCCCGCGAGCCCAAACGCACTGTTATACGAGCCTGTTTTGTCGATGATATAGCCGGTTATAACCGGAGCTGCCACACCCATCAACTGGGCAAAAAAATTCATAATCGAACCGACCGTTCCGACCATCCCTTGCGGTGCAATAATCGAAGGAATCGACCAGCTGACCGAAGCGGCAAAAGCCAAGCCACCCAAAGCAATCGATAAAAAGGCAACCTCCAGGTTCGGGTTGACCGTCGTTGGTTCGAGCAAAACAAATACCCCAAACAACATCCCGATAATCAGTATTCCCTTTCGAACCTTGCTTGGATTACGTCCCTTTCTAATCAAATGGTCGACTAGCCAGCCGCCGATGGCAATTTCGGTAATTGTCGCCACGATCCAAGGTATGACCGTGTACCAGCCGCCGGTAGCCAAGCTGAGATGAAGTTGTTTGGTCATATAAGAAGGAAGCCAAGTCAAGAACAAATATAAGGTGTAGCCGTAAGAAGCGAAACCGATGGATAAGCCCCATACTTTCCGGTTGCCGAAGAGCAAAAGCAAGTTTTGATATGTCGAACCTTCCATTTGGCTCGCCACACGGGAACCGTTGTTTTCGATATATTCGCGTTCTTCCCGCGATAATTTCGAATGTTCCGCCGGATCGCGGTAGAACAGCCAAAATACGATCGCATACAGCAAATTAATGACCCCGGTAACGATAAAAGCTCCACGCCAGCCCCAATGGGTAATGGACCATACGCAAATGCCGATGCCGATGACGTTGGCAAATTTCGCAGCACCCTCAAACATCGAGGTAGCCAAGCCGCGTTCATGAAGGGGGAACCAGTTGCCTGTCGCCTTGGCGCTCGCCGGAAACGCCGGAGCTTCGGCTGCGCCCAAAATCATCCGCATCACGATAACCCCGGACATTCCGCCCATAAAGCTGGTGCCAATGGTAGCCAGCGCCCAAAGTGTCATACAGGTGCGTAAGATCCATTTCACTCCGATTTTATCAAGCAATACGCCGACGGGGATTTGCAGCAGCGCATAGGTCCAGAAAAAAGCGGAATACAACACTCCTAGCTGCACGTTGCTCCATCCATAGGATTCGGCCATCTGGCTGCCCGCAACGGAAATATTGGTGCGGTCCAAAAAGTTAATGACAACGCCGATGCCTAGAAGTCCTCCGATATACCAACGCAAATTACGCACAATGGCTCACCCCTTCTTCTCGTCTGTCCAATCCGTGCCCCAGCCGGCTTGCTCCGTTTGTTGCTGCTGCCAGCTGCCGATCATCGATCCCGCCGTATGCCCTTCGAGACGTTCGGCTGCGAGCTGAGCAATCTGATCCGGATCGAACCCGAAATGTCTGAATAAATAAGCGTTGGTCGCCGCTTTCCCGTACACGTCCCGCAAACCAACCCGGATAAAAGGAACCGCTATCCGCCGTTCGGCCAATACTTCCGCCACTGCGCTGCCAAGCCCGCCGATGATATTGTGATTATCCAACGCCAGAAGCACCCGGCAGCCAGCGGCGACGGTGACGATCCCTTCTTCATCCAGCGGTTTTATGCTTGGAACATGCAGGATGCTGGTGCTGATCCCTTGCCGTTCAAGCAGCGCTGCCGCTTGAAGCGCCCGTTCCGTCATGAGCCCCGAAGTAATGATTCCGACATCCGCGCCGCGCCGTAACAAGTAGCTTTGACCGATTTCCAGCTTGAACTTGCTGTCATCCAGCAAGACGGGAAGCACGCCGCGCCGCAGTCTTAAATAAACCGGGCCTTCATGCTGAATTGCGGCATAAACCGACTGGGCCACTTCCGTCGCTTCCCCCAAATCGATAATGGTCATATTCGGAGTGGCGCGCATCAGCGCCAAATCGTCTATCGCTTGATGCGACGCACCTCCCGGACTTGAGATTCCGGGCATCACGCCCACGAGTTTCACATTAAGCCGCGGGTAAGCTACCGACATCGCCACTTGATCGAAGCATCTTCTCGTCAGGAAACACCCGAAGCTGTGCACAAACGGAATTTCACCCGAACGCGCAAGTCCGGCCGCTACCCCGATCATGTTCTGCTCGGCCATTCCCATGCTGAAAAAACGTTCGGGAATCGCCCCCCGAAATAGATCGGCTTCCGTCTGACTCGTTAGATCGGCGCTTAAGCAAACAACCCGTTCATTAACACGTCCCGCTTCCAGCAGCGTATTGCCGTATGTTTTCAAACGTGTTTCCGGCAGCCCTTTTCCCGAATACTTCACTGCATCTATGGCCTCTTTCATGAATGCCGCACCTCCCTTGCCTCCAGATCGGCTATCGCCAATTGCGTCTGCTCATGGGACCATTTTACATAGTGGACATCTGTCCTATCCGCTAAAAAAGAAACTCCATTGCCCATTATCGTATTGGCGATAATGACCGTAGGCAAATCTTTCACGACAGCACTATTCTGAAGCGCTTTCAAAACGCTGTCAATATCATTTCCATTCATTTCAATCACATTCCATCCAAAAGCCTGCCATTTTTCGGCGATCGGCAGTATCCCGGTCACATCGCCGATTCGCCCATCGGCCTGCATGTCGTTCACATCAACGATAACCGTAAGTTGATCCAACTTATGATGTTTGGCAACCATCGCCGCTTCCCAGGTTTGCCCTTCTTCAAGCTCGCCGTCGCTCATCAGCACGTAAACACGCCATGGCTGATTGCGAAGCTTAGCCCCTAACGCCAGACCAATTCCTTGGGACAACCCCTGTCCCAACGATCCGCCGGTTATTTCCACCCCCGGGGTGATCTCACTGCCTATCATCTCAAGCTCGCTGCCGTCCATGCTGTATGTATCGAGTTTTTCCGGAGGGAAAAAGCCCAGCTCAGCCATTGCGGCATACACCCCAATGGCGTAATGGCCGACAGAAAGCAAAAATCGGTCGCGATCGGGCCATTCCGGATGATTGGGGTCGAGCCGCAGCACCCGATAAAACAATGCGGCTACCATTTCGGCCGCGCATAACCCTTGGGAAACATATCCGCCACCTGCCGCTTCCGCCATCCGAAATACGTTTTTTTTCAAATTCAGCAGCAGTTCGTCCAGCGGCTTATCGAATGCGCTTCCACCCGGTCTAATCATTGCCGTATCTTTCATCATTTTCATACCTCCCCCCGCACTCTGGCGCTTATATTAAGCTGCCCCCGTTGACCCGGAGCACTTCGCCTGTCACATAACCGGCGTGCGGCCCGCTTAAGTACAGCACAGCCTCCGCGATATCTTCCGGCTGACCGAGGCGTCCGACCAAAGGCCGCTTGCCGACTTCCCGCTTTTCTTCTTCCGTCGCTGCCAGCATGGGAGTATCGATCGGACCTGGAGAAACGACATTGACGCGAATGGAAGGCGCGCCTTCACGGGCCAGCGATTTGCTCATTGCAATGATGCCGCCTTTCGAAGCGGCATAATGGGCCGCAGCGCGAATGCTTCCATATTCCCCGGCTGTAGAAGCGATATTAACAATGGATCCGCCGCCTGCCTGCCGCATTTGATCCATCACGGCCTGGCAAAAGAAAAATGAGCCCTTCAAGTTAATATCGACTACAAAATCCCAATCCCGCTCCGTCACATCCTGGTAGTCTGCCGCATGCCACACGCCTGCGCAATTGACAAGCGTCTGCACGGGACCCAGGGCGCTTAGCACTTCGCCTGCCCACTGATGAATCGCCTGAACATCCCGCACGTCAACGATGCCTGCACGTACTTGAATATCGCCATATTCCTTGCGCAGCTCTTCCACGGTGACCTCCAAGCCTTTTGGAGATGCATCGCATAAAGCCAGCCGGGCTCCTTGCCGGGCAAATGTTTTGGCTACTTGGCGTCCCATTCCTCCTCCCGCTCCGGTAATCATCACAACGGCATCTTTAAAATTCATACTGGTCCCTCCATTTGAGCGCCATGAGGCGTCAGCCTGCGATGGCAACACATGTAATTTATTACCTGGGAAAATGTTACTATACAAACGGTTAACCGTCAACAGTTGACCGTTAATCTTTTTGTTGCTATAATTTTTCCATTCCGGTACACTTCTTGACATCCAGTTGTTGACATCTATACTTTAACTATAAAAGCATTTTACGGAAATCAGGTGAACACATGATCAATCAGAAAACCAATCGTTTTTCCAGAAGCTTATTCGCCAAGGACATCCTCCAGCAGCTCAGAACCGAAATCATTACCGGGCAGCTAACGTCCGGCCATCGTCTTGTAGAAAGCCAATTGGCGGCAGAATACGGCGTCAGCCGCGGACCGGTGCGCAGCGCCCTGCATGCGCTTGAACAAGAGGGCCTGGTGCATTCTCTGCCAAGCGGCGGCGCGCAGGTTGTCGGGTTCTCGGAGAAACACGCTTTGGACTTATTCGAAGTCCGCCAGCATTTGGAGAAAATAGCTGCAGAATTGATTGTCGCCAAAACAGATATCCGTGTGGAACCTTTATTATCTATAGCGGAACAAATGTCTCTGGAGAAACTGTCCGATGAACAGTTGGCCGAGCTCGATATCGACTTTCACTTAGAATTTGTCCGAATGGCCGACAACTGGGCCCTGCTGCAAACCTGGAAAACCATCAGCCCCGTTATAAAGGCAATTATTATTGTGACAACACGCATATACGAGAATCGCGAGGTGATTGCCAACAACCATGTGCAAACCGCCAGGGCGCTGGAATCCAGGGATCTTTCGCTGCTCATTCGAATGATCGACACTCAAATCAACACAACAAAACAGCTTATAACCGATCAGCTGAGAAAAATGTACGGAAATGAGTAACAAAAAGCAGCGTATAATTTGAGAATAAATCCATTTATCCAAAAAAAGCCGGTTCCGCGCATGAAAATGTTCTCTGCGCAGGGCCGGCTTTTCTCCTAAGCCATAAAGTATGATCCAATAATCAGCCACGTTTTCCTCTATACGGAACAAATATGTTTTCATTTTTCTACAAAATGTGCCATAATGTTAGAAAGCGCATACATCTGTGATCTAGATCACAGAAATCTCCCAAGGTGGTGTGTTTGGTTGGCACAGCAGGAACCCCTTTCTTCCGTTTACAATGCGATCCGGATTTTACGCGAATTTACGCTAGAGGATAAGGAACTGGGCATAACGGAACTGAGTCAGCGTTTAGGTTTGGCGAAAAGCACGATTTTTCGGTTGGTCAACACACTGAACGGCAACAATCTTGTGGAAAAAAACATGTATACCCATAAATATCATTTGGGTATCGGCGCATTTGAGCTTGGATTTGCGGCTTATCACGGCAATGAGCTTCGGCTCATCGCTTATCCGCTGTTGAACAAATTGATGAATACGGTTCGCGAAGCCGTTCATTTGGGTGTTTACGATCATGGCGAAGTCGTGTTTTTGTGCAAAAGAGTGCCCGACAACCATAAGGGGACCGTCTCGAAAATCGGCAAACGAATACCTAGCCACTGCACGGCATCGGGCAAGGTGCTGCTCGCCCATCAATCCGACCAGGAAATCAACCGGATCATTCAACTCGGTTTGGAGCGTTATACGCAAAAAACGATTTCCGACGGCGGCGTCTTAACGGAGCAGCTGCGCGATGTCCGCAAAAACGGATATGCCATCGGCATGGCGGAGTATAATGAAGGCGTATGCTCCATTGCCGTACCGGTTGTCAACGACAACGGACGTGTCATTGCCGCTATTAGCCTAGCGATGACCAAATCTTATTTATACCCGGTTCAGATTCAAAATTATGTAAAAGATTTAAAAACGTACAGCCGGCTGATTACCGAACGGCTGACCTAATCTTAAGGTCGTCTCTGCAGTTCGCGCAGTGCCGGCTAGGGTCCGCACCTGGCGCCAATAAGCATCGGCTTTCAAGAAAATATGCCGCAACGCGCCAGAAAGCCTCCGAGTTGGAGGCTTTTGAAAACGGACAACCGCTGTTTTATTGGACCGCTTTGGCTTGCAAGTAACGTTCAACCAACGCGGCGTTCAGCTTCACGGACGGATCGTATTCCGGAGCGTTTTCCAGCTGCTCCAGGTCATTGAGGCCGCAGTATTTGTAAATCCGGTTGATCGCCGAAATCAATCGCACCGGTTTGTCGGGATTCGCGTTAAAGTGCTGGTGAATCGTATTCGGCGGAATATAGATCACGTCGCCGGCCTGCCACTCGAACCGCTTCACCTCAGCTTGCGCTTTCCAATGATACGTATCGGTAATTTCCACATCGCAATCCTGATGCAGATCGTAGCCTTGGCCTTCCAGCACATACAAACATTCCTCGGCCAAATGGCGGTGTTTACCGGAACGGCTGCCCGGCGGAATAATCATCATATACGCGTCCACCGTCTCCATTCTCGTATTCATCTGCTCGTTCAACAAATGCTTGAGCAGCCCTTGCCTGGACATTTCCCACGGCATTTGATCCGGTTTAACGATTTTTTTGCGCAAGCCGTCACGTGCCGGTCTTGCCGCAGCGTCGTCCAGCAAATCTTGATAAAAGCTGCCTGATTCTTCGCCTTGCGACCATTTTTTCGCTTCATCCCATGCCATAGTTAATGTTCCTCCAATTCAGCCCTTCGACCCAAATCATGCCCGACATCGAGTTAATGTTAACATTTCTTGCAATACTCGGAAATAGGCCAGCCTGTTGAGCTGTGAGACCGAATTTTTCGTAATGGGAGATCAGCAATGACGAAGCCGGCATGAAGATCGGTCACATCATACGCAAAAATATTTGTCCCCGAATTCCACCCGTCATAAGCGGATAAATTCAGAAAAATTCGGGGACAACAGCGAACGGAACAATGATCCGTGCACACATCAATCACTTTTTCAGCGGCCTTTCGCAAGTTTGGGGGTGGCTTTTTTATGTTGAAACCGCCAATTTCAGCGCGTTTGGATTTCCATATAACAGAACAACCCGATTGAATTCTCTTGCCTTTAACAGATAAGATAAAGACAAATGAATCGTCCGGGAGGTGCACGATATGTCCGAAACCCCCGATGTCCAAAAGGATACCGCATCCAAACAATCCCCGGCCGACAGCATCGCCGATAACACAAAAAGCCGGACCGCCAATTGCCTTGCCGTTACCGTTTGTCCTGCAGTTGAACCCGAGCGCGAACCGCTCTGCAAGCAAGTCCCGTTAACCGGCCTAATCGGATTATTTCTGTTGCTGGGCACCACGATGTTTGGCGGGATGCTTGCCGGCACGCAAAAGCTGGAGCAGGAACTGGTCGACCGCAGAGGCTGGCTTACCGCCCAGGAGCTGCAAGCCATCATCATTGCCGCAACGCTTATTCCTTCGCCGAAGTTCGTCGGACTTGCCGCTCAAGTGAAGTATCGACTGAACGGCTGGAAGGGCAGCGTCGTATCGGTGCTGGCCCTGCTGCTGCCCGGCTCGCTGATGGTGCTGCTTGCCGCCGTACTGCTGAGCCCCGAGCTGCTGGCCGGGCCGCTTCGCCCGCTGCAGCGGGCGATCGGTGTCGCCATCGTCGGCGTGCTTTTCGGGAACGCTTACCATCAGCTGCAAAGCGGCAAATATAAAGGCCGGGACAAAACCGTGGGCATCATCATCGCGATTGCCGTGGCGGCTGCAGCCATGGCGGGCATACCGCTATTAATTGCGGCGGGCGTTGGTTTTGCCGCCGGCATCTATTTCATCGGAAAGCGGGGCGGGCGATCGCAAGATGGGGCATGAAGCAAGCATTGCCGAAATCTTTTTGTACACGCTGCTGGGTGCTTTATTTTGCATCGGCGGCGGAAACGGTACGGTTACGATCATACAGTATGCCTGGGTTTCGAGCGGAAAACTGGATGCTTCGCTGTTTTCGTGGGTGCTCGCGCTCAGCTACTTGACGCCGGGGCCTAAAGTCGGATTTATCTCAGGAGCCGGATATTATCTTCACGGCATTCCGGGAGCCGTTGCGGCTCTGGCCGGTGTTATGCTGCCAAGCTGCGCCGGAGCCGCCTTGATCGAGCGGGGAATGCAAAAGATGAAGCCGGTTATTTCCCGCCTGAGCAAGGTGGCCGGGTTCATTATCGCCGGGATGATTGCCGCGACGGCATGGGATACGGCGGTTCCGATGCATTTTACATGGATCGAATATGCCGAAGCGGCATTAGTAGCCCTGATTGTCGCTTGGAAACGAATATCCCCGTTATGGATTGTATTAGGGGCAATGACAATAGGATTATTGACATGGTGGCTCACATGACTGGAAAATTTCAATTTTATTTATTGCTCGCCATATTTTTCTTATCCAACCTGGCGATCAGCGGAACACGGCCGATCGTCTCGATTCATGCCCACGGGCTTGGAGCATCCGCTTTTTACATCGGGGTGCTCGTCGCCGCCTTTGCCGTATTTCCGTTGTTTCTAGCGATTCGCATCGGCAAATGGGTCGACCGCTTTGGCACCAAAACGTTAACCGTCTGGGGCGGCTCCGGCATCGCCGTCGCTTTGGCCGTTCCGATATGGCAGCCGACTTTGGCCGGACTCCTGTTCTCGCAGATCTGCATGGGGCTGGCCAACAACTGCATTGTGACCGCCACGCAAAAACGGGTATCCATCACCGGCGGCAACCGCGATAAAGCCGTTACCGGAATGACGACAATCGCAGCGGCGGCCGACTTTGTCGCCCCTGCTGCCGGAGGCATGTTGTACGAGCACGGCGGCTTCCGCATCACCTTTTTGGTGCTGCTGCTCCTGCAGCTTGTTTTGCTCGTTCTCGCCCGCATGATGGATAGCGAACCGCTTAAAAGCAAAACCGCAACCGGCAACGCAGAAAAGAAAAACACGCTGGGGCTGCTGAAGGACCGCCACATTCGCAAAGGCGTTTTAGTCAGCGGGCTCGCCGTTTATTCGAAAGATATTTTCTCGGCGTATTTCCCCGTGCTTTCCTCCGGGTACGGCTTCTCCCCGACTCAGACGGGCGCTGTATTATCGTTTGTGGCCGCAGCTTCGGTTGCGGTGCGGCTGCTGCAGTTCAAGCTGGTTCAGTGGATGCAGCGGGACCGGCTGATGGCAGCTGCGCTTTTTATCGGAGCAGTGGCGTTTACTGCCGCCTCATTTCTACAGCATCCTTGGCTGCTCTGCGCAACGGCTATTTGTTTGGGAGCCGGCATCGGCCTCGTTCAGCCTTTAAGCTGGGTTTATTTAATCGAGCATACGCCAAAAGGCAGGGAAGGCGAGGTGTTGGGACTGCGCAGCATGCTGAATCGCTCGTGGCAGCTCTCGGGGCCGCTTATGCTTGGCGTCGTCGGCAGCTCTCTCGGATTGATGCCGGTATTCTGGGCGTGCGGACTGACGTTATTGTGCGGCTCCTGGTATTCGCTGGGCAAGGCGCTGCCGTTTGTTTCCGCCGAGGTGCGGCAAAGCGTCGATTCGCCGGGGAAAGGATCGTAGAGATTGGGAAGGCCGTGTGATAACGGCACTTTGGACTGGATCCGAAGTGCCGTTTTTGGTGCTAAGAGCTTCTTAGGGCGCGTTATCTGGTGAAACGTGGGACTCCGGAGCGAAATGCCTCCTTGGCGCCGGGAGCTTCTTTTCGCGCGTTAACTGGGGAGAAGCATGGTACGACCGAGTGCCTCCTTGGAGCTAGGAGTTGTTTACGGCGCGTTATCCGGGGAAAAGCGTGGGATTCCGACCGCCAATTAAAATCATGCCCCTTAAATTGATATAAGCGGCCGGGCCATGATTTTAAAAGCGGGCGCTGCGCTTCTTCACCCCACGCTTTTCCCTATGTCAGCTTTGTGCTAGTCCGCAAAAGCTTGACTTCCCGTTACTCCCGTTACCGGATGCCTCCGGTACTCTAAATTGTTGAACCCGCAATCGAACCTCTTTACACACTTCTTGCAGCGGGAAACATCCCGCTTTATTCTGCTATCTATTCTATCTATTCTATGTATTCAATTTCCGGCTTATCTGCCGTAGTGCTCACTGCTCGCCTCAGCCCCTACAGCCACAGCTGTAACCTCATGTACCCACATGTTTAGTGCTCATCGCTTCTACTTCTTCTACTGTCAAAAAGCTCAAGCCGGCCCTGTAGCGGGTCGGCTTGTTAAATCAGCGGTGTTATTTGCGCTTGACGATCGCGCTGTCGAATTGTTTGGTCCAATTGTCCATTTCGTCAAGGCTCGTTGCGGCGTCCATGATGTCGATCTTTATATTTTTCAACGGCGAGTCGATTTTTTTGCTGGTCGGCACATAATTCAAGTCAAGCAGCAGTTTCTGCGCATCGGAAATCATGTAATCGTAAAACAGCATCGCCGCATTCGGATGCGCTGCTTTGACGGAAACGCCGATACCGTTTGCTCTGGCCAGCGCCGGTTCGATAACGAACCAATCGATTGGTGCCCCCTTCTGCTTAGCCTGTTCCGGCATGTAATTGTAAACGGTCAGCCCCATCGGAACTTCACCGGAAACAACCAGATTGTTAAGCAGCGAATGGCCTTTTCTGACGGATAGGTTGGTTGTGGACGCCAAGTCTTTAAAATACTGCAGCCCCTTGTCGCCACCCATCCGCTTGACGTTCATCCCAAACCAATCCTGGTCGGAAGCTTCGATGCCCAGCATGCCTTTCCATTTCGGGTTCAGCAGCTCTTCGTACGTTTTCGGAAGTTCTTCTTTTTTCACCTTGTTGGTGTTATAGGCTTGCACAAAAACACTGAGCAGCGTTGAGGTCCACTCCTTATGGGCCGGAGTCGATCCATCGATCAAATCGTTTGTGTACGGCGATTTTACAGGCTGCAGCAGTTTCTCGCGGTGCAGAGCTTCCATCTGCGGACTGGAAATGTGCACAACGTCGAAATTGTTTTTCCCCGCCTTGGCCTCCTGCACGCTGCGCTGCAGCACCTCGTCGGTGGATGCGCGCCAAACGGTCACTTTAATGCCGTATTTCTTCTCAAAATCACTTACGATGACGTCCGTATCGGTCTGCGCGATCGAAGTGTACAGATTCAGCGAGCCTTCTTTTTTGGCTGCGGCTACGATCCGGTCTGTCCGGTCCGCCCCTTCATATTGGGCGACATCTTGTATCGTCTTTAGTTCAACGCTCGCTCCCGCAGCGTTCCCTTTGTCCGCGCCGGCCGCCGGCGCGCCCGATTTGCCACCGCAGCCTGCGGCAGCCAGTGTGAGCGCGGAAACTAGCGCCACGGAAACCAGTCGTTTTGTCAGATTTGGATAAGTCATCCGTTATTGCCCCCCCTTTTTAATTAACAAGGCTGCACAATCATCTGGCTGCTTTTCCTGGCGATACGGTGACGAGCAGCGGACTAGGCTCGCCTTCCCCTCCCGCCGTCTTTAAAGCCATATCCGTTTCTTCCAACGCATAGTCGTGCGAGTTCATGATGCCAAGCGGGAACATGCCCGATGCGATGCATTCGACAGCCATTTTGACCGACTGGTAGCTGTGTCCCCGGACTCCTTTCAGCTGCAGTGTCTTGGTGACGATCATATCGATGTCGAATTCGGGCATTTTCATATATTTATACGCCCCGAACATCACGGTCGCTCCGCGTCCGGCCACTGCGATGGAAGACTGCACAGGCTCCGTGCCGCCCGAAGTCACATCGATGACGATATCGGCCATTTTGCCGCCGGTGATTTCCCGTACTCTGCTTTCCAGATCTTCCGTCTGAATATTGACAATATGATCGGCACCAAGACGCTTGGACAATTCAAGCCGCTTCATGCTTGTCGTTCTGCCGGTGACAATGACACAGGAAGCTCCCGCCGCTTTCGCGGCCAGCGTACAAGCCAAGCCCTGCTGGCCGGGTCCCTGGATCACAACCGTTTTGCCGGGAGCCGCACCTCCTTGCAGCGACATCCATTCAAAGCCGTTGGCCAGCGGCAGCGTAAGCGCGGCTTCCGCAGCAGGCACATGCCTTGGCATCGGGTGCAGCACCGAATTCGGATGAAGATACATGTATTCGCTGAATCCCCCCCATAGAGAAGGATTGATCTCGATTGGCGTAGCGCCGTAACGAATGCCTCCGGCGCGCGGATCGGTTGTCTTGCAGGAGCGATACATGCCGGTACGGCAGAACGAGCATTGGCCGCACGGAATATATTCTTCAAGGGCCACGCGATCGCCTTCTTGCACACCCCAACGCGCAGCAGCCGTTTCCCCGATTTTCTCAATAAAACCGACGATATGATGCCCCAGAATACGGGGAGATTGCGATTTTTTATAATAGGACACATCCGTGCCGCACACGCCAACCGTCTCGATCCGCAGCAATCCCGAATCGTCGGTAATAACCGGCAGGTCAAATTGCCGCAGTTCCGTCGTTTTTACAGCTGTTGCGACTGCCGCAATTGTCTTTTTGTTCAAAACATCCACCTCATTCCTGCATGCTCATGTTCCTTCGGCGCATCTTTCCATTCCTGTCCGGAATGCTCCGGTACAGCACCCGTCGTTATATGGTGTATTGCTCGAGAGTCGACTTAACAAACAAGTCCTCCACCGACAGCTTGCTTTTAATCAAACCTTGTTCATACGAGTAGTTGGTCAGCGCTTCCAGCGTCGCGCGGTTTTCTTTCAAACCGTACGGCCAGAAATCCTCGCCCATCAGCTTTTTGGTCTGCTCGATTTCCGACACCAGCCACGGCAGCGTCACTTTTAAAGCGGCTGTCTGATTAAAGCCTTCATACACTTTGTTTTTGGCTTCCACAAAAGCGTGGTACAGGTTCTGCGCAACCCATGGGTGCTGCTCCAAAATTTCATTGCGAATAGCCACCACATGCATGATCGGGAATATCCCCGTTTTCTGGAAATACGCCTTTTCTACCTCGACATAATTGGCAAACAGCCGTTTGACACGCGAAGAACCGTTCAGGAAGCAGGATGGGGCGCGCGGTCCGATAAAAGCGTCCAGTTCGCCGTCCTCGAGCATCTGGTTAATCGTCTGATCCGGCCCAATCGGCGTCAAGCGGATATCGGAAGGCAACTCCAGTTTAATTTTCTCAATGCGGCCCGGCGTTTCCTGTCCGCCAAAAAACCATTCCACCTCGGACGGATGAACGCCATATTCGTTTTGCAAAAATCCGCGAATCCATACGCAGGCGGTCAACTGGTATTCCGGAAGCCCGATCCGCTTGCCTTTTAAATCCTCAGGTTTGTCGATTCCCGAATTGACGTTCACATAAATTCCGGAATGACGGAAAAATCTGGACGGAAATACGGGGATTGCCGTAAAATTAGGGAATCCGCGATCGCGGGCGATCAGATACGACGATGCGGACAATTCCGATACGTCAAACTCCTGATGGCGCATCATCCGGAAAAAAGTTTCCTCTACCGGCATTTTCAGAAAGTTAAGTTCGATGCCGTTGGGCCGAACCGAGCCGTCGATTAATGCTTGAACGCGGTCGTAGTCCCAGCAGGCCAGGCTAAGCTGCAGTTTCTTCATGATAATCCTCCTCAGAGCTTTCCGTAGGAAAGCTAGCATCGTAAGCATTTGCTTGAGTTTTACGAAGCAAAACTTGCTTCGTAAGCATTCGCTTGAGTTTTGCGTAGCAAAACTTACTTCGTAAGCATTTGCTAACCAATGATCCGGATTACTCCGTCAAGGCAGCGCCGGGTATCGCCAGCCACCCGGGTTGGTCGGGACGGGTGCTGACATGCTCGAATATGCCGTTTAAGCCGCCTTGGATGTTGTAAACGTTTTCGAAACCGATGGCATATAAATAAGCGGCTGCGTAACTCGAGCGGATTCCAGAGGTGCAAAGCACGTAATAGACTTGATCGGGATCCAGCTTGCTGACGTTGATCTGCAGCTTTTGCAGCGGAATATGCAGGCTGCCATGGATCGAAATCTGCTCCACTTCCCAAGGTTCCCTAACATCCAGAATCATGCCGTCAAACCGTTCCGTTTCAAAACGCTCCAAAAACGGCCCCGCGTAGATGTCCAGCTCGGTGCTGTAATCATCATCATGATCGTGATCATGGTGATGGTCGTTATGATCATGATCGTGATGGCCGTGGTCATGTCCGTGGTCATGATGCTCATACGCGTGATGGTCATGCCCATGATCATGATGATCGTGCGCGTGATGGCCGTGGTCATGTCCATGATCATGATGCTCGTGCGCGTGATGATCGTGGTCATGCCCATGATCGTGGTGATCATTCGCATGATGGCCGTGGTCATGTTCGTGTTCATGGTGATCATGCGCGTGGTGGCCATGATCGTGATGCTCGTGTGCGTGCTGGCCGTGCGCATGTCCATGATCGTGGTGATTGTGCTGATGACCATCGCCGAGGTTTCCGTCGTGATGCTCATGCAAGTGGTTTGAAGCCTCTTTTGTTTGCGCTTCCATAACTACATCTCCTTTCTGGCGTTCGTCTCGCTTCAGCTTAAGCGGATACCGACGGGTTTTTGCCGGCCGGCTTTTCTTGTTGAGGAGCCAATAAAATGAGCAAATTCGCAATCACAATCGTACCGGCTACAAAATAAAAGGCGGAAAACAATCCGAACTTATCGGAAATCATTCCTCCAATCATGGGAGAAATCGCTTGACCAAGCGACTGCATGCCGAACAAAATACCTACGCTTGTTCCCGCCATCTTCTTCGGAGAAGTTTCCATCAACCATGCCTGCATTACAGGCCGAACCGCGTATAAAAAGAAACCAAGTACAGCGATAAATACAATAAACAGCGGAGATTTACCCATAATCGCAAGCAGGACCAGGATGATTGCGGTCATTGCCATACTGGCCGACAAAATCTTTTTACGTCCCCATTTATCGGATAAGTGACCGGAGATCGGGGCTGCGATAAATCCGCCCATCTGCAGTAAAAACATACCGGCACCGACCCACAATGGAGAGAAACCAAGCTCATGAGCCAAATATAACGGCAAAAATGTAAGCAAGGCGTTTTGCGTCATCGAGCGGAAAGCTGAGCTGGTTGAAATAAACACGAGACTGCGATTTTTAAACAGCTGCTTCAGTCCGCTGGTATATTCCTTCAAATTTTGTCCATCTTCTTTTTGTTTGCTTGCAGCTTCTGCCGGATCCTTGTCCTTTTTCTTCTTGGGACCCATCTGCAAATTGCGCAGCAGGATAAGAATAATCAGCGCCATCAAGATGCCGGGAATAATATTAATGACAACGACCTGTCTCCAAGTAAGCAGCGCCAGCAAAGAACCTGCCGCAAGTGGTGCCAAAGCGTCGCCGACGTTGGCGCCCATACCGTGTATCGAAAGCACGAAACCCTTACGTTCCGGATAACGCTGCGCCAATGTAGGAATTGCGGTGGGATGCCATAAATTGTTTCCTATCCCGACAAGCGATGTGCACAAGAGCAGCATCCAGTAGGTGTTGGAGAAATTCATGAACAAGTACGGAAAACCGACCCAAAACAACGATAACGCCATCAGCAGCCCTTTTCTGCCCACCATATCAACAAGCATGCCACCCGGTACATTGGAAATCGTACTGGCAATATATTGAAACGAAATCACCATGCCAATTTCTGTGTAGTTCAGTCCCAATTCCTTGCCAATGATCGGAAGCAGCAGATAAAAAGTCGCCGGATACCAGTGAGTTAATCCGTGGCCAATCGTAATAAGCCACATTTCCTTCATCGATTTTTGCGATGTTTCAACCGCTTCATTCAAGCGGCAACCCCTCCCGTCTTACCATACTTGAATAATGTCGGAAGCGCCTACGGCGTTCCAAAGGTTCATGACCCGAAATCCATCCCGCTCGGCCTGAGGCCACATCGCATCGACTTCGCGCAGCCCGATGACAACCTCAACGCCTTGCTCCATCAGTGATTTGGCATATTCCGCTCCGTCCTCGTTGTAGCCAAGCACAGCTACCTTTTTGCCCAAAAGCTCTTTTTGAACCGCCATGTTGTGTTCTCCTCCCTCACGCAACCAAAGTAAATGTAGTTGTTCTATACATTAACATTACTCCATCCATTGATCGCAGGATACTCCATGTTCCTATAGACGGAACGAAACGGCCAAATTACTGATGCGATGGCTACCGCAGCTTGGCTTGATAGTAATCCCAGACTTTGCGGTATAAATGGGGTTTGCCCAAATTGCGGGCGCAAGACTCCACTTCCTGCCCGGTTAATATGTATGGAGTGCCCAGCGAAGCGGCCATATATTGTCTTCTGGCGTTTTCCTCCAGATAGATGCAGAGCGCAAATGTTTCCTCGAGCGTTCCGGCTGCAATAACGCTGCCATGGGATTTCAGCAGCGCCACCCGGTTTCGCCCCAACGTCTCGGCCAGTTCGGAGCCAAGCTCCGCGGTATTAATCGAGTCGATCCGGTCGAGAAGAGGCATATGGCCAAGAAGGGCCGCTTGCGGAAACACCGGTTTGATCTGAACTCCGGTCATGCTGAAATAAGTCGACCAGCGCGGATGCGCATGGATCACGGTATGAACGTCCGGTCTTCTTTTATAAATTTCGGTGTGAATATGCAGTTCCATCGGCGGCGCGGCGCCCCCATCCATCGGCTTGCCGGTTTCATCGATAGCGACGATATCCTGTACTGTTAGTGCGTTCCTTGCGCTTGAGGCCGAATTAATGAAGATATGGCCCGTTTCAAGATCACGAGTGCTCACATGACCGTTAAAATCGATAATTTCGGCTCGTTCCAGCATCATAATGGCCAAAACGAGATTTTGCTTTAATGTGTCCGAAGCAACGCTGCTCATTAAATGGTCCTCCCGTTGTTGTCTTGAGTGACGTTACATTTGAAATACAAGCGATTTGACCGTAACCGGAACGGTTTCCGAAGGAAACAGCATTCTGCCAATATCGATATAATCAAAATTTTGTAGCATAATCCCGTCGATCGAAAGAATCGGACCCGCTACCTGCAGCTCCATCTGCAGCATACGGCCCAGGTTGCGTGCGATATCTCCGTCCAAAACGACGATAAGCGGCTTGCCGCTGGCGATTGTCTTCACCATGGCTTGACATATGCCCGAAGCTAAGCCAAATATCCGTTCATACGCCGGTACTCCGGTCCAATGAAAAGCAAGCGCGATATTCGCTTCGCCTTCCTTCACATCAAACCGCTCCAGATGCTCGCAAATCGCTTGGGCGACTTGCCCCGGATCAACTTGTTCACCAAATTCAATTTCAGGGTGTATAACCTGTAAATTTTTGTAGGGAAGTAACTTCTGATCGGAAATATAGTTGGTATTGCCGCTAACCTGCAAACTATACTGGGAGGCGCCGATGACCGTTGCCCGGATACATTCGCCCGCCGGCAGCACGGGCCACGGAAAGCTCCCGCCTTCAATCCGGCTGCGCAGCGCTGCGCCGAGACGTTTGCCCAGGTCGCCAAAATCGCGTTCTTCCCGGTCGTATACGTATTCTCCGACACCGCCGGAGAACATGACGCCATCGATACCGCGCAGCTCCTGGAGATGCGGTGTCAGCATCAGCGATTCGATTTCCGGAGCAAGCGCTTCGCCTGAGACCGCTTCAATTACAGCATTAGCCATCCAGGCCGTCAGCCTGACCAACTCCTCTTCGCCGACTTGATCCCGCAAATTCCAGTCGCAGCCGATGCGGCTCGCCAAGTCTTTGCCGGCAGGATCCAGACGCTGCAGCTGCCACTGATCGTTAATGACGGCCAGCCTGCCGCCGATATGCAGCGCCGCAGTCTCCAGCACCTTGCCGTTCTCGACGATGGCCAATTTCGTCGTGCCTCCGCCGATATCGATGTTCAGGATCCGCTGATTGCGTTCGAACGAAGCATACACAGCGCCGGAACCGTAAGCCGCCAGCAGCGCTTCCATGTTATGCCCGGCTGCGGCGCACACGAACTCGCCTCCCCGTTCCGCCAAAATATCCGCGATCGGCTGCGCATTATGCCGCCGAATCGCTTCGCCCGTAAGCAGCACAACTCCCGTATCGATCCGCTCCGGCGACAGGCCGGCATTGTGGTAAGCGTCGTCGATAATACGCGCCAGCAGCTTCTCGTCGATGGATTCCTCGTCACGATAAGGCGTTAACTCTACCGGCGACATGTATACCGGCTCCCGGGATACAACAACATAACGGCTTGACAGGTCTTCACCCATTCTTTTTAAACCCAGCCTGGAAAAAATAACTTGCGATCCCGAAGAGCCGATGTCGATCCCTACGCTCATCAGCTCAAAGTTGTCCATGACCCATAAGCCATTTTCCTCCAACGGCTGTTCGTGATGGTGATCGTGATGATGGTCGTCATCGTCATGGCTGTGATCGTGGTCATGATCGTGATCGTATACATCAAGGAATACGACCATGTTACCGCTGTGACGGTGCGGCCGCATCTCTTCGTGCCGATGAGTGTGCGAGCTTGTTTTCTTTTCATTCAGATTCGCTTCAAGCGGATCTCGGGTCTTGTGTTGTGGTTTATGGTCTTCGCTGCCGTCGTGGTATATATAATGAAACAATTCATTGTTGTCCTTCTTCTTGTCCAAGCCCTCACATCCTTTTATTATTATTTACTTCAGGTGTCTGCCTGAGCTTTTATGAAGATTTATTCATGCGATGTATGGAGGACAAGGGAATGGTACGGAAAGTTCACGTCCGCCTTTGAAAACCGTGTTTTTACCGCAAGGTAAATTGTAAAAAAACACGGTTTTCACGAGCGGTGGAGTGCCATCCCTTTCCGCAATACGTCCCTCATGAATAAATCTTCATAATTTTTTTCCTCAGCCAGACACCTGACTCCGGGTAGCACAACGCCGAACCTCAAGAAATTCTTAAGATTCGGCGCACATGTTGTTATTTACTGCTTCGGCGGCAGATCAACTTTCTCCGCCTCATAAGCCGCTTCCATCTTCGACGTTAAGCCGACTTTATCCAACGCTTCGTCAAACCATTGACGAACAACTTGCTCTTCGTCCGCGTAGTCGATTTGGTCGCCGCCGAGACGTTTGCTGATCCAGGCTTTGGGTACGCCTTGTTCGTTGCGCAGCGCCACACCTTCGTATTTCAGCGCCAAATAACGCGCAGGCGAGGTGCCTGTGTTGAAATGCTGGTGATACCAGCGGTCCGGAGGCACAACCATACTGCCTTCTTTCCACTCGTATTTCTGCGGTGTGCCGCCTTCCGGCCACATCAAGGAATACCCTTCGCCGCCAAGCACGATAACGTGAGCGCCCGGACCGTGAAGATGCGCTTTTTTGTAAGTTGCTACCGGGAATTGGGAAATATGGCTGTTTAGCGAACCCTTAGCCAGATTAAAGCGGATATGTCCGCCGCCCGCACCGCGTTCTTTGGCAAAAATCAGCGGAATCGTTTTGGCGTTGGCCACAAAATTCGTTTCCAGCAGCAAGCCTTTTTGCGTACCTTCGTTGGTGAAATAGTCCGGTTCGCCGTTGAAGCGGTTTTTGAAATCATATTCGGTATTAAAAATAAAGTCGGCGTCATCATACAGGTTAATCACAACCGGAGAGTTCGTTACCGCGAGGAAACGAGCCGGTTCCTGGCCGGAGCCGTTAAAATGCTGGTGCCATACGTTCAGCGGAATCGCAAACAGCGAACCGGCCTGCCACTCGAAAGTGATGCGTTTGCCTTCGCCGTTCCATACGGTCGTCGAACCGTTGCCGTCGAGCACGTAGATCATTTCTTCGTACAATTGGCGCTGCGGAGCAAGCTTGCCGCCGGTCGGGATTTCGCAGACATAACAGTCGTTGGTTGTGCGCGATGCTTCGTGGTTAATATATACGCCGTTGCCGCCTCTGCGCGCCCAAGGCTTCAATTCCACGGTATGAAGATCGTAGATGTAATGCGCCCCGATGATGTCAAGGCCTTCATTGCGCACCCATCGGGTGTAGGCGGATTCTTTTTCCGTAGCAAATTTTTTGGCTAGTTCTTCCGATACTTTAGGTTCCTGTGTTGCCATGTGATGACCTCCTAAGAGTTTTTGCGCCAGCAAAAACTGGCTACGTAAGGATAGACTTTGAGTTTTTGCGCAGCAAAAACTGGCTACGTAAGGATAGACTTTGAGTTTTTGCGCAGCAAAAACTAGCTGCGTAAGGATAGACTTTGAGTTTTTGCGCAGCAAAAACTAGCTGCGTAAGGATAGACTTTGAGTTTTTGCGCAGCAAAAACTAGCTGCGTAAGGATAGACTTTGAGTTTTTGCGCCAGCAAAAACGGGCTGAGTAAGCGTGGCCACTGGAAAGTGAACGCTGCATGAGCGAAGCATGCTTACGATCGCCAATTGTCCCCGAATTTCTTGAATTTATCTGCTTCCGGCAAGTGAAATTCGGGGACAAAAGCGAACGCTGGTGCTTCTCCAGCATGATTTCGCTCAATCCGCTACTTTTTCAGCAGCCCCGCATAAACGGGGGAGAACTGCGCAGCCGGTAAAACAACTGCGCACCTCCTCGCCTCGTATGTTTTTATACGTTGGCTTTACGGGCAATATATTGCGATACGACTTCCGCATCCAGCTTGACGGACGGATCGTATTCAGGCGCATTTTCAATTTGCTCCACGTCGTTTAAACCGCAATATTTATAAATCCGGTTGATCGCGGAAATGAGCCGGACCGGTTTATCCGGATCCGCATTGACATGCTGGTGGATCGTATTCGGCGGTATATAAATAACGTCGCCCGCTTGCCAGTCGAACCGCTTCACTTCGTCTTGAGCCTTCCAGTGATACGTATCGGTAATTTCCACATCGCAATCTTGATGCAAGTCGTAACCGCTGCCTTCGAGCACATACAAGCATTCTTCCGCCAGATGGCGGTGTTTCCCTGATTTGCTGCCCGGAGGAATGATTTGCATATAAGCGTCAACGGTTTCCATGCGGGTATTCATTTGCTCGTTCAGCAAATGCTTGAGCAGCCCTTGCTTGGACATCTCCCAAGGCATTTCGTTTGGTCTTACAATTTTTTTGCGTTTGGCGTCGCGCGCCGGGCGCTCTGCTGCGTCATCCAGCAGGTCCTGGTAAAAGTTCTCCTGTTCATTGCCCTGCTGCCATACTTTCGATTCATCCCATGCCATAGTGTCATGCTCCTCCCAAATGGTGTTTTATTTGTCTCCTTCTTCTCTTGCCTTAAAGCCAACGCCTTCAGGTGTCGCTTCTGTCGGACGCGGCTCCACCTGTGATTGAAATAACAAATTCATGAACATATACATCGGCTTGGTCTTAATGACCAGCGCACGTGCAGGTTCGGTCGGGCTTGCGTTAAAATGCTGATGCACGCAGTTATTGTGAACGATGGCGATATCGCCTGCTTCCCAATCGTAGCGGATGGCATCGTGAATTTCGTAGCCCTTACCATCAAGGATATAAAACGCCGCTTCATTCACGTGACCATGTTTCTGCGATTTGCCGCCAGGTCCATACTCTTCCAAGTGGATATGAAACGTCTGCGTGATGCCATCCACCGGCTCGACGAAATGCTTGCTGAACGCTTGCGGTCCGTCGTTGAACTTGATCTCGCTGCCTTTCATAACGCGGGGTTGGGAACGAAGACGCTTAAGCTCATCCTTCAAGCTATATTCCCCTGCAATTGCTCTGACAAAAACGCGGTCTTTCTTACTGTGGTAATGTGACTCTACACCCATGTTTTCCCTGCTCCCTTCGGTTTCTGTAGTGGATTTATTTAGTTTTAAGCATCTCTTCGTACAATTTGTCCCATTTCGACTTTTCGTCCAAAGTGATGCCCGGGTCGATGAATTTCATTTTTAAATCGGTAAGCGGCGTCTTGATCAGCTTGCTGGTCGGAACAAATTCCTTCTCCAGCAGTTTTTGCTGAGCATCCGTAATCATAAAATCATAGAACAGAACAGCTGCGTTCGGACGCGTGGAATTTTTCAGCAAACCGACGCCATTGGGACGCGCATAAGCCGGCTCAACGGCAAACCAATCCACCGGAGCTCCTTGTGTCTTAAGCTGCTGCGCTTTGTAGTTGTACACGGTGAGCGCCATCGGCACTTCGCCGGAAGCGACAAGCTGAGCGAGCAATGTATGTCCTTTACGAACGGAAAGTCCGTTTTTGGCGGCTATATCTTTAAACAGCTTGGTTCCTTTTTCCTCGCCCAGATCTTTGACGACGGCGGCGTACCAATCCTGATCGGCTCCTTCGATCCCAAGGCGCCCTTTCCACTTCGGATCAAGCAGATCCTCCCACGTTTTGGGCAGTTCTTCTTTTTTCACCTTGCTCGTGTTGTAGTTCTGCACAAAGATGTTAAGGCGTGTCGCTACCCATTGCTTATGCGGAAGAATGGCTTCCGGGATTAGATCTTTCAGGTTAGGCGACTTCACTTCCTGCAGCAGATTTTCGCGGTATACGGCTTCCATCTCGGGACCGTTGGTCTCCACGATATCGGCGTCATAGCGCTTTGCTTTGGATTCCTGCACGACACGCTGCAATACGTCTTCGGAGCTGGCACGGTAAACCGTTACTTTAATGCCATACTTTTTCTCAAACATATCGGCAAGCACCTGCATATCCTCAGCGGCCATGGAGGTATAAACCGTTACCTTGCCCTCCTTTTTCGCCGCTTCGACAAGACGCTCATTGCGGTCTGCGCCTTCATAAAGCCCAACATCTTGAGCCGTCTTCAACTCTTTGGGAGCGCTGGCTGCCGGTTGTCCGGCATCTTTCCCGGGTGCGGCTGCAGGAGCCGCCGAAGGTTTGGCGCTTTGCCCGCCGCATGCCGAGAGAATCATACCAAGCGCAACCACAGCTGCCGCCGGTGTCATCCATTTTTTACCTTTTTGTACACTAACCTTTGTCATCACATATCCCCCTTAAAAAGGTAGCGTCAGCCTATACTGGCTTCGCAAGTTCCTGCTTATTTCTTTTAGAGGTTGTTCAAAAAGTCGACTTTTTGAACTCTCACTTTTAGGAAATTTTAAGTGTTTGACTGGATGCGGAAGTATCGCTTAAGGCAATACATTTTTCTTCATCAATATGCACGTATACATGGGTGCCCACATGCGGCGAGAAGTTTGGATGTACTCTGGCAAGCATGATTTGATCGGCTGCTTTAACTTGCATGTCGAGGGTTTCGCCCAAAAAGATTTTCGTATGGATTTCCGCCTGCAGCACGTTTGTCGTATCCGGACGTTCTATGGAAAGATGCATGTTCTCCGGACGAACCGAAACGATTACCGCTTCGCCGACACGCAGCGACTCTCCGGAGAAAGCGGTCAAGTTGCCGATCGGGGTTTGGATGTTGAAGTAGCCGGAACGTTCGCTCAGCGATGTTATATGGCCCTTCAGGAAATTGGTCGTTCCGATGAAATCGGCGACAAATTCATTAGCCGGATGCTCGTAAATTTCTCTAGGTGAACCCAACTGCATGATATGGCCCGATTTCATCACCGCAATCTCATTGGACAGCGCCAAAGCTTCGCTTTGATCGTGCGTAACGTAGATGGTCGTAATACCGAGATCGCGCTGCAGCCGTTTCAGCTCAAACCGCATCCGCTCGCGCAGTTTGGCGTCAAGGTTACTGAGCGGCTCGTCAAGCAGCAGCAGCTGCGGTTCCATGACCAGGGCGCGAGCCAACGCAAGCCGCTGCTGCTGTCCGCCGCTCAGCTTTGTGGCCTCGCGGCTCTCAAGCCCGTCAAGCGCCACAGCGTGCAAAGCGCGAAGCACCTTGTCTTCGATCTGCTTTTTGCTATACTTCACCTTGCCTACACGCAGTGGAAACGCTGCATTCTCGAACACGTTCATATGCGGCCAAATCGCATAAGATTGGAACACCATGCCGATATCGCGCTGATTCGGCGCAATGAATATTTTGCGGTCCGATGAATAAAGCACTCTGCCACCGACAATGATTTCACCCGACGACGGCTTTTCCAGCCCCGCGATCGAACGGAGCGTCGTCGTTTTACCGCAGCCGCTTGGACCAAGCAGGGTGAACAGCTTGCCCTGCGCAACCTCAAACGAAATATGCTGCGCTGCTCTCACCACTTGTCCTTGGTCGTTAGGGTACTCTTTGCACATGTCTTTAACTATTAACACTTCAAGACCACCTCCAAAAAATGTGCGGCGTTTCTTTAAGGTTGTTCAAAAAGACGTCTTTTTGAACTCTCACTTTAACAAACAAATCAGGCTTCTTTAACACCGAATTTCTTGCTGACGAACTGGGCAAGCAGAACAAGTCCGAACAAAGCGATAATCATCATCACTCCAAGAGCGCAAAGCTGAACGTATTGGCCGTTTTCCCATAGTTCCCAGATCGCGATCGAAATAACTTCGTTCCCCGGGCTGTAAAGCAGGATCGAACTCGACAGCTCGCGTATGGATACGATCATAATGTAGATCCATCCGGCCACCATACCGGGCTTCAACAGCGGCAAAATGATTCTGCGGAACGTAGTGCCCCATGAAGCGCCGCTCATCGCTGCAGATTCCTCAAGCTCCTTATGAACCTGAAGCATGGAGGTCGTATTGTACCTTAAGCCATAAGGCAGGAATCTGGTGAAATAAGCGATAAACATAATCCACATCGTTCCATAGACCCCAACATCGACGTTCAAATAAAAAATCATGATGGATAATCCGAGCACCAGCCCCGGGAATACCATCGGCATCGATGCGATGTTGTCCAGCAGCCAGCGGCCTTTGATTTTCGTTTTAACGACAATCCACGTAATAATCGCGGTCAGGATCATAATGACCGTCGCCGTCGAGATCGACAAAACCAAGCTGTTCAGAACCGATTTGGCCGCCGTCGGGTATTTGAAAATATAAACGTAAGCGTCAAACGACAAGTTTTTAAGCGCTTCCATAGACGGGACGCTGTAAAACTTCTGCAGCGATGACCATATCATGACGAGCACCGGCAAAATAACGATAAACATGAAATACAAAATGAAAATCGCAGCGGTTACATATTTCCATTTGCCAAGATCCATTTCGCGCGGACGGAAGCCCTTTCCGGTCATCGTCGAATATTTGCTGCCCGAGGTGGATAAGCGCGACTGCAGGTAAACCCCAACCGAAGTGACAAGCAGCAGCGATATGGCGTAAGTCGAAGCCAATCCTACATCGCTGGGGTAAGAGTGAATCGCCTTGTAGATGGAGGAGGTGAATACCTCGATGCCTACAGGCAGTCCCAGCAGCGCCGGCACTTCAAACGATTCGATCGAGCGGACAAACAAAATGAGAAACGTGGCAAATACGGCCGGCCAAGACAACTTCAGCGTGATCTGATAAGCAATCCGCAGGATCCCCGCACCGCTCATCATCGCCGATTCCTCAAGCGACGGGTCCATCGCTCTGAAGGCCGAGCTCATCAGCAGAAACGCCATCGGCGAGTAATGAAGGCCGTCCACCCAGATCATACCGCCCATCGAATATGCATTAAAAAACACATATTTCGTATGGAACACCTTTTGCAGAAACAGGTTGAGCAGTCCGATCTCCGGGCTCGCCAACAAAATCCATGAAACCGTAAACAAAATACCAGGAATGATCAACGGCACAATAGACAACGAATAAAATAACGATTTAAAAGGCGTATTCGTCCGTTCGTTCATCCATGCGAGCACCGTCCCGATCGTAAAAGCTAGCAGCGCCGTTCCTGTCGCAAACTGCACGGACGTCCCAAAGAGCCTTAGCGTCTCCGCCGAAGAATACGCTTTCACAAAGTTGTCTAAAGTAAACGTCGCCGCTTGAGACGCCGTCTCCGGCGTCATGAAACTTTGGTGCAGCAGAAAAACAAGAGGAACTAATGCAAAGAACGAAACCGTCAGTACCGCCAAACCGATGATGACCCACTTTAAATCCCACTGTCTCCTGGTTTTGACCGAAGGTGGGAAGTCACCCGCATCACTTCTGATGACAGCCATCTTCTACCTCTTCCCTTTTAGTTATTTTTCAATCCGGCTTACAATATAATATTACCCTGAAAATGAGCGGAGGTATGCAACCGGTTCCTTTATTTGGAACGATTGCAGATTTTTTTTAAGGCCTCCCGAAGGAGGCCTCATACGTACGTATAAAATATGCGTTTATATTAAAATTTGGCGGTCATATCTTCCACTAATCCTTCTTTCCAATCCACGCCTTTCGGCAGGAACCTGTCGCAGCCTCTTACATTATTATGCGTTTCAGGATTGGCCCCGCGCGGCGTATTGCCGGCTTCAACCACTCTGGTAGCTTCCAGCAGCAGCTGGCGCGCCGCAATAATCGCGGTATCGGCGGTGCCGAGTTTTTCTCTCGTACGGTCGCAGAACGGCAGCTCCATCGTTTCCTGCAATGCATAATCCTGCGTGTTGATGCCGGCGATGCCGGTGAATGTTTTGGTGCGCTGCACTTCACGGTCGATCAAGTAGTCGTTGCCGGGATTACGCACCAATTTATAGCCGGGCAGCATATCCGCTTTGCCCCGTCCGAAATCGGTTTCATGTTTTTCCACAAATTCCGGAGTGAACGGAATGTTGACGTCGGCGGAATATATGAAATTGTATACCCATACGTGCGCGTCATCGATCGGTACCCAGAGGTGTCCGGCAATCGACGGGAACTCTTCCGTCTTGCCGTCTTTCCATTTGACCATCGCGCCACGCATTTGCTGGGCCGGCATAATGAATTGGTAAGCCCTTACATAATTGCCGTCATCTTTTAAATCGCGGATGCCTGCGTATTTAAAACCGTAGTCGGTTTTGACAACTTCCAGCTTCGGAGCAGTTGCTCTCGTGCGCAGCGCGTTTTTGTCGGCAATGTCGTTGTTGTGCGCAAACGAAGAGTGGGACGTGTCGATACCGCCTTCCAGCGCTTGCAGCCAGTTGCAGGCTTCGAACGTCTTGGACACGTTGCGGTAATTTTCCGGCGCTCTCATCCACTCATAGTCGGGATAACCCGGCTGTTCTTCCGGCGGTCCCATGTAAGTCCATACAATGCCCGCTTTTTCATAGGTAGGGTAAGCTTTCAGTTTTACGCTATGCTTAAACTCGCTTGTCTTCGGTTCGTTTGGCGTATCTACACATTGACCGGTCGTATCGAACTTCCAGCCGTGATAGACACAGCGCAAGCCGCACTCCTCATTGCGCCCCCAGAACAAATGGGCCCGGCGGTGAGGGCAATACGCATCCATTAATCCTACGTTGCCGTTCGTATCGCGGAAAGCGATCAGATCCTCGCTGAGCAGGCGAACTTTTACAGGAGGGGAATCCGGAGCCGGCAGTTCCTCGCTTAATACGGCGGGAATCCAGTAACGGCGGAACAATTCATTCATCGGTTCTCCCGGACCCACTCTACATAGTCTTTCGTTGTCTTCTTTTCTTAACATGTCCATCTCTCCCTTTGCCTTGATTGAGTGACTCATCTATGACTTAAGTATAGAACGCGACCGGAACGACTAACATCGCGCGGTTCTTCTATAAGGAACAGCGCGGAAAAAGTTTTAAGATTCCGCGTGCAGGAACATCGCGGTTTACTTCTGCAGCGCTTCGCTAATGAGCGCTTTGCTTTCTAGGAAAAACCTAGCGAAAAAATCACCGGATGGTACGCTATGACGGAAATTGGTTTCCTTATGCACGTATGCAATTAGCACGGTTCGTTAGAGGCCCGCTCCGTCCCTGCTACTAAAAAACCTTCCGAACACGATGTCCGGAAGGTTTTGAGGTTATTGGTTGTCCGTGCGCATCCGCAACTGCGCCCGAACGATACGTTTAAGCCAGAGCTTCGTTGTGCGCAGCTCTTCGGGCAATTTCCGCCGCCAAGTCGACGATCATATCCTCTTGGCCGCCGACCACTTTCCTTTGTCCCAACTCCACCAGAATGTCCCGGGAGTCAAGCCCAAATCGTTTGGCCGCCCGCTGAGCGTGAAGCAGGAAACTCGAATACACTCCCGCGTAGCCAAGCACCAAACTGTCGCGGTTGATTTCCTGAGGAGCATTTAAGATCGGCGCAACGATTTCTTCCGCCAGATCCATCATCTTGTATACATCGATGCCCGTTTGAATGCCAAGCCGATCCAACACGGCGGCAAGCACCTCGGTTTGCGTGTTCCCCGCTCCGGCGCCCAGACAGCGCACACTGCCGTCGATCCAGGTCGCCCCGGCTTCGATCGCCGCAAGCGAATTGGCCATAGCTAACGACAAGTTATTATGCCCATGGAATCCTACGTTAACGTGGAGGCTTTCTTTCAGCGCTTCAATGCGTTCCTTTACCTCATAAGGAAGCAGCGCCCCCGCCGAATCAACCACATAAACCGTATCCGCACCGTAGCTCTCCATCAATTTCGCCTGCTCGACCAATTTGCCGACAGGAGCCATATGAGACATCATCAGAAATCCGACCGTAACAAGTCCCAGTTCTTTCGAACGGGCGATATGCTGGGCGGAGACGTCCGCTTCGGTCACATGGGTGGCGATTCTCGCCATTCCCACGCCAAGCTTGGCGGCTTCGTTCAAATGCTTAATCGTGCCGATCCCCGGCAGCAGCAGCACACCGATCTTCGATCTGCTGCACACCGATACGGCCGCTTCAATCAGCTCCATCTCATGGGTGCGGGACAAGCCGTATTGCAGCGAAGAACCGGCAAGCCCATCGCCGTGCGATACTTCGATGTACGGGATGTTCGCTTGATCCAAAGCTTTCGCCACACGAACGACCTGATCGGTCGTGTATTGATGGGAAATGGCATGGCTGCCGTCCCGAAGCGCTACTTCTGTCACAATGATATCTCGCATCGTACTCAAACTTTCTTCACTCCTTCCCGTCATACGGCTTGTTTGGCGAGCCGGTGTTTGGCCAGTTCTTCGGCGACTTTCACTGCCGCCGCCGTCATAATATCGAGATTACCCGAGTATTTCGGCAAATAGTCCCCCGCTCCTTCCACTTCCAGGAAGACGGTAATCCGGTTGCCGTCAATCAGCGGTTCATTGCGCAGCCTGTAGCCCGGCACATAACTTTGAATGTAACGGACCGTCTCCATAATCGAGCGCACGACTTCGCTTTCGTTCATCGTACCTTCCCTGACAATCGCATGCACCGTATCTCTCATGATGATCGGCGGCTCCGCCGGATTGAGGATGATGATCGCTTTGCCTTTTTTGGCGCCGCCGATCAACTCGATGCCATGCGACGTCGTTTCGGTGAATTCATCGATATTCGCCCGTGTGCCCGGGCCGGCGCTTTTACTGGAGATGGTCGCCACGATTTCCGCGTATTCCACTGGAGCCGCTTTGTGGATCGCATGAACGATCGGAATGGTCGCTTGCCCGCCGCAAGTAATCAAGTTGATGTTTTTGGCGTTCAGATGTTCTCCCAAATTGACTGCCGGGATCACAAAAGGCCCTACCGCAGCCGGCGTCAAATCAATGGCGATTTTCCCGGCTTCCTTCAACATTTTGGCGTGACGGATATGCGCTTTGGCTGAAGTCGCATCAAATATAAGATCCGCCTGATCGCGGGCTTGCTCCAAAAAAGCTTTCAGTCCGCCGTCAAATGTAACGCAGCCGAGGTCCCTCGCCCGCCGCAAACCGTCGGAATGCGGGTCAATGCCAATCATGGACGTCAGTTCCAGCTCGCTGGATCGCGCCAGTTTGATCATCAGGTCTGTGCCGATATTGCCTGACCCTAAAATGGCTACCTTCATTTTAGACATACTGTTATCCTCCTGAATATTCCTTTCATGTTCATCTCTTTCTCATCGTAAAACGGACAACGGCCTCGTACAAGACACTTGTTCCCATATGCGGAAACGCTGCAAAAAAATTCGTCCGCACGACTGCAGCCGGCACACCGCAGCCGCTTTCTCCCGTATTCAAGCATCTATCGCGCCCCACCGCTCTTCGATTCTCATCCATTTCCAGATGCCATACGACACCGCCCACGACACAACAAAGATAATGACCAGGATATACCCGACACTGCCGAAATCCAGTTCCTCCACCCACTGCCAAAATCCGTTCGAAAATCCTAGTTTCGGACCCAGCACCTGCGCAAGCTCAATCATCCCGATGACCAGCGCCGCAACTACGGACAAGCCGGTAACTGTCAAATTGTAATATACTTTGCGCAATGGCGTGCGAAACGCCCATTTGTAGGCCGTGGTCATAAAGATGCCGTCCGCGGTGTCCAGCAAACTCATGCCTGCGGCAAACAGCAAAGGAAGCGAAATGATGCCCGCGATCGGAATTGCGCTTTTGGCAGCTCCAGCGGAAATGGCCATAAGCGCAACTTCGCTTGCCGTATCGAAGCCCAGACCAAACAAGAAGCCGATCGGATATACATGCCAGCTTTTACTGACGAATTTGAACATCGGCCCTAACAGCCGGGCCATGAAACCGCGGGCTTGCAGCAGCTCCTCGAACTGGTTTTCGTCATATTTGGTATTGCGCATTTTACGAAAAACCTGAAAAATGCTGGAGAGGATAAAGAAATTGAGCACGCCGATCAGCACCAGGAACACCCCGGATACCGATGTGCCGATGATGCCGCCAATATCCGCGAGCTGCGAAATATTGGCCTCCGCCCACTTGGCGGCAAATGCCGTAACAACCGCCATGCAGCATACGACGGAAGAATGCCCCAGTGAAAAATAGAAGCCGACGCCCATCGGATTTTTCTTTTGCTGCACCAGCTTGCGCACCGTGTTGTCGATGGCTGCGATATGGTCCGCATCAAAAGCGTGTCTGAGCCCCAGCGTGTAAGCAAGAAACCCGAGACCAAGTAAGGTCGGATAATCGCGCATGGAGACGATAAGCAAGCCGATGCCGGCGATGTGGAGTAATGCGACCACGATGCCATACCCTCTCCAGCGGTACTGCGGTGAATTGGTGTTGTTCATTCCAGAACCCTTCTTTCTCTATTTTTGGTTATTTTTCCAAATAACATAAATCTCTCAAAAAGTAGCACGTGTTAGTCAAAAAAAATATGCGTTTCGGCTTTCCCGTTACCCGGGGGAGGGTTGGGACGCGCACTGCTTCAGGCGTCCCGGATCCCGGTCATTTTGCATAAAAACGTTCGTCGACAATTTTATCGAGACTGACTTCTTTGGCCAGCGCTCCCGTTGCTTTCACCGTATCAATGGCCCATTTCATGCCTTCCATATTCATTTTCCCTTTATCGGCAAGACCCGGCATAACAAAATCAAGCGATTTTTCGGCATCCTGCTGGCTCATTTCCAGCTCGCCCATTGCGATCTTCAGGATCTCCTGGCGGTTGGCGGGATCTTTAATAAACTTGACGGCTTCCGCTTGTCCGGCCATAAAACCGTATACGATCTCCGGCTTATTTTTGATAATGTCGCCGTTGGCCGCAAGCATGTTGTGATTGTAAGTCTTCAGTTCGTCGCGCATCAGTGACAGCTTGGTGAAGCCCAGTTCGTCGGCCTTCAAATCGGTCGGCTGGCTGAGAATCGTCACCGCCGCCTGATTGGTTTGAAGCGCTTGCAAACGTCCGGCGTTTTCGCCCGAGTTGATAATACGCACGTCTTTATTCGGCTCCAGACCGTTTTTCTTCAGCCAATATTGGAGTTGAATATCGGTACCGTTGCCCGGCACGTTGCTTGCCGCATTTTTTCCTTTTAAATCGGCGGCACTTTTAATGTCTTTGGCCACATAAATCGAATACATCGATTTATCGTCCAGCGTGCCGATCAGCTTGACATTGGCGCCTTCGGCCACCCCGGTAATTACCGATTCTGGCAGCGTCGAGATAATCGGATAATCGCCCGTTTGCAATCCGCGCAGCGCAAGAACGCCGCCTTTTACGTAATCCAGATTGACTTCGAGATTATTTTTCTTGTAAAACCCTTTTTTCTGAGCCACATAGATCGGCAAATAACTCATGTTTTTGGACGGAAGTCCGAGCTTGATTGTCGTTAACTGATCGGGCATCGTCTTGGCCGCCGCCGTTCCGGCGCTCTCGCTTGCCCCCGACCCCGATGTCGCCGCTTTCCCGCCGCAGCCTGCAACTGCTGCGAACAATGCTGTGCATGCCAGCAGCGTCAACGCACGCTTCGCTCCCGTCTTAAAAGCTTGCGCCGGGACAGCCGCCGTTGTTTTTGTCAATTCCATCATTTTCACAATATATTCCCCCTTATTTAGTGATTTCTCCAAGGAGCGATCCACCGTTCGATATATTTCAAAAGCTGTGTAAGCACAATCGACAATACCATCAGCACGCCTACATATCCCAAATACTCGGAGGTGCGGAACAGCTCGGAGGCGTGGCGAATCGCGTAGCCGATCCCTTTATTGGCCGCCAGCATTTCCGCAACTACGACAGCGATCAGCGCCCGGCCGATAGCAAGCCGGATCCCGGTTACGATATAAGACATCGTCGATGGAAAAATCACTTCGCGAAACATTTGAAACGAGCTGGCTCCATAAGAACGCGCCGCTTTAATCAACGACGGATCCGTTGTCTTCACCCCAGCCATCGTATTAATCAAGATCGGAAAAATCGACATCGTAAACACCATCATCACCTTAGAAAACGTTTCCAAACCGAACCAAAGAACAAACAGCGGTGTCAATGCCACGACCGGAGTCGTATAAAGCGCTGTAATAATCGGATCAAACGCATACTCAATTTTGCGCCAATAACCAAGTATCAAACCAAGCGGAATGCCGATCAGCGCCATGGCAAAACCAATGCCCACCTCGATGCCGCTAATCGCCAAATGTCCGAACACGGAACCGTTTACAAGAAACAGCCAAACTTGCTCCAAAATTTTGCTCGGCCAGCTGAACATAAACGGATCGATGCCGCCAAGTTGTCCGATCAGCTCCCAGACGACAAATATCGATCCGATGGTGAGGACCGGATAAGTGACGGAGGGCGGCAGTTTCGCTTTTTTGCGGGCTGCCGTGGGCATCGGTATTGTTGCTGCTGCGGTTTTTTCCATTATGCTTCCCCTTTCTGGTACTGCCTTGTGACTTCGCCCTTCAAATGGTCCCAAATCTTCGATTTATACTCTTGGTACTGCGGCAGCAGCTTCGTTTCCAGCGTTCTGGGATAAGGGATATCGATTTTCAAATCGTCGATAATCCGTCCCGGCCGTACCGACATCAGAAATACGCGGTGCGACATAAATACGGCTTCGTCGATCGAGTGCGTAATAAAAATGACCGTCTTTTTCTCCTGCTGCAGCATTTTTAGTACTTCCTCCTGCATGATCTCCCGTGTCTGCTCGTCGATCGCGGAAAACGGTTCGTCCATCAATAATATTTTCGGCTCCACCGCAAACGCCCGGGCAATGCCGACACGCTGCTTCATGCCGCCAGACAACTGATGCGGATATTTATGTTCGAAACCTTCGAGCCCGACCATTTTGATAAAACGCATCACATGGTCTTTGACGTCGCGGTCTTTTTTGCCGGCCAACCGCAAACCGAAAGCGACATTCTGAAATACGGTCTGCCACGGCATCAGTGCGAAATCCTGAAATACCATCGCTTTCTCGCCGCTTGGCCCTTCAATCCGTTTGCCGTTAATGTACACATGGCCCGCTGTCGGATGAATCAAACCGTCTAAAGTATGAAGCAATGTTGATTTTCCACAGCCGCTGGGTCCGATAATAGAGATGAATTCCCCTTCGGTAATGGTGCCTGTGACGTCTTTCAGCGCATGGACCTGGTTAGGCTGGCCCTGATTATATATGACATTGATTCCTTCAAAGCTCATTAACGGCATGGTTGCAGTTGTTGTCATGATTATCCTCCCCCGTCTCTTGGAATAGCTCATACTTTTCATCGCAAGTTAATCTGTAAGCGCAATCATCCTATTTAGTAATCGAACATTCCTTCCTGTGCTTGGTGATAAAACTAAAATACTACGTTTGGGGCATATAAGAAAACAAGATGTTCCTGCTGGCGGAACACCTTGGCGTTTTTTACTTTTCATCTTCCCAAAACCGCTTGGATGCAAGGAACGATTTCATATGAAGCCGGGCCGGCTTCGATAATTTATCCCTCATCGCCTGCCGCCATGTAATGGAGCGTTTGCCCCCTGTCCGGTTCAGCATGTATTGCTCCGTCATTATATCGTAACGGTTCAACTGCTCTTCGTAACGTTCGGACGAATAGCTGTTTTCGTGGAAGACCGCTTCAAGCGGCAGCCTTGGTCTAATTAACGTATTTTGATCCGGGTAACCGATACACATGCCAAATACCGGTGTCACCAGTTCTGGCAGCCCCAGCAATTCCGCCGCTTCCGCGATCTTGTTCCTGATTCCGCCGATATACACGATGCCAAGGCCAAGAGATTCAGCGGCGACTGCGGCGTTTTGCGCGGCCAATGCGACGTCGACCAGCGATACGACCATATTTTCCGTTGTCCCGATGTAAGCCGGCTCGTCTTTAAAATCGCAGGCCTGTTTCAACCTGTACAAATCGGCGCACCATACTAGGAATACCGGACTTTCCGTCACATGCTCCTGGTTTCCGGCAAGCGCGGCAAGCTGCCGCCTTTTCTCGGAATCGGTGACGTGAATGATACTGTACGCTTGAACGTTGCTGGAAGTCGAGGCCATTTGCCCGGCCTGCACAATCGTCCGCAGCAGCTCTGGCGGCACTTGTTCCTTCGTAAATTTGCGGATGGACCGGTGCCTCATCATTAAATCAATGGTTTCGTTCATGATCGGAGCTCCTTTATCGCAGATTTTCACATTATAACATAGCACGGACGAACACCGTATATCCGACAGTCTAGCGGGCGGAAGTCGAGAAAAAAGACGCACCAGGCGGCGCGTCTTATTTGATATATTTGCTTGCCTTCTCGATCGCTTCATCTTCGGTCGCGCCGGTGACGTATCTGCCATTTACATAGATAAAAGCAAACCGCGAGCACGGACCGCAATACGACTTGCAGCCGACTTTAATATCCGTGTCGGGAGCCAGCTTTTGCAGCTTGGAAACTGATGTTTTCATTTTCATATGTTTGCATTTATCGCAAACCCTTATATCATTCTTAGCCATTAGTGATCGCCGTGGTTACCTTTGCCCGGGTTGGTAATCACAAAACCTTCCTGCGGCATGTACAAGTAGTCGATTTTGATGCCGTCCAGAAGCGGCTCGTCTTTCTCCACCAACACGTCGATTTCTTTATCCGTTGATACGACTTCATCTTTATCGGTCGGCGTATCAAGGCCCAGCCCGTAATGAGCGTGGTCTCCATGCTTATGAGTGACGACAACACGCACAATCAGGTCTTTGTTTTCTTCTTTGTCGAGCTCCTGGCGAAGCATCTTGGCGGCGTTTCTAGTAATTTTGACGTTCATCCATGCATCTCCCATTTCATAATTACTACATTTAAACTCTATTGTAATGAAACAGAGGATGGAAAGCAAACATTAGGTGCGTACCTCATCTTGGATACAGCGGGAAATTACATCGTGCTTCAGTTCGACCGGGACCGGCTGATTTAATCCGCTTTGTCCGTATGCGCCGTGCAAACACACCTCAGCCAGCGCTGCGGTATCTTTCAACATATTGCCGGTAAGCAGACAAACCGCGGTCTCGTCCTTATCGATCACCTGCCGCTGCACCAGCTTGCGCAACCCGGCAAGCGACGCGGCCGAAGCCGGCTCGCAGCCGATACCGCTCCTGTCGATCACGGTTTTGGCTTCCATGATCTCTTCGTCGCTGACCGACACCGTGTTGCCTCGCGCCGCCTCCACGACGTAACGCAGCGCTTTTTTCCAGCTGGGCGGGTTGCCGATATTCAGCGCCGATGCGCGGGTTGACGGGGCCGCTTCCGGCACCAGCTCGGCGCGGCCGCCTTCTACCATACGGTGGAACGGGCTGGCGCCCTCTGCCTGAACGATAGCGACCCGCGGCACCCGGTCGATCAAGCCGATCCGGTGCAGATCGGCCAAACCTTTGCCCAGCGCGGTGGCATTGCTGAGCGCGCCGCCCGGCAGCACAATCCAATCGGGAAGCGTCCAGCCCAAAGCGTGGGCTACTTCGAAGACGATGCTTTTCTGGCCTTCAATCCGCAGCGGATTGATTGAGTTGCAGCTGTACAGGCCAAGCTCGGCGCCATGCCGTTCGCTGAAGCGAATGCCGTCGTCGTAGGTGCCGCCGAAGGTCAGCACCTGCGCGCCGTATGCTAACGTCTGCAGCATTTTGCTTGGTGAAACGTTCTTGTCGGGCAGCAGCACGTAAGCGGAATGTCCCGCCATCGCCGCATACATCGCCAGTGATGAAGACGTGTTGCCTGTCGAAGAGCAGATAAACTTGGTGTATCCCATGTAGCTCCCATACGACACCGCTGCCGTCATGCCGTGATCTTTAAACGAACCGCTCGGATTTTCCGAAAGCGCTTTGAGATGGACCCGGCGGAGACCGGCGAAACGGTTCACCGGTTGGCTGACGTACATCCCGGTGTTTCCTTCGAATTTGGTAACAATCGCCGAATCCGGAAGTTCGGGTAAAATCAGTTCCTTATACCTCCACACGCCGCTGGCGTAAACGGTCGACCGCTCGGACAACCGCTTGTCAAACGTGCGTTTTAACCGTTCGGCATCACCGTCCGGCGTTTCCTGCCGCAGATCGAGCAGTTCTCCGCAATCGCACCGGTACACGACACGTGTGCCGGGGTATTCCAAATTGCATGTTTCGCATATCCATTTCATCGTATCCAGCCCCATTCCGTATATTTTTAAATCGGCTCCTTGTGTGCTTGTTGAATCTCCTTTTAAAATATGCGAAAATATCATATAAATCTAATATATATTATTGTTCTAATCATCAATTTTTTTGATGAATCAGCTGTAAGGAGTCGAGCGCATGAATTTGCATGCCCTGCGTTTGTTCTATGAGGTGGCCAAATGCGGCAGCGTCACCAAAGCCGCGGAGTCGGCTCACATCAGCCAGCCTGCGGTCAGCGCCCAGCTGCGCAATTTGGAGAAAGAGCTGGGCATTGCGCTGCTCGCTCCCAAAGGCCGCGGCATTCTGCTGACGGAAGGCGGCGAGCTGCTGTATGCGCAGGCCCGCCGCTTGTTTGGCCTGGAGCGCGACATGGAAGCGCAGCTGGCGTTGTATTCGGCCGGCCGGTACGGCAGCTTGCGCATCGCGGCGACTTATTTGCCGGCCAATTATTTGCTGCCGCGCTGGCTAGCCGGCTTCCGCAGCCGCTTCCCCGATGTCGCGCTGGAAGTGGCGACGATGAATTCGCAGATGGCCTGCGAGCAGCTCTCCCGTTTCGAGGCGGATCTCGCCATCGTCGGCGGAGCCAGCGCTTTGGCCCGTTCAGCCGCCGCCGTCGAGCGTGTGGAAGTGCTCTCCGACGAAGTATGGTTTGTCGTTCCGCCGGAGCACCGGATGGCAGGGCGGCAGGTTGCGCTTGCGGAGCTGCTGGCCGAACCGTTTATCGTCCGGGAGGACGGCAGCTCCATGCAGCAGCTGCTGCTCGCCGTCTGCCGCATGCACCGGCTGCCCGCGCCCGCCGCGGCGCTGAAGCTGGGCGGATCAAGCGAAACGATCCGCGCCGTTACGGCCGGCCTCGGCGCGGGACTGCTGTCCGCGCTGGAAGTGCGCGGCGAAGTCGAGCGCGGCAGCCTCGCCCGCGTCTATGTTGACGCCGAGCTGCCTGCGAATCCGATCGCCGTCTGCACACGTTCGGACGAGCCGCACAAGCCGGCTCTAGCGCAGCTGCTGACGCATATCCGCGAGCAGGTCGAGCAGCTGTGAGCACACGCCTCCGCTCCGACGTCCTGCTTGGCACGCCTGCAGCCGGCGGGGTTTACAGTTAATCGGAGAAACATGTGTTCCCCGGCGCGTCCTATTGATATTGCCGCAATAGTTCTTTATTATGGATAGTAGTGAAAGCTTTTTCACATAAATTCAAAACGGCTACCTACTTACCTTCAAGTAACTAAAGAAAGGGTGAGCGTCCGTCATGTCCACACTGGAGAATGAAAGACCGCTGAAAGCCAGCAACTACATACCCAGAAAACCAACGCATATTGAATGCTCCATTGAAAAAACACTTGATGTGATCGGCGGCAAATGGTCGTTTCTCGTTTTGCGGGAGCTGTTCAGCGGCACCAAACGCTTCGGCGAACTGCAGCGCAAAGTCAACAACATCAGCCCCAAATCGCTCACCGACACGCTTCGCCATCTGGAGGAGCAAGGCGTGCTGGAACGCACCGCTTTTCCGACAGTGCCTGTCACCGTGGAATATAAGCTGACTCCCAAAGGGGAAGATCTTCATCAAATTTTAAAAGAAATGAAGCTGTGGGCGGCCAAGTGGGGCTAGCCCGTCCATCCGGAGCTTAAGGAGCGGCCTATGATCGCGTTTTATAAGAAATATTACAAAACGGTGTTTGACATTGCTTTGCTGCTGCTTACCGTCTACCTGTTCATGCTGCTGTTCAGCTATTTGTACAGCATCGCCACACCGATCTTTTTGGCTTTTGTGATTTACCTGATTATCGAGCCATTCGCCCGTTTCATGAATAAACGGGGGATGAAAAAATCGATCGCGACCGCCATCTCCGTCATCTTGTTTATTCTGATTATTTTAGGCGCGCTGACCGGCGCCGCTTTTATTTTCACTTCCCAACTGCTTGCGTTAAAGGACAAGTTGCCCGACTACACAAGGGCGCTCCAAGAACAAATTTTGCTGCGGACCGATTTTTTCCAAACCCATCTTGATGCGCTGCCCCAAGATGTTATCGACAAAATAAAAGAATACATAACCACTATCACGGAAAAAGCATCAAAACTGTTCGCCGGATTTCTTACAGGCACCTTTAATATGCTGTCCTCCGTCTCGACGTTTGTCGTTAATTTTGCCGTTGGCATCATCCTCGCTTACTTTCTTAGCATCGAGATTGAATCGTGGAAACGAGTGGCCGGCGAGATGACGCCAAAGACGTTTAAATCCGCTTATTATTTTCTGAAAGAAAACGTGCTGATCGGTATCCTCGGTTATGTCAAAGCGCAGCTGAAGCTGATTAGCCTGACGTTTATCGTAATTTTTATCGCGCTGCTTGTCCTGAATGTGCACAATGCGTTTTCGATCGCGCTGCTGTCCGCTATCTTCGACGTGCTTCCGCTGCTTGGCGTATCGACATTGTTTATCCCGTGGATCATTTATTTGTTTGTTGTCGGCAACGTCACGTTGGCTGTTTGTTTGAGCGTATTGCTTGGCGTCGTCATTTTGGTGCGGCAGATCATGGAACCGAAAATTACCGGAGATTCGCTGGGGGTATCGGCTTTTACGATGCTTTCGTTTATGATGATTTCCTTGTCGCTGTTTGGCGTCGCCGGATTGATTTTATCCCCGATACTCATCATTACGATTAAAGCGTTGTACGAGCAGGGTTATCTGAAGAAGTGGATCCGGATGCCGGAAGAAGAGTACGAGCCGGAACGGATTTAAATGTTATATGTTATACTATAGAAAAACGCTAGGAGGTATTGAACCTATGAGCATGCCTCTCGAACGCAAAAACTTCACCTACAAGGATTACTTGCAATGGCCTTACGATGTTCGCTGCGAAATTATCGACGGTGTCGTTTACAACATGACCCCAGCTCCGTCAAGAATCCATCAGGAGCTTCTCCTGGCGATCGCCACCCGATTTTCCAATTATCTGGAGGACAAATCCTGCAAAGTTTATCCTGCTCCCTTCGACGTCCGTCTTCCTAAAGGCAGCGAAAAGGAACAAGACATCGACACGGTCGTCGAGCCGGACATCGTTGTCGTATGCGACCCTTCCAAATTGGATGACCGCGGTTGCAAGGGCGCGCCGGATTTGATTGTGGAAATTCTTTCGCCTTCGACCAGCCGTAAGGACGTCAAAACCAAGTTTACCCTCTACGAACGTTCGGGTGTCAAAGAATATTGGATTGTATATCCCTCCGAACAGATCGTTCACGTATACAAACTCGATGACAACGGAAAATACGCCAACTCCGAGGTATACACCAAAGAAGATGACGTTAAGGTGGGCATTTTTGAAGATTTGACTATACGGCTGCAAGAAGTGTTTAAATCATTGTAAAAAGAAAAGCTGTGCCCCGCGGCGCAGCTTTTTGCGTTTCAATATGCAAAGACGATGCAGTATGCCTTCATCTTACTTCAGCTTATCCCATGCTTGCCTTCCATCCATTTGGCAAACCAGCCTGCAGCCAGCATCGTTACGGCGATATCGTCGATCGGCGTAAACGGCATCACGTCCGGCAGCACCCAATACAGCAGCACCGGGATGATAAACAGCAGCTTATGCGCAAACGGCACATGCGGTGAAACGATAAGTTTATACACTCGTTTAAAAATGTGCGACCAATGCCTTAAAGACAACAGTTTCCTCATCTTTACGCCCCCTATCGAATCGGCTGAACGGTGACAGCATCGCTATTGATGTTAGCCGGCTTGTCTATATTATATCATTAAAAGCTCGCGAATTTCATGCTCCGTCAGCGCAGACAAAACTTCTTGCCCCGGCTGGACCAAATCCTCGAGCAGATGCTTTTTTCTTTGCTGCAGGGCGTACATTTTTTCCTCCAAGGTTCCTTGCGCCACCAGCCGGATCACCTGCACCACATGTTTTTGACCGATCCGGTGAGCGCGGTCCATCGCTTGCTGTTCAACCGCCGGATTCCACCATAAATCGTATAAGAGCACGGTATCCGCTCCGGTCAAATTCAGTCCGGTTCCTCCCGCTTTCAGCGAGATAAGAAATAACTCCCGTTCGCCATCATTAAACCTTTCGCATAATTCGACCCGCTGCGCAGCGGGAGTTTTGCCGTCGAGATAAAAGAACGGCACTCCCCGGTAGCCGAGCTCTCTCCCGATCATGCCAAGCATTTCGGTAAATTGGGAAAAAACAAGCATCCGTTTTCCCGCACTGCGGCAGTCCTCGACAATGTCCAGCAGCTGCTCGAATTTGGCCGAGCCACCTTTGTAATCTTCGATAAACAATCCGGGATGACAGATCACCTGCCGCAGCCGGGTCAAACCGGCCAATATTTTGATCCGGTTCTTATGAAACGTTTCCGCATTCAAATGCTTTAGCGTCTCCTGCTGCAGCTTGGCCAAATAACCTACATACAGCTTTTTCTGCTCAGGCAGCAGCTCGCTTGCTTGCATCGTCTCGATTTTGTCGGGGAGCTCCTGCAGCACATCGCTTTTCAGCCGTCTTAGCATAAACGGTCTGGCCATTCTGGCGATTCTCTCTCGCGGCATCTCGTTAAACGCCTTTCTGCTGGGAAACAGCTGCGGAAAGACGACGTCAAATATCGACCAAAGCTCCTCCAGAGAATTTTCCACAGGCGTGCCTGTCAGCGCAAAGCGGTACCTGGACTGAAGCTCCTTCACGGTTTGCGCCGTCTGTGTCGCATGGTTTTTAAAGGCTTGCGCTTCGTCGAGGATCAGCGTATGAAACCGGCGGCCACTGTATGAAGCGATATCCCTGCGCAGCAGCGGATAAGAAGTGATAACGACATCCGTGCCGGACATTTCTTCCAATAACAAGCTGCGTTCCGTTTTGTCGCCGTCGGCAATGATACTTTTGATTTCGGGGGCGAATTTCGCCAGCTCATTGCGCCAATTGTACATCAGCGAGGCGGGCGCCACAATCAGCGCCGGCAGCTTCTCGCTGCGGATTTCCGGCAGTACGGAGACAAGCAGCGCGATGCTTTGCAGCGTCTTGCCTAGCCCCATATCGTCCGCCAAAATGCCCCCGAAGCGGTAATAAGCCAATGTTTTCATCCAACCGAAGCCGAACTTCTGATAATCCCGCAGCACGGGCGCGAGATGATCCGGCACGGAAAAATCCAAACTGTCGGGATTCCGCATATTGTCCAGCAAACGGCGCAACGATTTGCCGATCTTCACGGCGCTTCCGTGCCGGTCCGCTTCGCTCAGATGCAGCCCGCGGAAAACCGGCACCTTCGCCTCGTTCCCGGTAATATCGTTTAGGCGAATGCCGATCTCATTAAAGAAACGGGCGATTTCTTGAAACTCCGCGTTTTCCAGCGGCAATAACGCCCCGTTTGGCATGCGGTAATATTTCCTTTTTTCCTCCAGCGCTTTCAGCACATCGCGGATTTCTTTCTCCGGAATGCCATCGATGTCGAACCGGAACTCCAGCCAATCCGTCCGTTCGTCCACATCCACCTTCACTTTAGGTGCGGTAATCTTAACAAGCACCCGCTCTTTTACGGCTGATGTAGCGTATATATCGGCCAGCTTCTCCAGACGCGGAATAACGTGGTACAGAAAATCAAACTGCGCCTCTTCTTCGTTCAGCACATATCCGCCTTCCGTTCTGGCAAAACGGCTTTGTTCCAGCAGCTCCAATATTTGCTGTTCCCGCTCCCCGTCGCGGATGAGAATTCGGCCTTCGCCACGCCGCTGCTCGGCGCTCTCCAAAGGATTAACGACGATGTCCCCATATTGAAACTCCAGCCCCGCCAGCAGCCGATCCTTGACTCTGTCCAAATATAATTTGGCTTTCAATTTGGATTGGACGATGCGGTCCGAGACCGCTTGGGCGATATGCACGCTGCCCAGCTTCATGAAGCCGGGTACAACATTTTGCATAAACGGCTCCATCTGTTCGGGGGCAATCCGGATTTGCTGCATAAGCTGCGAGTCCAGCATCATCTTCAGCTCGGATAAACGCCGGCCCCCACCCGGCGGCAGCTTCAGCAGCTTCCCTTCCGTAAGGACCAGTCCATAGTCCTCCAACACCACCAGCTTGTCCATTCCGCCGACATCCAGCCGGTAATCCCCTTCTCCGGTTTCATCAAAATCAAACTGCAGCGGAATCGGATCTTCGCTTACGCAAATGCCTTCGTATACGCCGCCGTCTTGCTCAACCCGCACAAGAGATGCTGCGGAGAGCAGAGTTACGAGGTTGTCCCATGCATACGGCGGAATAATCAGCAGCCGGTCGCCGCCGCTACTGGTCTTATGCTGCGCAAACATACCTGCCGATTCGTTGTATACTTTCTGATTGTGGTATATGTCGATAAGCTGCCTAATGACAGCATCGTCTTCTTTGCGAAAACAATGTTCGGCCGGATCGTATATGAAATGTTTGGAAAAAACATGAGCTTCCGAACGATCGACCTTCTCCAGAAATTCCTTAAGATTGTGCACAATGTATAATCGTTTGGAGCCTATCTTTAACTCGATGCCCATAATCTGCTTCCGGTAGCCGTAAGCACAAGGTTTGCAGATGAACTCAACATCCAGGGGCGTCCTTGTTTCGAAAAAGGTGCGGGAACCGCTTGGCTGCGGCGTCTTTTCGCCAAATAAACCGATTAAGTCGCGGGTAAGCTGCCGCCCTGAGTCGGATCCAGCCGACCTGCCGCGGGCCATTCTCGGGGTCAGCTGCCCCGTCCGGACTTCATCCTCTTGCGGATGCAGCAGCGAAGCGTACGAGCGCACCGGCGCTCTCCCTCCAGCCTGCTTAATGTCATGAATGCTCAGCAGTACAGCGGCAATATGCTTGCAGTAGTTTTCGTATGAATAAGCGGCGGAACAAGTACATTCGGCAACTACATCCCCGTCGCTATCGATCTCAATTACAACATGATAAGCAGCGCGGCCTTTCACCGTCGCCTCATATAGGGAGGAATCGGGTTCGCGATGAGCCATCGTTACTTTGCCGGCATAAAAAACCTCTTCTCCGAGCTCGTAGGAAACTTGGCCGCAAAGCTGCCTGATCACTCGTTGGGTTAATTGAAAGCTCATAATCATGGTGATCCTTTCATACAAGTACAAGGTAAATAACCTTTGCTGTTTCTATTATATGATAGCAGATCGAAGCGGCAAAAACATAGAAACAGACCGGAATCATCCGGTCTGCTCCACATTCAAACCTTCCAGCATCAACCCTGCGACTTCATGATACAGTTCTTCGAATTGCGAAACAGGCAGCGGGTTAACGCCAAGCCCAACCTCCACGGTAAACCCCGGCCTGCGAAATTGTTGGATGAACCAGTCCTTATATCCCGCGTCGCTGCCGGTTAAATGCACTGGCGCGTAACCGCTCGCCCGTCCCAATCTTTTGGCGGTCCGCTCCGCTTCCGGCGGCTCGCAATCACGATAGTTCCAATAGATTTCCCGTCCTTGCGAATGAAAAGAAAGCACCTGCCGGAAGTTCCGGCTGCACGTCCAGACGGCCAAAACTTGAGCTTCCGGCTCCGACAGCGGTCCAAGACCGCCGAAATCCCGCGGCCCCGGTTCAAACACCTGCCGTCGCTCCCTCTCCTCCTCCCAATGTGCCGGAAACTGATCGTTCAGATCGACGCCGCGGATATTTGCCTTCCATCCCGAAAAATCGCATGAACCGCCATTCCACGCAACCAGCTCTTCGCCTAACGGATGCAGCGGCGAAACCCCTTCGTGCACTAGCTGAACGCCATCGGGATTTACCATAGGTACGATCCATAGCGAAGTTTTCTCGTACCATTCTTCCATATTCCGGCCATACAGCGGCATCCCGGTCACACAGGCCATCGCGTATTGCTCGGCGAATCGCATCAGAAGTGGTGTCGTGATCCACTCATTGGCGTGTACCGCCCCGTTATAGTGCACTTCCGTATCTCCCGTGCCGATCCGGATTGCCGGTATCGGATTGCCAAGCACACTTTCTCCAATCACAGCCGCCTGCACAAAAGGGTACTTGCATGTCAGCAATTCCAAGTCGCACATCAACGTGTCGTACCGATAACCTCCCAGCCGTACAGGATCTACGATATATCCGTTCATGTCCAATCCCTCCCGTCTGCAATGTTATGTATATGCCCGCCGTGTTGTATCCACAACCGCTTCGGACATAATTTATTGGATTGCGACAGTTTTAAAAAAACGTCCGGTAAGATCGCCGGACGGTCCTTTAATGTGCGATGAGTTACTTTTTGCGCGTTGGGGCGGGGATGAGCAGGGGGCTTCGACCGCCCATTATAATCATGTCCCCTATGGAATATTTAAGAGGTCGGGACATGATTATAAAAGCGGCCGCTATCGCTTCTCCCCCCTGCACATCCCTTAGGTCAGCTTTCCGCTAGTCTGCCGCATCTAATTACAGCCAAAAAAGCCTGCCGCATACGCAGCAGACTTCCTTTAATACACCGTATTTTTTCAAGCATCCCCATCGTACCCGCTCCCTAGCCTTTGACCGAACCGCTTGTCATTCCGGAAATAAACGATTTGTTCGTTAAGAAATAGACAATCAGAATCGGCAGGATCGACAGCATCGAACCGGCCATCATCAGCGGCCATTCCGCAGCCGCGTTGGCCGAATATTTCAAGGAGATAACGCCGACCGTAAGCGGCCGCATCTCCGGATGGGTCATCGTAAAGATGAGCGGAAGCACGTATTGGTTCCACGCTTCACGGAACGTAAACAAACCGACAACGCCAAGGCCGGGAGCCAGCAGCGGTAAAATAATACGCCAGTAAATCCCGAAAAATCCGCTCCCGTCGATGGTCGCCGCTTCGTCAAGGTCTTTCGGAATCGCCCGGACGAACCGTTCCAGCAAGAAAATATCAAAAGACAAGTGAGTGCCGACAAATATAAGCACGACACTCCATAACGTAGTGTGCATATGCACCGCACGCATCATATCGTACAGCGGACGGAACGTAATCGCGCCAATCGTCACAAACATCGTAGCCGCAAGAATAAACATAATGAGCTTGCGTCCCGGGAACGCTCGTCTGGCCAGCGCATAAGCGCCCATCGAACAAATAACAATATTCATGACGGTGGAAGCAACCGATATAAATAAGCTGTTCCACGTGTATTGAGCGAAGTTGGCCATTTTCCAGGCATCGAAATAGTTTTTCCACTGCCATTTGGACGGCAGCAGGTTTGTGCTGTTCAGCAGCTCGAAATTCGTCTTAAATGAGCCGAATAAAGTAAATATAACCGGATAAACAATCAACACCACGATGACCAGCAGAAAGACCCAAATCACTGTCCAGCCTAGAGCCGACCCGATCCGCGCGGAGGAGTTTATTTTGCTAGTGCTGGCATTCATAAGCCGCGCCTCCTTTCCTCATTAATGAACTTCGCTTGATTTTCTGGAAATATATAAATAGAGACTGGTCAGCACACCAACGATCAGTGCGGATACGAATCCTACCGCCGCGCCGTAACCATACTGCTGCACGACCGCGTCCCCTTCGGATACAGGGAAAAACAGCTTGTAAATGTACAAGTACATGACTTCCGTCTTTCCCCCCGGTCCGCCCGCCGTTAGAACCATGATGCTCTCATAGCTTTTCAGCGTATTGACGATCGCCAGCATAACGATCATTTGCAGTACCGGACCAAGCAGCGGAATCGTAATGTGCCAGAATTGCTGGATTTTGTTTGCGCCGTCGATCGACGCACTTTCATACAAATCGTTCGGAATGCCTTGCAGACCTGCCAAAAAAAGCACCATGTAGTTGCCGACAGCACCCCAGATCGCTACGAGAATCGCCGTCAGCATCGAATATTTGATACCAAGCCATTCGATCGGCTGATCGATTAACCCGGCCGATTTCAGCATATTGTTAATGATCCCGTTATAAGAGTTGAACATCAGGTAAAATACGAGCGAAATGACCGCCGTACTGATGATGGTCGGCATAAAGATGATCGCCCGGAGCGCATTTTTGCCGAACAATTTGTTATTGAGGATAAACGCCAAAATCAGCGACAACGGCAAAGTGATCACCAGCTTACCGGCGGTGAACACAAGCGTATTCCAGACGGATTGCCAATACTGCGTATCGCGGGTAAACAACCGGACAAAATTGTCCCAGCCAATGTATTTGGCTTGGGTAAATCCGTCGTAATCGTAAAACATATATTTAAAAGCCCAAGCCAACGGATAAATAGCAAACAAAGCGAGCATGATGACAGTAGGCAAAATCATCATGTACGGACCGCCGTACGCTTTCAGCTTTTTTTTCAAGCCCATGGATTATTCCGCTCCTTTCATATTCGGGTTTTTGGCAAAACAAAAGCAGGCGCTCTCCGTAAGATGCTTTCCGTGAGAGCGGCCTGCCCGGATATTTAATGCGTGCCGCTTTATTTTTTAATCAAGGCATGAGCGTCAAAATCAGGAATAACGACACGTTTGACGTTGCCTGCTTTTTCCTCAGTGTTCAAGCCGTCGTTGTAGCGCTTGTTCAAATCCTGGATCGCATTGTCCAACGGAGTTAAGCCAAGAATCACTTCAGAGATGACGTTTTGCCATGGCTTGCCTTCGACTTTATGAACCGGGTATGCCGGCCACATGGCGTCATCTTTCGGCGCAAAATCTTTGAAGTTTTTGAGCGTCGGCTCTTTCGCTTTTTCCACAACGCTAGGCACTACGCTTACGCCTTTACCTTGCTCATAATAAGGTACAAGCACTTCGTCGCTGTACAAGTAGTTCATGAATTCCCAAGCGGCTTGTTTGTTCTTCGACTTGCCGGACATATACAGCCAGGAAGCGCCGCCGTTAATATAGTTAGCGCCCTTCGGAGCTTGTCCGTCGACTGTTGGAACTTGCGCTACGCCCCAGTTGATTTTCGTAGGGAACTGGGAATCGTATACGCCAGGCTCAGCGGAAAGAGAGAAGTACATCCCGATTTTACCGGCGGCGAATTGATTGCGCAGCGGGTCGATATCAAGCGATTCGTAACCCGGCAGCATGCTCTTGTTGTCAACGATTTGCTTCAGCGTTTGGACGTAAGGCTTCAGCACGTCAAACGTGTATTGTCCCGTTTTCCAATCGTAGTAGTCTTTGCCGTCCAGGCGAACCATCGGCAGCAATCCGCGTTCAAATGCCGCAGCCGGCGTCTTCATGTTCAAAGCAAAACCGTACACATTGTCGGCTTTGCCCGCTTCCGTAATTTTCTTCGCATCTTCGACAAGCTCGCTGAGCGATTTCGGAGGTTCGGCAATGCCCGCTTTGGCGAACAAATCTTTATTATAGATCAAACGCCAAGTTGTACCGTAGTTGGGCAAGCTGTACGTTTTGCCGTCAAGCGCATTTTGGCGGTCCAGCTTCAGCAGGTTTTCGCCGAAACGTTTGGTCACATCGTCGTTCATATAAGAATCGAGAGGTTCAATCGCTTTCATTTTCACGAGATCCTCGAATTTCAGCTTCATCTTCGCGTTAAATACGTCCGGGGCTTCGTCGGCTTGAATCGCGGTTTGCAGCGCCTGCTCGTAGTTATCGGTCATGATCTGTGTTTCCACTTCAATTTTACCCTTATGGGTTTCGTTGAATTTATCGATTTTCTCTTTCATCAAGTCGGCGTCGTGACGGGCGTTTGTCCAAAATTTAAGTTTAACGGCCTGTCCGGACCCGGATGCCGCACTGTCGCCGGAAGCGGCCGGGGTCTTGTCGTTTTGGCCGCAAGCTGCCAAAGCGGAAGATGCAAGCACCAGAGAAAGGGCCATACTGGCATAACGCATATTCTTTTTCATAAAAAGCTTTCCTCCCATTTTGTCGAATCAAGTTGTTTCATGTCGTTCCCATATACAAAAGTATAGCTGAATTCGCCATGATGAATAGGGAGGCATTTTTCATGAGGGAGGGGGGGGAATTACTCCTGATGATCTTCTCCGCCCGCGGTGCCCAACCTCTGTTCCCGGTACTCCGAAGGAGTTACGCCCACCCTCCGCTTGAAAATTTCCCGAAAATATTTGCGGTCGTGATAACCGAGCCGCTCGGCGATTTCGTATATCGGCAGCCCAACGTCATCCAGCCATTCCTTGGCTTGCTTCAGCTTGCAGTCGGTGACGTATTCAACAAACGTGCTCCCGGTCTCGCGTTTGAACAAGCTGCTGAAATAGTTCGGACTGACTCCGACATGATCGGCTACGGCGGCAAGGCTGACGTTTTGCAGCAGGTACTGTTCGATAAACAGCTTGGCTTCGCCTACAATATTTTTCGATCCCGCCTGGATTGTGATCTTGATTTGCGCAGCCGCTTCGGCGAACCAGCGGGCGATGTGATCCTGCAGCTCGGACAAACTGGCCGTGTCACATGTTTCATACCACGATTTCGACAGCAGACTGGGGCGGCTTTCATCCAATCCCGAGTCAAGCAGCACCCGGTGCAGCGCCGCGGCCAGTTGAATGCAGGTTAATCTGAAATCCTGCGCCGACGCCTCCTCATCTTTTAACGCCTCGAAAAAAGAGCGTACCCCCTCTTCTACCATATCCGTCTGCCCGCGGCGCAGCATCGTCATCAGTTCGTGCTCCTGGAGCACGGGGTATACGGTCCGTTTTAACCGGTAAGGCAGCAAATCCTCAAAATGCGCCACCTGGTTGCCGCCGAAGAAGTACACATGTTCGATCGCCTCGCGTGCTTCCTTATAAGCACCGGGCAAACCGCCGAGCTCAGGGCACAACGAGCTGATTCCGATCGTCACCGTCAGGCTGGAGTGTGTTTCGATTGACTGGCGGCAGACTTCAGCGAACGCCAGCAGCTTCTCTTTCACCTGCTTTTCCGGCTCGGCCAAGTCATAATTCAGCAGCAGCGTCAATACGCCCCATTCAGAGAAAAAAGGAATGCCGATTCCCCATGATGGCAAGCAATCGCCGATGATGTTCTCGACAATAAAACGGGACAACTCAATCTCTTCCACCTTCTGGTGGACGATATGTTGAAAATGATCGATCGCTATGGCCAGAAGCGCAAACGACTGCGGATGCAGCGGAATTTCCGCAAACTCCCATTTATCTTTGGAGAGCAGCCGGCGCGGGTCGGGAAAATGAATCATTTCGTTTAAATACTGCTGCCTGAGCGCCGGCAGACTGCGGCGGATCGTTTGCATAAACCGCTGGCGCTGCTCGCCTTGCTCTTTCATTTTGACAAGTTCCTGCAGCTGCTTGCTCACGATTTCCGTAAGCTCGTTAATATCGACCGGCTTCAACACATAATCCGAAGCCCCTAAAGCGAGCGCCTGCTTGGCATACTCAAACTCCTCATAACCGCTTAACACGACAAAACGCATCGCATGTCCGGTGGCCCGCAGTTTGCCCATCAGCTCAATTCCGTTCATGTTGGGCATCTTTATATCCGTCACCAGCAGGTCCGCGGGGAAATGCGCGAATTTCTCCAGCGCTTCCTTGCCGTCCAAAGCGATCTCCACTTCGCTGACGCCCAGCGCTTCCCAATCGATATGCTTGCGGATGCCCTGCACCACGCTTTCCTTATCGTCAACCAGCAGCACCTTCATCTGAGCCGCTCCTCTCCTGCTTCCGCAGCAATCCGAATTACGATCCGTGTGCCTTCTCCCAGACGGCTTTCGACGTGCAGCGACGCTTTTTCTCCGTAAAAATAAGCCAGCCGCTCCTTAATATTGGCGACGGCATATCCTTCCCCGTTAGTTTCCGCTTGCCTTTCCATTGCTTCCGCATGATGAGGTTCGTTAAATTTCCGCACCAGCGCCGGTTCGATGCCGCTGCCGTTGTCCTCCACCTGCAGCACGATGACATGTGGTTCCTCGAACCGGCTGCTTACCTTAATAAAGAAATTTTTATATTCATTCGCTTTAAAAGCATGAAGCACGCTGTTTTCGGCCAGCGGCTGCAAAATGATTTTGGGCACAACCAGCTGACCCGTTCGTTCGCCGACAGCGATGTCGAAGGAAAACTGCCTTTTGTACTGATAGTTGACCAGCTTCAAATATTGCTCCACATGCTCCATTTCTTTGGCAACCGTTGTCGCTTCTTCGCCGCGGTTCAAGCTTAAGCGAAAAAAACGCGACAACGACAAAATAATATCGGCCGCCGCGGGATCCTGAAACTCCAGCGCCTTCCAATAAATCTCGTCCAGCGTATTGTACAGAAAATGCGGATTGATCTGAGCCTGCAGCGCCCTCATCTCCGCCCGGCGTTTGCCTTGGCTTTCCTCCACCACCTGACGCAGCAGCTTCTGGATCTGCCCCAGCAGCTCGTCGAAGCGGCTGCCGAGCTCCCCGATTTCATCCGTGCTGCTCGAAGCGAAACGCACCTGCAAATTCCCTTGCCCCGCTTGGCTCATCAGCCGCTGCAGCCGGCGCACCGGGTTGGTGACCAGCCGGGCGATATATTTATTGAGCAGAAACGAACAGACCAGCAGGATCGCCGTCATCGCCAACGTAACATATTGAAAATAAGAAACCGGCTCCATCAGCTTGTCCTTCGGCTGAAAAATAACCGCCTGCCAACCGGCAAAGGAAATCGGCTGATGGTTCACCAGATACGTGCGGCCGTCCAAATCCATGTCAAAAAATCCGGGGCTGGCCGCCGCATTCGGGCTGATTTCCCGCCAATGGAGCCCTTTCAGCACCGGCCCGGCATACGAGCTGATGATCGGGTTCCCCTGCTCGTCCAATATAGCCGAGAAGCCGCCGTCCACAAGCTGAATGTTGTTTAAATTTTTGATGAACGGCTCGGCAGCCAGCGTAATGACGATATAGCTGTCCAGGTCCAACGCACCGGTATCCACCGCCGGCCGGGTAACCAGACTGATGATCTCCCCCTCCCTGGCAAACAGCGGATCCTGCTGCAAATAGATCCACCGGTTTGTCGGCGAATCGCTGATCGCTTCGTAATAAACCGACTGTTTAAACGGAGCAGCCAGTCTTTCCATTGGGAGTCCGGCATAAAATTCCCCTTTGGGCGTGTACAAATAGATCGAGCGAATCGTGCCTGAGGTTAACCTTATATTGGAAAACAACGAAAACACTTTATTAAAAACGACGGAATACGAAGCGTCGTATTTATTTTGGCTCCAATCGATCGTTTGCTGCAGGTCCTTGCTTGTATTAATCAAATACAGCTTGTCCGATACGTTTTTCAGCTCGTTGTTCATATAAACGCTGAGCTGGTATGCCGTAGATTCCGCTGACGTATAAGCATAATTCTGCAGTTTGCCGGCCGCCTGGTAGAAGGAAATCATCCCGGTTAAAGGCACAGCCAGCAAAATGACAATCGACGTCATGAGAAACACTTTCCATTCCAGACTGAAATTACGCAAGCCGGCCAGCTTGCGTGAAAACCACCGCAGCATGTTCCATTCACCTCATCCCTTTTTTTATCACAACCGGTTCCAAGGGGAAAGGGTTAAAAATTTATCGTTGCCAGAAATAGCCGTAAATATTTCTCCTTGATAAGAAAAATGTCTGCGTATCCATGCTTCATCACAAAGCATGGACCGCAGACACGGGGATGAAATTAGGTTATGACGCTTACACAATCAAATTCGTAATCTGCCAATCGAAGGGAGTCACTTCAATTGGCTGCTCCAGCCACATCTCGGCGATTTGTTTGAACAGCTGGGGTTGCCCGCTGCAAAAGAATTGATGCTGCGGAGTTTCATCAGCACCGGCCAACATGCCTCTATGTCCTAATATGGTGCTGATTTCACGCGCCGTTTCGTCGGCTGAGCTAATGAGCTCAACTTCCGGACCCATCACCTGGCCAATCAGCTTGGATAAATACGGATAATGGGTGCAGCCAAGGATGAGACAATCCATGGGCAGCTCACGAATCGGGGCTAACGAGCGTTCGACGGTTTCAATTGCTTCCAAGCCGTCAAAGCGGCCGCTCTCCACAAGCGGTACCAAATCAGGGCATGCCAACCCAACCACCTGTATCCCGGGACTTATTTGTTTCAGCACCTGCTCATAGGCTCCGGTTTGAATCGTGCCTTTCGTACCGATTACCCCCACTTTTCGGGCGCGTGTCGATTTAATCGCAGCTCTGGCTCCCGGATGAATCACACCGGCAACCGGTATGGATACTCGCGAGCGAATATGTTCCAGTGCGATAGCCGTAGCGGTATTGCAAGCAATAACAAGCATTTTAGGCTGGAACTGAGTTAAATAATCCACGATTTGTTGTGTAAACAGCAAGACCTCGCGGGCTGGTCTTGGGCCGTATGGAGCGCGGGCCGTATCGCCAAAGTAGATAATTTTTTCTTGCGGAAGCTGGCACAATACTTCCTTGACCACGGTCAGACCGCCTACCCCGGAATCCAATATGGCAACTGCTTGCTGCACGAGCTCTCGCTTCCTTTGTCTGAAGGATGGTTGAAGCGTACATATTAAGCTATGTATGCCGCCGGTAAAAGGTACCGGACAACCACCACGTGGCCAAGGGATACGGAGCAAATCGGGCATTAGGAAATGTCGTCGAGCAATCCGAACTCATAACCGGCTTTGCGCACCTCTTTAATGATGCGGTCCAGCGCTTCAATATTTTCCGGTGAACCCTGATGCATTAATATGATATTCCCGTCATGCAAATTGTTTAAAATATCGTTCAGCGGATCTTCCGGTCCGTTCTTGCGCGGCAGCCAGTCCACCATCGCCGTAGACCAGAATACGGATGTGTAACCCATATCCGATACAAGACTGAGCAGGTGCATGTTGTAGCGGCCGTAAGGGAACCGGAAATACGGCGGCACGTCTTTGCCCGTCGTCTCTTTGAACAGTTTAGCGAAATCGTTGATTTCCTGCTTTACCTGATCGTCGGTTTGTAGATTCATATCCGTATGCGTCATCGTATGGTTGGCTACCAAATGGCCGTCGTCAACCAGTTGGCGAATAAAGTCCGGATATTTCTTCATATTATAGCCGGCGATGAAAAAATTCACTTTAGCGTCGTTATCCTTGAGCGTCTTCAGCAGAAGATCGGTATCCCCCATCGGCCCGCCCGTATCGAAGGTGATGTACACCTTTTTGCCTTTGCCGACCCACAGCGCTTTTTGATCCTCCGTATATTTTTTCGTTTCCGGAGGAAAATTCGGCACCTCGCCTTTTTTCTTCTTCATGTAATACCAGGATAACGCGGTTCGGTCCCCTTGCACGGAAGCGGCTTGTTTGGCCGGCTTATCCGCGGCAGCCGGCTTCTTCTCGCCATAAACCGCAGAAACGGCGGATGCAGGCGCTGGTGTAGTTACGGCTGCCGCAGACTCCGCTGGCGGGTTCGCCTCGGCGGTCGCAGGCGGCTTCTCCGCTGGCGCCGGCGCCGGCGCAATAGAGGGAGACGGCTGTATGGCAGGAGCGGATGCCACCGGCGCCGGCGGTGCGGATTGCGGCGGAGGCGCCGAAGCCTGCGGCGGAGCCGATGGCGTTGTCTCCGTGCACGCAATCAACGCCATGCTGATGGCGATCAATGACAAACAGACGGTTACACTTTTTAAGGTCATATTTGTTCCCTCATTTCCCATGCTAGGCAGGTGCTGCCAACTCTATTATATCGGAATGATAGATTGTCGTATAGCATTTATGCCGGAGAGCAGCGGCCGAATAACAGGAGACTCTGTCTAATTGCGAGGGGAAATACATGGATGCAGAAAAAGAAACAGACTGTTTCAGCAAGCCTGTGAGCCTGCCAAAACAGTCTGTTCTTATGTTTATTGTGATTTGCTTGTTACACAAACTTCGGAAGCCAACTGCCATGCGCCTCAATCAAGTCGTCGCAAAGCGAAACAATATCGTCCATCGACAGCTCGGAGCTGGTATGCGGATCTAGCAGCGCGGCATGGTAGATATGCTCTTTTTTGCCGGTGATAGCGGCTTCGACTGTGAGCAGCTGCGTATTGATGTTGGTTCTGTTCAGCGCGGCAAGCTGCGGTGGCAAATTGCCGACATAGGTCGGGCTGACGCCGCTGCGGTCGATCAGACAAGGCACCTCAACGCAAGCTTCCTTCGGCAGGTTAGGAATCAGCCCGCCTGTATTCATCACATTGCCGCCCAGCTTATATGGATTGTTCGTTTCCATCGCCTCGAAAATAAACGAAGCGTATTCGTGCGAACGCTTGTGCTCCAGATTACGGTCGTTCACCAGCTCTTCGCGCATCGTTTTCCATCTTTCGATTTGGCGGATGCAGCGGCGCGGGTATTCGTCCAGCGGAATGTTTAACGCGTCGATCAGCTCCGGATAATTGTGCTTGATGAAATACGGGTGGTATTCGGCGTTATGCTCGGAAGATTCGGTGACGTAATAGCCGAACTTAAACATCAATTCGTAACGCACCATGTCGTTGTGCTTTTCCTTCTGCCGTTCGGCAGCGCGGCGTTTGATTTCCGGATACAGGTCGACGCCGTCCTTGGAAACCTCAAGCAGCCAAGCCATATGGTTAATGCCGGCAATTTTGGATTTAACGCCTTCGGTTTCGATCCCGAGGTCGCGGAACAGATGCGATACGCATGTCTGCACGCTGTGGCACAAACCGATCGTATTAATGCCTCCGTGCGTATTCATCACATTAGTCAGCACAGCCATCGGATTCGTATAATTCAAGAACAGCGCATCCGGGCAAACCTCTTGCATATCGCGGGCAAAATCAAGCATAACCGGAATCGTCCGCAAATTGCGGAACAAACCGCCGATGCCAACCGTATCGGCAATCGTTTGACGCAGGCCGTATTTTTTGGGAATCTCAAAGTCGGTGATCGTGCAAGGGTCATACCCGCCGACCTGAATCGCGTTTACTACATATTTGGCGCCGCGCAGCGCTTCCTTGCGGTCCGTATACGCTTTCACGGTACAGGTGCTGCCTGACGACATCTTAATATTGTTGAGCATGTTCTCCGAATCTTTCAACCGCTCTTGGCTAATGTCGAACAAAGCAATCTCGAAATCTTGCAATGCCGGAGTCAGCATCACATCTCCAAGTACATTTTTGGCAAATACGGTGCTTCCCGCACCCAAGAAAGTAACCTTCGGCATAAGTGTAGAGCCTCCTATAAGGGATTAATCGATCTACGACTTACTATACTCCCAACTTGCGCCCAAGCATATGGATACATACCATTTTCGTATGGAGAAATGTAGTCTGTTTGCAGTAATTTATAATTGCGCATTTTCAGCGGCCCCGGTATAATCACGAGTGAATGTTAAGTAGTGTACGTAAGATGCCGATAAATCGCCTGTTTTCTGATTCCCGGCGAATGAAGGAAATGCCTGGAATCGCCAAAGTTTTCAGTACAAATGTAGTCCGTTGCAATTGCATGCCACCATCCAGCGAAAGGTCGATGACACGCCATGATCACTCCGACGCACTCCGTCACCATCAATCCGCATTCCGGCAAAGGCGAGCTTACCGTATTGTTCGGCGGCCATGCCCAAACCCCTCCGCTTCATGACGTCGGCCCCAAAGTGGTCGACTACCATCTCGTTCATTACGTATTGTCCGGCAAGGGCCGGTTTAGCTGCGCAGGCCATGAATATACGCTGGAGAAGGGTGCCAGCTTTTATATATTCCCGGGCGAACTGACAGCTTATGTATCGGATGAAACTGACCCTTGGAGCTACCGCTGGATCGGATTTAAAGGAACAAGAGCCGACGAATTTCTTAGCACGCTCGGAATTTCCATAAATAAACCCGTCGTTCAGTCTCCGTTCAGCAGAAAGGTATCTTCGCTGTACCGGCACGTAGAGCAAACGCTGCTGGAAGGCCCGGCAGGCTGCGATATGGAAGCCGGAGCTTATTTGCGGCTTATCTTTGCGGAACTGGCCCGTCACCGGACGTCCACTGAACCTCTGAAAGAGGAGATTTCCGCCATCCGCCAGCAGGTCGATCAAGCCATTCGCTGGCTGACCTTGCAGTATTATCAGCCTGTTTCGATCGAGCAGATGGCGCAAACGCTTGGTTACCATCGAACCCATCTGTCCAAAATGTTCAAGCAATATACCGGGATGTCGCCCTCGCAGTTTCTGCTTAAAATCCGGATGGAACGCGCCAAGCTGCTGCTGCTTGAGCCGCTGACCGTTGAGCAGGTTGCATCGTCGGTCGGTTTTACCGACGCGCTGTATTTCTCCAAACAATTCAAAAAATGGTACGGCAGCTCGCCTTCCGACTACCGCTGCGACCAAAACTTTAAACCTTACGATTGCGCCACTTAAAAAGGTAGTTTATCTCCGCTTGCGTCCATGCTTCATTAAGGTCATACGGCGGGAGTGCCGAAGCCATGAGTAATACGTCTTCAAGTCGCGCAGGCCGATATCGGTAGACAATTTTCCGAGGAACGTGATGACTACCATCTTATACAGCGGATTTCCGGAAAGATCGAATTCATCGTTCATTTCAAAAAACTCCGCAACCATCACCATATCGCCTTCTATTAAATAAACATCTTTTTCCTTCTCATGATACGCCTCTATGGTGCTGTTCCTCAGATGATGCCATAAATACGAGCATATATGCTCGATGCCGTCTTGTTTGCGGTCAATCCGCTCCGTCCAGCGCAGCTTAGCGTGGTCCGTAATGACGATGTCGGCAATGCTCATGCCGTTAAAATGGATATAGAAGGGCTCGTACACATTCCACCGGTTCATCATTTTATATCTCAAGACGCACCTCCGCTAGAAATTCCTTTTATTTCCTTATTAGTTTAAATTTATTCACAGCAGGCGTCAATATTTCCCTCCATTCTTTTCTGTAATTGCCATCTATGTCCAAAAGTTATTATTTATTTTACATAGGGGAGCGTTGTACAATAACAACAGAGGGGGGCTTGAAACAGATGAATATATCGCACGATCTAGGTATGATTTTAAAAAGCTTGCGCGGTGACATGTCCCTTCGAGAAGCTGCCAAAAAAAGCGGGCTGCCCCGCACCTATATTAGAGATTTGGAGCTTGGCAGAAGCCGCTTGGCGAATGATCGAACCGGACACGATGCCCCTGCTTCGCCAAAAAAAGCTGCACGGGCTCATTCTCAGATCGGTTGCGAGCAATACCAACACGAGTCTGGAGTTCCGCTTCGCTATGAAAACGTCGGATTCTGCAACCAACGCCACCGGGCAAGGAAACCGTTGAAAACAAAACATGCGTTATTGGGCGAAGGAGCCGCGATATGAGAGAACATATGTATGTGATGACGGCCTTAGCTCAAGCCTTTTAAATACAAAATTATGCTCAGTACCACTATTTTAACGGTGGTTTCTTTTTGCATTCACTATTATAATAAGCTTTACTTAACGGGAATAGTTCAGCCGATTGCCGGCGAAATGAGTACATAACGGAAAGGACGTCATCGATTGCCACGCGAATATAAATGGGTTCTTCTAGTATTTTTTCTCATTGTCGGACCGGGTCCCATCGTTTTTATTTTAAATAAGTACACAGTTGCGCTTTTACCCGGCATTAGCCTGGCTTTGTACATATACTTGCTTCGCAATGAAATCAGGTCCGCAAGCTTTGACGCCGTGTTAAAAAACAAGGGATTTTACGTTTGGACTTTTAGGGCGTTAAGGGCTGGACTGATTGTTCACTTGGTTTGCGCGGTCATATTCAAACCTCTGCCCAATTTGCCCGACACGCTGATTCAAAGTTATGTTATTATGCCGTTTTATACGATCGTCGTAGCACCAATTGTCGAAGAGGTGGCATACCGGAAAATTATTTTTGGCTTCTTAAGCGAAAAATACAACTTTTGGGTGGGGGCGTCGGTCTCTTCCGCTTTATTTTCCTTAGGTCATTTCAGCCCTGACCGTTTAGTTACCTATTTTCTGGTGGGTATGCTATTTTGTCATTATTACAAAAAGTCCGGCTCTATTGGAACTACAATATTTGCGCATTCCGCGCTTAACTTTATCTCCTTGGTGATGCTGACCGTCAAATCGTAATCTGTAAAGGAACCTAAGTCACAGTTTTCGACATTTTTCCGCTTGTTTCGTATCAACAAGTGTAATAAAATGTAATATAGTAAATAATTATATAATTTCTTCTTTCAAAAAGAGGACTTTTCTACTATATTCTTCTCATCCTACCTATTTTACAATCTATTCAAAGGGGATCAATATGTTCGCCTACCTGATTAAGGTCTTATTTAGCTCGATAGAATACACTGCTATGTTATTAATCTCCCTTTCGGCCTTTAGAATGGATATCCGTTATTCATGGCATAAAATCATTCCTCTCGCTGTATCTTTATCGGCGATCTCCTTTTACATACGTGATTTCCTGCAGCTGATCAGCTTTGCCGTGCTACCCACCATGACCGTAGAAGTGATTATGATCATGCTGATGTTCCGGTTGCCGCTTCTATTTTCCTTTCTGGTATGTTTTGTAGGAAATCTAGCGATTTCGATATTTGAAGGTTTGTACATATCGATCGGCACCAGTTTGGGAGTGACGTCCGAAGAACTGATTCAAACCTCCTTGCCTCATGTGATATCATTGCAGCTTGTTACCGCCCTTCTGCTGATGTGTTGCGTCGCGTTCCTGCAAAGAACCAAGATCGGATTTCATATCACGACATCCGATGCGCTGAAAGGCTACAATTTTTTGTTATCGGCTTTTTTAATTATTAGCGTAGCTATCATGCAGGCGGAACTTATCTCTTTTGAAGTGCTGTCGCTTCACTTTTTTATTCCGGTTATCCTTTGTCTCGTATTTCTGGTAACCTTGTACCTATCCTATCGGCGCAACAAAAGACTGTGGAAGCAACGGCGAGAAAGGTTGGCTAAAAAATGAACTTTATTGATCGTTCCGCTCATTTTTTTGCTGTTTCCATCCGCAAGCACAATCCGAATGCGGCTTCCGAGACCGCGCTGAAATACGCGCTGAGCTTGTTGATCAATACGATCGTTGCCTTCATCGTGACGTACATCATCTGTTTCTTCACTTCTCATGTGGCTCAAGTTACCGTCGGCATCGTCGCATTTTTATTCATCCGATATTTCAGCGGCGGACTGCATATGTCGTCTTCGTTATCTTGCTGTATTTTCACTATCGGCATTTTCGTTATTTTGGGACATGTCGATTTTCCATATCATTATGCAGGTTATTTCTGTGACGCTGCATCCATAGCGATCTTTTTCAAAACCGCTCCGAACGGCATCGAAAACGTAAGCCGTATTAAGCCGAAATATTACCCTCTTCTGAAATGGATTTGCATGGTGACGGCTGCGAGCAACTTCTTCATCCAATCTCCGGTTTTTTCCGCGGCATTTTTAATGCAAGCGGTTTTAACAACTACACCAGCTTACAATTTAAGAGATTTCGTGGAAAGGAGGTCATTTCATGAAAGCTAAAGCCGCTATCATCGCAAACGCCGTCCTTGTTATTGTCGCTGCTTTTTTCGTAGGGACAAACTCCTGGATCGGGCACCGTCCTGAGACTCCACAAGAATTGCTGAAGTAATTATTTTGTAAGCTCTGAAAGACCGATCTTCTTATACGAAGATCGGTCTTTTTCATGTTCTATCATTTCTCACAATAAAATTCGACAAAATTCCACTTGTTTCTTGTCTTTATGTATATTAAAGTTTATATTTGTATAAACATGTCACAAATATGCTCTCTATTGCCTTAAACCTAAAGACTTTTTTAAAATAAGTCTATTTAATCATGTCATATGTATCCATTTCTTTTATGATAAGATTACGAGACTGTAGAATCCCTCTTGGAGCTGAACTCTGATGCAGAAAATTCCCGTTACTCGAGATGGCAAACGAGGGTCCGACGTAATAATTGTAGATTCCAACGAGGTTGTGAAAATCGATCGTATCAAGGACCGCGAAGTCATTATTCATACAAGGGAATCTCAATATTACCTCGACTTTTCTTTCGACAACCTGGAAGAATGGTTGTACGAAGACGGTTTTCGTTTGCTTGACAGCTCTAACATTGTCAATATGAACCATGTTGAAGATTACGACGCCAAAAAAGGCATCGTGCATTTGGGCAATCCCAACCTTAAATGGACCAAATCGGCTTCCGCCGCCCGCATTCACAAGGAGCATATTGAGAATGTCATGGAATTGCTGAAAGACGCCAGCTCTCTCAAGCAAGATGACGGAGAATATGAAAAGCTCTACAATCAGCGCTTGAAAGACTTGATCGAACATGCAGATGAACAATTTTTAAAATCGTACGCTACCATCCGCGCTGTAAATGAACGCCGCAAAGCCGAAGAAAAACTTGTGCATATGGCCTATCACGATTCCCTGACGAATTTGCCGAACCGGACCTTGCTTCACGACCGATTAAACGAGTCGTTTCAAAAGTCGAAAAAAGACGGTACGAGTTTTGCCGTTATTTTCTTTGACTTGGACCGGTTTAAAGTAATTAACGATACGCTTGGCCATCATGTAGGGGACCAACTGCTTCAACAGTTGGCGCGAAGACTGGAAGTTTATGTGAAAGCCAAAGATTTTGTGGCAAGATACAGCGGCGACGAATTTATTTTTATCATAAACGATATGGCGCATGTCGATGAGGCTGTGCAATTCGCCAGAGGCATTCCGACGCTTTTGAAGGAACCTTTTATCGTGGAGAATTGCGAGTTGTTCGTAACTTCAAGCGTCGGCATCAGCATTTATCCGCAGGACGGCACGGAATCGGAAACTTTGTTGAAGAACGCCGACATCGCCATGTACAGGTCGAAGGAAAAAGGCGGCAATACGTACCAAGTATATCATCCCGATATGAACAAACGTTCCTTGCACCGGCTGAACCTGGAAGTTGACATGCGCAGAGCGCTGGAACGGCGTGAATTCAGCATTCATTATCAACCACTTGTCAATTTGAAGACAGGCCAAGTATTCGGAATGGAATGTTTGCTGCGCTGGAACCATCCGATTTGGGGGCTGGTGTCTCCAGGCGAATTTATTCCGCTGGCCGAAGAAACGGGACTTATCATCCCTATCGGCAACTGGGTGCTGAAGATGGCCTGCAAGCAAAACAAAGAATGGCAGGAGCAAGGTTACCCACCGTTATGCGTATCGGTGAATATTTCGGTGAGCCAGTTTCATCAATCGAATTTTATCAACGTGGTAGAAGAAGCATTGCATGAAAGCGGCCTCGATCCGAATCTGCTTTGTCTGGAAATAACTGAGAATATCGCCATGCAAAATGTCCCCCATATCATCGATTCGATGAACAAGCTGAGAGAATTGGGAGTCCGTATTTCGATAGATGATTTCGGCACCGGCTACTCTTCCTTAAGTTATCTTAAACGGTTCAGAGTACATACGCTCAAAATCGACCAGTCCTTTATACGCGATGTCACCTCCGATGAAGATAATGCAGCCATTGTGACCGCACTGATCGCAATGTCTCACCGGCTTAAAATCAAATCGCTGGCCGAAGGCGTGGAAACGCAAGAGCAGCTTGCCTTTCTGATCGGCCAAGGCTGCGATGAAATACAAGGCTACGTATTCAGCAAACCTGTGCCGGCCAAAGACTTCGAGCGGCTGCTGCAGGAGAACAAACAGCTATATCCACAGTAACCAAAAGAAAAAGGTTCAGTGCATACTGAAACTTTTTTCTTTTTTTTACGTTATTAAACTTAGAGTACCTATCCGTTGACGAAGGGAAGCCGCAAATGTCCGTACAATTGCAAACATCGAGACCAAATGCGTCCGCAAAGGTTGCTGCCAAAAAAAGCAAACCCTCCCGTAAAAAAAGCTCCTCCTGGATAACGCTGTTTTTTTATACGCTGTTGGTTACGTTTTTATTCGGTATGATCTTTACGGTATGGTTTTATTTAACGGAGTCCGGCACTAATTTCCGGTATATGATGGCGGATACGCTGATCTCTACCCAGCATCGTCATTGGGGTGCTTATTTGATCGGGCAAAACGAGCTGGATAAACGCGTCGAGCAATATTGGAAGCGGTTTGACGATTACTCCGATGTGAAGGACAACCATCTTGTACAGGTCCCTTCCTCCTCGAATCCTTCATCTTCCGCTGCGGCCGCCAAACCGCATGTACCGGAAAAACCGCTCGTACAGATCGAGCCCATCGAGGGTAAAAATTTCAAAGGTTATCTGCTCACCGTCTCCGACCCGAAAAAAATTCGCATCGCCGTCCCCGGGAAAGTCGGCAAAGGCGAGAAAGTGACATCCATGGTTCAGCGGCTGGGCGCCGTTGCAGGAGTGAACGCCGGCGGCTTCGTTGATCCGGAATGGATGGGCAACGGGTTTCAACCGACGGGAATTGTGATGTCCGGAGGGAAAATTTTCTATAACGACGGCGGGATGAACACCGCAAACCATGTTGTGGGAATCGATAAGGACGGCCTGATGATTACCGGCAAGTACTCGCCCAATGAGCTGCTGAAAATGGGCGTTCAGGAAGCGGTCACTTTTGCCCCGCGGTTTATCGTAAACGGTCAAGGCTTAATCAAAAATCAAGCCGACGGCTGGGGTATCGCGCCGCGCACCTCGATGGCGCAAAAGCAGGACGGTACGATTATGTTTGCCATCATCGACGGAAGACAGCCGGGCTACAGCATCGGAGCGACGTTATATGACATCCAAAACGTATTTCTCGAGCACGGCGCCGTCACTGCCGCAAATCTGGACGGAGGTTCCTCGACTGTACTTGTTCACAACAATAAGATTGTGAACAAACCGTCAAGCGAATACGGGGAACGTTATTTGCCGACGGCTTGGCTTGTATTTGAAGATCCGGCTAATGCGGCAATCAAAAACATCTGGGAAGGCCTGGACAAATCGAAAATCGACCCGTCCAAGTGGTAAAAGGCGCTATGACCCCAGATGGAGGCCACTGAAAAAGTGAACGCTGGCGCTTCTCCAGCATGATTTCGCTCACTTAAGCTGCTTTTTCAGTGGCCTCTCTTAGGGGCCGCCCGGCATTTACGCCGCAGATCCGGCGTTCCCGTGATTTTAAAACATGCAAAAAGACCATCGCATACCGATTTTTGAAGTGCTCCTCCAATGGTTAGTCTCTGTCTAACCACGGGGGGCACTTCATGTCACGGTGCCGCGAAGGTCTTTTTTATAAGCGGATCCGTTGTGTTTACTTGTCTTCTTGCTCTTGAGTTGTTGCAGCTACCGACGCTTCAGCAGAAGCATTCTCTTGTTTGCCGTTTTTCCATGTTTTTACTTGATCGGCGATGCCCAGCGCGGCATCCTTTGTTTTGCCGGCCCATTCAACGGTATGTTCGCTTACCGATTTGGCCACTTCTTTTGATTTTTCAGCAAGCTGGCCGGCAATTTCTTGCGTTTTTTCGCTTACGTTATTGTATTGCTCAGCGATGTCGGCGCGCAGTTCGCGGCCCGATTTCGGGGCAAACAGCAAAGCGGTAACTGCGCCAAGCACCGTCCCTACGATTGCGCCTACCAGCAGATCTTTTCCTTTTTGATTAGCCATTGTCACTCATCTCCTTTGTGATGTTCACTTTCCTCACTCTGCTTCGAGTCTCGGTAACTTTGCCATCTTTGCCAAAGCTGGAAGCCGGCCCCCGTCAACTCCACGATTTCGGCAATTGCGTCCCGGTGGTTATGTACCGCCTGTTCGACGCCTTGCACCGAACGCGAAACCGCCTGCGACATCATCTGGACGGAGATGCCGGCTTGTGAAAACCCTTGACTCAATTCGTCGATCGAGCCCATAAATCGATCCAGCACTGCCAGTTTGCGCTTCATATCCTCGGCAATCTCGGATGTTTGGCGCATAAGCTGCACGGATTGGTCGGCGGTTTCGCAAGCGCGTTCTGCCGTCCGCTGTAAAGTTCGGTCCGCGTTTTGCAGCGTCAAACGCACCGTATGGAGCGCCCGAACTGCATACACGACAAGCACAATAAAAGCAATGGCTGCCGCTGCGGCGCAAATGTCCACCACCATAACCTTCACCCCTGTCGGCTGATCTTTCAATGTGACCTAGACGAATGCCCATTGGATAGTACAGTATAAGAAGGAGCGCCCGGTTTTGACACACTTTTCTTCAAGAAAATGCCGAAAAAAAGAAAATGCCCTGAAAGTTATGCCTTCAGGACATTCAGTATGTTTTAAATGGGAAATTGCTGTTGCAAGTAACTCTCGATCTGATCCGCCGCTTCCTCGACGCTGCTCGCGTGGTATATTACCGGCTCCGGCGCTTCGTCGTATTGTCGTGATGAATGCTCATACCGTGGATCGTAATAATGCTCCAGCAGCAAATGCACAGCTTCCGCATAGCGGCCCAGCAGCAAATGCTGCTCGATCTCCGCGGCAACGGGAGTATGCAGCCGGCGCTTGATGAAAGCAAAGGCGTCCATAACTTCCTGCTTGTGCGCATGCGGCTTATAATCCTCGATAATGTGCCGGGCCCGCAGACTTAGCGGCATTTCCAGAACGATCTGGCGCCCTCTTGCTTTTCCCTCCGCCAAAAAGTCCGGCATCACACATCTGCCGATCCGTTTGCTTTCCGCTTCCAGCAATACGTACGGTTTATGTTGAACCTCAATAAGCGCGCCCAGCAGCAACGATTCAAACGTCTTCTGATTATGGGGCCGCAGACCGATTTGCCCGAAAATGGAGCCGCGATGTCCGGCATACGCCTCCAGATCAAGCACCGGATGCCCGCGCATCGCCAGCTTCTGGAGGACAGACGTTTTCCCGCTGCCTGTATAACCGCTCACGACAACGCAAATCGGATTTAACGCGAACTGATCCAATGTATCGGAAACCCATTTGCGGTATGCTCTAATGCCGCCCTGAAGCCGGTACACGTGAATGTTCATCAATGACAGCAGTGTCGCCGTCGTTTTGCTGCGCATTCCGCCTCTCCAGCAATACACCGCTTTACGTCCGGGAATGGCGGCAAACTGCTTGATAAATGCCGGTAATTTGGCGGAGATGATCTCCAGCCCCCGCTCCATGGCCGCCTGCTTGCTGATCATCTTATAAATAGTTCCGATCTCGGCCCGTTCCTCATTCGTAAAAAACGGAATGTTGATGCTGCCGGGTATCGTAAAGGTTTCATATTCACCGGAGGATCGCACGTCAATAAGCTCAAGCTCGCCTTTTTTGCGCAGCGCTAGCATGTCCTCCACGCTGATATCTTGAAACAACCTGTTTCACTCCTTTGAACGTCTTGAAGCCTCTGTAAAATACCGCTTATCGTTATTCAGTGACCGTAATTTTCCCGGGATGCTCGGACACCACTTCTCCGATGATCGCGGCTTCGACTCCGGCTTCGCGCAATTCGGCGTGCAGCGCAGCCGCCTTGTCATCACTTACCGAAATCAGCAGTCCACCCGAGGTGACGGCATCACACAGCATCCATTGATCGATCTGATCCATATGATCGGAGAACGTAACGGTTCCTTGCAAATGGGCATAATTGTTTTTGGTGCCGCCCGGCACAAAACCGGCCTCCGCCAATTCGCGGACACGCGGCAGCACGGGCACCGCGCTGCGCGAAATGCGGATCCCGGCGCCGCTGGCTTTAGCCATTTCGGCCGCATGGCCAAGCAGCCCAAACCCGGTCACATCCGTACATCCGTGGACATCATAAGGTTCCATAATTTCCGCCGCTTTTTTATTCAACGTGCTCATCACTTCGGTCACCCTCTGGACTTCCGCTTCGCTGAGCGCGTCCTTTTTAATCGAAGTCGTCATGATGCCAACGCCGATCGGTTTGGTCAAAATCAGCTTATCTCCCGGCCGCGCCCCAGCATTGGTCTTCACCTTGGCAGGGTGCACCAAACCGGTGACCGATAAGCCGAATTTCGGCTCGTTGTCGTCAATCGAATGACCGCCGGCAAGCGTAGCTCCTGCTTCCTTTACTTTATCGGCGGCGCCGCGCAAAATGTCGGCGAGCACCTTCTTGTCCAGCTTCTGGATCGGAAATGCCACGATGTTCAGCACCGTTAGCGGCCGTCCCCCCATGGCGTAAACGTCGCTTAACGCGTTGGCCGCGGCAATTTGCCCGAAGGAATACGGATCATCAACAATCGGCGTAAAAAAATCGACGGTTTGCACTAACGCAAGCTCGTCATTAAGCCGGTATACCCCGGCATCGTCGCTTGTATCAAGTCCGACGAGCAGATCCGGATTCGGCTCTCCTGCAGGCAGCTCACGCAAAACTTGAGATAAATCGGCGGGGCCGATTTTACAGCCGCAGCCTCCTTTGCTGGATAAAGAAGTCAGTTTTACAACAACATTTTCACTCATCATGTCGCTCTCCTTTGGGATAATTTGAATAAAGTGTTTGTTTAATGCCGGATTTGCATTAAAAGAGTCACATTGTTGCCATATGCAAGAGAATATCACAGTTTGCAAGATGAGAAAAGAATGGCATAATAGACCTATCTTGCTAGAACGAGGTGGATGAAGTGAATAAAGAACAAGGACTGGCTTTGATCGAACAAACCCGCATTATCGCCATCGTTCGAGGCGTCGAAGCCCAACATATGGATGGGTTGGCGGGTGCGCTGTACGACGGCGGCATCAGAGCTATGGAAATTACATTAAACACTCCCGGCGCACTGACGGCTATATCCCGGCTGCAAGAAACGATCGGCGACCGGATGTATGTCGGCGCAGGCACCGTCATCGATGTGGAAGATGCGAAGAAGGCGATAGAAGCCGGAGCCGCTTATTTGGTAACACCCAATATGGATGAAGACGTGATCCGCTATGGCGTATCCCACAATATACCGGTTTTTCCGGGAGCCATGACACCGACGGAAATCGTGAAGGCTTGGAAAGCCGGCGCAACTGCGGTAAAAATTTTCCCCGGCGCAAGTCTCGGCATCAATTACATCAAAGAACTGCAAGGACCGCTGAATCACATCCCGATGGTCGCTGTCGGCGGCGTGAACGAAGACAATATCCGCCAGTTTCTCGATGTCGGCTGTTACGGTTTCGGAATCGGCGGCTCGCTTGTCAACGTCAAAGAAATTCATAGCGGCAACTACGCTTGGGTTACCGAAAAGGCCCGCCGCCTGATTCAAAAAATGGGATAAATTCAGCTAAAGCTGCGGTTAAAAGCTCGCGCTCCTTCTAGATGAAGGACGTGAGCTTTTTTATATCGGGACGTTCACCCAGACGGAGGCATTCGTATACAATACTCTATACGATTTTGCCTTAAGTCAAGGAGAGAATATGATGTTTTCTTATTCTATGAGTGAATCGCCTTATCCGACAGATTTCTATCCGTATATCGGGCAACCGTTTCAGCCGTATTGGCGGTATCCGGTATCGATTCCCCTCTATCCGCAGTTCAGAGATCCCCGCTGTATCAGCAAAGCGGAGGTTGAATTAAACAACCTCATGCGTTCGCTTTGGGAGCAGCATGTCGCTTGGACCCGAATGACGATCATCAGCTTGGTATTCAAGCTGCCCGATGTGGATGCCGTGACCGCCCGTCTGCTGCAAAACGCGCCCGATATGGGCCATTCGCTCCGGCCTTTCTATGGCGCCGATGCCGCACAGGCCTACAATGAACTGATCAAAGAACATCTTGTCATTGCCGCCGACCTGGTCAAAGCAGCGGTGGAGGGCAACAAAAGGCAGGTTGCGGCCAACGAGAAAAAGTGGTACGCCAATGCGGATGAAATTGCCGAATTTTTAGCTAGCGTTAATCCTTATTTGCCCAAGGAAGAATTCAGAAACATGCTTTACGAGCATTTGGCCTTAACGAAACAAGAAGCTGTAGCGATGATCCATAAAGACTATAAAACGAGCATCCAGTTGTACGATAAGATTGAAGCGGAAGCTCTGCAAATGGCCGATGCATTGACGGAAGCGATTGTCAAGCAGTTCCCGGAGCGGTTCAGATAAGCATACGGCTCCCGAAGGAAAGCCAAAGCCCTAGCGCGGTAACCCGCTCAGCCTGAGCAAACACAAGGCTGGCGATCCGCCGCTAGGGCTTCGTTTTTTACCGGGTCGCGGCAGCCGGTTTACCCAGCATATTGGCCTTTTTCCAGTTGCCGTAACGGTAAAACCAAATATTAAGCGTCATGGCGATCATAAAGCTGACCGGGAAACTCCACCAGATTGCGTCAAAGCCGTATTGTCCGCCAAGCAAATAAGACAACGGTATACGTACGATCAGCAGCGAGACAAAGCTGAATACAAGCGGCATAATGACCGAACCGGAGGAACGAACCACACCGGCAATAACGTTGAAAACCCCAAATAATATAAACGACCACAACGAAATATCGTTAATCACAAGCCCCAGCTCGATCGCTTTGCCCGTTTGCGGCAAAAACAACCCCAGCGCCCCGCGGTCGAACCAATGCAGCAAGAGAACCAGCAGTCCCGTCAGGCCTATATTAAAGCCGACGCCCGTCCACGTAATGCGGTGTACGCGTTCCCAGTTGCCGGCTCCGATGTTCTGGGCCGCCATGGAGGTCACAGCACCGCCAATGGCCATTGCAGGCATCTGAACATAGCTGGAAATCTGATTCGCCACCCCAAATGCCGCCGACGCTTCGGAACCATACGAATTGACAAGATGGATCAGAAACAAATTGCTGACCGATACGACCACCATGTTTAATCCCATCGGCAGACCTTTTTTGATCAGCGTGCGAATGATAGCCCAATTCAGGCGCAGCATGTGGATATCGTTTTTGGTGATGCGCAGAAAATACTTTTTGGCGTACAGGTAGAAGAGCAGCAGGATAAAGCTGACCATCTGGGCAAAAAAAGTAGCCGTCGCAGATCCCGAAATGCCCATTTCCGGAAAAGGGCCGTACCCTTTAATGAGCAGCGGATTCAGAATGACATCAAGCACAGCGGATAAAAGCAGGAAGTAAAAAGGCGTCTTGGCGTCGCCGGAGCCCCGCAGCACGGCCATCACCAGATTGAAGCCAAACATAAACGGAACGCCGGCAAAGATGATACGTGTATACGCGACCGCCAGCTCCTTAGCATCCGCCGGAGTGTTCATCCAATCAAGTATCGTGGAAGAAAACACAACTCCGATGAAGCCGACGATTATTGATAAGATGGCAAAAAATACGGTGCTTGTGCCGACTACCCTCTTGGCTTCCTCCACCCTTTTCGCGCCCAAATTTTGACCGATCAAAATGACTCCGGCCATGGAGATGCCAAAGATCGCGCTGATCAGAAAAAACATAATGATGTTGGCGTTTGAGGTCGCCGCGAGCGCCGTTTCGCCGAGGAATTTGCCGATCCACATCGTATTGATCGAGCCGTTTAACGTCTGAAGTACGTTTCCTAACAAAATCGGCAAAGAAAAAAGCAGCAGCGTTTTGGCAATTGGCCCTTCCGTCAAACTGGGCCGCCCCTTGGCTGTAGGTGCACTCATTGCTTAAGTCTCCTTATTTTCGAAAAGTGATTACGCTTTATCATACAATGAAATGGATCTGATTTCATCTTTTCATTGAGACGTATGTTCAATACTACAATAAGAAAAGCTTCTGATCGAAGCACTTTCGATGAAGTACCTTCGTGTCTTAGCGGAAGCTTTTCTTGCAATATCAGAGTCCTTGAGCTCCGCTCAAAACTTATCATTCTGCTATTATAAAGAAAGCCTGCCGCGGCGGGCAGGCTGTTTGAAACCGGTTATGGCCATACATCATTTCCTGCGGTTACTCGGCAGGCACTGGCGCTTCTTCGGGCAGCAATCCTTCGTGTTTCATTTCCTTCCACAAATCGGGTGGAATCGGAAACTCGAGCATGTTGATGTTGTCGGTAATTTCCGCGCCGGAACGGGCGCCTGTAAGCACCGAAACCACCGCCGGGTGCGCAAGCGGAAACTGCATCGCAGCCGCTTTAAGCGGCACGTTGTAACGCTGGCACACTCGATCCAAACCTCTGGCCTTATCCACCCATTCCTGGGAGGCAGGTTCGTAATTAAACATCGGCCTGCTGCTGTAAGGATCAGCCAATATGCCGCTATTGAGCGGCCCGCCCGCGAAAATGGAGATGCCTTTTCGCTCGGCAATCGGCATCAAATCCTGCAGGCCGCTTTGGTCGAGAAGCGTGTATCTGCCCGCCAGCAGGAAACAATCGAAATCCCCCTCTTGCGCAAAACGCGCCAGCATGGCGGATTGGTTCATCCCCGCGCCTACAGCACGAATAACGCCTTGCGAGCGCAATTCGTCAGCGGCTCTGTAAGCCCCCTCCATCGCTTCCGCAAAATGATCGTCCGCATCGTGAATGTGCAGAATATCGACGCTGCTCAGACCAAGCCGTTTTAAGCTTGCTTCAAACGATCTCATAATGCCGTCATAGCTGTAATCGCGTTCGCCGGTCCCCTTAATTGTTTCGGGCGGCGTTTCCGGGATCACATAACCTGCTTTTGTCGCTACGGTAAACGCTTCTCGCGGCAGCCGGGACAACACCTGTCCGAGCCTCTGCTCCGCCAATCCCTCACCATACAGCGCTGCCGTATCGAAAAACCGTACCCCCTTGTCGAAAGCATGCTGAATGGCTCCAAGCGCCTCCTCCGTACTGACGGCCTCATACAGAAAACCAAGCGATCCGGTTCCAAGCCCCAATTGATTTACCGTAATGGAAGTCCGGCCTACGGTCCTGCTCTTCCTAAAATCCACCATCCGATACCTCTCCTTTTTGAATCTTATTGAATGTATAAGTTTATGCGAGCCGTTTGGTCGAACATATTGCATCTTATAAAACCAATATATTCTATCAGAGATTCCATTGTAAAGCGCAGAATACAATAATTTGAATCGCTGAACAGCGGGTAAATTCGAGCATGTTTCCCCAGGTTTATTACCAAAAACCGTACTGCCAAAATCATCAATTTTTTGATAGCGCCATCCAGTTTAAGAACTTCATAATGCGGTTTCTTTTATAAAATTCGCTTCTGCTGCCAGTAGTAGGGTATAGTAAAGTAGTTGAAAGTATATTCCAGGAGGCTACAGCCATGTCACAGGAGATTTGGATTAACCTACCGGTCAAAGATGTTGAGAAGTCAACTGCCTTTTTCAATGAGATTGGATTCCATGCGGTGAGCGTTGGTAACGAAAGAGCCAAGCTTGCCATAGGCCAAACAACGATTCTGCTGTTCCCGGATGCGGCGTTTGAGAAATTTACAGGTTCAAAAACCGCAGATACTTCCCGTAGCGCAGAACTCATATTTTCCATTGGCGCTGAAAGCAGAGAAGAAGTAGATGCCTTTATTCAAAAAGTAGAGTTTGCCGGAGGAAGCATCTTTGACAAGCCGAGTGAAGTTGACGGCTGGATGTACGGCGCAGGATTTGCCGACCTGGACGGTCACCGCTGGAACCTGCTGTACATGGATAAGAGCAAAATGCCGAAACGCTAATATGAAAAAGCCGGTCACCTGCATAAGGTCACCGGCGTTTTTTTACACCCCGTATAATCTCATATTTGTCATTCAAATCAAAATCGTTGCATCCTCTGAACGAACATGCCACGATTGAACGGTTTTCCGATCGGGAGTTAAATTAGATATGCGAACAAACCCCGAAATCCGTTGATACACAATGATTCATTAGCGTTTAACCCTACCATCTGCATTTTGAATCGGAGGCGGACGGATGCGCTCATTTGGCTGGCTACGACGACTGCAATGGGGCTCGCTTTTGTACTGATTCAGTTCGGAACGATATTCCATTATGTTCTGACGACAGCTCCAGCCGAAGTCAAGAATTTCGGGGTTGTTACCCTCATAACTTCACAGAGTTGCGCTCCTCGCCTGCACCATGTTGGCGTTGCCAAAGCCGGGCATACAAGCCATTCGATGAGAGTAATTCTTCATGACAGCCTAGCTCCGCGATCCGCCCATGATCCAGTACAACAATTTGGTCTGCATGCTGCACGGTCTTGAGCCGGTGAGCGACTACGATGAGGGTTCGGCCACGCACCAGTCGATCGATCGCTTTCTGAATCTCTGCTTCGTTCTCAGAATCGAGCGAAGCCGTTGCTTCATCGAGTAGAATGATCGGCGCGTTTTTCAATATCGCCCTAGCAATGGAAATTCGCTGTTTTTCACCGCCCGACAGCGTGCTTCCGCCTTCGCCTACCATCGTGTCGTAACCGTTTGGCAGCTTCAGGATAAAATCATGACAACAAGCAAGGCGCGCCGCTTCCTCGATTTCCTCGCGCGTTGCGTCGCTCCGTCCGAACCGGATATTGCCTGCGATCGTATCCTGAAAGAGGTACACCTCTTGAAACACCATAGATACTTTTCTGAGCAACGCTTCGGGATCCATGGCACGAACATCCTCCCCGCCCATCGTTACCATCCCCTGTTCCGGGTCGTAAAACCGGGCGACGAGCCGAAGAATCGTACTTTTGCCGCTGCCCGAAGGGCCGACCAATGCGGTGAAGGAGCCTGCCGGTATGCTTACGCTCACATCTCGCAAGATGGGTTGATCATTATAGCCAAACGTAACCTGCTTCAATACGACATCATGAATCTCAGGGGGTTGCCGCTCTCCCCGCATAACCGGTTCCCGCAAAAGCTGTACGATGCGTTCGCCCGCCTGCACAAGATAGCGAAACTCCGCGTAACCGGCAAGCGCTGTCGTCAGTGGATCGAAAATACGAGTTCCGATGATCAGGAAAGCTACGAATGTGATAACATCCAAGCTTCCGCCTGTCAGCAGATAAACGCCAGCCATGATCATCAGAGTCAGACCGGCACGAACACAGGTAATCGCGCTCAGCACAATCGGCCCTATCGTCCCTTCGAGACGGATGCTCTGCCGCATCAACTCCTTGAATGACCGTTCCAGTCGGACAAAACGTTCTCCGGTCAAATTATAAGCTTTAATCACTCGGATTCCGTTCAAATATTCCTGCAGCCTGCTGGAGGCATTCATCTTGGCCCTTATATGCTTCGAGCCCAGTTTGCGCTGAATGCCCGACGTCAGGATCACCAGCAGGATGGCTACCGGCAGCGTCGCGAACAGGGAAAGCGCCAGACGCCAGTCGAGGAAACACAAGCCGACCAGGGCGACAACCGGCATGACGGCGGCACCGATCATCTGCGGAACCAAGTGGGAAATGCCGTGCTCCAGCATCGAAAAATCGCCCACCATTCTATTGGCCAGATCGCCCGGGTCTCGTTTGCTCAGGTACCCTAAGGACAACTTGCGCATATGTTCGGCCAGCCGCGATCGTCCGTCCGCAGCCGCGCTGTAGGCATCACGGTATTGGGCACGATAGGCGGGGATTTCGCAAGCCATCAAGAGAACGAGAGAAATCGCCAGAGCACCGCACACGAACCAGAGCCGTTCTGAATCGAGTGGCATATCGGAATAAATAAACGGATTAAAGATCAATCTCGCCGCTTCTACCAACAGCGCAAAAGGGATTAAGCCAGCCAGGTTGGCCAAGGTCGTGTACAAAACAGGTTTGACGAGAGATCGCGGATTATCTGCCGTAATGCTTCGCAGCATGCTCATGTTCATTGTCCGCCCCCCCTTTACCCAAATGCCATTGTGTCGCATGACGGTAGGAACGCCACATGCCTCCATACAAGCCGTTCGTTGAAAGAAGGGCTTCATGACTCCCCCGCTCGACGATTCTCCCGCTTTCCATCACGAGAATTTGCTGCGCATCCTGAATGGTGGACAGGCGATGAGCGATGACGATGACCGTCTTGTTGTTCATCAGTGCTTTCAACGCCAGCTGCATCTCATGCTCGTTCTCCGGATCGGCAAACGCCGTCGCTTCATCTAGGACGAGAATGGGGGCGTTTTTCAGGATTGCCCTGGCTACTGAGATTCGCTGTTCTTCCCCGCCGGACAAATAGACACCTCCTTCTCCTATCAACGTGTCATACCCAAACGGAAGGGTCTCGTCGATGAACGCATGACACTGCGCTGCCTTCGCCGCAGCATACACTTCTTCCGGCGACGCATCCGGACGTCCGATCGCGATATTATTGTACACGGTATCATAAAACAGAAACGATTCCTGAAACACGAACGCGACGATGTCCATCAAGTCAGTGGGTGCGATTTCACGGATATTCACATCACCAATGCGAATGGCTCCCGTACTCACATCCCAAAAACGAGGTACCAGATTGGCAATGGTCGATTTGCCCGCTCCAGACGGGCCGACGAGCGCCGTCACTTCCCCTTGGCGAGCGGTAAAGGAAATGTCAGCAAGGACAGGCTCCGTTCCATAAGAAAAAAATACGTGATCGAATGAAACATCAAATGAAGTTGGCCGCATCGGGCGTTCCGGCTCTGACACATCTTCTTCCGCTAGTATACGATCTACACGCCGGACCCCCTCATCAATATCTCTGAGCGTCTCAGCCAGAAACATGATTTTAACCATTGGGGCAGAAATCCCTGGCGCCATGACAAGGAAAAACAGCAGAACGGAAGCGAAGGCGATGTTGGCCGGGTCGCGGCTCAATAAAAACACACCTACTGGCAGAATAAATGCGGCAAGTGAACCGAGAATCACCTTGAAAATCAAGGAGCCGTATTGAAATTGATCCGTTAATTTCACACCATAGTCACGGTAGCGAAGCATGTCCTGATAAAACTGACGAAACGACTGCACGGTTTGCCCAAATACCTTAACGGCCGGCATTCCCCGAACATACTGGACGGCAGAAGCATTCATCCGTTCCAGCGAATCATGGCAAAGCTTAAGATTTTCTTTCGTCTTCGGTCCGCTGATCAGCGCGATCTGAACCGCAAACGCGAGGACAATCGGCAGGAAGCACGCTAGAGCCAACCAAACATTCAGCGAAAACATCACAACAATCATCAGAACCGTGGTCACAGCAGCATGGACGAGATCGGGCAAATGGTGAGCAATGAACGTTTCCACTTTCTCCACGTTTTGTTCCAACGTTTTCTTGACGGCACCCGTCGACGTACTATTCAGCCAGCCAAGCGGAAGCTTGCCGATATGGCTTGCCAGCTTGACCCTGAGACCGTAAAGAATACGAAAGGCCGCGATATGAGAAACCATTCCCCCTACATACATCGTGGCCAAGCCGGCTGCCAGGCCGATTAAAGCGATAACGCTAAAGCGGATCATTTTCGCTCCGTCTGCCAAAACAGGGGAAGCTGCGTGCTCCAATAACTCTTTTAAGATAACAAAGACGGAAGCGTAAGGCACCAGCATGCAAACGGCGCTAAGCGAAGATAACAGGACCGAGACGGTCATCAGTCCGCGCTTCTCTCCGGCGATTTCCAATAGTCGAGCCATCCCGGTTTTATTGGCCATCATGGAAGCGGCCTATCTCCGCCAAGTCGCCTACAGTACCGACAATAGAAGCATATCGCATGGTTTGTCTCTGAACCGGCTCATAAGCTGGCCATGAGACGTAACCACCGGGATTGCCAGTTTGAATAAATCCAATCCATGCCTTGCGCATAACCGTTGTTAAATCACTAACGATTTCTGGATCTGCCCCTTGCAATATGGGTACATCCTTGTACGATTCGAAATTTCCAAATATAAACGGCAGTTCTATGCCATGGCACGCTTTAAAAGGAGATCCGGGCGGTGACCAATCGAATTGATATACCCAAGTACGTGAGCCGGCTTTATGAGCTGTGTATGCGAACCTTAAAGCAGGGAGCAGGAACAGGTGGTCAGTAATCAAGTCAGATACCAGAGCAATTGCCGCACTACCGGGCCGCCTCCTACGGTATCGCTCGATTGCATTTTCGTTCCCGGTCAAGGCAGCGAAACGTTCGTTAACCAAAGCCGGATCGAGCGTCTTTACATTCCCTAAAAGAATATTGGCTTCCTCTCGATTGGTACCCATAATGAGATCAATGCCTGCTTCGCCGGCCCCTTTTGCAGCCATCTCAATAAAACGATCCGCCGTGGAAAGAGAATCAAAAACAGGCATAAAAGGGAGGGTAATTTGACCAAAGCGTGCAATTTCCTGAGCTAATTTTCCCGATGCTTGAATGATTTGGGCAGGTGATACGGTATTCAATTGTGCGGTAATTTCTTGTGGATCCCTCTGATTCACATTCAAGATTTCCAACAGCCGGCTTCCATGTTCAAATGCTTTTTCTTCTGACATTGGAGCAAGACTTGCGGGCGCGCTTTGTAGAATTGCTCTGCGGAAGAGACCTCGTGCCTCCTCCATAGTCAATAGGCACATAATGGCATGGGCTCCCGCGGATTGCCCCATGACTGTAACCTGATCAGGATCGCCGCCAAAATGCGCAATATGATCTTGAACCCATTTCAGAGCTTCGAGAATATCGAAAATCCCCATTTTCCCATCGCTAACTCCCGGATAATGCAAGAATCCAAAAGCTCCAAGTCGGTAATTGACGCCTACGGTCACTAGATTACCGTCCTTGGAAAGCTCGGCTCCATCGTACCAGTCCAGTGACCCGGCTCCGGTCATATAATGTCCGCCATGCAACCAAACGACAACAGGGCGTTTTTCCCGATCGATGGCAGGGGTTGAGATTGTGAGCGATAGGCAATCCTCCCCTTGAGGCGGTTCAGAAGCTTCTCCGATGGCTTGACGTAATGGAGAAGGCGGTTGCGGGGCAATAAAGCCGTGATTACTTGCATCTCGAATTCCGGTCCAAGCAGCGACAGTGCGTGCCCGCGAAAAGCGAAACTCTCCCTCGGGTGTCTCGGCATAGGGAACACCACGAAACTGAATGACGTCATTTCTTTGAATCCCCTGAAGCGAGCCAAGAGAAGTTTGTACGATACATGATTCGTTTACCATAGAAGGCAGCTCCTTTTACTTTTAAAATGATATAGACTTGCCTGTAATTCCAGTAAGTTCTCGTGGATTGAAGTCTCCTTTCGCAACCGATACTACGTATCCTTTATGAACGCAACATGAATCAAATGGGTTTAAATGTAAAAAAGATGAACGGATCGTTCACCTTTTTACTCGCTCGTATTTTCGATTGTATTGTTGTTCGAGTTACATTGCTGGCAGGAAGACGGTTACGGCCGTTCCTTTGCCTACAGCGCAGTCTATCTCGACTCGGCCGCCGTGCAATTCGACAACGCGCTTTACGATCGCAAGTCCCAGCCCGCTCCCTTCCGCTTCGCGGTTGCGCGATTTATCGGCCATAAAAAAGCGTTCGAAGACGCGTTTGCGATCTTCCTCGGTCATACCAATTCCGGTATCCCGTAAGATAACTCCGATTTCACCATTTTCAGCCTGAAGTTCGATGGAGATGTCACCGCCCTCGGGTGTAAATTTGATGCTGTTGCTGAAAATGTTTAGCCATACTTGGCTTAGCAGGTCTTCGTCTGCATGAATCGCCGTTTTTGGAAGCTCCAGGTGAATATTTAAGCGTTTGGGCGCCCATTGCGGCTCCGCGGCTACGACAATACGGCGCAGCTGACTATCAAGTCGAACGAGCGATGGATGGAAGGGTAGATGGTTAGAATCCATCGTCGCCAGTCGGAGCATGTTCTCACTGAGTCGGGACAGTCGCATGCTTTCGTGCCGGATTATGTTCAGACAGCGCTGTTGCTCGGCTTCATCAAGCCCGCCCCTTTGCAAGATGGAGACAAAACCCGAAATGGACGCCAGCGGTGTTTGAAGTTCGTGGGATACGTTGGAAACAAACTCCTGACGCATCTTTTCGACTTGGCTCATCTCGTGGGCCATTTGTTGAAATTGCTCCGACAAGACGCCCAATTCATCTTTATTTTTTGTCTGAAGTTGGATGTTATAGTCTCCCTTAGCAATTTTTCTGGTTGCGGCGGTCAATGCTTTTAAGGGTTTCACCACTACGCTAGTAAAAAGGATAAACTTGGTGTTAGCGATCACAATTGCAATCACAATCAAAACACCCAAAATCATAAACAGCTGAGAATTATTAGTACCTTCCGGATGGATTACGAGTGCCAGCTGTTCGTCCGCAGTTTGTAAAGGGAAACCCATGTGCAAGCTCGTTGGTAGAGGCAGAACGGATGTGCGTCTTACGACTTCAGCGCCGTTCTGGATGCGGTGGATATCCTCGCCTGTCAGGTTGGGTTTGTTTGTTTGACCATAAGCGTAGCGAAGCCCGTTCCGATCGTATACCCATAGGCTTATCTTCTGCTTTTCAGACAACTGTTTTAGAAAAGGATCACGTTCGTTTGGCGCCAAACTGGAAAAAGCATCGGATATCAACCCGTTTCGCACCGCATACTCTTGTTGGATGGATTGCGTGATCTGATCTTTAAATAAATAAATGGTTACCGGAATGGCGCCTCCGATACCTATCACTACAGCTGCGAAAAAGAGCAGTACAATTTTTAAATATAAGCTTTTAATCATAGCTTTCCGTCACTAACCTGTATCCGAGACCGCGAACCGTTACAATGCGAAAAAGGTGAGCATAGTCGGCAAATCGCTCCCGCAGCCGCTTAATATGAACATCGACCGTCCGCTCATCCCCTTCGTGGTCGAAGCCCCATACCGCTTCGATTAACTGGTCTCGCATAAAGATTTGGCCGGGATAACTCGCAAGTTGATATAATAGTTCAAATTCCTTAAGCGGCAAGTTCCAATTGGCGTTTCCGTCCGAAACCGTCCCCCGAAGCCGATCCAGCTTGAAACTGCCCAATCTAACCATCTTATCGGCCGCAATCCGGTACCGGCGCAGCACCGCTTTGATTCGGGCCACCAGTTCCTGCGGGTCAAAAGGCTTAACCAGGTAATCATCTGCGCCTAGGCCGAATCCTTTCACCTTTTGACTTGTCTCATGCTTAGCCGTAATCATGATAATCGGCAGTTCGGGGTTCAAGCGCCGAAGTGCCTGGCACAAATCCCACCCATCCATGATTGGCATCATGACATCTAGCAAAACCAAATCCGTAGGAGCGCTCTCTATTTCAACAAGCGCTTCCTTGCCGTTAACCGCTCCCCGGACACGAAAACCTTCATGGTTCAAAACCATTGAAATCATTTCCCACATATGCGTATCGTCTTCAACTACGAGAACACTTGTCATTGCCTATGCCTCCTTATAATGTGCAAAGAAAATATAGTTTTAGACTGATTCATTAACAGAAACAGCGGTGGAACAAGACTTGAAAAATAGTAGAGTGAGGGGCTGGGCATCCAGCCCCTCCTCATCAAACCGTACGCGAGGTTTCCCCTCATACGTCTTTCCGACGTTCATCACCTCGAGCATTACGCTTCATGATGATGCCAAAGCTCGCTTAAATTCATAATAAAACCTCCTATTAGAGCAATTAATTCTAGTTTGCTTCTAATAGAAGGTTTTAAACTGATGATTTAACTAGCGTTCCCAGTAAGAGAGATAAGCAATATGTTTAAATCAGAACTAATCTTACACCGATTTTACAAATCTGGAGCCAGCTATATCCATGCCGGTATTTCCGAGTTTCACATTTTCCATTTCATTACCTCCGCTGAGCTAACTAAATTCGCAGCGGCGTGGCAGTGAGAACCAGTCCGTCAAGCCATATTAGCTGCTGTTCGGTGAAGGTATTCATGTCAGCGGCCTGCAAGCTCGCATCCAATTGCTTCGGACGACTAGCGCCAATAATGGCCGGGGTGATTCCCGGCTGCTGCGTAACCCATTTTACCGCAGTCCTTACTGGATTCACTTCCTGCTCTTCCATCAAGCATACGCCGGTGGGATTTTCACCCAAATCTATTATATCAAAGTCTAGTAGAGATACTAGGCTTTTAATTTTGCCAGACTCCCTCTGATCTTAAGGGGAAGCTTGGCTCTCCAATTGACCAGAAAAATACTGATGCAGATTAACGCGCCTCCGAAACCTGCATACCAATGCAGTTTTTCGCCAAGCAGCAGCCAGCCTGAAATGACGCCAAAGAGCGGCACTAGAAACAAGTAGGCGCTTGTTTTGCCGGGGTCCCCTTTTTGCAGCAAATAATACCACATCGAAAACTGCACGATCGAACCTAACACGGCCAGCCAAACGATGACGGCTGCCGATGACGCCGTAAACCGGAAGCTGGGATGCTCCAGCAGCACGCTGGCACCAAGCAGCACAATCCCTCCAAACAACATCTGATATGCGGTCAGCACCCATGTATCCAGTCCCGGCCCCCACTTTTTAAAGAGCAAGGTCGCAACGGCAAAAGATAAAGCCCCCATAAAACCGATCGCCGTGCCGGGCTGAAACTGCAGATGGAAACCAAACGTCGCAAACACCCCGGCAAAACCTAATACTACGCCAACCCATTGGGCGAAACGGTATTTCGCCTTCGACAACAGCGTATCCAAAATGACGACCAACAGCGGATTCATGCAGGTAAGTATCGCCGACTCTCCCGATGTGATCCAATGCATGCTGTAATAAGCGCAGCCCATGACGCCGGCGGATTGAAACAGCCCGATCGCGGACATTTTCAGCCAGCCGGCGGCCTGGCGCGGGTGAGGCCGCTTAATCACGACAACCGCCATAATTAGCCCGGCCAGCACAAACCGGATTCCCATCAGCAGAAAAGGGCTCACGTCGGATAGTCCGATTTTTCCTATTGGAAACGCAACACCCATCAAAAAAGTGGTGAACAGCACAAAAATCCAGTATACGGAACGATTCATTTCTCCATCCCCTTGGCATTTGATGGATTCATTGTAAAGCGGACTACGTTTCATGTAAAATGAATATAACCGATAACATCCATCAATATAAATGATATCAAAATGAACGGGAGGGAATGAAACATGGAAAGCGGAGACTTACGAGTGTTCCAAATTGTCGCCCGGGAAGGCTCGATTACCAAAGCGGCGGCGGAATTGAATTACGTGCAGTCCAACGTAACGGCACGGATTCAGCAGCTTGAAGCGGAGCTGCAGACGACGTTATTTACCCGCCATAACCGCGGCATGAGACTTACGCCCAGCGGCTCGCTGCTGCTCTCCTACGCAGACAAAGTCATTGGCCTGCTGGAAGAAGCCTATAAGGTCGTCACGGAATCCACCGAGCCGTCCGGCGCATTGACCATCGGCTCGCTGCAGACGACAGCGGCGGTCCGGTTGCCGAAGCCGCTGGCGGCTTATCTCAAAACCTATCCGCAGGTTCATTTGTCGCTAATTGCCGGGCATACCCGCCAGCTGATCGATAAAGTGCTGCGTTATGAGCTTGACGGCGCCTTCGTCAGCGGCCCCGTCCATCATCCCGAACTTCTCGAGGAGCTTATCTTCGAGGAAGAACTCGTCATCGTCAGCGAATTTGCAATAAACAGCTTGCACGATGCGGTGGTCAGACCCGCACTCGTCTTCAGCGGCGGCTGTTCGTACCGTGAACTGATGGAGCAATGGCTGCACGCATGCTCTGTGCATCAGCCGCAGATCATGGAATTTGGCACATTGGAAGCGATTATAGGGGGCGTATCCGCCGGGCTCGGTATCTCCATGCTGCCCAAAACCGTGATCGCCAAAGCGGAGGCTGAAGGCAATCTGCGCTCTCATGCAATCGAGCTGTCTCTCAGCAAAGCGCAAACCGTGTTTATCCGCAGGCAGGACGCATTTGTCAGCGCGGCGATGCGCAAATTGCTGGATGCGGTCAAGCAATATGAAAACGGATTGCAGGCACGGGAGGAAATCGGCACCACGGAGCGAATATCTTCTATGAATACAACCACCGAAAGGATGAACTACCTTGCTGCTCCAGAAAAAAGATAAATTGGTCATGATCGGCGACTCCATTACCGATTGCGGGAGAAAAAAACCGGAGGGCGAAGGCCGAAACGATTCGTACGGTCACGGTTATGTCGATATGGTCAACGCATTTCTTCAATCGGTGTACCCTCAGCTCGGCGTACGTGTCATTAATATGGGCATTAGCGGCAATACGGTTCGCGATTTGGCGGACCGCTGGCAGACGGACGTTATCGATCATCAGCCGGACTGGCTGTCGATCATGATCGGGATCAACGATGTATGGCGTCAATACGATCTGCCCCAGGTTATGGAAAAACACGTATATATCGAGGAATACGAAAACACCTTGAGGGATTTGGTGCAGCGCACGAAACCGTCGGTGAAGGGCCTTATTCTGATGACTCCGTTTTACATCGAACCCAATGCAAGCGACTGGATGAGAGCCGCCATGGACCAATACGGAGCCGTAGTCAAGCGGATTGCTGAAGAAAACGGCGCGGTGTTCGTCGATACGCAGAAAGCTTTTGAACCGGTGCTGGAGCATATATATCCGGCTACGCTGGCGTGGGATCGGGTGCATCCGAATTCGACCGGCCATATGACGCTGGCCAGAGCGTTCCTGAACGCGATTGGCTTCTCGTGGAACGGCGAGCAGTAAGTTGTAAGGAAGGTGCCGTGCATTCGGTACGTATATGCATAAATGAAACGGGCTGCGCTCCCTGTGTCTTTCAAAGACATAGGCAAGCGCAGCCCGTTTGTTACATTAAGTGTATTTTCTCGCCTTTTTCCAGCATGTCGATAAACTGTGCGATTTTTTTGGCCCGTGTCTCCGGTCTCTTAACTTGTTGAATCCGGAACAACATCGCATATCGGTTCTGGTTGTTCAGCCCCTCGAAAAAAGCTTTCGCCTGCGGATGAGCTTGCAGCGCGGCGGCAAAATCGTCAGGCACGGTGGCCGAGCTTTGCGGCGCGTAAGCCGCTTCCCATTGCCCATTGCGTTTGGCGGCTTCGATTGCCTGTAATCCTTTCGGTTTCATGCGGCCTTCGGCAATCAACCGTTCCACCTTCTCCTTGTTGACCTTGGACCAGATGCTTCTTGGTCCTCTTGGCGTAAAGCGCTGCACCCACGTCTTGTCGTCGTAAGCCTCCTTGCGGCTGTCGATCCAGCCGTAACAAAGCGAGCTTTCCAACGCTTCGGCATACGTTACTGACACAACGCCGGACTGCTTTTTGGCAATATGCAATCTTACCCCCGGAGAGGTCTCTCCGTTTTCTTCAAGCCAGCTTTCCCAGAATGCTTGGTCCGGGCATAATAACAGCGGCAGCTGCTCCGATTGGGATGCCATCGTCAACTCTCCTTTCACCGGTTTATCCGCTTACATTTTTGGGCGTATACAATCCATATAATAGATTCGCTTGACTGAGGCGCGATTCCTTCGGTGTTGTTTAATAAGCGATTCCGACACGCGATTTTACGTACTCCACGCTTGTTAATTGACGGTAAGCAAACTCGGCAGTGTCCGAAACGGAAATGGCCGCAGCCCCGTCCGGCAAAAAGTCCCGTTCGGTCCGGTACGCGCCAAGCGGCGGGCCGTCAGGCAAATAGGTCGGGCAAATGATAGTCCAATCCAGCGGCGATTGCAAAAGAACGTCAAAAGCGCGGTGATGTTCTTCCGCCGCCCGGGTCAGCTTACGGTTGGATTCGCCGGACTGGTAACGGAGCATGCCCGGACTCGTCTTGCTTTGCAATATTCCGGCGGTGCCGATCGTCACGATGCGCCTTATGTTTTGTTGAAGCATCGTTTCCACAATAAGCGGCGTTGTTTCCGACAAGGTGGTTGTCCCGTCCGTGCTTAACGCGCTGATCACCGCATCATTTCCGGCCGCCGCCCGCTGCATATCGGTTTTACTTAATGCATTGCCCTCGATTATAGTCACATTGCCGCGGACCAAATCCAACTTGTCAGGGCTGCGCACCAGCACGGTGACATGATGTCCGTCTTGCAGCGCTAAAGCCGCAATCCGGCTTCCTACCCTGCCTGTCGCCCCTAATATTAAAATATTCATATCATGGACCTCTTCCTGCCGGTCTGAGGCCGGTAATCTATATAATCCTGCCATGCCGTTATTATATCAAATGTGCCGCAAATCGCGAACGCACCTTATATCTACACCTTATACCAACTAATTTGATAGGATTTTCAGATTTTTTTCCCGGAGTATCTTGATTGTGAACGAGGTTCTACGATATACTTTTTATGCAAATACAAGAATAAGGAGCAGGAGCATGGAAAAAACACTTATTTTCGGTCATAAAAATCCGGATACCGATACGATCTGTTCGGCTATCGCATACGCTGATTTAAAAGCAAGCCTTGGTTTTGACGTAGAGGCTGTTCGTCTGGGCAGCATCAGCTCAGAAACCCAATACGCGCTGGATCAATTCAAGGCTGCCGCGCCGCGCCTTGTGGAAACGGTCGCTAACGAAGTAAAAAGCGTTATTCTCGTTGACCACAACGAACGCCAGCAAAGCGCCTCCGATATCGATCAAGTGCGCGTAGCGGAAGTCATCGACCATCACCGCATCGCCAACTTCGAAACAAGCGGCCCGCTGTACTACCGCGCCGAACCGGTTGGCTGCACGGCAACCATTTTGAACAAACTGTACAAAGAAAACGGCGTAGCCATTAAACCGGAAATTGCCGGCTTGATGCTGTCGGCTATCATCTCCGACACGCTGCTGTTCAAATCGCCTACCTGCACCGATCAAGACGTCGCTGCTGCCCGCGAGCTTGCCGGCATTGCCGGTGTGAATGCGGAAGAATACGGTCTGGCCATGCTGAAAGCGGGCGCCGATCTCAGCGACAAAACGATCGCCCAGCTGATTTCTACGGACTCCAAGGAATTTTCCATGGGCAGCGCTAAAGTAGAAATCGCTCAAGTCAACGCTGTTGACGTGAACGACGTATTGTCCCGCCAAGCCGAGCTGGAAGCTTCGCTGAACGCGATCATTTCCGAGAAAGGCTTGGACTTATTCCTGTTCGTAGTCACCGACATTTTGAACAACGATTCGATCGGTATCGCACTCGGCGGCTCCGCTGACGCGGTTGAGCAAGCCTACAGCGTGAAGCTGGACGGCAATAAAGCGCTGCTGAAAGGCGTTGTTTCGCGCAAATCGCAAATCGTTCCGGTCTTGACAGATATTTTGAGCAAGAGATAAAATGGCAGTAATATGATTTAGTCCATGTGTAACTGGCGTAACGCGGGGAACCGCGGGGGAGCACATGGAACATACGGCCGTACGCCTGGGCAAAAGTATTCGGTGGTTCATCCATCCGGATACTTTTTTTGTTTATCGTTCAAAACAATTGGAGGCGGTATGGATGGGCAAGTCGCTGAATACGAAACAATTTGCAGCCGCGCTGCAGGAAGCTGTCAAACTTGATGCGGAAGATTGGAAGAAGCAGGGGGTACGGCCGGCGCTGGCCGTTATTCTCGTGAAAGGCGATCCCGCCTCGGAATATTATGCGAACTCCAAGATGAAGCTGGCGCAAAAGCTCGGGATTGAGTACCGCCTGATCATACTCGAAGCGGATGTCGCTGAAGACCGGCTGCTGGCGGAAATCAACCGGCTGAACGAGGATCCGGACACTCACGGCATTATGCTGGAGCTGCCGCTGCCCAAACATCTTAACGTTGCCGCCGTTTCCGATGCTTTGCTGCCGGTTAAAGACGTCGACGGCATTTGCTCCGCCAATAAATGGGCTGTTTACACCGGGGAACCAGGTTTATATCCGGCCACTCCAGAGTCGTGCATCCGCATCCTGAAGTATTTCGGCTATGAGCTGCAGGGCAAACATGTCGTGCTGATCGGCCGCGGGGAAACGGTCGGGCGGCCGCTGATGCAGCTGCTGCTGCGCGAGAACGCCACGCTTACCGTGTGCCACTCCCATACGCAGCAGCTAACCCGGCATATCGCGCAAGCGGATATTTTGATTGCGGCGGCGGGCAAAGCAAATTTGGTCACGGCTGACATGGTGCACCCGCGTCTTGTCATTATCGATGCGGGCATTAATGAGACGGAAACCGGGATCGCCGGGGACGTCAGCCCGGATGCCATGGACGCCGCGCAAGCGATGACCCCCGTCCCCGGCGGCGTAGGCACGGTAACGACAACGCTGCTGTTTGAACATTTGCTTAAAGCGGTTAAGCTGCAAAAAGAAAGCGGGGTGCATGCCGATGTCCGCTTATAACCAAAACATACGCCAATTTTTGACGGACGCCGCCTCAAGTTCCCCTACGCCGGGAGGAGGCAGCATCGCGGCGCTGGCTGCCGCGCTGGGCGCGTCGATGGGCGCCATGGTGGCCAACTTGACGACAGGCCCGAAGTTCGCGGCGGCGGAGACACAGATGATCGCGCTGGCCGGACAAATGAATCAAGCAATCGGGGAATTCGAGCATCTGATCCGGGAGGATATCGATTCATTCCAGGCTTACATGAACGCGCTTGGCATGCCCAAAAGCTCGCCGGAAGAAAAAGCGGCGCGTTCGTCAGCGCTCATGCAAGCAGCCGCTGCGGCCGCGGAAGTGCCGTTTCGCTTGATGAGCCGCTGCGTGGGGTTGATGCGGCTGCTCGGCGAAGCCGCCGGTCAGGTGAACAAAAATGTCGCCTCCGACCACGGAATCGCGCTGATTATGCTGGAAGCCGCAGTCCAATCGGCCTGGCTTACGGCCGAAATCAATTTACCCGGCATGAAAAACGACGAATTAAGCGCCCATTACCGGGAACAAGGCGGCGCATGGATCGCTGAGGCGCGGCTTTTGAAGGAGCGCTGCCTGACGAATTGGGCCCATTGATTCCCAAAAAGGGGGGCTATCCCAAAAGGTAGTTAAAAACTACTTATGGGATAGCCCCTTTTCCTTGTCAACATATGACTGATATGAAATACCGGTTCCTTCCTCCCCAAAGGAATTCTCCTCAAGCCTCAGATTGACGAGATTCAACGGGAACATTCATTCCCATTCCGCTGGAAGATCGCCACCATTACGAATCGGCGGCTCGATCAGGTCCCGAAGTTCGGTCTCATGCCAAGATAATCCATTAGGATAAATGATAACTTTTAACGTTTCATTACCTGCTTTTAAGGCTTAAGAAGCTTCCCTACTTACTTTCAATGATTAGCCAGGGACAGACAATACATCCCGATCTCGTAGCCCGCTTTAGCCACAGGGTCCTTCAAATGCTCCGGCAGCTTGGAAAACTCATTATGAGCCTCATAGGTCAGATCACCCGAATAACCGATTTCGGAAAGCACCGGCAGAACGGAATGCCAGTCTACTGTACCGTGGAATGGGAACAAATGATCATCCGCCGTGCCGCAATTATCGTTCATATGGGTGGCTTTAAGATGGTGGCCCAACGTACGAAGCGCAATCCGCTGATCCTTGTACAGAAAATTGCCGTGGCCGAAATCCCAGCAGGCTCCTACTCCAGGATCTTTAAAGGCGTCAATTAACGCCACTAATTCAGCCGCATTGCTGGAGAAGCGTCTTTTGCTTTTGGGTCCTTCAATCATATTTTCGAAAGCAATGCCTACATTATGTTTCATGGCCAACTCCACGGCAAATCCGTGAAATTCCATATTCGCTTTGACGCTGGCTTCCGTATCGAATACCGTACTCGTCCTCTCCTCCGTCGGATGCAGAACAGCCCACTTTACGCCGAGGATGGAGCTGGCTATAATCGAACGTCTCATCATCTCACGATAATACTCCAGCTTTTCAGCCGGTTGATTCGACGGATGGCCGGAAATAAACACCGGGTGGGATTGCGTAAATTCAACTCCAAGCTTTTCGGCTTCATTCCTCACATCTTCGATTAACGCCTGCCAATTGTCCTTGGCCAGCTCTGTCCGGCCATCAAGGGCAGGACAGAAGTTCACGTCTTGCACGAGAAACCCCGCTTCCTTACAGCGGCGGACCGCTTCGATGTAGGGAGTATCTTCCCCATTTAAACGGTGTGAGAAGAAATTAGTTGAGGTGGATAGTCTCATCTTCAGTCATCCTTTCTTTGGATCTATAGTGAATTTGTGTTTTATTTTCAATTCAATTACCAATATAACATACGCCGATGTGCCATACACTGCTTATTTGCAGTTGTCAAAGTCAAAGATGGCGTCTTGTTCAATGAGTTTTTGGCGAAGCAGACCGGAATCTATATCCGACAATAGGGTACCCTTGTCCATAACCGATCCTATTCGATGGATTTTGTTGTGCGTTGACGACATAATACAGCGGGTCGCCACATAGATGATTTGAAAGATGAAATAAAGTGCATCTCATATGAAATAATACTGCATGTTCAGGCTTCGCTCTCCTTTGTATGATGAAATAGAGCTGACAAAAAAGAACATCCTTATTTGGTCAACTCGCAGTTCATGCCTTTACGTACGCAACGATAACGGAAGAGGGAAGGTAATTTATGGAAAACCGTGCAGAAAGACAAGTCATTAAAACGCAAGTTCTTGTTCTTGGCGGTGGCGCCGGGGGGATTGGTGCAGCAATTTCAGCAGCACGTGAAGGAGCAGAGACCATTTTAGTTGATCGCCAAGGCTTTTTAGGCGGGAATATGACTATAGGTTTACCTTTACTGGCTTTTTTGGATGCGCAAGGTCGTCAAGTAACAAGAGGTCTGCCTCAAGAGATTGTTGATCGTTTGATTGAATTGGGTGGTGCGTTCGGACATAGAGAATGTCCATTGCATAATTCAACGACAGTGATTGACCCTAATTTAATGAAAATCGTTATCTTTGAAAAAATCAAGCAATATGGGGTTCGTCCATTATTACATTGTGAAATTGTTGGAACAACTGTTGAAAATGGTGAACTAAAATCCGTTATTGTGAAAGGTAAAGGAAAAGAAATCGAGATATTTGCCGATGTATTTGTTGATGCGACAGGTGATGGCGATGTTGCTTATTTGGCGGGAGCCGAATACGAGAAGGGGCAATATGCGAATGGGGAAACCCAACCGCCTACGCTAATGTTTACACTTGGAGGCTTTAAATTAGAGAAATTTATGGATTTCTTAGAAGAACATCCGGAAGAATTAAAACATGGATCTTCAATGAAAATTCGTCCTGGTTACACAGCTCAGTTTTTACGGGCTAGTGAAAATCATGTTTTTGTTGGATTAAAAAACACGGTTTCAAAACTTAGAAAAGAAGGAAAATGCCCCATTGAACGCGATACAATTATTTATATCAATTTGCCAAAAGAAGGGTATATCGCTTTAAATTGTATCCGTATTTTGAACTTTGACGGTACAAAAATTGAAGAGTTGAGTAGAGGGGAAATCGAGTCGTATTTACAAATATTACCATTAATTAACATGCTTAAAGAAAATGTTCCAGGTTTCGAGAATGCTTATTTATCCTCTATAGCGCCATTTTTGGGTATTCGTGAAACACGCCGAATTTTAGGCAAGCAAATGATTCGCGAAGAAGCTGCTGTTCATGGAGTCATTCCTGAAGATACGATTGCTTTAGGATCATATATTATTGATATTCATAGTGGATCGGGTGATTCAACAATGATTAAGTCACTTGCAGGTCCTTATGGTATAACCTATGGGGCAACAATTTCAAAAGATGTTAAACGCCTTATGTTAAGTGGCAGATGTATAAGTGTTGATCCAGTTGTGTTTGGCTCTTCACGAGTTATGCCTACATGTATGGCGGTTGGCGAAGGAGTAGGTATTGGAGCGGCTATGGCTGCACAACAAAATATTGCCCCTGAAGATGTAGATGTTCAGGCTATAAGACAAAAATTACGCCAATATGGAGCAATACTTTCATTAGAAGACGGTTGCGTTGTCCGATAACAATGGTTTGAAGCGGGCGAGTAAAACAAAAAAAGCACCGTCAATACGGCAAACATCCCTTTAACAACGGTGCTTGTTTTTCCGCCCGAGTATGTTACAGTTGTGTGCGTCACACCCGGTTCTGCTTACGGAACTTTGAAGGACTCATCCCCATACTGTTTTTGAACACACGGCTTAAGTAGAAACCGTTATCATAACCGCAGCGATCTGCGATTTGATCCAACGTCAAGTCGTTATTGAGTATCAACTCAGCCGCTTTACGGATGCGCAAGTTGCGCACAAGCTCCGAAGGAGTCATGCGGAACGCACGCCGGAAGCGGCGAGTAAACTGGACGTGGCTAAGCCCGAGCAGTCCGGACAGCTCACTCATGCAAAAGGGAGTATGGGCATTCCGGTATAACCATTCCGATGCGCGATTCATCAGCTCATCATCCGAAGTCGCCAGGCCGGCATGCGTCTCCTGTTGCTGGACATCCTCCCATTCCTCACACGCGAGTTGCCATATGTCATTAAGTATCAATTGCTTGCGCAGGGTACTGCGCGGATCAACGGCTAGATGGAGACTGCGCAAGCAAGCAAAATCCGAAGCGAGTCGTTTACCGTCTGTTGGATGCGATTTGAACTTCGGCAACATCTGTGCGTAATCCGACCGCTGACCCCCCGCAAATTCAAACCCGATATAATGAAGCCCAAGCTGTGACAACGTTTTACGCTGAAACGTATAACCTGGAGGACAAAAAACAAGCTCCCCGGCGCTTATCGTTCCGCTTTCCGCACCGATCCGAAACTCGAATTTCCCCGATTCGATAGCGAACAGCACCCATATGGGATAAGAATCCACCTGCAATTCAAATTGTTCTTTACGTTCGAAGTATGCGTGAGAAACAAGTAGTAATGATTGATTCCATAAAGTTGGAGCGTTCATGATCGTATCGGCTCCCCCACTTGAAATAATGTATTGTTCCTCAGGCTTCTGCGATTCAACCATGTGAACCTGTCGGTGCAGGTTACGCTGGATAAGAAATGATGGGTCCCTTTTTATCGCGCCAGTTTTATCAGTCTGGATGAATCAATCGCGCGGCTGCGCTTGCCAAACCGGAACTGTTCGGACGATTATGGCCGCCGCACGAAAAAAGGCCCGTTTAAGGGCGCTTTTGCAGCTATCAGCGAGTTAGAGGAACGTGCGGGCGGAATACGATCCCGTTTGGCAATTATCGCATCCTACCGCCCGCACGCGTATATTGACACCAATAACCATCAGTAAGTTATTATCACTGAATAAGCCGCTGCTCTTTAAAATATTGCTCCGCACTGTTCATATAGTCTTTATATTTGAAGGTTTGTTCCAATTTGGAGATAAACTGATCGTATTGGCCAACCGTTGTCTTCCCATAAGCAAATTTTATTAGTTCTTCCTGAATATATCTGTTTGCATCACTAATGTTAAACCCAGCCGGATAATCTACCCCACCGGTGTATACCTTAGTATGAGGTTCATTAAAGGAATAATCAATCCATTTGATCTGTTTTTCAAACTTGACCGGCAAATACGTTTCATCGTTTCGGCCATAAAACTGGTACGGGAAAAATAAGTCGCCTTCCTTGGCCATAAGTTCCGTAGGAACTACTTTATTATTTTGCAGGTTATAATGTTTGCCTTCGATCCCAAAACTACCAAGCCTATATCCTTCAGCCGATCCCATATATTTGAGCAGTTGCAAAGTTCGCTCCAGCTTCTCCGGATTTTTGGCAAGCGTTTGAGATACCGCCGTTACGGTTGATGCGGCCACATCCCAGGCATTATTGCTTCGGCCGTAAGGACCCTGGATCGCCGCCACCTGAACCCAGTCTGCATTGGGGTTGATACTTTTCCATTCCTTCATGAATTCATCCTTCACGACACTCGGCCATTGTAAAAATACGATGCCCACCTTCCCCTGATACGCGCTTGACCGGACCTGAGCTTCTTTACTAGCAACCATTTCAGGCTCGACGACACCTGCGGAGATAAGCTTATTGATATAAGTTAGCGCCTCTTTCATCCCTGGGGCATACAAACTGTTCTGCACTTTCCCATTCTCTACGTAAAATTCCCCGCGTAGATCGTCAGTAATTGTCATAGGGACGCCAAATGCTCCGAAAATGGGGCCAAATCCCGCCATGCCATTGCCGGTGATCCCATACGTATCCTGTTTTCCGTTGCCATCCGGATCCTTGAAGGTAAATGCTTCTGCTACCTTCAACAATTCATCTAGGGTCGTCGGCGCCTTCAATCCCAGTTTGTTCAGCCAATCCTGGCGTATCCAATACGTACGATAACGCGGACCCATGTTGGCAGTATTTTTTATTCCGTACAGTTTGCCTCCGATAGCCGCATCGTCCCAGCTATCCCCCAATTGCTGCTGCATATCCTTCAATTGATCCTTATACGGACTCAAATCCAACAGCAATCCACGTTTGGAAAATTCCAAATAATCACGATAAGGAAGGTTCATGATATCGGGGACATCTCCCCCCGCGATCCGGACATTTAGTTTGTTTTTGGCGTCTGTCGAAGTCATGATCGTCATCTTCAGATCGACGTTAACGGTTTCGTTGATCTTTTTCATAATCTGATCTTCTTCTTTGGGAGGTAACATAGGGACGGTCGCTCCGGCAAAATATTCGATGGCAATCTTCTTTGTCGATGCAGCTCCGCTTGCCTTTTCTTTAGTTGCAGCCGCTGTGCTCGCTGCTGAATCCTTTGCCGGAGAGTTTGTCCCTCCTTGGGAGCAACCTGCGGTAATAACAACCAAAGCTAACCCTGCGGTAATGATCGAACTTCTTCTATTTTTCAGTTTCATGGACATGCCTTCCTTTCGATTATAGTGATTCGAGATGACGAGTACAATTATAGAGCAAGTAGTTCCATTGATCGTCTTTCTTTTCAAGAATGGTAACCGAAGTGTTCTTCAGAACATCTTCCCCGCCGTCCTGGAGCAGCTCATCGAACAGCTGCGCCAAGAAAAATCCATGGCTGACGACAAGAATTTTTTGGCCCGGATGTTTGACGACCATCTCTTCAATAAATTCGACACCGCGATTTCGCACAAATTCGATACTTTCCACTCCCAAATCAAGCTTCTCCCAATTTACCCCCCATTTTTCAATTCGTTCTTTCTCAATGGTACCTTCAAGTTGACCTTTACCAATTTCCCGCAGCCGCGCGTCGTACTCGATAAACGGCATTTTCAATTCAGTGGCGATAATTTCCGCCGTTTCCCGCGTCCGCAGAAGATCGCTCGAATAAAAGACATCCCATGCTTCTGCTGCCAAACGTTTCGCTACCGCTGCCGCTTGTGCCCTGCCCGTATGATTTAACGGATTGTTCATGTGCCCTTGCACTCTGTTTTCTATATTCCAATCTGTGTTTCCATGTCTGACAAATGTAACAGTTGTCAACGTACACTCTCCTTATTGGATATGATTAACGACCAAGCTATGGTCGGATTTATCGCCTAGCGCCTCGGCAATATGTCTGAAATGCAGCATGTGCGGGCTGATTTGTTTGGCCAAGGGGATAAACTGTTCATCAAGGAATACCATATCGATGCTTACTTTATCTGCATTAATGTCAATTATTCGGTAAGCCGGGATATCTAGACATGATGAAGTTTGGATAAAATGCCAATGATCCCTCTGTACAATGGAATTAACATGATTATGTCCGCAAAAATAATACCCGGAGCCTTGCTTTCTTTGCAGAATCGGCCAAATATCCTGATCTGGATGAATCGATAACATGTTCAATTCCGATCTCGCGGTTGTTGCATACACAGGATGATGGGCGAAAATCAACATCGGTTTGTTTCCTGATTTTTGCACCAAATCTTCCAACCAAGCTATTTGTTCCTCTGACACTTCTCCGCCGGCATCGCGCAAGTTCATTTCTTTCGCAGTATCAAGGAACACGAGAATAGCCTCGTTCGTATCGATGGAGTGGTAGAGCTGCTGTCCCGTTATCGCCAAGATCTCCTGCTTGGGAAGGGTTATCGTATCATGATTTCCGAGAACCTGGATAAACCGACGTTTCAAATCTCCGTTGTAAACTTTCATTTTATCAACCAGATATTGAAGCTCTTCCGGGTACCCTTTGTTGGAAAAATCGCCTACAGAGATATGATAGTCGGCCTCAATTTCAAAAAACGTTTTTAACATGTAACTGTATAATTTCTCCTGTACCTCAAGTACATCCGCTGTCGGGTCCTCCAAACGCGAATAATGAAAATCTCCCATAACAAGCAGTTTCATTTTCAATCCCCCTCAAATAGATTAGCTGCACTGTCAATCGTTCGTCATGGAACAAGTAAAGCCAACGGATTACCCCTTGATGGACCCGATCATCATCCCTTTGACAAAGTGTCGTTGGATAAAGGGATACACAGCGATGATCGGAGCGCTGGCTATCACGACAGCGGCCATCTGCAGCGAGAGTGTGGGAACGCTTACCGCGACATCGCTTACAGAATCGTTAAGCATGATGATTTCGCGGATGATGACCTGAATCGGCAGCAATTCACGGTTCGTGATATACATGATGGCTTGAAACAACTCATTCCAATGACTCACCGCATAGAACAGCCCTACCGTCAGCAATACAGGGATGGATAAGGGGATCACGATCTGCAGAAGCAGTCTGACCTCTTTAGCTCCGTCTATTTTGGCGCTTTCAAATAACTCTTCCGGCAAGCTTTCGAAGAAGCTCTTTATGACTAACACATGGAATGCGCCAATTGCATTCGGAATCATCATCGCCCACACCGTGTTCATAAGGCCGGTCGCCTTGACAATCAGATAGGTAGGAATAATCCCGCCGTTAAAAAGCATGGTGAACAAAATAAGAAACAGAAATATTTTGCGGTAAGGCAAATTGCGTCTGCTTAACGGATAAGCAAGCAAACTGGTCAGCACCAGGTTCAGTATCGTTCCGACTACCGTAATAAACAATGTTACCAGCAAAGAATGGCTAATTTCCGCATTCTTAAACAATTCGACGTAAGCCGTAAATGTTACGGATCTGGGAATAACAACAAATCCCCCGTTGCGCATGACCTCGGCATACGGCGTGATCGAGGCGGATATGACAAATAACAACGGAAATATGACCACGATACAGGAAAGGCTCAGCAATGCGATGAGCGACGCGTCGAACCATTTATCCTTTGTGCCGATTACCATATGCCTTCCCCCCATCGTCTGGCAATCCTGTTGGATACAACAACCAGCACCAATCCGATGACCGACTTGAATATTCCCACAGCCGCCGACAAGCTGAAGTTAAGCTGCTCAAGCCCGGTGCGAAACACCCACGTATCAATGATATCTCCTACCTCATAGACACTGATATTGTAGAATACGTATACCTGTTCAAAGCCCGCTTCCATAATTTTGCCCAAATGCAGAATTAGCAGGAGGATGATCACCGATCGGATTCCCGGTAAGGTAATATGCCAAATCATCCGCATTCTTCCCGCTCCGTCGACCCGCGCCGCTTCATATAAGGAAGGATCGATGCCGGTCATGGCGGCAAGATAGATGATCGCCCCCCATCCTGCGCTTTGCCATACCTCTGTCCCCACCAGAATACTGCGGAACCATTCCGTCGAAGTTAGAAATGGAACCGACTTCAAACCAAGCTCTGTAAGCCAATGATTGACCAATCCTGAGCTTTGCGAGAGAAACGCCAGCACAATGCCGTATATAATTACCCAGGATAAGAAATGAGGCATGTACATAATGGTTTGAACCGTGCGTTTAAACCATTCTTTGCGGCATTCGTTCAACAACACCGCCAACAGGATCGGAGGAAACGTGTTGAAAATCAGTTTATAAATACTGATTAAGAACGTGTTCGCCAATAACTGGTTGAAATAGGGAGATTCGAAAAAAAACTGAAAATGTTTATACCACGGGTCAGCCCACGAGCTTTGAAGAATTCCCTGCATAATATCGAATTCCTTAAACGCGATAACCGCTCCATACATCGGGAAGTATTTGTAAATCACAAACCAGAGAATGCCCGGAAACATCATAAGATACAAGGGGAGGGCAATTCGAAATTTAACCAGCGTCTAACACCATCCTGTTCTAATAAATTGAGCTCCCTTTATTTATACCACGCTCTCTGGCCAACCTTCATGACTCAGGTTAAGGAGTTGATGGTAAAATATTAACTAAATGCTTGCCTCTCTGTCTGGAACACCCGTTCCATGATACAATGATTACCGGAATACCATACTCCCTTATGGAGGCCGTAACATGAAGCGAACAATTCGTCTTTTTTTTCCGACATCCTTAAGGCATCGTTTTTTAGCGATTTTCCTGCTTTTTATTTTATTTCCGTTTGCCGCGATGCAGATTTACTATTATCAACACACGGAAGCTACGATTCAAACGAATATCGTAGAGCAAAACTTTCAATATCTTGACTATTTGAAGAACGAGCTGGAACAAATCAAGGTGAGCGTATTACAGTCCCTGATTCTACTCGAGTACGATCCCGAGCTGCAGGAAATTTTGGAGGATCGGGCGGCCTTGGACGAGGGGATAAAAGGGGAATTTTTATCCAAAAAATCCCAACAAATAACACAGATCGTCGGCTATCCGCCGAATTTGCTCTACTACTCCATATACGACTTGAACGGCAACAGATACAGTATATTCCCATCCGAAGTCAATATCCGCCACGATATATCGTTTGTCTCTGAGGAGTGGTTTCAACGTTCCTTTCAATCTCCTTACCTTTGGGTACTTGAGTCTTCCAATCAATCTTCGCTTAAAGCGGATTCCAACGGGTATATCACCTTGTACGCCTTATTGCGCAACAAGGCAAACCAACCGGTCGGAGTCGCCCGATTCGGTTTTCAAATATCGGGGTGGCTGGAAGAGATCAACTCCGTATTGCCCGTCAAACAGGATTATTACCTGCTGGACGATCAAGGCCATCCCATCATTCGCAGTAAAAACGCACAGTCGCTCTCCAGTAAACAGACTGCCAACGCGCTTGATCATAACGGTGATCGCAGCTATCATATCGATTCGGACGATTCGCGCATCATCAGCTCGATTTATTTGAAATCGTACGGATGGACTTTAGTTAGCGGCTTCGATATGGCACGTTATCTTGGGGATATCCGCTCCATGGGCAAAGGTTTTCTCACTGCAACAATTACATTAACCGTCGCTTTTGTGATGATGACTTATTTCTTATCTTCTTTGGTCACCCGGCCGCTGCGGAATCTACAGAAGCAGATGGAGTTAGTCGCCGAAAACAACATGCACGTGCATATCCGGGAAGATACGAACAGCCGCGAAATTCGACAAGTGACTCGGTCCTTCAACCGTATGGTCGACGATGTGGGCCAACTCATAGAACAGCTTAAGCGGGAAGAAAGGAAAAAGGAAGCGCTTCGCTTCCAGATGCTGCTTTCGCAGATGGATCCTCACTTTCTGCTTAACACCTTAAATACAATCAAGTGGATCGCATTAGATTATAAGGTTAACCCGATCGCTGACATCTGCACGAATCTGGGTACTCTGTTGGAGAGTAGTTTGCTCGGAGATGTTGAATTGATTCATCTGCATCGGGAAATCGAATTAATGAAAGCTTTTGTGAGCATTCAGGAATTGCGATTCGGGAATCGGCTTCAATTTGATATATCTGCCCCTGATGAGCTGAAATATGCGCTGGTTCCGAAATTCAGCTTGCAGCCATTGGTGGAAAATGCGATTCGGCATGGTTTTTCAGAAATGCAGCAAACCGGCGTGATCCAAATCAGCGCTTACAAGAATCAGAATGAGATCATCTTGAAAGTTTCTGATAATGGGAGCGGCTTCAAACCGGTCACAGGACCCGTTTCTTCCCGCAAGGGGATCGGTCTGAACAATCTCAGAGAACGTTTGTCCCTGCTCTTCAAGGAAAATGCCGAGTTTATTATACACTCGTCCGAAACAGGCACAACGGTTACCATTCGAATGCCTTTGTTATTATCCACTCCATTTGAGGAAGGTGAAGTTTAATGTGGAACGTACTTCTTGTGGAAGATGAAGATCTGGTCAAGCAGCAATTGAAGCAGCAGCTTCATTGGGAGGCCTATGGATTCCAGATTGTGGGGGAAGCCGATCATGGCAAAGCGGCGCTCGATATGATATCCCGGTTAAAACCCGATCTTGTCATATCGGATATTATTATGCCGGTGATGGACGGGCTGCAGTTATTAAAGCTGGCCAAGGAACGAGGTTTTGACGGCTGCTTCATCATGCTCACCTGCATGAACGAATTTGAGTATGCCCGGCAAGCTTTGGAGCTTGGCGCTATCGGGTATTGCCTGAAACTGTCGACTACACCGGAGCGGATCGGCGAAGTGTTGATGAAAGCCGATCAGTTCCTTCGCCAAAGATCAACGATGCAGACCAAAGCGCTTTTTGGCGACATGCATCCATGGCTTGAATATACCTGGGATCAGATGATGACCGCCAATAACAGCCAACCGGCAGAAATGGCTGCGGGCGGATCACAAACAGAAATTATCGGTCAGACCATTTGTATTTGTTCGGTCATGCATGGCTCTGCCAAACTGGCCGTGAGCGATCTTCTCCGCTGGGGAGTCTTAAAAACGGGCATTGAGCCGTTCGTATCCTTTTTTTCCCGCATGGGACATACCACATTTTTTATTACAAAATCGAATGCTTTACAATTATCGGCAACCGCAATGATCCCATATCCTGCTATCGTCTGCGCCGACGTACCTTTCGGAAATCTGGCTTCCATGTGGAAACAGGTTTTGCTCAAGTTGTCGGAGTTCTGGTACGCCCCCCATCCCGGTATATACAAGATCATCATGAACAACATCCATTCCGCGCGGGAAGGGGCACCCTTCTTCTCATGGCCGTTGGAACGCGAGTTGTTTGTCGCTTTGGAAAATTTGCAAAAGGATCGCTGCGAGGAATTGCTGTCGCATATATGGAGCCGTATGAAAGAGGAACAAGTCCCTATGTATCATGTGAAAAAAGCGGCCGAGCGGATTTATCATACTTGTTTGCGGATCGCCAACCATACGGAAGAAAATAAAACCGCAGAGATATGGGCCAGCTATTCCCATACGGAATTGCAAAAACTGATGCAAGATCAGCTAGCCTATCTGCTGCAAGCGCTGGCTGCCGAGAAAAGCCTGACCACAGATCATCCTGAAATCAACCGCCTGATTGTGTTCATGCGGCAACATTACAGCAACCCGTTAAGTCTTCAAGAATTGGCCGATCGGGTCAATATCGAGAAGCACTATTTAAGTGGACTATTCAAGAAAAAGACAGGCCAATCCATCATGCAGTATCTTCACCAGATTCGCATTGAGCATGCGATGCGATATTTATCCAATACGGAATTGCCCATTATCGAAATCGCCGAGAAAACCGGATTTGCCAGCGACAATTATTTTATTAAAGCATTCCGCAAAACAACCGGGCGGACTCCTTCGGAATACCGAAAATCAAATTCAGCATTGCAAACATGATGCCGGATATGATACTACAGGAATAGAACTTTCACCCGCCGGAGGTATCCCGCTTGAAAAATTCGCTGTTTTACCGTATTTTGCTATCCTACACGCCGATCTTTTTTGTGATCATCTCGGTGCTGATCGTTATTTTTTATGTCAAAATCAATCATGAATCGCAAAACCAGATCAACCGCACAAATGAGCTGCTTGCCCAGCACATTAGCCGGAACATCGATTCCTCGCTGCAATTGACCGAATATGTGATTCTTAATGAGCTGCTGACCGACGAGAAGATCAAGCTATTTTACGATGCCAAGCAAGAAATCGAACCTTTCCTCGCCTACCAAATATCCAGAAAACTCAGCGACATGTCGAACATGTTTCCTTATTTGAACGACGTCTATGTTTATAATAAAACGACTAATGAGGTCATCACCAAAAACACCGTTTTTGAAAAAAGCCAGTTTCTTGACCGGCCTTTTATCGAAAGCGTGTTGAACCGGCCCTCTCCTTACCGTTGGAGCGCCCCCAGAGCCTACAAGGAATTTCAAGATGTGAATGCCACCAGCGTCGTCACCATTGCGCAGAAGGTCCCGCTCAGCCTGAAAGATCAAGGCATTATTGTAGCCAATGTGCGGACAAGCAATATCATCCATATGATCGAAGAAGCGACGGACTCCAAGATCAGCCATGTGCAGCTGCTTGATGCCGACAACCGGCCGTTTTCCGACCAGAACACCGCTTTCTTGTCCGCAGACTCGGTTCATAAAGAAAAGTCCGCTTATACCGGCTGGGTAACGGCTACCGGCCTCAAGGACACCGCAACGATGCACTTCCTGTCGATCTTCTCGGATGTATGGACGATCATCGGCATGATCACGATTGTGATTGGCATCGGCTGGCTCACCTACGTGACACACCGCAATTATAAGCCTGTGCAAACGATTATCGAAAAGATCGATTCCTACTCTCTGCAACTGAACAAAAAGGCGGCGCATAAAAAGGGGCCTCAAGAATTCAACTTTATTATGTCGGCCTTGGACAAGCTGATTGAACAATCGAACAATTACGAAAAGCAGCATAAGGAAGACTTGATTTACCGGCGCAAGCTGTTTTTCCGGGAGCTGGTGGACGGCACAAGAGCGGTTTCGGAGACATATTGGAGAAGCGAGATGGAACAGCTCGAGCTGCCTTCCGATTACTTCAGCTTGACCGTCGTTATTGTTGAGCTGGATAAATATGCGGAATATATAAAAACTTATTCCCACCGCGACCAGCAGCTGTTCAAATATGTGCTTAACAACGTCATCGGCGAAATATCCGCCGAAGCGCCGGTGTATGTGTGGAGCGAGTGGCGCGAAGCAAATCAGCTCTGCTCGATCTGCATCATGAAGGATCAGCGGCGCGAGACTCAGGACCTGCTGTACGGCATTTATAACGCCTTAAGGGCATGGGTCGAGGAAAACTTGCAATTTACCGTCTCGGTTGGAATTGGTTCCGAGGTGAACAATGCATCCGAATTAACCGGATCTTTCGAGAAAGCGCACGAAGCGCTTGCTTATAAGTCGTCCTTGGGATCTAACCGCATTATTGGCCATTGGGACATTCAAACCGCGCCCAAAGAAGATATGTATCCGTTTATGCAGATGACCAAAGCGCTGACGCAGCAATTCAAATTGGGAGAAGATTGGCAAAGCCGTCTGGCCGAAATTTTCGCCCGCATGAAGGAAAATCTGATCTCCAAAGACGAAGTTCAAAACATTTTGAGCTATCTTGTCTTTCATGTTCAGAAGGAGCTGCAGAAGCTTGAAGAAACGTCGCCCGGCCTTGACCTGGCCGGCACCATCGCCGCAATTAACGAATGCATCGAAAAAATGGATACCGTTGCGGAAATAGAAGGACCGCTCACGGCTTTGTTTGAGCAACTAAGCATGCGAATATCGAGCTGGCGCGACGATCAATCGAACTATTCTCTGATTGTCAAAATCAAAGAATACATCACCTTGCATCACGCCAACAAGGAATTGTCCCTGCAGCATCTGAGCGATGAATTCGGGCTGAGCCCGCGTTACGTGAGCAAGCTGTTCAAAGACACCTTCGGCGAGAAATTCGTGGATTACTTAACCGCCGTACGAATGGAGCAAGCGAAGCTGCTGCTTCTGCAATCTTCCAGCTCCGTTCAAGATATTGCCGATAAGGTCGGATATGCCAACGCGATTTCGTTTATCCGCACCTTCAAACGTATTGTCGGCCAGACGCCGGGCGAGTTCCGCAAAGCGGACAGCCAGGAATAAACCAAATTGTTTATATGCGAAAATTGTTTATCGCTCCAGGACCCGCCTGCTGCTTGTTTCCCGCGTTTTGCTTCAGCAAAACGGAGGAAACAAGAGCAGGCTTTTTGCCGTTTGTGTACTTCCCGTTTATGCCAGGAAACATGTATGTTGCCGCTTCAGCCGATGCCGTACTATAGTTCATCCATACACAAATTAAAGCAAGGTCGAGGTGAGCCGGATGATAACGAAGAAACGATGGAAACGCAACATTCCATTATTCATCATGTTTCTTCCTGTACTAGCTTTTTTTCTCATTTTTAAGTATGCCCCCATGTTTGGTTTGATTATCGCTTTCAAGGACTACAATTTTATGAACGGGATCATGAACAGCCCTTGGGTTGGGCTCAAGCATTTCAAAGCGATATTTCACAATCCGCAAACGCTAACGATCATTAAAAATACGATCGTGCTGAGTCTGCTTAATGTATTTGTCGGTTTTCCGTTCCCCATTATTCTTGCCCTGCTGCTTAACGAGGCCAGGCGGATGTGGTTTAAAAAAGCGGTGCAAACGCTGGTCTACCTGCCCCATTTCTTCTCATGGGTCATTGTCGGCGGGATTGTATTAACCGTATTTTCACAAGAGACCGGCTTTATTAATCACGTTGTGCAAACAATAACAGGCGCCCCTTTCCCCTTCCTGTATGTGGAGAGCACCTGGACGGCGATCTTCGTCAGCTCGGGCATATGGAAGGAAGCCGGCTTTAGCGCAATCATTTATTTGGCGGCGCTGAGCGGCATCGACCCTTCCTTGTACGAAGCGGCTAGGCTGGACGGCGCGGGCAAATGGAAGCAAATCAGCCACGTGACGATACCGGGCATCAGCTCAACGATTGTGATTTTGTTTATTTTATCGATGGGCCGGGTGATGGAAGTTGGCTTTGATCAGGTATACATGCTGCAGAACTCAACCGTTACGCGCATCTCGGAAGTCATCAGCACCTACATGTATAAAGTCGGTCTGATGGGGGCTCAGTTCAGTTTATCGGCCGCGCTGGGGATGTTCGAATCGGTGGTCGGATTGCTGCTTGTGTTCAGCGTGAACGGAATCGCGCGCAAATTCGACAAAAGCTTATGGTAGGAGGATTGGGTATGAGAGACACATGGGGTGAAAAACTATTTTACGGCTTCAATTACGCCATTTTGACGGTGGCCGGACTCAGCTGCCTGCTGCCGCTGGTTCATCTGATTTCGCTGTCGCTCAGCGATTCGCACGCGGTTGCCTCAGGTATTGTGTCGTTATGGCCGGTCGGCTGGTCCATCGATTCGTTTAAAGCGCTGTTTGCCGGCACCAACATGAAAGGCGCTTTTCAGAACAGCGTAATCCTGACCTTAACCGGAGTGGTGCTGAGCATGGTATTTACCATTGCGGCCGCTTATCCTCTGTCCCGGCATTATTTTATCGGCGCGCGTTTTTTCACGCTCATGATCGTGTTCACCATGATGTTTGGGGGCGGCTTAATTCCTACCTATCTGGTCGTTAAAGCATTAGGGCTGATCAACACTTACGGAGCGGTTTGGTTTACAGGGCTGGTCAGCGTTTATAACATGCTTGTGATGATGAGCTTCTTCAAAAATATTCCGGCAGAGCTGGATGAGGCTGCGCAAATGGACGGCTGCGGGGAATGGCGGTATTTGGTGCAAATCGTGCTTCCGCTTTCCGTTCCGGTCATCGCCGCGCTCAGCTTGTTTTACGGAGTAGGTTATTGGAACGCATTCTTCAACGTGCTGATTTACATCAACGATACAAGCAAATACAACATGGCGGTGCTGGTCCAGCAAATGGTGCAGAGTCAATCGCTGCTTGCGGAATTAAATCAGAGCAGCTCCTCCGACCAGATCATGCTCACGCCGGAAGCGATCAAAGCTTCCGGGATTATTACGATGGTGCTGCCTATGCTGGCCGTGTATCCGTTTGTGCAGAAACATTTTGTCAAAGGCATTATGTTAGGCGCCATTAAAGGCTGATCTGCGGCCGGAAGATTAACTAGGGGAGGTGACGGGAGCAGGAGTTTTCACGGCGCCAGCGAATTCATTAAACTAATTTCAGGAGGGTTGAACTTTAATGGGTAATTTCAATACGAAAAAAACGGCCGCCATCGGTATTACATGTATCGCCGCTTTGGCGGTTGTATTGGCGGCATGCTCCAAAGAACAAGCGGGCGGCAGCCCCGACACCGGGAACGCAGCGGAAACAAAAGCGAAGCGCGGACAAATTTCGGCGTCCTTCTATGACCGGGGCACCGTACCCCAGCAGGTCGGGAATGTGGAGAAAAACAACTGGACTCAATACGTCAATGAAAAAGGACCGGTTGATGTCAAGTTTGTTCCGATTCCGCGGGGTGAATCCGTACAGAAGCTGAACGTGCTTTTTGCCTCCGGTTCTGCGCCGGATGTCATCCACGAATTTGACGCTCCGTTCCGCAATCAGCTGTATGCCAGCAAACAAATTATGCCGATTGACGATTTGATCGAGAAAAACAGCACCGTCTACAAAAAATTGCTGCAAAAATATCCGGAGCTGAAAAAAGCATCGACAAAACCGGACGGCAAGATGTACGAATTCGGCCGGGTGCAGCGGCTGGTCGGCTTCCAAGCATTGTTTATCCGCAACGACTGGTTGAAAAAGCTGAATCTCAAGGTCCCCCAAACGACCGAAGAGCTGCTGCAGGTAGCCAAGGCATTTACCGAGCTGGATCCTGACGGCAACGGCAAAAAAGACACCTACGGCATCGCTTTAAGCTCCGAAACCGGCTCGGCCGTCGATGCGATGTTCCAAAATTTCGGCTGGATTAGCGATAACGGAAAGATGGTCAAGGACTGGGACCGCGCCGAAGCCGCGCTTGCTTTCAAGAAACAAATTTATGACAGCGGATTAACGGATAAAGATTTTCTCGCCGATAAAAACGGCCAGAAATCGATTCAAGATTGGGTCAGCGGCAAAACCGGCATCTTTGTCGGCAGAACGATCGATACGGTCAATTTTAAAACGTACTACGAACCGTTAAAGAAAAACGTGCCCGACGCGGAAGTAATCGCCATCAAGCTGCCGGCAAGCAAGTTTGGGCGTTTTGCCGCCGGCGTCAACAACCCGGTGCAAATGACAACGGTCATTAACTCCGCCGCCAAAGATCCGGCAGCCGCCATGAAATACGTAGACTTTATGGCTTCCGACGAGGCCGCCAAAGCGTTCCGCTACGGCTTTGAGAACGTCCACTACACGCTTGGCAAAAACGGCTGCCCGGTGCAGAAGGACCCCGAGAAATACAAAACGGAAATCGCCTGGAACGTCGACTTCCAGCTGCTGCTGCAGCAGATTGAAATGGGCGATTGCGCGCAAGTGGAAGCCCAATTAAATCCGGATGTACCGGCAGAAAAGGAATTTATCGAGCTCATCAAGCAAAACAACGAAGCGAACCTTGCTTCCGACGTACAATACGGCCGAATTACGCACAGCGAGCATTTCCCTTCATTGCCAAGCGATCTGCAGACCGTCGCTACCAATACGGCGCAAATCTCCGATATTTACAACAAAGCGATCGTGGCCGGAGCCAATTATTCGGTTGAACAAGCAATGAAGGACGCGAAAAAAATGTGGGCCGATCAAGGCGGCAAGCAGCTCGAGGACTTCTACGGCAAATGGTATGCCGAACAGAAGGATAAAGCGTTTCTGGCTGCGGATATGATGAATTTCGCCAAGAAATAAGGAAATAGGAAATAAGATCAAGCAGCGAAAGAGAGTGAAGCCAGATGATGTATTATGCGGATACGTCGCGGGGAAGACCTTACTCGAAGGATCCGGCCGTCGTCAAATTCAATGGACAATACTGGATGTATTATTCCATCCCTCCTTACGGCGACGGACGGGAGCGGGACGGCTGGGCGATCGGTATCGCCACCAGCCGCGACTTGCAGCAGTGGGAGCGGGCCGGAGAGCTTACGCCAAAGATAAGCTGCGAAGCAAACGGGCTGTGCGCTCCCGGCGCAATTGTTTTGGACGGCAAGATTCATTTGTTCTACCAAACCTACGGCAACTTTCCGAAGGACGCCATCTGCCACGCCGTATCAGATAACGGCATCGACTTTACGAGAAATGAAACGAATCCGGTGTTTGCGCCAACCGGTTCATGGAACAACGGCAGGGCAATTGATGCCGACGTCATTGTTCATGACGGCAAGCTGTTCCTCTACTACGCCACACGTGATCCGTTAGGCCAGGTTCAAATGCAAGGAGTTGCCACGGCGCCGCTTGATTCGGACTTCGGCCGCGAAGCTTGGAGCGAGGCGTGCGGCGACACGATCTTGAAGCCCGAGCTGCCTTGGGAAGGGCAATGCATCGAAGCTGCCGCCTTATGCAAGCGGGACGGCAAACTGATCATGTTTTACGGCGGAGCCTACAACAATTGCCCGCAGCAGATCGGCTGCGCGGTGAGCGATGACGGTATCCGCTGGGAGCGGCTGTTTGATGAGCCGTTTCTGCCAAACGGTGCCGAAGGCAGCTGGAATTCCAGCGAGTCGGGGCATCCCTTCTTGTTCACCGATGATGACAGCCGAACTTATCTTTTCTATCAAGGCAACAACGATAATGGAAAAACATGGTATTTATCGCAAATTGAAGTTGTTTGGGACGGATATATTCCGAAGGTTGGAAGGTAGAAATTCGTATTGTCCCGCATGGCATATAAAAACCCGTGCCTCACTTCTCGCAAGTGAGGACGGGTTTATTTGTCCTGAATGATATATATGCATTTGGTGCCGCCCTTGGCCAGGCATTCCGTGCGCTTCACATCCGCGCTGAGCAGCTGCTCGAACATGTTCAGCTCGCATGCGCATGCGTGATTGTACTGGTTGGCAACCTGGGAAATCGGGCAGTTATGCTCTTTAAAAACGTAATTTCCTTCGCCGTCTTGCTCCCACTCTACCATATAACCGTTGGAATTCTGAATCTCAGCCAGCTCAGCGACCCGCTGCTTCAGCTCTTTCCCTTCCATACGCTGGCCGTAACGGGAAATCAGCTTCTTCTTCCGTCTTTCGAATAATCCGTCGACCACGTCTTCTCCGGCTTCCTCGGCTAGTTCTCCGAGCAGATCCAACGTCAGGTGATGGTACTTTTTCGGAAACAAATCATCGGCGAGCAGCGTGAGCGAATACAAATGCGTAGGCCTGCCCATCGCCTGTCTGACCAGCTTCGATTCGATCAAGCTGTCTCTCTCCAGCGTATTCAGATGGCGTCTTACCGCCATTTCCGTAATTCCAAGCTCCTTGGCCATCTCGCTGACGGTCATGGAGCTCCGTGTTTTCAGCATCGTCAAGATCAGCTTGCGCGTGGAGGAATCCTGTTCAGAATTCATCCGTGTCACCCCATTTTACTTATGACATTCCCTTTTGAATAATACCATCTTACCCGATTTGAAGTCATAAGTAAATTATTAAACATACATGTTTCGAAAATAGGTAAAACAATGCAAAAGCTTAAATCATCTCTTTGCGAATAAAAACAGGCACAATCGCGGCGAATTCCCGCAGGACGTCAGGAAGCCCCGCGATGACCGGCTGCAGCCGTTCTCTAGGGAACCCGACGTATTCCTGAATAAGCGGTTTACGCAGCTTGACCAATTCGCTCAGCTTGGCCGCCACTTCTTGTGAAAATACGCCTTCTCCCGCCAAAATATCGACGATATCCTCATAACTGCTGGCGTCTCGCATCATAAACGCGTCAATCAGCAGGCTGCCGACATCGGTTACGGTTTCAATCGCCAAGTGCAGCACGCGCTCCTGAGCCAGCTGCTTGAGCGGATCGCCTGCATCCCACGATTCGCTCAGCTTGCTTAAAGAGGAGCTGATAAACTCGATAAAATGCAGCCGTTCTTCAATTTGCTTTTCGTTGATATAATACATCGTTTACGATCTCCGTTTCTTTTTTCTCCATTTGGCCCAAATCAGCATGGCGGCAAAGGTCGCTACCAGCAAAACGATTAAAAGCACCGCCTGCATCAAATATTCGTAACTCATGATTTTCCACTCCGTTCACTTTAGCGGTTTGTTCGGCGGGAATACGCCCAATGATTTGTAGGACCGTGCCCCGCTCCAAGGCCAAGCTCATTGCGGATCGCTTCCGTAATAAACTGCTTGGCCGTCTCCACCGCCTCAGCCAGCGGCCGTCCTTTGGCCAGCTCCGCGGTAATGGCCGCGGAAAACGTGCAGCCCGTGCCGTGCGTATGCCGCGTTGCATAACGCTCGGCTTGATATAACCGGAACTCGCGGCCATCGTACAGCACGTCCGTCGGCTCGCCGGCCATATGCCCGCCCTTCACGATCGCCGCGCCTGCGCCGAATTGTTCCACGATGCGTTGTGCCGCCGTTTTCATCTCTTCCAGCGTCGTAATGCTCATCCCGGTAATCACTTCGGCTTCCGGAATGTTCGGCGTGACCACCGCGGCCACCGGCAGAAGCAGCGTTCTCAGCGCATGCTGCGCGTTATCCGCCAACAGCGATGCTCCGCCTTTGGCGATCATGACCGGATCTACGACCAGAGACCGGATGCCGTATTGTTTGATTTTCGCGGCGACCAGCTCGATCACCTGCGGCTGCGAAAGCATGCCTGTTTTGGCAGCATCCACTCCGATGTCGGTGATGACCGCATCGAGCTGCTTTTCTATGCCCTCAAGCGGAATATCATATATTCCGTGAACCCCTAGCGTATTTTGCGCGGTCACGGCGGTTATTGCGGACATACCGTAGACGTCCAGCATTTGGAACGTTTTCAGATCGGCTTGTATGCCGGCACCGCCGCCGCTGTCCGATCCGGCTATGGTCAGTGCTTTATATATCGGTGTCATCACAAATACTCCTTTATTTGTAGATCAAGTTTCATGGGCTGTTCAACAAGTACCCCTGGAACCACACCACGGCGCTAGCGAGCTTGTTTTATGCCAAATCTTGCTTGTTTAGAGAGTCCGCACGAATCGCGCTGCCTGACTCCGCTTCCCCTTCTCAAGATCCTGGCCGCCTTTGGTGCTAGATAAGCCGATGATTGGGAACTCGCACAACATGTCTAAATTTCAGTTTATCTCTCTGATCCTTCTCGCGTCAAGCGAAGTGAACTTTTTATGACAGCCGCCGCAAAAAGCTTTACGAACAATTCCGCCCTTTGCTATGATGAAGGCAACTAAATCAATGAAAATGGTGAAACGATGCGCCGACATGCGCTGCACCTAATAACGACAGGACGACAAAAGCTCGAGGAAGCTGCCGCTATTGCGCGCCGCCTTCCGTCCGAGCTTATCGACGTTGTACATATCCGCGAGAAGCACCGTACCGCCAGAGAAATCATGGACTGGCATCAAGCGTTGTCCGCCGCTTTGCCCGGAACGGCCATTTATATTAATGACCGCGTTGATGCGGCTGCCTCAGTGCAGGCTGTCGGCGTCCAGCTCGGATACACCAGCGTGCCGATTGAAACGGCGCGCAAGCTGATGCCGGCAGGGACGCACATCGGCTGTTCGGTACATTCCGTCGCAGAGGCGCGGGAAGCGCGACAGAACGGTGCAGATTACGTCTTCTTCGGCCACATATACGCAACTGCGTCGAAAGAAGGAGCTCCGCCGCGCGGCGTCGATGCTTTGGCTGAAGTTGTGCGCGCCGCCGGTGTGCCGGTGGTTGCCATTGGCGGCATCGGCCCCGAGCAGACGGGCGAAGTGCTTTCCGCCGGGGCGGCTGGCATCGCCGTATTGTCTTCGGTTTTCCTGCACGCCGACCCGGAACGGCAGGTGTACCGCTATCGCGAAGCGTTGGACCGTTACACGGCGCGTTGAACTTCGGCAGTGTTCCAGGCGGCGATACCGCCGAGAAGAACAGAGTGCTAAACCGGTAAAAGGAATTGCATAAGGAGGCTTTACACATGAACCGACCCACTTCGGCCGTTATTATCGGCGGAGGCATTATCGGCGGCTCTATCGCATTGGAGCTGGCCAAACAACATATTCGCGTCACCCTTCTGGACAAAGGCGAGTTCGCCAAGGAAGCTTCTACGGCAGCGGCCGGCATGATTGGCGCACAGGTGGAAATCCATCAGCCCGGGCCGTTTTACGAGTTGTGCAAAGCAAGCCAGCGGTTGTATGAGCAATGGACCCGCGAATTGCATGAATTAAGCGGCGTTTCTCCGCAATACATAAACAAAGGGATCGTCCGTGTCGCTCTGAACGATGAAGACGAAGCCGAATTAAAAAGCCGGCTGCCCTGGATCGACGGCAAATGGATTACCGCAGCGCAGGCCAAATCGCTTGAGCCCGGCATAACCGGGCAGGTGCGCGGCGGGGTCCATTTTGCCCAGGATCATCAAATCCACCCGCTCCACCTCGCCCGCGCGCTGCGCGGAGCCTTATCCCGCCTTGGCGTGTCGATCCGCGAATGGACCCCTGCGCTGCGGCTGATCGTGGACAACGGCCGCGTGACCGGCGTTAGAACGACGGACGGTGACCTATACGCCGATGAAGTGGTGCTGGCGGCCGGCGCATGGAGTCCGGCGCTGCTTGAGCCTCTGCCCGTTCACCTGCCGGTATTTCCCGTGCGCGGCCAATGCATCTCCGTGCGCATGCAAGCTCCCGCCATCTCAGCCACGGTATTCACCAAAGGCTGCTATATCGTGCCTAAACTGGACGGTACGCTGACGATCGGCGCCACGCAAGAAGAAGCCGGATTTGTGAAAAAGCCGACCGTAGCGGTGATTTCCGAGCTGCATGCCAAAGCCTGCCAGCTTGTTCCCGCTTTAAGCGAAGCGGAATTCGTCGCCACTTGGACAGGGCTGCGCCCCGGCACACCGGACGGGCTCCCGTATATGGGGCGGCTGGCGGAGGCGCCCGGCCTAACGATCGCCACCGGCCATTTCCGCAACGGCATCTTGCTTGCTCCGGTGACAGGACTGCTGATGCAAGAGCTTGTAACCGGACAAACGCCGTCGCTGGACCTCGCGCCTTATGCGCCTTCCCGGGCAAGCGGCGTCAGCGTCAATTAACGAGCCAAGCGCCCTAAATCCAAGCGGACAACGCGCCGCCCCTCAGATTACTAACTTGTTATTGAAAGCGGGCCAGCAGCGCGTAGCGGCGTTCGGTCCGCTTTTTGTATTTTGGCAATCCCCTGTAGATTTCAATCGTCTGCTCAAACGCTTCTTTCGCTTTCTCCGTCCTGCCCAGCCGCTTATACAACTTGCCTAGCCGGTAATACGCCTCGCACGACGAGGAATGCTGCTCCTTAAACCGCTCCAGGTACGCGATCGCTTGCGCCGAATCCGTCTCCGCCAATGCTTCCCCGAGGCGCAAATAAGGTTCGCCGAATTTTACGCGCGGATTGATGTCCAGCGCTTTCAGAATCAGCCGCTCGCCCTCCTTCAGCTCTCCCAGCTTCAAGCAGCAAAGGCCCAGCTCGCTGTAAACGTCGGCCGAATCGTCTTCGACGTCGGCGATTTCCTCCAGCCACTTTTTGGCTAGCGCATATTTGTTCAGCTCCATCGCCACCCGGGCGGCCTCCAGCTTTACCGAGCGGTTGTGCCGATTCAAGCTGAGCTCCTGCCGCAGCCGGGACAGCTTGCTGCGCAGCTTAAACGGCTTGACGACACTTGGCGATATGCCGACAAACCGGCGGTCGAGCACATATAAAATGATAAGTAATACGATAACGGCCAAAAACGGATTGCCTGTCAACCACCACAACAGCGAAAAAATTAAAATTTTGCTCATGAAAAGTTCACTCCTTTTTGTTGCTCATGCTGCTTCATTTTACCATATGGAAACCGTCCGAGTCGAAACGGACGGCAGCGGCCCGTGATTGTTCCGGAGTGAAGGAACAAATTGTGCCGCCAAGAAAGGCTATTCGCTTTTTTTAAACCGGCTTGCCGCTAATAACAGCAGAGGGAAAATAAGCCCAAAAGGCAAAGAAAACGATGTCCAGTCTTCCGCTTGCAGGTTCGACTCTACAATATTCTCATTCACAATAAGAGAAAGCACCAGAATAATCATCCCCAGAGGATAAGTTAACGCGCGGTAATGCCGAACCTGTAAAGTCTGGGCAAGGCTTAAGGTGGACGCATAAAAACAAATCGTTATTTTAACATACATCGAAATAAACCAAATGATCGCCATAATCGCTTCAATGCGTTGAAAGAAAGCCCCTACGTTAATTTTCTTTACTAAAGAATAACTGATAAATTGATTGATTTCTGTAATTTCGCTGCCGAGCACCAGGATGCTTAATAAAGTGACAAGAATAAGAGCCAATCCGCCGATCATCGTACCAAGCAGAAACGATTTTCGGGCTTCTTTTGTACGGTTAACGTAAGGAAACAACATGAGCAGCAGCACCAGCTGCAAGAAGGGGTTGCCGAGGGAATTCACAGCGGCGGCTGCGACGGGCCGTACTCCTTCTTCAAAAACGGGTTGAATAAGCTGAATTTGAATTTGCGGGGAAATCGAAACCAATAAAATGAGAAAAAGCGCCACAACCCAAGGGAAGAAAATTTCCGAAGCGCGGGCGAAAGCTTCCAAACCCACACGCACTCCCATCACAACTAGCAAAAATAAAACAATATGAAGCGCCATAATCGGTGTGTCGGGGAATATTTGGGTGGTCAGAAAATCGCCGATTTGACGGACAAACGAAGCGGTATTGAACATAAAATACATGAAATAAAGCAGTGAGATTCCTTTTCCAAGCCATTTGCCCAGCAGCTTCTCGCTGTATTCCGCAAGGGTCATATTCGGAAACCGGCTTCCCAGCGCACTGTACAATACAACTAATGCCAGTCCCCCGACAACTTCCATAATACTGGAAATCCATGCATCTTGTTTTACGGCATGCGCAAGCCCCGAAGGCACGTACAAAATGCTTCCGCCAACAATAAATAATGTAACGAAAACTGAAAATTGACGGGGAGATATTTTGCCATTATCCAACATGTCTATGACCTCATCTTGGGATTGAATTTCTTGTTCATTTGCGAAATTTGGCTACAATCAACAATAAGAGAGGCATTAAAAATCCAATAGTTACCGTATAAGGTACCCATGTCTTCGTATCCCAGGTTTGCATGTAGGTCACATTGGGCGATACCACAAGGGCAAGAACGATCAGAATGCCCCCCACCGGCATTACAAGAGGCCGGTAATTTTTCAGCCCGAATATTTGTGCTGCTGCGATAACTGTGGCGTACACATACAGAGTCAAGCGGAAATAAAGTGAGATAAACCATATCGCTGCCATGAAAGCTTCAATTCTTTGAAAAAACTGCCCGATGTTTATTTTTCTGGCCAAAGCATAACTGGGAAACATATTGCCTTCGGAAAGCTCAGGACCAAGTACCAGGATGCTCAGAGCCGTTATGAGCGTTAAAATAAGGCCAGCGATGACATTGCCGGTAAAAAACGCTTTCTGCGCTTCATTGGGCTTATCGACGTACGGGAAGATCATCAACAAGATGATGTCCGGCAAAATCGAGTAGCTTAAGAATGACAAAACAGACAACAAGATGGGTTTTACCCCCGTCTCCATGAAAGGCAGCGCGTTGTCCAGCTTGATTTGCGGAGCGATAAACAGAACAAGCAGCATAAACAGAACACATACGAATGGAAACAATATTTCAGAGGAACGGGCAATCGTTTCAAGACCAAGACGCGCGCCCATAACGATAATGATTGTAAAAAGAATATAAATCGCTTGAATCGGCGTCTGAACCATAAACTCCGTGGTGATAAAATTTCCGACAAAAAACAATCCAACGACAGGGCCCGCTAGAAATAAGCTGACAATAAACAGCAGAGAAACCGTTTTTCCCAACCATTTTCCTAAGAGGGTTTCCATGATCTCGATTAAGGTCATATGCGGAAACCGCTTCCCGATCGCGCCATACAGCCATACCAATAACATCCCCGCAATGAGCCCTGCCATCGCAGCAAACCAGGCATCTTGCCGCGCGAGAGCGGCTAACGACGACGGCACAGCCAATATGGCGCTGCCCACGGTGAAAAGTGCCACCAAGATAATAAATTGTCTTGAAGATATCGCTGCCTTTTCCTGCATCGGTTTTCCCCTTCTTTATTTCAAAAATGCAAAAAGAAAATCGCTAACCGGCTTGAAGACGGCAATGTATGCGTTCAGCGGATTCGGAATGTCGACATGCAGCGCCACTGCAACGGATAATCCGATACCTAGAAGCAGAAGCACGGAAAATGCCCACAGCTCTTTAATTTGACCATTTTTCAGCAGAGAAGGCACTTCGATTGCAACGATCATCACAGACGCTGCAAGTATTCCTGCAACAGCCAACATAGCAATCACTCCGTCAATTTATTTAAATAGGAATCCCCTGTTGTTCCCGTACGCCTGATTTTAACATCTGCTTTGATATCGACCTGCAGATTTTGAAAGTGATCCTCCCAATCGTTTTGTATTGTTTTCCAATAGCTTGGATTGGCCCGGCGAATGGCTTCTCCGAAACCGAATATATCGGATTGTAAAAATTTGGCCTTTTTCACCGCTGCTTCGCTGTTATGTTTGATCGTAGCCGCAATTTCTTTTTGCAAATACGCTATCGTTTCGTTTCTGGACAAATTAATGCGGCATTCCACATCTGAAATATCGGCCTCGCTGCGTATCGTGATCTCCACTTTGGGTTTGCCGTTGTTCACGCTGCCTTTCACCGTCGAGTTCGACCGGATGACATCGACAGCCAATCTCTCGCCTTGGGGACATGCCGCTTCAATGATTGTCCGGTGCAGCTTATCCGTAAGATCGGTGAATCCTTTGCTCTCTGTTTCATTTAACCAGCCGATCATTTTATCCTTTTTAAATACGGCTAAACCCCAAACTTGGATATTGGCCGGCGGATTGCTGGCTTCCACATTGGCATTGGTATTCCCCCGTTCTTGATCCCCCACAATACGCAGGCCGGTTAACACAGGATCTTTCCCTTTACTTATCACGCTTCTGATCAATTCGTCAAGCTGGATCGTTGCCACCGGAGACCATTCCTTCTCGGCTATATCCAGCGAATTATACATTTTGTTGGCAGGGATTTTCTCGAGCGGGGTTAAGCAGCTAAGCAATTGTTTGGCTGTTGTCCCTCTGGCGATGGCAATATAAAAATCAGTCCGGAATTCATGGTCTCTTGATAAATAATCCAACGTTTTACTAATACCTTCCCTGGCCAACTCTTCAGACAATATAAAAATCCGAATATGGGCAAAATAGCTTATTCTGGGAGTCAGCATGGTCAATCTTCTAATTGCTTCCACCACGGTATTGCCTTTCGCACTATACACAGTGATCGGCGATCGTCCGCCCCCTCCTCCTTTCTTCAAGGATATATCGCTCGGATTTACAATTTGCACGGAAACCTCATATTCATTTCCCGACTTATCGATTCCAATGCCCAATACGATCCCCAGATCGTTCAACTCGCGGCGGCTCCAGCAACCGGTCAAAAGCGCAGTCATTATAAGGAAGCAGAGAAATAACATCGCCTTTTTTCTCACGAGCAAGCTCCTTTTCGGGTTGGTATCATGGTTCCGGTTTGCGGGGCGGATATTGCTGCTTGCGGATCTTATTGGTCCGGTTGATTAAGCGGGGACGCGAAACCATGGCCCGCCAAGGCACACGAATGAGTGCATCTTTCTGGTCGGAAGGAATTGTGGGGGCAAACGGACTCATGTACGGAATGCCGAAGCTGCGCAAACTGCAAAGATGAAGCACAAGCGCAATGACCCCAACGATGATTCCGAACAGGCCAAACGTTGCTGCAAGCCCCATTAACGGGAAACGAAGTAAACGAAAGGAATTAGCCAAGCTGTAGGAAGGGAATATAAAGCTGCTGATGGCGGTGATCGCAACAACGATGACCATGGCAGCCGAAACGATACCCGCCTCTACCGCCGCTTCCCCAATCACCAATGTGCCAACAACAGACACGGCGGGACCAATCGTTCTTGGCATGCGAAGGCCCGCTTCCCTTAAGATTTCAAAGGCCAGCTCCATAATAAAAGCTTCAACAAAAGCGGGGAACGGAACCCCTTCCCGTTGGGCGGCCAAGCTGATCAGCAGCTCAGTAGGCAGCATTTCCTGATGATAGGTCGTTATCGCAATGTATAACGAAGGGCCTAACAACGCAATGCAGATCCCGATGAAACGGAGGATCCGAACCAGGCTGCTGATATCCGCACGGTGATAATAGTCCTCTGCGGCATGAAGAAACGAAACAAATAAAGCCGGTACAAGCAAAACAAATGGGGTGCCATCAACAATGATGGCAATTTTGCCTTCCAACAGCTCAGCGGCAATGACATCCGGACGTTCCGAATTTTGAACGGTAGGAAAAGGCGTATATTGTACGTCTTGAATAAACTCTTCGATATAACCGCTCTCCAAAATCCCGTCAATGTTAATTTTGTCCAGACGGTTGCGCACTTCTTCGACGATGTTGTCACTTGCGATGCCTTTAATGTACATGATCGCTACATCGGTTTGAGTGACTTGACCGATCGGTTTGGTTTCCATCCAAAGGTCCGGACTTTTGATTTTGCGCCGGATCAGGGCGGTATTCGTACGCAGCGATTCCGTAAATGCTTCCCGCGGCCCCCGCACCGAAGATTCCGTGGAATTCTCGGAGACCCCGCGGTCTTTCCAGCCGCGCGTGCTTGCAGCGATGCCAACGGCTTGCCCTTCCAGCAAAATCACGGCATCTCCCGATCGTACCGCATAATACAAGCTGGTGAAATTTTTGATATCTTTGACGTCTCCGACCGTTAAAATCGCCGTTTTCAGCGTCTGAATGGTCACAGCATAATCTGCAGCCGCATGTTCAAACAACACGGATTCCAGAATAAAATCGCTGATCACCTTTTCATCTGCCAGCCCGCTGGTATAAATAATCGCCATCTGCAGCTTGTTATCTTTGACCGTGCTGATCTCTCTAATAATCGTATCCGTACTGTTCCCGAGGGCTGCTTTAATCTTCTGAATATTCCCCTGGAGGCTTGTAAGCAATGGCTCTGCCGCAGCCGTTTCTTGATCGAGAAAACTCATGACAGCCTCCCCTTTACCCCATCTTCAAATCAAGTATTGACTGCCGCAGATCGATATAAACATCGGTCGCTTGCAATGCAAATTTCGCGATTCACAAGTGCATCGTCGCGTTTGAAGCGCCACACGACTGGGATGGCCTCGCTTTATTTTGCATTTGATCAGCGCTGATGCTACCGCATTTTTATCCTGCAAGGCTGTTTAAAGTGATTAAAAAGCCTTGCCGCGCACATTAGCGCAGCAAGGCTGATTTCAGAAGTTCCGGTAAAAATACAGTGAAATGGTGGAAGGAACGGTTACCAAACCTTTTGTTCAATTTTAAAAATATTGGCGCTAATTGCCGTCTTTCAAATGATTATCGAGGAATTTTAATAAGGCCGTGTAAAAGTCAATCCGGTTCTGCAAGCTTTGAAAGCCATGGCCCTCTTCCATTTTAATCATGTAAGGTGCGTCGATGCCTTTGGCCCGCAGCGCCACGACCATCTGGTTCGACTCGTTTTTGTTGACCCGCGGATCGTTAAAGCCTTGTGCGATAAAAACCGGTACTTTGATCTTATCTACATGCAGCACCGGAGAATATTCGTCCATCATCTGCTTGTCACGAATCGGATCTCCTACCTGGGCATACATTTCATTTTTGTCCCAGTAATCCGGAATGGTGTCGAGGAACGTAGTTAAGCTGGACGGCCCCATATAATCCACTCCCGCGGCATACAAATCCGGGGTAAAGGTGACACCTGCCAAAGCGGCATAACCGCCGTAAGAAGCGCCGTATATCGCGATTTTTTTCGGATCGGCAATGCCTTGATCGATCAGCCATTTCACTCCGTCGGTAATATCGTTTTGCATCGTATTGCCCCACTGCTTATTCCCTGCGTTCAAGAACTTTTTGCCATAGCCGGTGGAACCACGAAAATTCATCTGCAATACGGCGTAACCATGATACGCCAGCAGCTGCACTTCAGAATCGAAACCCCAGGAATCGCGCGCCCAAGGTCCGCCATGCGGCAAAACGACAACCGGCAGTTGTTTCGGATCGGCTCCTTTTGGAATCGTTAAATAACCATTAATGGTATAGCCATCACGAGACATATATTTAATCGGCTTCATAGGAGACATCTTGCTCGGATCAATCCAAGGTTTAACGTCGTCGATTTTCGTCAACTTGTCTTCCAACCGGTTGTAGAAATAATAAGTTCCCGGTGAAGTGTCGCTGACCGTACGCAGTCTGACCGTTTTTTCCGGCAGCGGATTGCCAAGGATAACAAACTGCTCGCCGTTTAATTTAGCCGAAATCGACTGGTTCAGCTTTTCGAATTCCTTGTCCAGAAAGTGATAATACCGTTTGTCCGTCTCATAGGTTGCAGCGATAATCGCTTCTTTTTTATACGAAAATACAAGCCCGGTTACATTGGCGTCCGGGTTTTCATAAATCGTCTCCACAAGCGATTTGGTATTCAGGCCAAAGGTCATGAGCGCCTGCTTGTCCCTGCCGATGTTCGTTAATACGTACACCTGACGGCCGTCTAACGAAAACATGATCGGATTAAACGCATCGCCGGGATCGACTTTAAGCACAGGCTTGAACTCATCGTTTTCCGTTTCGCGATAAAGGACCGTCTGATTAGTTCCATCCGTGGCTATGGCCAGCCGGACAATTCCGTAAATATCGGACAGCCATCTCGACACATTGCCCGGGTTCTGGGCGACCAGTTTTAAGGCTCCTGTCTTAACGTTTAATTGATACACATCGAAGAAACGTGAGTTTTCCTTATTGGACTGGATCAGAATATCGTTCTCATGGCCCGGCAAATACGAAATATCGTCCATAAATTGGGCCCGTTTCCCTTCAAACGGCGTCAAGTCTTTACTATCCGTGCCATCGGCGTTGACCGCATGGAATTGGTAATTTTCCGTACCGTACAAGTCAGTCATGTAGACGAGACGCTCGTCGTTGAACCAGAAAAAACCTTCGATACTGCGCTTATCTACGCTTGTAATACGGATTCCCGATTCCTCTCCTACCTTTTTCACATATAGCTGCGGATGATTGTCGCTGATTTGCAAATACGCAGTACGTTTGCCATTAGGTGAAACCTCAGAGCCAAGCCGGTCGGATCCGCGCAGAAAATCTTTGAGCGGGATTCCATTACCGTCCTGATCATCTTTGGTTGTCGCCCTAGTCAGAAACAATACGAGCTGAGCCCGCGTCACTTTATTTTTGGGCATATATTCTGCTTGCTCGGTAATGAAATTTTGCTTCAGTTTGACCACATCGTCAAAATGACTTGCACCGATCGATGCTTCGTCTTTGAACCAAACATTCAGGTCGCTGCCCTTGAGCTGAAAAGCACGGACAAGCAAACTTGCCATTTGTTCGCGGGTCAGAGGCGCATCAGGCGAAAATAATCCGCCATCTCCTTGCACGACTTCTTTTTCCTTAAGCGCATTTACCGCTACTGCGTAAGGACTGCTCTCCGGCACATCGGTAAATCCTTTTAAGGATGCGGGAACAGGAAGTTTTAAAGCTCGGCTCAGCCAAAGTGCGGCAACACCACGGGTGACATCCTCATCAGGATGAAACAGCCCGTCAGCGTCTCCTTCGATAATACCCGACCGCGACAAATCAGCGATCTGCTTGGCGGCGTAATGACCGGCCGGAACGTCGCGGTATCCGGATGCCGTTGAAACCGCTTCCGCGTTTGCCGAAGCAGCTCCGGCGAATGTCCAACTTATAAATAGTAAAAAAAGGAAAAACGTTAGACAATGACGATTCATGTTGAACACCCTCACAATATGTAATTTTTTGAAGCAATGCCTATTATATCACATAAAAATGGATTGTAATGGTAATTATTCTTGAACCTTGGTTATTGAATCTCAATTATTTTTTCCTTGAGCGAGGTTTATGGTATATTCAATGATAGGAATGTCTTCGAAAGATCAGGGGGTTATGTTGTTGAACGAGAAACAAGCTGCCGTTTGGCAGAAAAAGAGGCAATTGGGCAAAATCAAATATGCCGTTTTTTACGGCTTAATGCCGTGGGGAATTATTTTGGCCATCGTGTTCTCATTGCTTGAATTTACGACACAAGGGGTTATAAACTGGAGATGGATCATCGCCAGATTGATCGTATTCGGATTTATCGGTTTCTTCTTGGCCGGAATCAGATGGAACACCTCGGAGCAAAAATTCAAGCTGCATCAAAGCGGTGCCAAATAAAGCGGATATAAACGAGACATCGGACCGTAAAAGGTCTGGATGGCTCGTTTTTTATTGAGCCGGAAAAGTCTACAAAGCATCTGCCAAATGGTTGAGAATTTCTTCACGCACCGAACCGAAATTCAGTATTTCTTCCTTATACCCCTCGCGAGCCGCCCAAAAAGCTTGCTCTTCGCTGCTGGTCACAGGATCCCCCGGCATATCCATATAAGCCCCATGGACGTTGTTGTCAAGCATCTGAACTTCGTAATTGGAGCCTGCTTCCGTAACAGCCACCATATCGAAGTCGTTGTCTTCCGACGCCCTGAACAAAACGGTAAGTTTATCTGATGAACCCGCGGCCTCGACTTCCACGGCCGCGCACATCTCCCCATCATGTTCTGTAATCCGTAAAAAGCGTGCATTTTGGATAAGCATCACAGCACCTCCTACATTAAAGTTCCCCCATAACGCTGGAAACTATGCCAGCCCGGCCGGCATCCGTTGAAAACAAAAAGGCCTGCAATCACGAAGGATCACAGGCCATTCAAGGAATATATATTTAAAAAGGGGGTCGACTTTTATTATAGGCAAGCAATATTAAAACAGGATGAAAAACAAATTACAGTTATGTTACAAATGTCGTATGCCATGTTACAAATTGGTTTTTCGCTTCTTCATAATAAACAACGCGAAAAACAGGATGATTTCAATGTTCGCAAATGCAATCCAATAACCGAAAATACCAAAAAGCCGCTGTACCCCTGTATATAGGCCGTCCCACCAAAAGCAGCCCGCCGCCGTAATGACGGCATTAACCGCAAACGAAACCCAGAACGCCCAGGCCATCTTGTCCAATTTAACCATCAATACTAAAGCCAATACGGAGCTAACGATAAAAGCGGCACCGATAAACAGCCAATAGATCATTTCGTTCGACAACTTATTCACTCTCCTGCAGCACTTCATCATATGATATAATGTAACAGTATACCGCTTGCCGGTGCAATTGACAAAACTGTGAAGGGGTGCCGATATGGCTCAATCTCATGCAAAACGCCAACGTCTGAAACAGGTCCGCGAAGGCAAACTTTCTCCCGAAACGAACCGCGGCAGCTGGGGCGGCATCATTCCCGTGGAACGAACTACGCCAACCCGCGCCGAACGGCTGAACCGCGAGCAGCATAAGCACAAAAAGAAATGGAACCACGCTGATTGGAAAAGCGATGGTTCTATTTCTTTTTTCCATAAAAATCACTTCAATCCACAGGCAAAACATGATATTATTTTAGTAAGTAAACAAAATTTAGTATAGCGCCAGGTGATTACCATGAACTATGCGGAAACGAATTTAATTAAACTTTCCAGATCCGGCGACCGCAACGCTTTTGCCGAGCTTGTGGAGCTTTACCAGGAGAAAATTCAAAAGCTTGCCTATAAAATGCTCAATAACCGTTTGGACACGGAAGATATTGTGCAGGAAACGTTTATCCGCGTCTACTTAAACCTCAATCGGTTTGACGAATCGCAAAACTTTTCCACTTGGATTTACCGGATCGGCAAAAATTTGTGCATCGACCTGCTGCGCAAAAAGAAAAAAAACGTCTACTCGCTGGATGCCGAATTTTCCGAAGATGAGGACGCCAACTACTATGCGCGTTTGCATAGCGACGAAACTACCCCTGAGCATCGGCTGATCGAGAAAGAAACCAAATCGCAGATGATGAAAGTAATCAGCAAGCTGTCGGAGAAATACAGAACCGTTGTGCTGCTTTACTACATTCAAGGATTGTCGCTATTGGAAATCAGCGAAAAGCTGAATTTGCCGGTAACAACGGTCAAGTCGCGGTTAAACCGCGGCAGAGAGCACCTGCGCAAAAAAATGGGCCATGGCTTTATTATCGGCCTCATGGTGTTTTTCTGCAATTTTATTACGATCGCATAAGCTGCACGAATATATAACCAAAAGGCAGTCAAGACTGTAAAGTCGTGACTGCCTTTTTTTCATTCAATGATTGACGACAATAATGCGCCGGCCATTGGTTCCGGCAGCGGCTGCTCGGTGAGTAATTGGACAATGCCGCGGTCGGCGCCGTTTTTTTGCAAATAAGACAACAGCAGCGCGGCTTTCTCTTCCCTGTTCATCAAGCTATATGCGGCATACCACACCTCCGGGCTGCCAATCTGCAGCCCTTGCCATGTCCGGCACGCGATGCTCGGCAGCGATACGACGCCGCGTTCCGTAGCGATCGCAAAACGGCCAATCAACTCCACCTGGGGCTCATCCTTAAATACGAGCAGCTTGTATGCGCTGTGAAACGGGTGATCTCCGCTTTGGATCTCGGTTACGGCCAACGGCTGCAATGCGTCAAGAACCTCCTGTTTGGGAGCCTCACATAACATGTCCCAGTCTCTTACCCGATCGGTAAGCCCCAGACTGTACAACAAACCGCTTCCGCCCAGTGAATAACGGATCCTGTGCCGCTCAAGCAGCATCGCTACAGCCAGCGCATGCTGGATATTCGGATTATTCACGATGTCCCCCCGGATAGCGGCTATGAGTCTAAACAAGCCGCCGTACTATAGCTTTATCATAGCTAACGCCCGGAAAAACTGCAATCCGGTCACGTATGAGATGTGCAAAATTCCTCCAAAACAGATATGACCAGCTGATGATCTTCCGCCTGCGGAAGTCCTGACACCGTGACAGTACCTACGACACCGACGTCTTTAATCATGATCGGAAACGCTCCGCCTACGGCAGCGTATTCGTTAGGGTCCAGATTGGCCCACTCCCGCATCGTCGTTTCCTTCGATTTTAGCAAAATACCGATATAATAAGAACTGTGACCGAAATGCTGCACGGTCTTGTTTTTTCGTCGGATCCACTGATCGTTGTTCGGCGTTTTTCCTTCCATTGCGCAATGAAATAACTGATGGCCGTTCCTCTGAATATCCACCGTCACACACTTGTTCTGCTCGGCCGCTTTCTCTACAATCCGGCAGCCGATCCGGTATGCCGTTTCATTCGTAAACCGGGTAAACTGAAGTTCGGTTTCCTGCTGCAGCAATTCGTCCAACAATCGGCTTAAACTTTCCATTAAGTTCACAACCCTTCAGTCATCGTCTTAGCCGATAATCGGATCATCGGCCCGTAGTTTACGCCTGGTCCGGAGTATGCTCCCTCAGCCAAACGCGCAGCGGCACATCGGCATCCGTCGGCGTATAGTAGCCGTTGCAATTGACCCCGTCTCCCAGCAGCTGGCGGCGAATCGGGCTGCTTTGCTCCAGCAAAGTAGAAACCGTCATATCGTCCTTCGTCCGCAGCCAGCGATAGCCGTAGCCGTAGAACAGCACTTTGCGGGTAATATCCGACCAGTTCGGACTTGCCGTATGCCACAACCGACGATCGAAAAACACGGCGGTGCCCGGCTTCACGCAAATCGGGATCGCTCCCTCCAATTGGCCGCGGCCGCCTTCCGGAAACGGCATCGTATCATTCAGATGGCTGTTCGGCACGATATAGAAATTGCCGCGGTCCGGTTCGGAAATATCCGATAGGAAATAAGCGACCTTCAAAGACAAGCGCGGACGGGGATGTGTTTCGATATCCCGGTTGACGTGACCGCTGTCCTGATGCCAGGCGAATGTTTTGTCATTTTTGGGCTGGCCAGAAGGCGGCGTAACAATCATATGACAATGATACAAGTATATGTTCGAGCCTAAAATCCCCCACACCTTGGGCAAAATTTTCTCATAGTCGACCAGATCCAGAAATAACTTGTGATCAGGAATGAAATTCGGATGAAACATCGCAGTCTTCGGATCGTGGCCCTCCCGGACACTTTTCTCTAAGATCCGGTCCGTTTCCGCTGTAAGAGCAGCAACGTGCTCCTCGGATAAGGCGTTTTCCACAATCAAATAACCGGTTTCTTCGAAGGTGCGGCGTTCCTCTTCTGTAAGCTGATACTGCAAACAAGATTTGTCCATGTTAATAGCCTCCTATGCGGCTGTCTGACGGAGAGGCAAAGTGCCCGGCAGCCTCGATTTTTTAATATATTTAATAACTTAATGAAATTCCTTGCAGGCGTCGGCAAAAGCTGTAAAAATGATTAAGGCGGAAGCTGCCCCAGGATCGATATGGCCTTTTGAACGATCGCCCAAACGGCCCGAACGGCCCTTATTTGATACCATATCTCGAGTCGATTCCATACCCTTCCGGCCCGCTTCTACAGCCCGATCGAGGGCGGCCGGCCACTGTTCTCCATTCCGCAGCGAATGTTCCAGCGCAGCCGCAATCGGCACCCATGTATCCATCATCGTTTTATCTCCGACCTCCGCCTTGCCCATCTGCTGCATCCCGGCTACCGCGGCCGACCAAAACTTGACGATTTCCTCTTCGGTAAGTGTTGTCTTTCCTTTCAATATCTGACTGCCTCGCAAAAATGCCGTACCATACAGAGGACCGACAGAGGCACCGACCGCATTTAAAAACGCTTTGGCCACCGACTGGCAGATGGTTCCGAGATCGTTTTCATTTTCGAGTTCCTGCAGCTTATCCTTAATGGCCGTCCAGCCTATCGCCATCGAGACGCCGTGGTCACCGTCGCCGATCACACGGTCCAAATCGGACAAATAATCCTTTTCTTCCTCTACTCTCTGGCCAATTTTCAGCAAAATTTGTTTCCACTCGTGCGGTTGTACGACCAAACCGGCTCGCTCCTTTCATTTAAACCTGCGTAAACGCAGGGCAATCGGCAGGATGGTCGATCAGTGACGCAAGCTCGTCATCCAGCTTCATGACGGTGATCGAGCATCCCCCCATCTCCATCGAGGTCACATATTCCCCTACATACGATCTGTGAATCTTCACGCCTAGGCCGGCAAAAAACTCAGCCGTTTTCCGGAAAACAATATACAGTTCCATTAAAGTCGTGGAACCTAAGCCGTTGACCAGCACGGCAACCCGTTCCCCTCCCGCCAGCTTCAAGTCGCTTACGATGCTTTCCAATAAACGAACCGTTACTTCGTCGGCCGTCTCCAGCTTCCCCCTTTCCATTCCAGGCTCGCCATGAATCCCCAGGCCGATTTCCATCTCGTCGTCCGCCAGTTCGAATGCCTGTTTGCGGGTTTGCGGCAGCGTGCACGGACTTAATGCTACACCCATGGTTCGTGTGTTGGCATTTGCTTTGGTGCATACTTTAACCACATCATCGAGGCTGTAGCCTTGCTCGGCCGAAGCGCCAGCCACTTTAAACAGCAGCACGAATCCCGCGATTCCTCTCCTTTTATCCGTTTGCTCGGCCGGGGCGGATGCAACGTCATCCGTTACTCTGACGGTAGCTGTACGAATATCTTCCAACGATGCAAGTTCTGCGCTCATATCGAAATTCATGCAGTCGCCGGCATAATTTCCGTATATGTACAAAACGCCCTCCCCTTGGTCCACCGCCTTCGTTACTTCGACGATCGGTTCGGGAGATGGTGATGCGAAGATATTCCCTACGGCAACACCGTCAGCAAAACCTTTCCCTACATACCCCATAAAACCGGGCTCATGTCCGGCGCCGCCGCCGATCACTATACCGACCTTCCCCTTTTGCAATTCGGTTCTCACGAGGGCGCGTTTGCTGCCTGCCAGCCGTCTGATATATTGCGGGCAGGCAGCAGCGTACCCATCCACCATGTCATCAACAACGCGATCCGGGTGATTAATCAGCTTTTTCATGGAATATCCTGCCCCCTGCTCGTTTTATACAGCAAATACCATTCCTCGCGGGTCATCAGCTCCGACTGGCGGGCCGCATCGCCGCAAGCAGCTATCCGTTCGGGATTCACCGTACCGATGACCGGTTGAACCATCGCCGGATGCTTCATCAGCCAACCAAGCACGATCGACTCGGGAGTTGTTTCTTTCTCATTCGCCATGTTCCGGACCAACTCTGCAGTCAACTGCTCGGCCTCCGTCATCTGCTCCATGACCCGGCCGGTAAATCGTCCCTGTGCTAATGAGCCCCACGCCTGGAGTTGGATATTTTCCGTTCTGCAATGTTCCAATGTGCCCTCTGGAAAACGAATGACCTTATCGACCTTGCGGTTCATCAGAATTCCATGATCCACCCAATCCAGTCTGCCTAGGCTCATATCCAGCTGGTTGACAATCAGCGGCACGGGCAGTGCGCTTTGAATGTACTTGATCTGATCCGAGCCTACATTGGAAACGCCGAAGTGGCTTACCTTGCCTGCTGACAGCAGCTTATCGAACGCCTCGGCGATTTCCTCCGGCTCCATCAACGGGTCCGGCCTGTGCAGCAGCAATATATCAAGCCGCTCCACTCCGAGTCTTTTCAAGCTGCGATCAACGGCATTGAGTATATGTTCTCTGGAAAAATCGTACCTTTTCGTCGTTCCCGGCTCCATGCGATAGCCGCATTTGGACTGGATAACGATTTGATCCCTGAGCTGGGGCCTTCTTTTCAGCACTTCCCCGAAAACAGCCTCCGCTTGCCCGTGCGCGTAAATATCCGCATGGTCAAACATCGTAATGCCTATGGAGAGAGCTGCATCAACGGCTCTTTCCGTCTTCAAAATCTCTTCCTCGGTGATCGGGTTCGCCTGCATACCGCCGCAAAATTTCATGCAGCCGAACAATAAACGGCTGCTGGTGATACCTCGCCGCTCCAAGGCAATTTTCTTCATATGACTGTTCCTCCCCAAAATGCTTGAAACCGGATCATTCCGCTCCCGCTCTAAATGAGTGTTCAAAAAAAGGAGGATCGGAATTTAGGTATTTTGTACAACCTCTTTAAGCCCGAGCGTCGTTAGACGGTCCTTTGCCCTCCAGCGCGCGTGCTTCCTCAAGCTCCTCGTCCCAAGTGAGGGAGCGGTATTCTGCAGCTTTCTCGGACGTTGCGATCCAGTTCAGGAAGTCGTTCCAAACCGGCATAGCCCAAGAACCGTCAATGTCCGCCGTCGTATACACACCCTCATCCAAGCGCTGAAAACCGAATAAATCACGCGCTTGGGACTTCTCCGCAAGAACGACAGCCAGCTCGGCCAAATGCGGCGGAATGAAGATAACACCCGCAGGTGTGGCCAATACGACATCGCCCGGCAGGCAAACTGCCCGGCCGATTCGGCACGGAACGTTCATCCCAAGCATCGTCACTTCCCGAATCGGCGTCGGGTCGATGCCCCTGTGGTAAATGTTAATATTTTCGATTTTGGCAATCTGCTGCGTATCGCGGACACCACCCCAAATAACCGCCCCGCCTCGCTTCGTTCTTGCGGCGATTGCCGTCGACAGGTTTCCTCCCACAAAGGTGCCTTTATAAATTTTATCGAACAGGTCGACGACGACCACATCGTCTTCGACCAGACTGTCAATCACCCATTGATTAAAAAAGCCTTTTCTGTTTTCCTGTTCGTTGCCGTACTGCAGCAATGTGTCATGCAGCTCGGGACGCACCGGTACAAAAACCGCCGTCACCGCTCTGCCGACAATCACTTTTCCGGGGTGCGTAGACTCAAAATCTCCCTGGAATTGATAGTCGTAGCCCCGATGCCAAAGCGGGCTCCAAGCCTCCTCCAATGTAATGCGCCGCATTCTGCGCAGTATATCGTCCGGCACTTTGGGGCGCCCGTTCTGAAAGCGTTCGCCCGTCCATAATGGGGTTAACTGGATAATATCTTCGGCGTTGTCAAATTTCATGAGAGGTCCTTCCTTCTGTCGATAAATTTTTTTTTAGAATTTTCATAATATTCAGTTATATGAAAACGCATATGAACAGATTCCATGTGCCGCGTTCACTTAACTCCACTGCCGGTCGTTGGACCAGTAATTGTTCCATGAGTCCGTCGGCTCCCAAAGTCCGGGAATTTCCGGATGAAGATGCTGGGCGATCGCTTCGTCGTTCAGCTCTTCGATGCCAAGGCCCGGCGCATCGGGTACGGCGATGAAGCCGTTTTGCAGCAGCGGCTTCGGCAGCTTGCTGATGATAAGGTCATCCCACCACGGCACATCATTCGAGTGGAATTCCAAGGCAAGGAAGTTTTCCACCGCCGCCGCCGCATGAACGGCCGCCAGACATGCAATCGGACTTTCTGCCATGTGGATGGCCATCGCGACACCATATTCCTGCGCCATGTCCCCCAATTTCTTGGTTTCCAGAATGCCTCCGGCCGTCAGCATATCAGGATGTACGACGGAAATGCCGCCGGATTCAAGCAATGGTCTGAAATTTTCCTTTAAATAAATGTCTTCCCCGGTACATATAGGCGTCGTTACCGACTGAGCCAATCTTACATATTGCTGGGTGTACTGCCACGGAATCATGTCTTCCATCCATGCCAGGTTGAATTTTTCAATCCGTCTGCCAAGCTTGATGCAGTCCTCCACGCCGATATGTCCAAAATGATCGATCGCTAGCGGAACCTCGTAGCCAATCACATTCCGAACCTCGGCGACGTACTGCTCCAACATGTCGAGACCTTGCTCGGTGACATGAACTCCCGTGAAAGGATGCGCGATATTGGTGAGATCGAAGTGCTTGCTGCGCAGCTCCCGGGACATCGGGACATTAAACCGGTTGCGCCACTGCGCTGAAAGGTCCCTTACCTCCTGGACGAATCCGGCGGGGCCGCTTAATGTGCCCGGCTCATGCGCAATCTGATTGATGCCTAGGTCCATTTTCAGAAAAGTATATCCTTGCTCCATTCGCTTTTTTAAAGCTTCACCCATCGCCGTGCCCGTATCTTTGCCGTCCACATCGGTATCGCAGTACATGCGAATTTTATCGCGGAATTTGCCGCCCAGCATTTGGTAGATAGGGATGCCATAAGCTTTGCCGGCGATATCCCACAAAGCGATCTCCAGGCCGCTGACCCCGCCCCCTTGGCGGCCGTGACTGCCGAACTGCTTGATCCGCCGGAACAATTTGTCAATGTTGCAAGGATTTTCGCCAAGCAGGCGGCTCTTCAGCATCAGGGCGTACAATTTTTCGGCATTGTCGCGTACCTCGCCGAAACCGACGATTCCTTGATTTGTGTATACTTTAATCAAGCTGCAGTGCGTCGGTATGCCCACAATATCGGCAAAGCGGATATCGGTGATGCGCAGCTCGGAAGGCCGCGAATTCGTGTTAACATGGGCCAGCACGCTCTCAAATGTTTCTTTTGTTCCCTGCTTGTTCATGAACCTTGCTCCTTCTTCTGATTGTGGAATTAACCTTTTACCGCGCCGTTTGTCAAACCTTTAATAAACTGCTTCTGCATAATGACGAACACGGTGATAATCGGAATCATCAGCATCACCATTGCGGCAAAAAACAGCGGCCAATTCACCGAAATTTCGCCTTTCAGGCGCTGCAGGCCCAACGTGATCGGAAAAAGCTTTTTATCCTGCAGCAGAATGAGCGGCAGAAAAAAGCTGTTCCATACATACAGCCCGGTAAGAATGATGACGGTAGCGATAATCGGCCTCGATACGGGTAGAATGATGCGCCAAAACGTGCCGATTTCAGAGCAGCCGTCAAGCAGCGCCGCCTCTTTGAGCTCCTTCGGGATCGTTTTAAAAAAACCGAAAAAGATAAATATCGCCAATGACAAATTGAAGGCAATAAACACAAGAATGAGTCCGAAATGCGTATTGATGATGCCGAGCTGTTTCATAAATACAAACAACGTAATGATTTTCGCCTGCAGCGGAATCATGATTCCGAGCAGAAAATAACTGAACAGCTGCTTGCTGCCCTTGAAGTTCCAGTTCAGCGCATAAGCGGTCATCGATCCGAACAGGACGATAAAGATGACGCTGACGGACGTCAGCAGAATACTGTTGCCGAAGTAAGTGGAAAAGCTGGCGGTTTCCCAGGCCATCGTATAGTTGCTGAAGGTCCAATGCTGCGGCCACCCGAACGGATTGCTCATGAACTCGGGACTCGTTTTCATGGAGGATACGAGAATGAGCGCGATCGGGTATAAAATAAGCAGACTGGTCGCCGCTAAAACAATGTAAATCAGCACATGTTCGATGCGTTTAACGGCTTTCATCCTAGTAGTCCACCTCCCGCTTCTTCAAATACCGCAGCTGGCCCAAGGAAATGACGGCAATGAGAATGAACAAAATAAGCGACATGGCGATGCCGTAACCAAATCGGTTCATCTCGAAGGCAACCTTGTAAATGGCCGTTCCGATCACTTGCGATGAATCGAACGGCCCGCCCCCCGTCAAAATATAGACCAGATCGAATTCCTTTAAGGAATTGATGGTCGATAAAATCATGTTGATCGTTAACGCGGGCGCAATTAACGGAAACGTGATATGGACGAATTGTTTCCATCGTCCGGCCCCGTCGATTTGCGCTGATTCGTACAGATCGCTCGGGATCGTCTGCAGGCCGGCCAAATAAATGACCATTGCATATCCCATGTTCTGCCATATGGAAACAAAAATGACCGAAGGCAGCGAAGTTGACGTATTGCCAAGCAGGTCCAGCTTGGCGATCGTATCCAGACCCAGCGCCTGGAAAAAGATTTGCCACGACCCGAACACCGGATTAAAAATCGTGACCCACGTGTAGGCCACTACAATCGAACTCAAAATGGCCGGAATAAAATAGACGCTTCGGAAAAACCCGGTCATTTTCATTTTTTTATCAAGCATGATTGCGAAAAACAAGGCGAGCGCATTTTTGATTAGGACGACAAAAACCGCAAATAGGAACGAGTTTTTCAACACTTTGTAAAACAGCGGATCCTGGAAAATCTCCTTAAAGTTGTCAAGTCCGATGATTTTGTAATGGGGCGAAAGCCCGTCCCAGTCCGTCAGCGAATAATAAAGACCGCTTATACTTGGATACATTACAAACAATGTATAAATCAATGTCGACGGAACCAGAAATACGAGCAGATTTACCACTCTTCTTGCTTTCATAACAGATGCTCTCACTCCGATCCAATACAATGCTCACGAGGAGGCAATCCCCGTGAGCATCATCGCTGTTGTCTTTAGCTAACGGTTTAGTTATTTGACTATTTCTTTATCCGTTACCGCTTGGATTTCCTTGGCCAATTCGGGAATAGGTGTGCCGACCTTACCGATGATTTTTTGCAAAGCCGTAGCCAGAGCAGGTTTTGTTTGGGTCGTGACTGCGGCATGCATCAAGTCGGACGTTTTCATGTCGAGCAGAGGATTCAGGCTGGCGGCGATCGGATGAAAATCCAGCTTGATGCCTTTCACCGAGCTGATTAGCGCCGTTTCCGTCGACATCAGCTGCGCGTTTTCCGTTTTTGAAATAAACTCCATAAACTTCAATGCTGCCTCTTTATTTTTACTGCCGTTATATAAAGCAAGCGTATTGCCAGGAGAGAACGGAATTCTTAATTCTTGACCTTTATCGTTCCCCGGTGGAGCAAAAGCGCCAACCTCGAAGCCAGGTGTATTTAAGGCGAGAAATTCAATAACGCCGACCTGCTGTGAAATCATCGCCGCTTTTCCTTGGTAGAAAGCCTGGTATGCCTGATCTCGCCCGATCCCGAGCGCACCGTCCAGTAAATATCCCTTGTCTACGAGCAGCTTGAACTTTTCGAACGCCGCAATCGCATCCGGGTCCGTCCATTTGGCTTTACCTTCGCCAACCTTCTGCACCCAGGTCGGATCTTTGCTGAGCAGTCCTGCGAACGGCAAGCCGCTCAAATGATTGTTTTCTCCCTGATCTTTTGCTCCTACAACGATGGGCGGAACGCCTTTGGCTTTCAACGCTTCGCATACTGCCAAAAAATCTTCCCAGTTTTTCGGCTCATTCAAATTGTTTTCCTTGAAGATCGACTTATTGTACCAGGTAACATAAAAATTAAGCGATAACGACAAAGCGTACAGCTTGCCATCAACCTTGGAGCTGTCAATGACTGCCGGGTTGTAATTATCAAGATAAGGCAAGCTGCTGAGATCGACCAGTTGTCCTGTCTTGGCAAGCTGCAAATAATCCGGCCGAAGCGGAGTAATCAGGTCGACTCCGTCACCCCCTGCCGCAAGCCTTGTCTTGATGACCTCGGAAACTTTGCCGCCGCCAATCGTTTCCCAATTGACCTCAATATTCGGATTTTCCTTGTAAAACTTCTCCAGCATTTTTTTCGGTTCAAGACCTTGTGTGATCACACTAATTTTTGTTTTCTTGGCAGGCGACCCTGAGGCAGCGGCATCCTGCTGAGCTGCCGGCTTTGAACCGGCCTCGCCTCCGCTGCCGCAAGCGGCCAAACCGAAGGTGAGCATCGAGCTCATCAATACGAGCAAAGCTTTTTTAGCCATATCTTTTCTATGTTCCTTTCAGTATATATTGTAAGCGTTTGCGCTTGATTATTATTGTAAGAGAGCCGGCATACGAAAAAAAGGAGACTCCGATGACTTAATGGTCATCTATTTTGACCGTTTTGAACCCTGCTGTATTTTTTAACAGAAAAAAAGCGTTTTCAAGTCCTTTTTTTTGACATACAGGTTCATTATTTTGTCGTTAGCTCACGAAACTCGGTTGGCGTATAACCGACCGTTTCCTTGAAAAGCTTCAAAAAATACTTGCTGTTCCGATACCCGACCCGTTCGGCAATGTCATAAACCGGCAGCTTCGTCTGCAGCAAATAAGCTTTCGCCCGGTTGATACGTATTGAGGTTACGTAATCGGTAAAGGTGTATCCCGTTTCCTTTTGAAACAAGCGGCTAAAATAGGCGGAACTGATGTGAACGCGGTCGCTGATCAATTCCAGCGTGATTTCATCCATATAATGGGCCTCAATAAACTCAACGGCCTCTCTGATCGAAACATGCAGCGCTGACAAATGATCCTGCTTTCGCAAATGTTCAGCAAGCTCCCACTTTAGTTTTCTATACAAATCCGGCCATTGCGCCAATCGAATCGCCTCTTCGCTGTAAACCGCAGGGCAGCCCGGACTACGTTTCTCGGCGAATTCTTTCACTCCATGTTTTCCGGCAATGATCCAATATTCCTCATAAGGAAACATAACAATATCGCCTTCGGCTTGTTCCGCAGCGATTACGGACTCGTCACCGCTCAGTAAAGCCGCTTGGAACGGCTCCTTCCAAATCGATAGCTGCTCGCCGAGCAGCTCCAGATAATCGCGATCTGCTCCCTGCTCAAGCAGCTGCGTTAGCAGACCGGCAGCGACTGTCGCTTTCCGGCTTATCATTTGCTGTGCTAGCGAACGGTCGTATAACATCTGCTCATGCCGGTTAAGCCAATCCCGCTTGGCTCTATTCAGGCTGTCCAGCAGCTCTTCCCCGGAAACCGTCGCTTTGTGCACGTAATCGCTTACATGCAGCTTGAGCGCATTACGCACATAATCGAAGTCGTCGTAGCTGCTTAAGACAATCACTTCGCAAGGCAGCCGGCAGCCGCGAATTCGCTCAATCAGCTCAAAACCGTTCAGGGCAGGCATGCGAATATCGGTCAGTACGATATCCACCGCATGATGCTGAAGCAGTTCCCATGCTTCTTCGCCGTTAGAAGCCTCACCAACGACTGTAAAACCGTTCGCTTCCCAATGGATCAGCGTTTTAATAAATCTGCGGACCAGTGTTTCGTCTTCAACCAATAGCACTTTCATGTTCGAAATCCTTCCCGTCTTTTTTAATTGGCCATTGTATCGTTATCCTCGTTCCGTTTCCGGGGGCACTGTCTATGACCATATCGGCTTTGTCGCCAAACTGCAGTTTTAGCCGCTCATATACATTTCGCAGCCCTATTTTGTGCAAATGATCGTTTTCTTCGGATTCGTACCCCGGCATCAGCAGCTTCAAGGCGGCTGCTTCTTCCATCCCGACTCCGTTATCTTCTATGACAGCCATATTGCATCCTTGGGAAGTATAAAGGGCAACCCTAATCCTGCCCCTGCGTTGAAGCGGTCCAATACCGTGAAATATCGCATTTTCCACGATCGGCTGCAGCAGAAAAGGAAAAACCATGTTCTCCTCCATGCCGGATTCCACATTCTGAGAGAAATCAAAATTTTCGTTGCGTAATTGCAGCAGCTTAACATATTCCCCTAACAGTTCAAGCTCATGCTTCAGTTTAATTTCCTTTCGCTTATTTTTGGCGCTGAATTTCAACAAATGCACCAGCGAGGATATCAGCTCCCCAAGCTTCAGATTCCCATCTGTTACCGCCTGAATGCGAAGCGCCATCAGCGTGTTGTATAAAAAATGGGGGTTAATCCTAGCCTGCAGCGCATCCATCTCGAGCTGTGCCTTCTGTTGTTCGCGGCTGCGAATTTCGTCCAGAAGACTCCTCATTCTGGTCATCATCAGGTTAAACCTCTGCGTCAGCTCGCCTACCTCGTCATGGTGAATCGGGACGAGGTCCCCTTGAAACTGGCCTTGTTCGATTTCCTGCATTTTTCGTTTCAGCAGCAAAAGCGGCTTGACAATGCCTGACGCAAGGAGATGCGCAAGCACAACCGCGAGAATCGATAGTACAACGGTAATTGCGATGATATAATTCCGTATATTTTTGGATTCTGCAAACAACTCTTCCTTGTATACCAATTGTATGGAGGTCCAGCCGGTTACCGGGGATACGGAGCTCGTTTGCAGCCAATCGTTGTCGCTTAGATGCGCTTCCGCGCCGGCCGTCGACATAATCAATTGACCGTTTTCATTTTTTATAACGGTTGGCCTTGCGGTTTCGGCAATGCCTAATATGGATTCAAGAGCGTTAACTTTAATATTGATGGCAAGCACTCCCATGGGCTCGAGTGTATCCAGATTTCGAACCAGCCGTGCGAAAGTGATGACGGATTCTTCGGACCTCGATTTGAAAAAAGAAAACTCGTTTTCCGTCCGTTTCCCGCTTAGCAGCCATCTTCCATTGCGCATTGCCGCTTCACGGTACCAATACTCTTGGGTCGGACTGTAATCCAGACTTATCGTCCAGCTTGGATGATAATAATCGATAATGCCATTGAAGCCGTAAACGGCGATTCCCGACAAGCCGGGTACAAGTTTGTGAATACCCGAGAGAAAACTTTTCACCTCGGCTTCTTCGGCAATCTGCTTTGGCGTCCAGAGTATGGACGGAACGAATTTTTGCTGCAAACGGTTTTGAATAACCGGCGATTCCACGATGTTCATCGAGACAACGTCGAGATTCGTAAAATATTGATCGAATTGGCGATTTGTAATTTCCGAGAGATGATGAAACTGTTGACCGGCCTGCTTTTCTAGAATGGAAGCGCTTTTCAAATAATTAAAAGCGGCGATGAGCAGCATCGGAACCATTATAAGTGCGATGAAAGCCGCGAGAATCTTTGTCCTGATCGACCTTAATTTATACCATAACACTTAAATTCTCCTTCCGTGATCGGGTATTAGCAGTAGATATTTCTTCATATTATCTAACGATTGACAAATCTGCAATCAAATCGCCTTATTCTCCAGACAAGGTTCATTTACACAGCGATGCGTAACGTGCTAAAATGTTCAAAGATTCAAAGATTGCTGTAAGAAAAACGGGAGGCAGAGCTCATGACAGGGGTATGGATTGTAGCCGCTATCGTCATCATCGCCGTCGTATGGTCAACGATTTGGGTAACAAATAAAGCTTATTCGAGGCGTTGGGAAAAAGACGAGGACTAATATGAAATTATTTGCCGTTTCATAATAAAACCCCTCCGGACCGCATTTTACGGTCTTGAAGGGGTTTTTGCGTGTTTAGCCGGTAGATGGACGGTTCGGTTCATGTTTATCTTTGTGATAGGTCGGCATCGTATTCGATAAATTTTCCGCCGCCTCTTTGGAATGAGCGCGCTCGGATTGAAGCTGCTGCTCCATCGATTTGTGTTTCCCTTTAGCCATCAGCAGTACGCCTCCTTGGTCAGCCAAAGATGTGGTCAAGCGTACATAGTATGCTCCGAATGCCGGCGCCTATACACACCATCTGTATTGTATTCGTGTGGCAATCGGAGCATACTGAAACAATCAGAGCTTGACGAATTGATATGCATTAAAGTATACTAACTTACATAAAGTTAGTATATAAAGCGAGGTGCTGATTATGATGCCATCATTATTTTTAGCTCACGGTTCACCAATGCTGGCCGTCGAAGATACGCCGTATACGGAGTTTCTGGGCAAGTTGGCAAGCCAGCTAGCGCCAAAAGCCATTGTGATTTTCACCGCCCACTGGGAAAGCGAAACGCTCACCATTTCCTCTTCGGACGATATTTACGACACGATCTACGATTTCGGCGGATTTCCCGACGAGCTGTATGCGATCAAATACAATGCGCGTGGTTCTTCCATCGTTGCTTCGATGGTTGCCCAGCGGCTTCAGGCTAATGGCATTCAAGTAAAAACCGACACGGTCCGCGGGCTTGACCACGGTTCCTGGACGCTGCTTCACCGGATGTACCCGGAAGCCAACATTCCCGTCGTACAAATATCGGTTCATCCGTACTTGCCTGCAGAGCAGCAGTACAAGATCGGCGAAGCGTTGCGGGGCCTTGGATCGGAAGACATTCTGGTGATCGGCAGCGGAGTGACCGTGCATAATTTGCGAATGATACGCTGGGGGCAAACGACACCGGAGCCATGGGCCGTCCAGTTCGATGACTGGCTGCTGGAGAAATTGGCCGCCAACGACCTGGAATCCCTTTTTCAATACGAAAAGCTGGCTCCCAACGCCAGAGCTGCCGTACCCAGACCCGAGCATTTTGTCCCGTTTTTCATCGCACTCGGCAGCGGTGATCCGCAGCATCATGCCAAGGTGCTGCACCGCCATTACGATCTCGGCACGTTAAGTTATCTTTGTTTAGAATTTTAAAGTTATAAGCATGAAAAAAAGCTTCCCGCGCCATTATAAGCGTGAGAAGCTTTTGCTTTATATCCAAATTAGTTGGCGATAAATTCCTGAACCCACTCGCCGTTATAATAAGCAACACCGATTTTGGTATAATTCGGGCTTAAAATATTTTGACGGTGGCCTGCGCTGTTCATCCACGAATTCATCACTTCTTGCGGCGATTGCTGCCCTTTGGCAATGTTTTCGCCGGCGTAGGTGTACGAAATTCCGTATGATCTCATCATATCAAAGGGAGAACCGTAAGTTGGCGATGTATGATCAAAATAGTTATTGGTATACATGTCCTTTGCTTTATCAAGCGCCATTGAAGACAATGCGCTGTCGCTGGCTAACGACTTAAGTCCGGATTTGGCGCGCTCTTGGTTAACTAACGCTACCACCTGGCTGGCAAATGCGGATGTGCTTGTCACCGAACCAGAAGTTGAGCCGGAGTTAGCCGATCCCGAGTTTGCGGAGCCGGAACCGGAGTTAACCGAACCGGGGTTAGTCGAACCGGAGCCTGTGCCTACGGAGCCGGAACCGGAGGTCGAGCCATTGCCGGAGCCTGGAGTTTGGGATCCGGTAGTTGGCACGCCTTGCTGCGAGCCGCCGCTGAACCAGTAACCCGAGCCAAAGCTCCATCCGGGAATATTTAATACGATTCCAGGCCAAATGTTATTCGCATTTGTCACCTGAGGGTTCATTTGCAGTAACGAAGTCAAATCCACGCCATATTTCTGGGAAATCTTCCACATCGTATCGTTGCTTGTTACCGTATAAGGGGCGGCTGAAGCCGCTGTCGCTCCGATCAATGTGCTGATAGCTAATGCACCGGTAAGAACTGATTTTTTAAAACGAAACATTTGGTTTCCTCTCCTTATGACGGCCTGCGAGGTTAGCTGACGGATTCGGGTCAAAGAGCAATCACCCGGCCACAACGACGTGGCTTCACCCCAATGGAAGGGTTCCCCCGCGCTTTTTTTTGCAAAAAGCTTCGGCCTTTTTAGTTTGACTCACAAGCGGCTGTCAACGGGAGATATGCAGCCGCTCATGAGTGTATCCCATTGTATCACTCGGAGAAGAAGGATTCATTGCTTAATATTTTCCATCTGCCTTGCATTTACTCCTTGTCTTTTTTCCAGGGAGGATCTCCATTGCGGTGCAGCGCTTCATTTGTTTTGCTGACTCCCCAGGGAATGAGCACACTTAAAATCGCATTAATCATGACCGATTTGGACAAAAGTTTCCTAGCGATCTCTTCCCACATACCGCACACCTGCCCTTAATTTGTTGATGAGTTCACTTTATTTATGGCTCGGGTATCCGTGATTTTGATTTTCGCATGAACCTCAACCCGGCAATCGGCGAAACGGTGTTCCCCGCTGTCCCAATTGTTTTTTATTTTTTGCCATACGGCATAATGCTCCTCGTTCAAGTAATCCCCCAAACCGATCACATCCGTTTTAAAATCGTGCTGCATTTTCGAGACAAGCTGCATGACCTTTTTTTCGAGCTCAGCCGCCGCCTTAAGTTCAATCTCGGGAACGGCCTGCGAATGGATAAAATCCAGTGTGTCCGAGCTTTCCGCGATGTTGCCTGCGGCATCGATCTTGACGTTAAACACAATATGTCCGATATCCGTGGCGTCGGCTTGAATGCTTGTTTTTGCATATTTAAGCTCCAAAACTACGGTGACGCCATCCATCACTTGCTCCAACACGCTTTCTTTAAATCGATTCGTGAGCAAATTCAGAGCGACCGTTTCGTCTCCATTCAAATAACCAAGCATTTTGCGGGTCTTTCCTTGAAAAACGGCTGCGCCGTTCAGTTTAGCCTCACGATTCTCGACGGTCAGCAGCGGCAATACAAAACTTCGGGCTGTTAAATACCAGTTATGCAGCTCTCCAATCACGGTAGGTTTTAACATCCGGGCGTTCTTCAAATAGTTTCTAGATGTGCTTTCAATGTAGTCGACGGGCAAATGCTCCGCTTTTTCGTTAACCTCCATGACCTCTCTGGCATTTCCTTTGGCGACCAGGACTCTTGTGGCACGCCGTATCTCCATATTGCGCAGATAAAAATCCAGCGCTTCCGGCATGGCCGCGCTTTGCGCCAGTCTGTCGGAGAAAATGATCATTTTGGCATGCTCCATATACGGCGGCCGACTAAACCGTTCCGACATTATTCTGTCGATCTGCGTAATCGTTGTGCCTTTGGAGGTGAGGTTAATAAAGGCTTTACCCGGCCCGCCCTTACCATCTTCTCCGCCATTGCCCTGCAATTGTCCCGGGATAACGAACTGATAGGTGGCGATAAAATTCCTTGTTCGTGCTTGGTTTGAACCATCATTCCCTTGGGAACCGGAGGCGCTTGCCTCCTCCATATCGATGACGGCGCCGGTAACAAAACCGCGGCTTTCGATTTCGACCCGGTCCCAGCATCCGGTCGTCACGATAGCAAAGCAGCAAAACATACCCCATTTCAATTTTTTAACCATGCTGTTTCCCGCCCCTCATCTTAAACAAGACTAACAGCATAGCTGGAACCACCATTCCCATCAGGATACCGGCGTAACTGACCCACTTTCCAAACGTATTCATTTGCTGCTGATCTTGCGGGGACATGGCGATTAGGTAACATACCGGGGTTGCACAATAAAGCAGCGTCAGCTTGCGCACCTTGCCCATCATCGCTTGCAATGCCATAATGACAACGCAAAGTCCCATCGCCGCCGTGCTGAACAAGGTCATGACCCAGATGATAAAAAACAACGATTCGAACCGTTCCAGAAATCCTCCCGGCACTTCCGCTTGTTTGGCCAGCTCCATCGTCGGAAATAACACATTGCTTGTCGACTCGACTCCGAAGGAGCCGATAACAAAAGTAAATATAAGCATGTAAAGAAGCACGGGGACCAACAGCCCGATCATCGCCGCTTTTGCAATTTGATGAGGTTTATTGGAAAATGCCCCGTAAAATAGCAAAATCTCAAAACCCAAAAAAGAAAAGGTCGTCTCTTTCGCGCCGGCGGCTATATTTTTCCAACCTGTCAAATAAAACGGCTTTATATTTTTCAACTCGAAAAATCCATGATTCAGAAGCAGCAGCAAGATGACAATAATCACGATAAGCGGAAAAAAGATCAGATTGACACGCAGCAGCGCCGTGCTGGAGCCGGCCACCGCATAAACGATAACAAGCAGAAATACGAGGCAAACGACCTCGTCGGGAGTTCGATTCAACAAATAAAGCTTGGATATCGTAGTCACTCCCCTGATTTCGTAGCTTGCAAAAAACAAGCTGTAACATGCAAACAGCACGGTCAGCACGTATGCCGCCGGTTTATTGATGATCACAGCCGACAATTGGAACAAGTTCTGATTGGGAAAATGACTGACCAGCTTGGCCGTTATCCACGTGAACAGCAGGGCCACCATGCCACCGGCAAAAATAGCAAGCAACCCGGTTGCGTAAGTATGAGTTTGCTCCGCAATCGATCTGGGCAATGTCAGAACGCCAAACCCAATGACCATATTGGCTACGCCAAACATCATTTCGCCCGAGCCTACCTCGCGATCGCCGTATTCAAACGCCTTCACGTTCCATTTCCCTCCTTGTTCATACGGGTTTCATTGTTAGTTTCCATGATGATCGGTCGTTTTTTCAGCATCGCGATAGGGGCTCGGATCAGCATATCTTTCCAATCATCTTTAAAGCTGACCGACAACGGTGCGGTATACGGAATACCCAAACTTTTTAAGTTGGCCAGATGCACACAAATCATAATAAAATACAGGACCATGCCAAACAAACCAAACACTCCCGAAGCAAGCATCATCCCAAAACGCAATATGCGAAAAGTAATGCCCGCACTGTAGGAAGGTATCGTAAACGAAGCAATCGCCGTCAATGAAACAACGATGACCATCGTTGGGCTGACAATTCCCGCTTTGACTGCGGCTTCGCCGATAACAAGCCCGCCGACGACACCAATCGTTTGGCCGACCGGTTTCGGCAGACGAAGGCCCGCTTCGCGCAGCAGTTCGATGGTCGCCTCCATCAAGAACGCTTCCACCGCAGCGGGAAAAGGCAGTCCTTCTCTTGCCGCGGCAATGGAAAAAGCTAATTTGGACGGCAGCATCCCTTGATGAAATGAAACCAAAGCGATATACAGCGACGGTGTAAATAAAGAAACGGCCGCCGCCACATATCTCAGTAATCGGGTGAGCGATCCGATAAGCCAACGTTCGTAGTAGTCTTCCGGCGATTGAAACAAAGAGACAAACGTAAGCGGCGCGATCAAAACAAAGGGAGTTCCGTCCAGCAGTATCGCCAGCCTGCCCTGCAGCAAGGAAGAAAACACCTTATCCGGCCTTTCCGTATGCAATATTTGCGGAAAAGGGGATAAAAAGCTGTCTTCGATCCACTGCTCGATTTCGCCCGACTCTTGCGGATCATCCATATCCAGCGATTGTAGCCGGCGCTTGGCTTCAGCCACGAGCTGCGGGTGGATAATTCCTTCCACATAAGCGATAACCAGCTGCCTTCTTGATCTTCTTCCGACGGTTAACGAATGGAAACGAAGATGGGGGTCGCGCAAATTTTTGCGGATCAGCGACAGATTGGTGCGCAAGCTTTCGGCAAACCCTTCTCTTGGCCCGCGTACAAGCGTTTCCGTTTCAGGTTCCTCGATGCCTCTGCTGGCCCAGCCCGAAGTGCCGACGATCAGCGCTTCTCTTGCTCCATCGATCAATATCGCCGTATCCCCGGAAAGGATAGCAGCAATGATATCTTCCAGATGGACCTTTTTATTCAACTCGTGAGTGGACAAAACTTCACGTTCCAATTTGCCCGCAAGGGCTTCGGCATCGGCCGGAAGCTGCACATCGGCGGCCGACAAACGGAGCTGCAAGTTTTCCATAATTTGCACATTCACGAGATCCTTATTGACCAGTCCGTCAATGCATACGACAACACACTCCCGGCCGCTGTCTCCGATGGTAAACGAGCGGATAATAAGGTCGCTGGGGTTGCCCAAGGTGGCTTGAATCCATGTTACGGTATCGGCTAAATTGCCGGATATGCGCGTCAGCGGCTCATCCGGACTGCTCGGTGCGGACCGCTCGTGCGGCAGCTTCTTTTTTCTCATCAGCCAATTAAGCAGCATGCTCCTCTCCCCTTTCCTGCGCCTTCGTCTTCCTGTTTAATACGACCACATGCAATCTTCAGGCCGTTTCTCCGGCAAAAAGCCTAAAAAGGTAATATCCTGCAGTTGGTGCAATTCGGAGGAATCCAAATATTGGATCCTGCAGCATAAGCAGGGTTCAATCCATTGTGTCCCATGATTGCTAAATGTATGCAAACGCACAGCCGTCTTCAGGAACGCAGCCGCCTCTTGCGGCTTGATTCCATCCTTTACAACGCCTACCGGCTTGTTTGCAACCGTCCTAAAATGCAGGCCGATCCGCAAGGCCAGAGGGTTGGTTGTATATCCCAGAATAACGGCGTCTATCGTTCGGGGATGAGTGATTCCGATCCAATCTTCGCTTCTCGCACCAGGAAGATAAGGCGAGTCCTTTCGTTTGGCGACTACGCCTTTTAAGCCCATCTGCCCGGTTAAATCAAATAGCGCTTTTCCTTGTCCTTGCACAAACATCGTTTGGGCAATGGTCTGAGAGGGAGCAATCAGCTCATTTAAGCGTTGTTTTCGCATCGTCAGCGGTTCTTCGAGCACCGGGCCATCCATATATAAGACATCCATCGCAACAAACGTTGCGGGATGCGTCATGCGGGCGCCGGCGATTTTGGCCGCTTGACTGATCCGCAGCCTGTACAAAGTATCGTCAAACGCCGGTTTGCCGTCACGTAAGACGATTCCTTCGCAGTCGACTATCGCTGATTCGGCGGTCATTTGCGCAGCCGCTTCCTTCAGCTCCGGGAATTTGAAGGTGACGATGCTCCCCGACCGGGTGTAGGCTTCAATCCGCCCACCCTTCTTATGCAGCAGCAGCCTGACGCCACCGTACATAGGCTCAAAGAGGAACTGCTCGTCGTCGAAAGCTTCCTTTCCTTTGCTGGCGGTCATAGGTTTTATTGCGGTAAACAACATGAAGTCCGCCTCCCCGGCCCTGATCTATCGTTCCATGCTTACTTTTTTAGCCCATCCATCTCTGACCCTATCCGCATTTCCCGCGCTTTTTTAATATGACCCGTGCATCTGCCCGTTATGAGAATCAGGAAAAAAATGAGAGCACGCAAAAAAGCGGATTTCCCGAATGCCAGGAAACCCGCTTCTGCTATTTTAGTAGACCGGCCGCACGATTACGCGACCTTTTTCTTTTGCCGGCTGTAGATATCGACCCACACCGCAAGCACAAGAATCAACCCTTTGACGATGTACTGCCAGAACGAATCGAGATTCATGATGCTCATGCCATTGTCGAGGCTGGCCATGACCAGCGCTCCGATGATCGCTCCGGGAATCGTGCCGGCGCCGCCGACAAGACTGGTGCCGCCGATGACACACGCCGCAATCGCATCCAACTCCATATTTACCCCGCTCGTGCCGGTAGCTGCATTAAGCCTTGCCGTCAAAATAATGCCGGCTATTGCAGCGAGCGTATTGCACAACACAAACACAAGCAGCAGCCTGCGCTTGATGTTGATGCCGGACAAGCTGGACGCTTCCGCATTACCGCCGATGGCATACACCTGGCGGCCGAATACGGTGTTTTTGGAAATAAAGGTAAAAATAACGGCGAGTAAAATAACAATCACAAAAGGCACCGGGATACCCTGGTACTGATTCATCAGCAGCACAAAACCGATAATCAGCACGCCGTAAAACAAACATTTTATAATGCTCGCGCTTGCAGACGGAGCTTCAAAGCCGTATTTGATCCGGGAAGCCCGCTTGCGGAATACGATAAATATCGTCACGGCAAAAGCGATAACGGCAAGCAGCAGCCCCACATTGGCGCCGACATACGCCTGGCCGATTTTGCGGAACTCCGGGGACATCGGGGCTATCGTTTTACTGCCGCTAATCATCAGCAGCACCCCGCGATACACAAGCATGCCGCCTAATGTGACAATAAAAGCGGGAACGGCCCGGTAAGCAACCCACCACCCTTGGATAAGACCAACCAACGCGCCCAAAGCGACGGTCACGATCACCACCGGTACCGTATCCCAGCCATGCCAGACGTTGAGAATCGCCGCCACTCCCCCGGTCATCCCGACAAGCGAGCCGATGGACAAATCGATTTGTCCCGCCACGATGACCAGTACCATGCCGATCGCCAGCACCGCCGTCACCGACATTTGCAGGAACAGGTTGGACAAATTACGCGGCGTCAGGAAAGAATCGTTTAATAAAGTAAACAACAGCCAGATGAAAATTAAAGCGCCAATCATCGTAAAAGCCCGCACGTCCAGCTGAAACAACTTGCGTTTTGTTTCGGACATGCTGGTGACCGTCTCCGTGCCAACATCTGCGCTCATTTATTTGCCCCCCGTCGCCGCATGCATAATTTTTTCCTGCGTCGCTTCCTCACGCTGGAAATGGGCGGTAAATCTGCCCTCGCACAGCACCATGATCCGGTGGCTCATGCCCATCACCTCGGGAAGCTCCGATGAAATCATAATAATGGCTACGCCTTCGCGCACCAGTTGATTGATAATATTGTAAATTTCAAATTTGGCCCCCACGTCGATCCCACGGGTCGGCTCATCCAAAATAAGCACTTTCGGTTTCGTCATCAGCCACTTGCCCAGCACGACCTTCTGCTGGTTGCCGCCGCTTAACGTGCCCACCACCGTTTCCACCGAGTTGGCTTTGATCCGAAGCGATTGCTGGTAGGCTTTGGCGCTGTGGATTTCTTTGTTTTCGTTAATGACGCCCCAATCGGATACGGCTTTAAGGCTGGCGATACTCGTATTTTTGCGAATGTCCATATTCAGCACAAGTCCCAGCTTCTTGCGGTCCTCGGATACAAGGCCCATGCCGGCGCGAATGGCGTCCTGCGGGCTTCTGATATTCACCGTTTTGCCGGAGACGGCCACCTTCCCTTGCATAACCCCGCCATAAGCGCCAAACAACCCCATCATCAGCTCGGTGCGGCCAGCTCCCATCAAACCGGAGATGCCGAGAATTTCCCCTTGCCGCACCTCAAACGATACGTTGTCGATCACCTTGCGGTTCATTCCTTGCGACCATAACGAAAAGTTCTGCACCGACAACGCCACCTCCCCAGGGCTGGAAGGCACATACGGAAACAGCTCTTTCAGCTCGCGTCCGACCATATACGAGATCACTTTATTTTCGCTCAATTGCGCGGTTGGTTCGGTTGTAATCGTATGTCCGTCGCGCAAAATGGTGATGGTATCGCAAACGTCGAACACTTCGTTTAACTTGTGGGAAATGTAGATGCACGTTACGCCGCGTTTCTTGAATTCCCGCAATATATTAAGCAGGATCGCCACTTCCTGCTCGGTCAAAGCCGCCGTCGGCTCATCAAGAATGAGGATCTTGGCGTTCTTCGAAAGCGCCTTGGCAATTTCCACAAGCTGCTGCTGCCCGATGCCGAGATGGCCCGTAATTTGCTCCGCCCGAATCCCTTTCAACCCGACTTCATTCAGCCATTTCTCTGTCTCCTGGTAAACCCGGTTCCACTGCATTATGCCGTATTTCGCCCGCTCGTTGCCGAGAAACAAATTTTCGCCGACCGACAGCCCCTTAACCAGAGCCAACTCCTGATAAATGATAGCAATACCCGCCTGCTCGGCTTCGCGCACGTTATGAAAAGATACCTCTTTGCCGTCGATCCAAATTTGCCCTTCATACGTTCCCTTAGGGTAAAGCCCGCTCAGCACCTTCATCAGCGTCGATTTGCCGGCTCCGTTCTCGCCGCAAAGCGCGTGAACCTGACCTCTCTTCACTTGAAAGGTAACGTCGTTTAACGCCCTTACCCCTGGAAACTGCTTGGTAATGCCGCGCATTTCCAAAGCGATCTCCGACATCCGCTTCTCTCCTTTCCTTTCGATGAGTATGCGGTTCCGACCGTCAATTAAAATCGTGTCCCCCAAAAAAATGAACAACGGTCGGGACACGATTTTAAAAACGGACGCTGCGCTTCTTCACCCCATACTCATCTTTCTTATAATAAATAAGTTCCGTATCTAAAAAAGCGGAGCGGCCTATGTCCGCCCCGCCTGCTTTGCTTTATTTTTTCACGTTTTTGTACACGTCTTCTTTCTTCTGGAAACCGTCGGCGATAACGGTGCTGTCGATGTTGTCCTTCGTCACGGCGATGGGTTCAAGCAAAATCGACGGTACGTCCTTTTTCTTGTTGTTGATTTTTTTGTCGGCGCCGGGGTCTTCGCCTTTCGCCATTTTCACGGCCACTTCGGCGGCTTTGGTCGCAAGGCTTTTAATCGGCTTGTAAACCGTCATCGTCTGCGTGCCTTCCACGATCCGCTGTGTGGCCGCAAGTTCGGCGTCCTGCCCGGAAACCGGGATTTTGCCGGCCAGCCCCTGCGCGGTCAACGCTTGAATGACTCCGCCGGCGGTTCCGTCGTTTGCCGCTACAACGGCGTCGATTTTATTGTTGTTGGCGGTCAGCGCGTTCTCCATGTTGGACAACGCCGCAGCCGGGCTCCAATCTTTGGACCATTGGTTGTATACAATTTGAATGTCGCCGCTTTTGACCAGCGGGTTCAAAATGTTCATCTGGCCTTGCTGGAACAAATGCGCATTGTTGTCGGTTTCCGAGCCTTCGATCAATACATATTTGCCTTTCGGCGCTTTGGCCGTGATCGCTTTCGCCTGCAGCTCGCCGACTTTCTCGTTATCAAATGACAAATAAATGTCCAGATCGGAGTTCGTAATCAACCGGTCATACGAAAGTACCTTAATGCCGGCGGCATGCGCTTTTTCTACAATCGCCGCAGACGCGTCGGCATTATGCGGAATGACAACAAGCACGTTGACGCCTTGGCTGATCAGGTTTTCGGCTTGCGAGATCTGCTTGGCGTCATCGCTGTTGGCCGCCTGAACATTGACCTCGGCGCCCAGCTTTTTGGCCGCTTCGATGAACAGGTCGCGGTCCTTCTGCCAGCGTTCTTCCTGAAGTGTATCCATGGACAAGCCAATCACGATTTTGCCGTCTTTGGCAGGCGCCGCAGGAGCCTTCGCCGGAGAAGAACTATCGGTTTTCGCCGCCGGCGCCGCTCCCGAAGAACCGGTTTGGCCTGTCGAGCAAGCTGTGAGCGATGCTGCGAAAAGCATCGCCATGACGGCGACTCCGCTTTTTTTGAACCATTTTTGCATACTGCAACCCTCTCCTTAATCGATTTGGTATATTGAAACCCCTTACAAACCGAATATACCACGCCCCAAATCGGAGCCGGGCTGCGATCGTCTTCATTTTTTTGCTATCGCCAGCATTATTTTATCGTTCTGGTTACCAGGTCCTTCCTGTAGTCACTAGGTGAAAGACCTGTCGACTTCTTAAACACGCGGCTGAAATAATTCGGATCCTTGTAGCCGACCTCGTATGCAATTTCTTTTAAGCTTTTGCCGGCATCGGACAGCAGCCGCTTCGCATGCTCCATCCGGCACTCGGTCAAATAATCGATATAGTTGGCGCCGATCTGCTCCTTGAACATTTTGCTCACGTAAAAAGGGCTCAGCTGCACATGCTCCGCCACCGCCTCCAGCGAAATGTCCTCATGCGCATGCTCGCGGATATACATCTTGATGCGCTGCATTGTATCGGGAGCAAGCCGCTGCTTGGCCTCCAGAAACGCCTTGGCCAGCGCCTGTACGCGGACGGCGGCCAGCGCCTTCAATTGCGGATAAGCTGCGGATTGCCCGATCGCCCCTTGCGGCTCCGCCTGTATGCCCAGCTCCAGCATAAACCTGGAGAGGACAAACAGCAGCTCGTGCACCTTGATCTGCGCATCCGCGATATCCGCTTTAGCCGTTTCATATTGATGGATAAGCTGCAGCAGCTCGTGTTCGACGTTCAGCCAATTGCCCCGCCGTGCTTCTTCAATCAGCTGCTTTTCAATATTGGATATCATTAGCGGTTCGCTCTGCCGTTCTGCGGCTTCGTAGAAATGATGTTTGGCCGGCATCGCAAGATTAGCCGAAGCAAGCAGCGCCTCGTGATAGGAGCTTCTGACGTCGTCCAGCGAGCGGTACAACCCGCCGATCCCGATAAACAGCTTGTATTCAGCAAGCGTGAACGACAGCTGGAGAAGCCGCCGAACGATCGAGACAGCTTGCAGGCGGTAAGATTGCCCGGCATCCTTAAACACGACAACAGGTATTTGCCAAGCGGACATCGGGCCGATCCAGCCGCTTGTCGCCGCGCGGATTTGCGCTTTGATGATTTTATACAGTTCGCCGCTTCCCATCACCGACGCCCGGGTGACAACGGCGTCTGCTTCAGCCGGGGCGGCGTTGGATGAGAGAGCGGGAATGACATTCACCACGATGACGAAAAAAGAGCCGGGCGCATCGTCCGGAAGCAGTCTCAGCATCTCGCCAAGCAATAAATCGTGCACATGATCAAACAACAGCTGCGTAACGAGATCCGCTTCCACCACCGGCAGCAGATACTGCAGCTTCTCCCGTTCGGCCGCGTGCTGCTGAAACTCGGCGCGCTCCTGCTCGATGACGCCAACGACGTTTTGCAGCATGGAGACGATTTCCTGGATTTTGCACGGCTTGAGCAGATAATCCTTGACCCCGAGCTGCAGCGCTTGGCGCGCATAATCAAACGTATCGTAAGCGGTCACCATGACAAACTTGACTAACGGCTGACGCTCCAGTATCTGCCGGATCGCCTCTATGCCGCTGAGCCCGGGCATCTGGATGTCCATGAGAATCAAGTCGGGCTCAAGCTCATGCGCAAGCTGCACCGCTTCGCTGCCGTTCCCGGCCTCGCCGACGATACTTACGCCGGGAATGCCCCGTTCGATAATTTTTTTCAGCGCCGTTCTTTCAATTGCTTCATCGTCAACGATCATCACTTTGATCGGCATCGCTATCCCCTTCTTTCTCAGGAAATGTCAGCATGACACAGGTACCCTCACCCGGAACGCTGCGAATCGATACAATATCCGGAATTCCATAAAACAGGTCCAACCGATGGATCACGTTCCCGATGCCGATCCCGGTAGAATGACCGTGTCCAGTTGCCGGGCCCAACCCCCGCAAAATGGCGTCCAACTGCTCCGCATCCATTCCGCCGCCGTCATCGGCAATCTCCACCACCACGTTCCGCTTGTGCCGGTATGTGCGAATAGCAATGTGACCTCCACTCACGGAAGGTTCAATCGCATGGATGAAAGCGTTCTCCACAAACGGCTGCAATGTCAAGTTCGGGATCAGAATATCCAGGCACGACTCGTCGATGTCTTTGCTGATCTGCACCCGTTCGGCAAACCGCGCCTTCTGAATCGTCAAATATTCATCCAATATGCGCAGTTCGTCTCTCAGCGTAACCGGGCTGTCCAGCCGCTTCAGGTTGTAGCGCAGCAATCCCGACACCGAGCTGATCAGGTCGCTGGTTTCCTCCGCTCCTTCCAGGTACGCTTTTTTCGCCAAAATGTTCAGCGTATTAAACAGGAAGTGCGGGTTGATCTGGCTTTGCAGGCTTTTCAGCTCGTTTTCCTTCAATCTCAGCTTATGCTCCTGCAAATCGTTCTCCAACTGCGCGTTATATTGGATTTCCTGAATCGAATGCTGGATGTTCAACCGCATCTGATTAAACATTTTGGCCAAAAATGAAATTTCGTCGTTTGTTTTGATATCAATCGGATCGTTGTAGTTGCCCATGGCGATTTTCCGCGCCGCCACCGAAAGCGACAGGATCGGCTTGGTGATGCCGCCGGCAATCCGGTAAGAAAACAGCAGCAATATGCAGGAGGCCATCCCCAGCAGCCAAAAACCCATCTTTTGCAAATCCCGGCTGCGCTGAATGATCGACTCGTAAAACGTATTGTACGTTTTCAGCTCCGTGCTGAGCAGCGAAAGCGTCGCTTCGGCTATGTATTTGGAGATATTTGTCGCCTCGTCGAAATGCACCTGCGCCGCTTCGCGGTCGCTCATCCGCATGCTCGCCACCGTCAGTTCCATCGCTTCAATCTGGCTGCCGATCATGTTGCCGTAGTTGACAAGCGCCACCTCGTTGTTCGGGTTGGTCAACGAGCCGAGACCGGCTTCAGCTTCCAGCAGCTGCTGGCGCAATTTACTGTACGCTTCGAATTGATGTTCCTGATGTTCATCCATAAAACGGTTGATAACCGTAACCGAATTGGCGCTGAGCTGCGAAATTTCGTTCATAAAGATGTATCTTTGCAAAATCGTATTGTATGCTTCCACCGTTTGCTGATTGTAAATGCTCAAAAGCAGCCAGACTCCGGCCATAACAATCCACGTGCTAAGCGACAGCCAAATCATTTTTTGCCGTATCGTATTCATGGGCGATCCGTTCCTTCATAAAGGCTGACCTGCGTAAAAACTTCCCTGGGCAGCGGCAAGCTGACGTTTTGCTGCCATTGGCGGATCAGAATCAAGCTTTTTTCGCCGATGGAGGTGTTATCGTTAGACAGCGTCGCCGTCATCCGGCGGGCGTCTACCATCCTGCGCAGCTCCAGCGTATCGTCGAATGCATATACGCTTTCATGGTCGCCGCGACCGCGGCCGTTCAGCGCCTGTACGATGCCGATCCCCGCCTCTTCGTTCAGACCGGCGAATACGCGGAGATCCGGGTAGCGGTTCAGCACCGTGCTGGCCAGCTGCTTGGCGCTGCCCTGCTCGCTGTCGCCGCCCTCCTCCACAAGCAGCTTGATCGCCGGATATGCGGCCAGCGCTTCTTTTACGCCCTGCAGCCGCAGTTCCTCCATCCGCGTCAGCTTTCGGCCCGATATGATACAAGCCATTCCGCTGCCCTGCAGCTTGCCGGCAATTTGAAAGCCGATCAGCGCGCCTTCGATCCGGTGATCCGGACCGACATACGATTTCCTGAGACTGTCCGGGGCGTCGACCCCAACGGTGATGACGGGAATGCCTCTGCCCGTCGCCTTCTGCACCTTATCTACAAACTCCGGGCCGTCCATCGCCTGAACTACGATGCCGTCCACCTTGGAAGCAATCGCAATGTCCATATATTTAAGCAGCTCGATCAAGTTGGCATGATAGGTCCCCCAGAGGGATACCTCCATGTTGTTTTCTTTGGCAAACCGCGAAAACCCGATTTGAAGCGCTTTCGTAAAAGGGCTCTCCAACTCCTGCGCGATCATGACCACACGGATTTTCCGTTCGGAAGCCGGAGCGACAGCGGCTTGCTCGATCCCCGCGCTTTGATAAATCCGGTACGCGTAGAAACCGCTGAACAACAGCGTAACAACGCAGCAGACGGATACGGTAAGGATAAACAATATTCTCATAAGATGGCTCTCTTTCGCCGCAGGCTGAATGCAATGGTTTTCAAATTATACCATTTATTAGGTTTTTTGCGCCAATAAAAAAAGTGTGAACCTTAAGTTCCACACTTTTTTATGCCGGATATTATTGTCCAAACGCACTACTTAATGGATACACCCAAGCTTGATGCATTGCCCTTCAGCATATCCACCAAATTTTTTTGCGCCGGATCGGGATAATTGCGAATTTCGACTCTCGGCGCTTTGGCCAAATCGGCAATGCTTTGACCTTGCGGCATATGTAAATTATCTGCGATCAGGTCCGGCTTGAGGGCAGCCAGCTCGGCCGTCTTGGCCGGCGTCAGTTCATCCGGACCGTATTCCGCGATCACCTCATAACCCATCCATTTCACGACCGACGTAACAAATTTTTGGCTGATCACCTTTTTGCCTTTTGTATTTTGCTTTTTGGCCGCTTCTTCAATCGCCGCCGTCGCTTTCGTAAACTCAGCCTCCCATGCCTTTTCCTGCGCCTGCGTTCCCCATTTCTCCGCCAAACCGCGTGCCGCTTCGATGATGCTTGCCGGCGTGCTTTCGACATTCACGGTAATTAGCCGCTCCTTGGGCACTTTCGTCGCTTCGATCAGCTTGGTCATAAACGGCTCGTAACCCGCATATACAAGCGCGGCGTCCTTTACTTTAGCCACATCGCTCGGACGAAAGTCGTATTCGGGCGGATGCTTCAGCTCGGCCGGGGCGATAAAAGTGACGTCTTTGGCTCCGGCGGCCTGAGCCAAATAAGCCATCAGACTTGTCGATGCGACCACCTGTATGGCATCGGTCTTGCTGGACGGCTGCTGCGCTGTACTTTCCGGATTGCTTTGTTTAGCGCCCCCGCAGCCCGAAATCAAACACGAAATCCCAAGTGCGATTACTGCGGACGACATCATCCATTTGCTTTTCTTTATCATTATACATCCCCCTAACATAATTAGCGGCGAACCGTCAAAGTGGCCCCCAACAAAGCAACGCCAACCAAAGTGATTGTCGCGCCGGTCGGAAAATCGAAAACCATGGAAAGCAGCAGCCCTCCACATGTCGTTGCCGCTCCGAAGACGGAGGAGAGAATCAGCAGCTGCAGAAAGCTGCGGCCGATGCGCAATGCCGCCATGGCCGGCAGCAAAATGACGGCGTCGATCATGAAAGCCCCCACGATTTTCATCGCAAGCCCAATGCATAGGCCCGTTAAAAATTTGATCCCATATTTGATTTTTTCGACCGGAATGCCCAGCCATTCCGCCTGCTCGTGGTCATACAGCAAGAGCTGCAGCTCCCGGTAAAAGAAGACGTACACCAACAAAATTACAAGCGAAAGCCCCGCAATCGCGACAACGTCCACTTCCGTCAAGGTGAGAATGCTGCCGGCGAACATTCCGAACACGTCCATTGCGGGAATTCCAGCAATATAAAATAGGAGGAAAGCTGCGGCGATCGAACCTGTCATAAAAAATGCGCCGATCAATCCCGGCTCAAGGCGAAGGCGCCTTGACATCGGCCCCAGCAGCAGGGAGCAAACGACAATGCCGGCTGTCGCTCCCGCCAGCGAAGTACCGCCAAGCACCAGACCAACGGCTCCTCCGAAAAGCGCCATATGCATTAAGGCAAATCGGATGGTTGTCAGATTAAGCATCACAATCACGATGCCAAGCAAGGAAAACGTCGCACCTGCCAATACGGATACGAGAAGCGCTTTTTGAAAAACCGGCAGCTGCATGTAGTCGCTGATCGTCATTGCCCTGCCTCCGCTTTTTCCGCCAAAACGCCCGCTTCCAACAGCAGCACACGGTCCGCTACGGCCTGGGCATACTTGTGCTCATGTGTAATAATAAGCACCGACGTTTCAAATTGGCGCAGTTCCCCGATCAAGGAGGCCAGCATCTCCTGCGAATCGCGGTCAAGATAGGTTGTAGGTTCATCCAGAAGCAAAATTCGCGGTTCTCTCACTAGAGCTCTGGCGATATTCAGCCGTTGCTTCTGCCCGCCGGAGAGCGACCGGCAATCTTTATTTTTAAACGCTTCCAGGCCTACGACTTGCAGCATGCGGTCGGCAATGTCCTTATCGGCGCTTGACGGGCGGCGAAAATAAGCGTAAGAAGTTCCCCATCTTCCCAGCAGCACGGCTTCCGCCACGGAAATCGGGAACCTGCCCTGCCCGTGCGTCTGCGGCACGTAACCGATTTGCGATCTGGCCCATCGCCGGTCGCCCGTTCGTTCGATCGGGCGGCCCAAAATTTCAATTTTGCCCGATTGATAAGGAAGCAGCTGCATAATAGAACGAAACAACGTCGTTTTACCGGCTCCGTTTTCTCCAAGAATAGCGACCACTTCGCCGCTGAATGCGGTAAGCTTCAAGTTTCGCAGCACCTGGGAGTTTCCGTATCCCGCAGACCAGCCGTCCATTCGCAGCGCCGCTTTTTTATTTGGCATACCGGCCTTCCTTTCCTTGCCTTTCACAAAATCTTAACCATATATACAGTAGCACAATGCTTGAGAGGAAGTAATAACTCAAAGGGGCTATATCCAAGCCTTCCTTTCGGGGCGTAGCCCTTTTGAGCCATAGGTGCGGATTTGCGTGACATGCTATAATAAATTGCCGTTAGGCGCGTTAAACGTTTATATTCGCTGAAGGAGTGACGAAACCATATGAAAAATTGGCTGAAGCTGCATGGCTTTAAGCTGTCGGTTGTTATTTTGTTTGCCATTTTGGCCGGGAGCTTCTACAGCTGGTTCAAACAGATCAGCCCCGCGCTGCCGGTCGTGAAAACGGCGCCTGATTTTGCCTTGCAGGATATTTCGGGCAAGACGTTTCAATTCGGCGATACGAACGGCAAAGTCAGGCTTGTCGAATTTTTGTTTACAAGCTGTCCCGACATTTGCCCCATCACCATGTACAAAATGGTCCAGCTGCAAAATGAGCTAAAAAAAACAAAATCTATGGGGCGGCAAGGTTCATTTCATGTCCGTTACCTTCGACCCCGAGCATGATACGCCCGCGGTGTTCAAGCAATACGGAGACCGGATGGGGATCGATTACGGCGGCTGGAATTTGCTGACGGGGACGGAGAAGGAAACCGCCGACGTTTCCAAGAGCTTCGGCGTCATGGTGCAAAAAATGCAGGACGGCACATTCGTTCACAACGTCACTTCGCTTTTCCTTGTCGATCAGGCCGGAATAATACGTAAAGTGTTCCCAATGGGGGAGGACATGAATAACGAGGAGATTATAAAAATGATCAGGAGCTTGGCCGAATCAAAATGATCATTTGATGGTTCATAATGCCTCGTTGGGTCTAACCTGAATTCACAAAGAAGCCATTGTTTGTTCACCGGACCGACGCCTTTATAGCACTTCGGGGGCATGTTTTTTAAGCTTCCCAGCATTAAAATGATCGTATTGAATGCCCTGCGTCCATGTGGGCATCTGCGGAATCACGCTGCGAAATTTTAATGATGGAGAGGGTTGTTATGACATATCGTGCGCTTATTGCGGAAGATGAAGAGCGCATGCGGCGATTGCTGCGCATGTATTTGCAGGCCGATTCGGCAGCTGCCGATGAAGCGGACAACGGAGAAGATGCGTTAACGATGGCGCTCGCGCAAGATTACGATATCGTGCTGCTAGATTGGATGATGCCGGGCATCTCCGGGCTGGAAGTATGCCAGCTGCTGAAATGCATGAAGTCGACGCCGGTTATTCTGTTAACGGCGCATGGTGACGAAAGCTACCGGATCAAAGGCTTTGAGGCCGGCGCCGACGATTATGTTTCCAAGCCGTTCAGTCCCAGAGAGCTGATCTGCCGGATCCATGCCATATTAAAGCGAACCAAGACGGATTTGCGGCTTCCCGATTACAATTCAAGCGCGCACAAGATCATGTCTCCGTTTTCGCCCGTTTCGATCGAACACCACGCACGCCGCGTCATGGTCGAAGGCTCGGAAATATCGCTGACGCTAAAAGAATATGATTTGCTGCGTTTTCTCGCTATGAACGAAAGAAAAACGTTCAGCCGTGAGGAATTGTTTATAGAGGTATGGAAACACGAGCCTAGCGGCGATTACCGCACCGTCGATTCCCATATCAAGCGAATTCGCGAGAAAATGCACGCCGTTACTCCGGTTGCATCGCAAATGATAACGACGGTATGGGGAATCGGCTACAGATTCGATCCCCCGGCGCCAAACGACAGAGAGCAGCTTTCCCCGGAATATTTCCATTTTTGAAGTCCGTATTTTTTTTAAACCGCAATGCCGATTGCGGTCAGCTTTTTATCCAGCCTTTTTCATAAGCGTATCGCATGAGCTGAACCCGGTTGTCCAGATGAAGCTTATGAAGAATATTTTTCAAATGGTTTTTAACCGTATGCTCTGATATGGAAAGCTCCGCGGAAATTTCTTTATTTGATTTTCCTCTTGCCACGTATTCCAATAGTTCCTTTTCGCGCGAAGTGAGCGGAGATTGCTCGGGAACAGAGGTTTTTAGGGACGAGAATTCCTGCAGCAGCCTTACGGCAACCTCACGCGACATCGGGGCCTCATCGAACGCCACAGCCCGCAAATACTCGTGCCAGGAGGCGGGATGAAGATTTTTGAGCAGATATCCTTGCGCTCCTCGCTTGATTGCTTCAAACAAATGGGTAATATCGTCCGAAACCGTAACCATAATGATTTTCACATACGGAAACCTCATCTTAATCGTCTTGGCCGCCTCGAGCCCATCCATTTCAGGCATGGAAATATCCATTAGGATCAGATCGGGCATCCATTGCTCAGCCATTTGTACCGCTTGAAGCCCATTTGCGGCCTCGCCGATTATTTCAAAGCAGTCGTCCGCCAAAATAATTTCTTTCATAGCCTCGCGCGCATGCGCATGATCGTCTGCAAGCAAAATACGTATGGGAGCTTGAATCACGGATTGTCCTCTTTTCCGAATTATAGGTTATGGTTGTACCTTCCCCATCAGCGATTCGATTTGCCGGACATCGGTAAATTCTCCCGCCGCCGCTTGCACGACAATACCTTGCGAATTTACGACAAAGGTCGCGGGGAGACCGTTCACTTTATATAGATTGGCCGCATCTCCGCTCGGATCGGTCAGGACGGTAAAACTCAAGCCGTGTGCCTTGATAAACTCCGCAATGGTGCCCTTGCTCTCACCGACATTGACGGCAATGACGTCGACTCCGGGTATGCCGGCTTCATATGCCTGCTGCAGAAGAGGCATCTCTTTGACGCAAGGGCCGCACCATGAACCCCAAAAATTAAGAATAACGCCCTTCCCTCTGAAATCCGACAATTTGACCGGCCGGCCATTCAGATCGGCTAATTCAAAATCCGGAGCTTGGGCGCCGATAACAAGACGCGACGCAACCGCATGCCCCGAAGCGGACTGTACGACGGCATAAATCAGCGCCAGCGCTGCAAGCCCGCATAAGGTCAGAAACACTTCTCTGCGCTTAAAAAAGCTCATGAGAATTTCCCTCCTGCAACCCCGCCGCATCGGCTTGAAATCCGAACAACCGATGAAACGCTTGTTGTAGCCCTTGATCGCCGTACCGTTCCCGGAATACGGACACTGTTCCTTCTTCGACAATGCGGCCCTGCTTGAGAAATACGACTTGATCGGCAATCGCCTCAGCCACCTGCAGTTGATGCGTGGAGAATATAATTGCGTGCCCTTCCCGCTTAGCCATCAGCACAAGCTTGGCAAACGACTCCATCCAATACGGGTCCAGACCGTTTGTCGGCTCGTCCATAACCAGCAGCCGCGGTTTGGATAGCAGCGCTTGGGCGAACAGCAGCCGCTGGCGCATCCCTTTGGAAAAAGAAGAGACGGCTTTCGAGCGAACGTCATGCAGACCGACGAGCCGTAATGTCTCGTCTACTCTCATCTTTGACACTTTCCGCAAGGAAGCCCAGAACGACAGCGTTTCTTCCGCCGACAATCCATGTCCGAACAAATAATCGTCGGGCATGTATCCGATGCTGCCCGCATAGCCGCGCCGGTCTTTTTTCCACTGCAATCCGCCTACTTCAATGGTGCCGCCGGTAGGCTGAGCAATGCCGACGATCATCCGCAGCATCGTGCTTTTCCCAGCCCCGTTTCCTCCGCACAAAGCAAGCACCTGGCCCTCTCGGACTTCCATACTGACGGAATGAATAATTTTCTGTTTGGCGATGTGTTTGTCTACTTCATGAACTGCCAATACGACTTCACCCACGGTAACGCCCCCTCTCCCAACTCCACCGGGCAAATCCGACAGCCGCTCCGATCCACAGCAGGCAAATCGCAATAAATCCCCAAGTACCTGACGAGCTGCCGATCCACTTAATCCATTCGTAATATTCCGGCCCTAATGCCGAGCCGCCGCCCAGCTTGACGACGACAAACAAGCGCACCAGCTCGGCCGGATTGCATAAAGTGAAAGCGACCAAAACAGGCTTGACCCACAAATACGGCAGCAAGCCAAGGAAAGCGATGAACAGCGTCGGCCAGCCGATAATCGCAAAAAACCAGACGGCCACGCCATAGGTCAGCGCCTGCCAGCGATTGCCGGCCACAGTGCCGATCCACAACGCAATGGCAAGAAACAATAAGACGAGTCCGCCCGAAAAAACAAAAATCATGACAAACGTGTTCAGCTCAAGGCTGCTCCCCGCGGCAATTCCGATTAGGCTTGAAATACCGTAGCCAAAAGAAATGACCGTCAGCAGCACAGCGGTCAGACCCGCGTATTTACCCGTTATATACGACAACGTACTGACCGGATACGTGGACAGCAATTGCCAGCTGCCCTCCTCCTTCTCGGAGGTCAGCGAGAAAGAGCCGATCAGCAGCGTCATTAGGGGCAGCAAATATAATATAAGATTCAGCATGTTGGAGGTGGCGCTGGAGTATCCGGACGTGAAATTTTGCGCGTTGATGAGCTGCAGCGACAAACTGAACAAGGTGAAAAGAGCCATAAAGGAATACGCCCACGGGTTTCTAAAGCCTATTTTCACCTCACGGAGGGCAATGTGCCAAGTATTCATTTGGCATGCATTCCTTTGTCGTCTCCACCCATCTGCATGTTATGGTTCATTTCGGAATGCGCTTGATCCGCGTGATTTCCTCCCATATCCATCATGCCTTTGGTACGCTCCCAGGTATGGTTTTTAAGCTCGGCCGCCGTCATCAGCTTGCCTTTTTTCTGCTCATCGGTAAACTTCTGAGCGTCTTGCTTGCTTTTGAACGAATAAATCCCGTAAGCCATCGGCGTTTTGAATGAAGAATCAAACACATAAGCGGCGGTTTCATAAGGAATCCATTCCTTACTGTTGTAGTCGCGGACAAATTGAGCGCCTACCTGCTCCAAGCCGTTTTTGCCGGTCCACTCATTCATACAACCGATATCGTCAAACTTGTAAGTTTTGCCGTCCTTGGTCGTCAGCTGAACGGCAAAGGCGTCATCCTTGACCTGCATGTTGCAGATAGCGCATTTGTCAGTATCTTCATTAATCGGCACAGCCGCATATTTTGGCGTTCCGCATGCGGATAATAAGGTGAAAATAAGGGTCATCATAAAGGCAACTACAATATATTTTTTCATTTTCTTCTTACCCCCAAATAAATAATGGTTGTTATTGAACTAACGGTCAAAAGCAGCGCAGCGCACAGCATCGTAAGCGTCTCTTGGGTCCGGGCGGCCGAGGGCTTGTCTCCGGATCTCATCAGCGGTGTCTTATCAACTGTCCACTCCTCTTTCCCCGCCGTAAACATGCTCTCCAGAAACAGCATCCCGGGGGAATGGAAAAACAGCTGATACGCCGGTGTTGCTGACGTCAATTTTTGAAAAAACGGATTCATCGCATAAGCTGTGTTGCTGACGCCGTCGCCGTCCGTATCGATCCCTTGAAATGAATCCCATATATTAGAAATAAATAGATTGGCAGAGCTTTCGCTTGCTTCGGATTCAATCACATTGCCTGTAAACCGGTTCTCTTGAAACCGATTCCCCTCGGATTCCAGCAGCTGGATACCGACAAAATTTTGCAATACCTCATTATGCCGAATTTCATTCCGCTGGGACTGCTCAATATAAAAGCCGACCCGATTGCCTTCCACTTTGTTGTCTTCAATCAAGGAGGTTTGGACGTCGAACAGCAGCAAACCTTGCGAATTGACGTTTTCGCTCTGCTTGGTAAATGTATTGCCCGACACTATCGCATCCTTCACGCCCATTACCATTGCGCCGGTCACGTTAAACGAACCGATGTTGCCGCGAACGATTGTTCCGTCCGTATACATGCAGTGCACGCCGTAGCGCGAATGATCGATCCGGTTGTTTTCAACCGTATTACGGTGGCTGTTCTCGAGATAAATCCCGTCGTTCATCGTTGAGATCGAATTGCCGTAAATCCGGTTGTCGTGTGAATTAAACAAATCGATCCCGTTTCGCTTATCGGAAAGCTTCGCCTGATTTGCTTTAGCCGGGGAGGCTTGCCAGCGGATGACGGAATTCACGATCTCGTTGTGTCCGCTGTCACGCAGCATAATGCCGAAAGAACGGGTATCGATACGAAGCGAATCGATCACCGTGCGTTCCGCCGTAATAAGCACGGCGGCCGTTTCGGCTTTGGACATTTGGCTGATCTGCAGATTCTCAAGCCGGACGCCCGACGCTTCAATCGCGATAACCGGCTTATCGCTTCCGCCTCCGGAAATCCGCACATCGCTTGTTCCGCGAATGGTCAACGGCTTTCTTATGGCCGCTGTTCCTTCATACTCCCCTTCGGGGAGCACCAGCGTGCCTCCAGCCGGTGTCCCGTCGATCAACTGCTGGAGCGAGCGTCCATGGCCCGCTTCCCCCGCGTCAGCCCGGATATCCCACGGTTCGGCAAACAGCGCGGTCGCTGCAGCAATAACGATAATCACAGCGCTCCGCCATAAATTCAAGCGGTCTATCATGACACTTCAAGCTCTTTTTTCTTCGTAATATGCAGATCTCCTTGGTAGATATGGATGTAGATGGAGTATTTCCCGGTCTTGTCAAACGTTTCTTCCGCAGTATACCGTCCGCCGCCTACCGGGCTTGCTTCCTTCGTATCGGGTAAACCGCTGTTGTCCGATCTGCGAATTTCAAACTGTACGTTACCTGCATCCGTATTTTCCAGCCCTGTTATTGTTGCGGTGAGCTTGGTCGGCGTTCCCGTCTTGACAGGCGCCGGTTCCGCCGCCAATTCAAGCTTGACTTGGGCCGGGTCTTGCCCTTTCGGAGCCGGTGAGCATGCGGCGCAGCCGATCAGCAGCAATCCGCACAGCGCAGCTGCAGCAAACTTGCTTTTCATGATAGTGCTCTCCTTTCCTTTTTGTTTCCTAGTACCATTTTACCCGTTCGGTTTTGTTTTGATATGACTCAAACGGGCTATTACCGTTAACAATATGTGACCGGAACAAGTCGGTTTGGTGAACTTGCGCAGCTTGTACAGCCCATGCCGAGCCCTGTATAATAATAGGGACGCACCAACGGGCGGGAGGACAAGCCATGAACAAAGAAGACCAGGTTATGATGGCTTTCAGGGAACTGTATAACAAGATAGTTTGGCTTAATAAAGATAAGATGGAAGCCAGTCTTAAGGGTTACAAACCTTCCGAAGTACATTGCATCGAATACATTGGAAAAAATGCAGATTCCAATGTGACCAAACTAGCGGAGTCCTTTTATATGACTCGCGGTGCCATAAGTAAATTAACGAAGAAACTCATAAATAAAGGCGTTATCGAAAGTTACCAGAAGTCGGATAACAAGAAGGAAATTTATTTTAGACTTACTAAGCAAGGGGAAGTCATTTATAAAATCCATGAGGACTTGCATCAAGAATTTCAAGAGCGGGATAAGGCCGTATTTGAGCAGATAACCGAGGAGCAATTTGACAGTATGCTTAGCTTCTTGGATAAGTACAGCAGGCATTTGGATGTAGAAATAAAGAAAGTGGATCTGGATATGAATGCGGAATAAATTTGAATACTGGGGATCAAACTACATGCAGCCGGGCTCTATCGAGAACAGGCTGCTTTTTTATCGCTATTATTTTGTTGACAAGGAAACAAAATAATAATACGATAAATATGTTTCCACGGAATCAAAATCATCATTATTGAGGGGAGAATGTAAGTGTTCAAATCTGGATCACACAATAAACAGAACACAGAGCAAACCGTAGATAAACACGCTTTATTATTCGGTCTTATTTCTGTGTTTCTTTGCGGAATAGGCTTCAGTATCATAGCACCTGTCGTCCCGTTTTTGGTGCAGCCTTATACAAGCAATCCCGGAGAACAAGCGATCGTTGTTACGCTGTTGACCTCTGTTTATGCCGTCTGCGTGTTTTTTGCGGCCCCCGTGCTTGGAGCATTAAGCGATCGATATGGCCGCCGTCCCTTGCTCTTAGTATGCCTGCTGGGTTCCGCCATCGGGTATTTCGTTTTTGGCATAGGAGGGGCTTTATGGGTGCTGTTTGTCGGACGCATTATAGAAGGTATAACGGGCGGGAGCATAGGCACAATCTTCGCCTATTTTGCAGATATCATTCCTGCAGAACAGAGAACCAAATACTTTGGGTGGGTAAGCGCGGTTGTAGGCGTAGGCACCGTCATTGGCCCCACTCTAGGCGGATTCCTTGCCAAGTTTGGTTATTCAGCACCGATGTATTTTGGAGCGATCATCACTTTAGTGAATGTCGCTTATGGTTTCTTTTATATGCCTGAGAGCCTAGACAAGCAGAATAAACTGAAAGAGATTCCCTTGGCAAGACTGAATCCATTCATACAGCTCGCCAGCCTGCTTTCCATGAAAAACTTAAAAAGACTGCTGATCTCAGCGTTCTTGCTGTGGGTACCCAACGGATCTTTACAGGCCGTTTTCTCACAATTTACAATGGATACTTTCAGTTGGCAGCCTGCACTAATCGGACTTATGTTTTCAATTATGGGCGTCCAGGATATCATTTCACAAGGTTTCATTATGCCCAAACTTCTGAACAAACTTAGCGATAAACAGATAGCAATTCTTGGCATGGTTTCGGAGATTATCGGTTACGGTCTTATTGCGTTATCTGCTTTGTTCTCCTTTTATCCGCTTTTTATCGCTGGAATGTTTATATTTGGTTTTGGCGATTCGATCTTTGGGCCTTCCTTTAACGGGATGCTCTCCAAGTCTGTCGATTCCAGCGAACAAGGAAGGATTCAAGGAGGCAGCCAATCGATTCAGGCATTAGCAAGAATGATTGGGCCGATCATTGGAGGTCAAATCTATGTATTGCTTGGTCATGCCGCACCCGCTTTTATGGGGATGATCCTTATAGCAGCGGCAATACCCGTGTTATATAAAAGAACTCAGGTAAATACGTAAACTACCTTTAGTAGCCGTTGATGTTTAGTAACTCGCTGGAAGCTTTCCGCAACTACTTCATAACAGGTAGCTTTAAAAATAATAGGGTATCAGAACTTAGGAACAAGTTCTGATACCCTATTTGTCTACAGTCCGATTCAGAAGCCAATGTGCCCCGACCGCAGCTTCTGGTGCATGCGGGCTCTTCTCGCCATATTGGATGGATGCGCGAAATGTAGGATCAATCGCTACCGCCCTGCTTCCCCCACTTCTTGGCCCAGTTGTCCATCTCGACCAGCACGGTGTAGAAATCCGCGCCTTTTTCCGTCAAAGAATACTGCACGCTGACCGGCACGGTAGGGAATACTTCGCGGTTCACCACGCCCATACTTTCCAGATGGCGCAGCACATCGGTCAACGATTGTGTTTTGATCACCGCGGTTTGGCGCAACAGCTGTTTAAACCGCAACGGGCCGCGATACAGCTCCGCAATGACCATAAAAGCCCACTTCGCCCCCAAAATTTGCAAAACGTCGCAAATATTCGAGCTGAACGTTTCCTGCTCGGGTGCAGTGCTCATACAACCACCTACTTACTTATAGTTAGTTAGTCAAAATAACAGGACAATGTCAAAATAGTTTGCCTCCTTACATTATGAAAGTGAACTCCTTATAATGTCAATCAACGGTACCGTGATTTTAGAAAAAAAACTAAGAAACAAAGGGATGAATGAGATGAACCGACTGATTATATATTTGATTGCTTCAGGATGTTTCTTGGTAGGCGTTGCCGAGCTGATTGTGGCCGGCATTCTCCACATTATCGCCGCAGATATGCGTATTTCCATTGCGTTAGCCGGCCAGCTCATCACGGCATATTCGCTGGCCTTTGCCATCGGCACCCCCGTGCTGGTCGCCGTCTTCTCCCGCCTGCCGGTTAAAAAGCTGCTGATCGGCGCATTGGCGCTTTTTATCGTTGGCTGCTTTGTTTCGTGGGGTAGCGGTGCCCATTTCCCCGCGATGCTGCTCTCGCGTATTGTGCTTGGCGTCAGCGCCGGCGTATTTTGCGTCGTGGCGCTAGGCTCCGTCGCCAAGCTGGTGCCGCCGGACAAAATCGGCAGCGCCGTCAGCACGGTCGCCTTGGCGTTTGGCCTGGCCATGACGTTAGGCGTGCCGATTGGCATCGCGATTTCCGGCTGGTGGGGCTGGCAGACGATTTTTGCCGTCTTAGGCGCCGTCAGCTTGCTTGTCATGCTCGGACTGATCCGCTGGCTGCCGCCGATTGAAGGCGACGCGCAGGTTTCATTTCGCCGGCAATTTATAGTTTTGAAAAATCCCGTCATCCTCAGCGGCCTGTTGTTCTCGCTGATTACCTGCTTAAGCCAATCCGTCATCTTGTCGTATTTGACGCCAATCTTAAATACGGTGCTGCATCTCGAAGTTTCCCGTATCGGAATCGTCATGTTTGTGCTTGGCATATTTGGCATGCTTGGGTCACGAGCAGGCGGTTACAGTGTCGATACATGGGGGCCTGTCAAAACCATTTCGCTGGGAACGGCCGCTTCCATCATCTCTCTTGCCCTGCTGCCCTTGTTTTCGGCCTCGCTGGCCATGGGGCTCGTATGGATCGTCTTATGGATGATTTCGCTGTTTATGACCGCTCCCGCCATTCAAACTTATTTTATTCAAGAAGCGCCGCAATCCGCCAATCTCGTGCTCAGTCTGAACACATCGGTGATTCACCTCGGTTTGGCCGGGGGCGCCGCTTTCGGAGGCCTGCTGGTCACGGTAACTTCCACCGTGCTGTACAACCCTTGGGTGGCAAGCGGGTGTTATTTTGCAAGTTTGCTTGTTGCGGTTTTTTCTTTTGCCGCCCGGAAACGTTACGCCCGAAATATGATGGAGCCATCATGAATCCGTTATTCCGGCATCATGGTCAACATCCAACGAATCCCTTAGAATAAGCTGTAATCAGTATACATTTACCAATAAGGGGGATTTCGTATGAATGGATACGTCCAACAGATGAGGGAGTTGATCGGGCACCGGCCCTTGCTTTTGTGCGGAGCGTGTGTCGTCATTTTTAATCGGGAAGACCAGGTGCTGATGCTGCGCAGAACCGATAATAACTGCTGGTGTTTTCCCGGCGGATCCGTTGAGCTTGGAGAATGTGTGGAAGACGCCGCACGGCGCGAAGTTTACGAGGAAACCGGCCTGCGCGTCGATCATTTGGAATTGTTCGGCGTCTTTTCGGGGCCTGAACTGCATTATATTTATCCGAACGGCGATGAAGTGCATGTTGTGGACATCGTTTTTGCGGCGCATGATTACAACGGTGAACTGACGCTGGACGAAGAGAGCCGGGAGGCCAAGTTCGTATCCATCGCCGATCTCCCTGCCGATATCAGCCCTCCGCAAATCCCCTTAATAAAGGAATTGCATACGAGAATCTACCATTGATTAACGCAAACCAAACAAGCGATGCGACTTTCCGTCATTTTAATCCGGATAAACATGCATGCCCACGGCAAGCAGAACAACACTGATCAGAAACGGAACCCGCCAGCCCTAAGCAAGAAAATCCTCATTGGATAGCATGCTGGTTAAGCTGAATGCAGCCGATGAAAGCAGCAAACCTCCCGATGTGGCGGCTTGAATGATACAGCTCCATCCCGAAACCGATCAACTTGCCTCATCCGCCGCAACGAACAAAAAAATCCCCCGCCTGCTTTAAGCAAACGGGGGATTTTTTGATCATATATAGGCCCGGTGGGGGTCGAACCCACAACCTACCGGTTAAGAGCCGGTTGCTCTGCCATTGAGCTACGGACCTGCAATAGAAAAGTCGACAAGGAGTATTATAGCACACCACTAAGCTTGTCCGCAACTATTTCTACGCAAATTTCTATACAACTATTTCTACGTGAGTTTCTATGCAGCTATTCTTATGCAAACTATGCAAATTTCTATACTAAGTCCTTCTCTACGGGGCAAAGCCATCTTGGCTGAGCAGCACCCGGTCATGCGGGAACACTTCTCTGAGTCTGTCATATACGATGCGGTAAGCGGAGGTGTCGTACCATTCCGTTAATTGCAGCTCTTCGTACAACGAGTAGATGCCCAAAGTGCGGGTTCTTCTGCCGCCGCTGCCGTCCCCCATATAAAAATCGTCCACGCAGACGCGGTCGACCAGCCCGGACAATTTAAGCGCAAACTGCTCGCTGCTCGGCAGCACCGGAGCGATTGTCGCTTGGGCCGGTATCCCAGCCTCCGCCAACGTTTGCAGCGCCTTGAACCTGCCGCTTAAGGGCGGCGCGCCGGGAGTGAAATGCTTGCGGATGTCCTCTCGGTCGGTTTCGACGGTCATGCTGATCCGGACCTTCTGCCCCAACTGCTTGAACAAATCGATATCCCGCACAACAAGCGGGCTGCGGGTCTGCACCAACAGGAAATCCGGAGGATCCCCTGCCATAACCTCAAGCAGCGATCGCGTCACCCGCTCCTTATGCTCGATTGGCTGGTACGGATCTGTGCTGGATGACATAAAAATCGTCACCTTGCCTTTCGCTTTCGCCTTGCGCAGCTCCTTGCGAAGCAGCTCCGCCGCCTCCAGCTTCACGTCGACCCAGCTCCCCCATTCCGCCGGCCGGAATAACGACACCGGCATCTGCCGCACATAACAATACGAGCAGCCGAATGAACAACCCGTATACGGGTTGAGCGAATGGCTGTACCCGGAGAGAAAACCGGTACCTTTATTTAATATCGTTTTGGGCTGCTTATATAAAATGTCACGTTGCATCATGATAGATGATCCCCAGACTGTACCGCGTTCCCGAGACGATCGTACCGACGCCGTGCCGCAGCGTCGTCCGGTAATACCCGCGCGTCCCCTGCACGGGCCGGTAATTCGTCGGGAAGATCAGTCCAGCTCCTTGTTCGATAGTGATGACATGCCCTCTGCTCTGCGCTCTGGGGCGCTGCTCCACAAGCAGAAACTCTCCGCCGCTGTAGTCCGCTTCTTTGCGGTTTAGCACAAACACCGTTTGCAGCGGGAAAAAGACGTCGCCGTACAAATCCTGATGCAGGCAGTTGTAACCGCCGGTTTCATATTTCAAAATCAACGGTGTGGAGCGCTGCTGTCCATGCCGGTGGCACCGCTCGAGAAATTCCGCCAGCGAGGCGGGATAATCGGCTTCTTGCCCCAGCTGTCCGAGCCAGCGGTTAGCTGTTTTGGCAAGCTCGGGATACAGCCCTTCGCGAAGCTGCTGCAGCAAATCGGGTAAGGGAGCCCCATAATACTTATATTCTCCCACACCAAACCGGTATCTCGCCATATCAATCGTATTGCGGAACAATTCCGGCTGCCCGTACGTAGCGATAATGTCCTCGCATTCCGCCGGATCAAGCAGCGGCGGGAGCACGGCATATCCTTGCGTGTCCATCGCTTGCTGCAGCGCATCCCAATCCAGCGCGGCAATCCGTTCGGCTACCCGCTCAGGCATGGCGTTTGCTTTCTGCGCCGGCCGTGCTTGCGCCTTCCAGCTCGAGCAGCCGCGTCTTCATCGCCAAGCCGCCGCGATAGCCGGTTAAAGCGCCGGTTTTGCCGATAACCCGGTGGCACGGTACGGTTATCGTAACCGGATTCGCTCCGATGGCTGCGCCAACCGCCCGCACAGCCAACGGCCGCTGGATGGAGCGGGCGATGTCCGAATAAGACCAAGTTGCGCCATACGGAATTTGGCACAACGCATCCCATACGGCAAGCTGAAACGGAGTGCCGCGCAAATCAAGCGGAAAAGTAAAACTTGTGCGCTCCCCTTGCAAATATTCCGTTAATTGGACGGCGTACGGCTGCAGTTTTTCATCGTCCTGCACCAGCTCGCTCCCGGAAAGACGGGCTTCCGCCCATTTGCTCACCTCGCTGAAGGGCTTATTGTCGGAACCGACAAATAATAAGCCCTTCTCTGTCGCGGCAATATAGAACCGCCAGCCGCCATATTGCAGCAGGCTCCAGTAAATCGTCGGTTTCATCGTTGCTTTCATGTCATGCCTCCTCCTGAGACTCAAACGGCCGTGCCCGGTTTTGCCGGTAATGGGCCGGCGTTTGCCCGGTTTTCTTTTTGAACAGCGTAATAAAATAAGACGTATTGGGGATGCCCACATGCAGGGCGATGTCCGTAACAGCCTCTTCCGTTTCGCGCAGCAGCTCCTTGGCTTTGCCGATGCGGCGCTGCTGAACGTATTCGACAGGCGTTACGCCTTGAATCCGCTTGAAAGTGCGCTGCAGATGATAAGGACTGCCATGGCATTCCAGAGCCAGCTTCTCCAGCGAAAGCGCCGAGCTGTAATGCGAATCGATATATTGCGTGATTTGCGCGACCCATTCATAATCGGGCTGCCGCTCTCCGGTCGGCTTGCATCTTTTGCACGGCCGGTAGTTTGCCGCTTGTGCTTCCCCGGCGTTGTAAAATATGCGCACATGTTCTTTCTTCGGCGCTCTCGACTTGCAGGACGGCTTGCAAAAAATGTGCGTCGATTTGACCGCATAGATGAACTTGCCGTCGTACGCCGCGTCGTTGTTTATAATGGCCTGCCACTTCTCTTCGGTCAGCTGATCTTTGTCATTCATTCGGATCACCTCTACCCCTAGTTTACCCCTCGCACCCGCATCATGTACATATTCCGCGGCTGTAAGCGCAAGATAACGAAATTGTCATCTGCCGCGCGTCCTTGCTCGGACGCCGGCCTCCCGCTTCCGAATGTGCCATTCTAACAGCGGTTGGAAGATCAAATGGCCCCCGTTTCTAATGCGATTGTCCCAGCCTTGACCCGCTAAAAACAACGGATCAAGGCAAGGGATTATCGGTTAATCTTCATTGAGTTCGTTGCCGTACTTCGTGACATCGGGCAGATCCCGGCGGGAATGGCGTTTCGCCAGCCTGATGCTGCGGCGCAACCCGAAAGAGCCGGGCAGCGGGACCACGTCGACAATCGCCTGCGGATCGGCGGCAACGATCAGTTCCGTGAGCGGCACCGCCTCCAGCCTGCTGATGACCACTTGCATGATATGCACCGTTTCTCCGTTTTCGGTCCGATACGATCTCACCCTTGAAGCTTCTCTCCCCACAGCCTGCCGAATGGCGTCCGCCAACAAGTCAGGACGGGTTGTATGAAGCCGCATTTTCCGTTCCCAGAAATCCCCTTGCGCCAAAAGAAATCTCCCAGCAGAATGCCTACCTGTTTCATGATCGTAACGCATACCGATTCCTCCTCGAATTTGTCATTATTCTTGAGGGGCTGCTTGATCCGACAATTTCTTGCTCCATTTCCATTTGGACATGTTTAACACCCGATCCAAACCGCTGTAGATCACTTTGGTTTCCTTGGTGAGCAGCGGTCCGATGACGGCCAATATCAGCACGTAAAGCGCCGCAAAAGGCTGTACGATCGGAAGCAGCCCGCCCGCTTTGGCGAGATTGGCCATAATGATCGAAAACTCGCCGCGCGCCACGATCGTCAAGCCGATGTTCACCGACGCTTTCGGGGATAAACCTGCGCTGCGTCCGGCCCACATCCCCGCCGCAAAATTGCCTATCAGCGTAACGACAACCGCGGCCAAAGACAGCCATACCGCCCCTCCCAACGAAAGCGGGTCAATCGTAAGGCCAAAGCTGAAAAAGAAGATTGCGCCGAAAAAATCGCGAAACGGCAAAATAAGATGCTCAATCCTTTTCATATGCTCCGTCTCGGCCAGCACCAGTCCGACCAGCAGCGCGCCGATCGCTTCGGCGACATGAATCGTTTCGGAGAAACCGGCAATGATAAACAACACGGCAAAAATGACAAGCATAAACAGTTCGTTGGAACGAATGTTCAAAAGCCGGTTGAGCAGCGGCACGAGTTTCCGTCCAACGATCAGCACCAGCAGCATGAATCCAAGCGCAATGAGGGCGGACAGCGCAATGCCGCCGATCGACGTCGATCCGCTGAGCACAAGGCCCGAAAGGATGGAAATATAAATCGCAAGAAATACGTCTTCGAACATGATGATGCCAAGAATCATTTCCGTCTCCGGGTTGGCCGTCCGCTTCAAATCGACCAGCACCTTGGCTACGATGGCGCTTGAGGAAATCGTCGTAATGCCGGCTACCACAAGCATCTCCAACAGCGGCAGTCCGGCGGCATAACCTAACAATAAACCAAGCGTAAAATTGATTAAAATATAGATCGTTCCGCCAACCACAATCGAACGTCCCGATTTAACAAGCCGGCCGACCGAAAATTCCAGTCCCAAATAAAAGAGGAGAAACAACACCCCGATCCGGCCCATAAATTCGATCAGCGGCGCGCTTTCGATAAATTTCAGATCGATATGCCAAATCGCAATGGCATGCGGCCCTACCGCCATACCGACCAATATATAAAACGGAATGACCGAAAACCTGAGCTTTGCCGACAACAGGCCGGAAAGCGCAATGAGCGCGATCGCGATTCCGATTTCAAATACAATGTAGTTCATAGGCTCACTCACTTCCATTCATTAAGATGGTCTTGAACAGTTTTTGCTGCCTCCTTTCCCCGGCTACGATAAGCGTACAATCCGCAGTAATCACCACATCCGGCCCCGGATTGATATATTGGGTCGTTCGTTGTTTACCGATTATCGCAATAATAGTGGCTCCCGAAGTATGGCGAACGTTCAGCTCGCCGATCGTTTTGCCGACGGACAAATAATCCGGCTCGACCCGGTACCATTCGATCACCAGGTCGTCAAGCGCCATCTCGATCGTTTCCAGCGCTTTTGGCTTATAGGTCATCCCTCCGAGAATAGCCGCCAGCATGCGCGCCTCGTCGTCATCCAGCGTGACCATCGAAACGCTGTCGTCCGCATTCGCATAGTCGTAATGGTAGCATTCGCGCCGGCCGTCGTCGTGAATGACGACAACAAGCTTATCTCCTCCCCTTGCCAGCAGTTGATACTTCTTACCGATGCCGGGGAGATCGGTTTCTTTTATATTCATATCTAAATATCCTCCTGATTTTCATGGTTGGCATGCCATCCGGCTCAAATTCAATTCACCTGTTCGCACATCAAATACATGCCGATCCGCACTCGGAACCGGCTGCGTAAATCCAGGCAGCGGCAAATAAGCCCTATGGATGCCCGTTTTTTTCAAAACGAAGCCAGGTGCGGTGAAAACTCAGTTTACGAGTTAACGGTAAGAAACGTTTTTGGGCGAACTCAAAGAAACCATTTGAAAAACGGTTAAAAAATGGACAAATACGGATAAAAGGATAAACGCGAGGGGCAGGTTATACGTACAAGGAACTGAATCGGGCAGGGGTTAACAGCATCCGCGCCAGCCGGCGGGCAATGTGGGGGCGAAACGAGAGGCGAGACTCGGGCAGCATACGGCGAAGCCTATACGTCAAGGAGCGCAAAACAGTCGAAAGTGCGGCGAGCAATGCTGCGAAACGCAATCCTTCGGAAGCGGAAGTCATTTTGCGAACCGTGGCTTTATTCGTAAAGTATTCGATGCCTTGCGTTGCGGCGGTCCGGGCGGACTCGTTCGCATTTCCCTCCAGGCTGGGGGTAGGCGTGGCAAACAACATGAATACGGCAATTAAAATTAATGAAAACAAACGATTTAAAGAGATACGGCGAGATAACATCGATATTCACCTCCTTTTCAGCCTAATTTAATTGAATTATACCATAAAACGGCCGATTCATCAAACAAATGGGCTTTTTTTCGAGGAAGCGCTTAACAATTGAAACCCCCGGACGACGCAAAAAAACCTGCGCGAAGCTTCGCTCCGGCAGGTTTCTTATCAAACATGGCCTATTGGGTTACACCATAATTTTGCAAATATCGTTCGTAAATTCAACCGGATCCTGCACTGGCAGCCCTTCAATCAGCAGCGCCTGATTGTACAGCAAGTTCGTGTACAATCTCAGCTTGTCCTTGTCATTGGCGTAAGCTTCCTTCAGCGATGGGTACACCGAATGATGGATGTTAATCTCAAGCACCTTGTTGGCTTTGACGCCCGGATTGCTTGGCATCGCGTTTAAGATTTTCTCCATCTCGATGCTGACGTCGCCTTCGGTAGAAAGGCATACGGGATGCGATTTCAACCGTTTGGACGCTTTGACGCCGGTCACTTTGCCGTCCAGCAGGCTTGTCATCTGCTCGAACAGCTCTTTATGCTCGTTATTTTCGGCATCGGCTTCCTTCTGGCTTTCGTCCGCTTCCAGACCCAGATCGCTGCTGGATACGGATTTGAACTCCTTATCTTTGTATTTCATCAGCACTTTGATCGCAAACTCGTCAATGTCGTCGGTGAAGTACAGAATTTCGTACCCTTTGTCGGCAACAAGTTCGGTTTGCGGCAGCTTTTCGATCCGTTCGTTCGATTCGCCGGTCGCGTAGTAAATATATTTCTGGTCTTCCGGCATTCTGGAGACGTAGTCGTCCAGCGTAACCAGCTTTTTCTCCTTGGAGGAGGTGAACAGCAGCAGGTCTTGCAGCGTATCCTTATGCATGCCGTAGTCGTTGTAAACGCCGAATTTAATTTGTCTGCCGAATGCTTTAAAGAACTGCTCGTATTTGTCGCGCTCGTCCTTTACCATGCTGAGCAACTGGCTTTTGATTTTGCTTTCGATATTTTTGGCGATCAGCTTCAGCTGGCGGTCATGCTGCAGCATTTCGCGGGAAATGTTCAGCGACAAGCTTTCCGAATCGACCATACCTTTGACAAAACCGAAGTAGTCGGGCAGCAGATCGGCGCATTTGTTCATAATCAGCACGCCGTTGGCGTACAATTCGAGCCCTTTTTCATATTCCTTGGAATAGTAGTCGAAAGGACTGTTTTCCGGAATAAACAGGATCGCCTGGTACACGACGGCCCCGTCGGCGCTGACATGGATATGCTTCAGCGGTTTGTCGAAGCCGTAATGCTTCTCCGCGTAGAAGTTTTCGTAGTCTTCGGTCGTCAGTTCCTTTTTGTTTTTGCGCCAGATTGGCACCATGCTGTTGACGTGCTGCTCTTCGCGGTAATCCTCGTATTCGCCTTCGCTGCCTTCCTTTGGTCTGCGCCCGGAAATTTCCATCTTGATCGGATAACGGATGAAGTCGGAGTATTTCTTAATGATCGAGCGCAAACGGTATTCTTCTAAGTATTCGTCATAACTTTCGTCTTCGGTATTGTCCTTGATCTTCAAAACGATTTCCGTGCCGACCGATTCTTTCTCGGACGGTTCGATCGTATAACCGTCGGCCCCCGTCGATTCCCACTTGTACGCGCGGCCGGTCTCCAGCGACTTGCTGATCACCGTGACAACATCGGCGACCATAAACGCGGAATAAAAACCGACGCCGAATTGGCCGATAATGTTGTGGCCGTCCTTCGCTTCGTTTTCTTTCTTAAACGCCAAGGAACCGCTTTTGGCAATGATGCCAAGGTTGTTTTCCAAATCTTCTTCGGTCATGCCGATACCGGTATCGCGAATCGTCAAGGTGCGGTTGGTCTTATCGGGAATGACTTGGATGTAATAATTGTCTTTATCAAACACCAGCTTGTCATCGGTTAACGCCTTGTAATAAATTTTGTCGATGGCATCGCTGGAATTCGAAATCAACTCCCGCAAAAAAATTTCCTTTTGCGTGTAAATCGAATTAATCATCATTTCCAGCAGCCGCTTCGATTCGGCCTGAAACTGCTTCTTTTCCATTCGGGTCGCTCCCTCCAATTTCGGGTCATCATCGTAGTAGCACTCTCACATGTCGAGTGCTATTCTACTTTTTTATAACATTCCTATTTTTTGCTGTCAACCCCGGATGAAAGGAAGGCGGGAGCGGACTTCGCAGTTGCCGCTACAAACCCGTAAAGTACCCCAATGAAGGCGACACAAATCAAATATGGCAAATAAATATGCTGCGAATACAGAAACGTGCCGATCAGCGGCCCGACAAAGGAGCCGACCCCTTGCGCGGCGGAGACGTATGATGCGACCCCTGTCTGCTCCTCCTCCCCAACCGCAAGCGAAGCCGCCGTAGTATATCCCGGCTGTGTGAACCCGATGCCGATCCCGATAACGGCAAAAGCGGCCATATAATAAGAAGGCAACACAAGGAAACAAGCGAAACCTAAACCTAAAGCGCATAATCCGATTTTCAGCAGACGGCTTGGCTGCATTTTACTTCCCCGGCCGATCCACACCTGTGCAATGACGACAACCAGCCCTGCGATCGACAAAGCGGCTCCCGTCATCATCGCCGCTTCCTTCGCGGAAGCGAAAAGCCGGTCCTGCATATACAAACCCGCGGTCACCTGCAGCAAAATCAGCACCGTCGAAAATGCCAAGCCAACCGCAATGTACAAGCGGATTCGCGAATCCGTCGGCGACAGCTTCCTGCCGGCTTGACGTGTCGTTACGTTTTTGCGGCTTTTTATCATAAATACGTTCAGCAGCACAACCAGCACCAGCAAAACGGCGGACACGTACATCGGGGCCGTCAGTCCCACCGCGGCCAAACCGGCTCCCATCGCCGGGCCAATCACAAAACCGAGTCCGCTCGCCGCCCCGTACAAAGCCATGCCTTTGGCGCGATCTTCGGCCGTTGTCCAATCCATCAAAAACCCTTGCGCCATAGCGGGAATGGCACCGAAGAAAAATCCGGCCACTGCCCGCAGCCCGATAAAAATCCAAAAGATCGATGGACCGGCCGATTCACGCACCGCCACGTTGTCCGCAATATAAGCGAACATGGCCACAGTTACAGCATACCCAAGCAATGCCGCAATCAGTATCCGTTTCCTGCCGCCCCTGCCTTGTGCCCAGCGGCCCCACAGAAAACTCCCGATAATCCAGAAAATGCCCGTTATCGTCACCATACTCCCGGATTGAATGGCAGAAAGCCCCAGCGTACGGGCCAGAGGCCCGATGATCGGATTAAAGGTAGCGATGGAAATAATCGCAACCAGCACCGTGATAAAAATAGCGACAAATGGTTTCTTCATATAGATGTCTCCTCCCAAGCCGCAGCGGCAGCTTATCTCTTTGGTATGATAATGATTATCAATTGAATTCCGCTTTGCCGCTACCTGCAGAAGGAGCCTTTTTCCCCGTTTATGCCGTTACATAGAAAAAATCCCTTCGGCACACGTTTATGTGTCAAAGGGATTTTGCTTGCGGTAATGGCTTTCCCGCCGGTTGATCTGCTTCATATACGCTCCGGGGTTGCAGCCGTACCGTTTGCGGAAGGCCGCCGTAAAATTGCTCATATTACTGTACCCAAGCGAAACCGCCGTTTCTCCTACATTTAATCGCTCCGTCTCCATTAAATCAAGCGCCTTCTCCATCCGCCCGTTGCGCACCAGCTCAAATACGGTCATGCCAAACACTTCGCGGAAACCTTTTTTCAGCTTGTATTCGTTGAGTCCTACCTTGCTCGACAATGCCCGGATCGATAACGGCTTCTCCAGATGGCTGAGCGCCAATTCGCGGGCCGTCTTCAGCTTCTCGATATCGTCAGGCCGCAGCACCAGCTCTTTCCCTGCGGATCGCTGCCCGGCTTCCTGAACGTACAACGAGATCAGCTCCATCGCTTTGCTCTCCATGTACAATCGCTTCAAGGCCCCGGTATAACCGCACTCCATCAATTCAAAAACGCATTGTTGAATCGCCGGGGAGTCCGGGTAACGGTCAAGATTGCCTTTGTGCCGTTTCAGCAGCAGCTCCATCGTACGGCGGTCTTCCGAGTCTTCGGCGTAGCTGAGCAATTCCTCGGGCCGCAGCCGCACCTCCAGCAGCCGGTGGGGAATACCGGCTTTTTTCTCCATATACACCCGCTCGTCTTCAAAAAAACAAATATTGCCGGTGCGCTGGCTCGTCACGCTTTCCTTGCCGCCCCATTCGCAGTAGATTTCACCGTTTACGCAATAATTGAGCTCAAACAGCCGGCAGGACTCTTGAATCCGCAGCTGCAAATTTTGCTCCAGCACCATATCGGAGATGACAATTTCCATGCCCGAGCGGATATGCAGCCGGGACACCGTCCCTTTGCCGACATCGTCCGGCAAAGCGAACTGCTGCACCCATCCCTGCGTTCGCACGGTGCTGTGTACCACGTCGGCGAGACGGTCGAAATAATGATGAATGTCGGTTACTAGCATGTTGGCAGCCATAAGTCACCCCTTTTTAACATGATTGAGAATCATTATCACCGATGCAATTATATTAAGCGATATTCCGGTTTTGTTCAACGCCAAAAATCCCGGCAGCGCTTCAAGCGAGAAACTGCGCTCTCACTTCGCTGCAAGGATGCTGACGCTGCCTATAATCGTATCGCAAATAAATGCTGCACTCGAACATTTTTCAGACGCTTGAATCCAGTCACTGGAACTGGGATCTTGAAGTCGGCCAAAGGCCGGCCGGGCGGCGCTTTACGCGCCGCAGGATAACGCCTGAACCGGACTGTTTATGATTTGACGGACATAATCTGCCCCTTTGTCATCGCGATACCAACTGCTCCGGCGTCAATTCGAACACCGCTTTGTGGTGACCGGCTGCCGCCCATAAGGACGCGAACTGAAAAAGCTCCTCGTCGATCGCTTCCCTCCAGTCTATACTTCCTTGGAAGCATCCAGTAATACGGCGTTAATTCCGTTCAAAAAGGCGTTGGCGCTCGCTTTAATAATATCGGTATCCATCGCCCGGCCGGAATAAGTCCGTCCTTCATGCTCGATGCGGATGTTGACGCGGCCGACCGCATCTTTGCCCCTGGACAAGCTGCTGATCTTGTAGTCCTTCAGCTGCACCTCTATGCCGGCAAGCGATTTGATCACGCTGTACAAAGCATCGATCGGGCCGTCTCCGACGCTGCTGCCCTTCAGCGTTTCATCGCCTTTTTTCAGCTTGACGCTGGCCGTAGGGAACATGTCGTTGGTGACGACTTGGAACGAAACCAGCTCGTAAAGCTCCTTGATGCCCTCGTCCAAGGTGCGGTGGTTGGTCACTAAATAAAATACATCATGGTCGTAGACTTCCTTTTTGGCGTCGGCCAAGGTCAGAAACTTCTGGAACAACGCTTCGAAATCTACGGCATCGCTGGTATCAAAGCCCATTTTCTCCACCGTATTCTTAAAGGCATGACGTCCGGAACGCGCGGTAAGAATCAGCTCCATGCTGTCTGCGCCTACATCTTCGGGCGACATGATCTCGTATACGTTTTTATCCTTCAATAAACCGTCCTGGTGAATGCCGGAAGAATGGGCGAAGGCGTTCTCGCCGGTAATCGCTTTGTTCACCTGCACGTCAAGTCCCGTCAGATGGCTTACCAATCTGGATGTGCGTTTCAGCTCCTGCGTGTTAATGCCGGTAGCACGCTTGTAGAAGCTCTCCCTGACCTTGAGGCCCATCACCACTTCTTCCAGCGAAGCGTTGCCCGCTCTTTCGCCGAGACCGTTGATCGTGCATTCGACTTTGTCCGCGCCGTTTTTGACCGCGCTGAGCGTATTGGCCGTAGCCATCCCCAGGTCGTTATGGCAGTGCACGCTGAGAATCACTTGATCGTTTAAGTTTTTGATTCGTTCGTTCAGCCTGCGGATAAGATCGCCGAACTCTTCAGGCACGGCGAATCCGACGGTATCGGGCACGTTAATCATCGTAGCTCCGGCTTCAATGACCGCTCTGATCGTGCTCCACAAATATTCAAAATCCGATCGCGACGCGTCTTCCGTGGAATACTGCACATGCGGCAGCAAGGTTTTGGCGTATCTCACCGCGTCGACCCCCATTTGCATCACGGCGTCCTTGGAACGGTTAAACTTTTTCTCCACATGGATGTTGGAGGTGCCAAGCACGATATGAATCAGCGGATTTTGCGCCAGCTTAATGCTTTCGTATACCGCGTCGATGTCGCTTTTGACGGCACGCGCCAAAGCCGTAATCGACACGCTGCTGCCTACGGCACGGACAATTTCCTGCACCGCGTAAAAGTCTCCCGCCGAAGAAGCCGGGAATCCCGCTTCGATAATGTCCACATTCAACCGCTTCAACTGCTGGGCGATCTCCAGCTTCTGATATACGTTCAGCTTGGCTCCAGGAACCTGTTCGCCATCGCGCAAAGTTGTATCCAATACAATGATTTTTGAGTTCATCGTGATTTCCTCCCCATTTTAAGACGCTGATTTTATGGTAAAAAAGCTGCTATATATAAAGCGGGGCCGGTTAAACCCGGAATTTAACCAACAAAAAAACCCCGTCTCTACGTATAGAGACGAGGTTTAACCCGCGGTACCACTCTAATTCATTCCTTGCGGAATGAGCTCAAATTCGATGGCCATCACCATCTATCCCTGTAACGGTGGAATTCCGTCTTACCCTACATGATCGGGCAGCTGTTCATAGACGAGTTCGAAATGGCTGACGCTGCCGTTTCACACCAACCAACGGCTCTCTGAAAGGTCTTGACATTTCTACTATTTCTAATCGTAACATTTGTTTGTGAAGTTATTGGTTATTATAGGTCAACGATTTGGCCTTGTCAACATCCGGACAAGCAGCAATTTTCATTTTTTTGCCGGGACGATCAGCCGTTTGCCGCCGCTTCCGCCAAAAATTGCTGTACCGTGCGCACTTTGCCGATTTTCGGAAAAATATAATTGCACGTCGCTTCATGCTGCTCGGCCGTGAATGTTTTCATCGCATCGGTCAGGAAAATTTGGTTATAACCAAATTGGAACGCTTCTCTTGCCGTGCTTTCCACGCCGATGTTTGTTGCAATACCGCAAAGCACGATCGTATCGATGCCGCGGCGGCGCAGCTGCAGATCGAGGTCTGTGCCAAAGAAGGCGCCCCACTGCCGTTTCGTCACCTTATAATCGCCCGCACCGACATTCAGCTCGGGAGCGAAGTCCGCCCAGTTTGCAGGCATTTGAGCGCCGCCTTGCGCCGCCGGCTGGTCCGTAAGCGGCTCCAGGCGGTCTTTTCCATCGAGAAATTCAACGTTGACAAAAGCGATCAAACTGCCTTTTTCGCGAAACAGATCTACGAGCGGCACTGTTTTTTCCACGATCTCCTGGCCGTCTGAGAATTGAACAACTCCGTTTTGCAAATCGATAATGACCAGCGCGGTTTTCTCAAAGTTAAGGTTCAGTGAACTCATCTAAATCCCTCCATATGGTTCGTTTGTTTACCCTGCTTGCGGTTGCGCCGCATTCGATTCGGGTCGTTAATTTTGCTTGAGCGCTTCTGCGCCGCTTTTTCTTTTGTGCTGCAGCCGGAACAACATTCTGATCAGCGGCGGCACCGCAAACAAAATAAAGAAGGCGCGGAACAACTGATAACCGGCTACCATCGATAAATCCGCATGAATTTCGTGGGCGATGATGCCCATCTGATCCGCGCCTCCGGGGGCAAGACTTAACAAGCTGGTCGCCCGGGAGACCGGATGAAGCAAGGTCAGAAGTTCGCTGAGCCCCCATGCTCCCAGCATCAGTGCGAGCCCGCTGGCAACGGCAAGCGAGATGATCCGCCCTTTGCGCGCCAGTTTTCCCGGCTTCAGCATCAAACCAACATTAACGCCGATAGCCAGTTGAACCGCATTGATGACAAAAGTGGGAAGCGTCGGGCCTTGCAAGCCGCAAAGCTGAAGCGCGGCTGTGCCGATAATCGGCCCCAGCAGAAAGGCGGTGGGAAATTTGATTTTGGTCCCGCCTACTGCGCAGATGACGCAGACTACGGCGAATACGAGCAGATTCGTTACCGAACCGCTCCATCCTGCAGCACTTCCCGTTAACGCTTGCGCCGCGGGTACGGCACTGTGCGTTTGCCCGAAGATCGGGCTGAATACGAGCATAGGGATACATACAATGATAATGATCAGCCGGATCACTTGGGTGACGGTCACAACCGTAAGATCGACCCCTTCGCTTTCTTCGGCCAAAAGCACCATCTGCGTGAGACCTCCCGGCATGCTGCCGAGCAGCGCCGTATTGAAGTCTGTATCCGACAGCTTGGAAACAATAAAAGCGATAGCCGAACAAACAAGCAGCAGCAGCACGTTCATTAACAGCATCGCCGGCAGCTGATAAGACATCTCCTTCAGCGCAGCGGCCGTCATCGACAATCCGATGGTGTAACCGACGACAATCATCGCCCCGTTGCGGATTTGCCCGGACCACTGATAACTCCCTTTAAACACATTGGAGCCGATTAATACAAACACCATCGGCCCCAGCAGCCATGGAATCGGTAAATGCAGCAGCTTAAAAACGATCCCTCCAACAATCGCCGTAATCAGGGATATACCCATGGAAACGTAACGTTTCCGGGCGGGCTCATCCATTTGTTATCACCTCCTTTAATGGAGTCGACATATAAAGTGTGCATTTTTTTGCACATTTTATTCCGAAAAAAATCAATCGAGCAGATCGGCAATCGTATACGTACCCAACACACGATCCACCTGCTCGTTGATATCGGTCATAATTTTGCGGAACGACTCGTTCACTTTTTGCCCGAACAGGTGATTGCCCGTCGTGTCCATCATCCGGTCCCAGCGCGGTTCCTCTTCATGCAACGATTTGTATATCTCCGACAATGTGATGTGCTCCGGATCACGGGCCAACTGGTATCCGCCCGTTCTGCCTTGCTTTACCATCACAATCCCCGCATCCACCAGTTGGGCCAAAATTTTGCGGAGGGCGGTCGGTTCGCAGCGGATCTGCTCGGCAATCTCGGCGCTGGAACATTGCTCCGAATTCGCAGCCAGCACAATTAAGGCCTGCAGGCCAAATCCAAAACGTTTTAATTGTGCCATCGGAGCCTCCTCGTCTTTTGATTTAATGTGCTCATTTTAGCACACTTTATTCGCACATACAATAGCTCATCACAACGGGCTGATCGGATAAGACAAGGAAACCTAGCGGAAAACATCGTCGCTAAGTGCTTTTTTTGTGAAATGAGCTGCCTTTTCTCGTGGAGCGTGGCTGAGTAGGCAAGGCGGGTTAGCAGCCGTCTGTAACGGACTGCCTCGTCGCTATGGTTAGCCTTATGCACGCGAACGATGCGAACGCACGCTCCAACGCTAACGGACCTGAGTGTCTCTATGTGGCTCAAAAACCGGGGGTTGCTTTTTTAACGGACACCGGCGACTTTATTTGCCCAAAAAAAGTCGGGAAACCGCGATAACTGGCCGAATAAGAGCGCTGGTGTCCGCCACATTGAGCAAACCCCGGATTTGGTTTACATAGCAGCAGCTCACGTCCGTTAGAGAGGGGGCTGCTCCACTTACCCGTTCTCCGATCCGATACTTATTGTGTGCCGCAGCCGAAACCCGTCCTGCCTCCCGTCCTAAGGGCGCGCTATATGCCGCCGCTTCCAGCCTCCCGGCGCCATGCACGCCGGCCGATGCGATGCTTAATGGCCGCGCGTCTCCGGCCGCTCGGAATCGTCACCATTCTCCTTTTTTCCCGTACTTCCCATGGGCTGCCGCTCCGAATAGCTTTCCTGCCTCCTGCATGCCTGCCAGCACCTGTTCCATCGATTTCCCGGCTGTGTTGCGTCCGCTCACAATGACGGTATTGCATTCATTTGTGTCCATGAAACGTGTCGCTTCGAGAATATGAGCCTGATCCTCCTCGGGGATGATCAGAAATCCGTGCTTGTCGGCATGAATCAATTGCCCGGGTTTCACCTTCGTGCCAAACACCTCAACTTCGCAATTCCATTTCACCGGCCAACTGTAAGCGTGGCCAACACAAGTTCTCGCTGCAAGCGCCTTGAACCCGGCGTTGTTCATTTCGTCCAAATCGCGGACCGCCCCGTCGGTGATCGTACCTACGCAGCCGAGCGAACGGTGGATGTTGGCCCCGACCTCGCCCCAGAAAGAACCATATGCATCCGGTTTATCCAAATCCTGCACGATCACGATCTTAGGTCCGGGAATGCTGGCAATGTATTCTCTGTACTCTGCCGGAGCGTTCGGCTGATTGATCTGATGGTCGGGATTGCTCGGCTGGCACTGCACCGTCACCGCATAACCGATCATCACGCCCATATGCGGCATATAATCTTTTGTTTCCTCGCGGTTAAAACACGTCCTGCGATCATAATTCGTAATCTGCTCCCAACCGTTGTAAACCGTCGGCGTATTCCATCTTTTCAGCTGCAAAAGCTCGCTGTGCGTTAAAATCCGCTGCTCCATCTTTGATCTCTCCTTTTCAAATCGGCGCTTGCCGTTTTATCCCCTTGTTCTACCCCATGGTACCGTTCACCAAGGCCCGCTCCACTTCCGACAAAAGCGGAACCGACGAAGCCAAACCTTGAATAGACTGATGATACTCGGCCCTCATTAGCCAAACCTCCGCGGCAAACGGGCCTACCCGATCGTAAGCCGTGCTCCAGGTCAACGTTAACACGCCGTCCGTGATGGCTTCGCGGGAGATAACATACTCTATCTGCTGAACCGGCACGTTGATGCGCAATTGTTCCTGAAGAACATGTCGATCTCCGGCCTTCAGCGTCATTGGACCGCTGCGCGCTGTCATAAATCCGCTGTAAGTCACTCTGAGCACATAGTCCGAACCGTCGTCCAGATGCTCGTACCGGAGCTTAAGCGGCTCCTTATAAAACGCGGTCAGCTGAGTAAGCCAAGCCAAAGGAACCGGACCGACCTCCCGCTTCCGCTCTTCTCTCATATGCAGAAAATGTACGCAATAGGCGGTAAATACCGACTCGCCAAAACTCGGATCTTCATCCCAATCGTGCTTCGACACAACGCGCCGCCAGCCGGACGGGGAACCCAGATTGTCGTAATATCCGCCGGGGCCCGGATCGGTCCTGCGGATCGCCGCGCGAAGGAGCTCCAGACGGCTGGATTCATCGGCCGCTTGCCGGGCACGTTCGCAGCAGCCCAGCAGCCAATGCGCATTGTTGAGCGGCTGGTCGATATCGTCCATAAAAGCGCCGCGGTCCCAAGCGATCGCCTGGTATTTGCCGACCGACGACTGGGCGCCGATCGCATGGAACAGGCGTTCGGCCAGCTCGTCGCATGCCTTACGCAGCTCGGGCGCCGGCGGCGCGGTCCACGCCAACTGCAGCACCGCTTCCGCTTCAGCCAAAGCGGACTCGGCCCCGATCCGGGGCGCGGCATCAAGAACAGCCGTGGCGCGCAGCTCCAGATCGGTCTCATAGAGCAGACGACGCCGGATATAGGCGTCATAATAAGCGCGCAGCAGCCCCATCTGGAAGCGGTAATTGCCCTGCACGGCAGGCGGAGCGGTCTCCTCCATATCGCGCCATTGGCGCAGCGTGTCCTCCACTTCGCCGTTTGCGATCAGCGGTCCTGTCCAATTGCGCTCCAGCGCCAGAGTCGCCACGGCGAACGCCTCTGCGTAGCTGCTGCCGATGAAAAACCGGGCATATTCGCGCAGTGTGTCGGCAACATCCGCAGACGGGTCCCAATCTTGAGCTCCCCAAATCAATTTGTTGACGTCATCGTAGATGCCTTCCGAATAGGTAAGACTGCCGACCGTATAAGGCGAAATCCGGTTATGGATTTGCTTCATGGCCAGCGGCCGGGGATTGATGCATTCGCGCCCGTGCGTCATCGCCAGAGCCAAGTCCCAATCCGGAATCGGGAATTGGGCGGCAAAATTGTGCGTAATATCGGGATAATTGCGAATCGGAATGGCCGGGTCCAACAGCGCTCTCAGCTCCGGCAGCGTTTTTCTCACCCACGGGCCATGAACCACGCCGCCAAGCCAGTCCGGCCGGCGGTTGACTCCCTCGATGAAGCCGTTTACCCATTCATCCGTAGGCTGCGGATGCTGCGGCGAAAACCATAGCTTGGCCTGCGGATGATAGCGCTTTAGCAATGCGGCTACCCGGTCCGTCCAGGCAAAAAATTCGTCCAGCTTGATATGTCCCGGATCGCCGCTTGGAATCAAAATGTGATCGATCCTCGGCAGCCGGCGAAAAATATCCTCGCGTTCGGCCAGCTCGGCCTCAATCGTCGCGGGATCGCTGTAATCGGACGCCATATTCGGATACCATATCCACAAGTCGAGCCCATAGGCATCAACGATGTGCGACAACTGGACCATCATCTCCAGCGGCGGCACCTTCATATGAACCCCTGTCGCATCATCATCGGTACGGGGCGGCAAAATTTCAATGCTGTTGGAGCCGAATAAAGCCAACTCGCGGATATATTGCTCAAATTGCTCGACCGACCATGCATCGTAAGCGTTAGTTTTCGGCCGGTATCCGAGCTGATGGCCGCGCAGCTTAAAAGCCGGCGTGCTGCACAGCCGAAGATTCGGGCTCAGCAGGATGCTGCCTTCCGTCAGGTGCAGCTGGCGCAGCAGCTTGCCGACGCCAAACAGCACCCCGCGGTCGTCGGCGCCAACGATCCAGGCGACGGGTCGCCCGTCCGCAGAGCCTGCGGCGATACGGTAGCCTTCGGCTCCTTGTCTCGGCAAGCCGTCCAGCAGCTGCCGCAGCGGCAGCTCCGCCTGCAGAAGCTCCTGCAGCGACGCTTCCGATCCAACGATGATCAGCGGTGACGAAGATGGTGCGGCAGCGATATCCGCGTTTCCGCAAGGTAACTCCAGCCCGGTTCGTTTAGCGATTTCCTCGGACAATACGGCTAATGCCTTGTTGACGTGTGCGGATGTGGAGGAAGCGTGAATAATCAGAGCATGCGTGAAATCGAGCATTTGCGAAGCAATGGTCATAATGGGACGCTCCTTGTCGGCAAGAGATAGGAATACGTCCAATGTAGCCCGGAATACATAAAAAAGAAACATCCATTTAGGTACAGGATGTTTCATTTCGAACGATTCGCCGATTTGGGTCGTAATGTTTCAAATTGGCCACACGATGTTTCAAATTTCCGCCTGTTTGCAATGGCGATTTTACTAATTGCAAACAAGGAGGGTAGCTGATGATCCGCGAATTTCTTGGATGTACCGGCTAGCAGCGGGTGAAATTGGGCGACAAAATGAACGCTGGCGTTCCGTAAGAACGGACCAGCTCACTCTGCCGCTTTTTCGGCGCCCCCTGCAGATGCTCCGGCTTTTTTGAAATTGACCAGCATGATGCTCGCGATAATGAGAACAAATCCCGCCACCAGATTAAACGTAACCGACTCGCCCATAAAAATCACGCTGCATACGATCGCAATGACCGGAATCAGAAAAGTGAAAGCCCCCACTTTACTTGCCTCTCCCGAACCGACCAGCTTAAAAAACACCAGCCAGCCCAAGGCGATGACAAACACCGAAATAAACAGCAGGCTCCATATAAATGAACCGCTCCACACGATCGACGGCCAGCGCTCAAGCAGCGAACCGGAAGCGAGCAGAAAAACGCCGCCAATCGTGAGCTGTAGTGCAACATTCCAGATTAAGTCGACCCGGGCTGCCATTTTTTTCGTATAAACCGTACCCAATGCCCAGCTCACCGCGCTGCCGAGAGCAAGCAATATGCCCGTCGACGACAGGTGTCCGGCAAAACCGCCGGCGCTAATCACCCCAACGCCGAGAAAACCGGCGACCAGCCCCAGCCATTTCCACGCGTGCATCTCTTCGCCCAGCCACAGCCAGGAGCAGAAACCAAGCAGAACCGGCTGAAAAAAGACGATCGCGGAAAATAATCCGGCTGGCAAATATCCCAAACCGATCGTTTGCAAACCGTAATATAAAATGATATTTAAAACGGAGGAGATGACGTAAACCGGCCACGTCTTTTGAAAATTCAACTTTTTATAGCCGGGAAGCGCCAGCATAATTAAAATAAGCCCTCCGATCAACGTCCGAAGGCCCGCAAACAAGATAGGCGGCGTGAAATGCAGCGCATATTTGGATAAAGGCCAGTTCACTCCCCAGACCAAGACCAGGAAAGCAAGATAAACGGCGGTACGCGTGCGTGAAAGCTGCAGCATGATGTGTCACTCCTAGCTGATCGATATCTTAACATGATACAGCGCACAGACTGTCCAGGCAAGACTCATAATGGCCAAACCTTGCTCATACACTTTTATATTGACTGCAGCTGGAAAAAAACATATACGAGAGGAGACTCATGAGATGAGCAATTCGTCCCGGCCAAACGGCCGTTCTGCGGAAATTCCGCAGCCCATCCGAAGCGACGGCGCAGGCGGTCCCGATTTCGGGCCGCGCGATGTGATGCGCGATATCGAAAATCCGAATATGCTGGTGCCTCCCGTCACGGATGCGGGCTTGCTGCCTAATTTGAAATTTTCGTATTCCGACACGCATATGCAGCTGAATCAAGGCGGCTGGTCGCGCGAAATTACGGTGCGCGATCTTCCGATCGCGACCACGCTGGCCGGCGTCAATATGAGCCTTACTCCCGGGGGAGTGCGCGAGCTGCATTGGCATCAGCAAGCCGAGTGGGCGTATATGATATGGGGAAGCGCCCGGATCACGTCCGTCGACCAGGACGGGCGCAATTTTATCGCCGATATTGGGCCGGGAGATCTGTGGTATTTTCCCGCCGGATTGCCCCATTCCATTCAAGGGTTGGAGAAAGGCTGCGAATTTCTGCTCGTGTTTGACGACGGCCATTTCTCCGATTTGAACACATTATCCATATCCGATTGGTTTGCGCATACTCCCAAAGATGTGTTGTCCGCCAACTTCGGAGTTCCCGCCAGCGCGTTTCACTCCATTCCTTCGGACCAGGTGTACATATTTCAAGACCAAGTGCCTCCTCCGTTAAAAAGCCAGGAAGTTCAATCGCCGTACGGAACCATTCCGCTCAGCTTCAAGCATCGGCTGCTTGCGCAGCCTCCCATGATATTCTCCGGCGGCAGCGTGCGGATTGCGGATTCCTCGAATTTCCCGATTTCGCGGACGGTCGCCGCGGCGCTTGTGGAAATTAAACCGGGGGGGATGAGAGAGCTGCATTGGCACCCCAATAACGATGAATGGCAATATTACCTTACCGGCCAAGGGCGCATGACGGTTTTCGGAGGCAACGGCGTAGCGAGAACATTTGACTATCGAGCCGGAGATGTCGGTTACGTGCCGTTTGCGTTCGGCCACTACATTCAGAACACGGGAGACGAGACGTTGTGGTTTCTGGAGATGTTCAAAAGCGACCGATTTGTCGATGTTTCCTTAAACCAATGGATGGCGCTTACTCCACGCGAGCTTGTGAAATCCAATCTGAACGTCGGACCCGAGCTGCTGGACGCGCTGCATAAGGAAAAATCGCCTGTCGTCAAATATCCTGTTCAGAAAAGCGGCACCTCCGGCAAGGAACTGACATAAAGTATTCCATAAGTCAAAAGCCTATTATGACATGAAGGGTTGGGAATACCGTGTCCGTTTCTTATATGGACTATACTTCGCCTACAGTCCAGTTTACTTATGATTTAAACAATAACCAGTTTTTCAAAAAAGACAACCAGAATTACATTAATGCGTTATCTGTCGTTCAGCTCAATACGCTGGGCAATACGTCCCTGCTTGATATTTTTTTGAGCACAAGCAATGTCGTTGAACCTCATACGCATCAGAACGCTTCAGAGCTGGTCTACTGTATTTCCGGAGCAGCCGTCGTTTCAATCATCAATCCGTTCACCAAAGAACTGCTGAATTTCCCGATCCAGCCCGGCCAAGTCGCCAACGTGCCGCAAGGCTGGTGGCATTACGAAATTGCTACCGTAGACAACACGCATCTGCTGGCCATCTTCGACGCGCCGATTCCGGAATTCATTCCCGGCTCGGATGTGCTGCGGCTGACACCCGCTCAAGTATTGGCGCATACGTATTGCCTTGACGAAGCCCAAGTCAAAGCGACTTTGGCGCCAATCACCCAAACGGTGGTCATCGGGCCTCCAAGCGACTGCCAAACCAATAAGCAGGTTGGCGCATCGGCCAATCAAACCTATCCGATATATCCCAATCAGCCGAATGTCAATATGCACCGCCAATATCCCGAGTATCCGCAGCAGCCGGTGATCGGCAACGGCTGGTATTATTACCATCACACTTACGAATAACCGCTTCGCTCAACCTTATTAAAGACCGCCTTTCCGGGCGGTTTTTTGCGCTGCACGAGAAGATAAGAAATCGCCGGGCCTCCCGGCAGTAAAAAAAAGCCGCTCATTTGGAGCGCCATCCTCCGGACACCTAATGCTGCCGAGGGAGATGCGCTTCAACCATGAGCGGCTTTTACAGCCGTGCAGATCTGCAGCTCTTTAATCTTCTTTATTGCTCAAAGGCAGCAGTTTACGGATTCTTTCATCCTTGAGCCATAGTCCGCCCCATGCCAATATGGCAAGGTAGACGGAGAACAAAATATTGGAAAACAGCGGCGCATCCACGCGAACCTGAACCGCAATCGCTCCGCCGAAATAAGCGGTAAGCAGCAATGCGCCTAAAAACGCGGTCCGCGGAATGATGTAAAGAATCGTTGAAATAAGCCCCAGAATGCCAAGTACAACAATATGATGCTCGGCAAAACCAAGCGATACGGTTCCTTCAACTACGGGAGCCGGTTTAAACAGCTTGGAAATACTGTCAAACAACATAAATAAAATCACAAGCCAGCTCATCACACGTGCCGTCCAAAGCCGGCCTCTCGAGATTCTTTTGGTCATTACCGACATGCCACCTTCCGCCAATAGGGTTATAACAGCTATACTACCACGATTTAGAAGCGCGGATTTCTTACCGATTGCTCAATTGTAAATTAGCGCTCTGCGAAAGGCGATTTTTCCATCAATTTTCCAGCGATCCGCGTCAACCGCCTTCTTCGTCGCAATAACACGGCAAAAAACCGCCAATACACTTTGCTAAAGTGTCTTGACGGTAACTTCAAGCTGCAGTAAACGGCCGTTAAAAGCCCCTTGAGATCATCAGATAAAGAATGACAATAGGCAGCAGCGTGGCCGCAACTCCGAATACGGCCCATAATCGCGACGCCCGCGAATAAGCGCTGGACATGCTGCCGCTGGCGATACACGCCGCGCTGTGTTTGATCATGGCCCGCTGCAAAGGGATCAGGACCGCCAGCCAAATGACGCCGGTAATTGCAAACAGCAGCAGCGACAAACCCAGCCAATGAAAGCCGTGCATCGGATAGTTGGCCTGGACGGCCATCGCAATTCCCGAGGCGACGATCAGCACAAGTCCCGGGAGGGTAAACACATAATCGGCGAGCATCACGTTTTTTACCGCAGAATGAATGAGCGCGGGATTTTTCTGCAGATCCGCCCGCACTTTCCAGAAAGCGGCCGTAATGATGTTCCCCACAAACAACACGACACCTAACAAATGTAAAAGCAGCAGCAGCTTCATCAACAACCTCTCCTGTTCAATGATTATTGGCGTTGCAAAATACTGACGATAAAAGACGATACATCCGCAGCTTTGCTGGATTGAGGTATGACCGGGAATGATGAGCGGACACGCAGGCCAAGCGATAACAGCACAAACATCTCGGCGGCATGCTCCGGGTCTACCGATTCCGGAATAACCCCATGATGTTGTCCGCTGACAATCCACGACTTGGAAAGCGAAACCGAACGCTCATAGAACTGTTTCAGCACCTCCGCGACAGCGGGTTCGTCTTCCTTGCCCAGCAAATACATCAGCACCTTGTTGGTCACATCTTGCGTATTCTCCAATAAAGCCAGATTACGGGAAATGACCTCCATCGGCCCTTCGAAGGACGGTCCCCGCTCCACTTCATGCAAAAAATTGCGGTTTGTTTCCTCAAGCCGGTCTTGCAGCACCCAGGCAAAAATCTCGTCTTTGCTTTTCACATAATGAAAGATCGCCCCCTTGGACAACTCCGACCGCTCGACAATGTCCTTCATCGTGATGGCATGGCAGCCTTTTTCCTGCAGCAGCGCTTTGGTCGCGTCAAGCAATTGGCGTGTCGTTTGTTCTCTGCGTTCTTCCTGTTTCATGGCCAAACCTCCGTCATCGTTTACCGTGGATAAAATGTTGTTATCACTCATTATATATACAGACCGTCGGTTTGTAAATAACAAATGTTAATCTTTGGAATGAATGGACGACTTTTTTACGAAAATACCTGCATATCCCGGCTTATTTCCTCCACGATCGCTTGAACGCCTTCTTCGATTTGCTCCAGCCGGGCACGCGAAATGCTGATACGCAGAAACTTCTCCCGTTCCGAGTAGCCGGCCAAATAAAAACCTTTGCCGGGGACAACGCTAATTTTTCGCGCCGCCAGCCTTTTCATCAACCGTTCCAGATTGACCGTATTCGGCAGCTTAAACTGCATATAAACGCCTGAGCTTACTTGCGACACCTCCAACCGTCCCGCATGGTTGTACCGCTTCACCGCCTCATTTAGCGCTTGAATGCGTGCTGTATACTGCGTATATATTTTGCGTTTGTGCCGTTCGTACATCCCGTTTTTGATATACACCTCAAGCGCCGCTTGAGATAACAGCGAGGTGTCGGCATATCTTTTATGCGCGCAGAACGCCGCGAGCAGCGGTTCCGGCAGCACGGCGGCCCCTAGGCGCAGGCCGGGAAAAATGATTTTGGAAAAACTTTTTAAATAAACGACATGCGATGATTTGCTGTAAGTGTAGATCGGGTCAAAGCTGCGCTCTTCGCCCAGATCGGCCATATAATCGTCTTCCACGATATACACGTTGTATTTGCTTGCCAATCCGGCTATCGCCTTCCTCACCTCCATGCTGTAGGAAGTGCCCAGCGGATTGTGATACCTTGACATCGTGTAAAAAAATTTAATGCCGCCATGCTTAAACGTCTCCTCCAATTCCCGCAAATCGATGCCCGCCGACGTACGGGCGATTCCGCGCACCGGTAAACCTTCCTCCTCAAGAAAACGCAAGTAGATGTCATAGCTTGGCTGCTCGACCAAGATGGTCGAATTCCCGTTTGGAAACTCCATTTTAGCCAAAATGCTAAGCGCCTGCTGTACACCCGAGGTAACGACAATCCGTTCCGCTTGGGCAAACACCTGGCTTCCCGCCAAATGAGACGAAAGTGTGCTGCGCAAACTTTTCAGCCCAATCGAATCGCCATAAGTGAACAGATGGTATTTGTAAGTGTCGATCGCTTTATTTAAACAATGCTGGAAATCCAAATACGGAAACACGTTTAAGTCCGGGGACGCCGAAGCAAAATCGATCGTTTCGTCGTGCTTGTCCGCCTCCTGTTCCCCCGGCTTATCAACTACGTAATAACCGCTTTGCGAAACCGAATAAATCACGTGGCGTTTCTCCAGTTCCGCGTAAGCCCGCACAATAGTGCTAATGCTGCAGCCGTACGATTTCGCGGCAATGCGGACCGAGGGCAACTTCTGTCCCGGCCTGTACTGCCCTTCCGTAATTTTCAACTCCATATCGGACAAAATGAACGAATACTTGTTCATGCCGCCCCTCCTCTTTTTCCTCTCATTATATACTACCCGGATCAACTGTATCGATACAGTTGCATGAAAATCGTATTGTTCGGTTCCTCTGTTTGTTCTACGATTCAAGTAACGACTTTAGAGATGAGGTGGCGTAATGCTCCAACAACAAGGACGTAAACTCGCATATGTATGTGTGGTCCTAAACGCGATAATCGTCGGCTTTTCATTTTTGTTCACCAAGGTGGCGCTCGAACAGGCCAGTCCGTTGGACACGCTGGCGTACCGCTTTGCCATATCGTTCGGCGTGATGACGCTGCTCGTCGCATGCGGCCGGGTCAAGTTGAACTATCGCGGAAAACCTTTGATTAAAGCGGTGCTGCTGACCGTCTTTTACCCGCTTGGATTTTTTACGTTTCAAGCGTTTGGGCTGCAGTACGCGACTTCCGCCGAAGGCGGCATTTTATTCGCCTTCACGCCGGTGCTGACGATGCTGCTGGCTTTTGCCTTTCTGAAGGAAAAAACAACCGTGCGGCAGCAGCTTGCGATTTTTCTGTCGGTGTTTGGCGTTGCCTTTATTTTTATCATGAAGGGCAGCGGCCTTAATCTATCCAACCTGACGGGCATCCTACTGCTCACCTTGTCGTGCTTGGCATCCGCCGGCTACAGCGTGCTGGCCCGTTCGCTCGTGAAGTCGTACAGCCCGGCGGAAATCACCTATTTTATGCTGGGCACCGGATTCGCCGTTTATTTGGCCGCTTCCTTCTTCAGCCATACGGCTGCCGGAACGCTCGACCGCCTGTTCGCCCCGCTTGCCAGCGGTTCCTTTATCGCTGCCATGCTTTATTTGGGGATACTTTCTTCACTTGTTACCGCGTTGTCGTCGAATTATGCTTTGTCCAAAATCGAAGCGGCCCGAATGAGCGCCTTCAATAACTTATCGACCGTTGTTTCGATTGCCGCAGGGGCGCTGTTTCTTGGGGAAATCATCACGTGGTACCATCTGATTGGTTCCGTATTGGTCATTACCGGGGTACTGGGAGCGAACCTGCCGAGACGCAGCAGCAGCAAAACAGCCGGACAAGCCAAACAGCCGGGCCTGGAAGCGTGAAATCGGGCCCCGCAGCATCCGGGCAATAGGCAAAAAAGAGCTGCCCCCAATCCTTGAGGCCACTGAAAAAGTGAACGCTGCATGAACGAATCATTCTTACGATCGCCAATTGTCCCCGAATTTCTTGAATTGTACCTGCTTTTGGCAGGTGAAATCCGGGGACAAAAGCGAACGCTGGCGCTTCTCCAGAATGATTTCGCTCACTACGCTACTTTTTCAGTGGCCTCCAATCCTTTTGGCAGGTCTTGGGGGCAGCTCGTTGCCGCTTTATTTTATTTAAAATTCCAACGCGAGCGAGTCAAGCACGCATCACGGCGCCGCATAGCAGCGGTCGAACCCCACGTGGCCTTAAGCAAACCAGCCGGGGTAATGTTTGAACAAAAAAGCCATTTTCCGTTCCGTATGCAGCGCCCCTCCGCCTTCATGCCCGTTAAACGGGTAGATCGCGATCTCCTTGTCGCAGCGCAGCCGATTGTACGTGGCAAAATACATCAACGCTGGACATACTTCGTCTTTCAGCGCAACCGAAGCCAACACACGGCACTTGATGCGGTCCGCCATATTCATCGTATCGAAGTAACTTAAATTATCCAACACAAGATCCGTTTGGTCCGGGTGTTTTTTCAAATATTCGGCAACGCTGGAGAAAGCCCCGTGATACCCGTCGATGCGGCTGACCAGATTACTGTTGCTGGGGACATCAACCATGGCCAGCGCCGGCCTGCCGTCCAGCGCACACACCGCCATCCCTAACGCGCCCCCTTGGCTGGCGCCTTCAATGACGATTTTGGATACATCCACTTCCTCTAACCCGCAGGCCAAATCGATCGCTTTCATACAGTCCATGTAAGCAAACCGGTAATAATACTCCAGCTTGTCGTGAACGCCTTTGCTTGCCACATTCAGCGCAAACCCGTGGCTGTATGCCGTGTGGTTGCCCGTTCGGCCCCCTTGGTCGCGGCAGTCAATCGACAGCACGGCCAGCCCCATCGCCGTCCAATGCATAAAGTCGGAAGGCATCCCGCGACTCCCGGTAAAACCGTGATAATGGATCAGACAAGGGTAACGATCCTGCTTGGCAAATGCCGGCACAAGAAACCAGCCATGAATCCGGGTTTCATCCATCCCATTGTACGAAATATCGTATACTTTCACATGACGACTCGGATAATCGACCGGCTGTATTTCCGGCCGCAGCGGCACACTCCTTGCTTGGCGGATCGTCCCCGCCCAAAACGCGTCAAAATCGTCCTTTTTCGTTAGTGGAGGAAGATAGCGGTACATATCTTCAGTAATTTGTTCCACGTAGCCCATGTTCAACACACTCCTTAAGACGCTTACCCCTTAATGCCGGACGTGGCAATGCCATCGACAAGAAACCGCTGGAAGATCACAAAAAAAGCAAAGATCGGCACCAGCGATAAGGTCGACATCGCAAACAGCGACCCCCATAACGATTCGCCTCCGGAAGTGTCAACAAAAGATCGCAGCGCCAAGGTTACCGTAAACAAATGAGGGTCGCTGATATAAATCGCCTGGCTGAAAAAGTCGTTCCACGTCCATATGAACGTAAAAATAGCGGTCGTGACAAGCGCAGGCAGCAGCAGCGGAAAAATGATCCGCACAAACGTCTGCGCGTGATTGCAGCCATCCATCTTGGCGGCATTGTCCAGCTCCAGCGGCAATCCTCGGATAAACTGCACCATTAGAAAAATGAAAAAAGCGTCCGTAGCGAAAAATTTCGGCACGGTCAAGGGCAGGAACGTATTGATCCAGCCCAGCTTATAAAAAAACACATATTGCGGAATTAACGTCACATGATGCGGCAGCATCAGCGTTCCCAGCATCAGAGCAAAAAACAAGCTTTTGAGCGTAAATTCGATTCGCGCGAAAGCGTAAGCCGTCAGCGAGCAGCTGACGACATTGCCGGCGATCGTCAAGGCGACCAGCACGAAGGAATTCAGGTAAAACGCGGAAAAAGTAATGCCGGAAATGCCCTTCCAGCCTTTGATGTAATTGTCCAGCGTGAAAGGCGACGGCCATAAGGAGGCCGAATCGTTGAAAATACAAAATACCGGCTTAAAGGAGCTGCCGAGCATCCACAGAAGCGGATACGTCATGATCACAGCCCCCAGAAGGACAAATACAAACGTAATTTCCTGCCGCAGCGGACGATGTTTTTTCATATCGGTTTCCAGCCTCCTCAGCTCTCGTAGTGGACCCATTTTCTCGAGGTCAGGAACAGAAGCGCGGTAAATGCCGCGATAATAATCAGCAGCACCCACGCCATCGCCGAAGCGTAGCCCATTTCGAAATGAGAGAACGCGCTGATGTACAAATACAAGGTGTAAAATAATGCAGAGTCCAGCGCGCCCCCGCTTCCGTTTGTCACGATATAAGCGGACGTAAACGATTGAAAGGAGTTGATCATCTGCATCACCAGGTTAAAAAACAGCACCGGCGACAACGAAGGCAACGTGATCCGGAGAAAGCTTTGCAGCTTGGAAGCGCCGTCGATGTCGGCCGCCTCGTACAATTCGCCGGGTATTTGCTTTAAACCCGCCAGAAAAATGACCATCGGCGAGCCGAACTGCCAAACAAGCAGCGCAATCAAAGTGAAAAGCGACGTGTTTGGGTCGGAGATCCAGCTTTTGGAGGCGATCCCGAGCAGCCCGGCTGCATGATTAAACACGCCATCTTGGCCGAAGATTTGCCTCCACAGCAAAGCGATGGCGACGCTGGGCCCCAGCAAAGAAGGAATGTAATAGATACCCCGCAGCACAGACAAGCCGCGGATTCCTTTATTTAACGCAAGCGCCAGCGAAAGCGCCATGATCAATTGCAGTGGAACGCCGATAAATACGTATTGGCACGTGACCTTTAATGCTTGAATAAAACGCGTGTCGTTCACAAGCAGCTTCTTATAGTTGTCCATGCCGCTCCAATGCGGCGTGCTGAGCAGATCGTAACTCGTAAACGAGAAATAAAGCGAAAGTGAAATCGGCACCAGGCTAAAAACGACAAGTCCGAGGAACCAAGGCGATAAAAAAAGCAGCGCCCATTTGTTTTTCCGCCACAATCTCAGCCATAATCCCGCAGATTTGGCACGGCGATTCGGTTTCACATCCGCATAAGCCGATTGCATGATATACCCCCTTATTGCATTTGTGCGGTTGGCTGTAAATGAACAGCCTTGGTCCGGTTAAAGGAACCAAGGCCGCTTTCTTACACAGTTATTTCAGCACATCCGACGCCGCTTTATATGCGGCCTCCGCCGCTTGATCGACCGTCATCTTGTCGAACATCACCTGCTCGTAAAATTTGCCGATCGTGTCCAGCACCTTCGGCGATTTTTCGATTTCCGGTCTGATGCCGGTATTCGGCACCGTTTTTAAGATCGTGTCCAGCAGCTTGAAGCCTTCCGCGTCCAGCGGGTCCAATGTGGATGCAATCGCCGCTTTCGCTTTAGGCGAGCCAATTACGCCAAGCTCGGCGTTATACAGCTTCTGCGCTTCGCTGTCGTTCACAAACCAGTTGAGCAGCTTCGCAGCTTCTTCCTTATGTTTCGAATCCCGGGAGATGCCGAAGCCGAAGATAAGCATCTCTTCGCCGCCGACGGATTTGCCTTCCGGCATCACAAAAGCGCGGTGCAGCAAAATTTTATCCTTGGTGAAAGGCTGCACAATTTTCGCCCAGTTGCCGTTGGCGTTCTGCAGCATCAATTTGCCTTTGACAATCGGAGAATTTTCCCACAGCGCCGATGCATTCTCCGCTGTAAACTGTGCCGGCGGAGCAATTCCTTTCTTGCGGAGCTCGGTCCAGAACGACCAATATTCGGCAAGATCCTCTTTGCTGAAGCCAAGGCTTTTGCCGTCCGGCGTAAACCAATCTTTGCCTTTCTGGCGCAAATAAACGGCAAGCGTCTCCATATGTCCCCCAACATCGTCGATCACATAGACGTCTTTTGGCAGCTTGCTCTTCAACTGTTCCCCGTACGCGATAAAGTCTTTATAACTTAAATCCGCAGGAGGAGGGTCCATTCCCACCCGTTTGAGCCCGTCCGCATTAACCAGAATGGCCCGGTAGCTGAGCCCCCAAGGAACGGCAACCTGCTTGCCGCCGATCATTCCGGCCTTCACATAGTTCGGATCCCACCCGTCGAGATTGATCAGCCCTTTTTTGACATAATCGTCCAGCGGCTCATACAATCCTTTGTTGGCGTATTCCGCGCCGTTAATTTGCAGTTGATTGCCGAAAATATCCGGCAAATTGCGGGCCGCCGCATCGGTCAGCAGCTTGGGTCCATTGTCTGCGGCAGATTCTCTGACGATTTTAATATTCGGATTTTGCTTTTCGTAAAGATCGAATATTTTATTCATCTTCTCATTACGCGCCGCCGAACCCCACCAAGATACTCTCAGCTCGATTGACTTGCCCACCGCAGCGCCTGCGCCGGCAGCTCCCGTATTGGCAGGCGCCGCTGTCTCCGCCGTTCCTTTGCCGTCCGCCGGCTTTGGCGCGCTGCTTCCGCCATTGCTATTGCCGCTGCTGCATCCGGTGAGCGCCAACAAAAGCGCTGCGCCGGCAAACCATACCGCCTTCTTATTCACCTTGAATCCCCCCTGCGTATATTCGTTTTCCGGTTATCCGTATTTGAGCCGTATTTGCATTCGCGCGAACAAGTTTTATTTTAAAGCGGTTGCAGAAGAAAACATATATGAGCCATTTGCGAATTTATTAGATATTTTTATGTTTCGGCAAATCGAACCGCAATGGAACGCCAGCACGATCGGAACGACTGGAACGACAAAAAGCACCGCACTCCGGCTGGGGGCCATTGAAAAAGCAGCGAAGTGAGCGAGATTATTCCGGAGAAGCGTCAGCGTTCGCTTTTGTCCCCGAATTTCGCCTGCCATAAGCGGGTATAATCCAAGAAATTCGGAGACAATCGGCGATCGGAGGAATAATTCGCTCATGCAGCGTTCACTTTTTCAGCAGCCTCCTTTGGTCGCGGCTTGCGCTTCAACCGGAAGGCGATGCTTTTTTCAAATACGCGATACTTCGCATAACCACATTCATACGACGTGTTACGGAGCGTTTGTTCCCTGGAATTGCTTCTCCCACTGTTTGACAAATTCGTCCACATTGACGCCCGGCTTTGAAGCGAATTGCTGATACATCTCAAACTCTTTCTTTTTGGCTTCGCCCGTGTACAGGAACACATCCCCGGTTATTTTACCGGCCTTCTGGTAGGCAAGGATGTCGTCGATCATCGGCTCGGATTTGGCCGGAGCCGCGTTTTTCATCGCCGGGATCGCGGATACATGCGTGCTCCAATCGTTCCAGCCTTCGGGAGACAACATGTAGTCGAACAGCTCCAGCGCCTCCGCCTTATGTTTGCTTTGCGAAGTAATCATAAACGCGCTGTCCGGGCTTTCGAAAATTTTGTTTTCATCCGGATTGTCGGAAAATGCGGAAGCGAAAAATCCGAAATGGCCTTCAGGGTTATTTTTGCGGATATCCGTCAAATTGCCCGAATGCAGTATCATCATCGGAAATTTGCCTCCGGCAAACGACTGCAGCGCCTGATATGCATACATGCCAAGCTCGTCGCCCGATTTGTAGGAAAGCCGCTTGGCAAAACGGGCCAGCGTATCTCTGAACTCCGGATAGTCCGACAGCTTCGCCGCTCCGGATTGAATGTCGAGGAAAAAGTTCGGATACTTCTGAGCGGCAATAACCCGCCATTCGCTCAAAAATTCCAGCCGGATCCACTGCTGCTCTTTATAAGTTCTGGCGAAAGGCGGTATGCCGTTATTCCGAAACGTCTCCATCACACGCACATATTCGGAGTACGTCGCCGGCACCTCAAGGCCGTATTGCTTAAACATGTCTTTGTTGTAAAATACCCCAAGCGTAAATACGTCCTCAGCTATGCCGTATATCTTGCCGTCGACGGTCATCATCTTTTTCACTTCATCGGTCATGCGGTCGACAAACGGTTGGCCGCTCAGATCGAATATTTGTCCCGCCTTTACGATGTCCGTGTATTCGCTGACCTTCCCGAACACAATGTCGGGTGCGGCGCCGGAAGCCATCTTTGTCTTAAGCAATTCGGCATATTGGACCGTGCTGGTCTGCTGGATATCAAATTTGATGCGCGGATTCCGCCTTGTCACGGAATCGGTCACCGCTTTTAACGCATCGGGATGCGAGCCGTCCATAACATGCATAATGCGCAGTGTTACCGGTTGTCCGGCTGCGGCCTGCTGTTGGACGTCGGGAGCGACTTCCGTTGAAGCGCTGCACCCGGCTGCGGCCGTCAAGGCCAATAAGCAAAACGGGATGCCCCATGCCGCCTTCACTCAATAGCCCCCTTCTGATATTCTTTGGGCGAGCAGCCGGCGTATTTTTTAAACACCTGATAAAAATAAGCGTAATCCTTGAAGCCCAACATGCCCCCGACCTCGCCGATGCGGCATTTGGGGTCCAGCAGCAGGCGTTTGGCCAGCTGAATTTTCCCCCGGCTCACTAGTTCGGTGAACGTGTCTCCGGTATCTTTTTTAATCAAGCTGCTTAAGTAGCCGGGGCTGATGTCAAACAACGCCGCCGTATGGCTGAGCGTCAGGTCCTCTTTAATATGCTCGGAGACGTACTTTAATACGTTTCTGGTCAACAGGGAATAAGACGCATCCGCCGCTTCGGCATAACGGTACGGCTGTTCCCGCCAGCTCCGGACCGTTGCAGCATACACCACGTGTGTTTGCGCCAAATCGCTATAGCCGGCGCTGCAAGCCGCCTCTTCGCCGGCATGCGGCTCAGACACCAGAGCAGCGTGAATTTTGGCGACGATGCCGGAAAATTCCGGTTCCGCTACAGATCCGGAATGAAAAGGATACAGCAGCAGGATATGCACCTCATCCGACAATAACTCGACACAGCTCAAGGACCGGGCAGCCGCCATCGACTTGACTTTAGCGACGCTGTCGTTTTGTTTCTTGGCGCGAATCAACAGCAGCGCGTACACGTTTGAATGCAGACCCAAGCTGTCGGCGGTTTGGCGTGTTTTGCCGCTATCCGTACAGTCCTCGTTAACCAGCTGCCGCAGAAAATCTTGGCGAATCAGCGGAAGCGCATCCTGGACCATTCCCGCCAGCTTTTCTTTTTCAATCTCGACATGGGCGATTTGCCGGTGTTTCTCCCGGAACGCACTCAGCTCTTCGACCGCTTTGCGGATCGATTTCTCTAACTGATCGTCGTCAATCGGCTTGACGATCAGATCGGCAACCCCCGTCTGAATCGCTTTTTGAGCATATTCGAATTCCGCATAAGCGGTAATGACGATAACTTTGCTGCCGGGGAGCGCGGAACGTATCGCTTGGATCATGTCCAAACCGTCGATGCCGGGCATTTTGATATCCGTAATAATAAGGTCCGGCGCGTTCGCCAGTATCCGCTGCATGCCCTCCATCCCGTCGCCGGCCTCGCCTACGACCTCGCAGTCCATGCCCTTCCAGTCCATCGTGCTGCGGATCGCTTTTCTTATTAAGGCGTTATCGTCGATTATCATCACTTTGTTCATCTGCTTGAACCCCCTACGATACTTTGGCGTGAAGCGGCAGCGTCAGCCGCACAGTCGTTCCCTGCTGCACAACCGATTGAATTTCAAATCGGCAATTTGTTCCGTATATGAGCATCAGCCGCTCGGCTACGCTGCGAATCCCCACACGTGTATGCTTTGTATGCTGCAAGCTCCCGTGATCCTCCAGCCTGCGGAGCGCTTCCACCTGATCTTCCGTCATGCCGACCCCATTATCTTCGATTTCGATGCAGCAATAGGCGTCCTGCGCATAAATCCGAATGTGAATTAATCCGTTACCCGTTTGTTTCTCGATGCCATGAACAATGCAATTCTCAACAATCGGCTGCAAAATAAAATTGGGAATCGTCGTGTCCCGTTCCTGCAAATCGCATTCATACCGCACTTCAAGCCGGTCTTCGTAGATGATTTTATAGATGGACAAGTAATTTTTCACATACTCAAGTTCTTCCTCAAGCGTCACAAACTTGCTTTTCTTGCGGATGCTTTCCCGCAATAAATTGCCAAGCGCAATGACCAGTTTGCTGATTTCTTTATTCCCGCTAATTTTGGCCAAACTATTGATCGACTCCAGCGTGTTGTACAGAAAATGCGGATTCATCTGAGCTTGCAGCGCGTTATATTGAAATTCGAGCATTCTGTACTCCGCCTGCTGCTTTAACGTTTGCTCCTCCTTGACCTGCTCCATCAACTCCCGGATCTTCTCCGACATCCGGTTAAATTCTTCGGCCAGCAAACCTACCTCGTCTTTGCCTCTGGGACGGATACGGACTTCGAAATCGCCTTTCGATACCGAACGGATACTGGACAGCAGCAGTTTGACATTGCCCGATATATGGCTGGAGATCAGCAAAGCCAATACCGAAGCCGCAATGACCGCAGCCGCGAAGGTCAGCACGCTCCAATAACGCAGAGAATCCAAATTGCCGGTAATGTCTTTCACAGGAATCCTATTCAGCAAAATCCATTCATTGTTGGGCGACGGAACCGTCGAGGAAATAAAGGCGCCGCTCATGTTTGACGGCAGCTCCCCGGCCAGAAGCTGGCGTGCGATGCCGGCTTCCGTGTCCTCCTTGTACAACATCGGTTCTTTGTGCGAATTCAGCACGATAATGTCGCCCATCGGCCGTGAGCTTGGTTGATTGTATACGTCGGCCAAATACTGTGCATCGACGCCAACAATGAGGTACCCTATGTATTTTGTCGTTTCGATATCGTACAATGCGCGTTCCAGATATACCGTGTCCTTGGAGCCCTTCGCCCAGCGGGCCGCTCCCCATAATTCGCGCAGCTCGCCTTCCAGCTCGCTCTTCCGCTGCCTGTCATCAGGTTTAGGGTTAGGCTGACCGTCTCGGCTGATATAATGTTCGTTATACCGCTGATCGACAATCAGCGCGGATTGCACATATGGCTCCAAATAATTAAAAAAATTAAGCAGCGCGTTGGAAAACGAGATCGAGTCGGCATCGGCGCCTTCTCTTACATACTTGTACAACATTTGATCCTTGTATTGGGCAAATATTTTTTCGTCGACATACCGTGCTTTGTTTTCCAAATTCACCGATATTTGATTTAACGTATATTTCGATTGCTCCAGCGTATTTTCCTTGATCGTTAATGCGCTTACATTATAGTTAACAACGCTTAGGATCAAGACCGTAAACAGAATCGTGACGACAAATGACAGAAACAGCTTATGTTTGATTTTTAAATCCATATATGTGCCGGCAAGCCGCATGCCCCTTCTCCTTTCCTTACTGGTCTCATTATAGACATAGGACGATTCGCGATTCAAGATATTTAACTTCCGTTGTGCTCCATTTTTGCCGGGCCACGCAACTTGAAGCTCGTTTCTCGCCGCCGCCCGAACCATTCCGCTCTCCCTCACTTCTGTGTATCACTATTGGCCCCCATGAATAAATTAGTATGTGACCAGCGGGTATGAAGGAGAACGGACATGATACCGAGAAAACGGATTTTATTTATTACTCACGACTTCAGCAAATATGTGCAAAGAAGCTTTCATTATTTTGCCCTAGAGCTTGCCAAGCTGGCGGATTTGACACAATGGCACGAGCCCGGACACATCCGCGATATTTTGGACCGGCTGCCGTACAAGCCTGATTTCATCCTGATCAACGAATTGTATCAGGGTGGGCGTGGTCATAGCCCCGCTATTCAAGGTTTGGATCAATTGGCTATCCCCTTCGGGGTAATCGTTCATGATATCCATAACAGAAAAAAAGAGCGGGAACGGTATTTGAGTTCGAACGGCGTACGGCATATTTTTTCCATCTACAGAGATCCGTTTCTCCAGGCGTATCCCCAATTTGCAGACCGGCTTCACTGGTTTCCTCACTTTGCGGATACCAACGTATTCCGCGACTACGGACAGCCGAAACATGTAAATTATATGCTGCTCGGCTCAACCGCTCCAACGATATACCCGCTCAGATGGCACATGCTGAATAAACTGAAATACCATTCCGGCTTTTTTCACAAAAATCACCCGGGTTACCGTAACTTCACGGTTGATGAGGAGAAAGACATTTTGATTGGTGAAACTTACGCCCAAACAATCAATCAGGCTAAAATTTTCCTGACATGCGATTCTGTCTTCCATTATCCCGTACGTAAATATTTTGAGGTTCTGGCCTGCCGGACTTTGCTGCTTGCTCCATACGTTCAAGAATTGACGGACTTGGGATTTGAGCCGGATAAACATTTCGTACCGATCACCAAGGATGATTTTTATACAAAAGCCGAATATTACTTAAACCACGAAGCGGAACGGCAGCGGATTGCGGATGCCGGATTTCATTTCATACACAATCATCATTCCGCCGCCATTCGTGCCAAGCAGTTCCTAGGCTGTGTAGAGACCATCATGGAGGCGGAAGAAGGGGGAAATTAAGCAATACTTCGCAACCGGCGGTTTCTCCCCACTTTTTGGCTTTTTCATACAGCTTGGCGTTTTCCAGATAAAGCTTGTCAGGCAAGGGATACAACGCTTCTTTGGGAGGATTGCCGCTCAGTTGCTCCAATGGTATGCCTCTTATATATCTCCCTCTTTCATTCACCCCATCCAAAGTAAACACGACGACAGAACATCCTCGCAGCAAGTATTCTTTGCTTTGTTCTGCAATACGGTGTTTCACCCGTTCCGTAAGCTCATCCCGTGATGCTGACGCAAGCACAAATAGATGTTTTTTCCGCTGTTCGACCGGAACAAGACGAAACTGAGGCCAGCCTTCAGCATTCAAATGCCATTCAATGACACAATGCGTCTGCTCTGTGCCCTTCCATTTATGAAAAAAATATTGTACCAAATACACTCTGATTTCGGCATACTTTTCTCTATTCGACAGCGAAAGATTCGTGTCATGAAGACGGTAATGGTAGAACTCCCGGTCGATATACAGAAACTTAAAGTGCTCCGCCAGTTTATAAAACATCTGCCGGTCTTCCATATAACGCCCATGGAACGGCACACTCAAATCCCAGCCGCCCACCGCCCGGACCGATTGTGTCCGGTAAAAACGGGGTACCACCATCCACCTGTACAGCAGCACATCGTATTTATCCGTAAACTCGCGATGCTTAAAGGGGGGATCGGTTATGATGCCGTCCTTTTTCTTCTTATGGTAAATCGAGTTTCCGTAGGCCAAGGCTGTATGTTCTCCGGCTTGCTCCATCCCGCCCAGCAATAAGCTTAACGTCTCCTTCTCGATCCAATCGTCCGCGTCTAGCTGCATAAAATAAGGGGTGGTCACCAGCTTTAATGCATCGTTAAGAACCGGGCCAATCCCTCCGTTGATCGGACGTTTCACATAAGTAATCCGATGGTCGCTCCAGTATTCGCTCAGCAGCTCTTCCGTCCCGTCAGCAGAAGCATCATCGATTATGAGCAGTCGCCAATCCTGCAACATCTGGTCCAGCACGCTTTGTACGGCTTCTTTAATAAAAGGAGCGCGGTTGTAGGTCGGCATAACGACCGTCACCTTGGGCCCTGGAGCATCCGTTTGATCGGCGTTCGCCGCGGTCTCGGCGGGTTGCCGTACGGGAATACCCTTACGTTTAGGCAGCAGCTTGCTCAGGTGCAGCCAGCCTTTAATCCTTTCAAATACGGGCTCATATTCGTCGTTCCACATCTTTAATATTTTCGGATACACATATAAACGGGTTTCTTCGAATTTGACGATGTTCTTGGCGCCGGAAATATTGGATTCATGAAGCCTCAGGTTATATAAAACAATGTCAACGTGATGGAAGCGGTACTTGGCTATCAGTTTAAGCAAAATATACCGATCTTCCATAAAACGTCCCTGATGGGGATCGTCCAGCTCGAAGCCGCCAACCTCACGTACGGCTTGCGTGCGGAAAAATCTCGGTCTGACCATCGGATGATACAGCATAAAATCATATTTGTCTGTAAAGGTCCGGTACTTCTCTACCTTCTTGGCTTGAATGCGGCCTTTTTGCTCAGACCAATGGATGCTGTTGCCATACACAAGTCCTGTCGAATCGTCTTGGTTTTCCATCTCATGCAGCAATATGTCCAAAGCCCGTACGTCCAGCCAATCGTCGGAATCCAATATGACAAAATAAGGCGTCTGAACGAGCTGCAGCGCAGCGGCAAGATTAGCCCCGGTTCCGCGATTTTGGGCAAACCGTATATATTCGACTCTTGGATCGGAGAGAAAAGGCCGGGCCGCCTCTTGAGTTTTGTCAGTGGAAGCGTCATCGGCAATGATCAGCTTCCAGGCTGCGAAGCTTTGTGCCAGCACGCTTTTAATGGCAAAAGGTAAATACGCCGCGCGGTTGTACACAGGAATGATAACAGTAATCTTAACCTTGTCGTCGTTCATATGATCCCTCCCGTAAACAGGTTGGAGAAGAAACAAGCAGTCCATTTATTTTATTACGTATTCATATAATGGTTCCTTATTTCAGACTCGCTCGGAGAATTGGATCATCGCTTCCGTCCTCGGTAAAATCAACCCTGCCGAAATAAGCGGATGCCAGCAATTTCTGCAGCCGTTTCCGCCGTTCCACTGCTTTTTCCCAAAAATCGATAGACAGCGAAATATCGACCTTATTGGCCGCTTGCTCCGCCGGATCCAGCCCAGCCTTATGGGCCCAAAACAATTTTTTTACATAATTTACCATATATATTTCCAAACCAAGCCTTTGCTTCTAGCCGCGTCTTGTTTTTTTTATTTGCAATATTTCCACCAAAAAAATAAATAAAACACGCCTCGTATTGGCGTGTTTTTCGCTACCCGCTCATCTCTTTCATGCCTCCCAAATATTGAAGGCGCGTCCGCTCCGCTTGCACGGAAAGATGATAAATACACCCGTTGTTTTGGTGAAAGTACACATCGCTGTCGCCGTCCAGCCCCAATGCGGCCAGCAGCAGATGGCGGTTGAACCCGCCATGGGCGAATACTGCGACCCGCTCCCCGGAGAAGCGGCGAACCAGTTCCGCGTATACCTCCCTTGCCCTGCGGTTGCCCGTTACCGCCGTTTCATCGCCCGGGTAAATCCAGCCGTCCGCTTCCATCTCCTCGGGGAACACCGCTTCGGGATAAGCAGCCTTCAACTGCTGCCGCGCCGGGCCGACATAGAGTCCTTTGCTGCGGACTTCATAGGTGTTTTTCCATATTTCAATCGGCATCCCCAACTTGCGGGCCAGAGGCCGCGCCGTTTCGATCGCTCGAACCAGCGGACTGGCGATAATGCGATCCAGCGGCACACGCGCCATGCAATCCGCAACCTCCGCAGCCTGCCGCCGGCCAAGCTCGGTCAGCTCCGCATCCGGCATATCCTTTGTGACCAGATTGCCCTGCGATTCGCCGTGGCGAATGATATACAGTTCCATCGTCAACCTCCTTGGGCCGTTAATTCAGCTTCGGTTTCTTCACATTTTCGTGCTCCAATATGACCCGCGGGCCGCCCACATAATTTAATACCGTTCGATCCGGCTGCACCGTCAGCCAAAAGATACTGCCGTTATCATTATGAAACGAAACGCCGTTATGATGGCTCAATCCCAGCGCGGCCAGCAGCAGGTGGCGGTTAAAGCCGCTATGGGCAAACAATGCAACCCGCTTACCCATAAACCGCTCGCGCAGCCGGGCGTATACCGCTTTAGCGCGGACGGCGGCCGTGTCCTCGGTATCGTCGCCGGAACAAAACCAGCCGTCCTCTTCTATCTCCGGTCCGCACACCGTTTCCGGGTACATTTCCGCAAGCCGCTGCGGGGACGGCCCCTTGTAAGGGCCTTTGCTGCGGACTTCACACGTGTCCTTCCATACTTCAATCGGCAAGTTCATCCAGCGCGCCAGCGGCTGCGCCGTCTCTATGGCCCGCATTAAAGGGCTGGATACAATATAAGCGACATTGGCCGTTTTCATGCCTTCGCATACCTCGGCAGCCTGCTGCCTGCCAAGCTCGGTCAATTCGCCGTCCGGCATATCTTCCTTAATCAGATTGCCGATCGATTGGCCGTGGCGGATAATAAACAATTCCATGACGGATCAGCCCTCTCTGCCTTATACAATTTTTTCGCAGTCCGTCGGCGGCAAAGCGGTATCGAAGCGCCGCTGACGCCTACGCTAATGCCGGTGATGCTCGTGTGTGGCGTGACGGTGGTAAATATGGCGCTCATGCATCCGCCGATGCAGCGCCGAATGGGCGCTGTGCAGCGTATCGAGCAATTGCTTGAAGATGCGTTCATCGGCCCTTGTCGCCAGCGTTTTAATATATGCGGTCGAACCTTCGATTTGCTCAAGAATGGTGACGGCGTCAGCGGCCCGGAAGGCAGGTTTGCCGTCGACTTTCACAAATACAGCGCTCGAATGGGCGGTAATGATTTCCGCTTGGCCGGGGTAAGCCCCTCTAATCCGCAGCGCAATCCAGCAGCTTTCGCTGACATTTACCGTCCACGCCCCGGCGCAACTGGGCTGCTCGCCATCCGCTGTCTTGCATTCACGTTGCTCGCCGTTCACCACCAGCTCAATTCTGGTAATCGGCACGGTCACCGATGCGGCATGCCAGACAACATCGACCGTCCCGCCGGAAGCCGCCATTTCAATCGTTGCCCCCGCTTCACAGCCGTTAACCGTAAAATCCATCAGCGGCCCGTAAGTGACAAACGTCAATCCCTTACGCACCGACCGCATCCAGCTTTCATAAGTGAAAGGTTCGCCCCGGATCAAGGAATACGTGCGGATTGTCCCTACGGCAGTCGACTGCGACATCTTGTCGGTCCCCGCCACCGCGGGCACCTGGTAACCGCAGTTCAGATAGCGGTACCAATCGGACAACGAATACGGGCTGATTCCGCTGACCTCGAAGGAGCATATCTCCACCGCGTCAATTTCCCCAAGCACGATCGACGCAGCCCCCTCCGCACGCGGATTGGGCAGATGGGGCAGCACAGCTAAGCCAAATTTCTCGCGGCACATGCGCGCCCACTGGGTAATCGTCGCCTCCAGCGGATCCCCCAGCGCCGATTCATCGGGACCGCCCGTACATAAAGGAAGGATCATGCTGCCCTCATAACCAAGCAAAGAAATATGGCCGAGAATGTGCTGGCGGTTCTCCGTGCCGACGCGGACCAAATATTCGCCCGTGCCGCCGTTTTGCACGCTGCCGATCGTCGTTTTCCCATCGAAATCGCCGATATTGCTGAACATCTCGCCCCACTGGCTGGTCAGCAAATTGACCACGTTAACCCCTTCCGCTTCACCTTCGAGCAAAGCCGTCTGCGGGGACAAAAAATGCACATGCGTATCCGCGGTCACCCAGCCCTTCTGCCGCCAAGGCAGCACCCGTTCCAATTCGACGATAATCTCCGAAGTATGTTCGTCGATCACGATGCGCTTGCGGATTGGGGTGATCTCCAGCCCTTTAGTCACTTCAAGAAATACTTCGCCCCGGGGAAGCTTGTAATCCGCTTCACCGTTGATATATACGGAATAATGGAAGCCGTTTACATGCTCGGCACCGTAATCCTCGAACCAGCGCGGGTTAGGCTGCCGGTGACCGTTCACCGGAGCCACATATTCGCCCCATCGGCCATGAATATGCACTTTGGCCGCAACCGGCTTGTTTGTGCTTTTCTCCAGCACCCGCAAGCGGACAGGCAACGTTTGGCTTTCACCAAATTCCGCTTCGCCGCGCCGCTCCCACTCACGGATAGGCAAGCTGACCGGACGCGCTCCCCGCACATGCAGGCAGGCGTCGGGATGGGCGGTGTATTCCACAATCCACTCGTCAGCCGAAGGCACAGGCTGCGGATCGCGGCTTGCCCCGCACCACCGCTCGTTATCGTATCGGAGCATGGGCGTTACGGAAATGACCGCTCCCATATCGATATAGATGTCCGCTTCTTTTCCGTAATGGTTTAACGCAGCGGCGCTTTTCAGCTTCAGCTTTTTTCTTTCGCCCCAGCGCAGCGGATGGGAAGAGGCGTTAGCTCCGGTGATGCCAAAAATAAATGCCGCGCCATCTACAGGATGCAACGTCAAGGCAATCAGCAGCTTTTGCGGATAAGGATTTTCCAATGCGTACAGCCAGTGGTGCATCGGGCTTCCTTCCCCCTGAAACGTCGTAGCGATTTGCGTTTTGCCCCACGGATACGACGCCATGCCTTCCCGCTCCAGCGATTTGTCGGGAATCGCAAACGGCTTCAGGTGCTTCACCGCTTCGAAGCTGTTCTCCCCCCATGCCGTGTTGAACTCGCTGATCTCGTAACGCCGCCGGATCGGCACCTCAACGCGGGTGCCGTCATCATAGTTCAACACGTAGGTGCAGACAACTTCCCCTAGTCTCGGCGTGCCAAGCATCGGGCTTGTCATTCCATCCGGCTGCGCCGGGCTTTCCTTGAAATCGGCGGCATGCACAAACACAAGCTGTCGGTCATGTACACCTCCCGGCAGCGGGATATGCACGTCGGCATCCTTCAACAGGATCACATTGGCCGGGTCAGCAGCAACAGAAGGCACCGCAGGTGAAGTCGGTTCGGATCCCGGGCTAGCGGCGGCATCCGATTTTTCGGCTGCACCGCCGTCCGGTCCAAGCAGAAAAGGAATGCCCCACAACTCCTGCTCGCCGGTCAATAAATGATGCCGGTTGGCAACGACCGTCTGCGAGCAATCGTCTACGGTTAAAGCGGCAATGTTCTTGTTGTACACGGAACGCAAATTGATTGGTATCTTCCTAATCGTCATGTCATTTTCATCCTGATTCTGAAAGTTTTTAATTCATATGGCTTGAAATACGCCTGAAAATGATGAACGTCGGCATCCACCGGTTCTTCTTCCCGTTCCATCAGGTTGACTTCCTCGACCAGCTCCATTTCCGCATAGCTGCTGAAAAGCGCGCTTCCGCGTTTGCCGCCGTACTCGTAGCAGCGTACAATCCAAGCGTCGGCATCCTCCGCTTTCTTGATTGCGTCAACCGCCACATGATTGCTTTTGCAGCCAAAAAAGCTGAGCTTCCGCGGCAGCGGAGCTTTCCCGGCAGAGGCCGCCGCCGTCCGCGGCGCAGGCGCACCGCCGTGCCCGGGTGCCGAACCCCCGGCCGCTACCGCCTCTCCATGCACTGATGCTGCAACCGGGCAAACGACCAGCGGCGTATTCAGCCGCTGCGCTTGTCTTTGCGTGCCGGCCTCAAACCAGTCGCCGGCATGCGGCAGCAGCGAATATATAAACTCATGTTCGCCGATATCCGCCGTCGCGTCCGGACTGATCGCCGCTTTGATCAGCGTGATCCGCATCGTCCGGCCGATGACGTCATGCCCGTATTTGCAGTCGTTGAGCAGACTGACCCCGTAATCGCGCTCCGACAAATCAATCCAGCGCTGCGCACACGTCTCAAAACGGGCAAAGTCCCAGCTGGTGTTCCAATGCGTCGGCCGCTCGACATTGCCGTATTGAATTTCGTAAGTCGCCGTGGTGGAACGGACGTTAACCGGGAATGCCACCTTCAGCAGCTGCTGCGGCTCGTGCCACGACACCTCGGTTACAAAGTCGATCCGCGGATCGGCCGCGTAGAGCGTCATCAGCTGACGGATCTCCGACCTGCCGTAAGACCAGATGAAACGGACCATCCCGCGGAGCGGACCCGCCTCCACCACCTCCACCGATTTTAGATCATCGATACACCGGGTTTTTTCATAATAAAAAATATCGATATCCCAAGCGTCGTGTGCCGCCGGCTTATCTTCGTGCACATCGAAACGGTTGGCCGTTTCGCCCGGCGCAAGTACCTCGCGGTCGTTGACCTTATCGTAGAGACGCGTCAGCTGCCCGGTTTCGTTCCATTCCAGCACGTAATAGGGCGTAGTTGCGCAGGATTCGGTGATAGCCATTGGCCCGACGGGTTGAGCGGCAGAAACTCGGCCATTCGATTCCGCTTGATGAGCCTCTATTTCATCTTTTGAAACAAACGCATATCCAAGCGCCGGAACCTTGACTTGCACAAGCTGTCTATCCGTCTTTCCAGCCACACCAGCGGGCGCGTCTGACGCTGCACCTGCGTCTGCATTTGCGGCTTCGACCTCGTTTGCCCCTACAGCCGCAGTTGTGCCTGCCGCCTCATCCAAGCCCGCAATTACGGCTGCCTCTGCAGCTACATTATCGGATTTAGCTGCTACCCTATCTTCGACAGTACCTGCCCCTGCAGCCGCAACCGACTCAAGCTCGATCACCTCTTCGCGGTCCCAAGGCAAAGCGTTAAACAGCAAATAGCCCGCTTCACCCCCCGTATCAATGGACTGAGCCAGTCCGTGCAAGCTTTCCCGCAACGGCGCCTGCGCCAACCGCTCCGCTTCCGCGTACTCCATATGGCAGTCCTCGTATACCTCGGCAATGGACGATCCCGGCAAAATGTCGTGGAACTGATTGCGCAGCACGATAATCCAGCTGTCGTACAGCGCCGATTGCCGGTAACCGGAGAATCCGGCTACCGTGCCGTAAAACGTCGAAGCCATCTCCGCATTGCGCAGCAAGTTTTCCATATGGCGGTTCATCTTTTTGTTGTACGCCTGTGATGTGTACGTTCCCCGGTGCAGCTCCAAATACAGCTCGCCGTCCCAGCGGTGCACATACCGGTCCGTGGAAGCAACCCGCTCCTCCAGCTTGTTGAAATATTCATCGGCGCGGCCTGTCGTTACGGTGGGCAGTCCCGGCATATGCTCAAGCCGCCTTCTCATCTCCAGCATCGTGCGGGTCGGCCCGCCGCCCCCGTCGCCGTAACCAAAGGACAACAGCAGCTCGTTGTTGATTTCTTTGTCGCGGTAATCGCGCCATATGCCCTTCACCGTCTGCGGCAGCACATGGCCGTTGTACGTATAAAACTTCATGATGCTTTCCGGGCTGCGGAACGGGTCCGGCGTCGTGATAAAATGGGTGAGAATTTCGGTGCCGTCGATGCCCGACCAATAAAACGTATCGTGCGGAAAGCGGTTATACACGTTCCAGCTGATTTTCGTCGTCATGAAATAACGCAGCCCGGCTTTTTTCAAAATTTGCGGCAGCGCCCAGCTGTATCCAAACACGTCGGGAAGCCATAAATATTCGCAGCGCGCGCCGAAATGCTTTTCGAAAAAACGCTGCCCGTACACCAACTGCCTGACCAGCGACTCGCCGGATGGAATATTGCAGTCCGATTCCAGCCACATCGCGCCGCCCGCCTCCCAGCGGCCTTCCTTGACGCGTTCCGCGATTTGCGCGTAGATGTCCGGATAATCGCGCTGCAGATCGTCGTACAAGTGCGGCTGGGTTTGCAAAAACACGTATTCGGGAAACTGTTCCATGTAGCGCAGCACCGTGGAAAACGAGCGGGCCGATTTCTCGCGGGTATGCTTCAGCCTCCACAGCCAAGCGACGTCGATATGCGTATGGCCGATGCAGCGCACCGTCACCTCACCCGTCTTCGGAATATCGCGCAGCTGCTCGTGCAGCTTGCGGCAGGCTGCGCTAACGCTGGCATAAAAGGCGGCGCCGCCCGGCTCGCGCCAGTCGAGCAGCAGGAACGCCCGGTCCAACGCCTGCAGCAGCCTGTCGTATTCGTAGCCGCTTGGCTCCACGACAGCCAAGGTGTGAAGCGCGGCCAGCGCCGTGTAGTACAAATCGTCGCAGTCAACGTCAAGCACGGCCAAAGCGGAAGTTTTCACTTCATGCTCCAGATCGCTGCGGATGCCGGTATTGCCGTTTAAGCCCGACCATATTTTGAACAGCAGCTGCACCTTCTGCCCGCTCAGCTCAGCGGGAAAAAACACTTCCTGATGGTATCCGCCGACGCCCTGAAACGGCTTGCCGTTGACATACAGCAGCGACTCGAAGCCGGAGGTGTGCCCGCCGTTGGTTTTGCCAAAATCGAATAAACCAAGCGTCCGCAGCCCCGCCCATTCGGCGGGAATGACCGCTTCGGCCCGCATCCAGGCCGTAACGTCCCGGCCTCTCCAGCGATCCCCGATCCGAATGGTGTTCCAGATCGCCTCCGGCGGCGGCATCACGCCAACCTCCGCTTGCTCATCCACCCAAAACTCGTATTGGGGAATGGGCACATGCTGCTTGTAGCGGTATTTCTCCAGTTCCTCGATACGCCGTTCCAGCTTTTTTTTCGTCAGCATCATCGGATTCATACTGTCCATCCGTTACCATCTCCCATTGTGGATATGCCCTTGTGCGATCGCCCCGGCCAGCCCGCAATCAGCCCTTGACTCCGCTAAACGAGATCCCTTGGATAAAGCGTTTTTGCAGCAGGAAAAACAAAATAATAATCGGCAGCGTCATCATCACGCTGACCGCCATCAGCATCGTCCATTCGGTTCCGAGCTCCGATTGGAACTGCTGCAAGCCCAAGGACAACGTGTATTGCTTCTGATCCTTCAAGTAAAGCAGCGGCCCGAGGAAGTCGGTCCAGCTCGCCATAAATTGAAACAACCCCGTCGTCAGCGCCGCTGGCATCGCCAGGGGCAACATGATGTTCCAGTAAATGCGCCATTCCGAAGCGCCGTCGATCCGCGCCGCGTCCTCCAGATCTTTAGGAATCTGCATAAAGAACTGCCTCATCAGAAAAATATAGAAGGGCACTCCGAAAAAATGCGGCACAATGAGCGGCAGCGGCGTACCGACCCAATTCAGCTCGCGGAAGATCAGAAACAGCGGCACCATCGTCACTTGGCCCGGGATCATCATCACCGCCACCGTCACCATAAACAGCACGTTTCTCCCGGCCCATTGCAGTCTCGCCATGCTGTACGCAACAATCGGACACGATAACACGACACCGGCCGTGCTGGCCGCGGCAATCAACAACGTGTTGTTCCAATACGTCCAGAAGGGGATGTAATTCACCGCTTTGACGTAATTCGACCACTCAAACGGACGCGGAATCCATTCCGGCGGATATGCGAACACTTGGGTAATCGGCTTTAAGGAGGTGGACAACATCCACACAAACGGCGCCATAAAAAACACACTCATCATGACCAGCACAACATGCGCAAAAAGGCGTTTCCATCTCGCGGGTTTGACCATATCTCCACACCTCCTATTTCCCCTGATAATGGACCCACCGTTTGGATGTAACAAAAATAATGCACGTCAGAATCATAATGACGATAAACAAAATCCAGGCCATCGCCGAAGCGTAACCCATCTTTAAATAAATAAAGGCGTTGTTGTACAAATACATCACATAAAACAACATCGATGTGCCGGGCGTCCCCTGCCCTCCCGTCAGCGCATAAGGCAGCGTGAACTGCTGAAAGGCATGAATCATCCCCATGACCAAGTTAAAAAAGATAACCGGCGTCAGCATCGGAATCGTAATCCGGCGAATGCGCTGCGACGCGTTTGCCCCGTCTACGGCAGCGGCGTCGTACAAGTCCTGCGGCACATCCTGCAAACCCGCCAAATAAATCACGATGGCGTTACCGATCCCCCACAGCGACATGAAAATCAGCGCCGGCTTCGACCAGGCAACGCTGCTCAGCCAAGCCGGACCTTGGATTCCGACCCATTCGAGCGCCAAATTAATAAGTCCGAGACGGGGATTCAGAATCCACAGCCAAATGATCGCAATGGCGACATGCGGCACAAGCGTCGGCAGGAAAAATATCGTGCGGTATACCGACATGCCTTTGATTTTCATATTCAGCAGCACGGCGACGCCGACACCGATCACGATGCTGAGCGGCACAAAAATCACGGTGAAATAAATCGTGTTGTAAATCCCGATCCAAAAGCTTTTATCGTTCATCAGATTGCGGTAGTTGTCCAGCCCGACCCATTCCCCCGGCTTCAGAATGCTGTAGGAAGTAAAGCTGTAATAAATCGACAATACAAGAGGCAGCGCATAAAAAATCAATAGTCCCAGTATCCAGGGAGACGCAAACAGCAACCCGTACAGGTTGAGTTTCCTTCCCGCGAGCGCGCCAGCTCTGCTGACCGTCTTCGCCTGTGGATGTGCTCCGCCCGTTATCGCCTTCGACATATGGCCCTGCCTCCTTACTTCGCCGCCTGCTTTTTCGCCAATTCCGCATTCAAATCGTTTGTGATTTTATCCAATATAGCCTGCGGCGTTCCCGCTTTTCTGGCCACCTGATCGGGCGCTTTAAGCAGTTGATCCCACATTACCGCCCCGATCGGCAGCACCGGACGGAAATGCGCGACAGGCAGCAAATCCATAAACTTGCTCAGAACCGGATCCGTTTTGTAGCCCAGCGTATCGTTCAGCTTCGGCGTCACGGCAAGACCGGCGATTCCTTTGTTAAACGTCAGTTGGCCCTCCGGCCCGGTAAAATATTTGATGAATTCCCAAGCGGCGTCTTCGTTTTTGGCCCATTTCGGAATGATCATCGCATGTCCGCCGGACCAGGTCGTGAATTTATCCCCCGCAGGATTCGGAAACGGGAAAACGCCGTATTTCAGATCCGGCTTGAATTTCGTGTATTTCGAAATGTTCGAGTTCGTCCCGGCGACCATGGCGATCTGCCCCGTAATAAACGGGTCAAGCGCATCCGCTCCCGTAGAATCGACAAAGCCGTTGACGTTCTCGATGCCGTATTTGTCGGCATATTTGTTCATCCAGGTCAACGCCTCAACGATCTTCGGATCGTTAGCCGTAACCTTGCCGGTTTTCTCGTCGTAAAATTGGCCGCCAAAAGACCAGCCCCAGCTGTACAACACGCCTTGGCTGTACCATGGGATAAAACCCATCCGCTCGATTTTGTTGCCTTTCATGACGGTCAGCTTTTCTGCTGCCGCATCCAGCTCGGCGATCGTCTTGGGCGGATTCTCGGGATCAAGGCCTACGCTTTTGAACAAATCTTTGTTGTAGAAGATCATTCTTGCGTCCGTATCCAGCGGCAGCGCGTACAGCTTATCTTTGTAATGCGCTTCATCCCAGGCAAACGGATAATAATCGCCCGCCGTAATATTGTCTTTCTTCGCTCTTTCCGTCAGGTCGGTCAGCGCATCTTCCCCGGCATAAGAGCCGACAAGAAAGCGGTCGAAATAAGCGGCGTCCGGCGGCGTTTTGCTGGCGATGGAAATCAGCAGCTTCTGCGATAAGCGCTCATCTTTGGTTTGCGCAACGTACACGCTGTTGACTTTAATGTTCGGATATTTCTTCTCAAAATCTTTGACCACCTGATTGACCGCATCGCCTGCCACACCCGTCTTGTCGTGCCAAAATGTGATGGTCAAAGGTTTGCTGTCGGCGGCCGGTTTGGCCGCATTATCCGCAGCAGCGGCAGGACTGGCCGGCGTTGCGGACGGCGCGCTGCCGCTGCCCGCAGCGGTGTTCCCATTGCCCGTTCCTGAGCTGCAGCCAAAAAGCAATCCGCATAATGAAGCGATCATCATCGTTCTAAACGATACGCTGAATTGGGTTCTCATGCTAAAAACAGCCTCCCTATCCTGTAAATTTGTTGGAATTGCAGGTATTCCGCGATACCGCACGGAAACAAAATTCACACAATTTGCAGTTATTCGTGATGGCCGCACGGCACAAGCATCTAATTGCAGATAAGCTAATCGGGTAATTCATGTTTAAATCCGATCCGTTATTGATCCGCTAACTAACCACCTCTTCTCATCCGTCACATTTTTTAAAGCGCTTACAAATGGACGGTACTGCCGGAGACCCAACTGTTTTTCTCACTGCTTAATTTAATTTAATGATTAAGATATAGTAGCGATCTTTCCCTAATCATTCAAGCTGTAAGTGCAGAATATTTACTTAATCATTAAACTTATCCAAAGTATATACCAGTAACTGGATGAAATCAACGTTTATTTTTGTGCGAAAACCATAGAAATTTTGTAAAAAGAGGTATACAATTACTTTAATTTTTGGTTGCTGGTCCCATCAGAAAAGAGGCGCGCTTATGAAAAGGATAGAATCGTTAGCCGATGAATATATCACTGTATTTGCATCTCCCGATCCAACGCACATCTATTGCTTCAGTCCCGGCATTGCCGTGCTGCCAAACGGCCGGCTGGTGGCGACGCTTGATCTAGGCGGTCCCGGCATGGCGCAGATGGGAGGCCCTTTTGGCGTATCCAACCGGGGCAAACAAGTTCAGGGCCGTGTGCTTGTCTCCGACGACCGGGGCCGGACGTGGCGGCAGCGGCTCCGCTTCCCGTTTATGCATGCCAGGCCGTTCTTCGTAGAGGGCGCTTTATACGTGCTCGGTCACTGCCGCGACTTGATGATCGTCCGCTCGGACGATGGCGGAGATACGTGGTCGGAGCCCGTCCGGCTGACAACCGGAGGCGACTGGCACCAAGCCCCGTGTAATGTGCATATGGCCGGCGGCCATGTTTACCTGGCCATGGAACGCATTTATTACCACGATGTGGCCAACTGGCCCGTCAGCCTGATGGCGCCGGTGTTGATGAGAGGCGCTGTGCAAAACGATCTGACCGACCCGGCGAATTGGACATTCGCCACAACGCTTGTTGCCCGCGATGCGTTCAGCTCGGCTGAGCTCGATTATTTCGGAGTGCCTTTTTATACGGAGCATACCGGACCCAAGACAAGCCAAGCAAACTGTGCGCCGATCGGCTGGCTGGAAACCAACGTCGTACAGTTTACAGATCCGGACCATTGCTGGCATGACCCGACGGGCAGGACGTTCCACTTGTGGATGCGTGCGCACACAGGAGGTACGGGTTACGCTGCCATCGCCAAAGTGGTGGAGCAGGAAGACGGTTCGATGACCACGATGCTTGAAACGGTCCCATCCGGCAAAACGGTCGTTTTTGTCCCTTGTCCCGGCGGGCAAATGAAATTCCATATCTTATACGATGAGCCAACGAAGTTGTATTGGCTGCTGAGCTCCCAAGCTACGGACAGCATGACGCGTATCGACAAGCTGCCGCCAGACCGGTTCGATCTGCCGAACAACGAGCGCCATCGGCTGCAGCTGCATTTCTCGCGCAACTGTATCGATTGGTGTTTTGCCGGTCTTGTATGTATGACCCGCTCCGCGGGGCAAGCACGCCATTACGCCAGCATGGCGATCAACGGCGACGATTTGCTGATCTTAAGCCGCTCCGGAGACGAGCATGCAAAAGACGCGCATAACGGTAACCTGATAACACTGCATACCGTCGCGCGTTTTCGCGAGCTGATCTATTAAACTATGAGCAATATCCTTATCTTACAAAAACATACCGCCGGAAGCTTCGATCCGCTGTGAATTGACCCATCCCATATCGCCGCTGCACAGCGAAGCGACCACACCTCCGATGTCATCGGCTTCTCCCACTCTTCCTAACGCCGTTTGCGAACCGATGTATTCTCTTATCGCCTGATTTTGTTTCAAACGGCCGCCGCCGAAATCGGTCAATATCGCTCCAGGCGCTACTGCATTAACCCGGATTCCCCGGCGCCCCAGCTCTTTAGCCATATATTTGGTCAACACTTCGATTGCGCCTTTCATCGACGCGTATGCGCTGGACCCTTCCATAGAGAAGCGGGTTAAGCCGGTTGAAATATTAACGATGCCGCCTTGCTCGGCAATCAGCGGAACCAGCTTCTGCGTTAAGAAGAAAACTCCTTTAAAATGCACGTTCATCAAGCTGTCAAACTGCTCTTCCGTCGTTTCGAGAAAAGGCGTGTTAATGCCAAATCCGGCGTTGTTGATGAGAAAATCGATATGCTCCCGGCCCCATTTTTCCTTCAGCAAATCTTGCAGCCCGGATACAAATACATCAAAGGAAGATACCAGGCCTGCATCCAGCTGCAATGCGGCCGCTTTGCCGCCCTTATTTGCGATTTGTTCGACTACCGAAGCGGCTTCTTCTTTTTGCGAATGGTATGTGATAATGACATCAATTCCTTTATCGGCCAAAGCAAGAGCGGAATTTCTCCCCAGTCCGCGGCTTCCGCCCGTGACAAGTGCAATTTTACGCTGGTTTTCCATTGCTGTATCTCTCCTTCAAGGATCTATTTTTTTATTGCCGACCGCTTCAAGAATTATGTAAAAGATCAGCGGCTGGAAAACCGGAGAAACGGACGATCAGCGCAGCCGGATTTTAGTAGGGTGTCCTGCTCGGTTACAAACTATAACCGGAGGTAGCTTGCGTGGTTTTTAACAAGTATGTGCATTCCTCGGCTATTTCTGGCCGCTGAAGCAACATGCACACCGCCCGCAACAAAAATCGCCGGCCAGTATCCTTAAGCGGGATACCGCCGGCGATCACCGTTTGTCTTAACCTCTGGCCGCAAATGATTCCGCCGCCGCGCATAAATAATAAGCGAGACCGGTCTGTTGGTCTTCAAGCATGCGAAGATGGAAATCGTCGCCGAGGAAAAATTGGGTTTGCACAGCAAAGTCGGCGGCGGTTATGGTATTGCCGTGCTCATTCAAAAACTCAAGATGGCTGCGCAGCAAACCTGCAATAGGTTCATCATTGTGCTTAACCCCTTCCCGCAATGCATCAGCCATGCCTCCCATAAACGATACGGCCTCCGCCGCCATCGCGTTCATCTCTTGGACATTGATTTGCGCCGAATTTACCATATCAAAATCATAGGTTTGTTTTAAATGTTCATTTTGCTCCTTTAACGCCTCTTTCCACGCATCTTCGCTTGCCAAACCTCTAAACATCTCTTTTTCGTTCATAGTTTCTCCTTTCTTCGAGCAAGAAATGGTGTTTCTCAAAGTTTCAATGATGTTCTCCAGCCTGATCTTGCGAAGCTGCAGCAGCTCATCTTGCTTCAGAAGTACGGTGATTCTGTCCTGCTCCTCGTCCACCAGCTGCTTGATTTGCTCCAAAGTGAAATCCAGTTCCTTGTATACGAGAATTTGCTGCAGACGCTCCAGCTCTTTGTTCCCGTACATCCGATAACCGGATTCGCTGATCTCGTTTGGCATAAGGAGACCGACTTTGTGATAATGGTGCAGCGTTTTGACGGTTGCGCCCGACATGGACGATACCTCTTTTACCGTATATAACATGTGGTTTCGCTCCTTTCTGTTATTGAGTGTAAAGGCTCCCCTGAGAGGAGAGTCAATACATAAGTTTCTTCGTTATTTTCCAGATTCGCTTTATATTCGTCATCCCCTTCAAACACACAAACAATCCATGCAAGCTGCTCTTGAGCTTACCGCTGTAATGTTATTTTGGTGAAGTATATCGTTTTTCAGCAAAGTGCTTTGACATTTTGAATTTTAGATGATACGATTAGAATGAACATTCGATCTAAGGATATAAAAAAAGAAAGGAGGCATTTGATGTTCGGCCGTTATAACAAAGCCCAACAGGCCGTATTGGAAACTACGCTTCGCATCATCATCCAGAAAGAACTTCAGGCAACGTCCATGGCATTGATCGCCAAGGAATCCGGCGTTTCCACCGGGAATATTTATCATTATTTTCGCAGTAAAGAAGACATTGTCAACGAGCTGTACAGAGCAATTGTAACTTTCAACGGAGATTTTGTCATTCAAGGCTTAAATCAAGGCAAAGACATCCGTCAAAAATTCGAGTTGGGCTGGGGCAAAGTAATTGAATTAAGCCGTATGTACCCTCAAGGATTCCAATTCATCGAGCAATATTCCTTCTCGCCTTATATTAACGAGGAGATCAAAAAAGAAGCATACACCGGCGGATGGTGCGCTCCCATGAACAAGCTGTACCAAGATGCGATGGATGAAGGGCTTTTTATCGCTCTTGACCCTCAGCTTGCGGTTCAAATGCATTACGGTTCGATCGTTTTTTTGATGAAAGGCCATCTTCAGGGACAATTCGAGCTGACTGATGCTTTCATTCGCCAATTGCTGCAATCGAGCTGGAATTCGGTAAGCCGCACGCCTTGGGATGCCGGGGAATCATAATCGATTCGCCGGAACTTTTTTTAAATTGGTTAGAATGAACGTTCGATCTATTTCTTTATAAAAAATGACTATTTTAATAACGAGAGGGAGATTAATCATGAGCAAAACGGTTTTTATTACAGGAGCAAGTTCAGGTTTAGGAAAATTGACCGCCATTCATTTCGCCAAACTTGGCTGGAACGTGGCCGCCACGATGCGCACTCCGGAGAACGAAACAGAGCTTAACGGCTATGACAACATACGGATTTTTAAGCTGGACGTTACCGACGTGCCGCAGGTGGGCGAAGCGGTGAAGCAGGCGATCGAAACGTTCGGTACCGTCGACGTTGTCGTCAATAACGCGGGATTGGGAAGTTACGGGGCTTTGGAATTAGCCGCGGAAGCAACCATCGATTGGCAATTTGCCGTTAATGTACGTGGCCCCATCAATGTGATCCGTGCTTTCCTCCCGCACTTCCGCGCCAACCAAGGCGGCATGTTCATTAATATCAGCTCGCAGGTAGGACTGACGACAAGCGTGCCGCTTGGGTCGCTTTACACCATGTCCAAGTTTGCGTTGGAAGGTTTGACCGAAGCCCTGTATTACGAATTAAAGCCGCTGAATATTGAACTGCGGCTAGTTGAGCAGGCCGGCTCGAACGGCAACAATTTCTTGAACAATATCATCTGGAACACAAACGAAGAAATTACCGCTTACGACGATTTGACCGCCAAATTAAAAAGTGTCATGGAGCAAGCGGTAGCCGGCCGTTTGGACGATCCGCAGGATATTGTGGACGCAATCTACAACCTTGCAACTGGAGCCAGCACACAGTTCAGAACGCCGGTTGGCGATACTACCAAGCAGCTGCTGGCTCTCCGCAGCTCCATGCCGATTGAAGAATACCTAGAGACGATAGCCGCCAATTTCAAATAACCTGGCGCCTGATCTGATCATTCATTTCCCACGCCGGATTCCAGACAATTCCCCATAGGCGGTTGCCGAAATCAGCGAAATGACCGGAATAACCGCCTCAGAACGTACGTAAGCAGGGTCCGCAATGACGGCCCCTGCTTTTTGCGCAAGCGCCATGATTGGGTCCACACATGCAGACCGTGCATTGCCGCAATTTCGGATCGAAAGGCAGCCGCGGCGGATTGTCTTCCCTGAATATTATTCATGTGTTAGAAAATACTACCTGTAGGAGGTATGCCATGTCTCAATATGTAGAGATCGTACGCCAAAAATCCGAATCCCAGCGCGATCTGAAAATGAAGCTGCTGCAAGTCGGATCTGAAAACATGTGGATGGTAGCTTATGAATCGATTGTAGATTGGGAAGAAACGATCCTTTATATTTGGAACTCCGGCATTGCTCCTGAAGCCTCCTACAGCGACATATGCAGCCGTTTGACAGGCAAGGAATGGAGCCCCGAAGCGATGGATGAGCTGCTGCAAGGACAAGCCGTCTTTATCGATGCCGGCGGCAGGCATGCATTCAGTTTTCAAGGAAAACTCAACACGTTGACCAGAGCTGTCAGCAGGCCGGAGAACGAATCCATGCCGTATGCTCCTGCGATCGCTTTTATGGAGCCTTTAGCCACCAATATCGGAATCCTTCGTAAAATGATCAATTCGCCGTCGCTTACAGCTGAGGGCTTTCAATTTACAGGAGTAGGCAATAAAGAGGCTTCCCTCATCTACCTTACGGAACATGTGGACCAAGAGCTACTACAACAAGTGAAAAGCGCTTTGCAGAAAACCTCGGGTAAAGCTATACATAACGGACAAGAACTTATGCAAATTTTCGGCTACAATCGGCTGGAACTGCTGGCGCCTTATTATAAAACGGAAGTTCCCAGCCAAGCCGTCTCTTCGATGACGAACGGAAGAGTGCTGCTAATGATGGACGGAGAACCCGTAGCTTATGTGCTTCCCTTGATATTCAGCGATTTTATTGCTTTGGAGTGGGATAAACAATTCCCTTTGCTCATTATGCTCGCATTGCGTTTTTTACGTCTAGTGAGCTTGTTGGTTGCCCTGCTGACACCCGGACTTTATGTAGCCCTTGTTTCGGTGAATCCGGAGACGCTGCGCATCGAGCTGGCCCTTTCCATTGCGACAAGCCGGATCGGCATCCCGCTGCCTACATTTTTGGAAATGCTGCTGCTGCTCATTATTAGCGAAATCAGCATTGAAGCGACCCAGCGGCTGCCCAAAAGCATCGCCGGAGCCAATACGGTTATCGGGGGAATTGTGCTGGGAACGGCCATTGTCGAAGCCAAGCTGGTAAGCAGCCTTGTGATTATCGTGTTGTCCGCTTCCGTAACCGCCAACTTCGCCTTTCCAAACTATTTAAACACACTGGTCATTCGCGTGATGAGATGCGTCATCGTGGTACTATCCGGTATTTTCGGTATTTATGGCTTGTTCGCCGCTTTTTTAGCCATATGTTTATATGCTTGCAGCATCCAACGCTTCGGTATCCCGTTTATGAGTTTTCTAGCCTCAAGGAAGCTAGGGCAATGAATTTAATCAGGAAAGAGGCTGCCAGTTGAACCCTCGATGGATTTCAAGCTTGACTATCCCTTTATTTTTTCTAGGGACCCACTTCAGCATTATATTCCTGCTTTATCCCCGGGCGCTGCTGCATACAACCCAATACGGTCATTGGGAACCGGCTGTTATCAATATGCTGATAGAACTGGTTCTCTTGGTCATTTTGCTTCATGGATTAAAAAAGGGAGGTCATCAGGATTTCGCAGATCTTTTTCTTCCGCTTGGCAGATGGATCAGCACCCCTCTGCTCCTGCCGCTTATCCTTTATATCCTTCTTATAGCCATCATGGTGCTTCGCGGTTTTGCCGAATTGATGATTATTGTGTTTGTTGCGCGTTCGCCGTTATATGCCATATTGGCTTTGTTGTGCCTGATTACGCTGCTTGGATCATCCATTGGCTCTCAAGGCATCATGAGAGCCAGCACGTTATTTTCGCTGCTGCATATTCCCGCTCTTTTATTTGCACTGTTCGCATGTATCAACAATTCTAAACTGCTCAACATCTTCCCGGTTGTGAATCCAACCATGGACTTTCTGCAGCATGGCAAGCTGCTCGTTTCGTTATTTTCCATCTGTCCTTTTCTTCTTCTGGGTATGCTGCCCCCCGTTTGCAAGATTCGGATCAAGCCTATTCTGATGACGATGCTGCCTTTAAGCGCATTGTATGTATATATCGTTTACATACCTATTCTTGTGTATGGGGTCAATGCCGCTGTGCTGATGAATTTTCCTTTGGTGACAAGCATCGACTCGGTTAATATCACCTGGTCCATATTTAACCGGGTATCGTTGTTTTATGCCGTCGCCTTGCTTGCCTTTATTCTGATCATCTCTTCCTTTAGTCAATGGGCTTCCGCTGTGCTGATTCATAAGATGGTGCCGCGCTGGAAGGAATCGTATATCAGACCTTGCCTTAGCTTGATTATTTATACAGCAGCCTTGATGATTCCGAATTGGGACTGGTATGTGGACATTTATACCGTCGATACTTGGTTTCGCATGATTATCTTTGTAAGCATTCCGGTTGCCGTCTATATACGCGGTCAATTTATTCAAAAACAGGCAAGAAAGCAGGTTGTTCAAAATGATTCATAAGCTTCGTACAGCCGCTCTGCTGATTGCCTGCTCTGCCGTATTAGCCGGCTGCTGGGACATCAAGGACGTAAACCACCGCGTGCTTCCTATCGTGATGGGCGTTTCTTACGGCAAAACCAACAAGTACAGAGTCCATATTCAAATCCCGTTTCCGATGCAGGGCGGGCTTGTCTCGAGAGTGTATTACAAGGAAGCCGACACCATCAGTAAAGCACTCACCGAAATTGACACCGATATTGAAGCCGGCATCGATTTTATGCATCTGCAACTGGTTGTCTTCGACCGCAAAGTGGCCGAAGACGGAATTCAAGAAGCGGTCACCTTTATCATGAGAAGCCAGCAGATGCCTACAAAAGCGCTTCTGGCTATCACCTCGGAAGAAATAGGCGAGTTTCTGAACCATACGGGACGGGTCATTCAAACCGACGGAAGTTCGCTGATCAATTTTTTCAATAAAAATGCAGGCTGGAGCCCGGAAATTAATCTGGCTTATCTTTGGAAAACCTTCGGCGCCATCCAATCCGATACGGAAGACGTCACTATCCCGATCCTGCGCTCCGGAAAGTCGACCATGCTTGAATTTATGGGCTCGGCGGTGATGGCCAAAGGCAAAATGAAAGGCGAAATCAAGCGGGAGCAGTCGCTATTAATCAATTTATACGAGGAGTTGTTCCAAGACTCGGTGGTACAGGTTACCAATCAGGCGAGCGTGGCCATTGTCAACTGCAAAAACCGCATTCATGCCGATTGGCGCGATCAGCATCCCGTGCTCCAAATCCATATGCAGCTGGCCTTGCATCTTATTGAAAACAACGGAAATTTCAACGAACGGCAAATCGAAGCCGCTTTCTCCAAAGATATGACCAAACGATATGAAGAGTTGTTCAAGCAGCTGAAAACGCTCAAATCCGACGCTTTGGGAACCGGACAATATTTCAGAAGCAAAATGCCGTTCCACAAGCTGCAGGACTGGCGGGACACATATTATCCTACACTGGAAACCGAGTTTACGATTGAAAGCATCATTAAAAACACCGGAGATATCACATAAGAGCGATCCTCTGTCAAAGTTGCGCATTCGGTTTGCTCCAATGTACGGAAACGGTACCCGGTTGAAATGGAACCTCAGCGTTTAAAAGACCTCAGCGAATGGGGCTGTTGAAGGAAGATTTTTGACAGCCCTGCATGCTCGAGGTCTTTTCTCACATGAATGGTTTAGAATTTGTTTAGTATGTCATAGTATACTTCTTAATATATACTCATCCCGCACGAAGATTCTTGTTGTTTCAAGACTTGGTCGGATCAAAATCATATAGGATTAGGAGAAATTATGTCTACATTTCATAACGATGAAGCCATGGTAAGCCAAATTGTACAATCAGCATTATCCAGTCAGGAGTTCGTAACGGTCAAACTGTATAACGAATGCGGGGACAGCAGTATCACCGGTTTGATTATTAAATTCGACCGGGAGCAGAGCTGCTTTAAACTTTCGCATGAAGACGGAATTGATACCATTTATTTCCATGATATATTAAGCATCGGATTCGCAACCGGCGAATAACCCCACTTCATCAGCCCCCGGGATGATAAGCCGGGAATGAATCCCGGCCAGCATCTCAAAGATCAATGGAGAACATCGCTATAAGAATAGAGATACGCTACGTGCAGGGTGTCCGCACGAGGAGAGACGGCTGCCCTGGTCAGGTAGGGTTCAGCTCGTCAAGGCCGTTCGCCCAAGCCCCGTCAGGCAAAGGCACCGATCCGCTCAGCAGCGGGTCGCCTGTTTGCCGCATCCACGTATCCAACCGCTCCGACAGCTCTTCGGCAATAGCGCGATAAGCAGACTCGCCGATCACATTTTCACGTTCTACGGGGTCAAGGTACAAATCAAACAACATCGCTTTGCTGCGCGTTCGCTCGCGGATACCGTGATCGACAAGGAAGCGCTTGCTTAAGCCATCGTCGATATTCGGCATAACCAGCTTGTCGTAATCGTCGTAGAGGCGGATCAGCTTGTATCGTTTCGTGCGGATGCAGCGCATCGGCTCGTAAGCGGCATGGTACGTCACTTCGGCGAACAACTCGCTGCGGATCTCGGACGCGCTGCCCGTAAGAAGCGGCACCATAGATGTCCCTTGCAGCCAATCCGGCTTCTCCAGCTTCGCCAGCTCGCATAACGTCGGAAACAGATCGAGCTGGGAAACGATCGCATCGATCACTTGACCCTTGGCTACTCCGGGGATATGCATCAGCAGCGAAACGCCGATGCCGGTATCGTACAAATTGCATTTCATGTGCGGAAAAGCGATGCCATGGTCGGTCGTGTATATCAATATGGTGTTTTCCCATTGCCCCGTTTCCTCCAAAGCTTGGCGCACGATGCCGACACCGCGGTCAACGACACCCGCTGAGGCAATAAAGCCGGCCATATCCTCGCGATTTTCCGGCGTATCGTACATCGGATAAGGCGGCATCACGTAGCGGGGATCGGCCGGCGCGCCCGTCTCCGGGAAACCCGCCTTGGCCCGGTGCGTATTGTAAAAGCCCACGGAAGCGAAAAACGGCTTGTCATGCCGCTCCCGGATGAAATCCGCGGCGATCCGCGCGGTCTGCACATCGCGCGCCTCATGCGCCGGCTCCGTGTTCAGCGCGCTTAAATTGCGCTTATAGCCAAGCCGCCCGATCTCATCGGCGGCCGCTTCATGCTGCTCGCCGCACAAAGCCGTTTCATACCCGCTGCGGGTAAGAAACGAAGCCAGATGCTGCGAGTAGTCGTGCAGGCGGAAACCGCGGTGGGCGAGGCCAAGCATGCCGGCCGTATGCGGCGCCATGCCCGTCAACAGCCCTGTGCGGCTCGGCGAGCAGGTCGGCCCGGCGCAGAATGCCTGGCGGAACAACACGCCGTCTTCGGCCAGCTTCCGCAGGCAAGGCGTCGGAACGGCATGGCCGTACGGTTCGATATAACGCCCCGTATCATGTGAATGAACGTAAACAATATTCATCGCGGATACCTCATTTCTGCTTATATCGGTCGTTCAAAAAGGAGTCTTTTGATCACGAAGCAAGCCAGGAAGCGAATCGGCATCGAATCTTGCGTTCACCTTCGAAGTCCGGTGCTCATGTAGGTTTTGCCTACACTCCGCTCCTCCTTCTTCAGGTTCTCGCAACCTTCCTGGTTGCATGGGCGAGCAGTTCGCCGTCAGGCGAACGACCAGCCTCGGTGCTGAAAAGCCGACTTTTTGAACTCTCACTTATAGCGGTCGTAAGCTTTCTGGTAAATGCCTCTGAGCTCTTCGGCGCCCATCTTTTTCAGCGTCGCCACATAGTTGTCGTATTCCGTGAGCGGCAAAGCTCCGGTAATGAATTTTACCCGCGACTCGTTCACATAAGTTGTAATATCGCTCGAGAGCGCATTCAGGCGGTCCTGCTCATCTTTGGCAAACAGGAAACTTGGGAAAACATCCTTCGGAATATCGGGCTGCAGCAGCTTGGCGCCGGCAAGCGCGGCCGGATGACTATTGCCGGTTTTGTCATATTTCTCCGTGAGCAGCTGCGGCAGTCCGCCGCCGGGCCACGGCGTATATTGACCGATTGCTTGGTCCAGCGAAAGCCCCTTCGGATTTTTGACGATCAGGTCTTTGTATTGCACATTGCCGTCAGGCAACGTCTCGTACGTCTCGCCTTCGATGCCCATGCGGAAAAACTTCGAGCCTTCTTCGCCATAGAAGTAGTCAACCCAACGTATCGTCGCCTCCGGGTGTTTATTGTTTTTCGTAATTGCAAAAGTGCCCTGAACCTGCGTCAGCGGATTAACCGGCGAATACAGATGGTCGCCGTTAGGACCCTTTAAGGCCGGCATTGGCACGTAATCGTCCATATATTTCGGTCCCAATATGCCCGTATTGGACACATGCAGGCTGCCGACCAGCCCCTCTGTGCCTTTGGCGAGAAACTGCGCCGTTTCCTGGGTAAATACCTCTTTATCGATCAGGCCTTCCTTGTACAGCTTGTTGAGGTATTCCAGCAGCCCCTTGTAGTTCGGGTCCATCGTATAAAAACGGATTTTGCCGTCCGGCCCGATATCGATATTGGCGTTTTTGTCCCCGGCGGTGCCAAGTCCCCATGATCCGCGCAAACCTGCCCACAGCGTCATCGACTTATCGCCCGACCAGCCGATTTCATCCGCTTTTCCGTTTCCGTTCGGGTCTTTGTCCTTAAACGCTTTTAATACCTGGTAATATTCCTCCGTTGTCGTCGGCACGGCCAACTTCAGTTGATCCAGCCACTTCTTGTTGATGAACTGCTTGCTGCCGATCCGCGGGGCGAGATAATCCGCCACTTGAGGAAGCGAATAAATGTTGCCGTCCGGCGCGGTAATGCTCCGCTTTAATTCGGGATATTTCTGGAACAGCGCCTTCAGATTAGGCGCGTACTGATCGATCAGCTGGTTGAGAGGCAGCAGCACGCCTTGCGAACCGTAGTTGACCTCGTCGTAAGGCGTCAGCTTAGCACGGTAGAACACATCCGGCAAATCCCCGCCGGCCAAAGCAATGTTGCGTTTCTCTTCAAAAGCGTTTTCCGGCACCGTCTGCCAATTGATCGTTATGTTCGTTTTTTTTGCATATTCGTTTAATACCTTCATATCTTTCCATTCGCCATGTGTGGAAAATTTAGCGGCCATCGCGGTCAGCGTAACCGGCGTATTGACGATCGGAAACCCGCTGGCCGTCACTTCTTTAGCCGATGCGGACTCTTTACCGTTCTGTTGAGCCGGAGCCGGCGCGTTATTGCTCTCCGAGGAGCAGCCGCCGACAAGCAAAAGCAGCGAAGTCGCGCCAAGCACCATGTCCCTGGATTTGAATTTCATCATGAATCTCCCCTTTGTTTATGTAATAAGTCAGCCTTTCACGGCCCCGATCATAACCCCTTTGGCAAAATACCGCTGCAGCAGCGGATACAACATCAGCACCGGCAAGCTGGATACGACGATAACCGCATATTTCAGGCCTTCGGCCACCATCACCTGGCGGGCCATCGTTTCCGAATCGGTTTCCATCATGTTTTGCATCTGATTTTGGATCAACAGCTCCCGCAGAAACATCTGCAGCGGGTATTTGCCGCGTTCCGACAAATAAATAAGCGCTTGAAAATACGAATTCCAATGCCCGACGGCGTAATACAAGGTAACAACGGCAATCACCGGCATCGAAAGCGGAAGCACGATGCTGCGCAGCAGCCTGAAATCGGAGCAGCCGTCCATAAAGGCGGATTCCTGCAATTCCGGAGGAATCGTATTTTGGAAAAACGTACGCATGATGATCAGATTCCACACCGATACCGCGCCGGGCAAAATCAGCGCCCAGAACGAATTGACCAGCCCGAGGCTTCTGACGACCATATAAGTGGGAATGATCCCGCCGCTGAAAAACATCGTAAAGGTAATAAGCAGCATGATCGCATTGCGTCCGGCAAAATCTTTGCGCGACAGCGGGTACGCTCCGGCAATTGTCAGCGCCACATTCACCAGCGTGCCGATCACGGTATATACAATCACATTGCGGTAACCGACCAGAATGTCCTGGTTTTGAAATACCCGCGCATATGCTTCCATACTGATCCCTTTGGGCCACAGCCATACGTTGCCGGAAATCACCTGCATCGAATCGCTGACCGAAGCAATCACGACAAAATAGAGCGGATACAAAATAATGACAAGAATAAGACATAACAGCAAAAAGTTGATGATATCAAACAGGCGGTCGCTTCCGCTTTGAGGGGCTCCCGAGGATACTCCTGATGACATGACGGTGCCTCCTTTACCACAGACTTGTTTTGCTGACCCGCCGGGACAAGCCGTTGACAACAATCAGCAAAATAAAGTTGATGACCGAATTGAACAAACCTACGGCTGCACTAAAGCTGTATTGCGCGCCAAGCAAGCCTTTTTTGTACACGTATGTCGAAATAATTTCCGACGAGTCCAGGTTCAGATCGTTTTGCATCAAATATACTTTCTCGAAACCTACGCTCATCAGCGTGCCCAAATTCAGAATCAGCAAAATAATAGCCGTCGGCAGCAGACCGGGAATCGTTATATGGATGATTTTCTGGAGTTTACCGGCTCCGTCGATGACCGCCGCTTCATATTGCTGCGGGTCGATGCCTGCGAGCGCGGCAAGATAAATAATCGAAGCCCAGCCCATATTTTGCCAAACGTCGGATAACACATACAGCGTTTTAAACCAGCCGGGTTCGCCGAAAAAAGCGATCCGTTCTCCGCCGAAAAACGCGATGATTTGGTTAACAAGCCCGCTTCGCGGCGACAAAAAGATAATCATAATCCCGACCAATACGACGGCCGATAAAAAGTGAGGCGCGTACGTAACGGTCTGCACCGTCCTTTTGAACTTGCTGCCTCTGAGCTCATTAATCATGATCGCAAGCAGGATCGGCATCGGGAAACCGATAATCAGCTGCATTGCGCTGACCCCCAGCGTATTGAGAATAATGCGGGAAGCATAATACGACTGAAAAAATTGCTTAAAATGCTTGAACCCGACCCAACTGCTGCCGGTAATTCCTTTGGTGGCGATAAAATCTTTGAAAGCGATTTGCAGACCGTACATCGGCGCATAATGAAAAATAATGAAGTACGCCAAAACAGGGGCAATCAGCAGGTACAGCTGCCAGTTTTTCGCTGCCGTCTTTAACGTGCCGTTGCGGGCACGGACGGACCCGAGACCGGAAGCTGCCCTTTCCGGCGCGTGCGGTGAAGGAACTGCGGGCAATGGGTGTCTCTCCTTTCGTTAAGTTGCGCTCAGCATAGCAAAACTTAAGCAGAGACCACCATAAGCAATATGGGGTGGGGATATTCTACGTTTTACAAACCAATTTCCGGGATCGTCTATTTTTTACATTTCGTGATTTTCGCTATGTTTCGGCCGGTTTTCAACCGCTGCATGCAGCTTTCGATACTGTTCGGGCGTAACGCCCTCCTGCTTTTTAAATTTTTTGATGAAGTTGGAAACATCCACATAACCGACTTCGCTTGTGACATCCGCCAAATTTAAAGTTCCGGTAACGAGCAGTTCCTTCGCTTTAGCCATGCGCAGCTGATCCAAATAACGGATGAGCGATGACCCTGTCTGATCCTTGATGAAACGGGTGATATAAGACGGCGACATCCCGAAATGATCGGCGATGGTATCCAGCGATAACGAATTGTCCGCATAACGCTCATGCAGAAATTGAATAATATCGTCCCGCAGCTTGAAATTGCGGCTTTCCATGCGGCTGCATACATGTTCGCACACGCGCCGGCAAATGCCGATCATTTCGGTTTCCAACTGATCCATCGTTTCCGCCCGCTGCACATTCAGCGAACCCGTATCTCCATAAAGCCCTTCCGGCACGTGTCCCTGCAATTCCTCCGATATTTTCATCAGTGAATGCAGCAGACCGGCGCAGGCGAGCCGCGCCGACTCCGGCGTTACCGATAAAACGCGAATGGAATCGGTCATGCTGCGGATCGTCGTCTCCGCTTCTTCCGCGTTGCCCTGCCGCATGCTTTTGAACAGGCGGTCCTCCAGCTCATGCGGGTAGCTGCGCGCCTGCTCTCTGGACGCGGCCGGCAGCAGTTCATGGAACAAAATTTGATTGCTGCCTTTGACAAAACGGTACTGCAGCGCCTGACGCGCCTCTTCAAACGAAAGGCCGATCGAACCCGGCTCGCGGTACAGCCTGCCGACCCCGATGCTCAAGGTGAACTTATAGTGGGATTGAAAAAACGTCTGCAGCCGCGATGCAAAAGACTCCAACTGCTGCTTGTAGCTCGAAGTGTCCTTGATATTGATCGCCAGCGCGATTCCCCGGTCGTCAACGATGCTGACGCCGTAACCTCTGCCGGTTTCCGACGCAAGCTCCTCCGCGGCGTTTAAAATGCTGAATTTAAGCAGTTCCTGCATGGAGCCGGAATAAGCGGTCTGAAAACCCGTGTAGTCGTCAATTGCCAGCAGCAGACTGACAAAATGGTCGTAGTCGAACCGGATCTCGGCCAATTCCAGCGTAGCAGCGAGCCCTTCCGGCGGCTGCGGTTTATTTTTGAACAGCGACAACAGCACGTTTTCGCGGATCAGGCTTTTTTTGCTCTTCAGCTCGATCATCATGCTTTCCTGTCCGGACATTTCGCGAATCGCATTTGATAAATACACCATCTCGTCCATGGAGCCGTTTTCCTTGACGCGGCCTTTTCCGTCCGAGAACATCTGTACAAGCTGCCGCAGCTTCTGGTAATTGTTGTTGGCCAGCAAAAAGGAAAGCGCAGTGCCTATCACGATCAGCGCGAGCAGCACGATGCCAAATAAACGCCGGCTCTCGTCCACCTTTTCGATAAATTGAGAAGTCGGAACCATTTGCACCAAACTCCAGCCGTTCGAAGCGAACTCCTGACGGATTACGGTGTAGGTGATGCCCATGACCGAACGTGTCGAGATCGACCGTTTGTCCGCGTTAGCCCGCTCGAACGGGGGATTCGCCAGCTTGTCGCGGTTCGCCGAAAACACGGTGTTCCCTTTTTCATCCAGCAAATAAAGGAACGTCCCGGGGCGGCTGACCAGATGCTCCGCCATCGCTTGCAGCACATCGACGTCCAGCAGAAACAAGATGGCGCCATAAGGTTTGCCCGAATAAGCCGGCAGCGGATACATATAGGTAACAAACGTCGAATATTGAGTGCGGCTGGATGTATATACGGTCTCGGCCGGTCTGACGACCGGACCGGTCATCGTGCGGATTTGCTGCTCCAGCGCTTCGGCCCCCCAATTTTCGTATGAGTATATCCGGCTGAAAAATTCCGATTGTTCATATACGCCGCTGGCGGCAAACAACCTGCTGCTGTCATACGACATGTTCTTCAGCACGATATTATGGATAAACGAGTTGCTGGTGCGATATTTGTTTAGCTCCGCTACGGCCTGGTACGAATCGTAGCCGTATTGGGACAGGACATACGGCGTGAGCAGCGGGTTGGTCGAGATTTGCACGGAAATCCGCTGCAGCTCACGCAGCCGTGTCTCCATCGTATCGCGGAATTGGGCAACGGAAGACAGCTGGGCCTGCTCCACCTCGTTTTGCAGCGCGCTGATAATGTTGATATAGACCATGCCGCCCACAGCCGTCACAACAAACAGCACAAGCAGCAAATAAGACAAAAACAGCTTGTAAAAGCGCACCGATCTTTTGCCCGATCCCATTTTGAATACGTTTAACATGCCCGTCCTACTTTCCCGTATAAAATCAATCCGCTCGAAAAGCGGCTGTAAAAACCGAAACGGTTCCTCTTAAGCTGCGGACGGGCGGAAGCCTGTCCCCCAGTGTTATCATAGTACCGAACAGCCATATAGGCAATTGCAAAAATAAAAGCGTCAGACGAAAAAAGAGGCTGGCAAAATGACTTTGCCGGCCTCTCTTAACACTTACTTGAATTTGTCCGCCATCCATTACATCTGCATTTTCCCCATCAGATCGTCCGGCATGGCTACCATCATCGAGCCGTTATCCCCTTCCCCTTGCTGATCCGACTCGGAAGCAAGCTCTACGGGTGTGCCAAACTGCGGCAAAGCATGGGGCAGATGCGTCCGTCCCCGCGCCAGAACGTGCCGCTTATTCCCGCCGCTCCACGGCACCCAAGAACGGGCGTTACAATAATGGCACACGTACGCCCTTCTGAACCGTTCTTTGGTTTCATTCCTGTAGGAACGGTGAAGGAGGTGGGAATGGAAGAAAAGTACGTCTCCAGGCTCCAGAACAACCGGAACAGCTTCACCATATTTAGCGGCGACCTCGGACAGTTTGTTCACTGAATCGTCCATCACACTGGCGGCGCTTGCGGGAAATAATCCTTTGATTTGCTTTTCATTCGCGTGCATATACGCATTGGACATCTGAATCGGCGGGTAGATCGGCTCGTTGTGCGAGCCGGGGGCGACCCATAAGCAGCCATTTTCGGTGTCAGCGCGGTCCAGCGCGATCCATGCCCCGATCAAGGAATCGGGCTGAGTCTGAATGTAGAACGAATCTTGATGCCAGCCTTGCCCGCCTTTTTGCGGAGGATTAAAAAACAACATCGATTGCAGCGCCAGCACATCCGGTCCGATCAATGCTTCCAGCACATCCAGAATACGCGGATGCAGCAGTCCCCATTCTGCGGTTTCGTCTTCCCGGTGCGGCATGTGCAGCCGTGCCGATGGAAGACGGTTTGCCTGCTTCTCGGCTTCCGTCGTCCACTTCGGGGAATGGGTCAAATGATCCAGCTGAGTATTTTCTCCGGTGTATATATGCTGCATCCATTCCTGAAGACGTTTCGTATCTTCGTCGGGCAGCATCCCTTTCACAATAAGAAATCCGTCCCGGTGGTAACGGATATACTCATCTACGGATACCAGATAACGTTCTCGAGCCACTGTCGGGTTTGTCATACGTATACAGCTCCTCTTAGCAAATATCGTTTTAACTTACCCTCATTTTGCTTGAGAAACCGCCGCTGTACAATGGATGCAACCGATGGAATGATGGACAAATTTGATATGCTATTTCTTCTGGCGTTGTTCCAAAGTGAAGAAATGATTCAGCGGATAAAATCGGCCGTGCGCTTCCGGAGGAGCAAGCTCCAGCATCTTCCGGTCCCCGTAACTGCGCCGGTATTCGGTTGCGGTCATGCCCATGCGTTGGTTAAACAGCCGATGAAAATAATATTCGTCGGCGAAGCCAGCGTTCATAGCGATTTCCTTGATGCTGTCCGTGCTTTGGAGCAGCTGCTGCGCCGCCCAATCAAGCTTGCGTTTCGTTATCCACTTCTTGGGGGAATAACCGGTGTGATGTTGAAACGTCCTCGTAAAATGCTCATGGGACCATCCGACGGTCCTGGCGAGCAGCAAAATGTCGATTTTTTCCGTCACGTGGTCGTCTATATATTGCAGCGCATCATGAATCTGCAGCGGCATCGGGATGTCAGCGGCTAAATGGGCATCGGGGAAAATAAGATTCTCCAGCTCTTCCAAAATGGCCAAAAAAAGCGACTCCGTAAGGCGTTTCCATTTCTCCGGACGGCGATGGAAGTAAAAAAGCAGCTGCTTCGCTAATATGGGAACAAGGGAATAATCCTGCAGTGCAACCGATGTTACGGCGGTACTGTTCAGCAGCGTGAACCGCTCTTGAATCGTTTCTTTCACGCAGTCAAAATGGATATAAATATGGCGGGTCGGCTTCTTCGGATCGAACTGGTACGAATGCGGTTCGCCGGGTCTTGTCATAATGACGCATGGACGGCTGAGCACTTCCCGTTGGCCCGCGGCCGTATACACAGTTTGGGTGCCGGCCGGAAAATACACCAGCTCATAGTCGGTAATTACACGTTCAGGCAATTGATACCCGGCTTTTACGGTCACATCCCCGGCCAAATGGAAACGGATATCATCAAGCATTTATCGCACAGCTCCTCGCAGCTCATTTCATGCCTCGGATTTAATGGGAATTATACCATAACCTTGGGCGGCTACACATGCCGGAGTTTATCCGGATTCGCTACGCTATATATCGCCTCAATCCGGTCATTTCGAAATGCGAACGAAAATACATATTGCATGTTATCATCCATCACGATACGTATGCCCGGCAGTCCATTGACGGTAATGAAAAAATAGCTGAATGCGCCCGCATACATTTTGAGCAGATTTTGCAAAAATACGCCGACCTGGTTGCTTCCGGCAACCGGAACTCGCGCGGCTCTCACCTTGCCTCCGCCGTCCGAATAAAACACTACATTTTCACTCAGCAGCTCAAGCAGCTTTTTCGTATTACCCTCAAGCAATGAACTTGCAAATTGTTTGATTTGCTTCTCCGCAACCGTAATCGACGGCCGCTGGTCGGGATCGAAATGGATGCTTTTTTTGGCGCGGTGATGAATTTGACGGCAGTTTGCGGCGGATTTGCCGGTCATCTCGGCAATTTCCTCATACGAATAATGGAAAACTTCACGAAGCAGGAAAATCGCCCGCTCCACCGCGTTCAGCTGCTGCAGAAGCAGCAAATACGCCGTTGTAATCGATTCGCGCTGCAAGTAGGCGCCGGATGGATCATCTTCGGTGTGAGCATTACCGATTAACGGCTCCGGAAGCCAAGGTCCGACGTACAGCTCCCGTTTTTTGGCCGACGAACGCAGCAGATCCAGGCAGCGGTTCGTCACGATTTTGTATAAATACGCCCGCTCATTTTGAATGGCGGCAGGGTCTTGCAGCCCCCCGTAAGCGAGAAACGTTTCCTGCACGATATCCTCTGCGTCCATAACGCTTCCCAGCATCCGGTAGGCCAGTGAAAACAGCGGCGTGCGATACGTTTTATATAACGTTTCTATATCCATCATCGGCGTCTGTCCTCTCTATGCTCTCTTGCAGCAAAATATGGCTCACGGCTCTTTTGGCGCTTGCCGTGGCGGCGTCCGCCAACAGTTCGCCGTGGGAAGCCCATTCCCCGGCCACATACAACCCGGCTATTTCCGGTACGTCCGGTCCCGGCGCCGCTTGCCTGCGGATATGGGGAAAATCGCAGCAAACCGCGATGTTAGGCAGATATTGCTTCTCCACAACTTCATTCCGCCAGCCCGGCTGACTTAAGTCTAAAGCGTGCTCCAAATCGTGTAAATCCTTTTGCGGATTTTTATCCGTTCCATGGTACTTAATTAACGAAACGACTTGCGCGCCGTCATCGCTGAGATAAGCGGCACGAGAATGATTGCTGAGAAAAATCGTCTGATCGATGCCATACACGAGCTGATGCTCCGGCTGCGGGAGACGGCGCAAAGCGACGTCCAAACAGGCGGCAGTAACTTCAATCGCTTGTTCCTTCCATACGCGAAGACGTGTTGCATCCGCGTGAGGCACCAGCTTGTAAGCGGCATCGGGCGGACAGGCGAGGATGATATGATCCGCTTGGATCATCGCACCGTCATCGCAAACAATATGGCTTGCAACCCCGCCGATGTGCTCGACCGAAACCGCTTGGCTGCCCGTCATGATCCGTACTCCGTGAGCGGCTGCCAGCCGTCTTAATTCGTCGATCATGGCGCCCCAGCCGCGATCCAAATACAACACGCCGCGCATAGCGTTCTTCAGATGTCTTAGCACCGGACCAGCGGCCTGCAGATCGGGCGCCGCCACATAGCTGGCTGTGCGCAGCAGCGAATACATGATGTTCCGCACCATCGGATCCTGCACGCCGGCTTCCAGCCATTCGCGAAGGCTGATCCTGTCGTATGCCTGCGTATCCAATCTGCCGAATTTGGCCAGCCATAACGCAAACTCCATCTTCCCTCTCCAAGTCAATAGCGGCGTGGCGAGCAATGAACCGATTCCCGTCGGCAGCACATTCAACTTATCTTTCCAAATCCCATAAGCGTCGATCGAAGGCCGGTTCCCTTGCAGGCGCACCCCCAACTCGCGAAAAGTGGCAAGCGCATCCCCATCAAACAAAGCGTGGCCGCCCAAGTTAAAATAAGCCCCTTGCTTGCGGTTAGTCATCGCGCGACCACCCAATCGTTCCTGCTTCTCCAGCACCACCGTTCGTTTGCCCGCTTTAGCCGCATAAACGGCGGCCGTTAATCCCGCCATCCCTCCGCCGACAACCGCTACATCCCATTTCTCCATCACAGGATCATCCCTTTCGTGTTTTGTACACGTATGACGGAGAAGGGAACCCGGATGTGACATAAATTAAAAACAAATTTTGCAGCTTCTGACTTGCAGGGCTGATCGGCGCAAAAGCAAAAACACGCCAAAATCGGCGTGTTTTGCTTGCGGTGCAAAATGAGCCCCGCTCCGTATAGATCATATGGTCAGCTGCATGTTATAAAGCTGCGCATAAGCGCCGCCTTTCGCTAGCAGTTCCTTGTGCGTGCCCTGCTCGCCAATCCCGTTTTCCGTCAGCACAACGATACGCCCGGCGTTACGCACGGTCGACAAACGGTGAGCGATCACCAATGTCGTACGGTTGTCGGACAACTTCTCCATCGCCTCTTGAATCGCTCTCTCGCTTTCATTGTCAAGGGCGCTGGTCGCTTCGTCAAAAATAAGGATCGGCGGGTCTTTCAAGAAAACACGCGCAATGCTCAGCCGCTGCTTCTGCCCCCCGGACAATTTCACGCCGCGTTGGCCGATATCCGTGTCGTAGCCATCCGGCAGCTGCATAATAAAATCGTGCGCGCTGGCCTTACGGGCCGCTTCGACGATTTCGTCCCTGCTGGCATCCGGTCTGCCGTAACGGATATTGTCCAAGACGGTTCCGGCAAACAAATAAATATCCTGCTGTACGATACCGATACTGCTTCGCAGCGAGCGCAAGCGGATATCGCGGATATTCACGCCGTCCAGCAAAATTTCCCCTTCGCTCACATCATAGAACCGCGGAATCAGCGAGCACAGCGTCGTTTTGCCGACGCCGGAGCTGCCTACCAGCGCCACATATTCGCCGGCTCCGATATGGAGAGACAAATTTTTCAAGACGTAGTTTTTCTGGTACTTGAAGCTTACGTTACGAAACGCCACGTTTCCTTCCACCCAAGCAAGCTCGGCAGCATCCGCCGCGTCCTGAATGTCCGGTTCGATCTCCAGCATTTCCATAAACCGCTCGAACCCAGTGAGTCCTTCTTGATACAGCCTGGCGAAGTTCACAAGACGCTGAATCGGCTCGATTAGGATGCCGATACATAAAACAAACGTCAGCAGGTCGGCTAAAGCCAATTCCACGTGCAGCATGGCGGCTCCGCCAAATACGACCACAGCAACGGTGATGAGCTGCGTAAACGCGATCAGCCCTTCATGGAAATAAGTTTCGCTTTTGTACCCTTCGCGCCTGCTTTCAACAAAACGGCTGTTTTCATAAGCGAACTTGCTGCGTTCGATATGCTCGTTTGTAAACGACTGCACCACCCTGATGCCGGATAACGTATCTTCGACCTGGGCGTTAATATCGCCGATCCGGTCTTTGCTTTTTCTTAACGCCGCATTCATTTTCTTGTTAAAATAAACCGCATAAACGGCGATAACCGGCAAAAAAAGAAAAACGATCAGCGTAAGTTTCAAATCGATATTCACTAAAATGATGAAAGCGCCGATAAATTTCATAGCTGCGATCATCAGATCTTCGGGACCGTGATGATACAGCTCGGTCAAGGACAAAATGTCGTTTGTCGTCCGGGTCATCAACTGCCCTGTTTTTTGCTCGTCGTAAAACCGAAACGACTGCTTCTGGTAATGGTCAAACAGTTCGCTGCGCATATCGCTTTCCATCATAGCCCCCATCATGTGCCCCTGATAAGAAATAAACATGTTGCAAACCGTATGAAGTATGACCAATACAAGCATAATTGCGCCCATCATATAAATTTGACCCAGTGCGTCAGGCAGATTTTTTTCCAATACATCCACCGTGATGTACCGCACGCACAACGGGAGCGCCAGCGTAATCGCCGATACCGCAACCGCGCATGCCATGTCCGCAATCAACAAACCTAAATAGGGCTTATAATACGATAAAAATTTTTTTGTCCGCGAATTCAAGACATCACCTCCATCTTAATTGGAGGGTTAGATCATAGCCGCCCTCCAAAAATAATTGATTTGGGCTTGTGCTTTTGTTTTCATATCAAAACACCCTTTCCACACATAATGCCCTAATTTTACCATGGGGGGGCTTATTGAATGAACGGAAGGATTTATTCATAGCCATTTTATACAGATGAATGACACATCATTTATTCCGATCCGCAAAGGGTTTGGCGTTATGGGTGGTCTTGCTTTCCGCTTTAATGCCTGCGGCGGCTCTTGCACAAACGAAAAACGAGGTCCCTACGGATATACAGGATTCCTGGGCTGCCGCCGACACGCTGCTGACACATTTGCCTGATATAATGCTAGGCAAATATGGCTCGCTTATCATAGCTTCAAAAACATTGAGCTTTATCGGAGGACACGTTATGAAAACAATTCTGATTGTTGAAGACGAAGACGCCATTTCCCGGGTCCTTGCCGCCTATATCCGCAAAGCGGGATACGATTGCCGTATTTGCCGGGACGGTAAACAGGCCGCTGCGTCATTTGACGCCGATCCGCCTTCGCTTGTCGTTCTTGATGTGCTGCTCCCGGGTATGAACGGCTGGGAGGTGCTGCAGCATATCCGCCGCAAAAGCGCATGCCCGGTCATTATGCTGACCGCCCGAGGCGAAGTCGGCGACCGGATCATGGGGCTAAACGAAGGAGCGGACGACTATATGTCCAAGCCGTTTGAGCCCGATGAAGTCGTGGCCCGTATTCATGCTGTGCTCAGACGTCCTACCCATTCTATTGTCGGCTCCGACCAAGTTACATTCGGGAGCTTCCGCATCGACTTTAAATCGCGCAGCGTTTTTCTGAATGGGGCTAATTTGTCGATCACGCCCCGTGACTTGTCGCTTCTGATGTTCCTTGCCGAGCATCCGAATCAGATTTTCAGCCGGGAGCAGTTGATTGAGAAAGTATGGGGCATCGATTACGAAGGCAGCGACCGGGCCGTAGATCTGGCGATCAAGCGGCTGCGGAAGCTGCTGCTGCATTGGCCCCCGGAAGAAGGAGAACTCAGAACGCTGAGAGGGACGGGGTACCAGCTGTATGCAGCCAAAACCAATTAAACGCCAAACGTTGCTTCAACGGTGGACGTTCCGGTACGTGCTTACACTTTTTATCGGCCTGCTTACAATCGGGTTAACCTGTATATTTTGGATCAGGGAGGATACGATTCGTGAGCGCAAGCAATCCCTCGAGCAGTTTGCCCAAGAGGCGGCCCGATATGTAACGGACGAAAAACAAGGCGAAATTGCGGTTCCTCCCGGCTTCTATGAGTGGATCGACAGCACGCAGCGCCGTTATCAGCTTCCCGGGCAATTCTCCTTAAGTTTATTTGACCGCGGCGGGGCTCCCGTGTTTTACAAAATAGCGCCAGGCCCGCCTGGCTCGCAGGCGCTGGATATCGGCGCGAAACCGCCGTCCCCCGATCGTTTCAGCGCCGGAATAACGGGAGATTATTACCTCCTGAACGTTCCCGTGTTGTACAAACAATCCCCTGTCGGAACCATGGTGATCGCTTACGCTTATCACGATATTTCCAGTGTAAACCAGAACTACATGCTGATCGGTTCCTTGCTTTTGTGCGCAGGTTTGCTGGGCTGGACGATCATTTATTTGCTGATTTGGAATTTGCGCAAGCCTGTTGTCCGCTTGTCCGAAGCGCTGAGGAAGATGGAAGCTGGGGATTATGATGTCGATGTGCCGGATCACGTAAAGGAAAAAGAAATTCATGAGCTGCTTGTATCGTTTCGGACGCTGGCCGCGCGTCTGGGCAAGCTGGAGGAGCTGCGGACGGAGCTGCTCGCTGGGGTTACCCATGAGCTCAAAACGCCTGTCGCCTCCATTCACGGCTTGATTCGCGCGGTTCGCGACCAAGTGGTGGCAGACCGCGAAGCGGAGGAATTTCTCGATATTTCGCTGGAGCAAACACGCAGGCTGCAGCATATGGTCACCGACCTGCTCGATTTTAACGCTTTTGCTTCCGGTTCGATCAAAGTCCGGCAGGAGCGCATCGATTTGGGCAAGCTGCTCGGCGAAATCGTCTATCAATGGGAACAGCTTTATCAAGACGAAGGACTGGAGATCGTTACCGATATTCCCGACCGTACCTGCATGACCGTAGGGGATGCCGGACGCATCCAGCAAATTATTGTCAATTTGCTGAATAACAGCAGGCAAGCGTTCCAAAACGGAGGCACGATTCGTGTCGCGTTATCGGAACGTTCGGACCACGGGTATGTAATCATAGTCAGGGACAACGGGCCGGGCATACCGGAAAACGAGCAGGCCAACATTTTTGAGAGATATTACCGGGGCGGGCAAAAGAAACTTGCCGTCGGCGGCCTCGGGCTTGGGCTCACCTACAGCCGGATGCTCGCTACCGCCATGAATGGCCAGCTCCGTCTGGCCGGCAGTTCTCCCGGAAACACCACGTTTGAGTTCCTGCTTCCCGGACAGCGGCCGGAATAAAAAGCCCCCCGGTCGTTGGGGCCACTGAAAAAGTGAACGCTGCATGAACGAATCATGCTTACGATCGCCAATTGTCCCCGAATTTCTTGAATTTTACCTGCTTTTGGCAGGTGAAATTCAAGAAATTCGGGGACAAAAGCGAATGCTGGCGCTTCCCCAGCATGATTTCGCTCACTACGCTACTTTTTCAGTGGCCCCCGGCCGATCAAGGCCTTTCCGCCGGCTTAACAAACTTTTTTCTCGCGAATAGGATCTGGACGTATTACTGACACATTGGCGCTTTATTCTAGGTCTATCAACAACACATCCATTCCCTATTCGAGAGGAGCTTTTATTATGAAAACTAAAAAAGTACTTACCGCTTTAACCGTTCTGCTCGCCGCCAGCGCCATCTCCGTTCCGCTTGCTTATGCTTGCAGCGATCCATCCGATAACAAAAACGGCGTACAAGCACAAGCAGCCGGCCAGAATCCTCCCCGAAAGCAAAAACCGGCAGGGCCAAGACCTCCTGAAGGCAGCGGTCAGCAGCAACAACCTCCAGGTCCGGAGAGCGGCCAACCAAGGCCGACTGCTCCTGTAAACCAGGCGCAGCACGGAACGGAAAGTACGAGCATCACCGATCAGAATGGCTACACGATCACGATCTCCGGGGGATATGACACCGACCCTCAAGATCACGGCAGACCGATCGTGCTTATCGCCGCCGCACTGGGCGTACCGTCCGAAGTATTCAGAGAAGCATTCAGCGGCGTAAGGCCTGCAGGAGCCGGAAGCTCCGGCCCGACACAAGAGGAAGCGCAGGCGAACAAAGCCGCTTTAATGAAAGTGCTCGCGCCTTACGGCATCACTAACGAGCGTCTGGATGAAGTATCCAACTACTACCGTTACAGCGGGGTTAAAGGTGAAGTCTGGAAAAGAGTGCCCGCCGAATTCGCTACAACAGTTACCGATGGCGTTGTCACCGGAGTAACCGTCGTGCAAGCCGGTGCCGGTTATTCTTCTACCCCGACGATCAAAATCAAAGGCCCCGCCGGGGAATTCACCGCAACGGCCAACGTCGTGTATACGACCGATTTTGCTACCGACGGCAGCATCGCTTCGATCACGCTTAACTGATCGCGTATAATCCGCCGGCCGGCCGGCCAGCACAATCATCTGACATGCTGACACAAGCCGAACGGAACTACGCTGCAGTGGTGGGCATGACGTATCTCTGCTGCGCAAGATAAGGCTGTTCCAAAGAAAAAGAGGGTGCAGTTCAGAGCCATGATATGACTTTGAACTGCACCCTCTTCTCTTCCTGTACTTAACTCAGCGTTCTAAAAGCTTCCGCGGTAAACGGCACAAGCTCGTCAAGCCGACCGTCGCGAATTTTTGCAGCCCATGCCGGATCGACCAGCAAGGCGCGGCCCACTGCCACGAGGTCAAACTCTTCAGCTTCCAAGCGGGAAAGCAATGTATCAATATCCGAAGTACCGGCGCTTTCTCCGCGGAACGAATTGATAAACTCCGAATCCAGTCCGACGGAGCCGACGGTAATAACCGGTTTGCCAGTCAGCTTCTTCACCCAGCCGGCAAAGTTCAATGGCGAACCTGCGAACTCGGGCTCCCAGAACCGGCGGGTCGAGCAGTGGAATATATCAACGCCGGCTTCAACCAGCGGTGTGAGCAGTTGCAGCAGCTCGTCGGGATTCGCCGCGAGTTTCGCATCATAAGATCCCGATTTCCACTGCGATAACCTTAAGATGATCGGAAAATCGGGTCCAACCGCCTCGCGGCAAGCGCTCACGACTTCCGCCGCAAAGCGGGTGCGATTCACGAGATTGCCTCCATATTCGTCCGTCCGCTGGTTGGTTTGCTCCCACAAAAATTGGTCGATCAAATAGCCGTGAGCGCCATGCAGCTCGATGCCGTCGAAGCCGATCCGCTTCGCGTCGGCGGCCGCTTGCGCAAATGCTTGGATCAGCTCGCCGATTTTTTCCCGGCTGATCGGTTCGTTGACTTGTTCACCGGCCAAATTCAAGCCGGAAGGTCCGATCGACGGAGCATCCGGAAACGGCAGGGAGCCGTTATTGCGCGTCATGCCTACGTGCCACAGCTGCGGCACGATTTTGCCGCCGGCTGCGTGCACTTCCTGCACGACATGAGCCCAGCCCGCCAAAGCCTGCTCTCCGTAGAAGTTCGGCACGTTCGGATCTCCCGTCGATGCCGGTTCGTTAATGACCGTTCCTTCGGTAACGATCAGCCCGACGCCGTTCTCCGCGCGTCTTCTGTAATAAGCCGCTACGTTAGGCCCCGGAACGCCACCGGGTGAGAAACTTCGCGTCATCGGCGCCATGACGATACGGCTTGATAACGCCAGCTTGTCAGACACAAACGGCGTAAATAATGGTTTCACGCTTGCAGTTGTTTTCTCTTGATTTCCCATAGGAATCCCTCCAGCTTTATCTTTGTATGTATTTCTATATATCTATAAAAATAGATACACATGCTAAAAACAATGGACCCTTCTCAGACAATGACACATCGTTACAGGTCCTTAAGAATGGATTCTTTAAATGCGGCGATACCTTGCTCATTGCGGCGGTAATAGGTCCACTGGCAGTGCCTTCTCGCTTCCAGCAAACCGGCCTTCTGCATCTTCACCAAATAACTGGAGATGACAGACTGCGCCAAGCCCGACTTCGCCGAAATCGCCCCGACGCATACGCCGCCTGCGAAATCACAGCCGCTTGGCATCTGATTTATGGAACCGAAATGCTGGTCCGGGTCCTTCAGCCATTCGAGAATATGGTATCTTGTCTCATTGGACAACGCTTTGATCACAGATAAAGTATCCATGTCGTTTATTATATCTATTTTTATAGAAATAGCAATCGGAATATCCGAAGTACAGCATATTACAATAGCCCGCTTATTTCCTTGGATAATCTCTGCACAAGCGCAATTAGTTCTTCCGTACTTCTCTCGTGGTACTTGTCAAACGGCAGGATTGGCTCCCGCACGTGTGGCGTCGAATAAATACCTTGGGCAAATAAGAGCCGTTTGAAAAAATGGATCGAGATGTCCAGATGCTGATTGGCAAAAGCAAGCACCGGCAGCAGATCGTGGAACAGCCGCACCGCCCGGTCCCGCTCGCCTTGCTTGTACAAGGAATAGATGCACGTGTAAATATCGTGCATGCCGGTAGGCATAAAGGCGTGCACGCCGCGGTCCAATCCGTCGATCATTTGGCTTACCGCCCATCCGCCGGCAACATGCAGCCGGCCCTCCGTTGCCGCGAGCACCTCGCTGTATTTGGTACCCGCCGGAACGACTTCGATTTTGATGCTGCGAAACACATCCACTTCCCGGAACAACTTGCATATGAGCGGCAAGGGGATGCCGTAACCGCCAAAATCCCAATCCTGGAGCATAAGAAAAGGCGGCTTCAGTTCGGCAATACTCCATACTTCCCTTTCGTATTGCTCGTCATTTTCATAAGGGATGCTGACCAGCACACCGTCGCAGCCCAGCTCAATCAACCCGGTTACCGTGTAGACCCTTTCTTCGCTTGTCGGGGCAGACCCGCCGCCGATGACAGGCACCCTGCCTTTTGTTTCCTCTACCACGGTTTGCACCAGCAGCTTTCTTTCTTCGCCGCTCAGCTTGCCGACTTCGCTGGCCATGGCGGGAACAAGGAATCCGGCAACCCCGGCGCGAATCGCCAGGTTCACATTAGCGCGGACGGCGTCCGTATCAATTGTATCCAAGGCGGTAAATGGCGTATTTAAGACAGTAACTATGCCTTCCATATTTAACAGCTGTTTATTGGTCGTCATATGCTCTCCACCTCTACAAATCCTTTATAACGAATTTGTTCTTACAATAAATAATGTAGTTGCTCCCGGCTATTTTGAACAGAACCATTATGGTGAATCATGCTCCATTTATCCGCTTTATGCGACTCACATCCATCATTCCCCCCACTCAGCCCTTGCTTTGGAAAAAGAAAATAGACCTTCCAACGGTTCGCTTCATTTTACCGTGAAAGGTCCATTCCTAAAGTTGGCCGCTCTTACTACAGACAAGCATTGGCTGACCTGAGAAGTCAGGGCTTAATCTCAAGCATCCTAACAATGGCTGTTACCGCTTCGGCACGTGTAGCCATAGCGGAGGGAACAAATGTATTGTCAGCTGTACCGCCAAGCAGGTTGTTTTTGCCGGAAATAACCGCCGCCGGTTTGGCCCAGTCGGGAATATCAGCGTCGTCGGCATAATCTGTCGCTATTCCAGGAATGAGCGTTATGCCTGAAGCTTTTACTACCATGGAAATCATCTCTGCATGGGTAATATTTGCCGTTGGCCGGAAAGTTCCGTCGGGATAACCGCTAATGATACCCAGCTTTACGGCTTGCTTCACGGCCTTTGCCGCCCAGTCCTCGATCTGATCCGTATCGTTGAACGTAAGATTCGCAGTTTCTTCAGATGGCTTCAATCCGTTCATTAGCATAACGGTAAATTCAGAACGGGTAATGTTCGCATTCGGCCGAAAAGTGAAGTCCGGATAACCGCTAGCCACTTTAATCTCGTTCGCTCGCACAATCTCGGGGCCGGCCCAATTTCCCTTGATGTCGGTGAAAGGGCTGGAGTCCGAAGCAGCCCCCGCCGATACGACAACCTTGCTTATAGCTGTAAAATTCCCATCTTGAGTCCTCACCGTAATGTCCGCCGAACCTGTGGAGCTTGCAGTTACTTTTCCATTGATGTTCACGGCAGCCACTCCCGGATTGCTGCTCATCCACAATACATTTTGATTCGAAGCGTTATCGGGGATCACCTTGGCGGTAAGTGACTCGCTATCTCCGACATGCAGGAACAGCGCATTTTTGTTCACAACAACACTGCTTACTTCGGTTGTCGTTACCGGACGGCTGGTGACCGTAATTTTAGACTGAGCAAGAGGGCCGTCTCCTGAACTTGCCGTGACCACTACGGTACCGGTGATAAGAGCGCTCACGTTGCCCTTGCTGTCCACGGAAGCTATATTCGGATTACTGCTTTTCCAAGTCACATTGGGATTGGAAGCATAACTTGGGGTCATGGTGGCCGTAAGGCTGGTGTTTTGTCCCTCCGTTAGAGTAATCGCCGTTTGATTCAAGGTTATCGTCTTCACAGGTACCTTGAGTGCATAAATGTACATTACGAAAGTGTGCTCTAAATCGTTAATATCATACACCTTGGGGAATTTGGTGGATACATCATACAAAGTACCATCATTCCCAACTGCAAAAGGCAGTGGGTCTTCGGTTTCGAATCTGTATTGCCATCGTGCAGTACCATCCGGACCAAGCGCATAAATCGCCTTATTGCTTGCAGAATGGGTATAAACAAGGCCGTTCGGGCCGAGCGCCGGAGGAGTCTTCGAGCCGCCTGCGGCAAACTGCCATTTCAGCTTGCCATCGGGAAGTACGGCATTCAGCTTCGTATCTTCTGACCCGAACAAGATAGTCCCATCCTGTCCAACCGCAGGAGAATATACGCTGCTGCCCTGATCGTAAGCCCACTTCTGAACTCCGCTGGGCGAGATGGCGTATAAGTTATGATCGGCGGATCCGGTATAGATGGTGCCATCCGGCCCTAGAGCGGGATTCGCACTCAACGCTCCGCTTGTTTGAACCTTCCATTTCAACGTACCGTTAGGTTTGATCGCATAAAGAGTTGGAGTACCGTTGGTCGCGTATATCGTCCCGTCGGGACCCATCGCAAGGGAAGCCTGGGCCTGGGTCTCCATATCCAACCACCAAATTTCCGATCCGTCCTGAGGATTCAGGGCATGAAGGATGCCGTCTTTGGATGCCGCATATATCGTACCGTCCGCTCCAAACACAGGAGCAGAAGTAATATATTGCCCCGATGCGAAAGCCCATTTCTTAGTTCCATCCGGACGAATGGCTGTCATTTTACCCGAATTATAGCTTCCAGTACCTACATAGATCGTACCGTCCGGTCCAACGGTGGGAGGCGTTAAGATGGCCTCATCGAGCTGGAAGGTCCAGCTTTTCGTCCCATCGGAATGAAATGCAGTGATAAAATGTACTACAACAAGTATATAAGGAAACGAATATCCCACATAGAGCGAATGATCGGGTCCAACAGCGGGACCACCGGTAAAAACGGCTGCAAGCGTTGGAGTTTTCCATTTCAACCGCACGTCGCTGGAATTTTGGAACGTAACCAAATCCTTGATGGCGGGGTTGATCTCGATAATAGGCGCCGGGATCACAAACGTAGAAGGATCGAGCTTGAGTTCTGCCGAGACGGGTGCGGTGATACATCCGAAGCACATCGATAATCCGAGCAGACTGCATACCCAGCCCCTGTTCATCCGCATGGAAAACCCTCCTAATTTACATATAGCATAATGTAATTATTGTATTTCCACCCCTGCGATTCAATATGGCTTTTCACTCAATTATGCTACGAATCGTGTCGAAGTGACCGGGACTTTTAGATCCAATTTGGAAAATGGATTCAAAAACTGCGATGTACATTAACTAAAGGGTGCTCCGGTTAACGGTCAAACAGTTCACTTGTGATTCGGTTCTTATTCTTTTATACTATTTTTACAGATTATGTATGATATACACGGAGTGAAGCACACACCGTTTCTTTGCACTCAGCTCGTTATGGGCGGTGCAATGGAACGGCTTTTTTTATGACCAGTTGTTGAAGGAGGGCATTATCGATGTTTGAGCAAAAGTTAGAAGATTGGATAAAATCTCATCTTGCAGAACCTGTGAATCACAGAAGGCGCGAATTGCTTGAGAAAGGTTTGGGCTACGGAACCATCGAATTTCTACGGTGCGTTTGGTATCCTGCAATCGGAAACTTTAACTACCTGTACCCGGAGTGGGAGGTGCGCGATTTCAATAACGGATTTCGATATTTGGATCTTGCTTATATGCCCGGAGGGATGAAAGGAGGGATCGAAATTCAAGGATATGGTTCTCATGCGAGAGACCTCGACGTTAAACGATTTAAGGACTTATGCATGCGGCACAGCTTGCTGGCTCTTGATGGGTGGATTTTTTTGCCTGTTGCGTTTCCTTCGATTAAAGAAGAACCTAAACAATGCCAGCAGCTTATTCTCGCATTTATTGGAAAATTCCTATCAACAGACGTGTCAGCCGAATTGGATTGGGCGGAAGCCGAAAGTTTGCGCTTCGCCCGTCGTCTGCTGCGGCCGTTCACGCCGTCAGAGCTTGCTGCCCATCTTCATCTAACCGACCGTCATACCAGGCGAATTTTGCATCGATTAGTTGAAAAACAAATCTTCATTGTAGCCGGAGGACATCAGCGTTATCGGACATTTCAGTTGAAGCTGTAATCTAATGGACGGTAAGCTAGTGGGGCGGTGAGCTAGTGGGCGGCGGCTAAATGCGCAGTGAGCTAATGGGCAGCGGCTAATGGACGGCCAGCTAAAAACGCACCGGTTGGAGTTGTTAGTTCTTGGAGACTACTAATGTGCTATTGGTTGGAGTTGCGATTTATTGGAAGATACTAACTATGCAACTGGTTGGAGTTGTTAGTTCTTGGAGACTGCTAATACAGCGATGGTTCGATATTGTGATTTATTCGAGACTACTAATAAAATACTGGTTCGGGTTTCTATTTATTGGAGACTACTAACTATACTACCAGTTTCGGTTGTAATTCATTGGAAACAAATAATAGACCACCGATTCGATTTTTTTATTTATCGGAGCCCGCTACGCTGTGTTCAAACGGTTTATCTTGGATTGATCGCACAAGCTGATCTCGAAATGATTTTATCGGACACAGGGAACGCTATATGCTTAGGATTGGAGATTTTGAAAAGCTAACGGACGCAGAGGACGCTATTCACTGGAAATGGACATCTTTTATGGAGTTTATACCCGATTAAGGTATCTGGCGTCCGTTAGCTTTCTAAAAGAGCACTTCAGGAAGATATAGCGCCTCCTGTGTCCGTAAGGAATTTGTGACCGATCCTCTTGGCCTTCTCCATGGACCTCTTGGCTGCCGGGGTGCGCCAATTTTCCAAGGTGCGTGATTCCCAAACGCGCATCCCGGTGCCGCACAGCAGTGGTCGAACCTCTGCCGCGATTAGCTTGTGATTGAACACGGCTGCTGGGATTCGCTCTCCCCCGGTAGCCTACTGATTGACCAATGCCACTGGGATTCGCTCTCCCCTGGTACCTTGCGATTGACCACTACTGTCGGGAATCTCGGCGGTCTTGAGGTCGAGAACGTCGTCGAGATTTGGACCAAAGTAAAGGAATAGGACGCAGGAGTGACGAAATGACGTAATGTCGAAATGTTTTTGAAGCTCGCGAATATAATTCGCGGACAGCGGACTTGATCCCGTCCCGTTCATCGCCTAGCGCTCCAACCAACCGCGTCACCCTTTTTTCATCTCCGCCAATATTTTGCCGGCTTCCAGCTTCGATAAGTTCTCCAGCGGATATTTCTTCCCCGTATCTTGTTCTAGCTGGCGGAGCAACTCAAGCTGCGTGTTTGTAGCGGGCTGGGCGCGAATAATCGCATTGAGATTGTCATGGGCTATTTTTCTGGCCAGCTTCGGATCGTCCAGCAGGTGGATGATCCTGTACATAGCGTCAATCGCCAATTCTTCGCTTTCAAGGCCGTATCCCGAATCGGTGCTTAACATAAACCGGTCGGCGTACTTTTTGATCACAGGGATAAACTGCTCCGGCTTCTTTCCTCCGGCCGGGTCGTACACTGAAAATCCGGCGAAAAAATCCGCGTATAAATTCGGATGTTTCGCGAGCAGCCGATCAACTTGCTCAGGAGTTGTGTACGCATTGATGTGCCCAAAAATAAAGATCGTCTTCGGGTGTTCCTCCAAAGCCTGTTCCAGCTTGGCAACGGGCAGACCGCTCGGCGGATCGATGTGCAGCAGGATTGGTGCTTTGTAATCGGCGATAAGATCATAAATTTGCGGAAGGTACCCGTCCAGCGGATCGCTCGCCTTCCAAGCCACCTTCGACACAACCGGCGAAACGGTCGAGGCGGCGGCGATTTCCCCCAGCCCGAAGTAACCTTTCTCCAAGTATTTTTTCACCGTATCCAGGCTCCATTTGTCATGCAGATCGAATCCCGAGAAAAACGGAATGATCTGCTCCGGATTTTGCCGGTAAGCAAGCCACGCATTCATATCGGTCTGTATGGCGCTTGGTTCGGATACGTCTCCGAACAATACGACTTTGTGCACACCGCGGCTTTTCCAAGTTCCCAACATGCTTGCATATTTGGAATCGCTGGCGTCATGATTATGGGCGTCGATCAGCCCCAAATCATTGTATGTGTCGACCAGTTGAGCCAAAGTAGGCTTGTCCTTGCTTTGCTTGAGTTTCGCAGCTTTGGACTCCACACTGCGAAGAGACGAGTTCATTTCCAGCCACGATTGAACTTGTTTGTCGAATCTCAGCAGAAATGCCAACATCCCCGCCAGCAAAACAAACGCTCCGAACAATAACGCTCCTTTTTTCCTCAATCGCTGCCACCTCTTTTTATGCGAATAAAAAACAGATCCATATTTTTGTTTAATTGTACTATTTTACAATTTCTGTTGTAAACAAAAAGAAATCCACGCCCTAATGGACGTGGACCCGCACTGCAAGATCATCCTTTATTGAATAATTCCACTTTATGAAAGCAATTGATTTTATTGGAGTCCATAATCATCTCCATAATTGCCCCTTGATTATGAAAGCCGCTAATTGATAAACTTCAGGCTGCGCAGCATCCTGTCCAACATCTCGACCGCTTCGGCGCGTGTCGCATTGGACCCCGGCGCGAATATCGCATCGGTTCTGCCGTTGATAACACCTGCCTGAACCGATAGATTGACAGCTTCTTTAGCCCAACCCGATATCGTGGATGCATCCGTAAACCGGGCTATCGGCTGCCCTTGAACAGCTTTCGATTCCGGGGAACTGCCGGAATACCCGGCGAATTTTAATGCCTTGGAAATCATAACCGCCATCTGTTCCCGGGTAATCGGCGCATTCGGGCGGAATGTCCCGTCTTCGAATCCTTCGACCAGCCCGGCTTTTACCGCAGCCTGAACATTCGCCGCAAACCAATCGTCCGGCTTGACATCGCTGAACGGCTTTCCACGGTCATTCGCGGATATACCGAAGGAGCGGATGAGCAAAGCGGCGAATTCGGCGCGTGTAATTGGAGCGTTTGGCGCAAAGTCGGTTTTGGTCACGCCGTCTACGACGAGTTTGGAAGCCAGCGATTCAATCGCCGTTTGGGCCCAATGGCCTTTGACATCTTCGAATGTTTTATTTGCTTGAACTACCGTATATACGCTGTCATGCGGCGAGCGGATCGTTACAACAGCAGCTTCACCCTCTTGTTCAAAATAAGACGGGATAAAATGCATTTGGCCGTCTTCATCCACCCATACCGCTGTTGTTTTAGCCGGATCCACCTGCTTGTTTACAGTCATCGTCCGTTCCACAAACGTTCCGTTAAAGTCTGATACAGGCACCCCGCCGTCGGTGCTTATGGAGTAATCCAGCGGATGTTCCAGCAACGGCTGTACACCCAGGCGGGCTGCCGCCGCATCCGCCGCTTCCTTCGCCGCCCCTGACACTTGGGCAATCGTAACGGTAATCGACGTTTCTTTTGGAATAGAGTTAAGCAAGCTGCTCGGAAGGCTGTAAGAGGCTCCGTTTACCTTGATCTGGAACACCGTATTCGGGTTACTTCCGGCCCCAGCCAGAAGTGCCTTAACCGGCAGATCCACGATGACGACGGGATCCGTATTATCAATAACAAGCACTTTCACCGGGCTTGATGCCGTTGTAAGAGCCGCTTCCAACTGCTCTCCATCTACGGTAAACCTCAGGGCCGTTTGACCGCCACTTGCCGTTTCCTTGGTTACTGCGGTTTTTACTTGTACGCCATTCAGACTAACGGATGCTGCACCGCCCGCACTTTCTGACGGATCGGATGGGTTCACAGAACCCTGGGAAGGACTTGAATTGCCGGAACCGCTTGACGACGACGGGTAAAAGGAAATCTGCGCTCTGTTTACAATCACGCTGTACGTTTTAATTGTTCCATCTTCCGCCGTCACCGTCACCGAAAATGCGTTGTCCCCAACCGTCAAGTTCGTATCACCGCTCACCATAACGTTTGCCTTGCTATCTGCTTGGGTATACGTCACGGCTGCCGTGCCGGACGCATTCGGGACGCTAACTCGATACGGACCGGTATTGTCCGATCCAAATCCCCCCACCGTCGAATCATTCACCTGCAAGTCCGTCAAATCCGCGTTGCCCGATAATCTCCGCACCGTGATGGAATACGTTATCGCCGCTCCGTTCTCCGCCGTCACCGTGACGGTCACGGCATTGTCCCCTACGGACAAATTTGTACCGCCGCTCACCACAACACTTGCTTGACTATCCGCTTGAATATAAGCCACGTCGACAGAGATGAAACTGTTCGGGACACTTACACGATACGGACCGGTGTTGCCCGGTTCAAATCCCGCTACCGTTACGCCGTTTACTTGCAGATCCGTCAAACCCGCATTGTCCGATAATCTCCGTACAATCACGGAGTACGTCTGGGTCGCTCCGTTCTCTGCCGTCACCGTTACGGTTAGCGTATTGTCCCCCAGGGACAAATTCGTACCGCCGCTCACCGCAACGCTTGCTTGGTTGTCCGCTTTCGTATAAGTTACGCTAACAACGGTCGCATCGTTTGGAACGTTTACACGATACGGACCGGTTTGGTTCGGCGTAAATCCCGCCACTGTCGTGCCGTTCACCTGAAGGTCCGACAAATCGGCATTGCCCGATATGCGATGCACGATCACCGTATACGTTTTTGTCGATCCGTTCGCCGCTGTCACCGTAACCGTGACCGTATTATCTCCTACGGCTAAGTTTGTATCGCCGCTCACCGTAACGCTTGCCTGGCTGTCCGCTTTCGTATAAGCTACGCTCACAGCGGTGGAGCCGTTCGGAACGCTCACGCGATAAGGTCCGGTACTGCCGGAAGTGAATCCCGCCACCGTCGTGCCGTTCACCTGCAGATCCGACAAGTCGGCGTTATTCGAAGGAAATGCGGACAAAGTAACCGGCAAAACGAGATAACCGATGACCCCGTCGCCAACCTGTCCATCGTATTCATATCCCCATCCCCAGACCGTACCGTCGTCTTTCAATGCCAAGCTGAACGCAGCTCCTCCGGAAACTGCAGTGATACCGCTTAAGTCCGGTACCTGCGTGGCCGATGTCCGATTGACTGTCGTGCCGTCACCCAATTGTCCAAATTTGTTGGTTCCCCAAGACCAGACCGTGCCGTCGTTCTTCAAGACCAGACCGTGCGACAGTCCCCCCAAAATCGCTTTAACGGTACCTCCGGTTAAACCCGTCACCTGCGTGGGGGTCGTCTGGTTGCCGCCCGTTACGCCATTTCCGATTTGGCCGGCCGAATTATAACCCCATGCCCACACCGTACCGTCGCTTTTGACAGCCACATTAGTGTAACTTCCCGAATCAATCGCAACAACGTCGGTCAGCCCGGCAACCTGTACAGGGGTTGCTTGCGAATCGCCTGCCACACCGTTGCCCATCTGGCCATACATATTAAACCCCCACGCCCACACCGTGCCATCGTTCTTTAGGGCCAGGCCATGGGCATATCCGGCCGATACTGCGGTAATTCCGCTTAAATTGGGAACCTGCACGGGAGTTAACCGCGCTGTCGATGTGCCGTCCCCTAATGAATTGTAAAAATTGGCCCCCCACGCCCACACCGTACCGTCGGTTTTGACGGCAAAATTGAATTTGTCCCCGGCTGCAATCGCTTTGACACCGGTGAGCCCTGACGTCTGTACAGGAGCTGACTGCGTATCTGTCGTGCCAATGCCCAGTTCGCCCGAGCTATTATTCCCCCATGCCCACACCGTGCCGTCGTTTTTTAAAGCCAAGTTGTGGTAACTCCCGGCCGCTATGTATACAGCTCCGGCAACGGATGTCCTCGATGGTTCCGGACGATTGACCGTCGTACCGTCATCAAGTATGCCGTATTGGTTTGATCCCCAAGCCCATACCGTACCGTCGCGTTTTAAAGCAAGACTGTAATTGGAGCCGGCCTCCAAATAAACGACATCCGTGATCGCCGCTTGCGCAGGACTTGTCCTGAAGACGGCGTTCCCTATGCCAAGCTGACCGCTTTTGTTTTCTCCCCAGGCGGCAACCATGCCGTTCTTCAGCAAAGCAAGGCTTTGAAATTCCCCGGCCGAGACCGCGGTCACATCGCTAAGCCCTACTACCGAAACGGGGGTATACGAGCTTGTATAGGAGCCGATGCCCAATTGTCCTTTACTGTTGCTGCCCCATGCTTTTACCGTGCCGTCGCTTCTTAAAGCCAAACTGAAGGCAAACCCGGCGGAGAGGGAGGTCACGCCGTTTAAACCCGGCACCGCGACGGGAGTCAACCGATTTGTAGTGGTACCGTCGCCTAATTGGCCGCTGCTATTATATCCCCACGCCTGCACCGTGCCATCGCTTGCCAGAGCCAAAGCGTGCGAAGCCCCTGCCGCAATTGCCTTAATATCGCTGACCCCCGGCACCTGCACCGGAGCCAGCTTCGTGGCGGTTGTGCCGATACCAAGCTGGCCGACTGAGTTAAATCCCCATCCCCACACGGTCTTGTCGCTTTTTAAAGCCAAAGCGAACGTCCCGCCGGCCGAAATCGCCGCCGCATCCGTAAGGCCGTTAACCTGCACCGGAGTCAGCCGATCGGTCATCGTGCCGTCGCCGAGCTGCCCTCTGTTATTGGCGCCCCAGGCGAAGGCGGTGCCGTCGTTTTTCAGCGCTATGTTGTAATAATATCCGGTGGAAATCGCAATGACATCGCTAAGTCCCGCTACCTGTATGGGAGATGATTCGTTCACCGTCGTGCCATTGCCTATTTGACCGTTTCCGTTACTTCCCCATGCCCACACCGTGCCGTCGCTTTTTAACGCCAAACTATGCTCGGAGCCTGCAGCGATCGCTTTGACGCCGCCAAGGCCCGTCACCTGTACGGGGGCTGTCCGGTTGGTCGTTGTGCCGTCGCCGAGCTGCCCTTTGCTGTTATCCCCCCATGCCCATATGCTGCCGTCGCTTTTTAAACCAAGGCTATGAGAAGGGGCCGTACCGGTGCCCGTCGATTTCCCGGCGGCTACTTGCACAACAAACGCTGCTTCGCTGGCTAAAGCAGTATCGCTTCGCTGCCATGCCGTCCCGACCGCAATAATAGCCAGTCCCAACAATACCTTCCACATTTTTATAATATTACGCACTTGAACCTCTCCTTAAGTGTTATGTTGTAAATGCTGACACTTTTCACTTAAGGCTAACATCGCAAAGTAAAATCGCGGTAAAACGAAATAAAAAAACAAAAAGCCCGCCATTTCTGGCAGGCTCCGGTTGCCGATCGCTTTACAGCAATCAGCCGATCTTATGATTCCTCAAACACAACTTCGGTTTGGCTTTGGGTTGTATATAAATCCCAAAAGATGTCGGCAATGCGCTCCGGATCGTAAAAGCTGCCCTTCTGAACATAGCCGCCGATTAATACTTGCCCAACATAAATACCGTGCGGTGACAACGTTGCGGTCAGCGATTGAGCGAGTGAATGCAGCGCCGCCTTGCCTACGGACAATGAAGCATATTTCGGATTAGGCTTAAGAGCCAAAGTGCCCCCGGTGAAAAATAACGTGCCTTGCTTGCGTTCGATCATTTCGGGAATCACCTGCTGGGCACTCGTCAGGGCGCCAACTGTGTTCACTTTGAAATCATCGATAAGCTGCCGCTCGGTTAACGAAAGCGGATCTCCCGGTACAATGTTGGCCGCATTGTACACCAGCACATCCACGGTTCCATAGACCGATTGAATATGGCTGAACGCTGTTTTCAGCGAGTTCGAGTCAGAAGCGTCAGCGGGAACGCCGTAAGCTTCAATATGCTGCTCATGCAGTTCTTTAACACGGCTCTCCAGCGATGCTGCGTTTCTAGCTACAAGTACGATACGGAATCCATTGCCGCCGAATTTCGACGTTATGCCGGAGCTGACTCCCGGACCCGATCCAACGATCACAAGCAAAGGCTTAACTGACACATGGCTCATCTCCTTTATTTTCTTTGCCGGCTAATTGTAACCAACAAAGTATCTAATTGTTTAGAAGTATATTAAAAGGAGCATCAGCAGTCAACATTTTCCTTCCGGGAGGAGCAAAACGGATCGAGATTGACAGCGCCGGACGAAAGTTTTTACAATAAGATGTACAAAGATTCAATCGTGATGCCGGTCTTCCACCAACAGATAAGGAGAACTTCTGCGTGTATGCAAACAGCCAATTTATTATTGCTGTCCAAATGCTTACCATTTTGGCTCGGTATAACGGCCAGAAGATCAGGTCGGAATGGATGGCGCAAAGTGTAAATGCCAACCCTGTGATCATTCGCAGAATTTTGGCAAAACTGGTGAAGGGCGGTTTGGTGACCGCTTCCACCGGTGCTAACGGGGGATCCTTGCTGGCCCGCCCGCCGGAACAGATCTCGCTGCTTGACGTTTACCGGGTCGAAGGAAAACGGCCGTTTTGCCTCCCCGAAAACAAACCTGACCGCGAATGCATGGTCGGACGCAATATTCAAACCGTTTTGTGCGGGAAATTGACCGACGCCGAATCGGCTATGGAACATAAGCTCGCCGAAGTAACGATCGCCGACCTGTACCGCGAGTGCGCCCAATCTGACGGATCAAACGGCCTGCAATAAGGAGTGTGAAAACCAGTGAAGCCATATACGATGCGAGTAGTTGAAATCATCAAAGCGATCCCGGAAGGCCATGTCATGACCTACGGGCAAATTGCGGAAATGGCCGGAAGCCGCAGAGGGGCCAGACAGGTTGTCCGTATTCTGCACTCGTTAAGCGCAGCGCACGGCCTGCCTTGGCACCGGGTGATCAATTCTAAAGGCGAGGTAGCTATCCGTGATGATGAAGCGCGTTATATGCAAATTTTGTATTTGCAAAACGAAGGCGTTGCTGTCGATGATCAAGGCATGGTCGACCTCGAACAAAATCAGTTTTTCCCCTCCATTTAACCATTTCTGAAGAAGGTGGTGTTCGCTTTGACGCAATCCAGATCAGGCATTAAAGCATTACAACTAAACATGAACGTGCAAGGACATCTGTTTATCATTCACCCGACTTTGCTGTGGGATGAGCAGGACGTTATTCTTGTAGACACCGGCCTTCCCGGTCAATTGGAACTGATTCGGGCCGCGTTCGAAGAAGCTTCCGTTCCTTTTGAAAATTTGACCAAAATCATCGTCACCCACCAGGATATGGACCATATCGGCAGCCTGCCGGATTTGGCGCAAACTTTCGGAGATAAGGTGCAGGTGCTCGCTCACGAAATTGGCGTACCTTACATAACCGGCGAATTGCCGCTTGTTAAGAGCAAAAAACTGGCTCAGCCCGTAAAAGTCGATGTGACGCTGAAAGACGGCGATGTCCTGCCTTATGCCGGCGGCATCCAGGTTATTTTCACTCCGGGTCACACCCCGGATCATATCTCCCTTTACCATATCCCAAGCAAAACATTAATTACCGGCGACGCGTTAACGGCAACTGACGGCGTCCTGCAGTCCTTTAATCCGGCATATACGCCGGACCCTGACACGGCGCGGCAATCCGTTAAGAAACTTCAAGCTTTGGACGTTGAAACTGCTATTGTGTATCACGGGGGCGTCTGCACCGAACATCTTCAAGAACGGCTTCAGGAAATTGTGCAAGCCGCTCCGGCGGAGAACGCATAACCGGCACAACCGGCAACAGATGTTAACAGCATGATCATAAACGGACGGTTCCCGGAGAGCTCTCAACTCTTCGGCAAGCCGTCCGTTTTTGTGCGCGGTGCGTAATGCCGCCGACCAGATGGGCTGCAATTTTTTTAAAAAAATTTTCAGCCAGTCCCGCCGAACGATTCATCCTCTTGAGCCGGCATATGGCGATCATCAACTCCCTGCATCATCGCATGGGTTTCGATTTGCAGCCCCGACGCCGTGTCCACAGTTTATTTTCTCAGCTTCTCCCGGATACGCCGGCTGCTTCCTCCGCTTTGCCTCTTCGAATCAAACATGCCGCTAAGAAGCCGATTCCAAGCACGAGTCCCAACAAGCAAAATGCCGCCAAATAGCTGCCCAGCTTCATCAGGTTGATGGAAATAATCGGTCCCAGGCTTGTTCCCGTAAACAAGATAAACGTATATACCGAAACCGCGATGCCGCGTGACTTGCCTCCCGATTCGCCGACCACGGAAATAAGCGATGGGACAGCTATGGCTATGCCGGCGACAAAAATTAAGCTCATGCCGATGACGAGCGGCAAACTGGAGAATACGCCCAGCAGAGCCAGACTCACCATGGCCAAACCCAATCCGCCGCGCAATACCGTACGTACTCCGAACCGCCGCGCCAGCCTGCCCGCATATGGAGAAACCAGCATGCCCAGTACCCCAATGGCTCGAACGTAAAGGATATCCTGGTTATTCAACCCGAAGTCCGGACCGCTTAAATAACTGCCCAGCAGGGTATACATGCTGACAAACGACATGAGCAGAACAAAAGCAATCATGTAACTCAGGAGCAGGTTTTTTTGCGTAAAAACGGTTCCCATTTGCTTGAACGGAGCCCATATGCCGGCATACGTTTGGTGGATGCCATCTTTCGGCAAAAAACAAACGACCAGTACCATCGTCACGATGTAGACCGCGGCAAGCACATAAAAGACGGCATTCCATCCGAATTGCAGACTAATCAGACTGCTTATCACTTGACCGGCAATCCCGGCTACCAGAAACCCCGTACTAATAAAACCGATCGTTGTCACCCGCTTTTCTGCGGGAAACATTTCAACCGCATATGCCAGAGCAACCGGGGAAAACGTAGCGGCCGCCGCACCTTGCATCGCCCTAAGCGCCACGATCCACAGAAATTGATCGGCTGTCCCCAGCAATAAAGAAATCAAAGCCAAGGCAACCAGGCCGATTACAATGACTTTCTTGCGCCCGTATTTATCGGATACAGCTCCATAAATCAGACAACCGACGGCAAACCCCAACGAAAATACGCTGCCCGTCACAGCGGCTTGCGTTAACGTAATATGAAAAATATCGGAAAACATAGAGAGAAGGGGAATGGTTACATACAAGCTGGACATAACAACCATACCGGACCAGCATAAGATAACCGTCATCAGAGCATCATTTCTTCGATTGCTGAACGAATGTATTATTCGCGACATAAGACACCTCATTTTTATTTGTATTAATAGTTAGATAATCTAATTATAATTGCAAAAAAATTTATCTCCCCACCCCCAGCTTTTTTTCCAACCTGTTGTTCAGCTTGAATAATATCGTTTCCAGCACCTTTCGTTCTTCCGGATCCATGTCGGAAATGATGGACGAACAAGCGGACCAAAACGCCGGCAGCGCTTTATCCACCAGTGCCCTGCCTTCCGGCGTAATGCTGACATGAATCATGCGGCGATCCGCTTCGCTTGTCCGGCGGGCAATCCAATGCCGCTTCTCCAGCCAATCCAGCAAGGCGGTCACCGATGCCCGGCGGATGCCAAGCCGTTCCGCAAGCGCCGAAGGCGTGACAAGCTCTCTTCCTTCGTGCAGCATGAGCAGCAGCAGCAAGTCGAGTTTGCTTTCGGTAATGCCAAACGGGGATAACTCCAAGTCCATGACATCCAGGACATTATCGCCAAGCCACAGCATTAATAATCCAACATAAGCCGATTTACGGTCCGTGTCTTTCGGCGCGGTTTTGTCCATAAGTTCTGCATAGGGCTTTACCCCCAGCTTTGGCAAATGATCGGATATATGCTCCATGTTGTTATTTTTGCGTGCCATGAAATCACCTTGAATTTTAATTAGATTATCTAACTATAAACAATTTACCTGAAATCATTCCAAATTGCAATCCCCTACAGCGGTGCCATGCAGGACGATACCCTAACAAAGTACGGCGGCGGCGGCACCGACTGCCTTCTTCTTGCAGTCGGCCGGCCGTCGAAGCGCACTCATTTTACCCAAACGGCGGCGATTTTTTCTTTTTCAAGACGGCTTACCATTACTTCGGTAATCATATTTCCGGCTTTCAGCAGAAGCGTGCCCTGCCTGTTATAAATATCTTCGGCGGCGATTTTTCCGATAATAAATTCCGTTACAATCATCTTCCGCATTCCGACACCTCCATGTTCATTAGCACTGCAAGAAAAAACGGCATTGCCTCAGCACCCAAGGACAGAGTATACAGGGTCAAGGTTAAATATCGGTAAAACTATGAATATGCTCAAAATCTTTTTTTAATTTATATGCAGACCCCTTTTGGAATAGATGTTTATTTATTATAATGCTTATAGGATAACTGTAGATTAAAAACCAAGGGGGCATTTTATATGTATATACAACCGCAGGAACATTTGGTACCTGAATTTCATGAGCATTTGAAAGTCATCTTGCTTGGCACGGGCTCGCCGCGCGCTTTTTACGGCCGGGCCAAACCCGGTGTTATCGTGCTCGCGGGCCATAAAACGTTCCTAATCGATTGCGGCGGCGCTGCCGTCGACCAGATGGTCAAAGCCGGGGTCATGCCGCAGCGGATCTCTGATGTTCTTTTTACCCACCATCACTATGATCACAACGGCGGATTCTTCGATGTGTTCATTACCAGTTGGCGAACGCATATCACTGCGGAGCAAGTGTTTAAAGGCCGGTCGACGCCTATGCACGTGTATGGACCCGAAACGACCAAAGACATTATCGGGAAGATGCGGGAATCGTTCGAATTCGATGTGAAACTTCGGATCAGCTACAATTTATCGGACGAAGCGGGCTCGCAAATTATTTATACGGAGCAAAATGAAGGAGTCGTATACGACAAGGACGGTATCCGGATCACGGCCTTTGAAGTCGATCACCGCCCTGTATACCCCGCTCTTGCTTATAAGTTCGAATACAACGGAAAATCCGTAGTCATCTCGGGGGATACGATTCCGGTACCGAATATGATCAAATACAGCACCGGTGTGGACCTGCTTGTCCACGAAGCTTATAACAAAGAATGGCTGGATGCGTTAAGAAAGCAATATCCCGAATACGATCAAGCCCTCTCCAATCCGGCTAAGTATCATACGACAACGTTGGAAGCAGCTCAAATCGCGGCTCAAGCCGGAGTCAAACATCTTGTGTTGACCCACCATATTCCGGCGCCGTCAGCCAATGAAGAAGCCGAACAGGCCTATATTTCAGGCATGAGAGACCTGTATCAAGGACCTATCACCGTCGGCCGGGATTTGATGGCATTTGATTTAGGCTCGGACGAATCGTAAATTCGGATTTTCGTGAAAAGGAACGGTTAAATTCAAAGAAAAAAAGGTCGAATCAGAGCTTGGTTGTGCTCTTGAATTCGACCTTTTAGATTTATGTGACAGTTGTTTTGCTTGCAGTCTCCGACGCCGAAACAAAAAATCGTTTCATTGGAATGTTATGGATGAATATATCATTCCAACACAAGGGTTGCCTCAACCGTTCCCGGAACGGCATTGACCAACATAAGCCCTGAGGCGGTCATGTGGAATACTACCAAAAGCTTGCTTCCTGCGGTAATCGATACATTTAAATTATCTTGATTCTCTGCCACCTGCTCCTCGATAGCTACCACCCCTGTATAATCGGGAGTCAACGTAAGCGAGGCTTTCGGCTCAAACACACCGTCATTGTTATCATCAGCGAATACCTCGGCATAAACCGTTAACGCAGAGCCAACCAAAGTCATAGCCAGATTGTTCTTAAACTTGGCGCTAAATTTTTTCAGCGTGCTGCCCTGAGACACTACTTGGGCGTGAGCCAAAGCGGTAGAATTCGTAGACAAGTCCATGGATGAACTTTGATATACGGTAGATATATTCTCGCCGCCGCTAGTGCCAAGCACGCTGTAAGGTCCGGCAAGTCCGCCGAGCAAAGTGGTTACCGTCGAAGTTCCCGTGAAAGAGAAGGTCGTTGATTTGCTCACCGTAACCGTATAAGCGGTAGTGCTGCCGTCCGCCGACGTCACTGTAACGGTGATCGTCGTCGCCCCGCTTGTAGCCAACGTGACCGCATTACCGGTCGCGCTTGCTCCGGTTCCGCTTGCCGTGACGGAAACCGTTGCTCCCGTACCCGCTGCCGTGGCATTAACCGTCACCATATAAACCGCCGACGTTACGGATGCCGTATACGCATGAGTTCCCGCAACAAATGTCGGATCAAGTGTGGCTGACCCCGTATTCGGCGTGAGGCTAAGTGCACTCAAGCTCGAATCGTGACTCAGGCTCTTGTCTACCGTCACCGTATAACTTGTGGTCGCGCCGTCCGCCGCAGTCACCGTAACGGTAACTGTCGTTGTACCGCTGGATGCCAACGTTACCGTATTGCCGCTTGCGCTGGCCCCGGTTCCGCTTGCCGTTACGTCAACTGTGGCTCCGGCACCAGCCGCCGTAGCGTTCACCGTAACGGTAGCAGCTGCAGTGGATACGGCCGATGTATAGGCCAGCGTTCCGGCCGCAAAGACCGGTGACAACGCCGCAGTTCCGACATTTGGCGTCAGGCTCAGTCCGCTCAAGCTGGAATTGTGATTTAAGTTTTTGTTTACCGTAATCGTGTAACTTGTGACTGTACTATCTGCTGCCGTCACCGTAACGGTAATCGTCGTTGCGCCGCTTGAGGCCAAAGTTACCGTATTGCCGCTTGCGCTGGCTCCCGTGCCGCTTGCCGTAACGGCAACCGTGGCTCCGGCACCGGCTGCTGCCGCAATAGCATTCACGTTCATCCTAGAAGCCGCCTCCGACACATTTGTCGCATAAGCGAGTGTGCCCGCCGCAAAGGCCGGTGACAGCGCCGCTGGACCTACATTTGCGGTCAAGCTCAGCGAGTTCAGTTTGGAGTTGCCGCTGGGACTGTTGCTCGGCACCAATGTCAGTTCCGCCGCCACATTACCGGAAACCGTATTTATTAATGACAAGCCCGCTGCTTCCATATGGAAAACAACCAGCACCTTGCTTCCAGCTTCCAATGAAATATTTAAAGTATCGTCGCTGGCTTCGGTTCTTGTTCCCAACGTCAGTATTCCCGTATAGGCAGGCAGTAATTGAAGTCCAGCCTGTTTTTCATAGACGCCGTCGTTATTATCATCCACATACAGATCGGCTTTTACCGTTAGCATCGTACCGACCAGCGCTAAAACCATGTTATTGGTAAAATCCGCGCTGAGCTTCGTTAACGTGCTCTTCTGCGTCACTTCTTTGGCAATGGCAAGCACGGCGGAATTGGCCGAATAGTCGTGTGGCCCTACACCCGGGTAAACAAGCGCTACATTTTCACTGCCGCCGGATCCCAGCACAGTGTAAGCGCCTGGAAGTCCGCCTATTAACGTCGACAAGCTCGAAGTGCCTGCAAAAGAGATAATGTCCTTCTTCGCCACAGCAACCGTATACTCCGTAAAAGTGCCGTCCTCCGCCGTTACCTTCACGGTAATCGTGGTCACGCCGTTTGCGGCAAGCGTCACTGTGCTGCCGGAAGCGCTCGCTCCGATTCCTGCGACCGTAACTGTAACCGCAGCACCGGCTCCCGCCGCCGTTGCATTGACCGTTACCGTATAAACCGCCGTAGCTACGGATGCCGTATACGCATACGTTCCTGAAGCAAAGACCGGAGCGAACGCCGCCGTTCCCGTATCCGGCGTGAGGCTAAGCACGCTCAAGCTCGAATCGTGGCTCAACGTCTTCGATACCGTTGTAGTGTACTCGGTTACCGTACCGTCGACCGCCGTTACCGTAACCGTGATCGTTGTCGCCCCGCTGCTTGCGAGCGTGACTACGTTGCCGGCAGCGCTGGCTCCCGTTCCGCTAACGGTTACGACAACCGTGGCACCGATACCCGCTCCAGTTGCAGCGGCATTCACCGTAATCGTGGACGCCGCTGTGGATACCGATGCTGTATAGGCATAGGTTCCGGCCGCAAACGCCGGGGACAACGTCGCAGTGCCTACATCCGCAGTGAGGCTCAACGCGCTCAAGCTCGAATCGTGGCCCAACGTCTTCGATACCGTCGTCTTATATTCGGTCACCGTACCGTCAGCCGCCGTCACCTTGACGGTAATCACCGTGTCGCCGGCCGTCGCCAGCGTCACCTCGCTGCCTGCTACGCTTGCTCCCGTTCCGCTAGCCGTAATTTCAACGGCGGCACCGGCTCCCGCCGCAGCAGCGCTCACAGTCACTTTGGACGCCGCCGTGGATACCGCTGCCGCATATGTATAAGTTCCTGAGACAAATGCCGGGACAAGCGCCGCCGGCCCCGCATCCGCGGTGAAGCTCAGCCCGCTTAAGCTCGAATCGTGACTCAACGCCTTCGATACTGTCGTCTTGTATTCGGTTACGGTGCCGTTCGCAGCCGTCACCTTGACGGTAATCACGGTATCGCCGCTTGTCGCCAGCGTCACCTCGCTGCCTGTCAGGCTGGCTCCCGTCCCGGACACCGTTATGGCAACCGTAGCGCCGGCATCCGCAGCCGGAACGTTCACGGTTACTTTTGCGGCTATTGTCGACACTGTCGCCGTATATTCAACCGTTCCCGCAGCAAATGCAGGCGACAGCAAGGCTTTTCCCACATCTGCGCCTACAGTGAGCCCGCTCAGACTGGAATTTCCGCTTCGCAGAATATACGAGCTGCTGCTGCTGCCACTGCTGCTCGTGCCGGATGAATTAGCGCTATTCGATGGGGTAGTGGGCGACACTACAACGTCAGAAGATCGGCTATTCGTGTATTTTTCGCCCTTGACCACCAGATCCGCGCCCGCTCCCAACACCACTTCTCCCGGCCAACTGCCGAAGGCAGCGCCGGAGCCTTCCCGGGCAACAAATACTTTATTGATTTTTCCTTCTCCTTCGACAGCAAGCGGCGCTTTCACCTGCAGTTCACCGATTCGGGCCTCCTTGTCCAAACGGATCAAGGAATTTTCAGCCACCACAGCGCTAAAATCCGAATTGCCCTTGAGATTTAAAGAACCGCCTCCCCAAACATATGCCGTATCGGCAACGTGGACATTTTCCAAGGCAACGTCGTCTTTGCCTATGCCTGGAGCCAGGTACAGATTGCCGTCAATCGACATGCCGTTGATTTTGACACCTCTTGTATTAATGAGTACATTGCCGTTTAAGGCATTGTTGGGCGCAGTATATTCTCCCGGCTTGTTGTAGTAGCCTTGGATCATCGTATCGAGCATTTTTACCACTTCGGCGCGGGTAACGGAGGCTTTCGGATCAAACTTCCCGTCCGGGCGGCCGGTAATATAGCCTTTTTCGCTCATTCGCTTTACAATGGGGGCCGCCCAATCGGCAATCTGCCCGTTATCGGAGAATTGGCTCGGATTGGCTGACGCTCCCGTGATTTGAAAAGCTCTGCCCAGCATAACCGCTGTCTCTTCGCGCGTTACATTGTCGTTGGGAAACGCTTTACCGCTGGCTCCCTGCATCACGCCGGATGCCGCGACGTGCCGCATGTTGTCGGCATACCACGCATTTGCCGGCAAATCGCTGAATGTTTCGTTCGATAACCGCTCGTATCGCAGCATACGATCAATAACCGCCGCAAGCTCGGCGCGGGTTATGGATTCATCGGGGCGGAAGCGGCCTTCGCTGCCCTCCACTACGCCGTATCCCGACCAGCGCTCAATCGAAGCGCCTGCCCAATGGCCTCTGGTATCGGCATAAGTAGGAACGTCCGTCGTCGAAACAGGCTCCGCCGCCAAAGCCGCAACCGGCAGCAGTTGAAGCCCTATGGACAACGTCAAAGTAAAGGATAAAAATCGGGACCGTAATCTTTTTCTCAACATGAACACCTCTTACTGGAATTTACAACATTGTGTGAACTACGCGCCCGGCGCTGTACGCCGCTTGGCGATCTTCCTTCTAAACCTCTTGCCCATATCCTCCTCCCAAAAGCTTGGTGAACATTTCGAAACACTCCCCCACCGTTTTGTCGATATGCACGATTGCAGAAATCAGTATAACAAGGCGCTCTGGACATATTCTGGACATTGCGTGCCTCCCATCTTCCATTCGCGCAGCAAAAAAAGGCATTCCCCGGGTTTATAAAACCTCGGGGGATGCCCCTGCCATATTCCGCGTTGCCGGAATATCAATTTCAATCGTTGTTCCTAGGCCCGGTTCGCTGCTGATGCGAAGGTCGGTCCCGAACAAATGAAGCAATCTCTTCCGAACATTATCCAGTGCAACGCCCGTTCCCGGGTCCTCTCCCAAATCATCCGCGGCCGCTGCGGCCGCTTCCTGACCAGCCGCATTCATGCCGACGCCGTCGTCGGCAATCTCCACGTGAAGCGAGTTCCCCCTTAAGGCAACAAGTAGAGTTAGCGTTCCTCCGTCCTCTTTTTTTAATATGCCGTGTTTGATTGCATTTTCCACAAGAGGCTGGATCATAAGCGGCGGGATCAAACAATTCAGCGCCCCGGGGTCGACCGTAATCGACGTTTCCAGCATATCGCCGAACCGGGCTTTTTCGATGTCCAAATAACAGTTCACCAGATGAAGCTCCTGCTCTACTCGAATCCACTGATCGGTTTCCTTAAAATCGAAGCAGTGGCGCAAATAAAAACTGAAATTCCGCAGCAGCTTGCGGCAGCGTTCCTGGTCGCTATAGCTGTAGGCGATAATGGCGTTGATCGTGTTATGCAAAAAATGCGGCTTGATCTGCGCTCGCAAAAAGGCAAGTTCCCGGCGCAGCGATTCTTCTGCGGACTGCTTCAGCTGAACCAGCGTGGACACTCTGCTTTTCAGCTCGTTATAGTCGTAAGGTTTCTCCAGGAAGTCGTTGGCTCCGGCGGCAAACACCGCGTTCAGATTGCGGTAAGGCGTCTGGGCCGTCACCATCAGCACAGGAAGCTCCAACAAGGAATAATGCTCCCGTATTTGAAGGCACACGTCATAACCGGACATGACCGGCATCATCACGTCCAGAATGCAGAGATCGTACGGCGCGCTCAGTTCCAATTCCCGCAGGGCCGCTTCTCCGCTGCTTACGGCAGTCACCTGATAATGCTCGATAACAAGCAGGTTGACCAGCGCTTTTAAATTGCTGTAATCATCATCGGCGACCAGCACGCGATAAGCCGCCTTCTCCGGGTTTCGCTCTATATCCGCGGAAGATGGCATTGCCGTTATCGGCAGCACGCCGGTCTCGCGCGCAGTCCAAGTCACATTCGTAACGTCCGCAGCTGCCTGTGAAGGATGAATCCCGCTCCGGTTCCCCGCCGGAATGGATACGGTAAACTGCGAGCCGGCACCCACCTCGGATTCCACACGAATTTCGCCGCCGTGCAGCTCTACCAGCTGGCGGGTTATGGCCAACCCCAATCCTGCCCCGCTATGGCTGCGGGTAAGGGAAGGCTCCAATTGCTCGAATGATACAAAAATATCTTCAAGCCGTTCGTTGGGTATGCCGCTTCCCGTATCTTTCACCGTCACATGCACGAAACCTCCCGTTTCGTTGGCGCTTAACTCCACCTGACCGAAAGCGGTAAATTTGACGGCATTGTCCACCAGATTATAGATAATTTGCGAGTATCGGTTTTCATCCGCATATACAATATGCGTATTTGGAGGAATATTGTTCACAAGCTGAATGGAGCGTCCGGTTATCGTGTAGCGGAACGTTTCCAATATATTTTCAACGAGCGGATAGCAGTCAAAATGATTTGGCCGCAATTGCAAATCGCTATTCTTCATTTTGGAATAGTCCAAAATGTCGTTGACCAGATTGGCCAGACGTTTGCCGGTGTCCATCATTAACCTGAGGTCGCTGGCCTGCGGCTCGCTAATGGGACCACCTGCACCTCTGATCAGAGACTGGGCCATGTTGATAATACCGTTGAGCGGCGATTTCAGCTCATGGGATGTTTTCGCCAAAAAATCGTCCTTCATTTTATCCAGCACAGACAACTGATCGGACAACCTCTTGATCGTTTCGAAGGAGTTCGTATATTGCCCGGCCATATACAATGCTTGAGACATAATTAATACGGGCAGGGCGATCGGAAAAAAGTAATAAGGCTCAAGCTTCCAGACCGTATTCAGCACACTTACGGCGACAAAATCCATCGTACCCAAAATACCGACGTACAAATAGGTCGACCCGTTGCCCGCATATCCGGCTGCCAGCGCCATGTACCAGCTGTTCAGCAGCATCACCGCCAAAATCAGCAGCGTCAGAGCAAAAATAAACGGCCCGTTGTAGCTTGCCGAGGTGAACAGAACGGCGGCAATACATACCATCGCGATCAGTTCAATGGCGTACATGAGCTTTTGCGGATACAGTTTCGGGAATGAATGGTACACGTATCTGGAGAAGAAGGAAAACATCAGGATAGAGGAAATATCTTCGACGTACAGCATCATTTCAATTGAAATATCCGGGAAGATTTGCGCAAGCAGCCGTTCCGAGTGGCTGAGCTCATAGAAGGTGGCTGACAAGCAGCATAAAGCAAAAAACAACAGCGGCTTCTGCTCTCTTCTTTGCTGTAAGAAGATACCCGCGAAATAAATCGATGTAATAAAAAAGCCCCAGGCCAAGCCACCGTCCAGCGCATGGTAATAATTGTTTGTTTGTGCGATGCTTTGCTGACTGCCAAATGAGATCGACTGTACAATCCCGCTGTTGAAGCTTTTATAGCTGGCTACCTGAACGATCAGTTCAACCTCGCTTCCCGCTTCAAAAAACGCGGTATACGGGGTATTCCCATGCACGATTTCCGCAGCGGAAGCTGCCGGTTTACCGCTTTGACCGATCAGCTTGCCATTGGCAAAGATGCGGTTGGAGGCGCGGATATTGGACGTTTTGATCCCGTAAACCGTCTTTTCGCCGTCCGGAAGCAAGATGCGCAGCCGATAAGTGGCATATCCGCTGTTCGGCAGAGGAACACCTCCCGGGGTCAGCGAATCCCAACTTGAGGGCACGTTGATCCACTCGCGCGAAGGGATCGCCGGATTCTCGCTTGCCCAGTCTTCCGGCTTCAGCAAAGCGTCCCAGTAAAACTCCCACTCTCCGTCCAGCCTCACAGGCTTGTCGGCGGCGGCGTTCCATCCCTTCAAGTCGATCACCCCCGCCTTCGCGTTCAGGTGGGGATTGTAAACATCGTTATATATGGGAACAAAAATCGTCAATCCCAACACCATAACCGCTAACCATAAGACATATGTTTGCATTTGCAGGCGGAACATGTTTGTCATCAATCCCTCCAGGATGGGTACTCCCACGGTCCGGCAACGACCCATCTTAGCTCCGTAGGCTTTAATTGCCCAGCTTACCTAGCATTTCCCGGTACAGCGTCATGATGGCCGGACGGGGAGCAACCCCCAATTCGCTTTGCAAAACCTGCTTCATACGTTTGAACTGGCGAACGAGGGAATTCCGATCGCCGCGCTCGAAATAAATCCACAACAGCAGTTCATAAGCTTCCTCACAGCAGCAGCAGTGCTCGAGCAAATTAAGCAAAGCCGATTCCGCCACCCAATGCTCCCCTTGCTTTATCCAGTACCGGCTTACGACGATGACCATACGCTGGTAGTACCCGGCAAAACGCTCCCTATAAGGCAGGCTCCAAGGATAGTCGAGCTTGCCGAACAAGTCTCCTTTGTAGTCCTCAATCCATCGCTTGTATGCCGCTTCGCTTGCGGCCGTTACCGGTTCATTGGACAAAGCAAACGCTTCAAACTCCGTCCAATCGCCATTGATCCCAAAAAAGTCGACATGATAGTGGCCCGAAGAAAAATCAATGAGTGGTGTAAATCCATGACTTTTCAGCGTCTTCTTCAGCTTATACAGCGTCGTATGCAGATGGGAATGAGCCTGCTCGTCGGGAAGGTCGTTCCATAAGTCGGAAATAATATCCCATTTGGGGATGGGATGACGTCCTTTGATCAACAAATAAGCCATAAGCTCTTCGGTTTTCAGCGTCCTCCACTTAACAAGACGTCCGCTTGCGTCCGTCACACGAAACGAACCGAGACATTCCGCCTTGATGGAAGGGGGACAATCAGTCGCGGCAGGAGCAGCGGACGTTGACGCCGCCGGCTTTCTTTGCAGCAATCGTTTGACGGTTTCAGCGATGCCTTCGCGGGTTATGGGCTTAAGCAAATAATGGACGGCATTATACTGGAACGCAGGCAATGCGTACTGCCGGTACGCGCTAACAAACACGATTTCCGTATGCTCACCCGACTCCCTGATCCGCTCAGCCAGATGCAGGCCGTTCATGACAGGCATATCCACATCCAAAAAAACGACATCCGGCTGCAGGCTCTCAAGCTTCTCAATCGCCTCCCGCGGTTTGAGGAAAACCGCTGCAACTTCAATCCGTCCGTCTTCTTCAAGCATCATCTTTAATAAATCGATAGCGGGCTGCTCATTGTCCACAATGATTGCTTTCATGACAAAATATATCACCTCGTTGAAAAATGGAAGGAGACGAACCGGGAAACATAAAGCAGGTGTCGAGAGCACCATTCTATAGTCCTGCTTCGCGAAAATGATAAAAAAATTAGCGAAAATCAACGATACACGTCGTCACATATGATGCAGCGCCTTTAATATGGGTCTTACGAACTATTCGGTTATCACCATTTTATCATTTTATATCCTCTAGTGGTCTAAAATTTTAACGCTTTTTTGCCAGTGATCAGCCCATTATTTTAAATAAAAAACGGAAGCCCCCCGTCAGGTGCTCCCGCTTGAATTTCTTCCCTTATGTCCATTCACGAATATATTTTCAATAACCGCTCCAATTCCTCGCTTTTCATATTCCGGGCGTTGGCAGGTTGCGGAAATTCGCCGGTTTCCACTTCACGCGTATAGGTTTGAAAAGCATTCAACATCATCTCGCCGACTTGGCCGAAATTTTTCGAATGGCGAAGCTGACCCGAATGGATGCCAAGCATATCCTGCACGATAAGCACCTGCCCGTCCGTAAACCGTCCGGCTCCAATCCCGATCGTTGGAATGGCAAGTTTGCCGGTTATCAGTTTACCAAGCTCTTCAGGTACGAGTTCCAGCACCAGCATGCTGGCCCCGGCATGCTGCAAAGATACCGCGCCATCCACGAGTTTTTTGGCGGAATCAAACGTTTTTCCTTGCACCGCGGCTTTATTATGGGATTGCGGCGTATAGCCGAGATGCCCGCAAACCTCAATCCCGTTGTTGTGCAAATAAGCAACGATCTCCTCTTGAAAACCTTCCAGTTTTACGCCGTCAGCTCCGTGCGCAATTAAATCCTGCGCAGTGGCCAGCGCCATCTCCGGGTTTTCGTATGTCTTAAATGGCATATCGGCCAGCAAATAGGCTTGCTTAACGCCTCTGCGAACCGCTTTCAAATGATGCCGGATGTCGTCCAAGCTAACCGCTGTTTCGTGTGCATATCCCAGCTCGTTGGTTCCCAAGGAATCCCCTACAAAAATAACGTCCAGTCCTGCTTGATCCTGTAATACGGCGGTCGGGTAATCGTAACACGTCAGCATCGTAATCTTTTGAGCGTTTTGTTTCTTGCGGCGCAAATCATTGATCGTTTTGGCCATGTGAATCCTCCTTAAGTCTCCGTTCGCAGCGGAATCAGAGCACAGGTAATGGTGAAGCAAGAGTAGTTAACAGATCAGGTATGAGCTCCGTGGATGCCATCCCGACACTTGAAATTTTATCATACAATTGGACCCGGTCCCACCATTATTTCATCTTCGCCAATATAGAAAAACCGTCCGGAAAAATCGCGAGGCCACTGAAAAAGTGAACACTGCATGAGCGAATCATATTTACGATCGCCAATTGTCCCCGAATTTCTTGAATTCACCTTCTTACGGCAGATGAAATTCGAGGACAAAAGCGAACGCTGGCGCTTCTCCAGCATGATTTCGCTCACTCCGTTACTTTTTCAGTGGCCTCGATTATCGCCGGACGGCCCTTTTGCATTTAATGCGTGGAGAGGGGCGAACAGGGAGCACCTATCGTTTCGCCCCCTGCCTATCCCTTCGCCCGCTTGAGATTCGCGCGCGTTGGAAAAGCCGGCTTTCCGTTAATCCAAAAACGATTCATAAGTCAATTGTCTAAATCGTTCCTTCCAAGGGGAAGCAACATCCAATTGCCCGTAAATCTCCTCCGCTTTTTGCAGGCATACGTTTTGTACGATACGGGCATATTCCAGGCATCCGGAATTATGAATCATTTGAGCGATTTCTTCTTTTTCCTGCCACAGAAAATCAGCCTCGATACGGCCAGCGTAATAGTCTTTGATCTGGTCAAACGCCGGATCCTCATTGGATAGCAAATACAATATGGGCAATGTGCGCTTCTTGCTCAGCAGATCGCTTTTCACGTTGATATGGGCCAAATCCTTCATGTCATTTTGGATTTGATGAACAAGTCCGATGCAATCGGTCAAATCGTGAAGTTTCTCCAGCGTTTCCGCCGCGCAATCCAAAGACGAATACCCCATAAAACAGGCAAACCGGAATAAAGAGCCCGATTTCTCCTGCGTCATCAGCAAGTAATCGTCTGCCGTCAACGCCGAGTTGGTCACATCCTTCTGCTGTCCGTTAACCGACCGGGTGATGATTTTGCTTGCCTCGACAAGCAGCTTATCTTTGATTTGAAGTTGGCCCCATTCTCCGACAACCCCCATGACCAGCGCCAGAATGGCATTCAGCGCGACGGCCTGCGAACATTGCCTCCAAGACTTGCTGTCATGATCCTCGTCCTGCCAATCATCCATAATATCCAACGCCAGAATGAGCAATTCCGTCACCGCGGCCATCTGGTGTACGTGAGGCGAGCGGCCGCCCAACATGTAATGCGTACAAACGGTGATGTCCGACCAAGAGGTGTTTTCCCGTTCTTTGTCCAAGATAAACGTTTTGAGATGGGCATTTAAGTCCTCAACATGAATATAGCCGTCGACAATGCGGAACATCATCTGTTTGATTTCCTGAATCAATGGCCGCCCCTCCTGATCTTATGAATAATTCTGATTTTTGATAAACTTTTCCAGCGCCTCCGCTTTGGATTTGGCCCCTAACTTCTCATAAATTTTGCGCAAATAATTATCAACCGTCCGTTTGCTCGTATGAATATGATCGGCAATCTGTTCGTAGGTGGCTCCCTTAACAACCATATTCATCATGAGCAGCTCTTCCTCATTCAGCGCATGTTCCGCTTTGCCATAAGCGCCGCTGAATTGAGCGTTTCGATAAAGGGAAAGCGGCAGCATGGTATAGCCGTCCAGAATGCAATTGACCATATTTTTAATCGTCCGTTCGCTGGATTCCTTCGAAAGAACGCCGCTTACCCCAAGCTCGATGGACTTGGCGTAAATCCCCTTTAAATCCACCCCGGTAAAAATAACAATATGCGTGTCGGGGAAGTTGCGCTTGATCTGCGCCGCGACTTCCATTCCGGATTTGACGGGAAGGTGGTAATCGAGAAACACAAGTCCCGGTTGATGCTGCGATACGAGCTCCATACATTGCGGGCCATTGCTGACCACCCCGATGACTTCAATCCCGTCTATACTCTCCAACAATACTTTCGTCGCATTGGCTACCAAAGGATGATCGTCTACTACAAGGGTCTTCATCGTTTGACTCACGCGGACAGAACCTCCTCTGTCGGTATCGTAATGGCGATTTTGGTACCTTCGCCTGAATTCGTGATAATTTCCAGTTGCCCGCCCATATGCACAATCCGGCTTCTCACCTGCTCGATTCCCATTCCCGAGGAACCGATGATTTTGGGACGCACGTCTTTATCTTCGAACCCCACGCCATCGTCGCTGTAACTCAAACAAAAATTTCCGTTCCCATCTGTGGCTTGAAAGGTTACTATAGTCGCTTGCGAATGTTTCTTGGCATTGTTCAGCAGTTCCTGAACGATACGGAAAATATGCCGTTTGGTTTGCAAATCTTTATGTTCGATCGCTCCGCTTTGCTGTTCCATAAATATAAGCTGGAACGGCGTCGTATACGCTTCTTTCTCCATGTACATTTTCAAAGTTTGAATCAGACCGATCTCTTTGAGCAGGTGGGGATTTAGTTCAAAGCAGCTTTGCCGCAGCCCGGTATTGATCATCTCGACAAATTGGATCATGGAATTCATCTGATCCCGCTCTTCCGCGCGCAGATCGCGCTTTTCCCCCCAGGCGGCCAGTCTTCTTTTGAGAAAGAAAAGATCCTGCATCGTCGTATCGTGCAAATCAATCGAGATGCGAATCCGCTCCTCCTCCTGCAGTTCAAACATCACTTTGCGAAACCATTGAATATCCTGTGCCGTGTCCTCATTCGGAAGCTGCGAGGCGAGCAGCTGCAATCTGGCCGTCAGCTTGCGAATCAAATGGACGTTCTCCAAGCTGACCTCCAAATAGGAAGTAATTAAACGCAGCCATTGAATTTCTTCTTTTCCCGGCAGTGTGTGCGTTTTTTTGCGTGTGATTACCAAATAACTCGTATACGCTTCGTGACTGCTCATTTCAATGAACGTATAGTGCGGATGAACGGGCATTGTATTCCCGGACGCATCGACAAGCCGGCGGATTTCGGCAACATCGATATCCCCTTCATGAATAATTTCGATATCGCTCTTATTTTGAATCACAATGGCCCCTCCCATCACTTGAAGGGTTTCTACGATATCGACAAGAATAATTTCTTTCAGTTCGCGAAAGCTGGAGATCGTGCCGAGGTTCCTGGAAATTTTTTTCAAAGCTAACTGCAGGACAAACTTTCTTGGGAACAGGAACGGCTCAAGCCTTGTTGTCCAATATTCGGCCGCATACAGCACCGACGTAACCAATATCAGCGAACCGACAAAAACAAACAAAATTTGTTTTTCATCTACAGTACCATGAAACAATAAGACAAAAGCCCCTGTAAACAAGCTGACCGGCACGGCTGCCAGCAGCCCGGCGAACAAAATTCTGCGGATCATAAAACCAAAATCGTAAAGCTTGTCGGATGCGATCATATAGACAAAGGAAATAGGAAAAACCAATATAATCGCACTGGTATACCTTCCGTTTAAAAATTGGTAATCCATAATGACCTTGGGAAGAAACGAAAAACAAATGACGGGCAGAAATGAAATCATCCATGAAAGCCAGACGCTCTTGACGATGCTGGATATGTAGGAGCGCTGTTTGCGGACCTTGACAAATAGGAACATCAAGATACACATGATAAATAAAAAGCCGACCATAAAAAAGCTTAACGTAACAGAGTCATGAAAACGATATACGGTATAAGCCAGCGGCGGGTATAAATACAAGCACCTGGCGGCGAAACTTACGGCAGCAATCGCATACAAGTATTTCAGCACCCACGAAGGCAACTCGAGACCGTCTTTCTCCTTGAAAAAAACGACCAAAAAGTGATAAAACACGATAGGCAGCACCATCATCAGGCTTGCTATGACAAGTTTGCCAAGCGCGTCTCCTCGCACGGATGCGCCCAAGCTCATGTAAATGCCCGTCATCGCTAAAAAAACGAAAAATAATATTTTGGCCGACGGCGTGCGGCGCATTTTCACAAACAGCATAACCGCCATAGACAAACATATAAATTCTTCAACTTTCGGAACGATATCGTAGGAGAAATCGTTTCTCGTACCGATATGGACGGCAAAGTCGCGTCCGTCTCTGCTAATCTCCAATTTTTGAGCTTGTTCGACCGTTCGCCATCTATAGACAAATGAAGATTCATCAGGGGACTTGCCGTCCACCTGCTTGACGATATCCCCGACTTCAAGGGCAAGCTTGGTTCCTGCACCTTCGGGTGCAAGCTCCTTGATGACCCATTCCTGCTGTGGGGTTACATCCAGATATATTCCGATGAAGGGGTAATGGAATGTTAGGAAAGAACACCAAATCTGCAATGCTATAAAAAGCGATACGCACAATCCTAAAATATACTTATTTTTCATTCCGACTCTCCTCCATTCTACATTTTTTTGCTATAATATGTCATGTAGGATACATGTCCCGAGAGGGGGTGAGTTTATGCTAACAATCGAGCTGAACCCGCAACTGCATCGAGTCGTACATACGATGAAAAATGTCGAAGCGCAAGGGATTAATCATCCTTCCACTTCCGCATTGCCTTTGACGAAAGAAGAATCATTCGCCATGATCAGTACCTTTCATCGTCCTGCAAAAGACAGATCAAGAGAACTTTTAGAGCCTCGCTGTGACTGGTAATTGTTGATAGTATTATTTTACCAGATTAATTAAGGATTGTATAATTAGCTCTTCGCTAATGATGCAATCCTTTTTTCATCTTTATGCATATTTTTTTCATAGATTGATATAAAAATGAAAAAAAACTAGCATTTTACGTATCGATTTATGTGATGAAGATACCTCAAATTTCCATTAAAATAAAAGAAATGGAGAATGGCTTGTCTTCCAGATGGTACAAGAAAAGCTTCTCCTGAAGTTCTTCAGGGATAGGCACGATTAAAGAAATGACCGTACGTTCCGGCCTTGGAACATGACAAAACGGGATTAAAGTTGGAGGTGACTGGAATGTACTCAAAAGAACATAAACTCGAGCAGTTGCGCGCGCAATTGGTCAGCCAAGCTTTAAAAGTAGGGAGTTTCACAGACGAAAGAATCGTTCGATTAAGCCAAGAGCTCGATAAATATATCGTCGATTGTCAAAAATCTATGCTCCAACCGTCCCCTGGTTATTATTATAAAAAAACCTCTACCGGCTAATTCCGTTCACACTCTATTCTTATTTCGAGGATATCTACTGCGGTTAACGTACGAGCAGGAAAAGACCCTCCGAAACGTTCGGAAGGTCTTCATCGAATCCGTCTCCGCAATTCCTCTCTAAAAGCAATGTTTCTCGCAAACCTAGCATTTCATGCATTGCCCTCAGACTTATCTCGATTCCCCATATTCAGTTATTTTCTTATGTTAGGATTCCATTATATATCGATTCAGGAAGTCGTTGCGAAATTTCCCGTGAGGATCGCAGCGAAGGAGCAAGTCTCGAAAGTCGGGCAAACGCCCGAAGAGCGATTGCAGCCGTTCAGGAGGCATGGCAAACAGCTTGCCCCAATGCGGACGGGCCTGAAAAGGCGCAAGCTGCTTTTCGATAATCGGCAGCACTTGCTGTACAGCGGGCCAATCCGCTTTCCATGTAAAATGAAAGGCAACCGAATCCTGGTTATAACAGGGGCTCATCCATAAATCGTCCGCGGCGATCGTGCGAACCTCGGAAACATGAAGATGCGGCGATATTTCTTTGCGTACACGTTCAAGCGCGCAAAGAGCCTCGTACGCATCCCGGTGCGCCACATAATACTCGCTTTGCAGCTCATTGCCGGCGCCTGGCACAAAATCCAAACGAAAGTGCGGCATACGCTCATACCACGGGCCTGGAACGCCCATTTGTTCGCTGCAATTTTCGGCCGTATGCCCTGGTACCGGATGCCGCGGCGCTGTTGCTTTTCCCGCTCCAAAATAATCAGGCTGCGTTTGAACAGGGGTTTCATCCGTTACTTTCTGCTTCACCCAGACTTGGTTAAACGCCGCTTCCTTCCAGTTCGTAAACAAGCTGACGCTGTAAGCGCCGGATAAAATAGCGTCTGCATTCTGCTCTAAGGTAGTTAAGGGCAAATGTTCGTACACTGTCTGACTCATTTGAAATGCCGGAACCACATCCAGCGTCATTTTCGTTACTACGCCGAGTCCCCCTAGGCTAACGGCCGCTTCGACGATATCCCCGTCCTGCTGCCCGCGGGAGAACACCATCGTCTCGCCGTCTGCCTTCACGATTTCCATCGAATACACCGCTGTAGCGAGATTCCCGATCCCAACGCCTGAACCGTGAGTAGCCGTTGCGCAAGCTCCTGCAACCGTAATGTGCGGCAGCGAAGCCAAATTCGGCAAAGCATAACCATTGGCGTAAAGGTATTGGCCCAGCTCCCCATACCGGATCCCGCCTTCAACCGTAACCTGATGACGGGTACGGTCCAGCCCGATCACACGATTCAGCTTCTGGAGGGAAATATGGCAACCGGCCGTATCGGCAATGGCATTAAACGAATGCCGTGTCCCCAGTGTCTTCACTTGAGCGCTTTGCGCCACTATTTCCTGCACCTGTTCCATCGTTTCAGGGACATGGAAATCCGCAGCGTTATATTTGTAATTACCAGCCCAATTGTTTTCGTGTTCCATTGTTCCACTCTCCGTTTCAGCCAGCATAAATAAAATCAGCCTTCCATGCAAAAAACGCTTATTTTATCGTAAAGGATGCTCATTGTCTTGTAAAGTTAAAATAGTGCGATAACCTTATCCCGATGTGCGGAAAAAAAGCTGCGGCAACTATGCGGCGTCCGCCGCGGCAGCTTAACCGATTTCGCTTGGTAACAACGAGTCTAGCGGGCACCATGTATGCAACCAAATAAAAATGATATAATAAAAGGATTCAAGATGTCATTTAAGTCCATATAAGGAAGGGGAAACATTCATGAATTCAAAGCAATTGGATCGTATTCATTCGGGAGAGGGCTTTATCGCAGCGTTGGACCAAAGCGGGGGAAGCACGCCTAAAGCGCTGCTGCAGTATGGCGTTAAGGAAGACCGTTATGCCAATGAGGAGGAAATGTACGCTTTGGTGCATGAGATGAGGACACGTATTATTAAAAGTCCCGCTTTTGATTCCAAGTACATTTTAGGCGCGATTCTTTTTGAGAACACGATGGACCGTCTCATTGACGGGCAATTTACCGCCGATTATTTGTGGGAGAAGAAAGGGATTGTGCCTTTTCTCAAAGTCGACAAAGGACTTGCCGACCTGGAAGACGGAGTTCAGCTGATGAAAGCTATGCCTGACTTAAACAGCCTCTTGAAGCGTGCGAACGAACGCCACATCTTTGGCACAAAAATGCGCTCTGTGATTAAAGAAGCCAATCCGTCGGGAATCAAAAAAGTCGTTGAGCAGCAATTTGCCATCGGCAGCCAAATTGTTCAAATGGGGCTGGTTCCGATCATCGAACCGGAAGTCGATATTCACAGCTCGGATAAGATAACATCGGAAAAACTGCTCAAAGATGAAATTTTCAGCCAATTGGCCAAGCTGGATGCAGACGTGAAAATCATGCTCAAACTCTCCATACCGACAGAACATAATTTCTACAGCGATCTGATGAAGGATCCGCATGTGATCCGGGTTGTAGCTTTATCGGGCGGCTATTCGCAAGCGGAGGCGAACGAAAAGCTAGCGCATAATCATGGACTGATTGCCAGTTTCTCGCGTGCCTTGTCCCAAGGGCTGACGGCCGGACAAACCGATGAACAATTTAACGCCATGCTCTCCCAATCAATTCAGGACATTTATCAAGCGTCTATTCAATAAACGCTCACTCAAGCCGGCATTTTCCAACGCTCGTGGATATGAAACGTGCGTTGCGGCGGTATGAGCCTCAAACGGCTGCGAACTTTTAACCAAGCTCGCAGCCGTTTTTTTGTCCTTACCTAGTTGCACCGGGTGCTCAACCGTTGACGATCCCGATAACAAAACCGTCATATCCTTTGCTGCCGACCGTCTGTATCGCCGTTGCTGTAATGTTCGGCTCTTCAGCCAATAGATCGTAGAACTGCCTGACGCCGGCTACACGCGGGTCAAGGGTCTGTTCGTTAATAATTTCTCCTTCGCGGATCACATTATCGCCGACAATGACCGTCCCCGGGTGCGAAAATTGCAGCGCCCACTTCAAATAGGCAGGGTTGTTGGGTTTATCCGCATCGATAAAAATAAGATCAAACGCCTCTGCACCTTCTTCTTTCAGAGCAGCCAATTGCTGCAGCGCGTCCCCTACGCGAATCTCCACTTTTGTCTCCAATCCGGCATAAGCGATGTTGGACCGGGCCACTTGAGCATGATGCGGACTTAGCTCAAGCGTAACGAGCCGTCCGTCAGCCGGTAAAGCGCGCGCCATCCAGATCGTGCTATAGCCGCCTAATGTGCCGATTTCCAAAATCCGCTTTGCCCCTTGCATCCGAGCCCAGATGTGCAGCAGCTTGCCTTGAGCGGGTGTTACGTCTATCTCGGGAAGTTCCGCCCTTCGATTCGCGGACAACACCTCCTCCAATACCGGGTCATGCGGAATCAGGCGCTCCGTAATATACGCATCCACCTTAGTCCAAGTATTTGCCTGGGTCATGCCGATCACATCTCCTTCTCATCAGTTCAAGTTCAGTTACAAAACCAGTTTACATCGTTTGGAATCATAAATATAATATATATTTAAATTAGACACATACAAAATATATATAATTCATACTAAAAGGAGTCCCTTGATGAACCTGCATGCGCTACGCTTATTCCATGTGATTGCCGCAACCGGAAGCGTCACCCGCGCTTCGGAAATGTTGAATATCAGCCAGCCCGCGATAACGGCCCAGGTCAAAAAATTCGAGAAGGAGTTGTCCCTCACCTTGCTTAAACCCCAAGGGCGAGGTGTGACGCTGACGGAAGCCGGTAAGTCGATCGCGATGCTGGCCGACAAGCTGTTTGCCGTAGAGCGGCAGATGGAGCAATACGCCCACGATTATGCCGCCGGAACGATTGGGCATATCCATATCGCGGCTACTTATTTGCCGGCCATCTTCCTCATGCCCACGTGGATTGCCAAGTTCAAACGAAGGTATGAGCAAGTCGAAATGAACATTACGACAACAAATTCCAGCGATGCGTTCAAAAAACTGCTGCATGCGGAAGTTGACCTGGCGATTTATGGAGGTTTGCCCGAAGACGATTCCGACGCAATCGAGACGGAGCATATGTTCCAGGATGAGCTGTGGTTTGTCGTCGCACCGGGTCATCGGTTTGCAAACCAGTCCATCTCCTTGATCGAGATGATGCAGGAATCGTTTGTGATGAGGGAGGAAGGAAGTTCAACCCGTGAACGGTTGTTTGCGTTATGCAGAACCTATAGCGCGCCTGCCCCCAAAATCACGCTGCAATTCAACGGTTTGCACGAAGCGATTCAGGCCGTTGTTGCAGGGTATGGAGCGAATTTTGTATCTTCGCTTGTGGTGCGGGACTATGTCGAGCGCGGCGAGTTGTGCCGCGTGTACGTTGAAGGGATCCATCTGCAAAACACGATTGCCATCTGTACGCGCAAAGGCGAACCGCTTTCGTCTGCGGCGATCCATTTTATCGAAATGATTCGTCAAAGCTAACAAAAAGAAACCACTTCATCCTAAAGTGGTTCCAATTCAGCCGATTTATCCGCGGCTGACGAAAAACGGAAGATTTTCGATTCCTGCCAGACGCATTTCATCCGCCTCTCAACCGCAGCGGCGGACCGGTGTAATCAGCATGCCATCGTGACCCGCCTGCCTCCCCTACTTATACGCCGGAGATTAATCCGCCAGCACCGCCAAGTCCAGTTTGCGGATACGTGCTGGGTCCGAGATCAAATCGACTTCCGCAATTTTCCCATCCCGTATTGTAAATTCAAGCACATAAAGCAGTTTTCCGCGCGGAGCCGCTATAACCCCTACCTCCCCATTCACCAGCGCAAGCTGCGCAGCTTGCGCACGTCCCGAAACTTGCTTGGCAAGCGCTCTTGCGCCACGCGTGATACTTTCGGCTCCTGTCCGGCGATCGTCACGCAACACGACATCCGGATCCAGCGCCGCTACCAGCGTATCGAAGTCGCCGGCATACGCCGCCGCCAAGAAAGCGTCGATCAGCTCGCGTTGACGGGCAAGATCGCCATTGGGCGACTGCTCCGTTCCCTGCACACGGCGGCGTGCGCGGCTTGCAAGCTGTCTAACTGCCGCTTCGGACTTCCCGACAATAGGGGCAATCTCCGTAAATGGCATGGCAAAGATGTCGTGCAGCACAAAGGTCACCCGTTCCGCAGGCTTCAGATTGCCAAGCACTACCAGCAGTGCGAGGCCGACCGAATCGGAGAGCAGCGCTTCCTGCTCAGGGTTGCTCCGATCCTCCTGATATGCAGACATCACGGACAGCTGCGCTTCCATCGATTCCTCGCGTCTTGATTTTCGCGAACGCAGCATGTCAAGACAGATCCGTGAAACTACCGTAGTCAGCCAGCCCCCCAGATTTTCAATCGCACTTGTATCCGAACGGCTAAGGCGCAGCCAAGACTCCTGTACCGCGTCTTCCGCTTCGCTGTAAGAACCCAGCATGCGATAAGCCACCGCCTGGAGGTGATTTCGCTGAGCTTCGAATTGTTCGGCCAACCATTCATGTGTGCTCATCATCCCATACCTTCCCATACCCAAAATGAAGTCCCTACTTTAATGACGAACGAACCGGAGCCATTGTGACAAATCGGCTGGTTTGATAGTTCATCCCGCTTTTTTGGGATGCAGCTGTCACATTCCGGAATGCGCGCTTCGTCATTGTAGTGTAGCGGCGGCAAACACTCTCCATCTCATACGAAGCAGGCAATTTCCAGGTCGGCCTGCTGCGGCCGCGCCGGACATCGGCCTGCCGGTACCTGAGAACCGCCGCTTCGCTCAATTAAAGTTCCGTAAAATAAAATCGTAAAGGCAGGTAATCTCATTATGGCAACCGTTTTGTATATCACAGCCAATCCGAATGATCATGAAAAGTCCTACAGCATGGCGGTAGGGAACGAATTTGTACAAACATACCGCGCCGCAAACCCGTATGATGAAATCATACATCTGGATCTGTTCAAAATAAAAGTTCCGCAGCTGGACGGCGATATTTTTAGCAGTTGGGACAAACTGGCGGCAGGGGCTTCCTATGACCAATTGACCGATACGGAAAAAGCCAAATTAACCCGCATGAGCGAGCTGGTAGATCAGTTTATCGCCGCGGACAAATATGTATTTGTCACACCGATATGGAACTATTCATACCCGCCTGTCGTAAAAGCATACCTTGATTCCATCTGTATTGCGGGGAAAACGTTTAAATATTTGCCGGATATCGGAAGAGTTGGATTGCTGAACGGTAAAAAGACGGTTCACATTCAGGCCAGCGGCAGCGTATTGTCGCCCGGATCCGAATTTGCAGAACTCGAAATGGGACACCGTCACCTGAAAGCCATCATGGAATTTGTCGGCATAAGCGATATTACTGGTATTTTTGTTGAAGGCATGGCCGCGGCTCCCAGCGAAGCCCAATCGATCAAGGAAAAAGCGATCCAACAAGCGCAGGAAGCCGCTCTCCGCTTCTAACTTTCAACAATCGGCCGCCACATAAACTGTGGCGGCCGACCTTACATTTTCCAACGTACGAACAGATGCGACCTCACATTCAGTTTCACTACCGAATCCTTGCCATTTGTGATAAAGTGATATAACAAACATTTGTTCTCAAAAAAATCCAGATTGCGGGGGATATGTATATGAAACGAATCGCCGTATTTTGCGGCTCCAGTGAAGGAGCTTCTCCGATTTATAAAGAACATGCCAAGGCGCTTGGCCAAGCGCTTGCCGAACGCCGGATGGCATTGGTCTACGGTGGATCCAACGTAGGTCTGATGGGCGCAGTAGCCGATGCGGCACTGGAGGCAGGCGGTGAAGTCATCGGTGTGCTCCCTTATTTTCTGCAAAATCGCGAAATTGCGCATCAGGGGCTGACGGAGCTGATTATTGTCGATTCCATGCATGAGCGAAAAGCCAAAATGGCCGAGCTGGCAGATGCATTTATCGCCCTTCCCGGCGGACCGGGGACCATGGAGGAATACTTCGAAATATTTACATGGGGGCAGTTGGGTCTTCATCATAAGCCGATCGGGCTGCTAAACGTCAATCATTATTACGATCCGCTTGTATCGATGTTTGAAACGATGGAGCGGGAACAATTCATGCAGCCCAGGTACCGTTCGATGGTCATCACCGACACGACGGCCGCGGGTATCCTCGAGCAGTTTGCGAACTACCAGTCTCCTGCGGTCAAAACGTATCTTACCGCCGAGCGGACCTGAGGTAGGCGATCCTTCCTGTCGTATCGCTCGGTTCGCCTCTTCAACAAGACCAGCTCCTGCGCCTTGGATACGGCTTGCAACTGTTGTTTCCCCAAACCCTGCCTGCAGGTAAAAAAGTGCTACATTCGCTTGGAAACTCCTGTTTTCGAAAGAACGGGAAATATAGAACAAAACACGCCCGCCATCGGCGTGTTGTTGTTCCGTATCCGTTGGGCACCGCCCGATCGTATAAAACTTTGCGTTTTTACTCTCGATGCTCGGACGCTGACTTGGCTCTTTTTTCGGTAAAAAAGTAAACTAAAGCTAATAACGGTAGAACGGCTCCAATCAGCGACGTAAAGTTCCATCCGCCATAAACATAAGACCAGCCTCCTAAAGATGAACCTATGGCCCCGCCAATGAAAAATATCGACATAAACAATCCGTTTAAACGTCCCCTTGCCTCATTACCCAAGGAATAAATCGCACGTTGCCCCAGGACCAGATTTCCCGAAACGGCCATATCCAGCGTAATTGCAGCCAACACGAGCAATGCGAGGTCCGTTGCTGAATTATTTTGAAAAAAGTAAGTCAGCACAAAAGACAAGATGGCCAGCGTCATAGCCAGCCCCGTCAATAACCGGGTCCAGCCTTTATCCGCCAGTCTCCCGGCAATCGGCGCCGCAATCGCACCGCCCACACCGGCCAAAGCAAACAAAGCGATGCCTTGCTGGGACATTTTAAACATATCCGTCAAATACAAAGGTATTACGGTCCAGAAGAGGCTGAAAGCCCCAAATAAACATGCTTGGTACAACGCCCGGCGGCGCAATATCGGGGTATGCCTGTAAAGTTTCCCTAATGAAACAATTAATTCACGGTAGCTCGTTGTAGAAGCCGGTTTTCGCTGTTGCAGTATACGGGACAATAAGACCGCTAATATGGCAATAACAACGGCCGACATTGTAAATACGGCCCGCCACCCCCAAATGCTCGTAATAAAACTTGCCACAGGCCTGGCAAACATGATGCCTAACAAAAGCCCGCTCATCACATTCCCTACCACTTGTCCGCGCTGCTCTTCGGAAGCCAGGTAAGCGGCATAAGGCACAAGGATTTGGGCTACCACGGAACCGAGTCCAATAAGCAGCGATGCAGTCAGGAACACCGGTGCATTAGGCGCGGATGCAGCCGCAAGCAAAGCACCGACCACGACAATTAACCCGATTGCCGCAAGACGCCGGTTTTCAATCCTATCGCTGAGAGGCACGATAAAAAGCAGCCCTGCCACATAACCGATTTGAGTGATCGTGACAATAAAACCTGCCGCTGCGGAAGTAAGCCCCGTCGAGAGGCTGATCGGCCCTACCAAAGTTTGGGCATAATAAAGATTAGCTACGATAAGTCCGCATGCAGCTGCCAGCAAAAATACAATCCAGCTTGAAATCCGTTTTTCCTCCAACGTTTGATTCGTTTGCATAACAATCTCCTCCTATTTTTGGTACACACTTATAAAGCGATATGGATTACTTGGAATCCATAATAAATAATGAACGTACAGTTTATTAATTAATGGACTAATAATATACTGAACGTATAGTTTTGTAAATGGGTATTTTATTGTTTTCGAAAATTTAATATAATGAACGTATCGTATTTAAATTTTGTATCATTCGGAGTCATCCGATTTAAGGGAGAAAATTCAGATGAATGCCAAAAGAGGACGTCCACGAAATGTTGAAACGGAAAAAGCGATCCTTTCCGCTTCTTATGATTTATTGTTGGAGTGCGGTTTTGGAACGGTTACTGTAGAAAAAATCGCGGAACGTGCGGGGGTCAGTAAAGCGACGATCTATAAATGGTGGCCCAACAAAGCTGCCGTCGTGATGGACGGCTTCCTATCCGCCGCTACCGCAAGATTGCCCGTCCCTGACACGGGCTCTGTCCTTCAAGATATCCTTGACCATGTCAGGAATGTAACTCGGTTTATGTTAAGTCCGGATGGCAAAATTATTAAAGAGCTGATTGGCGAAGGGCAGTTTGATTCGGGATTGGCTGAGGCATACCGGACACGTTACTTTCAACCTCGGCGGCTTGAAGCCGGACAACTGCTGGCACGGGGAGTTCAGCGCGGGGAATTAAAAGAAGACCTAAATATTGAACTAAGCATCGATTTGATTTATGGGCCGATATTTTACAGATTGCTTGTACTAGGCGAACATATGGATGATGTTTACGTGGAACATCTAGTGAACTATTCATTTGCAGGGATACGTTCGAAGTAAATGGAGGGGAGTTGTGCGGCGATTCATGGAAACGGCCCCGGTATAATCGGTAAACCCTTTTGAATCTGCTGCCGCACGGTTCCAGAGGATAAAGGCGGACGATGTAGTAATTCGATTACTTATTGCCCGCCACCACATGATCTATGATATGATTCAGCATCTCATCCCAATGCCGCCGCATCATTTCCCTCATATAGACGTCTTCCAGCATTTCCTGGTGAATCGCGATTGTTGTCTTCCCCGTTTGCGTGGATAATACGTACATTTGCAGACGCGATGGTTTCTCCCATTCCTTGCGTTGCCAAGTCATGCGGAGCTTATGATAAGGCTCGACCACAGATAATGTCCCGGTGACCCCCTCTGCAGATGTAAATTCAAACCCCTTCTGCGCTTGAAAGGAAGCGACGTTCCCAATCCACCACCGCAAGCCTTGCGGCGAAACCAACCAGTTCCAGGCTTGTTCCTTGGTCAACGCCACCGTTTTACGAACCCCTATTTGGACGCCCGCATCTTTGGTAATGCCAGAAGGCAGACGACCCAGCAATTGACCGTATATGACAGCAAGCCATTCTCCCCACTCCTCCGTTGCTCCGTAAGTATCGCAAATATGATTTTTTATCTGCTCGTGGGACCATGTTGGATTTACGCTGTCCTGCAGTTTTGCTATCCATTTTTCCCAAGTTACTCCCGTGGCTTTTTTGAGTTCCTGCCTAAAAATAGTGCTTACCACTTTCATTCCCCCTATTCCAGCTTGTGTATCCATTATAAAACAAATCTATCCAGGCACTTCGAGGATCGATAGCTGCGGATTAACGGAAGTTCTTGTTGCGAAACTGCATATCGCTTCGGCGTATACAGTTTGATTCTACTGCAAAATCGCTGACAATTTCAGTCAGTGGATTTCTATCAGGCTACTTAATTTCCATGGGGTACAATAGGAACCGATTCATCCGAAAGATCATTTAGAATGCAGATTTCCCTTTTTTTAAGTGACCTTATCTGCTCTTGTGATGCGTAGTCTACAAAAATACACAGTCTGCATAGTATAATTAAGGAAAAATGGAATTTATTTCCTGATTCCGGATTTACTCGATCCCCGAAACGACTTTGTTTTCAAACGAATTTTTGGAAGTGAAGAAAATAAAGATGTGCTGCTCGCATTCTTGAATCGAACTTTTACGGAATCAGGTGAGCCGCCGCTGACGGAAATCATCCTGCTCAATCCCTATGCAGATAAAGACGCCCCGTTTGATAAACAATCCATTTTTGATATTTGGGCGAAAACCGTCGAAGGCAAGTTGCTTAATATTGAAATGCAGCTTTTTAATAAATATGATATTGAACCATCAATATTTTAAACTACTCATTTATTGAAAACGACCGCTACCATAATGTATTTCATCTTCGAGAAGATCAAACAGGCCTTGAGTTGTGTGATGATCTTGAAGTCCATTTCATGGAATTGGCTAAACTGGATGATCAAGCGCTTCCGATGAAAGGGGGCCTGATTAATTGGTTATTGTTCCTGAAGGGGGCCAACAAATCGAATTGGGAGGTGCTTCGAATGAATGAACCGCCACTGAAAAAAGCGATGGATACGCTGGAGTTCCTGAGCCAGGATAAGGAAGCCCGCCGCTTGTATGAGGAACGGCAAAAGTATTTGCACGATGAAGCTTCCATGATTGAATGGGCTACGGAAAAGGGGCTTAAAAGAGGGTTAGAAGAAGGCCGGGCAATAGGACAGGCAATAGGACGGACTGAGGGGGAACATGCCAAAGCCATTGAAATTGCCAAAAACATGCTTGCAATGGGAATCGAAATTCCAGTGATCGCCAAAGCTAGCGGATTATCCGAATCCGAAGTCAAAGCACTGAAGCCGATTCAATAATTCAGGTATCGATAAATCAAATCGCGGGTGCTTCAAAATGAATGAAGAGACTGCCAAACAAACGCCGCGGCGGAACATAGCAACCGCTTTGCTCTTTTCAAACAAGGGCAGAGCAGTTGCTTTTTTTATCGAGTAAACCGATGTTTATATCACCTTATGGGAGCGGCTGCATATCTCGTCAAAATTAGCGTTATCGTTTCTATGATGGAGTAATTTACAACCCCTGAGCTTCGGTATCCCTGCTCAATCATCATCCCGTTTATTCGGATGCATCGCCAGCAAGTGTCCCACCGGTCTCAAGCAGCATCTTCGTGCCCGAAAGCACGATCGGCAGTCCGTTTTCAAGAATTTTTGCAGTGTGAAAGCCTGGTTCAAATTCATCATGCACAACCGTTACGTCAAAACGGTTCATTCATCCAAAAGGATAAGGAGATGCTTGAATATGAAAACGATGGAACAGCGTAATGTGGAAACGGTTAATGAATTTATCCAGGTATTTTGGAATCGAAGCGAGTTGGATTGTGTGGATCGGTTTCTGTCAGACGATTACCAGGAGCTGGCTTATCAGTCCAAGGAAGGCTTGAAAAAATTCGCCTCAACGATCTGGACGCATTTCCCGATAAACGCTACACGGTGGAAGAAATTATCGGTCAAGGGGACAAAGTGCTTGTGAAAATGAACGTGAAAGGCAGCCATCAAGGTATGTTTTTTGGAACCGCACCTACCGGCAATTGCATCGATGTCATCCTATACAGGCAATACCGTTTAGCGGAGGGCAAAATTGCCGAACACCGCGGGTGGATTGATATGGTGACCATGTGGCATCAAATTCGGGGCAATTGACCCGACGATGACTTGATACATCAACGCTGGCTAACCTCGACAGATCGGCTTAGTATTAAGGGGAACCGCAAAAACGGCTCCCCTTTTTATACATTTGACCCGGACGCATTACCAAGGCAGGATTCCGGCGCCCGCTTCGACGAATTGACCGGAATTGTGGGGACCTGCCGTCCGGCACCATTCGAATATTCGCTCGGCGGCTTCGCCCGGCGTTAAATTAGCGTCATGTGAGGCGCAGCCGGCGAGTATTTTACCGGGATGTACGGCGCTCACATGAACGCCTCTTTCACTTAGCTCCTGATGCAAACAAAGCGTCAGCATATTTTGCGCGGCTTTGGCCATCCGGTACGAATACGTGAAACCTCCGTGATTAAACTCGCCGGCCGCCGTCTTGGTCAAAGACGCCAAACGCGACGAAATATTGATGATTCTCGGACGAGCCGACCGTTCCAGCATCGGCAAAGCGCCCTGAACGGTGCGAATGATGCCCAAACCGTGCACATTAAACAGCTCTCCGACTTCGTTTGTGGTGACTTGCTCCAAGCCGTCGGCGGTGCCGGAAATTCCCGCGTTGTTGATCAAAAGATCAAGCGATTCGGCTTGTCCGCTTAAAGCCCCGTTTATCACAGCCGTGCAATTATCGTCGGCGACATCCGCCATAATCGGGCGGCAGTCCGGCATTTCGCGAAGCAGCGCTTCTGCGGCAGCGGACGACCGGACGACCGGGAACACCCGGTAGCTGCGGGCATAAAACAGCCGGGCTAGTTCCAGCCCCAATCCGCGGCTCGCTCCGGTGATGCATACGGTTTCGTTCATAAGCTGGTCTCCTTGCTGATTCCGGGCGGCTTGCCCGGCACTTTGCTCAAAAATCCGCCCCGATAATATTTGGCCTCGTAAGAGACGATAAAAACACTTGGGTCCAGCTTTACGATTTCCCGGTAAAGCCCGGACTGTTTTTTGCGCGGAATAATAATGGAAAAAACAAGGCTTTCCCCATGGATACCCTCGGCATGCCAGATCGTCAGCCCGTAACCTTTGGCTCTCAGCTCCTGGGCAAGTTCCAAACCGCCGTGCTTCAGGAAAATTTGGACGTTGGCATAACCAAGCGCCAGCCGTTCTTCGATGTGAATGCCGATCAGAATGCCTAATCCGTAACCAAGGCAGTAGACGATCAGACTGGCGGGTTGGTCGAGATGGTCCAATACGAGCTTAAACCCAATTACATAAACCATAATATCGATCGAGCTGAGGAAGGCAGCCATGTAGCGGTAGCCTTTCAGCGTAAAAATTTGGCGAACGGTTAAACAGGATACGTACACAATTTGAATGACGAGAATGGTCGCCAACGTTGGCCACATGACGGTTCGCCCCCCAGCAGCGAAACGGGAGAAGCCGGCTGAAGCCGAATCCCCCGTGTTGCGTTACAGCACAATGACACTTCGTCCCACATTGACACAATTGCAGTCGTGGAACGAATCGAATGCGCGATTGATGTCTTCAAGCGGGATTTGCTCAAGCACAAGCTCGTCCAACATCAGCTTGCCGTCCAGATAAAGCTGTGCAAGAGCCGCAATATCCCGCAGCGGATGAATGTCGCCATAGAAGCTGCCTTTAAGCGTTTTACCGACGCGGTGGAAGCCGCCCGCCGGAAGGCTCAGCTGCTTCTGCGGATGATACGCTCCGACGACAACCGTCGTGCCGCCCTTCCGTGTCGCCTGCCAGGCGCTGCTGCCCGCATTCGTATTGCCCGAAGCATCGATCGCAAATTGTACCCCGTAGCCGCCGGTCAGCTCTTTTAACGCCTCGACCGTATCCTGCTCCGCCACATTGACTGTATGTGTCGCTCCGTAAGCTCTGGCCAGCTCAAGGTTTTTCGGCTTCACGTCGCACGCGATGATCTTCGAAGCCCCTGCGATTCGCGCTCCTTGGATCGCGTTGATGCCAACGCCGCCGATCCCAAAGATGGCTACCGACGAGCCGGGTGTCACCTTCGCCGCATTAACCGCAGCGCCGTAGCCGGTCGCTACGCCGCAGCCCAGCAGCGAGGCTTGAACAAGCGGCATCTCGTCCGGCAGCTTGACGCAGGACCGCTCGGCAACCACCGTATATTCGGCGAACGTGGAGAGCAGGGAGTAATGGTACATTTGTTGTCCTCCCTGGCTCAGCCTGGATGTACCGTCCAGTAAAGTCCCGTTAAACATCGGTCCGAAAGCGGACTCGCAAAGATGCACCTGCCCTTGCTCGCAGAACGGACACACTCCGCAAAACGGCACCCAGCTCAGCGCCACTTTATCGCCCGGACGTACATGGCGAACATTCGGGCCGACCTCGACTACGATACCCGCGCCCTCATGGCCCAAAATGGACGGTGTTGGCGTAGATTCATCCATCAGACTGTTTAAATCGCTGTGGCAGACGCCGGACGCCTCCACTTTCACCAGCACCTCGCCAGGCCCCGGCGGCGCCAGTTGCACTCGCTCAATCGTAAGCGGCTTGCCTACTTCTCTCATTACTGCAGCTTTCATGTCCACCGTGCATTCTCCCGTTCTCTCTATAATGTAAAACTGGTTAAATTTTTACCCAGATCGATTTCACTTTGGTGTACGACTCAAGTGAGTGGATCGCGTATTCCTTGCCCCAGCCGCTCTGCTTTGCTCCTCCGAACGGACTTGCAAAATCGTAGCAGCCATACTTGTTGACGAACACCATGCCGGCCTCCAAGCGGTTCGCCACCCGATGGGCGCGCGACACATCGTTTGTCCAAACACCGGCCGCAAGCCCGTATATCGAGTCGTTAGCCAGCCGGACCGCCTCCTCTTCGTCCTTAAACGGAATGACGACAAGCACCGGACCGAAAATTTCCTCTTGCGCGATGCGCATATCGTTTGAGACGTCGGCGAAAATCGTCGGCCGCACATAATAGCCGTCGCCGTTTGTTCCTTCCGTATCGCGCCGGCCGCCGGCCGCAACGCGGGCTCCCTCCTGTACGCCAATCTCGATATAACGCAAAATGCTCTCCATATGCGCCTTCGTGCATTGCGCCCCTTGGTCGCTGGACGGATCGAAGGGATCGCCGCACACGTAGCTGTCCGCAAGCCGGGCCAGCCGCTCTACGAACGTATCGTAAATGCTTTCCTGCACAAGCAGGCGGGTCGGAGCCGAACACTTCTCCCCTTTGTGCGTGAACAAACCGTAGAAGGAGCGCTCGACGGCAAAATCCAGGTCCGGAACGTCGGCGAACACAATATTCGGCGATTTCCCGCCCAATTCAAGCGTAACCGTCTTCAGGTTGGAGTCGGCCGAATCGTGGACAAGCTGCTTGCCGACCCCGGTGCTGCCGGTAAAGGACACTTTATGCACGTCCATATGTTTCGTAATCGCCGTACCGATGCTGCCGCTGCCCAATATAAGGTTGATCGTACCAGGGGGCAGAATGGCCTCTTCGTGCAAAATTTCAAATAAGCGGATCGCCGACAGCGAAGTCGCGCTGGATGGCTTAAGCACGACCGTATTGCCCATCGCCAGTGCGGGCGCAAGTTTCCAGCAGGCCATGAGCAGCGGGAAATTCCACGGTACGATCTGACCGCATACCCCGACCGGCTCCCGGGTCGTGTAACTCAGATAAGATCCTTCTACCGGGCAGGTGTCTCCATAAAACTTATCGGTCCACCCCGCGTAATAATCGAAAATATCGGCGCATTCCGGAACATCGTCCTCAAACGATTCCTTGTACAACTTGCCGTTGTCAAGCGATTCCAATGTCGCGAGTTCGGCGTGATGGCTGCGGATCGCATCAGCGATCCGGTGCAGCACCTTAGCCCGCTCCTTGCGGCTCATTTCCTTCCATGGGCCGGTCCGGAACGCACTATTCGCAGCCGCCACGGCCGCGTCCACGTCTTCCTTGGCCGCTCCATGAAAAGCGCCGATCGTCCGTCCGTTGGCCGGATTGACCGTTTCCAGCGCCGCTCCGCCGCCCTCGATCCATTCCCCGTTGATATAAAGCTTCTTAGTTGTCTTCAGCCATTCGTTCGCCCAATCCAGACACGCCTGCTCCATCTCGTTCTCCTCCTTGTTTTAGCCATGTTTTGGGGTCTTTGCCCTGCTGCTTCGCTTCTTTTAACAAGCTAGATACGGCCGCGTAGCCGTATATTTCCTTCATCTCGACAACAAGCGGAATGAGGCTGCCGGCGTAAGCCTCACAGCGCTCCCGGTTGACCGTCACACTGCTGAAGCATTTTTCCGCAAACTGACGGACCGCTGCTTCAAGCATCTGCACCGCTTCAAGAATGTTAATGCCAGCAGCCGGCTCCCATACGTTCAGATTCAATTCGCCGTGCTCCGCAGCCGCCTGCACCACTCGGTCGCAGCCCATCACCTGAAAACAGCACTGGATCAGCGTCTCGGCCACAACCGGATTCACCTTGCCCGGGAAAAAGGAGGAGCCTGCCTGCACCGAAGGCAGGATAAGCTCGGCAAATCCGGCTTCGGGACCGGACGAAAGCAGCCGGAAGTCTTTGGCTACTTTCAGCAGCGCTTGCGCCAGCAAAGCGAGCTGAGCGGACACTTCCGCCAAATCGTCCGGATTCTGCGCCGCATCGTACAGACTCTCGCGCCAGACGTAGCTTTCGCCTGTCACCGCCCGCAGCTTCTCCATAACCATCCGGCGGTACGCCTCCGGCGCTCCAAGGCCGGAGCCGATGACCGTTCCGCCCAGATTTACTTTCTGCAGCTTTCCGAACGCATTGTCGAGGGCGCCGATTCTTCTGGCGAACAAGGCGGCATAGCCGCCAAACGTATCGCCGTAGGAGACGGGCATGCCGTCCTGCAAACACGTGCGGGCGATCGTCCGCACCTCCGCGAATTCGGCCGCTTTCATTTTCGCCAGCCCGTGCAGCCCGTCCAGCTCCTGCTTTAGTCCGGCCCATGCCCCGACAAGTGTCATGCGCATCGCCGTGTGGCAGACATCGGATGTCGATTGCGACATATTGACATGTTCCACCGGGTGAAGCGGCTCGTTATCTCCCAGCTTATGTCCGGCCGATACGTTGCCGATATTGGCGATGACCTCGTTTATGTTCATATTGATGCCGATCCCGCCGCCGCCATGCAGCACGTCGACCGGAAACTGGTCGGCGTACTCGCCTCCGGCCAATGAGTCGCAGGCAGTGGCGATCAGATGCGCCCTGTCCCCATCCAGCTCGCCCGCCTCCAGATTGGCGAGGGCCGCCGCTTTTTTGACCAGCGCCAACGAGCGGATGTAACCCGGGTAACTGCCCAACTGACGCCTAGAGAAGGACAGATTGCGGCAAGTGCGCAGAGTATTGATGCCGTAATACGCTTCCATGGGAACGGCGAGCTCCCCGATCATATCCCGCTCCAGCCGGAACGGTCCGGATGATTGGTCCGTCATAGGTCCCTCCGCCTTTTTAGTCGGTGCCCCAGATGTAGGCGTTTTTGATCTCGTATTTCTCCAGCATTTCCGGATCCAGCTCAAAGCCAAGACCCGGCTTGTCCGACAAAACGAGGCAGCCGTCGCGGTCGACCATCACTTTTTCCTGCTGTACGAAATCGCGGCGTTCCGGTGTCCAGGTCGGCGGATCGTAAGGGAATTCGAAGTACGGACACGTGCTTAGTCCGCAGCTCAAATGAAGATTCGCCAGAAAACCGATGCCGTTGCTCCAGCTGTGCGGTGTAAACCAATGGCCGCCCATCTGCACCATGTCGGCGATTTTGCGTATTTGCGTAATGCCGCCCGTTAAGGCCACATCGGGCTGGTATACGTCAAGTGAGCCGTGCCGGTACATTTCCCGGAAATCGTGCCATTCCCGGTTCATTTCTCCGCCGGCAATGCGGATGCCGGCTTTTTGACGAAGTGCGGCCATGCCGGCGAAATCATGGGACGGCAGCGGTTCCTCGAGCCAAACGACACCCAGCTGCTCCAGCTCATTGGCGACCTGATACGCCATCTTGACGTCCCATGTGCGCTCCACATCCCATGGCATTTTCCAGCCTTGATTCGCATCGACCATAATGTCCAGTTTGTCGCCGACCGCCCGGCGCACCGCTTCTACTACCTTGATGTCCTGACGAGGATCCTTGTGGTGGAAGCGGATCTTCATCGCCTTAAATCCCCGCTCGACAAAAGCTTCCGCGCGTTCGGCTCTGACTTCCGGAGTAACGAGCTCGCCCGTCGACGCATATGCGACGATCCGGTCGCTGCGCCCGCCAAGCAGCTTATATACCGGCATGCCGGTTTTTTTGCCCATCAAATCCCACAAAGCCAAATCGAGCGGCCAGCAGCGGCCGTAATGGAAATCGATATTGTCGATGAGCTGCGCATGGCGTTCGATTGCAAACGGGTCTTGCCCGATAAACAGATGCTCGTGTCCGGCAAAACCTGTCATCAAATCGCCGGAGCCGATGCCGGTAATGCCTTCGTCCGTATGCACGTAAACAAGCGTCGTACCGAATTTTTTGCGTGGTGTCGGGTCCCACGACGCATGAAACGGCGGGTCCAGCGGAATCATATATTGTTTGATTTCGATCGATGTGATTTTCAACGGTATCTCTCCCTTGTAGTGGTCGCGTTTACTTGATCAGTCCGGCTTTGGTCAAAAACTGCTTGGCCACTTCCGCCGTCGGTTTCTTGTCCATATCAACCATGGCGTTGAGCTCGGACATCGTTTTGTCGTCAAGCTTGTCGGCCAGTTGGTTTAATACGTCCGCAATGTCGGGGTATTTGGCAATCAGTGACTTCGGCACAATCGGAGCCGCATAATACGGCGGGAAATATTGCTTGTCATCCTTCAGCGACTTGAGCTTCAAGGCCGGAATGCGGCCGTCCGTCGCGTAAGCGACCAGCACGTCAATCTTGCCTTCGGAAAGCGCGGAGAATGCAAGCGAAATGTCCATTTCCTTGAAATCCTTGAACTTCATGCCGTATTTCTCCGTCAGCCCCTTGTAACCGTCGACGCGAGCGTAAAAGGCGGCGTCCATGCCGATCACCATATCTTTGGAGTGAGCCACCAGATCGGAGAACGTGTTGAGGTTCAGCGACTTGGCCTTGTCCTCCTTCACAATCAACGTAAACGTATTGTTCATGCCAAGCGGCTTCAGCCACTCGAAGCCATACTGCTTCTGGTAACCTTCGTTTGTTTTCTGGAATACGGAATCGGGCGTGTCGTCGGGCTGCAGCGTATTTTTCAACACATTGATATAACCGGTGCCGCTGTAATCGACAAACACCTGCACCCCGCCGTCCTTCATGCCTTGGTTCAGCACGGCGGAAGCGGCGTAACCTCCTTCTTTGATCGTCACCTGGTGTTTCGTTTTGTTTTGCAGCAGCTGACCCATGATTTGCGCGAGCACGTATTGCTCGGTGAAGTTTTTGCTGGCGACTACGACTTTCGTTGAATTGTCCCCGGCGCCCGCCGCAGGTTTGTCTTTCCCGCCGCAAGCGGTCAGCAGGAGTGCAAAGCAGGCAAGCAGTATGAACCATTTTTTCATGTCAGACCCTCCCAAAATGTTTGGTATTTCGCATTTACACTGTTTAAGCGGCTTTGGCCGCTTTGTCTTTGACGTCCCGGGCAGTCGCTTGCGGAAGCGGATTGCGGTTGCGGGTAGCGCGCGCTTCGAGTTTCTTCAGAAGCACCTCCACCACGATGGCGAGCAGCGCCGCCGGAATTGCGCCGGACAACACCAGCTCCGGACGCATCAGCGTGACGCCGCGGAAAATGATTTGACCGAGACCGCCAGCGCCGATAAACGCCGCGATTGTTGTGATCCCGATCGTCCAAATCGTCGCCGTACGGATTCCCGCCATAATCACCGGCAATGCCAGCGGGAGCTCGATCATCCGTAAAATTTGCCAGTTCGTCATGCCCATCCCCCGTCCGGCGTCCACCGTAGCCGGATTCACTTCCACAATGCCGGTGTATACGTTTCTGACGATAGGGGCCAGCGCGTACAAAACAAGCGCGATAATCGTCGGCTTCACGCCGATCCCTACAAGCGGCATCAGAAATCCGAACAAAGCTATGCTTGGTATCGTCTGGAACATGCCGGTAAATCCGATGATTCCGTCCGCCACCTTGCGGTAGCGGGTCAAACAGATGCCCAGCGGTACGGCGAGCACAATCGCGATCAGCATCGACAGCATCGAGATGTAAACATGCTGCCACAAGCCGGTGAGAATCATATCCGGCTGATCAACGATGACGTGCCATACCTCTTTCCACAAATTTTGCTCCTGCATGCGAACACTCCTTTCTCCTTATGCGTTCATCTTGACAAGCTCGCGCAAAATACTGCCCGGTGTGACCAGGCCGACAACTTTCCCCTGCTTCATGACCGGAAGACCGCTGGCGTTGGAATCGAGCAGCTTGGCTGAAGCCTCCCGCCAATTTGAATCAGCTTCCACACAAAACTCGGAAGGCTGCAAAATGTGACGGACCGTCTCGCCTCCTCGATGTGCGTTGCGTTCCAGCTCCGCCAGCGAAATCACGCCGGTCACGGTCTGATCGCCGTCGTATACAAGATAGGTGTCTTCCGCCGAACCGCGGGCCACCGTCAAAGCGTCGGCGATGCGGTGCTCAGCGTACAATCTTACAACCGGCCGGATCATGATGGTTTCGACTACCTGCGATAAACCGCCGAGACCCGGCGCTTGCGCGCCAGCGCCAAGCCGCTTCTCTCCGATGAATCCCCTTACAAATGCATTTGCCGGATTTTGCAAAATGGCTTTCGGCGAATCGTATTGCACGAGTTGACCGCCGTTCATGATCGCGATCCGGTCGGCGATTTTCAACGCCTCGTCGATGTCGTGGGTCACAAACACAATCGTCTTATGAATTTCTTTTTGCAGCTTCACCAGTTCCTCTTGCAGCTGCTCCCGGGAGATCGGATCAAGCGCGCTGAACGGCTCGTCCATCAGGATAACGGGAGGTTCGGCGGCCAATGCGCGAATCACTCCGATTCTTTGCTGCTGCCCTCCGCTTAATTCGGACGGATAACGGTTGCGGAACACTTTCGGGTCCAGCCCGACCATATGCATCAGTTCATCGATGCGATCGGAGTATTGCTGCTCCTTCCAGCCTTTCAGTTTCGGCACAAGACCGATGTTTTTGCCGATTGTCAGATGGGGCAGAAGCCCGATCTGCTGAATGACATATCCGATCCCCCTTCTGAGTTCAACCGGATTCATCTTGGATATCTCTTGACCGTCGATCCTAATGGTGCCGGAGGACGGCTCAATTAAGCGGTTGATCATCCGCAGTGTCGTCGTTTTTCCGCAGCCGCTCGGACCGATCAGGGCGACAAGCTCCCCCTTGCCGATCTGCATGTTCAATTCGCTCAAAACTTGAACGGCTCCGTACCCTTTGTTGATATTGTCGAAACGGATCATTGTGCATCTCACCTCCATGTTGGTTATACCTATACATATAGCAAATGCCGTGCCAATGTTTTTGAAGCCGTTTTCAGCGAAATTAGGCGGCGGTTGTGTATTTTTTCTACAGATGAACTGTGTCATTTTTCTACAGTGCGTTTTTTTGCTACAAATCCGCTGCAAATCCGGACAAAAGAAAAAAGCCCTCTCGCGCAAAACATCAAACGCGAAAGGACTTTCACTTTCAATTGGTCTGAAAACGGTTTTGCCGGGAAAGACCGTTCCCGGACGCATACCGCTTTAATTACCGCTGCTGCGGATCAGGCCCGCTTCGACCAAATATTGTCTGGCCAGCTCGGTGACATCTTCGTGCTGAACGTCCGCCCTATACAGAAACGCCATAAATTTATCATGTTCAATCGTGCCGGTAAGCCTATTCAGCAGCGGCTCAATTTGCGGGTTTTGCTTCAGGCTCGCGGCAGTCACGACCGGAGCAGGATTGTACGGGGGAAAATAATGGAGGTCATCCTCCAGCTCCACAAGCCCGTAAGGGATAATACGGCCGTCCGAGGCGAACCCGACCGCAGCCTGTACGCGCGCTTCCTTCACCGCTTGGGCGAACAGCTTAGTCTCCGATACGATGATGTTTTCCCGCGGAATGGTAAACCCGTATTTTTGCTGAAACGGCTCGATCCCGTCGCCGCGAATGAGGAATTCGCTGTTCGTCGCAATATGAAGCTGCTTGCCTTTGGCATACGCGCTTAGATCACTGATCGTCCGGATGCCGTATTGCTCGGCCAGTTCCTTTTTGATCAGCATCGTCCACGAGCTGTTGATAGCCGGAGTCATCTGCAGCCACCGCAGGCCAACCTTCTCGTCCTGCTCAGCTACGGTTCGGAACGCTTCCTCGGCATCGGGAATACCGGGCTGCTGCTGGTAATAAATCCGCGCCGTATTGGGGTATTCCCAATACTGGTCGATTACGCCCGCCTCCAGCGCCGAGCGGATATTCGTGCTTCCTTTAAAAATAATTTCTTTTACCGCAAAGCCGTTTTCCCTCAGCCAAATTCCGGTCATTTTCATCAGCAAATACTGCTCCGTAAACGATTTGGACCCAATCGTCACGGCGGGCTTCACTACAGGAGACGGATCCTCCACCAACGTTCCTTTCTCCTTATTCCACGGCCCAAACGGGTTCAGCAAAGCCAGCAAGGCCAGCTCCAAGACGATAACCACCGTCAGAAAGGTCACGAGTTTGCCGTTCATGGCGAATCCTCTCCTTCCGGCAATGTCTGCGGGAACGTACACCGCATCGTTGTGCCTTTTCCGGCTTGGCTTTGAATATGCAGCTCTCCGCCATGCTCAAGCATAATGTCCCGAGCGATGGTAAGACCGAGCCCGGAGCCCTGCTCCTTGGTGGAAAAAAACGGGTTGAACAGCCATTCCATCGCTTGCTCCGATATGCCGATTCCGGTATCCGTAATCTCGGCGGCCAGCGAACCGGCCGTCCCTTCTTCCGCTTTCGCCGAAATACGGATGGTCAGCATCCCTCCGTCCGGCATCGCTTCAATGCTGTTGATCATCAGGTTGAGAAACATCTGCATCAGCAAGTTGTATTTCCCGGCAACCATGAAACCCGGCTCCTCGTATTGCCTGACCGTCACGACACCGGCATCGCGCAGCTTGATCTTAAGAAGATGCAGCGCTTCGTCCAACAGCTTGTCCAGCGGCACGAGCTGTACCTGTTCCCCGTTCATTTTGGAAAATGATAAAAATTGATTGACGATTCCGTTCATACGCCGAACGACCCGGTGTATGTCGTTGACCAGATCGTCCACACTATCCCCGCGAGGCTGCTCGTCCACCTCTTCTTTCAGCAGCTCGGAGGCACCGGACAAAATGGCCAGCGGATTTTTAATTTCATGGGCGATCCCGGTACTGATCTGGCCGATCAAGGCGAGTTTTTCGCTTTGCTTGGCATGTTCTTCGAGCAGCTTCCATTGGGTGATATCCTGTAACACCGCAATGGTGCCGATCCTGCCGCCCTGTACGTTAAAAATAGCCGAGGCGGCCAGCTTGACCATCCGCCGGTTTCCGCGCGCATCGGTGATGGAGGTTTCGCTATCCCGGACGTCCCCCCAGTCTTCGTTCACACGCAGCAAATCGATGCCGGCTTCGTTAGCCTGAAGCGGAATGTCCGACCAGAGCTTGCCGATAACCGAGTCGACGGCGTAACCCGTAATCCGTTCAAACTGCCGGTTGACATGCGATACCGCACCTTCATTATCGACAGTGATGATCGCATAAGGGATCCCTTCGATCACATCGCGCAAGTACCGCTCGTTATCCTCGACCATCTTCTGTTTGTCGCGCAAGCTGTCCGCCATCGAGACCATCGTTTGGCCCAAAATCGCCAGCTCGTCCTGCGATTTGCTGACCGCGGGAAGCCTCGAAGCCGTGGAGCCGTTTCGCTCGATGCTTCGCGCAAACTTGGTCAGCTGCACGATCGGCTGGAGCAGCTTTTGCGCTCCGATGCCAATGAACAGCACCGTCAGCACCAGAATGATCAGAAAAGTTCCGGTCAATGCGCCGGACAAGTCGGTCATCGGTTTAAAAGCATGCCGGTTCGGGACGCCGAAGACAAGTCCCCACCCGTCCCACATCGTTTTGTAAGCCATAATGCTGGACTCGCCGTGGTAGACACCCTTCATGGAGCCGGACGTGTACCGGGCCAGCGCAATGGCGGCCGGATACGCCGAGAAATCTGCTCCGATATCGGAAGGAGAAGAGGCGGCAATCACTTGTCCGGCACGGTCCAAAATAAACCCGAAGCCGCTTGTCGATACGCTGCTAGCACTCAGCACCTCGGATAAATGATCCTGGCTGATCTCAGCAGTCAGCATGCCAAGAAACTGTTCCCGGCTGTCGAGCACCGGAAATGAGACAACAACAACTTTCTGGCCCGAGGCGTTTACGACAAGATCGGAGACGGCATAGTTTTTACTCCACCGAACGATATCGAAGTTGGGCAGCTGCTGGTCATGGTAATCGGACCGAACGGCAAACGGGGCTTCGAACAATATCCGTTTATTGGCATCAACCATGGCGATCGCTTGAATCATCGAGCTGCTGGCAATGGTTAGCTTGGCGCGGTCGTACATGTTTTGGGGTTTCACAACGACACCTTCATCGACCTCGGCGATCAGCCTCAGTTGCAGCACCGCATCGGATATTTCCGCGTTGAATCGCTTGACAAGCGCGTCGGCGCTCAGCGCGTTTTTCCGGACGATATCTTCTTCCACGACCCGGTGAGTGTAATTCAAGATGAGATTATAAATGACCAGCACCGGAATAATAATCACAATGGAATAAATGATCAAATATTTTATCTTGATGCTGCGAAAGATGGAATCGACCGGATGCAAAGGAAGTCTGAACGCCATAGTTTCGGTCCGCTCCTATCTCATTTTTTTCATCTTGTAAATTAGCGTATGCCGGGAAATGCCAAGCAAATCGGCCGCGCGGGTCTGGTTGCCGCCTACTTGTTCCAGCGCCTTCGCGATCATTCCCTCCTCAATCTCCTCCAGTGCCTTCTGCAAGTTCATATCCCCATCTGTACGTTTCTCCGCCGCAACTCCACTCTGTTCCCGCCCCCCGGGAAATATCAGCGTGCCGGACACGTCATTCAGCCGGACAACCCCGCTTGAAACGATATGCAGCCGCTCCAGCGTATTAAGAAGCTCGCGGATATTGCCCGGCCACTCGCGCGCGGCCAACGCTTCGACGGTATCGTCGGAGAGCGACACCGTCTTGCCGTACTTCTCGTTCAGCTTGCGGATGTACCGGACGATCATAGGCGGAATGTCTTCCAGCCGTTCGCGCAGCGGCGGCACTTCAAGCTCCACCAAATTCAGGCGGTAATACAGATCCTGCCGAAACCGCCCTTCCTGAACCAGTTTCCTGATTTCTTTGTTAGTTGCGGTAATGATGCGCACGTCCACGCTGCGGTAGGAGTTGCTGCCGAGCTTCATAAATGTTTTTTCCTCGATAATATGCAGCAGCTTGGCTTGCATGGCCAGCGGCATCTCGCCGATCTCGTCCAAAAAGATCGTGCCGCCGTCGGCGGCTTCGAATTTGCCGGCGCGCGTCTCCGTCGCCCCCGTAAAAGCCCCCTTCTGATAGCCGAACAGCTCGCTTTCAAGCAAGGAATCGGGAATTGCCGCGCAGTTGATCGATACGAAAGGTTTGTCCTTACGGCGGCTGTGCTCGTGAATCCATTTGGACAACGCCGTCTTCCCTACTCCGCTTTCCCCGAGGATGAGAATCGAAGCGTCCGTTTCTTTCACCTTATGGAGCAGCTTACGGATTTGTTTCATTTTCCCGCTTTCGAATACGAGGTCTTCGTGGTCGCTCGCCGAGGCGAGCTGCTCCTTAAGCTCGCGGTTCTCCAGCTGCAGCCGTTTGCTTTCGCACGCTTTGCCGACGATATCTTTGATCAGCTCCAGCTCGCTTGGCTTATTTAAGTAATCGAAAGCGCCCAGCCTCATCGCGTGGACCGCATTTTCCACATTGCCGTAAGCCGTCAGCATGATAACTTCGATGTGGGGAAACTCACTTTTGATTTGCTGCAAAATTTGAATGCCGGTCAGATCGGGAAGCATGTAGTCGAGAATGACGACATCGATATCTTCCTTCTCCATCATCTGCAAGGCGGCTTGCCCTGACACCGCCTCAAACGTGCGATAGCCGGATTTTTGCAATTTTCGGGAAATGATGCGGCACAAGCTTTCCTCGTCATCCACCGTCAAAACCCCGAAGGAATGCGCCATAATGATCAGCCTCCAGCCTTTAGGAAGTAAATTTTTTATATTAATATTCATGTATTTTCCACCCTGCAGCGCGGCCGCATACAACCGTGATGTTACTTGCTCGCGCGCAGACGCGAAGATAAGATGCGGGCCTCTTCACGGTATTTCATGACCGTTCTGCGTGAGATATGCAGCCCCTCTTGCACCAGTAGGTCGGTGAGCTGCTGATCGGAGAGCGGTTTGCGTTTATCCTCTTCCTCCACAAGTTTTCGGATTCTCGACTTGATGTGTTCCGCCGAGGCCGTATCTCCGTCTGCTGTCGCCAGCCCCGCGCTGAAAAAAGCTTTTAATTCAACCGTACCGTGCGGTGTTCTCACGTATTTATTTTGAATGGCGCGGCTTACCGTCGACTCATGAACCTGCAGCTTTGCTGCAATCGTTTTCAAATTCATCGGTTTAAGACCGGGCGAACCGATATCCAAATAGGCCATCTGCTCTTCGGCAATCGCTTCAACCACGCGCATAAACGTACGCTGCCTTTGCTCGAGACTGTGGATCAGCCATTCCGCCGCTTGAGCATGCTGCTTCGCATACGCCGCCGTCTCCTTGGAACCGCTTTCCAAGCAAAGCCGCTGCATGCTGCGGTTTACGGACACCTGCGGAAGCCGGCCATCGATCGGGGCGCACACATAACGATCTCCGAGCTTCCGGATCACCGCATCCGGTTTTACCACAAGCGGGTTAGTCTTCTGGTAAGCCAGACCGGGGCGCGGATTCAGCGTTCGGATATAAGCAAACGATTGCTTTACCTGCTCCTGCGTAATGTCCAAAAGCTGAGCCGCCGTCTTCCACTGGCCGGCTCCCAGTTCCTTCAAGCAGCGAGTGACCAGCGCTTCCGCCCACGGATCGGCCTGTTCGTCCCGCCGGATCTGGATGCATAACGACTCCTGCAGCGACCTGGCGGCGATTCCGGCCGGCTCCAATGCTTGCAGCGCCTGAAGCGCTTCCGCCGCTTCGCGCACCTCTGCGTTAAAGAAGGCCGCCGTCTCCTCCAGCGTGATGTCCAGGTAACCGTTTTCGTCTATGTTGCCCGCCAAATATGCTGCCATCGTATAGCGGCGATCTGTGACGCCGCTCAGCCGCAGCTGGCTGAGAAGCATCGATTCCAGCGTCTCGGATTCCGCCGCCGCCTCAGGCGGCGATCCGGCTGCACCGCCGAACGCATCGTGTCTGGCGCGTCCTCTCGTCCCTCGTCTAGGAGCATCGGACCAGACCACCTCCAGCAGCGGATTTTCCGCCGATTGTTCCTGCACGTAGCTCACCAATTCCGCAGAGGAAAGCTGCAGGACATGCATCGACTGCAATAGCCGCGGAGTCACCGTTACGCTTAATTGTTGGCGCAATGCCGGTTCTTGTTGTAGCTTCATTGTGCTCACCCACCGTTGGATTGTAGAATTATTATACAGTATAGCGGGCTTTCCGTTCAAAACAGATTTTAACAACGCTCCGGGCAGATGGATGCGGCCAACAATTTTGGTTAAAATACAGCAATTGATAAGAAACATAAAATCAATCCTTGTATTACAATCAAAGCGAGAACCTTACCATAAAAAGGGAGGCAAATTTTATGAGTGACGCCTATAGCGGTTATGGATTAACCCAGCTCATCACCCCGCACCTGTGGTTCGACAAGGAAGCAAAAGAAGCCGCGGAGTTCTATTGCTCTGTATTCCCAAACTCCAAAATCACAAGCACAAGAACCTTAAACAATACCCCTTCGGGTAACTGCGATGTCGTTTCGTTTAACGTTTGGGATCATCCTTTTATGGCTATTTCTGCGGGACCGTACTTTAAGATCAATCCTTCCATCTCGTTTACCGTTCATTTCGATCCGTCCCGTGAACCCAATGCAAAAGAAAAGTTAGACGAAGTGTGGAATACGTTGTCCTTAGGCGGCATCGCGCTTATGCCTCTCGACAAATACCCGTTCAGCGAATGGTATGGCTGGATCCAGGACAAGTACGGTGTCTCATGGCAGCTCATCTTGACAAATCCGGAAGGGGAGCCGCGGCCAACGATTGTTCCTTCCCTGCTGTTCGTAGGCGATAACTGCGGAAAAGCGGAAGAAGCGCGTGAGTTCTATCTTTCGGTCTTTCAACATACCCAACCCGGTGTCCTTTATCGCTATGGCCCCGGCCAAGAACCAAATACCGAGGAAACCGTTATGTTTACCGACTTTATGCTGGAGAACACCTGGTTTACGGCAATGGACAGCGCTCTGAATCATCCATTCAGCTTCAACGAGGCGGTTTCCTTCATGGTCATCTGCGAAACCCAGGAGCAAATTGATTACTACTGGGAGAAACTTTCGGCCATACCCGAAGCCGAGCAGTGCGGCTGGCTTAAAGATAAATATGGTCTTTCGTGGCAAATCTCCCCCTGCATACTCGACGAGATGATGGCTAAGGGCACGACGGAACAACGCGATCGTGTCGCGCAGGTGTTTTTAAAGATGAAAAAGTTTGATATTGCGGCATTACATAAAGCTTCTCAAGGGGAATGAACTTGCAATAACTGGGGGTACGGATCAAGTGATCTGATAAGGTCGATTCAGAGCTAATATTGCTCCTGAATTCGGCCTTTTGGCTTTCATTAAAGCCTGATTTAATTTGACAATTCGCCTGAGTTTTAGTATTTTGAATTTAGTTAAGTGCTTAACTATACACAAAATGTGTGGTGACTTTTATGAAAGACCTGCAACAATACGTACTTGATTTACCGCTGTATAACATTGCCTTCTTCACGCTGGTGGAAACAACGGCCAAACTAGTCGAGGTTTCGGAGAAATATTGGCAATCCCAAGGTCTAAATGGAGCAAGAATACGAATCATGGTAGAAATAATGAAGGAAGGAGGCACCATACTTCCATCAACGCTCGCCCAAAAAATCGGGGTAACCAAATCAAATATCAGTCTGCTGCTCACCCCTTTGGAAAATGAAGGTTTCATCCGCCGCGCCCCTCATCCCGATGACGGCAGGAAATGGGTCATTTCAATTACTAATGAAGGTCAGGATCTCTTGACGCGATGTTTGCCCGGCAATCGGCAAGTAATTAAGGAAAAAATGCAAGCGCTGGAAGATCAGGAACTGAATCAACTCCTATTTTTATTAAATAAACTAAAAAGGGCATAACAGCGTATTTCCGCCTATTTAGTTAAGCCCTTAACTAACTATATTTCATGAAGGGATGACCTCTCATGTCTATTGCAATCACAGGCGCCAACGGCAAGTTAGGCAGTTTAATCATCAAACAGCTCCTTCAAAAATCCCCGCAGGAGCAAATCATTGCTTGCGTTCGCCGTCTTGAATCCGGAAAGTCGTATGAAGAGCAGGGAATTTCCGTCCGGCTTTGCGATTACGATCAGCCCGAATCCCTTGAGCAAGCATTCGCAGGTGTCTCCCAGTTGCTGATGATCTCAAGCTCGCATCACGATGATACGATCCGTTTACGCCAACATGCCCATGTCATTGAAGCTGCGAAAAAATCGAAAGTGGAACATATTTTTTATACCAGCTTTGCTTTCCTTGAAAATGGATCAAGCTCGCCCGTTTGGCTGCATCTGGCTACGGAATATGCGATTCGTACCGCGGGAATCCCTTTTACTTTTCTTCGGAATGCGTTGTATACCGATTTTGTAGAAGTTCTCGATCTCCATGCCGCTATCAAAAAAGGCCGGCTCGACATTGCTCCTGGAGATTGGAAGTTTCATTCGGTGACCCGTTTCGATCTCGCTGCAGCGATTGCAGCCGTACTTACCGGACACGGCCACAAGAACAAAGCCTATGAGCTTACGGCATCCCGCACATGGACTTTTGTAGATTTAGCTGCCGCCCTTTCCAGTCTGTCGGGCAAATCTATCTCCGTGCATCAAAACCCCGAGATTCAACATTGGATTTATAGATTCATAAGCAAGATCGATGTTTCCTCTTTATCAGATGATCTGGAAAAGTTACTGGGGCGTCCGGTCATGCCTTTGACTGAAAGCATAAAGACACTAATATCTTCCGCCAGACAGGACTGATTGGAACCTTCATTATTCTCCCCCTATATTTATTTGGAGCCGAGGGAATCCCCCTGGCTCCAACGCCAACGACGGTCCGGCCTCTTAATGGAGTTTTGCCTCACCCATCTACGAACGGGTTTGAACTTCAGGCTTCCGCCCTGTTATAAACCACTGTGTCCCGATCATGACAACGATGATAACAAGCATCGCCAACAGCGCGGCAACAAAACTTCCGCTGTGATCGTAAATCACTCCTATCAAAAATGGCCCCAGCGATCCGATAATATAACCGCCAAACTGAGACAACGCCGACCATTCGCCGGCTTCTTCCGAAGAATTCGTCTCAACAATCGGCAGCATTAACGCTAGCGGGAATAATCCCCCAGCCCCGATGCCCAAAGCGATCACAGCCGGCAGCATGGGCAATTTGAGTAACAACAGAACAATTCCTATTAGCTCCATTACGCTGCAAAAGATCAGAAAAAATCTTCGTTTTCCAAATTTGGATACAAGCACGGGAATCGCTAAAGATACCGGAATTTGAATCAGCGTAAAGATCGTAAGCAGCATCGCCGAACTGGATGGACTGTACCCAAAGCTGTGCGCAATCGGTGAAATCCATGCTGTAACGGAATAAAACATACTTGCCATAAGTCCGAAAAATAACGTTAACAACATCGCCCGTTTGTTTCGAAATGGAAGCTTTGATTTTACAACGCGCACATGATTGCCGGGGCTGCTTTTAAGGAAAACGGACCAGACAATCAAAGCAAAAACGCCCAAAATAGCCCAACCTGATAAAGTTAACGTTAAACTATGATCGGTTCTATTGTAAATCTGAATCGAATATGCGGAAGCCACTGCCGCCCCAACAGTCATGGATGCGGAATATATGCTTACAATTCCGGGTTTTGTGGGATAGTACTTTTTAATAAAAGCAGATAAGAGCGGCCCGGCCAAGCTGAGCCCTACCCCGCCAATTAGGGCAGTTACAACCAAGATAAGAACGGAGCCAACATTCACCCGTAAAGCAGTTGCCCCGGTAATAAGCAGCAAAGCTATAAAAATCGTTCGTTCCAGACCGATCCGGTCGCGCAGCACTGTTGCCGTAGGAGCAAAAATGCCCATGCATAACACGGGTAGTGTTGTGAGTAAACTCGCTGTTGATCCGCTCATCCCCAGATCGCTTTGCATAATGCCAATCAAAGAGGCAACGGAGGTAATCATCGGTCTTAAGTTTAAAGTCGCAATAAATACAGCTAATAGCAGATAAAATTTCTTCATCGGATTTACCTCCTTCTTTCCTTCTTTCTATTCTTTATCAACCACCTCCAAATTATATGGCGCCGCCATCGATTGTACAATCCTATAATTTATATTATTATAATAGTAAAATACTATCAAAAGAGGCCGCAAAATGGACACTCGCAATATACAGTACTTTATAGCCGTTTACGAGCATCTTCATTTTACGAAGGCCGCCGAAGAACTTGGCATTTCGCAACCTACCTTAAGTCAGCAAATCCGCATCATGGAAGCCGAGTTTGGCACGCCGCTTTTTGACCGCATTGGAAAAAAGGTAGTCGCAACCGAAGCCGGCAAGCTCCTGCGATTGTATGGAGAAACAATGCTGCAAGCGGAACGTGATGCCAAAAGTGCTATCAAAGAGCTGCTATCCGGAGAACAAGGCACGGTTCGGCTAACCGTTTTGCCTTCCGATTTGGATTTTCAGCTTGTGCCGTTGTTCGTACAGTTTAAGTCGAAATACCCTGGCATTCAGCTGCAAGTTTTCTCCGCTATACATGTGCAAGAGGAAGTGCTTAGCCATAAAGTCGATATCGGAATTGGTTTGAAAGGTCCAACTGATAAAAGACTGATCCAAATCCCCCTTGGAAGCGAACCTTATCATCTATTTGTGAAAGCGGGAAGCGAGTTCTGCGACAGAAAGGAAGTTACGCTGGGGGACCTGATGCATCTTCCTATCGTCATGTACCCAAAAGGTTATTTGGGACGTGATCTGGTCGATGAAGTATTCCGAAATGAAGGACTTGAATTAACCGCTGCAATGGAGACCAGTTCAGCCACTTCGCTGCTGCAATTGGTTTCCGCCGGCGTAGGCGCTACGATTCAACCTAAAGGATTGCTCAGCCAACATCCGATCCGCCCCGATATTGTGGCTATTCCCATTAAAGAACCGGCCCCTGTACGCCATCTGGAGCTCATGTATTGTGCCGACCGGTTTATTGGCAGCTCACAGCGGCAGCTAATGAATTGGCTTATGGACTTCTTTAAAAATCGTTTTCTCTCTTAAAACAAAATACCCTTGACCGATATGGCCAAGGGTTGCCATCACAGAACTATATCTTCAATCATTCGAACTTCTTGCAAAATTTGCAAGCAATCACCGGTCGAGTGCTCCTCTTACTGCAGCAGCTCTTTTATCTTGGGATCGGGTCTTACGTCCAGCTCGCGCAACATCTCTTCCAGTTGTTCATATTGCCGGACCGCTTCATGTTTTCTCCCAAGCTCCATGAATACCTGAATCATTTCCACATGAATATCCTCACGAGTCCCGTCCAGTTTCACGATTTCACTATAATAATGCAAGGCTTGTATCTGTTGATGAGACTGGCGATAATGTTGGGCCAATAGTTCCAGCAGTTCGATGTATTGCTTCTCCAAATGCCGGATATACGGGATTGCCCATTCGCATGATTTCCCTTGCAGTAATGATCCGGTATACAAAGCAGCCGCACGCTCAAGCAAATCCAAATTCCGCTCGGATTCATGCCTGATTTCCTTCAACAACCGCTCAAATTCATACAGATCGCAGTAAAAGCCGTCGGCATCCAAACGAATCTCGTTTCCCGTCGTCGTGATTTCGCACCTGCATTTACTTGCCTCAATGGCCTTACGAATATAGTAGACCGTAGAATTCAGGTTTTTCCACGCTTTCTCGGGCGGTAATCCACTCCATAACGTATCAATAATTTCCTCACGGCTTACCGTCTTGTTGCACACCAGAAAAGCGAATAATTCTTCGGTCTTCGGACTCCGCAGCTTAATGGATTCTTTTCCGCCCCCCGCAGCTTGATAATGGATTCTCATTCCGCCGAACAGAAAAACCTCCATCGACGACGACGCAACGACAGGGCGGTGCACCCGCCTGATCTTCCCCATCGTAGTGGTCAATCTCTCCACCGTGACCGGCTTCATTACATAATCCAAGGCGTCGATCTCAAACGCTCTAACCGCATATTCGTCGAAACCGGTGACAAAGATGAATTCTATGTTCGGGTGAATATCCACCAACAGGCTCGACAGCTTCATTCCATTCAAATCCGGCATGGAAATATCCAGAAAAGCAACATCGACGGGATTCGCTTTGGCATAATCATAAGCATCAAGCGGATCGAAGAACGTTTCAATGACACTCCATTCGCTCAGCTCGGTTAATAAACGCTTTAATCGCATGGCCGGTAATTCCTCGTCATCCACAATCATCATTCTCAGCATTCGTTACACCCCTTTCCGTAAAAATGTCGTTGCGGGAAGCACGATCTCAATCCGGGTCCCTTGGCCTTCCTTGCTTTCAATCCGCAGATCCGTGCCGTACAAAAGTCTCAGACGTTGACTGATGTTCCATAACCCGATGCCTTTCGCCGCGGTATCCGGGTTCAGAACGGCGAATAACTTCTGATCGCTCATTCCCCTGCCATCATCTTCGATGTGCAAAACGACCTTGCCGTCCCCAGGCTCCTTGACGGAAATGGTTACCCTGCCCACCTTGGAGTGCGCTCTTACGCCATGCCGAATCGCATTTTCCACCAGGGGCTGGATCATTAACGGCGGAATCAGCAGATCCGGATCGGCATCCACCTCATATTCAACTTGCAGACGATTACCGAAGCGGGCTTGCTCGATCGCAACATAAGACTTGACCAGCTCCAGTTCATTTGCCAGCGTTGTCAGCGCATCCAGCTGCTTGAAATCAAAGCTGTTGCGCAAATACCGCGACAACTGCAGCGTCACTTCCTCCGCCCGGACCGAATCGGTCACACATAGTTCCGCAATAGCCGTCAGCGCATTATACAGAAAGTGCGGTTTAATCTGTGAACGTAAAAAGGCGATTTCCGCATCTCGAGCCAGCTTTACAGATGATTTCAATCTCAATAAGCTTCTCACACGTGCCATCAATTCCTCGGACTCGAACGGTTTGTCGACAAAGTCATTTGCCCCGAGTTCCATTGCCAGACGAATATCCCCGCTCCGGTTCCTTGCCGTCAACATCAGAACAGGAAGCTCAAATGGCGAATATCGTTCCCTGATTCGCTTAAGCACTTCAAATCCGGACAAGTCGGGTATCGTGATATCCAATACGACAAGGAACAGATCGTGCCTGGACAACAACTGCAGAGCAAGCTCGCCGCGATTGGCGACAATAATCGTGTGGCCTTCCAGCTTAAACAGATTCATCATACTTTGCAGATTGGCCGAGTCATCGTCCACGACCAAGATCGGTTCTTGCTTCTCGCCTTCAATCGTCAGCGGGTAAGCCCAATGCGACATGCCGAAATTCGGAGGAAACGGCTTCTCTATCGTCCGCATCGTTGTTTCACTTGGTTTCTTCTGTTTTTCAGGAAATATAGGAAGCGTAAATATGAAGATCGCCCCTTGTCCGGGATTTGAACTCACACGGATTTCCCCTCCGTGCAGTTCAACCAGCCGTTTCGTAATGCCAAGTCCGAGTCCGGTCCCACCCTGATGAGTCGTCCCGACATGCCCGCCTTGCTCGTAATCCCAAAATATACGTTCCTGCATATCTACATCGATGCCGATGCCAGTATCGCTGACACTGACTTCAACCCAATCCCCAGCCACAGCGGCGCTCACCTCTACAACGCCTTGATCGCAAAATTTAATCGCATTGCCGATCAGATTATGCAAAATTTGAATGAGCCGGTTGCCATCCGCATAGACAAGAGGAAGATACTCCGGCACTCGATTAACAAGCTTCGTGTTCGTTCCTGTGAGCAGAAATTGATGAAGCTGTATGACCGACTCGACGTAGGTGTTGAGTATCAATTCGCTGTGGTGAAGTTTGATATCCCCGTGCTTCAATTTGGAATAGTCCAGCAGCTCATTCACTAAATGCGTTAATCTTCGCCCGCTGTTCATAATAACCGTTAAATTTTGCGCCTGCGCGTCGTTTACCAAGCCCCCCACTCCTCTGAGCAGCGATTCCGAAATATTCACCATCGCATTTAACGGCGTTCTCAATTCGTGAGACGTATTCGATAGAAACTCGTCTTTAATCTTGTCCAGCCGCAACAATTCGTTCTTCATCTCATCTATCGTATGATAGGCTTCAAAAAAACGAAGAACGACGAGAAAAATCATGATGATGTTAAGGAGGATTACACAGTACTGCCCTCCCCATAAATTATCGATCACACTAATCGAGAACAAAATCGCATCGATCGAGTAAAGATTCACCGTAAGTACGGCCATGCAGAGCAGCAAAGATTTCAAACGGTTGGCTTGCTCGCTTCTGACAAACAGGTACGCCGCCTTTACGAGCAGCCACAGTTGTAACAAGGAGTAAAAAATAACGATGTAATACTGAATGACCGTGTACTGACTAATAGATAAAAACGGAATCATTAAGGCGAAAACGCCAAGTATGAGCGATACGCTCTGTGTCAGCTTTAAGGAAATGATGCTTTTTTGCTGATAATAGAAAAATATAGCCAACACCATACAACTGATGATGGAAAGGACGTCTTTAAATTTATACAATGCTTCAAAGGAAATCCCATGTACCACCAGAAAAAGCGGCCGTTCTCCCATCAAGCCGTTATATAATCCGTATAAGAGACACATGAGGGCAAGCAGAAGCAGCGAATAATCTTTCTTGCGGTAAATAGCCGCCACAATGAAACATATAAAATAAATGAGCGCAAGCGTGCCAAGAAGCGCCAGCATAACAAATTCGTGCGCCAGCTCTTTTTGCTGCCGGTCTAGCAGATCCGCTTCTTTGCCGAACAGCAGCGAGACCGTAATCCCTGCATTAATATAATCGTAGTTGGCGACCTGTACGATAATTTCGATCTGTCCGCCATCAACAGAGAAGATACCCGTCTGGGGACGATTTCCTGATTCGTACGCTTGGGCGTTACGGGCTGGCAACCCATCCTCCAGTAATTCCTGGCCGTTCACATAAATCCGGCTGGAAAAGCGAATATTCGTTTTCTTCAACGCAAATATCCCGGAATACGGGACATTTTTCAGCACCATGCGGTATGTCGCCGCACCATACTCCGGCAATTTCATGCCATCCACGTTATTCCCGTTCCACGTTGAAGGAACCTTTACGTATGTGAGATCACTCGGAACCGAAGGAATCGCCTGCTTTCGGAAATCGTCAGGAGTCAACAGCTTGTCCCAATAAAATTCCCATTCGCCGTCCAATCTGATGATCTTATCCCGATCAGAATTCCATGTGCCGAGATCCATTACCCCGCCGTGTACGTGCAGGGACACTCCTGATCCTGCTTTATCGCGATTCGACATAAACATGAGTGGAATAAACGAACAAAAAATGAGGCTGACCAAGCAGATAAATACGGTTCTTCCAAACGGCGTCTGTCCTAGCAACACACTTACCTCATTTCACATACGTTTCCGACTTCCAGAATTAATTCGCTGCAAACGTTATAATATCCTACGAAGAAGACGAAGAAATAGCAGTTCAGGCGTGTGACCTGACGCTGCTATTTCTTGGAGGACATTTTACTCGAAGGGAGCCGTACCTTAAATCAGTCCGGAAATACGCAATAATCGCTGTATGATGACCGCAACTTCGGCACGGGTCATATTTGCCTTCGGCGCCAGCTCTGCGCTAGTTCTGCCGGTCATGATACCGGCAGCAAGGCTGTCGGCGACACTGCTCTGCGCCCATGGCGATATGTTTGCCGCGTCGGTATACGAACGGAGCTTTGCGTCTGTCGATGATGCAGACAACGTGTCCCTCAGACCGGTAATCTCCATCGCCCTGGCTATAATCATCATCGCTTGTTCACGCGTAGTGCTTTCATTCGGACGGAATGTCCCGTCTTCGAACCCGCTAATCAGGCGATACGCCGCCGCTGTGCGGATAGCGCCGCTGTACCAATCCGCTGCTTTCACGTCGGAGAACGATGTAGTCCCATTCTCAACCTTAAGAGCAAGTCCCCGAACGATTATAGCTGCGAACTCGCCGCGGGTAATGTCACGGTCGGGATTAAACAAGTTATCGCCTGTGCCGCTCACCACCATACGCGATCCGATATCGTTCACCGGTTGTTTAGCCCAATGCGCCGCTACATCGCTGTATTCCTGCGGATTCCAGACAAGCGCATAAGTGCTGTTCGTCAGACTGTTCAACTTCGCGTAATACTTGCCATCCTGCACAACCACACGGGTCGGTACATGGCGGACAGTTCCATCCGCGTCCATAACTACACCTGTTGTAATCTTGCCAGGGTCGATACCGTCCGGAATAGCGATCGTACGCTCGACATAGGCGTTAAACGAAGACACTTCAATCGTCTTGTTTTCATATGTCGCTTTGATCGTGAACGTCACAGGCGGAACGGCCACGGAGAAGGACCCCTTATTCGCCGCATCCGTTATTGCCTTCATGACAGCCGCTGTCGGTGCAGCGATCTCGATCTGGACATGAATGTCCTGCAAAGACGGCGACCCGCCGAATTGGCCGGCGATTGCATCCATGTTGATTTGCAGCGCAGGTACGGTATACGCGGCAAGAGGCGTTTTGATTTCGAATACAGCCTGCTGATTCTCCATCTCTTTAATCATTTGACCGGTCAATTCACCGATCACAACATCGGATTGCGAGTCAACCGGAATCGTAACTAGTGCATGTTGACCTTCTTCCGCAAGCTTCGCGCTCAGCTTTTTCGGATCTACAACAATCGTCAAGACAGATTGTCCGTCACGTTTGCTTGAAGTTGCTGTGCCGGCATTCTCGGATTTACCGTTCACCTGTACGATGACAGACGATTCCGAAGAAGAATCGGATGAAGATGCGCTTCCCGTGTTTCCGCTGTTGCCCCCATTTCCCCCGGAGCTGCTCTGTAGTATTCGCGCCGTAATCGTAATTGTCTTCTCGTCTATATCGTTGCTGTAAACCCACTCGGTTACATTCCACATTTCTTTCTTAAAACTGACCGTCACCGTGTAACTCCCAAGACTTGAAGGCGTGTAGCTGGATGTGTAGTCGTTTCCGTTCTGGCTGAACACCCCCGTCTTGCCGCTTTCCGTCGATGTCCAGCTTGCCGGAACGTACCTCTCGTCTCCATAAACCCTTCCCGCCACCGTTTGCCGGTCTCCTGCTGCCGTCAAGGTCGTTGTACCGCCAATAATGACACTGCTTGGGTTCGCAGTAATGCTGTTCTTCGATGCGTCGGCGAATACCGCCGTTACAGGTGTTGCATTCACCGTAATCGTCTTCTTATCTACATAGTTGCCGTAAACCCACTCGGTTACGTTCCATGTTTCCTTCTTATAATCAACCGTTACCGTATAAGATCCTATGCTCGAAGGGGTGTAGTCTGACGTATAGTCGTTCCCGCTTTTGCTGAACGTCCCCATCTTCCCGCTCTCCGTCGAGGTCCAGCCGACCGGAACGTACCGCTCGTCTCCATAAACAATGCCCGTCACCGTCTGACGGTCACCCGCCGCCGTCAGCGTAACCGTATCGCCAACGAAAACGCTGCTGGGATTTGCGCTAACGACGTTCTTTGACGCGTCCGCGAGTGTTGGCTGACCGGATGCCGCTATAACGGTGACAGTTGTTGTCGCGTTGCTTTGATCCGATGTATCGTTCCAATTATTCCCGTCCCAAGATTGCCTTGAGAATAAAGCGCTCACCGTATATGTTCCCTCAACGGACGGCGTATACGTAGAGAAGTAGCTGCCGCCGCTTAAAATGAACGGTCCTGCTTTCTCGCTTCCCTCCGACGACTTCCAGCTTAGCGGAACGTATCGCTCATCCCCATAAACCGCCCCTGTCGCCGATTGCCGGTCCCCGGTTGCCGTCAAAGTTAACGGATTCCCGGCCATCACGCTGCTTGGGCTTGCGCTCACGGCGTTGTTTAACGGATTGGCGGTTGTTGGCGGTATCGCCGCGTTCACGGTGATCACCACTGTTTTTTCATCAACATTGTTGGCGAAAATCCATTCGCTTCCATTCCATACATCTTTCTTATAGTCTACCGTTACCGTATAAGTACCCGCGATCGAAGGCGTATAGTCGGACGTATAACTTCCACTGTTCTCGTTGAATAATCCCGTCTTCCCGGGTTCTGTCGATGTCCAACTGAACGGAACGTACCGCAAGTCGCCGTTCACTGCTCCGACCGCCGTCTGGCGGTCACCCGCGGCCGTTAATGTAAGCGTGTCGCCAACGGTGACGCTGCTTTGGCTTGCACTAACGCTGTTTTTTGCTGCATCGGCGCTGATTGGCCCAAATCGTTTCACTCGGATTTGATAGCTGCTTCCGCTGGGTGATTCTGACCATACATCATATACCGTTTGGTTAAATACAGCCAGTGTAGGTGACGAGACATAACTGCCAGGACTTACATTCAAGCCGTTGGAGCCCATTCCGTCGATATTATACCAACTCGTGCCTTCGAACTTTGCGGCACGAAGAACTGAAGGAGCAAGCATCATAGGTGACTCCATCCACGTCACATACAAGGCATCAGAGGAAGCGATCATCATCGGAAAGGTTGCATCAGAACCGGAGTCTACATTCAAGCCATACACCCCGTCTCCGTCTGCAGAATCCCAGCCGCTTCCCGTATACTTCTTGACTCGAATTTGTTTTTTGCTATTTGCGGTTGTTGGTTCTTGCCACGCTGCGTATAACTCACCGTTGTAAACAGCCATCACGGGATACTCCGCAAACGCTGTGGAAGACACATTTATGCCCGTTGTACCGCTCCAACCTGCGGGTTCCCAATTTGTTCCGTTTAACATTTTAACATAAATGTGTCGTGCGGCCCCTGTAGACTCAGACCATATCACATGCACCTTCCCGTTATATACAGCCATACGAGGAGCCATGACCGGAGTTGGTGCAGCATTTACGTTCAAACCAGTCGCAACAGTGGCGCCGTCAGCATTCGACCACGTCGTGCCATCAAACTTTTTCACATACACTTTGTTTACATTGTTTTCTTGCCAAGCGACGTAGAGTTCATCATTGGAAACGATCGCATCCGGATAAGACGCAGTGTTTGTATTTTGCACATTCAAACCGCTTGTACCGCTTCCGTCGACTCTTGTCCAATTGCCACCGTCATACTTTTTGACATAAAGTTGACCGGAACCTCCATAGGTTTCCGACCATACGGCATACAAATCGTTCTTGAAAACAACCAATTTCACAAGGCTGGCGTAATTCGCAGAATTCTCATTGATGCCGTTTGGATAAGCGCCATTCTCGCTCACCCATTCCAAACCGTTGTAGCTTTTTACATGAATTTGATTGGTTAACCCGGCGTTTTGCTGCCAAGCCGCATACAACTTGCCGTTAAAAACAGCCGTTGCGGGTGCATAAGCGGATGTGGGAAGCTCATTTAAGCCAGTTAAGCTGCCTTCTGCCAATACCCAAGGGGGTGGCGCCGCCAGCGCCTTATGTCCGCTGAACTGCGAAGGAATCAGCAGCAGCACAGCGAGCAAGATCATTGTCATCTGTCGAAGTCGTAGTACCAACATTTCTCATCTCCTGTTCATCTTTTACAAAATTCGAGCTTATTGTACACGCCTCCAATCAACGGAAAATAAACAGGACGGTAGATACCGCGTTGATTTTCAAAGACAATCTAATCTTTCAGCCGGAAAGGCTACCGGAGGAGCCTGCTTATCAACCTGCGGAAAAACAAAAAAACGACATTGCTGTCGTTTAAATGGATTAAGCAAGCCATTTTCCAAAAGTTCATGCAGCTAGTTCAAAAGTGCTCATCACGCTTAAATCAGGTCCGATTTTTCAAGCAACATTAGAATGATCGCCGCTACTTCAGCTCGGGTAATAAATGCCTGCGGAACCAGCTCCGTATTACTTCTTCCGGAAACAATCCCCGCTTGAACACTGTCGGCAATACCGCTCCGCGCCCAATCGGATATGTCCGCCGCATCCGTATACGGTTTAAGTGCCACCTCCGCCGCTTGACTCGGAAGTTTTCCCTTCAAACCGGTGATTTGCATCGCTTTGGCGATCATCACCATCGCTTGTTCACGCGTAATGCTCTCATTCGGACGGAAAGTTCCGTCTTCAAAACCGGCGCTCAGACGATAAGCGGTTGCCGTGTTGATCGCGCTGCTGTACCAATCGGACAGGTTTACGTCTGCGAAAGGGGTTGCCCCTTTTTCCAGCTTTAATCCAAGTCCACGAACGATAACTGCCGCAAATTCGGCACGTGTCATATTTAGGTCAGGGCAGAACCGGTCATTATCGACACCGTTTACGATCATGCGTGAACCCGCTTCGTTGACCGCATGTTTCGACCAATGGCTTGCAACATCGGCGAATTCCAGCGGATGCCATATCACCGAGTACATACTGTTGGTCAAGCTATTTATTTTGGCGTAATAGTAGCCGTCGATCGCTACCACTCGGGACGGAACATGGCGGACCGTTCCGTCCGGATCAATAACAACTCCTGTCGTAATCTTGTTCGAGTCAATACCTGACGGCAGAGCAATCATGCGTTCCACATAAGCATTGAATTTCGATATTTCAATGATAGTATCTTCGTATATGCCTCTGATCGCGAACTCAACCGGTGGCGCAACCAATGTGAATGCTCCGGTTGTCGCCGCGTTTTCTGCCAACTTCATCATACTTTCCGCAGGCGCCGCGATTTCGATCTGTACTCTAATATCCTGCAAGGCAACCGACTTTCCGAGCCAGCTTGAGATGGAATCGATATTTATTTGTTCCGCAGGCAGCGTATACGTCGCCCGGTCCGTCTTCATTTCCAGAATGGCCTGCTTGTTTTCCATATTTTTAATCATCTGACCGTTCAGTTCGCCAACGATAATATCCGACTTTGCTTGTACGGGTATTGTAACTACCGTGTGCAGTCCTTCCATCGCAAGCTTGTCGTCCAACTTTTTCTGATCGATAGATACCGTTGTTACGGTCTGTCCGTTGCGGCTCGATGTTGCCTCTGTGCCCGCATTTTCCGCTTTACCATTGACGAGCACATCCACGCCGCCTGCACTTGACTCCGTTGATGGAGCCGCTCCAGAGCCATTGCCGCCGCTGCCGCTGCCGAACAATCTTATTGGGACGACCGCGTTGGAGTCGGCTGAGGGTTCGCTGCTGCCAATGGCATTGACGGCTTTCACCGTAAATGTATAGCTTGTCCCGTTCGTTAAACCGGTGATCACAATCGGACTCGCTGTGCCCGTCATTGTTAGGTTACCGGGTGAAGCCGTCACTATATATCCGGTAATCGCATTTCCCCCATTATCGGTTGGCGCCGTAAAAGTTACCGTTGCCGCTCCGATCCCGGCGGTTGCCGCAACATTTGCCGGCGCATCCGGAACGGTTGCGGGAATCGCACCGGCTTCGTTTGAGGCGGCGCTCAGACCTCCGGAGTTCCCGGCTCTTACAACAAAGGAATAGGCGGTGCCGTTGGTCAAATTAAGAATGTTGTACGTATTTGAAGTTACTGTCGCTACGGGAGTGCCGGCAAACTGCCCTGGAGTAGTCGACATATAAATGCTGTAATAAGTCGCTTCCGTTACGGCACTCCAATTCAGCGTCACTTGACGGTTACCTCCGGCGGCAGTAAAGTTTTGTGGAATGCCGGGTGCGGTCAGTGCATTTACGGTTACCTCGACCGCGTTACTCGTCACGGTCGCTGTCTTCGTGCCGTTTACGCTGTTGTTTGTGTTCGTCACAACCGCATAATAATAAACTGTGCCCGACGCATTGGTCGGCGGATTATATGCTGCGTATGTCGCTCCGGTCACCGCGCTGCCGCCGCTGTTGCTGTTTGCCGTGTTGCTGTACCACTGATAGCTTAGCACACCGCCATCGTTCACGGTCGCCGCTACACTTAACTGCGCGCTGCCGTCCACGTTTACCGTCGCTCCCGTCGGCTGCGTCGTGATCACCGGCTCCGCCGCGTTCGTCAGGACACCGCCTTTCTTCTGAATTCGATGATTGCTCGTATCGGCTACATACATATTCGCGCTATTGTCAACTGCAACTCCACGCGGACTCGAAAATTCTCCTAAGCCCTTTCCACTTCCGCCGCTGCTTTTTTTCCACTCGCTCCATATACTCGTCGATGCCGTCAGCATTTGAATCCGTTGGTTGCTCGTATCGGCTACATACACATTCCCGCTGCTGTCTACCGCAACTCCGGATGGATTGGAAAATTCCCCCGCACTGCTTCCACTTCCGCCGCCGCTCTTTCCCCACTCGCTCCATGATTCCGAAACGCCGTTAGTGCCCGGCGTCAGCTTCTGGATCCGGTGGTTGCTCGTATCGGCTACATACACATTCCCGCCGCTGTCTACCGCAATTCCACGTGGACTCGAAAATTCCCCGGCACCGCTGCCACTTCCACCTCCGTCCTTTTTCCATTCGCTCCATGAATCCGGAGTCCCGTTAGCACCCACATTCAGCTTCTGAATCCGATGGTTGCCCGTATCCACCACATACACATTGCCGCTGTTGTCTACCGCAACTCCACGCGGACTTGAAAATTCCCCTAAGCCGCTTCCACTTCCACCTCCGCTCTTTTTCCACTCGCTCCATGAATCTGGAGCGCCATTAGTACCCAAAGCCAGCTTCTGGATCCGGTGGTTGCTCGTATCGGCTACATACACATTCCCGCCGCTGTCTACCGCAATTCCACGTGGACTCGAAAATTCCCCGGCACCGCTGCCGCTTCCACCTCCGCTCTTTTTCCACTCGCTCCACTCGTTCGTCGATACCGTCAGTTTCTGGATCCGATGGTTATTCGTATCGGCTATATACACATTCCCGCTGTTATCTACCGCAACTCCTTCCGGACTATTAAACTCACCTAAAGCAGTTCCGGTTACAGGCGTTAACTTGCCAAATTGGCTCCAACTATTTGTTACAGCTGCATACTTCTGAATCCGATGGTTATTTGCATCGGCAACATACATATTTCCGTTGCTATCTACCGCGACCCCAGCCGGATTAAAAAACTCACCCAGGCCGGTTCCGATTCCGCCGTCGCTCTTTTTCCATTCGTTCCATGAATCTTGGATGCCGTTAGTCCCCAGCGTCAGTTTCTGGATCCGATGGTTGCTCGTATCGACCACATAGACATTCCCGCTGCTGTCTACTGCGACTCCTTCCGGACTATAAAACTGCCCCAAGCCGTTGCCGCTTCCACCCCCGCTCTTTTTCCACTCGCTCCACGAATCCTGAGCGCCGTTAACACCCGGTGTGAGCTTCTGAATCCGATGGTTGCCCGTATCCGCCACATACACGTTCCCGCCGCCATCTACCGCAATTCCATATGGAGCATTAAACTCACCCAAGCCGCTGCCGCTTCCACCTCCGCTCTTTTTCCATTCGCTCCATGAATCTGGAGCGCCGTTAGCACCCGGCGTGAGCTTCTGAATCCGGTGGTTGCCCACGTCGGCCACATACACATTCCCGCTGCTGTCTACCGCGACTCCGGATGGAGCACTAAATTCACCCAAGCCACTTCCGCTGCCGCCTCCGTTCCTTTTCCATTCGCTCCATGAATCCGGAGCGCCGTTAGCGCCCGGCGTGAGCTTCTGAATCCGATAGTTGCCCACATCGGCCACATACACATTCCCGCTGCTGTCTACCGCGATTCCACGTGGACTGGAGAACTCACCCAAACCGCTTCCGCTGCTTCCCCACTCGCTCCACTCGTTCGTCGATACAGTCAGTTTCTGAATCCGATTGTTACCGGTATCGACCATATACACATTCCCCCCGCTGTCTACCGCAACCCCAGCAGGATTCAAGAACTCGCCTAAAGCGGTTCCGTCTATGGTCCCTAATTTGCCAAACCGGCTCCATATATCAGCCGCTTGGACACTCGAAAGCCCGGCCACCCGTATTGGATTAACAGTTTCGTTTGTTTCCGCCCACGCCGTACTCCCTCTGCTTGATAGAAGCGGTATCATCAGCACAAACGCAAGTAATACATGTACTGCACTTTGGACCCTCATCTGTCCCCTACTCATCCCTCGAATCATTCTTATCATTAATCTGCGTCTTCCTTTCATAAACAAGATGATTGCTCTTCTCCCGCACAATCCAGGCCAGTATATCTAACAGCACCTTAAAGAAACCTTAAAAATCGACAATTTCCCCAACAAAAAAAATAGGTCTCATCAAAATGAATGAGAACCTGTCAGGTAGGTAGATCAGTATAAACGTTAAACCGGCGAAGCAGGGATACACACGGTAACTTTCGTTCCGCGTCCAAGCTCGCTTTCCAGTTCCAGCGAAATCCCGTATTCGTATTTCAGACGTTTGTTAATATTCAGCAAGCCCACTCCTTGCCGCTCATCCGTTTCGGCTCTGTCAAGCAGCGTCTTCAGCCGTTCCGGCGCGATACCGATCCCATCGTCGGCCACGATAAAACGCCACTGTCCAGCGGATTCCGTCACCGTCATCGTTACCTCGCCGCCTTCAATACGATCGCCGATACCGTGACGGATCGCATTTTCGACAAGCGGCGGTATGTGCAAATCATAAGCAGACTCCGCAATGTCGTAAACAAAACGAATACGGTTTTTGAATCGGGCCTGCTCGATATCGACATACGTTTGAATCAGCCTGAATTCCTCGGCAAACACGATACGTTCGTCCAAGTTGCTGAACCGGAAGCTTCCGCGCAAGTAATCGGCAAGATCGGCAATCATCTTCCTCGAGCGTTCCACATCGGTATAACTTGACGCTACAATACTGTTCAACACGTTGTACAAAAAATGCGGTTTGATCTGAGACTGCAGAAATGCCACTTCCAAATGAATCGCTCGACCAAGCGAATCCTTCATCGCCAGCAAACTGCCGATTCTGGCCCTTAATTCCTCCAGATCAAACGGTTTCGGTAAGTAATCGTTTGCTCCCGCCTGGAAGGCAGCCACCTTATCTTGCGGTTGAATGGCCGCCGTCACCATCAGAACGGGCAGTTCAAGCAGCGAATAGCGTTTGCGAATTTCCTGGCATACTTCATAGCCCGACATGCCCGGCATCATCAGATCGAGAATAACGAGATCGATCTTGCCCGATTGATCGATTTGCTCAAGTGCTTCAAACCCGCTCTTCACCGCAATTACGCGATAATCGAAGGTTTGAAGCGCATCCAGCAAAACCTTCAGGTTCACATACTGATCGTCGACAATAAGAACCGTATGCTTGCCCTTGAGATTCGTATGATAAGGCGTAAGCAAGGAATATTCGGCTTCCTTGGCACGGCCTGGACGCCCAATGGGGCTGTTGACACATCTTTATCCTGATTTGCGACCGGCAGCGTGAACGCAAACGTCGAACCGGCTCCTGGCGTGGAAGCGACCGAAAGCGTGCCATTATGCAGTTCTACAAGCTGTTTGGCGATCGAAAGCCCCAATCCGAAGCCGCGGCGCTCCTTCGATCGACTTAAACGGTTCAAAAATGAACGGAATATCGTGTGGCTCAATGCCTTTTCCTGTATCCTTGACCGTGATTTCGAGCAGGCCGCCGCGCTCTGTTCCTGTAACGACGACACTTCCTTTCTCCGTGTGTTTGATCGCATTATCCAGCAAATTCCCGATCACTTGACTCAGGCGGCTTTCGTCGGCAAGCGCGGAAGGCAAATGCGCAGGGACTTGGTTCACCAGTTGAATATCACGTCCGGTACACAGATAGGAATAAAACCTCACTTGGATCTCCGCTACCGAACGAACATCAATCGGCGCCGGAGCAAGTCTGAGTTCACCTTGCTTCAGCTTGGATAAATCCAAAATGTCGTAAACAAGCTGGGAGAGTCTTCTTGTAATATCGGTAATTAGCTGAAGTTTCTCCCGTTGCCCGTCAGTCGGCGGATGAACCGCATCGTCCAGCATCGAACGGGAAATATTGATAACGCCGTGAAGCGGCGTCTTGAATTCATGCGAAGTCCGGGCAAGAAACTCATCCTTCAACTTGTCCACTTGGAGCAATTGTCTGGACAATTCTTCTATTTTACGGAAAGCGTTCGAGAAACGGAGCGACATCAGCAGGGCTAACATTAGCAGAACAAGAAACGGCTCAATCGGCGGGAGTAGATAAATCGGCACGCCGAAGTAAAAGTTCAAATTCTGGCTCAGCGCCAGAACATTCAAGGCCATTGCCGCCACAGCCAAATATCGGCTGCCCGCTACTTTGTGGAGTGCCGCTAATATGAATACATATGTTGCGTACAACAGCGAGAAGGTCACGTATAAAGAATTCATTTGACGGAATGGCCCTGCCGAGAGCTGAATCGCGAACCCGATATTCAGCAAAGCAAAGGCCACCCCTCCGATCAGGCCGAAGCGAACAAGCCATTTAAAACAGTAATACCGGAAAGCGGTATGCACATACAGAAAAAAATCTAAACCAATTAAGACGACCGAGACCATCTGGATCCGGTAATAAAGCCAGAAGGGAAGCGGGCCTACCACATTAAACAACACTCTTTCCCCGCTGACACTTGTAAATAGTGCGATGCAAATGCAATTGATGCCAAATACGGCAAGAGAAAGGTCGTCTCTCCGTTGAGAGTATAATCCAAGAAAATATAACCCCATGATCAGAAACGCGGTAAGCGCAATCCAGTCATGAGCGGTTGCTTGATCGCGAAGCTCCGTCATTTGATCCGATTTTCCTAGGAGAAGTGGTTCGATGATCCCGCTGTTGGCGTGAAATTCATAATTGGCCACCTGAAGCAGAATTTCATTCCAGCCCGGCTGCAAAGTGAAATAACTGACATAAGGCTTGTTATAGGCTTTATAATCCGGCTTCTCAGACGGATTCCCGCTTGATCCAACTACCTTGCCGTTGACGATGAGCCGGTTGGACACTAGGATCGACGCGGTTTTTAAACCGTAGACCGCTTCAGCATCACCGGTTCGAACCCGCAACCGATAGGTAGCGATGCCGATCGTATCCATCCGCTTCGACCAAGATCCCGGTACTTGGACCGGCACAGGCGTTAATTCCCCTTTGGCGGTAGCAGAGACCAAATCCCGGTGGCTTAACAGCATGTACGGATACAACTCCCACTCCCCATCCAACTGGATAACTCCGTCTTCATTAAATCGCCATGCACTCAAATCCATGGTTCCTTCCACAGCCAAAGGCATCGGCTTCTTTATCCAAGAGAAGTAGCTCAACAAAATCCCGTAAGTGGCAATCAGCAAAGAGAGCATGATCAACGCTGCCGCGGCTTTTTTCCTCATGGGGTTTGCCGTTCGGACTTGTTTTTAATTTGTTGAATCAGCCGCAGCGTCTCTTCTTCCAGCTCGGCCCCAAATGAAAACGAACGTCCTTCTCCAACTGCAAGCAGATACGCAGCGCTTCATTCCGATTGCCGGACTCTAAATACAGCTTGATTAACTCGCGTCCGTCCATCTCTGAATCGGGTGCAAGCGTTAATAAACGCTGCAAGCTGTTCTCCGCTAGCGCCATATTGCCTTGGCTGCGGAAATGTGCATACCCATTGCGAAGCGCGCGGATATAAGCTGTTTTGATCTCCGCCTGTCTAGGGGAAGCCCATCTGTAATCGCAAGCTTCCATATATTCCCCCTTATATATCGAATTGATTTTGTCATATAACCTTATATCCGTCTCCTTTTCGGAGATCGTGTCGCTCAGCAATTGTTCAAATTCGGATACATCGACCTTAAGCTCATCCTCCGATACAGCAACAAACCCTTGATCGGCCTTATGTATGCTGATTGGAACATTATTTTCCGCCAACGTTCTCCTTAAATAGGACAGACACGTGTACAAATACGTTTTCGCCTTGTACAGATCGTACTCCGGCCAAAGCGATTCAATAATCGATGCGGTACTGGCAGGTTTTCCATCGTGATGGATCAGAAAAGCGCAAAGCTCCTTTTCCTTCTTTGTGATCCATGAAAGCACTTTATTGTCGGCATTCGGCAATAAAATATGGAAGCCCCCCAAACATTGAACGATGGGAGCAATGTTTACGTTCATGCCAGTTCGAAATACGGAGTCGGATAAAGTTTGTTTAATGCGAGCAACCGCATTCTGCAATCTGTCCACCGTTAACGGCTTCAGTAAATAGTCGGTCGATTGAATTTCAAAAGCCTCTACTGCATATTCAGCATAGGCCGTTGTGAATACGATTTGCATTTGCGGCATCATTTGCCTGATTTTTCTCGCCGTTTCCATGCCAATCATCCCCGGCATCTGGTTGTCCAAAAACACCGCATCAACTCGAGCTTGGCTTATTGCTTCAACGGCTTGAATCGGATTGAGATATCTTCCGACAACCTCAACATTCCCTATATTACCGAGCAAAATTTCCAACAAATCCAGCGCATCTTCCTCATCATCAATCAGCATTACACGAATCATTTGAGTTTGTCTCCTTAATTAAATCCGATGTAATGGGGTGAACTTGCAGCGTGGAATTTCCCCCATCTCAATTGCAATTTTTCATACCATGATTCGATTCTTGCCTTTTCGACAAAAACGCTCTTATTCCCTTCTTTATCTTGGAACACTTTTTTCCTAAGATCAACATCTTCAATCCGCTTCGTTTAAAAATAAAAAGTCCTCCAGCATAGGAGGACGTTCGATAATTATAGTGAACTTTTGCGGGATCAAACCTCTGGCTTCATCGCGGCTGGCGCTGCACTCTCCCGAGCGAGTCGATTTTACTGCCCGTTAATGGTTACAACCTAACTTCTCAAATCTGCATTTTGTATCCCGATGGAATTCACTTTACGCACCTCCCGAAACATCAACAAACCGATGAACAAGGTGGCGACTCCAATAATGATCAACAATGCCCCGACCTCCAAGCCGTAGGCCGTTAGTTCGCCGTCCCGATACCTCATTCCGCGTATGAGCCTGTTAAGATTAAACATTATTCCTTGTCTCCTTCTCCCTATATAGCCAATAATAAATTACAAAAAAATAAAGAAGGAGACTGTTAGCTCCTTCTCAAGAATTATTAGTGAACTGTCAAATAGAGTGGTTTACGTTACTACTTTTGACTTGTTTCCGATGCCGTTGGTACATTGGTTATCGGTACTGTATATGTAATCGTTTTAATAATCGGATCGCTTACTTTACCCGCCGCATTCTGAGCTTTAAACTCAAATGTATTTACTCCTTGTGTTAATGTAACTGTCTTGGATATACTGGATTTCCCTTCCACCTTACCATTAATCAGAATACTTGGACTCGAATCATTTGGGTCTGTTGCATTCACGGACAATGTAAATGTAGGAGAAGATACAGATGCAGGCCAAGTACCATTGATCATAATAGTAGGAGCTGGTTGCTGGTAACTAACCGAACGTGTAATGATATCTGATGTTTTTCCGACACTATTTACTGCCTTGATTTCAAATACATTAACCCCGTCCTTAAGTTGAACGGTTGTCTCAAATTGTTTTGTTGCCATGTACTGTCCGTTTAGATATAACTTTGGATATTGGTCATTGGCATCCTGCGCACTTGCCTTGATGGTTAGACTTTTGGATGTTACAGTCTCCGGAAGTGCGCTGACTGTAACAACCGGAGGTGGTGAAGTATATATAACCGTCTGAGTTTCAACAGCTTCTTTACCTTTGCTATTCGTTGCTCGAATAGTAATTTTATTGGTTCCTTCAACTAATTGGACAGTGGTAGAGATGCTGTTTTTAGCCACATAACTTCCATTTAGATAGATACTCGGACTGGAGTCCACTGTATCCACTGCCGTTGCTTTCACGGTGAGCGTTCTAGTTCCTGTGGTTGCAGGAAGCGTTTCTACATTCAACTTTGGAGGCAAAATTACATAGACCACTTTTTTAGTAATAATAGTCTCTTTACCACTTGAGCTCACAGCTTTTATCGTAATGTCATTGTTTCCTTCGGCTAGAGTTAAGCTCGAGTTAGCCGATGATTGGCCCCTATATAATCCATTTATGTAGATAGACGGCTGTTTATCATACAAGTCATCGACCGCTACAGAAAATGAAACTGTTTCTTTTATTGATGTTTCCGTTAATCCATCCACCGTGACGTTCGGAGGCTTGATTACGTAGCTGACCTTTTTTGCAAAATCTGTTGCTTTCCCTAAACGGTTCACCGCTCTAATCGCAAGGTCATTGACTCCTTCAGTAAGTACTATTTTTTGTTGAAATCCATCATTATTAGTAAGTTCTTTGTTGTTCAAGGTAACTTTGGGTTTAGAATCGTTTTTGTCCGTTGCTGTTCCTCTGATAGTAAATTCCTTAAAATTAACTATATCTGGAACATCTTCAAGTTTAAGGTCTGGTGGGCTGATATTAAACACAATGCTTTTCTGCTGCTCTGTTTCTTTATTAAATTTATTGGAAGATGAAAATGTAACCATATTAGTTCCTTCGTGTAAAGAAAGATCGATGCTCCATTCCCCTTTCTCACGAATGGTTATTACTTTACCATTCACACTAACAATAGGACTGTCATCATTGATATCATTAACACTGCCACTTATTCTTACAGTTTCTAGGTCCGTTTCCCCAGGCACCATTACTGTAAGCTTGGGAGCAGGAATACTGAAATCAACAGCGTAGTTGAAAGCTTTATATCTCCCATTGCTTTTGACTGCTTTTACCTCGAACCAATAGTCTCCTTCCCCTTTGTTTAAATTGCCACTCCATTCGTATGTCCCATTATAGTTAGGAGTCCAATCATTATTTACATATAACTTAATGTCTTTTTCCGTTTTTCCGGATATGGAAATATATGGTGTTTCTACTTTTAAGGGAATGTCAACAGAGAGTGTAATGTCCTTTAATGGCAAAATCAGTTTATTCTCTAGCATCCGGGTTAACATCGTTACTGCGGCCGCTCTGGTTAATCCAGATTGAGGACGAAACGTACCGTCCTCATAACCAGACAGCAAATTGTTTTGAATCGCAATAGCAACGTATGCTTCAATCCCAGTAGAGACCGCTGACGCATCGTAAAATTTCTGTTGGATAACAGAGACGGCGTTGGAGACTGAGCCGGGATTCAGCTTCGCTCCTTTCACCAACGCTATTGCCACATCTTCCCTCGTAATAACAGCACTTGGATCAAAGAAAGGCTTCCCTATTCCGATTTCGTACCCACTAACATAATCTTTTACTGCCTCGATGTAAGGCATAGACCAATCATCTACTGCCACATCAGAATATGAGGATTCGTTGGCCTTCGAAAGATTTAAGTCGAGTGCCAGTGTCAGAAGTTTGCAGAATTGTTCCCGTGTCAACTCCTGGTCTGGAAAGAAGCCTCCATCCTGATAGCCATCCACCACACCATTATTAACCATCTCTTGTACTGCGTAGAAAGCCCAATGATCGGGCGGCACATCTTGGAATGTTTTGGTTTCACCTTTTGCTTCCACTACCCCAGCAAAATACAAACTCAAAACAATGGTTAGTCCCAAGGTAAAACAGGCTAGTTTGGCCGCTGTTCTGAACATATAGGCTCCTCCTTATTTCTTTGTGTTTGCGGAAAATAGGCTTTTAACTGAATCAAATAACAAGCTCCCGTATTTAATAACCAATATTGCTAGTGCAGACAGTAACAAAAATCCGATAAGAACCATCATAACAATTCTAATTTGACTTCGATATTTGTGAATAAACCTTCGAAAAGGGCTGAGTTCCTTTCGAATAGCTTTGAAATACGCTCTCATTTTGCTGCTCTTTAGCTCTAGAAGCCGCTTGTTTACTTCTCTCTCCCTAATCAACTCAGGATATGCCTCGACAAAATAATAGTGGAGCGCGCTCTTATAAAGTTCAAGCTCTGAGGAGAAGGGATTCTCTTTCTCGGCCCAGAGAATAAATTCCGCCAACTTCGATCCATTAGATCCGCGCATGAACTCAAAAAGTGCAAAATAATCAATCTCACTTGGTTTTTTTAATCCCCTGCTGTGGAAGGCCGGTTGTGGAGAATAGAATGCGAAAAGCAGGCTTGGTAAATGATCTCGTTCAATTCGATTTTTCAACAGAGATTTCAATAATTTTTGGGCAACCTGCTGCTGATCTCCTAAACGTTGCCATGAGGTCAAGCATTCTGATTCAATGCTTCGGTTATAATTCAATGCGAAATATACTGCATTAATAATTCTTAATTTATCATCCTGCTGCAAATCAAGCTTTAAACCATTAGTCAATGAGTCCTTCCCTACTAAGAAGTCGAGCTGTTTCCATTGATCATAGTTGATCTTTTGCAATTCCAATTCTTCAATAAATATCTTAGTTGCTGCCGCGATTACATTTGTAGCTAGTAAATTCACCGAGCCGTTTACCTGTAAGTTTTTCATCGCAAGTATAATTGATTTTGCAGTCATTATTAATTCCTCTGACTTGCCTTTCAATACACGACAAGTGGTTTCTTGAGCCTCTTCGATAATTGAAAGACTATTGAGAAATTCCTTGTAAGTTTTGTACCAAAATTGAATACATAGTAAAAACTCCTTCTTATCTCTGCAAGACCGAAAGTCATTCCGTACGTAACCCTCAGAGTTTAAAGCACTGATTTCAGCCCACCTAGCAATGAAGCTTGGAAAAAGAATTTCATCCTTACGAAACGAATCTGCAATCCAGTACTTTGAGACAGTATTAGTTGTTATTGTTTCTCTTTTTATTAAGTAATTACTGAAAAGAACCAGAGCACTTATAATAAGGTCACGATATAAACTTGTGCTGTGAGAGAAAGCTAAGAGGCTACCGATATAATCTTTGTCAGGAACGAATTCTGAATTCAGCATATCTTCTTTAATAAGAACCTGAAACAAATCTGTTATAGCTGGCTTCTTCTCCGCTTCTTTCTCCAGAAGAATAGTAATTCCAGTTATTGTACCAGGCCGATTTTTAACATATTTGCCTCGACTTTGATCTTCATTAATCTGATACAGGCCACAAAGTTGGTAATAAGTTACAGCCATTAATTCGGAATCACCGAGACCTTGCAATGCTTCGTCACAGAATGTGAAGAAATCCGTCAACAACGCTGAGTTGTTACGATTTTCCCAAACAAAGTCCAAATATATATGTTCATTTCCAGGTAACTCAACGTTTCTAAAAAGCTGTTCAGAAAAGTCAAAAAGTACATCACGTTCAAAACTTCGTTCTACTTGGGCAATACTTCCCTTTTCTACAAAAGTTAAGTGAATCCCGCTACGGCTCTCCGGCTCGCTGTTAAATGTTACCACACCCAAATGTCGACGCATCGTATAAGGCAGTAAACTATACAATACAGCCGACAGATATCTGGCCGCTTCTGAGCTCCTATGGACGTCCACATCAAGGGCCACGTATATCTTGCGTCTTGGTCCCTGCTTTCCGGGATTTATTGACATCATAATAGCATACAGCAACTGCTTGAACTTTTCTTTGGAGATTCCAAAGCCAGACAAAATACTGTCCGAGTCAAGTTTAAACCCCTGGCTCTCCAAATCAACAAGTTCGGGAACTTCTGTACCTTTACGAATATCATACGAATCTATGAAACTTTTCACACTAAAAAGCCGAGCTGGCTCCTTTAGGAATTCTTCCCGTCGGCTCTCAGGAATTACGAATTGATGGGTGAAATAAGTACTTCGTTGTCCTGTAAAATCCGCATTTACATAAATACTGCGACCAATTACAAGCTCATTATTCGGTCCAGTAAAAACAGTGAGTGAATCAGGAAATTGAGAGCTATTAACCGCTGATTTTTGCCTTAATAGTTCTTGTGGAGCTTTATAAACGCAAAATGGATGAAGCACGTTTTGCACAAACCTTTTATCCCTCAAAAGGGGCGGAGAAAGTGCAATGGTATCAAAACCTTCGTTCGTGCGAAACACACCTCCGCGTTCCCGCGTAAAAACATGTTGTTGAATCTTTTGCCATTCAGTCACTATGTGTCCCTCCGATCAATATATCCGAGCTGGTTTAACAACCAGATGAATGGCTCATCGACGCGAATCGGGGATACAACACCACTAAGCTCTGTATTCTTAGGATTTGAGCCTAGAGCAGAAACTGCGAAATAAGCTTTATTAGTAAAGTAAACATCCACCGCGCTTTTAAAGGATTGGTCTACTTTCTGTAGAAATCGTCCAATTTCTCCATTAATATTTTCAAATTCAATGTTATTTAGGTATTCTTTGTGAACAACGTTTCGGAAAACATTGCTATTGGGCTGAATGTAATCACTATCCTCTTCCTTCAAATAATGCAACATATCGCTCTTAGTCAATACAACAGCTGTTGGGATATTAGTGCGAGAATTAGGTTGATGTGCAATAAAGTTTTCATATAGTCCGGAAATAACCATAGTCGGTTCATCATATTTGGAGGAAAATTCATTTTGTTCCTCCGTACCAAGTTTTAAATGGATTTTATCGCGGATACTCCTGATCTGTAGAGGATCAACCAAAAACATGATCCCAGAGGAGTTTTTGATGTGTTCGGCCTGTATCTCCAAATATTCGCGGCTTGTCATTCCCTCGCCTGCGACATCAAAGAAGACCAAAGTCAATGTTTCCTTGTTATCATCCTTAAACTTGAATTCAAAAATGTACGGATCCATCTGTTCATTGACACTTGTCGTAGCAATCATTGTATTATTCTCAAATATAGGTCTAATAAAACGGTTATTGAAACGATTTCCCACTTCCGGCGTCATAGCAATACAGGATGCATCAAAATTCACTGCGGTCTTATTTTGCAGTGTATGTACTAGCGAGGCTATGAAAACTGATTTTCCAACTTGTGAAGCTCCAATAACTGAAATAATATTACTTGGCACCTTGCCTGCCGATACTGGCAAAACGTTATGACATTCCGGACATAATCTACGCCTTGTAACTTCCCCATAACGATCTACAACCCCAACCAAAACTTTTTCCGAATAAATCCGGTTTTCATCTGGAATCGTCACAGGATCTATAACTGCCTCCATATACACTTCATCGGCTTTAAAACGCTTCCGCCACTTGCTCAAATTCTCATCTATACGCTCCATGAACTCATCATCATCGTCCCTTGTATGCGTAGCACGAAACACAACTTCTTCAGGTTTAAATTTATGAAAGCAGTAGGGACATATAATATTATAATACTCAGGCTTCTGCCGGGGGACCGGCCTTGTTACGAAAATCTTTTTAATAAAACTGAGCACCTAATTCCCCTCACTTTTCTCTGATCAGTTCAAAGGCTTCTCCATAACGTTTACCATTAGTAAAGAAAATGCGTACATATTCTTGCTTACCAACTTCAAACTCTGGTAAATAGTGTTCTCCTATCGTAAAGTCCCAGGGAAAGGGATAGACAATTCCATCCTCACGGTTTATCGGCTCACTACCTGATTTTTTTACATAGCATAACGCCTCCCGAGGGACTTGCTTCTCACAAAATAACTTGAGCAGCACGGACTTACGCTTGCTGAATAAACCCCAGCCGTATTTAATGCTATACCTTACTTGCGCACGAACACCACCTATCTGCAACAGGTTTCTATTATCCTGCTGCTTAAGCAAAATCAATTCTCCATCATTCATAACGCACGGAAAACACCGATATGAACGTGCGCCGACGAAGCCAATACGTTCTCGGTAACCGCCCATCATTTTATATTCTTCTCGAGTTATAAGCTTTAAGTTTTTAACATCAAGTTGCTCAGGAGGCAATTCTTCCTCATCTTGAAACGTATAGATATAAACATATTGGACATTCTTGGGCCAATTCCAATTCAATAAACATTCATCTTGTTGCCGTTGTCCTGTTATATTGTCTATCCTTTGACTCGGTGAAGGCTCCATCACCTTTAACATACCTGCTACCTCCTACCTAACGAAATCCATTACTACTGCTGTCCTTACCCTTCTTGGTAAACTGGTCCGTATTATTTCGAGTCTCATTGTAACGAAAAGTCGAAGAGTTGATTGTATTTTGTTGAACCGGTACTGCAACCGTTGAAAATGCAAGAACTATGGCCATGCAGATGTCAGCCCCCCCACGAAACCCTGCTGGAACAATTGTCTCTTGTAGCCCAAACTCCAGGAGAAACCCTGCTAGCAAACCTCCCACAGCACCGCCGCTGCTAAATCTCAGAGCTAAATGCTTGTTGTCGAAAATGATTCCTAGCATCAGTCCAAGTAATGATCCGAGTAGGGTAATAAAACCAATCCGCATGATCTTATATGCTGCGCTGTTCGCCTGTATTCCCGTTCGCTCCCCGACAAGGTAGCGTTTATTATCATTTCGATAAATTTCTGTAAACACTTGGGTCAATTGCTGGGCTTCTCCTACGCGATAAAATTTACCATCCGTTCTGCTAGCGATCTTCTTCAGAAGCAAGTCCCCACCCTTAAATCCAATCGTATGAATTTCAGTGTCACTATCTTGATAAGGTTTGAGTACATTATCTATATCAATATCACTTACCCCGTCTGAAATGAGGATTACTGCTGCCCGACGGTCAGACTGTCGTTGATCTTTCAAAAGTTCGGATGTGAACATTAACGCTTTACCAATATCCGTACCTTTATCTGGATTAGGAGCCGAGACGATACTAGATGTAAGATTGCGTTTGGCTTGCTCATCTATGAGTTGAATCATCGGATGCAACAATTTCGGCTCGTCGTTAAAAAGTACGATCGCAGCTCGTTTGTCCGGATCCATCTGCTGAATCAAATTTTGTGCCGCTTGAAGACTTTGTCTGTTAGGATCGTTCTGTGCCATACTGCCAGAAATATCGATGACCATTGCATAATCTCTGGGGGGCGCAACCTCCCTACCGAAAGATAAGCCGTAAATAAACTGCAGTAATGAGCCTGCCAGAAATAACAAAATAAACGATGCGGGAAATAAGAGCTTCCACGAATCACCTAAATACCGGTATCTCCATGCAGTACCGTTCAGATCAGGTGAAATCATCTCCGCCACTAAGCACGCTAGCCCTACTATTAACGCAAAGAGCCCAAAATAAAGTCCCATTAGCAAAGTTTCATGAATATGCCCCTCACCATATCCAAGGAGCACCTCCCCTACAATAAAGCTTGCCAGTCCTCCTATGAAACTTGCGCATAATAACAAGACATTCAATTCCCGCTTCAAACGGCTTCCTCCCCTTCTTCAGTAACAAGGTTAAAGCCATTTGGGTAGTAAACTGTCACAGGATGAAACTCATAACCCTGCTTCACATAATTACGATACAATCTTACCGAATTTCTGAAGAACATCGTATCCTGCAGTCGGAATCCTCCCATTATTTTAAGCTTCTCCACACCGCTTCGTTTCTTCTCATCGATAATCCCGATTTTACTTGAGGATTGCTTCTGTTCCATCGAAAATACATACTGTAAAAACTCGCTCTTTACATCACCTATTAAATATTTTTCCTCGTGCCTATACTTGTTTGCAGTCCGATAAACATCCAGACGTATTGCCGCCTTACGCTCCAGCGTCATGTGAAGATCACGGAACAGCTCCTGAGGGGTAAGCGTTGCGACATTAGGTCTGGCATTAACATTAGCTCTCTTCAGCAGCTCGATTTCAAACTCCTCATGAAAGCTTGCATGGCTGAATAGGTCCTGTTCGGCGACTTCCAGCAACCGTTGGACTAGCGCCTCACGACCTTGCTCTAGGAGCACAGTTATGGTTCCAAAAAAATGATCCTCGAAGAAAAATTGCTTGCCCCAGCGTTGCTCCCACTCCTTTACGATGCCTTCGACCACTTTAGCGTAGTATGCATTCAAATTACGTCCAAGATAATCGGCGGTCTCGTCCATATCCGCGAGACTCATTTCCAGCAACATTTCCTGTGTGTCTATTAGCAGATCCATATGTACTCTCGTCTGCTCATGGATGGAATTTAATACAACCCCGTAAAGCTTCAGCATTCTGTGAAGCATCTGTTGAATCAGTAAGTCGTATCTCAAACTATAGATTTTCCCCAATATTTGGTGAGTAACACTACGAACTACCGATTTATTGCTAAATCGGCCGAATAAGGAAAACTTAGGGGAACTCTGTAGATCGACCCGTTCTTGTCCGAGGTGAAAAAGCTCCTCCTTGATCCGCTCGACTTCCTTCCCTACTTCATTCATCCAATCGCGGACAGTCTGGACAACTCCTCCCTTACGATCTGGATCGGTCCAAATATACGCACTATAGGAACCGTAGCTTGGATTTTTCAAGATATGATCATGGATATGTGCATAGATTGAGTTTTTAAATTGTTCTCCTTCAATCATATTCAATACTTCGTTGAACACCATTTGAAAAAACTCAAGTGCAGTCTCCCCATAGAGTTCTCTTTCAGCCTGTTGCATCGTGAGTTGTCTTAATTCACGATAAGAAATTTCCTTGTGCATGATACCATACATATCCTCAATCATCTGTTGACGATCCGGCAATCGTCCACGAATTTTGCGTTCCATCTCGGTTTGGTGGATGCCGAGCTTCTCCATAATATCTTGTTCAGGAATAAGGCTGGTCGCTTCTAAATGTTGCATTAAATGGCCAAACAAATGATTTAGTGATGTGAGTGCGATAGCTTTATTAGGTCGGCGAACTTGCGCATAGCCTGCAGATACATAACTATTACGATTGCCATCATCTTTCACGACTAGACTTTGGATAAATTGCTGATTATTATAGGGATTGTTGCCAGAATTAAATTCCTTTTGTGAGTCTTGGTTTTTGAGCATGTTCAAATTACTGATTAGCTCGTAGTTATAAGAAATACCTTCCTTATTTACAATCCCCTGTTCATCGCGATTGCTCATCAAGTAAACTAGTTCGAATAAAGGTGAAGCCTTATGAACACATGACAACTTTACCCCTTCCTGAGTCACCTCTAAATCAGCAACTAGGGAAAAGTCATTGCGTTGAAATATATCTATCTCCAGCAAGAATCCAACTCCTAAGGAAGAAGCATACCCGTAACCCTCCTCTTCGCCATTTTCCTGCTGCATAACATATAGGTCTGTCTGGACAGAACGAAAAGACCGGCTGAATACAGATTTCAACATGACGGTCAGCTCAGGTACCAATACGTTAAAGGGGTCATCGAGACATGTAATGACTGCAGTATGAACTCGTTGCAATGAAGGATACATCTGGCCATACTCCGCTATACGGCTATTCATACGCCGCAATTGTACATTCAGCTCGAAAAGTTTGGACTCGTCTGTAAGAAATTTGCGGTATAATGCGGGACGAAACATCCGCTTATCTTCTTTGGGAGGATCCATCCGCCAACTATAAATGTTATCTCCCGTGATTGTACTACCGGAGTGGATGTGCAAATAGACAACACCCGCACTGTTCATCCATCTATTCTTATTCAGTTGCTGAACGACTGCAAGAGCCTCCGTGGCCCCATCGCCTAAAAACAGGAAAACAATGGGGTTATTGATGCTAGTTCTTTCGTCTACTGCGTTCTGTGAGTCATCCGCCTTCATAGCAAATTCGTTTGCGAAAGCGGTTATTGTTTCCCGCATGCTCTTCCCTCGATTCTGATCGTTAGCTCAGCTTGTTGAGCAAGTCTCCCACTTTGACAGTGACTGAACGGTAAAATCGGAACAACTCTTCTCCATTTGGCTCCTCAGAGCGTTCGTATTCCAGCCTGGCCTTTGCCTCGGAGTATCCCGCGGCCATCTCCTTAAGCCCCTTGAGAAGTGGCTGAATATCTTCAGAACTCGCCAATTGCTGAGCTCTCTTGGACGATTTACGTTGTAGTAAAATCATTTTCCGCTCATTCAGTTGACGAAATTTACTATAAATTTCGTACTCAATATATTTGTTCGATTGCATTAAATTTACAAATGCGTCCCACGGTTCCTCATCACCCTCATAGTCATAAACGATCAAAGCGCCTTTTTTGCGAATTGTTTGTGTATAGATCGCTTCTATAAATTGAATGAGCTGCTTTTCTTCGTCCTCATGACCTTCTATTATTTTTAATAACTCTTCAATCTTCCCTTTAACAGTTTGGTATTTTACTGCTTCCTCGCGCATCCGCCGTGTCAGTTCTGGGAACCGGATAAAATTCTCAACTGCAAATTCTTTCGTCGTGCTGCCGAAGATATCTTTCTTTTCTTCAATAACTAGTCCTTGCTCCAACATGCGGCGAAGGTCCTGAAGGCATCTCTTCACTTCTGTAAAGTTAGGTCTGTCAGCATTCAACTGCATTGAATACCCACTGAGAAATCGCTCCAGATCGAGCTTCTCGGTCAGGAGACATTCATAGCGATTGCTAACTCCGCTATCCACCGACTTCTCTTGAATGCACCCAAGTTCGATTAATTCCTCGAACAAATTCCGAATGGTGGAGTTATACTTTTGGACTCGTTCATTCCGATACGTCTCCCCCCACGATTTTTCTGGGATTGGAGAAGGGAGATTTGTCCAACTAAGTTTATCTGTTTGCACTAGATGACGACCTACTCCTTCTGGTTCAAGAATCGAGTTTTCGTAACTGATTTCATAGTTCTTGAGTGGCCGGTATAGATATAGCGGTATGCCATTATGAGTGTTTAGCCAGAATATCCGGTTTTTCACTTGACTTTCCTTGATAGTAAAACTGGCGTTTGATACAGAAAGATCCTTAAAATTATTAATACCCTTATAGATATTCGGAGCGTCATTAGGAACAGATACAAAACCAACAGCAGGGAAACTATAGTTGCCCATACTGTTGTCCAGATGAAACACTGGTTTCGCCTCCTCGTGAAGGCGATTCGCAATTCTCCGCTCCACCAGCTTATCAAGCGCTTCATCGTTTCCATATTTAATTGCCAAATATTCTTCCATTGTTTTCGTAATCAGACCACCGAAATGCTCAGATAGAAACTCAGAGATTGAGCCGACGACATCAACCTCCTGCTCACGTACCCACCGGTTAGATCGACTCATCAATGCCTCGGTAAAATCGCGGATTAGCTGGTCCACATTTTTTTCGTCAATCACTTGGCTTACCAACTTCTCTACATCGGGAACACTAACTACATTCCAATAATAAGTCTTGTTCCCTTTGTGATCGACTTCTTCTTGACCATTAATAAGAATATCAGCGTTTTTCTGGAAAATGGAATTTAACTCATTGAGCAACTCGGTAAACACCTCGTAAATCCGAGAATTCTCTTGATTGATTAGGGTGTAGAGCTCTTCGTAAAATTCGATCATTTGATTCATTCGCTCACGATCAGCATGAAGCAGAAACTCCGAGATCTTTGCTTCTATATACGCATCTTTCTTTGTACTCTTAGAAATCAATGCCTTTCTGGCATCACCTAACCGCTGTAATGACAACTCTTTCGCTGCTTCAAGATCTCTTGGTAACCGATACAAACTTTCCTTAAGAGATTCTATGTATGCTTGTATTTGTTTCAATAAGCAGTACCCTTTATCGGAGAACAGCAGACGCGAGGCGTAAAAAGGGCCTTGTCCCGGATTTATAAAAATTTTCTTAAGTGCCTCTGCAGCCCGTTCGTAAACTTCCCCAGGCAATTGCTTTCTAGTCTTAATATATTCTTCACGTGCTCTCGAAAGGAAGTTCTGCTCAAGTTCCGTATCCAAGTTGACAGCCTGTGTTTTAATGACATTTTGATAACCTAACCGTTCGCTATGTTGGTACCCTTCCAACGGACGATCAGGGATTCGGCGGTTCATCTCACGGTGAACGGAATCTGGATCAAAACCCATTCGGTTCGCCAGCTTATCAATGTCGTCCTGGGACGGTGCCTTATCGAACATCGTTTCCATATGCCTGAACACCTTATAAGCTAAGTAGGTCGTCATTTCCTCAATCGGAAAAACTGCAGAGGAGGCACCTAGTATGTTATACAGAAAATTCGCTGCAAATGGACGATTCATCTGCTTAATATTAGTGGAAATATTACTCATGTAATCGTGAATTGCAAATTCCTGGCCGGAAACTTTATCTTCACTCGCCATGAAGTTAGTGATATTTTCCGCAGTTACGTTCATACAGTATTCATAGCTATTTTCCAATAATTTCCCATCCAGATTCGTTGCAGAAACGAGATGAGCATAGTCAAAAGGTGCCATTCGAAGATTCACTTTTAAGTTCGGGCCATATTGTTGACGGAAACGCTCACCACGCTCATCTGCATTCATCCAATAATCCAGCTCTTTTAACGCAGCGTAGCCATTTTTCTTGATGTATTCCCGAGTATGCTCCGTCAAACTCTTATTGGCTAGATTGACATCTGGAGTAAATAAATATCCCAAAATATCGACCTTGTCTCCTCCAGCATTGCTGTGTTGACGTTCAAGTAGCCCACGGATGATATATGCTATATCGAGAAAGCAACCGCTACCAGTGCCGCCAGATATTCCAGTTAAAAGAAAAACGATCAGTTTTTTGCTAGTACCCTCTGTCAATACCCGGATTTTCCGCTCTATTGTTTGCACTACTTGGTTAATCTTTGTAAAGAGCAACAATCTCCCCGCTTGACGTACTCCAGATGCTCCCTTCATTCCATCTGTGACAAGTAGCTCCGGTGATAGCCATTCCTTGATATAAGGTTCGAGTAAACTACGATTATGTAGTACACTACCGATCTCAGCATTCGAAAGCAACATAAATTCAGTCAGAGTATCAAGCCCTATTCCATTATGTTTTTTGTTACGATCTCCCTCATTTGTCTCGAATGCTAAATACTCGATGTTATTCGGCTTTTCTTGCTTCTTTTTCGATACCGGATCTTCCGGAAGCTTGAAACGTCGATTAATATGGTATTTCACGCGCAACAAGGCGTCAATGCCGGTACCGCCAAGACCGATAACAAGCATCGGGTGGTCGATAGTATCTACACGGATTTTATCGCTGACGATCCCCCCGCCCTGTTGTACATCCAGTTGTTGTATGTGCTCTCGAATTATCGGTTTCATAAATAATAACCCTCCAAAAAAAGTAATTAGCGCAAGTATTCCAGCGATACGGATTTGTTAGTTTGCTTAAGTAGAATATGCACTCGGTCATTGATTCTTATCTCAAGACCCTTGGAAGCTTCGACAACCCGCCCACCTTTTTCTACAATGCAACCCGACCGGTTCTCCAGAATCAAAGTATCTCCCTTGCCCGGTCGGAAAATAAGATTCTTGGTCTCAGCAAACTCAGGAAGCAACTGTAGCAATTGATGCAGCTGTACACGTCCGCGAAATGTACTGAGTCGCTTGTACTGAGGACTACTTTTATCCCCAGTATCCTCGTCTTTGACAACCAGCTCAAACTGCCCTACGAAACCACGAGTAGCCTTCTTCCAAGCCAGTATACCAAAAGCCGTCCCAATGCTAATAACAAGTAGAATGGCAGCCACAATTGCATAGAATGACCAGGGGGTTTTTGTCTCAGCAACCAGAGCTTTTGTAGGTGGTACAGCGGCTGCAGTTACAGATGTGTTTGCGATAGCACTCACCTTGATAGAGGGCGACTCGCGCACGAAATTAGCATCTTCTACCTTCGCCCTAAGCTCATATTCATGCGCATCCTTGATCTCAAATTTACCATCAACAGCCTGTGCTCCAATTGTTAACTGCAATTCGGATTTCTGCTTCGTCGTGATATCCGTCACCAATAGAGTTGCTTTTAAGTTTTTATAAAGATTCGGGTCCTCCACCGGCTGTCCAGCTGCAACTAATTGTGCTCTCACCGGTATAATATCCCCTTGCTTGTATGATGTAGCTGATAACGGAGACATCATCAATTGTATGTCATAGTTATAAACCAAACTAATATCGATCTTATCCTTATCTACACCTTTTACCTTTAGGTTCCATTCACCTTGAATTGGACTCAATAGCTTAACTAGGGAATACGCACTTGAGACAGTGTAAATAATGTTGGGGGAAGATAGGGCTTGCTCTTTACCTGATGGATCAGTGAGTTTAACCTCTACAGCTCCCTTAGAAATCATTGATATGTTTGCTTCCGCAACACTAGCATTCGGGATCGTCACCTTCACGTCTTGAAAGTCCCCATTTCCTATAAGCTCTTCCAGCGGAATTACTTTCAGGTTCTGGTGATCAGCATATATTTCGCTTAAAATTTTTGGCAAATCGCCAGCACTATTTGTTGAAAAACTCTTACCACCGGTTTCCGCAGAGATTCGTTTGAGAAAATCCGAGTTTAGCTTTCCATCAGCGTTCAGACCAATTGTATAAATAGGGATTTTCCGATTATTTGCCTTCTGCAGGGCTTGGCTTAATTTGGCATCGGATTGCTCTTGAGTCTGGTTATTATTTAAAGAGTTATTACCGTCAGTCAATAAAACGATTAGTGGAGTTCGTCCCTGCTCCCCTTCTGTGGATTCCAAAATTTTAACCGCCTCATCCACACCTGCAGCAACATCCGTATAAGGGCCGCGATTGAGTTCATCTATGAATCTCTTTAATTCTTGCTTAGATTCAGGTGAATTCAATTTTACAAGCGCTTTTTCCCGTATGATCTGATCTGTATATGCAACTACACCGATCTTGTCACCATCCACCATAGACATATCAATAAACATTTTCATTGCTTCATATCCAAGATTCTTCGGGTCGCTTTCATTCATCGAATTACTTACGTCCACTGAAAGTACCGCATCCATTTTTATCGAATCAGTTCCTGCTGCAAATGACTTAATATGTGAAAAGGGACCTAGTAGGGCTAAGGCAAGTGTTGTAATACATAATTTTCGGGTAAAAATATTCACAGTGTAACGTGCCTCCAGATGCTTTATTTTCCATAACTATATACACAACTGCTAATATTTGCTATCTTAACTATTGGCAATAATATGTATGTGGTAGTAAAATAGTCTCATACAAAATAGTTATAATTTAGCTATATGAACATATTTTAACTGGAATATTGAGAAAATTCTACATTTTTTTAGGAATACCCTTTTCTTAAAAGTTTTTTAATAATCATTTGCCATCTCTAGTGCAGGAGGTCAGTCCTAGTATGTCGCTCACTTATGTTATCTTAATTTGCATTGTCGGCTATGTATTCTTAAAGTGGCTGTTTTTTATTTCTTGCCGCCGTAAAAAAATGAACATATCACATTTGGACCCCCAATTCGTAGAACAGCTAAATCGTGGTGATCGTAAATGAACGTTAAATCCGCTGTTCACTTTCGCCGTTTGCCCAGAAAACGTTATAAATTTGAACGGATCCGTTTCTGTCGCCGATGCGGTTCATATACAACCTTATGGGGGGATAGCTGCTTATCCTGCCAGCATAAATCTACTTATACTGGATTACGCGATGTGGCTCATGCGCTTAATAAGCGACTCAGCAGAAGTAGTCTAATGTGGGTTGGCGTCCTAGTGAGTATTGCTGTATTCACAGCTCGTAATTTAACTGAGCTAATAATTGCACTTGTCATAGGCATATCGTTTTTACTAGGCTACGCATACATAATTCGTCAATTTTCATCAGATGTTGAGCAATACCGACTTCAAAAAATTTTACATAAAGAAACAGATATAATACTAGTCGGATTGCATAAAGACTTGGAGCAAGCAGAGATTGACTTGCAGGCTTCCCGATATAAAGACGCCTACGAAAAACTTCGAGAAATAAGTCAATTAATTGATAATAATGCACTTAGGCTCAACAAGATCAAGTGTTTGCAACATTTCATTCTTCGTAAAGACATGGAACTTGAACTTAGCAGCTTACTTCCCGACACTTTCGATAAAAACTTCACCTCTTATTTACTAGATGTCATAAGGCTTCAACCACAGCTAGTGAATCGAGCTGTCATTGAATATGTGATTTTGTACAAAGAACAAATCTTACTTCTTCCTTATGGGCGAGAACTTCTCGTTCATGTTGCATCTTCAGCAATGCTTGTGAAAGGTTACTTATTACCCTTTCACAATTTTATTCATTATCTAGTACCGGAACTTCACCGAGAATCCTTACTTCGTTTATGCCGTCAAATCACCGCGGAACCAGAAAAGTATCCCGAACTAGTCATCCGAGTAAAAAATGCCATTAAACTTAAATATGAATACGATCCAGAATTCCAAGGGCTTTTTTAGGGAGGAACCTTACCTTGTTTTCTATGTCATATCGGCGTTCCGCCTGGTACAGTCGCATCATGCTTATACTGGTTATCTGTGCTGTAGCCATTACATTTTATAAAATTTACATGAGCTGGATACGTATTCAGGACTATAACTTGGCAGCTTCAAACCTTGCCTCCGGCAGGCTTATTGAAGCTGAGGAACATTACCGCTCCACTGCTGCTAACCAGTCACTAAACTATAAAGACAAGGAAACCCAAGAAGCACTATTTCAACTTCAACCGGTCTCCCAAATTAAAAACATACTCACTGCCATTAAAACAGAAGTGGAGTCAGCTAATGATGCTAAAGACGTATCCCGCCTGCTAGCCGCTTTTTCAAGTTACAAAGAAAAGAAAGAAAAATATGATTCCGATCCAGAAGAGTTCACAAAAAAAGTCTTCAGTCAGGCGATTGATTTTTATAAATTGGATAAATTGTTTTCAGACGATATCTCGGATGCCAGAAAACGATTGATAAAAAGCATTCAGTCTAAACTAAGCAAGAAGACTTTTTCGGATGACCCAGAGTTGCAACAACTGTTGAGTCTTTATGCAATTTATGATAAGGACAACACCAAACAAATAGACGAAGGAGTGGCACTCGTAGATTCATTCGAACAAGCCAGACTAGGGTCTATCTTACTAGAGAAAAGCTTTGAAGATGCACTGATTGAAGCCGCTCGCATTCAAAAGCTTTACCAAGATCAAGGTTTTGAGCTTGCATGGATGCCTGCCAAAATCGAAACTTACGCCAAGGAACAGCTGCAACAAATTTTCGAGCAAAATAACATAGTTGAGTATGCAGCTAAAGCAAAAGCATTTCAGAGCAATGAGTCCTGGGTAAGCACGAGTAATGAAGTAACAGCTTTGATCCAATACCATGTGAGAGAGTGGATAAAGCAAGCAGAACAATTCACGGCTTCATCTGCTAACTATGACAAGGGCATTGAATTGTACCAACAGCTTAGTGCCTTAACAGATACGTCAGGTCGTGTGCGAGATGCAGAGCTGCGCATGCTTGAGAATGATCCCGGTCGATTGTTCCAAAAGGCAGCTCCGGGCAGCAATTACACTATCGTACACAATAGTAAAGGAACTGCTAATTCGACTGTATCTGTCATTGGAGTAGAGGGAAAGAAACTCGGATTGGCCCGACTACTGCAGAATGGTAATGTACATTATGCTGTAGGCAACATCGAAGATATTCAACCGAAGGTGGTTCGGTTTGAACCTAAATTGAGTGTCCAAGGCCAGCCTCTTATTCTCATTGAAGGCAGCTCAACCAATCGCCAATTCCGTTATGCTGCATACGTGCTGGAAGGCTCTGCCCTGAGGAAGATTTGGGATGTGGAAGCAGATCGTTATCAAATCGAGGGCTCAGGCATCTTACTCGTTGACAACACTACAGGCAATGGGGCCGGTCAGCAATCCTACTATGAGTTCCGCGATGGAATGTATGGCTTTACCCGTATTAAACCCGATTATGCGGAGATTAGCTTAGATAATTTGAGCAATTATCGAAATAAAAAGGTAAGGTTTAATGCGCAAATTTTGACTACCGATGGAAATACTGCCGTAATTCCCTACAACGGAGAATACTTACTCTTATCTGGACCCTTTGCTTTTAAGACGGGCAGTGCAATGATCACAGGGAAATGGACGAGTGACAGCGAGATTAAGAAAGGAACCCAAACCATACATGCTTATGTTATTGATGTTAGTGGATTGAACCAATAAACCACAGCTTCCTAAACAAGCTAAGGATATTTTCAAATCTAAATTTTCTTGTTCATTACTCAACTTTCGCAGAGCGAGAATTGGCTTGAATCGTTGTGGCTACAGAATTTATAAGCAAATCAGATAGATGACTTGCTAAAATAGAAAAACACCGCTTCGCTTGATAAAGTGAGAGTGTCGAGCAATCACTTCAAACCGAAGAGGTGCCTACCCTATGATTGCCCACCAACCCGACCTGAATCAACTGCCAAATGATTTTTCAAGAACTCAACGTGCTGAGATATCTTCAGCTAGCTGGATTTCGAAAGCGATTTGGCTTTAGCGTGCCCGTCTGTTTCAACTTGGCTTCGTCCTTTTGTTCCATCAGAAGAACTGGTTTCGCCTGCTCGAGAGCAGTAAGGGCGACTCCATGGCTAGTAAGGATGCGGTTTATCATTTTCTCAATCATGCTGGCTTTGCCTGGCGTCGTTTTCTGACGTCGCTTAGCGTCGCCAAGGTGCAGAAGGTCAGTGCTCTTACGTCTGCGGATCGGGACTCAGTCATGATCATCGACGATGCGATGTTCGAACGTAATCGTAGAAAAGCCGTAGAGCTACTTACTAAGTTCAAAGAACATACTACCGGCGCTTATTACAAAGGATTTCGAATGCTCACCATGGGCTGGTCTTACGGTCACACCTTCCTGCCGCTGGACTTTGCGCTCCTTAGCTCGAGCAAATCGGCGATTAACGGCATGAGCGAGAACCTCGACAAACGGCGGCAGGAAACGCACCAATCGGCTCCGCAGGTAACAGGTAACATGCTTGATCGTGCTTTAGCAGCCGGAACCACCGCATCCTACGTCTTAATGGACAGTTGGTTCACGCAGGCGCCTCTCATTGGTGAAGTCGTTGCCCCGTGGGCTCGACGTGATCGGCATGGTCAAGAACGACAATAAGCGTCTCCTTGTTTAATGCAAGAAGCTGTCGCTGAAAGAACTATACGTGTTAGCGTCTCCTGTAGAGAGCAAAAAGCGCGTCCTTAGTTCGATCCGAACCAAACTGGCTTATGGAATCCCTGTTCATGTGGTGTTTGTCCGTCATTGCTCGAAGAAGAATGAGTGGCTCGCGGAGCTGACGACGGATCTGACGCTCTCTATTGAGGACGTGATTTGTATTTACGCGATCCGCTGGGACATCGAAGTCTTCTTCAAATGCACCAAGTCACTGCTCCGTTTGCAGAAGGAGTTTCACGGCCGTTCCTATAATCTGCTGGTCAGCCATACGACGATTGTGTTCTCAAGATATATTCTACTGGCTTGGCATCATCGGCAGCGTACGGACGCTCACACCTTTGGCGGTTTGTTCTATTTGCTGTGCAATGAAGTGGGCACACTCGACTGGGTGGTCGCCCTGCAACAACTGCTTGATGTCGTCAACGAAATCGCTACAAAAGCAGGCAAAAAGCTTTTGGCTCTGATTCAGCGTCAACTTCTGAATCGGATTGCCCGTCTGCCCAGCAACATCAAGGCTTGTTTGCCAATTTCATGCTGCTTAAGTTGAGTTCATTATTTGAATTGGATTTTTTATTTTTTAACAAGGCCTATTTAGGCATCGAAAAAAGCCTTTAAATACACGGAAATCCTTGCATTTAAAGGCTTCTTATATGGTACCCTGACCTCATCTTTGGCAGCGATGCGCTCTCCCAAGCGAGTCCGTTTCACTGCCATAGACATGGACAAACCCGCCTGAGCAGAAAATTCTCTGTTCAAGCGGGCTTAATGATGACGCTTATTTATCAATTAATCCCAGTGTTTGCAGCGTCCTGATAAACACAACCGCCGCCTGTGCGCGTGTCGTTTCACTTTTCGGACTGAATGTATCCTCATCTGTACCTGTCATGATTTGAAGTGTAACGATGGTGCGAACGTCATCCAGGTAAGTCGCGTCAACGCTATTAATATCCTTGTAGCCGTCCATGTTTGTAAATTCCTTAGACAGCGGCAGCTTCTCAAGCGCAAGCGCGGCCGCCAGCATGCTCGCCATTTCTTCGCGCGTGAGCGGCTGATCCGGCATGAAGCGGCTTCCTTTCACAAGGCCTAGCAGCCCAAGCTCCTTGGCCTTCGTTACCACATCGAAATACCATACCCCTTGCTTCACATCGTCATATGCCGCTATGCTGCTTGTAGTTGTGCCGCGTCCCAATGCCCGGACTAACATAGCGGTAAACTCCGCTCTAGTTACAGATTGATCGGGATTGTATAGCCCGCCGCCAACGCCTTCCACAAGCCCTTTCGCCGCAGCAAGCTCGACAAACGACTGGCTCCAATGCTTTTGCACGTCAGTATAGCTGACCGCATTTTGCGCTACGACATATACGCTGTTGGAATAGGAGCTGATCATCATACACCACACACCGTCAATTTCGACCTTCTTGGCGGCAACAAACTCAAACTTCTGCGCCGTTTCGTTATAACGGAACGCGCCCCATTGCACAGGGATGACACTCATGTCTTTCGGCATCGGAATGATTCTTGTCAACGCCTTGTCAAATTGATCCGCCGTCCCGATTTGTTGCCCTGTCTTCGTGTTGAAAATATCGATATGAAAATCAACAGCTGCCCCCATCACTTTGCCATTAGGCAAGCCATTCGATAATGCCGTTTGGATATTCTTGTCGCCGGACTTGTTGGTCAACACGATGTTGAAGCTAATATCCTCGGCTTGAAGGTTGTTTTGATCCAGCAAATCCTCCAGCCCCGGAATGAGCGAAGCTAGATTGACCGGTACTTGATAGCTGCCATATGGAGTTTTGATCTCGATGAAAAAGCTAGCATTTTTGCCCTCGATGCTGGTTAAGATGGTTGCCGGTATGCTGATATAGGCTACGCCATCCTTTGGCGTAACTTCCAGCGTGACGGACGGCTTCGTCATGTCGATGGTAGTGGGGTTAAGCGATATGCCGTTATTGTCAATGACTGGCTCAGGAATGGCAGACCTGGAGCTGCTGCTCGTATAGCTGCCCGGTACACGCGACACGGTCACGGCTGCGGATTCGCCTGAAAGCGCGGCGCCATTTAGATACACCGTAATGGTATGCGTTTGATCACTTGTCGTCGTATTTGGCGGAAACACAATGGTTCCTGATGCTCTTGACGGGCTGCTAACGTTCGCCGTTGCAGCTTCTGCGCCATCCAAAAATATGCTGACAGTCTGCCCGAGAAGATTCGAGCCTGTGACGGCGACGGTCGCGTTGCCCCCTGCGCTTGTAAAGCTGGCCGGGGTAACAGACATACCGGTTACAGCCGGCGCGGTCACGGTGAAGCTTGTGTTTGCTGCGTCCAGCATATTGTTACTTGCATTTTTCAACACGCTGCCAGCTGCGAACGCCGTCTCCAAGCATGCCGTTAAATGTCAGGGTGTATGTTCGAGAGAGCTCATCATAGCTGAACGAATAGGTTGAAAAAGCCGCGTTATCTTTCTCCATCGTAATAAGTGGAAGCGCAAGCGCATTGGCCGAAGTCAACGGCGCACCGCCTGCCACCCAATATACAGCTTCACTGACGGTAACGAACACTGCACTCGGCGGATTGGAGAAGACCTGATTGGCTGTGAAACCGCCGAAAACAACGGTTGGCTTAGTCGTGTCATACAAGAAACTGACTACTGTAGATGCTGTGTTGCCATTCCCGGCCGCATCGGTCGTCACATTGACAGCAACTTGAACAGTTACCAGTTGACCGCTCGAGATCGGCGTAACCGTTGCCGTGTAAGCAGAGGCGCTGACGGAAGTCAAGTTTGAAACCGTGCCGTTGCCTACTACGATGCCGCCAGCATTAAAGCTGTTTACAGGTTCGCTGAAGGTGATCGTAATCGGGAAAGCTGTGTTGACTGTGCCGCCTGCTGTACTGGATATAGCGGCAGTCGGAGCCGTGTTGTCGATCATAAACGGATTCGAAATTATATTCGTAACATTCCCTGCAACGTCTGCAGCGCGAACGTGCAAATACCAATTCCCATCGCCGCTAAGCTGGGTTAGCGTATCTCCGCTGGAGAAATTCGTCCACCCGCCTGCCGGCGTAGATGTGCTTTGCGTCCATGCATACTGCAGCGTTGAGACATCGGCTCCGCTTCCCGTGTCGTTTACCGTTACCGTAGTGGATGCCGACTGCGCCCAGCTACTCCCGTTGGTTCCGAAGCTAACGGAAGGCGGGTCGGCGTCTATTGTAAAAGCCAGCGGCGCTGCCGCAACAGGTGCATTATAAGACTGCGTGGCTGAAACCATTAACGTATAGCTTCCGCTAACCAGCCCTGTCAGCGGAACTGTGCGGACAATCGCTTGCGCTCCACCGTTGGAATAGGTATTGTGCGTTACGCTGGCAACGGTGGCATTCGAGCTGTCTTTAACGACATAATCGACATTCATGTGTACGCCGATGCTGGCGTCATAAACCGTCCCTGTCACGGAAACCTCATTTTGCCCGGAAGATAAGTTATACAATACCCGCGTAAGCGGATTGACGGTAAGAATGGGTTTGAATGCAAGCAAATACGGGTACGTTTCTCCGTCGCGAATGCCCCAAACCGTATTAAAATCCAAACCTGAGTATGTACTCTGCATTTTTAGCTGTGCCGTAGTTTTCCCGGCTCCCGCAGCACTGGTCAATTGACCGGACGTTTCCATATTCCAGAACGAGTCCGTGATGTCTGACGGTGATGTTGCTAGCCCCACCAAACCGCCGATATCGCTGCCGCTGCCCGTTACAATCCCTGTCGAATACGAACCTTGGATGCTGGCGATGTAAGTGGAGTCACCGGAGATTTTCCCTGCCAAGCCGCCAACAGCGCTAGTTCCCGTTACATCGCCCGTTGCGTACGAGTTTTGGATGCTTGTAGCAGTAAAGCCACCTGCTACATTTCCTGCCAAACCGCCGACATTGCTAGTTCCTGTTACGCTGCCTGTCGCATACGAGTTTAGGATGTTCCCGCCATTGGCAAAGTCACCCACCAATCCACCAACTCGCGAGGTACCACTTACGTTGACGGCTGCATACGAGTTTTGGAAGGAACCGGCAGCAAATCCTGCCATTCCACCAATATAAGCGCTACTGCCGTATACACTACCGGTTACATACGAATTTGAGATCGTACCGGAATTAGCGCCTGCAATGCCGCCTATATATTGAAAACCTTTCAAATTAACATCCAGCAAATGAATATCGTTCACTTTGCCCGGAGAAAGAATGCCGACAAACAGTCCTAAGTGTGTAGAAGTGCGGTCGATCGTTAAGTTCCGGATTGCATATCCGTTCCCTTCCAGCGTTCCGGTAAAAAAATGGGAGGTATCACCGATGGGCAGCCAACCTTTATGATCCCCGTTATCATACCCCGCCAGATCGATATCCGCTCCCAGCTTGTAGGCAGCCGACAAATTATTGCGAATGTCGGACAAGTCCTGCGGCGTCATGATGATATAGGGATTTAAGGACGTACCGCCTCCGGCCATTGCCGCATGCGCTTTTTTTATCCCGCCAAGCATCGGGAACGTCTGTAATACTAATAGAAGCATGCATAGAATAATGGCCGTCTTCTTCATTTTTCTTCTCCCTTAATCATTGATCTTTCGTAGTTCCGACTTCGACGCTCAATTATATTCCTTTAGGTATATAATAATATGCAAAATTTCTTTGGGTCAAGAAATATATAGATCTGGCAGATAATCAAATCCGGCGATTCATCAGTAGATGCTGCCATACTCATTTTCTAACCATCAATATGACCATCTCATATGAGTGGACAGCATAAAATATCAACAAAAAAACGGCATTTCTGCCGTTTGTGCGTGGTATTTGGTGGAGCTAAGGGGGACCGGGTTAGTTGTCACTGCCCCAATGTAGGATCGCTAACATCGTCAAAATTGCGTAACAAGCGTTGCTTCAGCCCATTTTCGTCGGTTACTAGTTCCTTCATGATCGGTATACTCATGTCAGTATTTGGATTGTATTTAAGCCCCCAGTGCATGATGGCAAAAATGACCGGAAACAGATCAAGCGCCTTCTGGGTTGGCCGGTACATCGTCTGCGCACGATTCGTTTCGCCCTCGGTCTTCACGAGAAGGTCCGCTTCAACCAGCGATTGGAGGCGTGCGCTCAATATGTTGGTGGAGATACGCTCTCGTGAAGCGAGAAACTCGCGGTAATACCGTTTGTTGTGGATCAGGACATCCCGAAGGATGATCAAGCTCCAGGGATCGCCCCAGATGTCGAGCGAATATACGATTGGACATACGGAAGATGTTCGTTTTTTCATGATCTTATTATATGATTTGTACTTGTTTTTCGCAAGCTTGTACTTGCAAATCAAAAGTTTATACTTGTAATTTGCAAGTATAATGATTATACTTGGTTTGAAATCAATCCATATCGAGAGGAGATCATGGCATGAACCGGTGATATCAGAAACTTAAGCCCCGAAGAAGTTTTTGTCGCTATCGCATGCGAAGCAAAACTTCATTCGCTTACGTGACTTACATTCTATACGTTCGTGTATTTCTAATAAAACTAAGATTGAAAGGAAGTTAATATATGAATGGAAATCATTTCAGTGTTGTGGAAGCAGGTCCTTTTAACCATCTTTTGAATACGTCGAAAGACCCCGCCCCAGGCAAGTATTTTCTGAAGGACAGGCTTGAACTAACCGGTATGGAAGTTTCACTGAATCAACTGCCCGAAGGGGGCTCAATCCCGTTCTATCACACCCATCGCGAGAACGAAGAGTTATACCTTTTCACTGGCGGCCGAGGTCAATTTCAGGTGGACGGACAGATTTTTGATGTGAAGGAAGGAACGGCTATCCGTGTTTCCCCTGAAGGCGAACGCACGCTTCGCAATAATGGTACCGGCGATTTATTTTTCATCGTTATTCAAGTCCAAGCGGGCAGTCTTAAACAATGGGTGATGACAGATGGCGTCATACTCGATAAACCTGTGACCTGGCAGGAATAGGTTCAGATCCTGCCGCCGCTCCCGAGACGTACTTGCTTGTCTACGTTCACAAGCGAGCTTGCAATGGCTTTCGGATGGTGGATAGAAGCATAGGCACTCCACGTGTGTAGACCATCGCTGCCAGCGATGCGCCTTCCCAACTGAGCTAAGACCCCATATGGCTAAAAAGAAACTATCACGGAGAGCATGCGCTAGCCAACTTATGATTTTCAATATTTTCCGAAGCCATGTTTCCAACGCTTGGTCTGAAAGACGTCCGATATTTAAAATTAATTTCGCAAGCGCAGCACGTTTTTTTGGCACTGCGCTTTTTGTCCGTTTACCATGAGGTGCTTATACTTTAATATAATGATAGGAGATCAGTGCCGAATCGGACTTTGTCCATGTTCAAATGAGGGGGTAACGCAAATGAAGAAATTGTTGAACAATCCCGAGAATCTCGTAATGGAAATGTGTAACGGAATGGTCATGGCGCATCCGGAACTGGAGTTTCTGAAAAAACATAAAATCATCAAGAAAAAAACAATTAATGAAAACAAAGTAAGTTTAATCAGCGGCGGAGGCAGTGGACATGAACCCGCACATGCAGGGTTTGTAGGGAAAGGAATGTTGGATGCCGCAGTATGCGGTGATGTATTCGCTTCTCCCTCCCAGATCCAGGTGTATCAGGCACTCAAAGCAACTGCCAGTCGCAAAGGCACGCTGATGATTATTAAAAATTACAGCGGCGACATGATGAACTTCAAAAATGGCGCGGCATTAGCGCAAGAAGAAGGCATCCAGGTAGAATACGTCCGGGTGGACGACGATATCGCTGTCAAAGACAGCTTATATACCGTAGGGCGCCGCGGTGTTGCAGGAACCATACTGGTTCATAAAATCGCCGGAGCGGCGGCCGAAGAAGGCCGGGATCTCAAGCAGGTTAAAGAAGCAGCGGAAAAAGCAGCAGCAAACGTACGAAGCATTGGTGCCGCATTTACTTCATGTATCGTCCCCGCCAAAGGAACACCTACTTTCGCATTAGGTGAAGATGAGATCGAATACGGTGTCGGCATTCATGGAGAGCCGGGAATCAGAAGGGAAACCATGATCTCGGCCGACGAATTGGCAGAACGAATGACAACCGACCTCCTGAATGATCTGGCAATACATAAGGATGAAATCGCAGAAATTGCCATCCTGGTCAATGGCTTTGGGGCAACTCCATTACAAGAGCTCTATGTATTTAACAATTCGGTTATGCGGGAAATACAGCGTAGAACGATTCCCGTGTACCGCATCTTTGTCGGTAATTACATGACGAGTATCGATATGGCAGGAGTTTCCTTGACGGTAATGAAGCTGGACGAGGAACTGAAGACGCTGCTATCCCGAGAATGTATAACGCCGGCTTTCAAAGTGGATGGCCCAGTGGAGCGTGCAGCGTACGTCGAACTTGTCGATAACGACGAAACAAAACCTGTTTCCTTCGAGACAGAGACATCGGAAACATACGCAATCGTTAAAGACGATACCCTTTCCCTGGATAACATGATCTATCTTGTCGATAAAATGAGCGAAGTCATTATCAAAAATGAAGTCCCCTTCTGTGAGTTGGATTCGCATGCAGGCGATGGTGATTTCGGCATGAGCGTCGCCAAGGGATTCAAGCAGTTAAAACGAGAGTGGAGCGAAATTTTAAGTCAGCCTCAATTGAATATCGGAACTTTTCTGCATGCTTGTTCCATGGTCATTATGGAATATTGCGGCGGTGCGTCCGGCCCGATCTGGGGATCAGCCTTCCGGGCTGCCGGTAAAGCAGCTGACGGGAAACTTGAACTATCTGTCGGAGAGTTTGCCTATATGCTGCAGGCTGCTGTTCAAGGCATACAAGCTACGGGTGAGCGCTCATTTGGAAGAGGAGCCGTAGTCGGCGATAAAACTCTCGTGGATGCGCTGGTGCCTTGTGTTCAATCATGGATCGCAAGCGAAGCGGCGGGCGAGGATTTTAAGACTGCATTTGAAAAAGGAGCGGCTGCTGCTGTCGAAGGTGCAGAAAAAACCAAAGAGATCGTGGCTCGAATGGGACGTGCCGGTGTCGTAGGTGAAAGAAGCCTCGGTTTTCCCGACGCGGGGGCCTACAGTCTGGGAGTCATTTTCACTGAGCTCTCTCGTTCCTTAAAATAAGTTTGACAGAAACGGAACCCCGGCATTGTTCCTCTTCCGGGCTCCGAATGCCCAAAACGTCGCCTCAGGATAATGGCGACGTTGTTTCCTTTTTATGGATCATAGTGGAACGAACCCTGACCAAGCCGCGGATATAGGAAACCTGTTCTCGCTGGCCTTTGGTTTTCGGCATCCACTGTAGCCGGACTCCTATTCACCCCTGCGCCGTCTTTTCAATTCAAAGGGCTGTACCTTTAGTGGGCACAAACAAACCCGACATATCGGCACCCTCCAACTCAAGCAATTTTACCTTGGTATGAACACCCCCGGCGTACCCCGTCAAGCTGCCGTTTGAACCTACAACTCGGTGGCAAGGAACGATGATTGAAATCGGATTATGCCCAACAGCTCCACCTACCGCTTGGCTAGACATACTCTCCTTGTTCATCTTTGCCGCCATTTTTTTGGCAATGTCGCCATAAGTGATTACCTCGCCGTATGGTATTTCACATAAGATGCTCCATACCTCTTGACGGAACCCGCTGCCAATAGGACGGAGCGGCAATTCCGAAATGTCCGGTTTCTCGCCCGCAAAATATTTGTCCAGCCATTTTTTTACAGTATCAAATAGCGGCATGTCGCCGTGCTCTATCGTATCTTCAGGTATAGTAGCCCCGTGATACTTTTGTCCTTCAATCCATGCGCCAACAAGACCGCTTTCATTAGATGCAAGTGTAATGATTCCTACGGGTGACGGATAAGTTGTCCGATAATACATGTTCCTGCCTCCTAAAAGTTTTGCGTCAGCAAAACGGGCTTCGTAAGCGTTCGCTTATAGTGTGTTCCAAAGGTTGACGGTGGCATAACTGCGCCACGGCCGCCACGCTTCCGCCATTTTCAGCAGTTCCTTTGATGTGTAGGGCTGTAATGCTTTTTTGACGCCCGCATCTGTTTCAAGGAAAGCGTCCGGCCATTCCATAGCACGCATCGCGATGTACTGCGCTGTCCAACTTCCGATACCACGAATCGCCATCAGCTTTTTCATCTCTTCCTCCGGCTGGGCCGGAAGGTCAAAATCAATTTCCCCCTGTACGAATGCTCGTACCAGTTCATAAATCGTATTTGACCGTGCAGCGGTAACACCTAACACTCCGAAGTGGTCTTCAATCGCTCCGCCTAAGGACAAGAGATCTTCGGGTAAAGGAAAAATATGGGTCAATCCCTCAATCGCGGTTTGTATAGGCACGCCGTAAGTTTGGACAATCCTTGATGCCAACGTGCTTGCCGCTTTCACTGTAATTTGCTGTCCCAGCACCGTCCGCACCGCCATTTCAAAAGCATTAAAGCACCCAGGCACACGGGCTCCCAAAACACAAAGCCCGGGTCGAACGCCGTTCATTACCTGAAGTGTTTCATACACCGCACCCGGGTCGCAATATAAGTCAAAAAGATGTCGGATCCGTGCCAATACTTGCGGCAGTATCGGCAGTAACGTTTCGCTCACGGTAACGCTTAATGCATACTTTTTCGGATCATGCCCCACCCGCACCCAACCATATACGGGTTTTCCATCTGCGTTTACCAAATGCACGGTACGCATGTATTCGCCGTTTTTTACAACTTCTACTCCTGCAATGGCGCGTCCGGCCAAAAAATGCAGCATTTCGTCCCAAAGATAAGGCGGGCGGTAGCTCAATGCTAAAGTAACGTTATCTTTATGCTTTTTTTCTTCTACAGCCCGTTTTCGTAAGGCCGTAGGCGAAAGCTTATACTGTTTTTTAAAAAGGCCGTTGAAACGACGCAAGCTGCCAAAACCCGCCGCCATCGCCACTTCCAGTACCGGCAAATCTGTGTCTGTGAGCAGGTTTTTGGCAAGGAGCAGTCTGCATGTTTGCAAATACTGAACCGGCGACACATGATATTCTGCTGTAAAAACACGCCGCAAATGCCGGTCCGTGCAGCCAAGCCGCCCGGCTATTTCTTCTAAACTTTGCCCGCTGCCGCTGCTTTCTTCTAACATTCTTGCAGCCCGGTACACTAAATTAGCGGTAGCGTCGGTGACTGAAGTGCCAGGAGCAAGCTCCGGCCTGCATAAAAGGCATGGACGGTATCCCGCTTGCTCCGCTGCCGCTGCAGTGGCATAAAAAGTGCAGTTTTCCGGCTTCGGCTGCTTGGCCCGGCACACGGGGCGGCAATAAATTCCGGTAGACGATACGCCTACAAAAAAGCGTCCGTCGAAACGTGCGTCTTTTGCCTTAAACGCTGCATACAGAGCATCTTTGTTATCCGTCACCTTTGGTCACCTCTTTCTTAACCTGGTTTTATTATATCATGTTGCCCAAAAAGATCTGGCCATTTTCGGACATGGTTTTTCGGGGGGACTGGCCCCCGGGATTCGCCCCCCAGGCCAAACCGCATAAAAAAACGCCACCACATTTAAATGGTGACGTTCCTTTCATACCTTAAATCTCTACCTGTATTGAAAATGCCGTTTAGAACGTGCCAAGCCTTAGTTCAAAAAAATATTGCACAGCCGGATGTTTTAGTTTGATTTTATCGGACATGTTTAACATTCGTTTTTTTCCAACTCGTCTGTCCATCAATGCCAAAATATTCAATAACATATCCTTACTTTCGATGCTTTCCTCAATAGACGAGGATAAAAACTTAGTGGCTGCAACCATAAAATCGGATTTACTGAGTGAAGATTGTGCTGCCAGAAGCTCCTTTGCTAATTCGGATATTGCTCTGCTTCGCGCAATAACGATTAAACGATCTTCCGGAATCTTCCCTTCCATATTACTTCTTACAACTTCTATTTGTTCACGACTGATCGGAATATCGATACCGGAGTCGTTTTTTATTTCCTGCTCCGATTGATACCATTTGATTAAGGTAGTCGCATCACTCATGTTCAGTATATTTTTTTTATCAACCGCGATATAACAAATCCCTGCTTTATCGGGCAAATAACGATAGCCGGTTGCACGGTACTCCACTTTCCCTTGCAACGTAGGACTGAGAAAGCTCTCCAATTGCTGCTTCAATTTGCTCCAGGACATGATATTCTCCTATTTTTTAAATAGCCTTATTGTCTAATACGGAATGGCTGCCTTCTATAGCGAAATTTCGATGCCGATACCTCCGTGCGGGTGAACCCCTGCCCTTATCGCTGCCAGGGATGTGATCATAATCCTAGCATAAGGAGATGCTTCCGAGTATGGTAAGTGAGGGATACTGAAATGCATTGCTTTAATTCATCTACTAATACGTTGTCCTCTTCATTGAACACAATGGCTCGGTTTCCTTCAAATATAAATTTATCACAATAGATCTCCCTGAAAGTCTCAACCAGTTTCGTTCTGCAATTAAAATACAGGGCATACTGACTTGGATTCGACTTTTTCCAACCGATTCTAATGGTGCTCCCTGTTTCCGTGACGTAACTAGGTTCACCCCATTTTAATGTCTCTTCCACGGAATCAACCCCATCTGTCTCTGATCCAGTATCCAAAATAAGCTGCCGGAGAAAAAGCAGCTTCTTCTGTATATTTATCGGATAATGTTCAAATACAGCGGCTACCTTAGTATTTTCAATCTGACCCACACAGATCCCCCCTTACTTTGTCCTTAGGCTAGTAATATTCAAAAATCACCCGAAAACGCCCGTTCATATTCCTCTTCTGGATAATTCTGCAGCATTTGTCGTGACCGCGCTTATGCCTGCTAACGTGAAAGAAAGAAGTTCTTCGACAGGGCGGGTTCGTTACGTTCGCTCAGATGCTTTACGATGGATTCGTCTTGATTCATTATGAATCACTCCTACAATTAGAATGAGTTTAGTATAAAACAACCAATCTGACAACTATGTGTCAGGTTGGTTTATGTTTTCTATATTTTTTCGCAGCTTGCTCAGCGCGATCAGCGAGGACCTCTCGCAAAAGCGGAGACTCAAGCACCTCCATTTGGCGACCCGATTTACGTATCGCTCTCATTCAAGATCAATCTGTAATCTATACATAATAAAAAAACGACATCTCTACCGTTATGATGGTTATGTATGGCGGACCTTAATGAGCAAATTTTTGACCGCAACAACAGGTTGGCGGAGCCGCCACAAAATCAAAAAGCACCGGGAAATCCCGGTGCTACAACGTTTTTATTTGGTGGAGCCTGGGGGATCGAACCCCTGACCTCATCGCTGCCAGTGGAGAGATGGGGTATTGTACGTTAAGGAAAGAGAGTAGGAAAGCCTTGTGGGACAAGGCTTTTTTGAATTCGGTGGTTCTACGATAGATTGCGCCGCGGCGCTCGGAAATGAGAAAGTGTGACCAAAAATGTGACCATCTCTTCTTTACTTCCATATCGAATTATATCGTCTACAAAATTATTATCACTACGTTGATAAGTTGGGCAGTGCCACCGATTTACCTAGTCTATTACATCATTAAGATCGTTCAATGGATACTGAAAAAAAACGACCATACGTAGTTTCATCAACTGCCCTCTAGATCACCTGGTCCTAACAAAGTATAGTTAAATCCTTGCTTAATAGCGCAATTGCTTCAACAATACATTAATCACTAATTGGGTAATAAGCTACTGTCGATTTCCATCAGAATTCAAGTACATCTGCCTAATCACAGATTTTCGCTCGCCTATTCCGAACATAAATCGAATTTATTCTTCCATCTGTAGGTTCCACTACTTATGTTTTAGAAGCTTCTAAAGATAGTACTTTAATCCAATCGTTCCTTAGTTCTTTTCCAAATAACTCCTGATAAACTTTTGCTTTAATCTGCACCATTTCTTGTACTAAACCGCTCTCTAAATCTTGAAGGATTTTCAAGTCTACATCGGATAAAGGTTTGCTTCTAGGTGCAACGTAATTACGATATATAGAAGCATCCATACGCCAAGCGTAAAATTCTGCTGAGAACTGCTCCTTCATATTATTTAACATTTGAATGCCTGGAACATCAAGATCCCCAGAGTAGTAAATAATGCAGCTAGGGTTTGTTTCAAGACACTTCTCTATAAATACTTTAGAAGCAGTTCTTGCCTGTCCTATAGTGCAAAGGAGAATCGGAAAATCCGATGGAAGTTGCTCTAATGAAAATCCATTAAAACTTAGAAAGTGAATAGTTTCATCAACCAGATAAGAAATAGTAGAAGGATTTTCAATAATGTATAATGACGAGTACGTTGGAAATTGCTTTATCTCTTCGATTTCACGTAAATTTAACGTGCGGGGAGAAGTACCTTTAACTAGTTGCGGTACAAAAACATGTGAAATTGAACTAAGGTCATCATCCAAAATATCGAAATTCCTATAAATTTGACGTTCAAACAAATATTCTGGTATGGTGGTAGCTTTGTTATTAAGTTTTTCGTTTAGTTCTAGACTTTGACTACTTATATCATAAAGAGCACTCCATAATAATCTTCCTAATGCATTTTTGTTATCAAAGGCATGCGAATCCTCAGTAACATGCGCAGCGAACATAGGCAATCTGATTTTACCGGTAGAGATTCCACGTTCTTTAAACATTTCGTCTTTCTTCATAAGTAAATACCATAATGCACTTAGACATGTTAACAAATCGGAATAGACGTTTGAACCTCTGTTAAAAAGCATTATTAAACCCTGATAACCTCTGGCTTCTCCTTCCTTCAATCTTTGAAACCAGTTAAATGTCTTTTGAAAAAAAGTTTCCAATTCAGTATCTGCAATGTTGAATCGGTTAATAAAATCTCTTTCTACTTGAACAAAGAGATCCATCCAGGCCGATAGCCTTAACTCTTTTTTTTCACGTTTTGTGGCAAGTTTGCAGCCATAGTATAACTCCAACACTTCAAGCAGTGAAACGGAGTAGCCTGCCTCTTTAAGCGCTTTTTCAAAGTCGATGGCGGGAAAACGAAAACCCTTGTAGCGGACACCAAGAAAACCGCGCAGAGCTTTTTCCTCTTCTCTAGTGGGCTGCATTAGCACTGCGCCAAATGCTCCATAGCTCTCAAACTTCTGACGATACAAATCGAAAAGGCGGCCAAATCCGCCACGGCTTCGAAAATTCTCGACAAGTTGCTTATTATTCTGCACTGCGGGAACACCTCTTAAGACTTTGCTCTAATGATAACTGAAAACCATTTTGAATTATAGTCTTATGGCTAATCAAGATGCGTAACGTATCGTTTTTTATATGCAAAGGATTAGATATTTCTACTTTTTTAAATAACTGTAGCTATAACACTTTTTCCAAACAGACGACGACATTGATCAAATCCAGATTGACTCTGAAGTTGATGCAGCAAGTCCATGAGATCGTTTTTAGAGATGGTATCCCTCCAAAAAATGTCCACTTGGAAGATCATGTTTATCTTCTCCATCCCAATAATATCGACCCAGCGCTAATGTTTTTTCATTTACTCTACGTAGGATTTCTATAATCGAGAGTTCCTTAACAGTTTCATAAGTTCCCCAAAGGATCTGGGAATTCATCAAATAATCGAAATCAAACTGTGAGATGAGTCCAAAAATATTTTCAATATTTTCATGATCGATCCCCGCGAATGCTTCGTCGAGAGAAAACAAGCGGGGCGCATCGGATCTGGCATGTGCATATTTTGCAGCAGCTGCGGCAAACAACGGGCTATACATGGAAAGGCCTTTTTCGCCCCCACTCATAGTCTCGAACACTTTAAGGGTAAATTCTTCGAAATCCGCTTGTCCGTCTTTTTGATAATACAACACAAACCTGTACCATTTTCGATAATCTAGCAGTTCCTTCATTTTGGCAGCTAATGAAAAGCGTGTGTCCTCTTTCGTCACAGATCGTGCTTGCTCAACTTTAGCTTTAAAATGCTCCGCTATCCGTTCTAGATCACGATTATTCAGCCATTGAGTTTCCTTAGAAAGAAGTTCAACCAGCTTATCCGTCGACAGCTCCCCTTGCTCTTTGGCAGGAAGCGGTTTCCACTTGAGTTGCATCCGAACGGTAGTATCAATATTCGAAAGAAATTGATTGGCCTCTTTCTCCCATTTCCTCGCTTTTTCTATCAAATCGCGAATGGTGGAGCCGATATCATCAATCAGTACTTTTTCGTAAAGTTCCCGTTCTTTTTCTTGAATAGCGAGCGCCGTTTCATCGCGAGTGGCTTGCAATTCGCCAAGTAACTGAACAGGTTTTACCTCAATATAACTAGGTACGAACGTTACAAAAAGCCGATCAGCAAATTGGCGAAGCTGTTCCCAATCTCGACCATCGCCTACGCTCCTCACATTTAACGTGTACTTGGTCTGCTTCATATCTTGATCTACTAATTCACGCTCGCTGTCATAGATTGCTCGATTCAACGCCCCTTGTATATCACTCGCTTTTAATGCTGCATACTCCGATTCCAACTGTTGAGCCGCGACGCGTGCAGTCCAATGAGCGTCGGTAAAAGCAAAGCCTTTCTCTTCTTGGAATAAAGACTCCCACACCTGCTTGAGTTCTTCTAGTTCCAGAATAGCTGAGCGCTGGTTTTCGTTTGTTTTCTCCAGTCCTGAAATAGCCGACTTGAGATCAGCTCGACGTTCAATCCCTTGATCCCTGGCCTTTTCAGTTTCTTTTTTCTTCGAAACAACTTCATCAATTTTCAGCAATATATTTTGTTCGTCATCTTCTTGTGTGATCAGATCCAAAACAGTCTTTAACTTGACTTCTTGGGTAATCTGTTCCCGAGTTACATCTACCTTTTGCTCTTGAAGAATTTCCAGTTCATTCTCTAGATCGTCGATCCTAATTGAGGCATGATATATTTTTTCCGATAATCTTTTTCTCTGTAGCACATGATGGAAAAAGTTACCGAGTTGTGTACTGTATGCCCCCAGGTCGTCAAGAACAGTCTGATAGGCCTCCGACGTTCTTTCAATGCGATGATATGGTGCAGACTTGTATAAAAATTCATTGATGATCGGTAAGTTTTTTTGCTTTAAGGTTTGCAAGCTGGCTTCTTGTTGCTCTACCTGAGCATTGGCCATTTTCTCTTCCGTATCCAAAATTCTACGCTGCTTTTCCACCTTTTTCATAGGCTCGAGAGAAGGAAAATGCAAAAAATCCGCTTTCAAGAGCCGTTGCTGATTCTCAAGAAACGATACGCGATCCTCGGCTTCGTCAACTCGATTTTGTGCAAACTGAATATCTGCTCGCAAGCTCAGAATACGTTTTTCTCTTATGGCTTCTCTTGCAGCTTTTCCAATTAGCTGATCTTCCTGAACTGGCGCAATTCCGTGAATAAAACCACTTTGAAACTCTCCAGAATGCAAAAGATAGGATTCATCGGACTTGGAAATAGATATTCCTTGAAGCAATCTCTCGATTCGGGATTGTGATACAAATTCAGTGGGTACAGCTATCAAATACTCTGTTAGATTTTGAGTTTTAATTGGCTGAGTACGGACGATTGGAAGCGTTTCGTAAACGTGATCTTCATCTTCTTCCGCAACCACAAGAGAAGTAAGAAGGCCTGATTTTGCGATAGCTGCTTCAATGTTTATTCGAGTCTGCTCATCTACCTCGGAACGAAAATCAACAGCTTCATAAAAATTCGCAAACATGATCCCTTGCTCCCGAAGAGCGTAACGACTAGCCTGTTCGTCGTTAGAGTATATGGGCTCTATTTCAGGCTGATTTTTAAGCTCCTCGATTTGTTTTCTCCAAATGGCTTGCTGATCTTTCTCGTACGTTATAGCAAACCTATGCCCCTCAATTTCTCGAACAATCCGTTCCTCTTGCATTTGCTTCTGCTCGCTACACCAGAACTCTACTTCGCGCGAAGCGTCCTCGATCTCCTCATAAAAAAATGATTCGAAAAAACCAACCAATTGTTGTTTGGGCTTTTCTTCAAGCACAAAGACTTGAATGAGGGTTTGCCATGTTTCTAAATCTTCGTTCAACTTTTCACGAGTATGCTTTGCGTTTTTTTGAAGTTCTTCCCCTTTCCTTTTAACGTTCTCCAACTGCAGTTCCGCGCGCTCCACAGCCTCTTCCGCATCTTTTTCACGTAGTCGACAAACCTCAACATCCAGAGCTAATTTTCGAATCGAGGAAATGGCTTTTTTGTGAGCTTGTAATTCTTCTTCCCAGTTTTTTCGATAAATACCCTGCTCCTCTTCTCTCCATTCTTTAAAATCCACTAGCAATTGATCATGAGCCGTAAAAAACATTCGTTTAGCGAGTTCCGCTAACTCCTCGCCAATTTCTCTTATGTATTCCTCTGTTTTTTCTTTGTCGTAGGCATCTTGTTTTTGATCACGAATTACCGTTTCAAGTATTAGACGTTTAGAATCCCAAAGTTCTGTAAGTGATTTAAAAGCTTTTTTGGATTTTTCAATTTCCTCTTCATACTGGGCTTGTTGCTCTCGAAGGCCGAACACCTTGTGTCCTCTGAGATGGTTCTCCTTCACCTCTAGCGCTTGTTTTTCCGTTTCAAGTCGTTTCAGCAACTCCATTAATTCTGCAAGCTCCGTTTCGTGTTGGTTTAATAGTTTCTGATCACTTTCGAACGCTTGAATCGAGTGACGAAGCTGTTTTTCGACCTCCACATTTTTTTTTGCGATTTCATACAAACGATGTTCGTTATAGCTCTGATATGCTGCCTGTAGAGCTTTTAGGTATTGAAGTGATTTATCCAGTTTTTCGAGCTTCCCCTGATGATCATCAATCGCACTGATGGTCTTAATCATAGGCATCAAATCATCATCAGTGAGTTCAGGTAACGAGTCTGATAACAGATTGGACACATCAGTTGGCTTAGTGTCTCGGGAAAGTTTGGGGCTTCGAAGCTGAATTAATATATGAATTAGCTCTTTAAACGTTCTAACAGAATCAAAACCGAATAAATTCTCATTTACCATTTCGCTATAACGTGCTGAACTTGTGGTAAATTCCCCGCCCCGTCCAATTTTTTCTTCTAATCGCTTTTTTGTAAGCGGAAACTTTTGAATCTCTCCACGAACATTTTCTTCCTCGTATAAAAAAAATTCGTGTCCAATTCGTCTATCATCATTAATCATAAAATACCAATAATCCATGGAGCGTTCTTTACGTTTACCTTGCATACCAATTCCAAATGTTAAATACGCTTCGCCTTTTTTATACTCAAAATACAGATATCCCGTTGCTTCTTCTTTTTGGGAGATATTTTTTTCACCTAACAACAAATCAACCATTAAGCGACTTTTCCCACCAAACGGATCCAGGCGAACTGGACTTTTATCTCCATCAAGTAAGATCGGAACCGCCATCGTTGTCGTTACGGATTTTCCGCTACCGTTTGCGCCACGAACAAACAATTTCCCATTAGCAAACTCAAATACGGAATCGGTGTGATACCAGAAATTAAAAAGCCCTAAACGATTAGGTTGATACCGCTGGGCGCTCATTAGATTTCCTCCTTCGGATACTCGCCTGTAATTCTTCCTGCAAGATCAAAACAATACAATTGGTTTTCCCCTATGGGTTTGACAATTGAAAATTGCCTAAGTGTCTCAACCACCATTTTCCATACTGCTTCTGAGGATTTAGTTTGAGTAAACTCTTTGTTCCATCCATATTGATATTTTTCTTTGATAGTAAGAAAAACTTGAAATGCTTCGCGCTCATGCATTCGAATTCGGCCATATAAATCAGGAACGATTTCTCCGCTCCGAACCCGATCAAATACCTCTGTTGCCCACTGAATGGCCGCATTAATCGTTTGACTGTTCCAAGCATTTGGATAATACTGACCATATTGATATTCACTATGAATAATTGAACTCGTGGACTTATACTTCTCAACATGCATAGAATCGAACCGGCTTTCGACTTCTGTTTGCCATGATTCAAACTCACAATTTAAAGCTTCACGATCCACAGGTGTAAGTTCCTCATGACGAAGAGCAGATTCTAAAAACCAGGTTCTCATGACCCGTTGCTTTGGAGTTGTAGACTCTTCAATTTCTTTTTGTACCGCATGTTCAAAATCATCAATGGTTTGGAGTTTCGAAAGATCGCTAAAATACAGAGTCAAGACACGGCGAAACATAGAAGTGGTCTGTAGCAACACCTCATGATCAATTTGATCACGAAAATCTTCAATTTGCTGATCAATTTCTTCGATTATATGGTTGTCCCTACAAAATTTAAGCGCCTCTACAAATGCTTTTCGCGTGCTCCTGTCCTCCCAGCTAATGTTTCCTACTTCCTCCGGCGCGTAGCTAAGCATTGCTTCGCATGCATCTTGAAGAAGAAACTGCTGATCCTCTCCTTTATCCTCAAAGTAAGCAAGCAAACAAGCGAAAAATATATAACTTTGCTTCCTTCCAAAGGATAAAATCCCCATTGAAGGCCGAGCTACAAATGGGATTTTTTCGAGTTTTGCAAATGTCCCCTCTACAATCAGATGATATCGAAATTGGCTGCGAAAGTAGGTTTCCAAATCACTTTCCTGTTTCTTGATGGCATAAAACACTTCAGGATTATCTTCCTGGCGAACCCAGTAGCAATCAAATAATACTCGAACACAATCCTGAAAAGACATGGTATCTTTCATCAGTTAACTCCTTCAACCCGCTCAATCTCAAGATCCTTCATTGTTAGCGTCCCGTCTGTAAAACGAACTCGAATCCACCGATCCGAACGTTTTGATAATCGGAATTTGATACCATTATCCGTACGTGCAATCTTTTTGCTAGAAGCGCTTGCTTGTCCTATTAACTCAAGTAGAGTATTTCGAATAATGGGGTGAAGAACAGGCAAATCTTCAAATACGATTCTACCATCAACTATAAGCTCATCGAAGTACCGACGAATAATTGCCTGATGCTCTTGATGTTGTTTTAAGAGTTCATACTCTTTAAGTGGGTTTTCATCAAGCGCATGTTTAATTCTCCCCGCTCTACGTCCAGGCACATTTTTGAATATAGTAACTTCATGTGGGTCATACTCCCAAATTGTGTCGTGGTGATCATCTGATCGCTTTGGCATTGCATAAAGATGAAACGTTTGCTGTACACCAAATACATATGCTGAAAGACGATGACATTCTTCAATCGTTTCTGCTCTTGCTAATAGTCGAGCGATCTGTAGACAATCGTTTTTACGACTTTTGAAATGATTGTAACGATCAGTTATCTGTTCGGCAATTTTGACTATGCGAACAATCGTATTCTTGGCCTGATCAATCAAGAAGCGAACACCCGGTTTTTTTCCATTAATCTCTACAAACCACCCTTTTAGACCTTGCCATTCTGAAAGACGCGCAGATCGTGATTCTTCGGCATTAAAATCATCAAATATATCTGCCTCTGCTTCCTTTGTTACTATGTGATCCACAATTCGTTGAATACTTTCATCTGAAATCTCCTGAAAATATTGCCGAACTTTTTCTTGTTTGTCCATGATTACGAGAACAAAATTGCGAAGCATTTGAACGAACTTCTCTTTATAAGCCAAAAATGAAGCGGTTCGCATCATGTCTTCATTAAAAGAGGCGCGGCTAATTTGAGCAAAGAAATTTGAAGATTCAGTTTGCAATGATTTAAACCGATCCATGAGTTCCTTCCAAACGATCCGTAAGTCGAAAGGTTGCCCTTCTTCCCACTTTTTTAACTTGTCGAGTTCCTCTATCATACGATCAGGAATATGCCGTTCAAACTCGATGCCACGAATAGAACGAAGGTTATTTTGAAGTCCCTCAATCATGCGTTCCAACTCAATCGTAATGTCCGTGATACTATAGAGCGAACGCCGGTTTTTCAACTCTTCGATACGCTTAGCCTTAGAGGTATCTTGATGACCGAGTACATTACCCCATTTTTCTAGGCTTTTTAGTGCATCATCAAGCTCCTTTTCCGTGAGGTCCATAAACCGCCCTTCGAATTCAGGTCGCTGCTTTAGATCCGTTAAGATCTCAGAGATGGTATACATACTCCCTTGAAACTCCAATGCGGTTTTTTGGAACAAGACCCGACAAATAGGGCGATATATGCCTGCTTTATCTTCTGATAAATATTTCGTTTCTTTGATTTGGTCAAAGGGAGAAAACATCCTTTTATCCTTTCTTTTACTGTCGTATTAAGTTAATTAATCTCTTCGGATTCATAAAACAGTTTCCAGAAAGACTCTTTCATACCTCCTTTTCGACATTTCCCCTGTTATTCCTTTCCACAAAATAACTTTTAACTATACACTTTTATCAACTAAGCAGTACTTTAGCCTGCTCTCTTCAGGCGGAACACCTCAGTTTGGTTCAAATCAGTCTAAGTCCATCTAAAAAAAGCAACCCGAAGGACTGCGTACATTTATCGTTTTGATGGGCCTTAGCGAGGATCACAGTGGTAAATATCGATATGCCGTGCTCGTCCGTTGGAAGTTTCTCATGGAAGTTGCTCAGCACTCCCTACGAACGGAACGGCCCATACTAGTTCGATCAGCTTAAGCTCCCATAGTGCAAAAACGCAACCAATCAAGGTTGTGTAAATTTTACATTATGGTGGACCTTAGCGAGATCGAACCCTTGACCTCTTCACTGACAGTGGGGAGTTGGGGTTTTGTACGCTAAGGAGAAGCGATTATGTGGGGCTGTCCCAAAAGGTCTGGGAAGACCTGAGGAACAGTCACGTTTTTTTACACAAAAAGAAACCGTTTCTTGGTAAAATGGAAGTACCACCCACCATATACCAGAAAGGAACGGTTTCTTTGTACATTCAATATACCATGGACCAACTCTGTCTGCCAATGGATTTAGAGGTAGATATCCCTGACAACCACCCTGTTCGGATTGTGAATGAGACAATTAACCGCATCGACGATGCTATCTTTGATGCTGCGTATCCAGGAGGCGGCCGAGATAGTTACCATCCTAAAATGCTCACCAAAGTTGTTGTTCTGGCTTACCTGCAGCGAATTTACTCCTCGCGGCAGATTGCCAAAGCCGTTCGAGAGAACATCATGTTTATGTGGATTGCCGGTAGACAGCGCCCCGACTTTTGTACCATCAACTGCTTTCGCTCTGAACGGATGAAAGACGTACTTCAGACCATCTTCACTTCCGTTTTAGATCTTCTCATCGAGGCAAAGTACGTGAAACTTGAGCATTACTTTGTCGATGGAGAATGAAAGAAGATCATGATCATATGCGCAATGGCCAGCTCAAACCCGGTTACAATGTACAAATCGGAACCGAAAACCAATTCATCGTCGGCTATAGTCTTTATCAGTGTCCTACGGATACACGTTGTTTAAAGCCTCATTTAGAGAAAGTAAAAGCCGAACTGGGGAATTTGCTGGGGACGATCATCGCGGATGCCGGATATGGTAGGGAAGAAAACTATGCTATCTCAAAAAGGAACACTTTGAAGCACTTGTAAAATACAGCACCTACCATAAAGTGAAGTCGAAAAAGTGGAAAAATGACATTAGTAAGATCGACAACTGGGTCTATGACGAGGCGGAGGATACGTGGAGATGTACTGCAGGTCAAAAGTTAGTGATTTCGATATGAGAGTAAAGAAAAGACGGAAAGTGGATATGAAATTCGGAACTGCCATTACCGCAGTATAAGTTGTGAAGGTTGTCCATTAAAAGCGTCGTGTACAAAAGCAGTCGGTCATCGAGAAATTCGAGTCAGCCTGGCCTACATGCGCTACAAACAGCAGGTGAAGGAAAAACTACGAAGTGAGCGAGGTTACGCTCTCGCGGTTCGGCGTATGATTGAACCTGAGAGCGTGTTTGGGCAAATGAAAAATAACGGGGATTCCGGCATTTCCTGCTTCGCGGCTTACCCAAAGTAAGCCTGGATGTCGGGTGGCTTTCCTTTGCCCATAATCTGCTTAAATGGGCAACAACGAACGAAACAGGTCGAATTCAAAAGCAAGAGTAGGCTCTAATTTTTCGTTGATTTTAAAGGAAAGGAGTTGTCTCTCCATAGTTGAAAACTACTTATGGGATAGCTCCTTTTGTGAATTTTGTCCTTCCACGTTCGAGTGCGCCGCGACGCTCGGAAAAGAAAAAGTATGACCAGAAATGTGACCAAATACATAACCCTTTTCCCACTTTGTTTTGTTCTCAGCATTCCAAGCCATGCTTCATTATTGTAGGATATTAAAATAAAAAAGTGGGATAATCATTTAAGAAACCCAAATCTATTCTGTCAAAATGAGCTTGCTTTATGCTCTTCTTATATCTTCTCAATTCTTTAAACTTATCGTTACGTACAGGATGCTCCAGTATGTCAGAAACATAGAGTACGCCATTTTTTAACACAGAAGCCATCAAATCAATATAGGCTATCAAATTGTTTTGCCGCTTATAGTTGACATAAATTCAATTGAATTATGTATAAACTTGCTCATCAGATAATAGCATACTTTATACCGTTCGTGCCTATTCATTTTGATATTGTAGGGAAGACACTTAATATATTTTTTATCAAGTAGTAGTTTAAATTTAAAAGCTTGAGTAAAATTAGCTTGCGGTTTTTTTTAGTAATTTCCTTATCCTTCTCAGCAGGGTTGGATATGTATTTTAAAGTGTAGGTTTTATGTTTTTTCATCTTATTCCGTAACTCATTTTTTCTTAATGTGAATTGATCTACAATTTCAGACTGATTATCTCCGTTATTTGGAGCAAATAATCTCAAGTAATCGTTGTAACTGTTTCATAAAATTTCAGCTCCTGTTCCACATACGACAACTCCAAATATCTTCGATACTCATCCTCCTACAATCTAAGTTGGCTAAATCCACCACCAATTCAATCATATTTCGAACCACCAATGGAAGAACCACATAGTCTTCTACCTTCAGAAGTCTTATTCCACTACTCGACATATGAAGAATTCTCTCGAACAACTGGATTAAATAAACTTTTGTTTGAAAGGAAATGAGCCTATGGAATCTGGACGAGTGTGTACGTTTGTGAATGCTAATCTAAATTGTGACCACCCTGCAGGGGTTCGCTCATCAAAAAAATGACCACCTGAGCATCACTTTCCTGTAACCTTGGAGTTGCTGAGACAACAAGGGATACAGGAGGAAAGGGAA